>CAYTPV010000005.1:132430-377646 GCA_964440115.1 uncultured Oscillospiraceae bacterium | reverse complement strand
CCCGCGACAGCTTGTTTAGTATAGCAAAGTCATTTTAACATGTCAACCGCTTTTTTTACATTTTCCAAATCTAATTTTTACGATAGGTTCCGTCTGGATTATTCCTCCGATATTGCCTGTTTTTTACGCATGCGGTATACTGAATATACAGGTTCGTATGCATTTCTTGGTCAACGGAGCGGATGCCTGCGAAAGCGTACACGTGCGTAATCGCCTGCTCCGCAAGCAATGCAGGCGTTCGCATATTTCCCCCGATGTGCTTTCTAACTTCAACATCGCCGGAAATAATGATATTATGGAAGCGACACCTTCCTTGCCCCGGAAAAAAGGAGGCATACCCATGGCTGCAGAATTCGATGCGAAAGCGCTGTATTATTTCAATATCGGCGAAAGCGCGTGCGCATACGAAACGCTTGGCGCACATCCTGCCCAGGATGGCTGGCGTTTCGCCGTATGGGCTCCCAACGCAAGCGCGGTGCATCTGGCGGGCAGCTTCAATGGCTTCGACCCCCACGCGCTGCCCATGCAGCCAATTGAGGGGACCGGCGTGTGGGAAACGCAAGTCAATGGCATATCCCGGGGCGATCTATATAAATACGTCATTACCGCAAAGGATGGAAAGACATATTGGCGCAGCGATCCGTTTGCCACGCGCTGCGAGCATCGTCCGGGTACGGCGTCCATGGTATGGGGAATGCCTCAATACGAATGGAACGATGATTCCTATTATACAGCAAATGCCGGCAAAGATCATTACAAGCGTCCCATGTGCGTATACGAGGCGCACCTCGGCTCGTTCCGCGACGGTCTTTCCTACAGGCAGCTTGCTGTTGAACTGGTGGATTACGCAGCGGATATGGGATATACGCATCTTGAACTCATGCCCGTTTGCGAATACCCGCTCGATATGAGCTGGGGATATCAGATCACCAATTATTATGCCGCAACTTCCCGCTATGGCGCGCCGGAGGATCTGATGTATCTGATCGACCGCGCACACCAAAAGGGTCTTGGCGTATTCTTAGACTGGGTACCCGCGCATTTTCCGCGGGATGAGCACGGGTTACGGCTCTACGATGGAACGCCTCTTTATGAGCATCCCGATTCCCGCCGCGGCGAGCAACCGCAATGGGGAACCATGCTTTTCGATTATGGACGCACGCAGGTACAGAGCTTCCTGATTTCCAATGCGTTTTACTGGCTCAAGGAATTTCACTTTGACGGTCTGCGCATGGACGCAGTCAGTTGCATGCTGTATCTCGATTACGGCCGGGCTGAAGGGGCATGGCTGCCCAACGAACATGGCGGCAATGAAAACCTGGACGCCATCGCGTTTATCCGCAAGCTGAACAGCCGTGTACGGCAGGAATGGCCGGACGGGGAGCGGTTGATGATCGCGGAGGAAAGCACCGCTTTTCCTTATGTAACGCGCCCGGCAGAAGAAGGCGGGCTCGGATTTCATTATAAATGGAACATGGGCTGGATGAACGACACGCTTTCTTATATGGAAAAGGAAGCCGTCTACCGCAAATGGCACCATGATAAACTGACTTTTTCGCTGTGTTACGCGTTTTCAGAAAACTACATATTGCCGTTTTCACATGACGAGGTCGTGCACGGCAAACACTCGCTGCTCGATAAGATGCCCGGCGATTACTGGCGCAAATTTGCGCAGCTGCGGCTGCTGCTCGCATACCAATATGCGCATCCGGGCAAGAAGCTCAACTTCATGGGAAATGAGTTCGGGCAATTCATAGAATGGCGTTTCAACGAGGGCTTGGACTGGCTGCTGCTGGATTACCCCATGCACCTGAGCATGCAGTCGTTTGCACGCACACTCAACGGGTTTTACACAAGCTGCCCATCGCTGTATGAGCAGGATGACAGCTGGGATGGTTTCGAATGGGTGAGCGCGGACGATACTATACATTCCGTACTCGCTTTTATCCGCCGGGACAGGGATAAGGGTGCGCTGCTTTGCGTATTCAACTTCACCCCCAATCCGTGGGAAAATTATGCGCCGCAGCTTGCCGTACAAGCCACCCTGACGGAAGTGTTTTCAACGGACGACGTATCCTTTGGCGGGACGGGTGACTGGCACAACACCGAGCCCGTCGTGACGACGGACCGGCTGCGGCTGCGCCTGCCGCCGCTGGGCGCCGTGTTTTTGAAAATAGAAGATACGGAACAGATTTTAGACCGCGCGGTAAACGAATGACATCCTTTACAGAATAAGAGAGGGGGGTCGCACGCATTGAGAAAAAAGCAAATCGTAGCCATGCTGCTGGCAGGCGGGCAGGGGAGCCGCCTCGGTATCCTGACCTCGAACATGGCCAAGCCGGCCGTGCCGTTCGGCGGCAAATACCGGATCATCGATTTCCCGCTTTCCAACTGCGTCAACTCGGACATTGACACCGTCGGCGTACTTACGCAATATCAGCCGCTTGAACTCAACGCTTACATCGGCAGCGGCCAGCCATGGGATCTTGACCGGAACTCCGGCGGCGTATTCGTTCTTCCGCCGTATATCAAGGGCAAGAGCGGCCAATGGTACTCCGGCACTGCCAATGCCATCTACCAGAATCAGATGTTCGTGGACCAGTATGATCCCAAGTATGTGCTCATACTTTCCGGCGACCACATTTACAAAATGGATTATGCTGCCATGCTGCGTCATCACATGCAGCAGAAGGCGGGCTGCACCATAGCGGTGCTGCAGGTGCCCATGAGCGAGGCGCATCGCTTCGGCATCATGAACGCGGATGAAAGCGGCCGCATAGTCTCCTTTGAAGAAAAACCCAAGGCCCCGCAAAGCGACCTTGCCAGCATGGGCGTATACATTTTTGACTGGCCGCTGCTTAAGAAATATATGCAGGCAGATGAAGAAGACCCCGCTTCGCAGAACGATTTTGGGCACGATATCATACCCGCTATGCTGCGCGAGGGCGAGCGCATGTTTGCCTACGCGTTTCGTGGATACTGGAAAGACGTCGGAACCATAGGCAGCCTGTGGACGGCGAACATGGATTTATTGGAAGAACCGCCGCTTTTAGACCTGTATGACCCGGCGTGGCGCATATACAGCCGCAACCCGGTGCTGCCGCCGCATTATGTTTCAAATGAAGCGCGCGTCGAGCGAAGCCTTGTTACCGAAGGCTGCGAGGTCTACGGGCGGGTACAGCACAGCGTGCTGTTCGCGGGCGCAAAGGTGGAGCCGGGTGCGGAGATATACGACAGCATCATTATGCCGCACGCCCGCATCCGCGCGGGAGCAAAGGTGCATAAAGCCATCATCGACGAGCGCGCCATCATAGGCCGCAACTGCGTCGTAGGCGATATACTGCGCGAAGGCGTTACGGTGGATAATTCGCTTACCGGCGACATCACGCTGGTGGGATATGACATGTCCATTCCCGATTACGCATCGCTGCCGCGAGGCATGGTCGCCACGCGCGAAACACTCGGGTACCTTTACAAGAAAGGCGGTGACGCGCAATGATCTCCAACGCATTCGGCATCATCTATACTGGCGACAACAGCATGCGGCTCAAGGATCTGACCTATTCGCGTTCCGTCGCCGCAGTGCCCTTTGGCGGCAGGTATCGCTGCATCGATTTTATACTCAGCAGCATGGTCAATTCGGGCATGACCAACATCGGCATCATCGCGCAGAAGAACTACCATTCCCTGATGGATCATCTCGGTTCGGGCAAGGAATGGGATCTGCACAGAAAGCGCGACGGTCTGTTCATGCTGCCGCCCTTTGTTACGCGCGATAACGTAGGCCTTTACCGCGGCACCGTGGAAGCGCTCAAGAGCGTCTCCGGATATATCCGCAGAAGCTCCCAGCGCTATGCGTTCCTTTCCGGAAGCTACACGATATTCAATACGACATTCCACGATATGATGGACGAGCATATCCGCACGGGCGCGGATATCACCATACTATACAACGAAGAAACAGCGTTTGATCCGGCCGATCAATACGAAGACCTTCGTCTTATTCTGGACCCGAACGGCCGGGTTTCGGATATGGAGATCGACCCGTACCGCCCGAGCAGCCCGCACAAGAGCTGCGACGTGGTGCTGATGGAAAAAACGCTGCTCGAATATCTCGTGGAGGAAGCAAGCGCGCACGGGCAGTACGAATTCATTCAGGATGTGCTCATGCGCAACGTCAACAAGCTCAAGATTCACGGCTATCGGTACGGCGGCTATGTTGCGCGGCTGAACTCTCCGAATTCATTCTTTGCTGCGAACATGGACCTGCTCAATCAAAAAATCCGGCAGGATCTGTTCAGCGAAGATCATCCCGTCTATACGAAGGTTAAGGACGAAGTGCCCGCCCGCTACGGTCCGCGTGCAAAGGCCACCAATTCCATTGTGGCAGATGGCTGCGTGATAGAGGGCGAAATAGAAAACAGCATCCTGTTCCGCGGCGTTTATGTTGCGGAAGGCGCAAAACTCAAGAACTGCATCGCCATGCAAGGCGCGCAGATACAGGAAAACAGCGAGCTTTCCTACGTGGTGCTGGATAAATCCGTCATCGTCAAGCGCGGGCGTACGCTCGGCGGCTTTGAAAGCTTTCCCGTACTGCTGCGCAAGGGCGTCATCATTTAACGAACATTTACCTACAGCCAGGAGGAGCCATGAAACTGTTGTTCGCCGCGTCGGAGGCACTGCCCTTTGTCAAAACGGGAGGATTGGCCGATGTAGCCGGTACACTGCCCGCCGCCCTATCGCGCGCCAATGTGGACGCGCGTGTCATATTGCCCAATTACCGCGATATTGACCCGAAATGGAAAGCGCAGATGGAGCATGTAGCGGATTTTACCGTTACGATGGGCTGGCGCAGGCAATACTGCGGGCTAAAAAGCATTCACCATGACGGCGTTGTGTATTATTTCGTGGACAACGAATTCTATTTCGCGCGGGATTCCGTGTACGGCAGCGGCCCGGAGGAAGGCGAGCGGTTTGGCTTCTTCTGCCGCGCGGTGCTCGAAAGTCTGCCGTATATGGGCTTTTACCCCGATGTGCTGCACTGCAACGATTGGCAGACGGGCATGATCCCCACGCTGTTAAAGCTGCAGTATATGCATCTGCCGCAATACAGCTCCATACGCACGCTGTTTACCATACACAACCTGAAATTTCAGGGCGTGTTCTCGTGGCAGCAGATGGATGAACTCTTCGGGCTGGGCGTGCGGTATTTCACACCTGAATACCTCGAATTCTTCGGTGGTCTTAGCTTTATGAAGGGCGGACTCGTGTTCGCGGACCGTATCAGCACCGTCAGCCCTACATACGCAAGCGAAATACAATCCCCCTATTACGGGGAACGGCTGGACGGACTCTTGCGCATGCGCGCGCAGCACCTTTCCGGCATACTCAACGGCATAGACAACGACCAGTGGGACCCGGCGCAGGACCCCTGTATCGCCGCGCCGTACAGTGCAGACAATATTGCCAATAAAGCGGTATGCAAGGAGGCGCTGCAGCGCGAATGCGGTCTGCCCGAGCAGGAGGATACCGCCCTTGTCGTGATGGTATCCCGTCTGACGGAACAAAAAGGTCTGGATCTGATGGAGCGCGTGTTCGATGAAATGCTGCACCTGCCCATACAGCTCGTTGTGATCGGCCAGGGCGAAACGCACTATCAGGAAATGTTCACCTGGGCGCAATGGCGGTATCAGGGCAAAGTCGCGGCACGCTTTGAATACAATGAAGCGCTCGCGCACCGCGCGTACGCAGGCGCGGATATTTTCCTCATGCCTTCCCGCTTTGAGCCCTGCGGGCTTTCCCAGCTTATCGCGCTGCGCTACGGCACAGTCCCGCTCGTGCGCGAAACAGGCGGGCTGCGGGATACCGTGCAGCCCTATAACAAATACACGGATGAGGGCACAGGTTTTTCCTTTGCCAACTACAACGCGCATGAAATGCTCTTTACGCTCGAACGCGCACTCAAGTGCTTCAATGACCGCAAGCTATGGGCGCGCATGATGCAGCGGGGCATGACGATGGATTTCGGATGGGAACTTTCCGCGCGGAGGTATCTGGCACTCTATCACGAGATGACCGGCATATCGCAGACCGGTGCGCCTACCGCACCTGTTTCATAAGCGGAAGTCCTTGAACTTCTGCGGCTTTCACAGCACATAGACCCATACGCCAATCGATATGTAAATGAATACAGAAGTACATAAATCGATACATAAATAGAATAATGTGTCGAAACAACGTTGCAGGTTAGCCCGCGATTTGCTATCATGGCTCTGACAAGGGACAGATACGGCGCGGGCTTTTAACGTGTCGAGAAATGCGCCCCCCGTCGGGGAGGAAACAAACCATGGAAGACAACCAGATCCCGCAGGCGGAAGAGCCTGTAAATACAGACGAATTATCCGGCCCTAAGCCGGTCAAACGCAGCTCCACTCTGAAAAAGGTTTTGGTCGGCATAGCCATTGCGGCGGGCGTATTGATCATCGCCGCCGTTACGCTGGGCGGCATATTGCTATCGCGCCTGTCGCGGCCTGAAACCCCCGCGTTCTCAGAGGCGACGCCTTCCCCCACCGCAGTGCCGACGCCCATCGTGACTGCCGCGCCGGGAACAACGCCTTCCCCCACCCCTGTTCCGACGCCTACGCCTGTTCCCACGCCGCTGCCGCTTTCGGATATGTATACACAGACCTTGCTGACCCAAGAGCAGCAGGATACCATTAAGACGCAGAACGCGGATACAAAGAACTACATCAACATACTGCTCGTCGGCGTGGACAGGCGCGGCAGACGCGGCAATTCCAACGCGGACGTCATGATGATCGCCACCATCGACAAGGTGCATAATCGGCTCAAGCTTACCTCCATACTGCGCGACCTGTATGTTCCCATACCGGCCAACGGCTCCGGACGTCTGAATTCCTCGCTTTCAAGGGGCGGCATTTCGCTGCTCAAGCAGACGATCCGCAACACGCTGCAGGTACAGATCGATAAGTACGTGCTGGTGGACTTCTCCATGTTCGAAAAGATCGTGGATAAGCTCGGCGGTGTAACGGTGCGCATGACAGCGGCGGAGATCAGTTCCGCAAACGACAATATTGCGGGCCTCAACAAGCAGCGCGGCGCAGATTACCTGTGGGACGGGTTTATATTCGCCGAACCCGGCAATGTGCTTCTGCACGGCAAACAGGCGCTCGGATACGCGCGTATACGCCATCTTGACAGTGACTTCACGCGCACCAACCGTCAGTTCAAGGTGTTGAACGCCATATTCGCCAAATTCCGCTCTAAAGACGTTGCAAAGCAATATGCGCTGCTCTACGATCTCATGCCCATGGTGGAAACGGATTTGTCCAACGCCCAGATCATCGACATCGCAATTTCCGCCCTGACGATCAATACAAAAGGGTTGTTGCACGCGACTGTACCTGCGGAAGGCCTGTATAAATCGGGGCGGGTAAACGGCAGTTCCGTGCTGCTGTTCGATATGCCGTCATCGGCCTGGCAGGTGCATCAATTTATTTACGTGGACGCGACCGAACCCGAGGAAGCGAAGCTGTTATCCGGCGGGAAATCCCTGCCGCCGCGCACGCCGGGGCCGACGCTGCCGCTGACTCCGGCGCCGTCAGGCTCGCCCGACCCAAACGCCGAAGTTACGTTAGAACCCTCGTTTGTAATCCCCGAACTCTCGGAAACACCGGCAGGATAACACAACCATAAGCATAAAAGAGCTGTCTTCATTCATCCGAAGCAGCTCTTTTTTACTTGAATTGGGTTCACTTATTCGCGCTGGGCAGTCTGGGATTTCAGCCTTTGCACCAGCTTTTCTATGTTCTCCACCGTCTGCCTGTTCAGAAAATGTTCGATCAGTTCCACCTGCTCCAGTTCATCCGTTGTGCCGTTGAGCAGACAAAGAAATTCGTGCAGCACATCGTGCCGGTAAAGCAGATACGCGCCTTCCACCCGCCCCTTTTGCGTCAGTTTCAGAAACGCATACGGACGATATTCGATAAACCCGCCCGCGCACAGCTGCTGCATCATTTTTGTAACAGAAGAGGGCTTCACATTGAGCTTTTCCGCTACAACCTGCACGCGTACGACAGCATCTTCCTGTGAGAGGCGGCAGATCATTTCCAGATAATCCTCCATAGTGCGCGTAAGCTCTTGCTTTCGCATGCGGTCGTAGCCATCCAGCGTATGAAAATTGCTCATGATTCGTCACCTCATGCCTACGCGGGTACTTGCATCCGGGAAAGAATGTTTCGTCAGTGCAACATATGAGCGGACCAGTCGAAGTATGTTGTCGCCGTAACCGATCGTGTTCAAATTGCAATGCAAGTGCAATCGTATATAGACAGTGTTAATCGGCAGCGGCACGCATTCCATTGCCCCATACCATCATTCCTGTGTGTGCGCCTGTGCAGGCGACGGCCGCGCAGGCTGTTCCATCAAGAACTTTTATGGAGCAAACATCCAGCTAAACAAACTTCGTGAAAAACTGCAGCAGAACAACGAAAGTGACATGCGCTCGATGCATTGCTTGCGGATTTTCCCGGCAAAGGGACATATGTAGCCGAACTCAAGATTACAACGGATTCTCTTTCCTACAAAGGCATCCGCGAACAGTTCGAATGCATGGGTTACCAGACTGTCACAAAGCTGGTGGAAGTCAAGAAAACCACCGTTTCCGAACGCGTGGCAAAAGCGCTCGACCTCTCTACCAACGAGGAAGTGTATGTGGTGGAGCGCCTTCGGTACATACAGGAAGAACCTTTGAGCTACCATATCTCCTATATTCCCGCACAATGCTGTGATCAGCTGGAAACGAAGGAAGAGGTCTGTCTCACAAGTTAACTCTGCGAGACAGACCTTCTTTTATTTCCCCGGCTTATACTTGCGGTAAAAAGCTTTCAGATCCGCTTTCACATCGTCCGGCAGATCGTGCCAGCGCACGCCGCGTATGGCGCCTTCCAACCCGCACAACCGCATATAGCAGGCGGAAGGGTCCATAGCCAGTATGCGGAGCCATGTTTCGCGGCTGCCCGCTGCCGCCAGTTCCTCAGGCGAATGCACA
The DNA here is from genome assembly GCA_964440115.1 of uncultured Oscillospiraceae bacterium. GTDB lineage: Bacteria > Bacillota > Clostridia > Christensenellales > CAG-138 > JAEWWD01. The sequence continues at coordinate 368,576 of CAYTPV010000005.1, read as the reverse complement.
CCGACATCGCTGAGCTGCTGCACCATGATTTTGCCTATATTGGGAACACCGGTAAACGCTGACATGTCCTGTCTCCTCTCACATTTGATCGTACAGCCTGTTCTGTTTAAACGTCCAGAATCCAGCCTTCGTCGCCATGATAAATCATTTTCTTCGTCATGCCGCCGTCCACCGTCAAACTCGTTCCGGTAATAAACCCGGCGCGGCCGCTTAATAAAAACAGCACAGCGCCGACGATATCCTGCGGATCGCCCACGCGCCCGGCGGGATGCTGCAGTTTATCCGCATCGGAATGTACGGCAACACCCGTTCCATCCCCCTGATAGGCCGCCGTTTCTATCCACCCCGGGCAAACGGCGTTGACCCGCACTTTATTAGAAAGACTCACGGCCATGGCGTGCGTAAGAGAAAGTATGCCGCCCTTTGCGGCGGAATAGCTTTCGGTATCCGCCTGCGACATGAACGCGCGGCTCGACGCGATATTGACGATCGCCGCGCCCGGCGCAAAATGGTCCTTGAACAGGCGCGTCAGCTCATAGGCGGAAACGACGCCCAGCCGCAGCACATAATCAAACGCGGAAAAAGAGCAATCCGAAAGAAGTCCGCGCTTTGTAACGCAGGCGTTGTTGACAACGCAATCCACATGGCCGAATCTTTCGAGCACTGCTTTCGCGAACGAAGCGAGCGCCGTTTCCTCTGCCGCATCTCCATGAAAATACAATATGCGGCCGGCGTCTTTTGCAGCGATTTGTTCGCCCGCGCGATCATCCACATCCATAAAGGCGACATACGCGCCCTCGCGCAGCAGCGAAAGCGTAAGTGCGCGCCCTATCCCGTTCGCCCCGCCTGTCACAACGCATACCCGATCCATAAACTCCATTTTGCACGCTCCCGTGCGCAGGCAAACCGCCGCGCTTTTTTACCAGTATATCCCGCAAGTGCATTATTGTCCAAGCGTTAACCGCCCATTTTTCATAGAATTTTACTTATGCATGCCGTCTCATCAGATATCCTCCGTACGGCATATACCTTTTTCCCGCAATCACTGTATTTCCCTACAAGAACGTGCATAAAAATAGCTATGAAATCGTTGTGTAAGAGCCGTAAGATAGCTGTCACAGCCAAAATTCAATGAAATTGCGGAGCATACTATCAAAATGCGCATAAGCGTACAGGTATAACCCCGTTTTTGATGGCAATACTTACAGCATCCAAAGTATGACAGGGGAGAGATCAATCATGACTGTTCAGAACCAGCTATACACACAGCAACCCTCCGCCCGTCTGGGATGGAGCGCCGAAGAGGATGCGCTGCTGTTTGAGGCTGTCCGTAAAGCCCGTACGCAGGGCGCGCCGCTCAAAGCCGTATTCGACGAGGTAGCGGGGCATACGGGACGCAGGCCCAACAGCATCCGTAATTATTACTATGCCAGAGTAAAACAGGGCGGCGACGCCAACGCGCAAATTCCGCACAATCCGGCGTTTGTGCCATTCAACGACGACGAGATCAAATCACTGCTCAGCACCGTGCTCGGCGCACAGGCCCGCGGTATTTCCGTAAGAGCCTGTACGCTGGATATGGGCAACGGCGACAACCGCGCCATGCTGCGCTACCAGAACAAATACCGCTCGCTGTTAAAGAGCAATCCGGCATTGGTACGCCGCGTTGTGCAGGAAATGCGCGATCAGGGAATTCCCGCATACGATCCGTATGAGAAATCGCTCCCCTCACGCCGTGCCGGCCGCCCGCGCAAGCAAAGCGGCAGTCTGCTGGACGTTGTTGGCGGCGTAGTCAACCAGCTTGACCGCGTAGAAGGGCTGGACGTATCCGCATTCTTTGAAAGTCTGGGTGCGCTGGCCATATCCGCAGCAAAGGGCGTCGCGGCGCAGCAGCGCCTGCAGGCCATGAGCGGCGGCGAAGACGTCACATTGCTCATGGAAGAGAATCAGGATCTCAAAGCGCAGCTGAACAACCAGAAACAGGAACTCTCAGCCCAGCGCGAACGGTTTACCACGTTGCTCGGGTATTTCAGACAGCTCATGGACATCAACCGCGAATTTCTGGGCATGACGTCCGTCACAAAGGTGAGCAGCCTGAGCAATTACATACGCGAGCTGTCCCGCAATGTTGAGGACTGCGAGAAGTGGATGTACGAAGTATCCCCCATGGCGTAACGCCGGGGCTAAACGAATTACAGGTTTCCGCCGGGGGCGGACATAAGGGATAAGGCAAGCAGGTTCGTAAGGTGCAGAAAGGCCGCCATTCAGTTTGGGCGGCCTTTCTGCGTTTGTCGCCCAAATGGATTTTATCCATTTGGGCGAGACCGCTGCGGCGGGTTTTCTCGCGAATACCTGCGCCTGCGGCGCGGCCGGTATTCGCGCAAGGTGTCAAAACTGACGCGCATGTCGTCAGTTTTGACAGATTTGAAGCCTAACGTTCTGACTGCTAAGGCTCCAAACATAGAAAGTTTACAAACGGCCTATACAGGCAAGAAATCCGGATAATCCGCATATGTATCGGAACGCGGGGGTATATGCGGCGGTTCGTTCGCTTGACACCGGATGGACGCGGATGTAGCCTTGCTGTAACGTAATTCTCTATGAAGAAGGCTAACTGATATGCGAAAACATTCCTTATCCGTACAAACGGCGGCGCTGATGCTTTGCGCCTTGTTTATGCTATCCGGCTGTGCGGCGCAATCGCCTGCAGCCACACCTACCCCTGTTCTGACGCCGGTTTTAACGGCATCCCCTTCCCTCGCGCCGGAAGCCTCTTCCGCGCCGCAGGAGACTGCCGCGCCCACTTTGGCTCCCTCCCCCGCCGACGACACGGCGGCGGTAACCGCGATGGTGCAGGGATTTGGCAAAGTTCTCAAAGACGTCTCTCTGCTGGATACCGCGGGCGTATCGTCCGCAATGGAAAAGGCCTACACCGCCTATGTAACGCCGGAGCTTCTAAAAGAATGGCAGGGAAATCCTTCACAAGCGCCGGGACGCACGGTTTCGAGCCCCTGGCCAGACCGCATCGATATCTATGACGTGCACAAGGAATCGGATACCGCGTATACGGTAACCGGGCAGATCGTGGAACTCACAAGTGCATCCGCCGAAGCAGCCGCGCGCCGCGGCGTCATACTGCAGGTCAGCAAACAGGCGGACGGATCATATTTGATCAGTGAAGTCACGCTGGGCGAATACGCGCAAAAAAATCCCGTCGTCTACAAGAATGACGAATTCGGCTTTATGTTTTACCTCCCCGCAGACTGGGAAGGATACACTGTGCTCACTGAGCAGTGGACTGGCGGGCCTGTCAACGGTGGCCCCGCACAGGCGGGACCCAAGCTGACGCTGCGCAGCCCAAAATGGACAGAGGCAAAACCGTATCAGGATATACCCATACTGGTGTTTACTAAAGACCAGTGGGCACAGGTGGCGGCGGAAGAATTCTCCGTCAGCGCGGCACCTATACCGCCGACGGTGCTCGGTGCAAACGCGCAGTATGTATTTGCGCTCCCCGCTAGATACAATTTTGCGTATCCCGAAGGATACAAGGATGTGGAGAATATCATCGCGGGTCAGCCGTTGTGGCCGATCGGGTAAGCACAAATTATTGTATAGTTAATATCAAACCAAGAGGCCGCCGGATTTCCGGCGGCCTCCACTCTTCAATCAATATCAGCGATTACTAGCGGAAAAAGAATAAACGGGACTCCAACCTGTCTATAAGCTTTCAATACGTCATTTTGCAGCGACATGCGCGGTGCAAAATGACACCTTAGAGCGTAAGTTGACGCGACAGCTTTCCTGTGCAAACAGGAAACCGAGCGACAACTTAAGCGGTGAACTCAAAAAAAGTGGATACTTCCACTTTTTTTGATATTGTAGAATGCCGCCATGAGCGGCATTCTAACCTTCAGAAAACCCGCTGATTGCGCGCGCATGCGCAATCAGCGGCCTATAGGAGATGTGAGTACTCCGTCAGCACCGCCCACAGCAGGGCTTCGAAGTCCTTGGGCAGACCGGTATCCGCATCGTCGAGATTGACCTCGCGCTCCTCGCCGTCCAGCCTTGTTAGGAAGCGTTTTGCGCCCAGATGCAGGAAGCCGGGGTTTTTGCTGTCGTCAAAGTCATGGCGGGTATGGTACAGCGTGGGCTTGACGAGGTACGGCGCGTCATTATACGGACAGAACACGGCGCAGTTGCCGCACTCGTTGCACATACGCTCCACATGCAATATCTGCCGCATCTTCATGCCGGGTACGCGCAGCGCAAGGTTGGCGCGGTTGGGGCAAACCTGCATGCAGATTTCACAGGATGTGCTGCAGTACAGGCAGCGGTTCACTTCGCTCACAGCGTTATCATATTCCCTCAGTTCTCCCACCCTCGCACGGCACTCAGCGGCAGTCGCACGGGCAGCATCGGGGATTTCATATTCGTGGCGTGCGCCGAGTATATGATTCGCCGCGCGCTGCGCATCCGCAATGGCTTCCACCACCGTGGCGGGGCCGCGATGCGCATCGCCTACCACATATACGCCGGGAACGCTGGTCATAAGCGTATTCGCGTCTACCGCAGCAAACCCGCGTGTGTCTACCTGTACGCCGTTTTGAGCGAACAGGGAAGCATCCACCTTTTCGCCTACTGCGGCTACGAGCAGATCGCAGGGCAGCTTGACGGTTTCCTCCGTCTCCACAGGGCTCCTGCGTCCGGAAGCATCCGGTTCGCCAAGACGCATGCGGCGGCAGGTCAGCTTGCCGTCCGTTAAGGATACGGGGCTAAGAAGTTCGCAGAACTCTATTCCTTCGCGCATGCACAGATGCAGTTCTTCCTCATCGGCAGGCATATATTTCTTGTTGCGGCGGTATACGATGCGCACGTTCTGCACGCCGGGAATGCGCTTTGCGGCGCGCGCGGCATCCATGGCGGTGTTGCCGCCGCCCACGACGCACACATTCTTGCCCGCGAACTCCAGGCTGCCCGCCTTGCAGGCGGCGAGGAACGAAAGCGCGTTCATGGCTTCTCCCTGTTCCAGCCTGAGGCTGCCGGGCGCCCACGCGCCTATCGCGAACAGCACGTAGTCATACCCCAGTTCACGAAGCTCTTTGACGGAGGGGGCTTTTTCGCCCAATTTGAATTTGACGCCCATCTTTTCGACGAGCTGTATATCGCGCTCAATCGCGTGGCCCTGGATACGGAATTCGGGGATCACATGCCGAACGACGCCGCCCAATGTTTCATGTTCGTCAAACAGCGTAACAGGCATGCCCGCCCGGCCGAGGAAATACGCGGCCGACAGGCCGGCCGGTCCGCCGCCGATGACCGCCGCGCGCTTGTCAGACGTCATGACGGGGGTTTCCAGCTCACCCAGCAGCGCTTCATAGCCGCCGCGCGCGGCTTCGAGTTTGGCGTTGCGGATGCGGATGTAGCCTTCATAATCGTTGCGCGTACATTTATCCGTGCAGTGGTGTGCGCAGATCACGCCGGTGATGAAGGGCAGCGGGTTCTTTTCGGTGATCACACGCAGCGCCTTCAGGTGTTTGCCTTTGCTGACGAGCGTGATATATTCCGGAATATCCTGATTGATGGGGCAGCCGTGCGTACACGGAGCCGTGAAGCAGGACGTCAGCGGCAGCCGCTCGTCGATCTTACGCGGCGGTATCGGCTTTTCGGGCTTGCGGTGATGCGGGTCTGTCAGCGCGGCCTGCGCGAGATTGGCTACGCGCGCGACGCTCACGCCTTCGAACGGCTTATATTCCTGCCGTGCTAGCCTGCGCGCGTGCTGGAGCAGGCGCTGGTATCCGCCGCTCTTCAATATGGTGGTCGCCACCGTAATGGGCCATATGCCTGCCTCGTACAGCGGTACGATATTGAACGCATCCGCGCCGCCCGAGAAGGAAAGCCGCAGCATGCCGTCGAACTCAGCCGTTAAGCGGTTGGCCATTTCGATGGTCAACGGGTACAGCGCGCGGCCGCTCATGTACATTTCCGCGCTCGGCAGCTCGTTGTTCTTCACGTCCACCGGGAAGGTATTGGAAAGCTTGAGGCCGAAGTCCACGCCGTTCTCCGCGGCCAAAGCGCGCAGGCTGCGGAACATGGGCACGGCGTCCTCATACTGCAGATCTTCTTTAAAATGATGATCATCAAACTGTATATAGTCGTAACCCATGGAATCGAGCGTGCGGCGCGCCGTCTCGTACCCCAGTATGGTGGGGTTGCATTTGACGAACGTGTGCAGCTTCTTCTTGCTGATGAGATAGGAAGCGATGCGCTCAATTTCCTGCGGCGGGCAGCCATGCAGTGTGGAAAGCGTGATGGATGTGCATACCCGCGGGCTGATTCCTTCAATATAGCGCGCGTTGATATTCTCAAACAGGCGCAGGTTACTTAGCGCCCAGTCCCTGCACGCCTTGAACGTATCCGTATTGGATGCGTCTTTCAATCCTTCGATAAAGCGGTCGATCTTCTCTGATGTAATGCCTGCGTAATCGTAGCCCACGCTCATGTTGAACACGAAGCCGTCCGGATCGCCCAGACCGTATTCGCGCGAAAGCAGCTTGCAGATAAACCATGCCTTGATGTATTCTTCGAGCGCCTGCTCCACAGTCAGTTCCGTGGACCATTCGCAGTTGTAACCCTCATCCTCCGCGAGTATGCAGGGGCGGGCAATGCAGCGGGCCAATTCCTCACCGTCCATGATCTGCACGGTCTTCAATTCAAAAAAGCGCGCGCCGGCCCAGTACGCAGTGACGATGTTCTGCGCAAGCTGCGTATGCGGACCCGCAGCCGGGCCGAACGGTGTTTCTATGCTTTCGCGAAACAGCGGCAGTTTTTTTCCCTTCTCAGCGATAAACGGGCGTTCTACGCCGAACAGGGAGCCCGACTGCTCATATTCGGCGAGTATCCAGCGCATCAGATCCCCAAACGGGATGGGCGACATTCTTTCAGACATAGCAGCGGCCTCCTTAATGGCTGTTGACAGTTCTTGATAATGAAAAGTACGTTGGAGGCTCTGCCTCCAAACCTCCGCCAAAGGCCGTCGGCCCTTGGAACCCATTTGGCAAACGGCTATGCCGTTTGCGGGAATGAATATTTGAACTCCGTAAACTCTCTGTTGGGCAGTCATTCTCCAGGGGGCGCGGGGGGCGGAGCCCGCCCGCTATTAAATAAAATAATCTTTCGTCGCCGCCCTTAGGCGGCGATACATTTTAGCCATTCAACTTCTTCCACAGCTTGGTGGTCAGCTCCAATGTCTTTGCATTGACTGCTTCTTCATCGCAGCACAGAAGCTCTCTGTCCTTCATCAGCACACGACCGTTGACGACTGTGTGAACGCACTGCTTGCCGCAGGCGCCGAACATCAGATGTCCGTCCGCGTTGAAGCTGCCAAACGGCGTATAGGGTTTATAATCAAACACCGCGATATCCGCCGCCGCGCCTATCTCCAGTACGCCGACCGGCGTATCGAATGCGCGCGCCACGATTTTGCGGTTGCCGTCAAACAGCATGCCCGTCACCTCGCACCAGCCGACATTGGGCAGGCAGGCGTTGTGCTTCTGTATGCAGTTGGCAACCTTCAGGCTTTCAAGCATATCGTTGGTATACGCATCCGTGCCCAAGCCGAGCAGAATACCCTTTTCAGCCATCTGCAGCACGGGCGAGCAGCCGACGGCGTTGCTCATATTGCTTTCGGGGTTATTCACCACCATAGTATCGGTCGCTTTAAGCAGATCCATTTCAGCGGGGCTCATGTGGATGCAGTGGCCCGCAATTGTTTTCTCTCCCAGTATGCCCATATCATGCAAACGGTGCGCGGTGCGCTTGCCGTAATTGCGCAGGCTGTCGTACACATCGTCCATACCTTCGGCCACGTGGATGTGGAAGCCTACGCCGTCCGGTTTTTCCTTTACGCAGGTTTCGAGCGTTTTATCTGAAAGCGTAAACGCCGCGTGCAGACCGAACATGCCCTTGAGCATATCGCCGCGCCGCTTTTGCGCATACTTGATGAATTCGACATTTTCACGAATGGCATCCGCACATTTTTCTTCCCCGTCCCGGTCGGAGACTTCGTAGCAAAGGCTGGTGCGCATGCCGAGCTCTTCCGCGACCTCGGCGATGGCAAACAGGCTGCCGCGGATTTCACCATAGCTTGCGTGGTGGTCGAACAGCGTGGTAACGCCGTTTTTAATGCTGTCCATGTATGTCTGGTAGGCGCTAAAGCGCGTATCCTCCACGGTCAGCTTCCGGTCGATGTTCCACCACATGCCATCGAGTATTTCATAAAAGTTGGTGGGGTTGTAGTTGTTGAAGGATAGTCCTCTCGCAAACGCGCTGTAAATATGGCTGTGTGTGTTGATCAAGCCCGGCATGATAATGCCGCCGCGCACGTCGAGATAGTCAGCTTCCTGATACTGTGCCCTGAGTTCTTCCGTTCCGCCGATAGCGCGAATGAGTCCGCCGTCGCAAAGCACGGCGCCGTTTTCCAAATAGGTACCCTTCGAATCCCTTGTCAGTACCCGTCCGTTGCCGATAAGCAGCATATGATATTCCTCCCTGCGTTGAGATGGCGGCGCTCTTCACGCCTGAATCGGATATGAAAAAATGAGCGCCGTCCCATTATAGTTTAACGGGAAACACTCATTGCAATCCCATGCGGGAAGCTTGAGTGATAGTCACCAGCCCGTGCGCTAGGCACTTCCTTGCAGCTATCAATCCATAATTTGATTGTGGACATGTTGATACGGTGATATTATAACATGACGGGAAACCGCGGCGCAATAGATCGCGGGCATTTCGCTTAAAAATATTTAGGGAGATTTAAAAAATGTTTGCGGCAGAATGGACGCTGGGCGCAAATGGCGCAAAGGATGCATTGGCGGTACGCCGCGCGGTGTTCGCTGAAGAATTAGGTCTTCCGGGTGAATCCGTGTTTGACGACATGGACGCGGTCGCCGCGCATCTGACTGTTCGCCTGGACGGCATACCCGTCGCAAGCGCCCGGCTGAGCCCCGACTCGGACGGCGTTCGTGTTTCGTATATCTGCGTGCTGCAAGAATATCGCAAGCAGGGGTTTGGCGACCTGTGCGTGCGCGTCGCTCTCGACAAAGCGCAACGCATGGGCGTAACGCGTATTGTTGCAAACGTTCCTGTTGTATACACGCCATATTGGATCGCCTTCGGCTTTACGGCGCAAGGCGACGCAACGCAGAACATTGTTTCCATGAGCGTGGATGCGGATGCGATCCATTGGCACAGCCCGTGCAAGGACGAGAGTCATAATTCCCGAATATGAGTATTATAAGCCAGAATTATGAAAATACCATTTGCCCAACACCCATTTATTCCCTATAATTAATAAAGAATATACAAATTCGTATATAAGTGGAGGGACGAATGTGACTGGCATAGGAATTTTGGCGAAAAGCATTGGATTTCGGAGTAAGGGCAACATGCTCTGGGGCATATACGCAGGATATAGATTTGGCATTGTCCTGAAGAATAATCCGCCGCAAATGCAGATTTCCACCTCCGATCGCTTTCCGGAAGGGGTAGATAAAGGAAGCATTGCCTCCTATCTTGATGAACTGCAGGCAAGGAAAACCATTAAATCCTATGCCATTTTTGATTATGGCGTCGAAATTATTCTTGCGCCTCATCCTTTACTCGGTTATAAAAAGAGAATGATAAACGTGATGGGCGGCCTGGCGGAAGTGCTGCTACACCTGCACGCAGAACCTGCATGCCACAATTGCGGCAGCCAAAGAACGCTATCTTTCGTAAATTTCAGTGACAGGCCGCTCATGTTGTGCAGTCATTGCCAAACTCAAATTGAGGAAAGACTGGATGAGCAGGAAAGGATTCATGCAGATAGGCCGGGCAACCGTCTGCGTGGAGCGGCAGGCGCACTCATAGGCGCTTCGCTCGGCGGATCAATCTGGGTAGTAATCGGATTGATAGGGTATATGACAGCATTTGCCGGCCTTGCTATTATAGCATTGGGATTTAAAGGATACGCCCTTATGAAAGGAAAGCAGGATCGCGTCGGTGTTGTAATCGTTTGCCTCATCTGCCTATTTGCATTCGTGCTGGCACAGTTTATCACGACTGATGCTATTATAGTCAGGCAAACAATATCAGAAGGACATGCTGTTGACTTAGGAAAAGTCTTGCTGCATATATTTGATCTTCCTTTTATAGACCCGACCATTACAAGGATGTTCTTTGCGGATGCAGGAATCGGTTTTTTGTTTCTTGTACTAGGCGGGGTTTGGATCATACACGATGAAAATAAAAAAGCCGCCAACCCTGCGGGTGTGATTACCCGCATGCCGGACTGACATTGCCTTGTGTATCGCCTGACCCAAACGGCGTCAGGCGATTTCTTTTGGATAGACTTACATTAAGAAGAGGAGCCGATATGCGCCTGCCCCCCGATTACGAGACCCGCATGCGGATGCAGTTACAAGAGGAATATCCCGATTATTTAATCGCTATGGAACAGTCCCCGCGCAGGGGACTTCGTGTCAACACGCTCAAAATCGGGGTACCGGAATTTTTGCGTATTTCGCCGTGGCGGCTTGCGCCCGCCCTCATACCCGAAGGATTTTTGCTGCTTGATGAAAACGCGCGCGTGGGCGGCAATCCGCTGCACCGCGCCGGATTGTTTTATATGCAGGAACCGTCCGCCATGCGCGCGGCGGCATTGCTTCACCCAACTTCCGGAATGCGCGTGCTGGACCTTTGTGCCGCGCCCGGCGGAAAAGCAGGGCAGCTTGCTGCATATCTCGCGCAGGAAGGGCTGCTTGTCGCCAATGAAATCGTACCCGGCCGCGCCGCCGTGCTTGCGGGAACGCTGGAACGGCTTGGTGCGCGCAACACGCTGTGCACCTGCATGCGGCCGGAGCCGCTATGTAACGCGCTTTCAGAATGGTTTGACGCCGTACTGGTTGACGCACCCTGCAGCGGCGAAGGCATGTTCCGTAAGGAGCCGCAGGCGGTTGCAGCGTGGTCGCCTGAGCATGTAACGGCGTGTGCGGCACGGCAAGCGCTCATACTCGACACCGCCTCAACTGCGCTGCGTCCGGGCGGCAAGCTCCTGTATTCCACCTGCACATTCTCAACGGAAGAGAACGAGGATACCGTCCGCGGGTTCATTTGCCGCCATCCGGAATTCGAACTGCTGGCTGAAGAACGGCACTACCCGCACACCGGCATAGGCGAAGGGCACTACATGGCGCTGCTGCAAAAAGCGGCCGAAGGGCATGACGAACCGTTACAATTCGCCCGGCCTGCCCCATTGCCGCGCGATATCGCGCGCGCATGGGCAGCATTTGTTGAAGAGAACCTGCTGATTGAACCGCAGGGCATCCCCAGCCTGCTGCCCGACGGCAGGCTCATACTGCTGCCAGAGGGATTGCCGCAGGGATACGAAAAGCTGCGCATCAAATTTGCAGGCGTGCATGCCGCGGAATATAAAAACGGCCGCTTTATACCGGCGCATGGGCTGTGCATGGCTTACCCCGCCTCTGCATTCGCCCGCACTGTTCCGCTTTCGGATAACGCGCTATCCTCCTATTTCCTGGGGAATACCGTCGAAATCGATGGGAATTTGTCCGGCTTCTGCGCGGTACTCGCGCAGGGTTTCTCCGTAGGATGGGGGAAGGCTACGGGCGGCGTGCTCAAAAACCATCTGCCCAAGGGTTTGCGCGGCCCTGTTGCGGAATTTGATTGACCGTGTCGAAGATTGTCCCAAAGGCGCGTCGCCTTGCAATCAGTGCGAACATGGGATAAACTGAAATGTATGGAGAAGTTTGCAAACGAACGGCGCATCCATCTGCGGCCGCGTCTTTTAGCGGCTGCACAGATGCTGCATGCTTCACATACCGTGGCGGATATCGGCTGCGACCATGGGCGTTTAAGCGCCGCTCTGCTGCAAAGCGGTGCGGCTCAACGTGTCATCGCTGCGGATATCAGCTCCGCGTCACTTGAAAAGGCGCGCGCGCTTGCCCGCCTCACAGGCCTTCTCGACCGCATGGATATCCGCCTTGCGGACGGCTTAAATGCCATTACGCCGGGCGAAGCCGATGCGCTTGCGCTGTGCGGCATGGGCGGCACGCTCATCGTTGAGCTGCTCATGGTTGCGAAAACCCCGTTGATGGATGCACGGATCGCCGTATTCCAGCCCATGCGCGGCGTGGAAGAGCTTCGCCAATATTTGTTTGAGAACGGATACCGCGTAATTGACGATGTCATCGTACCCGACGCGGGCAGGCTGTATCAGGTGTTTTCCGTGGAGCGCGGGCAGGACGAGCTGCCCGATGGATGGCCTTCGGGTTGTTTTGCGCTGGGGCACCGTTCTTTATGCGGTGCGCACTTCCCCGCCCTCGCCCATCAAATGCTCGCACAGCATGAGAAGCGGCTCAAAACAGCGCGGGGCACAGCCGGGCAGGAGCTTCTTGAACAGAAAGCATCGCACATGCGCACCGTGCTGCAGCTGTATGAAAAGCAGCAGAACAGGGACTAAGCCCAACGAAAGGATGCAACATGCAGCTTGCGGATTTGATTGCAGTGATGGAGAAAATAGCCCCGCCTTCGCTTGCGGAAAGCTGGGATAACCCGGGGCTGCTGATTGAACCCGAAGAGGATGAAATCACGCGTGTGCTGGTGGCACTCGACTGTACGCCCGCCGTTGCACGCGAAGCAATAGCTTGCGGCGCACAGCTTGTGATCACGCACCACCCGCTGTTTTTCAAGCCGGTCAAACGCATGTATCACAGCGCGCCGGATACGGCTGCGGCCTATCTTCTCATACGTCACGGCATAGGCCTGTACGCCGCGCACACCAATCTTGACTGTGCGCAAGGCGGCGTCAACGACGTGCTCGCCGCGGCAATCGGCCTTGTAAACATTCGTCCGCTTGAAGCCAATGCGGACGATACCCCCGGCATAGGCCGCGTGGGCGACCTTGCGGCACCCATCAGCCTCAAAGTATTGGCCGGAGATATCCGTGACAGGCTAAGTGCGGCCGTACGCTATGGCGGCGACCCGGACCGCCTCATACGCACAGTGGCTGTGGTGGGCGGCAGCGGCGGCGACCTGTTCGAGCAGGCAAAGCTTGCGGGCGCGGATGTGCTCGTAACGGGTGAAATAAAACATAGTCAGGCTATTGCCGCGCAGATCGTAGGTATATGCGTCATAGAGGCCGGACATTATGAAACGGAACGTGTGGTACTGCCGGACTTAGTTGCAGGTTTACAGTCCGCGCTGGACACGATACAATATAAGGTAGACTTGTTAACGGCTCAAACGGAACGCGCGCCTTTGCTTGCGCCGTAGAACCGCCGCATGTCTTTAAGGGAGGGTATAGAATGGGTAAGCTGGATGCACTGTGGGAATATCAGGCGGTGGAACTCAAAAAAGAGGCTTTGGAGCGCGAGGTAATCAATACCCCGGCACGCGCCAAGCTCAATAAGCTGCACGGATTCCTGACAGAACAGCAGAATGCCATCACGCGCACGCAGAAGGATATCGTGCAGCGCCAGACGGCATTGGAAAAGTTGCAGGATCAGGTAGACAAGCTTTTGAAGCGTGTCGATCTGGAGCACTCTGAATTTGAAGAAATGCAGCGCGACGAAGAATGCACGGCGGAAGAAATGACGGAATGCCGCCGCAATCATGAGAAACTGCTCGACGAGCTCGGTGCAGTGCGCCGCGAAATTGGCGATCTGGTCAAGTGGCTGGACAACGCCATGAAGGATTATAAAGAAACCCGCAACAAGGCGGGTAAAGCCAAAAAGGAATACGACGCATTGCGCGTAGTCTGCGAAGAAGAATACGCCAAGAGCGAAGAAAGCCGCAAGGCCGCGGAAGCTGCTGTCGCCGCACAGGCGGAGAAAGTTGATGCAGCGCTGCTTGAGCGTTACAAGAAAGTCAAACGCAACCACACAGTGCCCATGGCCAAGGTGGAAAACAACCAGTGCGGCGGCTGCAACATGTCACTGCCCATGGTGGTGGTCAAACGCGTGCAAAGCAGCGACGCGCTGGTAGAATGTGACAACTGCGGCCGCATATTGTATGTGCCCGAGAATTAAGGTATACTATTATATTGCGAGTAAGACTGGTGACTGCGTCCGTATATAGCGGATGAGGAAAGTCCGAGCACCACAGGGCAGGGTGCCGGGTAATACCCGGTGGAGGCGACTCCAAGGAAAGTGCAACAGAAATAGACCGCCCGGTTTACCGGGTAAGGATGGAAAGGCGAGGTAAGAGCTCACCAGCGGCATGGCGACTTGTCCGCTCTGTAAACCCCACCTGGTGCAAGATTGGAATGGGAGCAATAATGGCTGCCCGCCACGCTCCTTGTAATCGCTGGAGCCCGCAGGTAACTGCAGGCCTAGATAGATGGTCACCCTTTGACAGAACTCGGCTTATGGCTTGCTCGCAACCATTTGGCCCGGCATGACAGTGCGGAGGATACATGGAGCTTTACGAAGCCATGAAAACGCGGCGCAGCGTGCGCGCGTATCTGGACAAGCCTGTAGAGGAAGCAGCGCTTCTGCGCATACTTGAAGCAGGCAGGAACGCGCCCTCATGGTGCAACAGGCAGTGCTGGCGCATCGTCGTTGTACAGGACCCGGGCATACGTGAAATGCTCGGCGAGGTGCTGAACAACCCCTCGAAAGATTGCTTTGTGAATGCCCCCTGCGCACTTGTCGTCTGTGCGGACCCTTCAGACAGCGGCATCATGGGCGGCAAGGAGTATTATCTGGTGGATTGCGCCATCGCCATGGAGCACATGCTGCTCGCCGCCACGGCAGAAGGGCTTTCTACCTGCTGGGTGGGCGCTTTTCAGGAATATCCCGTGCGCAACATACTGCATCTACCCAAAGAGATTAAAGTGGTAGGCATTACGCCGCTTGGATATGCGGCAGAAGAACCGGAGGCTACGCCCCGCAAGCCGCTCCAAGAAATCGTGTATTACGATGGATGGCTCAAAACAAAAAAGAACCCGTAAGGGTTCTTTTTTTAATGAATAATTGACAATGCATAATGAACAATGTATGTGGAAATCCCAAGGGATTTATAAGGCCATCGGCAAAGTCTGAAAGACTTTGCCGATGGGTTTCCTGTGGGTTAAAATGCAGCTCATGGCTGCATTTTTCCACCGATTTGACGCGCATGTCGTCAAATCGGATTGAAAGTGGGGGATTTTCGAATCCCCCAACCCCCCATAGAGTGTTTCTTTTAGAAACGAGTAAATGAAATTCCCGAAGAGAATTTCTTCCTTCATTGTTCATTGTTCATTATTCATTGTTCATTGTTCATTGCCCGATAGTATTCGCACACGTCGTTGACGCAGCAATTCTCGCACTGCGGCTTGCGCGCGTCGCATACGCGGCGGCCGTGGAATATGAGCCAGTGGTGCGCGTCGCCCCAATCCGCCTCTGGGATGGCCGCCATGAGCTGCTTTTCGGTATTGAGCACATCCTTTGCGTTTGCAAAGCCAATGCGGTTCGCGACACGGAACACATGCGTATCCACCGCGATGGCGGGAATATGAAACGCGTTGCTGACCACGACATTCGCCGTTTTTCTGCCCACACCGGGCAGCTTTGTCAGCGCGTCGCGATCACGCGGCACTTCCCCGCCGTACTGCTCCATGAGCAGTTTGCTTGCGGCTATGATATTGCGTCCTTTCGTCTGATACAACCCGCAGCTTTTAATAAAGGGGAACAGCTCGTCCTCCGTCAACGCCGCAATCTCGCGCGCCGTATTGTAAACGGGAAACAGCGCGCGCGTGCACTTGTTTACCTGCTTGTCCGTACTCTGCGCGCTGAGCATGGTAGCAACGAGCAGTTCGTACGGTGAGGTGAACAAAAGTTCCGGCCTTGGGTTGGGGTACGCGGCGCTAAGAGCCGCAAGCGCCTTCTCCCTGCTTCTCTGATCCAGCATGGCTACGCCTTGATCTTTCCTTCGTGGTTCTGTTCGAGTATGCGCGCGATCGATATGGCGGTATCGCGTATCGTATCCTCATCCTTGCCTTCGAGCATGATGCGGATGAGCGGCTCCGTACCAGAAGCACGGATGAGTATGCGGCCGCTCTCGCCCATTTGAGCTTCCGCTTCACGAACTCTTGCCCACATCGTCTCGTCCTGCATGGCGGCGGATTTTGTACTTTCCGCGACAACCACATTGACGAGCACCTGCGGATATATGGGGATTTCCTCTGAGAGCGCGCTCATACGTTTGCCACTGCGTTTGAGTATGTTCAATAGCTGTATGGCCGAAAGCATGCCGTCGCCGGTGGTGTGGTGATCCGAAAATATGATGTGGCCGGATTGTTCGCCGCCGAGATTATACCCGCGTTCCATCATGCGTTCAAGCACATAGCGGTCGCCCACGGCGGTCTCTTCTATGTGGATGCCTGCTTGCTGCATGCGCCGCTTGAGCCCAAGATTGCTCATGACGGTCACAACCAAAGTATCCTCTTTGAGCGTGCCGTTCGTATGCATATCCAGCGCGCAAATGCCGAGTATACGGTCGCCGTCCACTATTCTGCCGCGCTCATCGGTGGCGATGAGCCTGTCGGCGTCGCCGTCGAAAGCGAGGCCTACATCCGCGCCCAATTCATATACCAACTGCTGCAGCCGACCGGGATGCGTGGAGCCGCACTGGTCGTTGATGTTGTAGCCATCCGGCTCATCGGAAAAGCTCTTGACTTCAGCCCCGAGATCCGAAAATACAACGCGCGCAATTTCCGAAGCCGCGCCGTTTGCGCAATCCAGTACGATTTTCAGCCCGTCGAGACGCGTTGTAGAAGTAGACTCAAGGAATTCGCGGTATTCGTCCGTCGCCCGCCTAAGCCGCGTCACACGGCCGACTCCTCCGCCGACAGGACGAGGCAGCGGCGTATTGTCGCGCAGTATCGTCTCAATCTGGTCTTCCAGACTGTCCGAAAGCTTAAATCCGTCCGAATCGAACCATTTGATGCCGTTGTATTCCATGGAATTGTGGGAAGCGGATATGACGACCGCAGCGTCCGCGCCGTACAGCCGCACAAGATGCGCCATTGCCGGCGTCGGCACGACGCCTACATGCGCAACATCCCCGCCCACCGAGCAGATGCCCGCCGCAAGCGCGGAGGAAAGCATATCGGCGGATTTACGCGTATCCGTGCCGATGAGTATGCGCGGCGAATGCACCGCGCTGGTCAGAACATATGCACCCGCGGCACCCAAACGCATGGCAAGTTCGCAGCTGAGCGTATCATTTGCAATTCCGCGCACACCGTCGGTTCCGAAGAGTCGGTTGGACATGTTGTTCTCCTTCAAAATATGAATTCTTATTAGCAGCGAAGTTTTATTCGCAACCATTCATTACTTGTCAGCTATTCACCGCTTCAGGCGCGGTGGAAAGATACTCCAACGCCTGCGTGGCCGCGACAGCGCCGTCGGCTACAGCCGTCACGACCTGCCGAAGAGGCGTTTCCCGCGCGTCTCCCGCCGCGAATACGCCTTTTACAGGCGTTCGCATGAACGGATCGGTCTGTATATAGCCCGAAGCGGTCAGCGGAAGCTGCCCGCGCACAAGAGAAGTCCGAGGCTCAATACCGACCGCCACAAACAGACCCGCGACTTCCGTCTGCGTTTCGGTGCCGGTGACAACATGCTTTATTCGTATGCCCTCCAGCTTCTTATCGCCCAGCAGCTCCGACACGACATGGCTGTATATCATCTGAATTTTCGGTTCCGCCCGCACGGCTTTTTGCAGCGTCACGACGCCTCTGAATTCATCCCTGCGATGGATGAGATATACGCGGCTTGCAAACCGAGCGAGATACAGCGCGTCGGAAAGCGCGGTATCGCCGCCGCCCACCACCGCTACCTCGCGTCCGCGGAAAAACGCACCGTCGCAGGTGGCGCAATAGGAAACGCCCTTGCCCAGCAATTCTTCCTCGCGCGGAATACTCAGACTGCGCGGATTAGCGCCTGTGCAGAGTATGATGGCGCGCGCCTGTGCGCGCTCGCTTTGCGTTTGCACGCATTTGACCGGATAAAGAAGATCCAGCCCGTCCACCGGTTCATAGCGTATGGAAAGACCGAACCGCGTTGCCTGCTGCTCCATTTTCATGCCCAGCTCGCTGCCCGCGATGCCTTCCGAGAAGCCGGGATAATTATCGATCTGGTGCGTTTTTGCCGCCTGTCCGCCAACGAATACTTCCTCAAACAGTACGGCATTTGCGCCGCCGCGAGCGGCATACAGCCCTGCCGAAAGCCCTGCCGGCCCTCCGCCGATGATGGCGATATCGATCATTTCAATCTCCTTTGCACATTCTATGCTGTCAAACGCAAAAATCGTGCGGTTATTTTTCAGTCGGTTAATCTGGAATATTGTTATTGGCCAAAGCGCAGCCGCTGTATCATGGCGGCGGGGTCAGGGGCTTTGAAAACGGCGTTGCCTGCCACCAGCACATTCGCACCGGCGTTAAGACAAAGCGGTGCGGTTTCGGTATTGATGCCGCCATCCACCTCGATATCCAGTTCCATACCGCGAGCGTCCGCCATGGCGCGCAATTTTTTGATTTTATCCAGCACCACAGGAAGGAATTCCTGCCCGCCGAAGCCGGGATTTACGCTCATGAGCAGCACCATATCGCAGTATTCCAGCGCAACCTCCAGCATACTGACCGGCGTTGCGGGGCACAGTACCAGCCCGGCGCGTGCGCCTGCGTCACGAATTCGCTTGAGCTGGCGCTGAATGTGCCGCTCCGCTTCATAATGGAACGTGATAATATTTGCACCTGCGTCAAGAAACAGGTCAATCCAGTCAGAAGGGTGTTCCACCATCAGGTGCACATCTATGGGAAGGTGCGTATGCGCGCGCACTGCGGCGCAGGCCATGGGTCCGAATGTCAGGTTGGGCGCGAAATGCCCGTCCATCACGTCGATATGAATCCAGTCCGCTCCGCTTTTTGTGAGCATTTCGACGTCTTCACCCAGTTTGGCAACGTTTGCAGATAATATGGACGGTACAACCTTAATCATAGATATGCCTCCTCATTTCTTCAAACTGAAGCGAAAGCTCCACATACCGGGCATAGCGCCCGCGGGACATTCCGCCGTTTTCTACAAGCTCACGAACGGCACAGCCGGGCTCCGTGCGGTGCGAACACGCGGTAAACCGGCAATTCTTCGGCGCGTCGCCGAATTCGCGGTAAGCGCTGTCCAGCGTCTGCTGATCGAGCAACGAAAGCTCCAGCAGCGAGAACCCCGGCGTATCCAGCACGGCGCCGCCGCGATACGGCCACAGCTCTGCGTGGCGCGTGGTGTGCTTGCCTCGCTCCGTGCGTCGCGCAAGTCCGCCGACTGGCAAATCGAGCGCAGGCAGCAACGCGTTTAACAGCGAACTTTTGCCCACGGCGCTTTGACCGGCAAAACAGCTCACTTTATTCTGCAGCGCACACCCAAGCTCCTCCACGCCTTCCTTCGAATGCGCGGACAGCGTCATCGTTCGAAAATGGGGTGCGTATTCCTCGCGGATGCTTTCTGATGCGCCGTCATCCGCTTCATCGCATTTGTTGAGCGCTATAAGAGGCTCAATGCCCAACGGTACGGCCTGCAACAGCAGTTTGTCGCATAAAAGAAGATCCGGCTTGGGCGCGGATACGGACAATACGATGACAATCTGATCGATGTTGGCGACCGGCGGCCTTATGAGCAGATTGCGGCGAGGTAAGATTTCCACAATCGCCGCATGCCCTTCCTGCTGCCGCTCAAACAGCACACGATCGCCGCAGACGGGCGAAAGCCCCTCGCGCCGAAAGCGCCCGCGCGCCTGTGCTGTCACTTCTTCCCCCACCGGCGTGCGTAGGGTATAGAACCCGCCAACACCTTTTAAGAGCAATCCCTGTTCCTGCATGCGATTACCCCAGATAGGAGAACGTTACGGTTGTGCGCCGTATTTCAGCGCCGTTTTGATAGACTATCATTTCGTGCTCGCCGCCTTCTCCGATCGCGGCGGTAAACGAAATATTCTGCGCTTTGCCTGCCTGCAGCGTTGTATCGTATACCACCTGCTCGTACGGAATATCGTCAATTGTAAGCGGCACAACGGCCGTCAGCTTTGTATCTTTCTGTTCAATATCCAGCGTAAACGCCACATCCGCCGTATAAACCTCGGGCCCTGCGCTGTTGACTGTCAGCGCCACGCTCGACGTATTGGGTACGCTTTCCCCGACTGCGGGATTCTGCAGCGTAATCGTGATATTGTCCGATTCATCCTGCTTTTCCGCGACGCTTACGCGGAACAGATAAAACCCGCGCTCGCGCAGCAGCGGCAGCGCCTTTTTAAGCGGCATTTTAACAACGTCTATCATTTCCACGTTGTGGCTGGGTTCCCCGCTGATATACAAATGTACTTCATCGCCCTGCAGCAGGGCGGTGTCGGGAGCGGGGTCCTGCTTAAATATGGTGCCAATCGGCGCTTCAGATACGCGGTATTCCACATTTCCGCAGGCAAGCCCTGCGTTCTCGAGCGCGTTCTCTGCGTCGTCAAGCGTCATGCCGGTAAGATCCGGCACGATAGGAGTTTGCGCGCCTGCGCTGACAGTGATGGAAATGACGTTGCCTGCCTTAAGCGCCGTACCGGCGGCGGGCGTCTGCTCTATGACGACACCGCTTGGGTATGCGGTGCTTGCGACTGTGCCCACGACTTCCGTCGTATACGCGCGCAGCTTGGCAGTATTCTTTGCCTCCTCCAATGTTTTCCCCACCAGCGTGGGTACGAGATCGGTATTGGCGCTTGCGGATTTGTTCAGCATGGATTGTCCTGTCAGCAGCAGTATGCCAAAAAGCCCGATCAACGCAACCGCAACGCCCGCTAATCTTAGTATGCCGCGTACGCGCGGCTTTTTGGGTTTTCGTATCCTGACGGGCGTTTCTTCAAATACGGGGCGCGCAAAATCTCCCGCAGGCTCACGCAGCACGCGTAAGAGATCCTGACGCATTTCCTTCGCGCTGTGATAGCGCTGAGAAGGCAGCTTGCGCGTGGCCTTCAATATGACATCGTTGAGCGCAGGCGGAATGGCAGGATTGAGCACGATGGGAGGAACCATCTCCTCCTGCAGATGCTTAAGCGCAATGGAAACCGAATTGTCCCCTTCAAAGGGAAGTTTACCCGTCACCATCTCATAGAGGGTGACGCCCATGGAATAGATATCGCTTTCCACAGTGACCTGGCGGCCCTTTGCCTGTTCCGGGGAAAGGTAGTGCACGGAGCCAAGCACGTTGGAGCCGGTAAATGTCTGCGTTCCGGCTTCTATATTGCGCGCGATGCCGAAATCGGCCAGCTTGGCGCGGCCGCGCGGGGTGACGATGATATTCTGCGGTTTGACATCCCGGTGGATAATGCCGCGCTCATGCGCGTGGGAAAGCGCATCGAGCACCTGCACGGCGAGATTGATGGCGGTACGCGGCTGCAGCTTGCCCGTGGCGCGGATGCGTTCCTTAAGCGTTGTGCCCTCGACATATTCGAGCACAATGTAATGCAGCGCCTCCTGCATGCCTACATCGTAAGAGCGCACGACATTTTCATGGGAAAGCCCCAGCACCGCCTGCGCTTCCTGCTCAAAGCGGCGCACAAACGCGTCGTCCTGTTCGAATTCCTGCTTGAGTACCTTGATGGCCACCGTACGGTGGGATTGCAGCTGCGTGGCCTTGTATACGTCCGCCATGCCGCCGGAGCCTATTTTTTCAGTAATATGATATTTGCCGGAGAGCACGAGCCCGATCATACAGCGCCACCCCCCTCGTTCCTTGCGAGCACAACGGTGACATTATCCGTCGCTCCGGCGCTGAGCGCACGGAATACAAGCTCGTCGCAGATTTCATTGAGGGGCGCGTCTTTTCGCAATGCCTCTTCCATTTCCTCATCGGTTACGCTGCCGTAAAGACCGTCCGAACAGAGCAGCAGTATGTCGCCGTTGACCCAGCGGCGCTGGAAAAAGTCCGCTTCCTCGTGCTCGGAAGTGCCCAAAGCGCGCGTAATGATGTTGCGCTGCGGGTGCACATTGGCTTCCTCGAGGGTAATCTCGCCGTTGGCCACAAGCACCGCGACAAGGCTGTGATCGTGCGTCACCTGCGTGATGGACCAGCCGTCGAAATGATATAGCCGGCTGTCGCCGATGTTGGCGGCGATGTATTGATCGGGGAACAGCATGGCCAGCGTCAGCGTAGTGCCCATGCCGCGGCAGCCTTCCTCGGTTCGCGCATGTTCAAATATATCCAGATTGACCTGACGGATGGCCTGCCGGATACGCAGCATGGGATCGCCTCGAAGACGTCCATCCGGATCGGAGCAGAGCGCCATACGAAGCCCTTCCACCGCAAGAAAACTCGCGCGCTCACCTGCAGCGTGGCCGCCCATCCCGTCGGCCACTGCGATCAATTGCACGCCGCAGCCACAGGGCAAGTAAAGATTATCCTCATTGCGCATTCTGCGGCCGACATGCGTTTGTGCGGCGTATTTCATGCGTTACCTCCCTGCTGGGAAAAACGCGAGCGGATATCATCCGCTTCTTCTCTCAAATCGCGGTGAAAACAGCGTACGCTGTGCGGCCCGTCCGCAAAGCGGCGCGCCATTTCCTCCGCCGCGGCGACGGAGCGATGCCGTCCGCCCGTGCAGCCGAACGCAACCATCAGCCGCAGCTTGCCCTGCGCCGCAAAGCCGGGCAGCATCAACCGAAGCAGGCGTTCGGTAGCATCAAAAAACGGCACGGCGCGCGCATCCGCAAATACAAAAGAGCGCACAGGCTCGTCCAACCCCGAAAGGGGGCGGAGACCTTCGTCATAAAACGGATTGGGCAGAAACCGCATATCCAGCACGATATCCGCGTCGATGGGCATGCCGCGCTTATAGCCGAAGCTCATGAACAACAGCATCATATGCGAAAGCGGCTGCAGCGAGAGTACTTCCTCCAGCCGCGCATAAAAATCAAAGGGTTTGAGGTCGCTGGTGTCTATGACGGCGTGCGCGCGTTCGCGCAGCGCCTGCAGCAGCGCGCGCTCACGCGCGATGCCGCGGGAAATATCCCCGCCGCTCGCAAGCGGGTGCCTGCGCCGCGTTTCCGAATACCGGCGCTGCAGTACATCGTCCCTGCAGTCGAGGAACAATATCCGGTAATCCACATCGGGCAATGCAAGGCCGGTCAGCATGCGTTCCCAGTCTATACCGAATACGCTTTCACGGCTGTCGATGGCGAGAGCGGCCCTCGACACCGCCGGTGAAGCGGACCGGCATTGCTCCAAAAAGCCGGGAAGCAGGCTGACGGGGAGGTTGTCCACACAATAATAACCAAGGTCCTCCAGCCGCCGCAGCGCAAGGGATTTCCCCGCGCCCGAGAGGCCCGTGACGATGAGCAGATTCATATTGGCCATGGCCGCTGGACTCCTTTCATACAAAAAATATCAGAAAAATACCTGTTAATCTTCACCCCAGATTTTAGGCTCGCAGTGCAGTTCTATGCCATGCACCGCAAGCACGCGTTCGCGTACGCGATCAATGAGCCGAAGAACATCGTCCGCCGTAGCGCCGCCCGTGTTGATAATAAACCCGGCATGCAGTTCGCTGACCTGCGCGCCGCCGACACTTTCTCCTTTTAATCCGGCGCTCTCAATGAGCGCTCCGGCAAAATGCCCCGGCGGACGTTTGAATATGCTGCCCGCGCTTGGGAAGGAGAGCGGCTGCTTTTGCTGCCTACGATGCATATAGTCGGCCTGCCGATCGGCTGCGCCGCCGTCATCGGGCTTGAGTTCGAGCACGGCGCTTAGTACGATGCGCTCCGGCGCGATATAGGGGCTCACGCGGTAGCCGAATTCATCGCTCTTTGCCGCATATTCCGCGATGCCGCCATTTTCAACAACCCGAAGGCTTCTTAAAACCTGCGACATTTCTCCGCCGTACGCGCCCGCGTTCATGGCGCAGGCGCCGCCCAAAGCGCCGGGGATACCGCAGGCCCATTCAAAGCCCATCAGCCCCATTTCCAGCAGACGGCGGCTAAGCTGTGTAAGCGAAACGCCCGCTCCCGCGGTTACCAGATCGCCCTGCCGCTTAATATCCGACAACCCGGAACCAATCACGATGACAAGGCCTCGGATTCCGCCATCCCGTACGATGAGATTGGACCCGTTGCCTATGACATAATAGGGTATACCCAGACTGCCGCAGACTGAAACGGCGCGCGGCACGTCTTCTTCCGCACGCGCAAAAAGAACCGCGTCGGCAGGGCCGCCCAGCCGGAATGTCGTCAGCGTGCGCATGGGTACGTCACGCCGGATATCTATATTCGCAAGCTGTTCGAACAGCGCGTCGAGCTGCCGCAATACGCCGCTCCTTCTTCAGGCTCAAATGCCGATTCGTTATTTTATTGTACCGCATGTGTGCGCATTGTGCAACGCGGGCAAGTTTGTCAACGTATGTAGAAAACTGGGCGATTGCCGCCCCATGCCGGCCCTGTTGCAGGTATACGTGAGTCTCAGCGGGGCAAAACGGCGTTGATGTGCTCTTCAAATGTCCGGCGCGCCTCTTCACCGCCGCCAAGCGCTGTAAGCGCCTCATCGCGAAGCGTCGTCCGGGATTGCTGCCAGAGCGCCGGGTCAGGGCAGACGGGCGAGGCATACGCCTTATAAAACCCCTGCAGCTGGCCATCCGCAAACTGCGGCTCCTCCGAAAGTTTGACAGCAGGGATAGCGCCGAGCGCCGTCACTTTCCTTTGCGCGCTTTCCCCCATCAGCATCGACACAAACCCCGCCGCATGCTCCGCATGGCCGCCGCTTGCCTGCGAATCTATGCCGATATACTGCACCTGCTCCGTAAATCCGCCAAGAGGCATGGCGTCGAACGTAAACCCGCCGGACGCCATTTTGCGCGACAAATCGCCGAACGTGCGGGCATCGCCTATCATAAACGGCACCTGAGAGGCCTTGAAATCGCCGTCGAGTGCCATTTTGCCCTTTAAGCCCAGTCTTGCCGCCTGCAGGGGCGGTGCACATACAGCGCCGTAGCGCCCCGTTGAGCGCGCATCTATGGCCTGCTGCAGCGTGTCCGCAAGCGCTGATGTATCCGAAGGCCAGGCTAAGCCCAGTTCCTGTATCAGCACGGTATTCCCCAGCAGGAAATAGCCGCTGTACATGTACGGGGCGGCGTAGATTTTGCCCTTCTGCCGCAGCGGCACGATATTGCCCGCAAACGCGGGCAGGTCTATGGTGAGCGGCGCGAACTGCTCCGCGGCGCATTCGCCCATGGGAAACGACCACAGGTGCGGGTGTTCCCCGCGGGAAAGCCGCTCGCGTACCGCTTCAGGCGATAGCCCCAGCACCTCAATGTATACGCCCGGGTGCGCACGCTCGTACTGCGCGGCTACGCTTTCGAGGTAGGATGTCACGCTGCCCTGCGCAGTCTTGAATTCCACTACATGCCACATCGTCAGCACGCCGTTCCACGGCTCACGCTCGCCGGTGAGCCATTCGCGGTAATAGTCGTGACCCAGCGCCTGCTGCAGGTACGGCGGCGCAAACACAAGAAAGACCGCCAGTACGGCGGCCACCGCTATGCGCAGCGCCATCGTGAATGCCTTCATCCCGCTTCCTCATTTCGCGTTTGCACTTGCTCCAAATATATGGGGAACTATGCGCAGGCATGCCAGAGAGCATCCGTTATGACTCGTTATCGCATGCGCGCACTTTTTTATGCCTGCACGTATCATTCTATTCCTGCATGGGCATACTGCATGTGGGGGAATCTGTTTTTTTCATTCCCAAAACAGCCATTCGACAAGCAAAGTGCATTTAAGACAGAAGCCCCCTCCTTTTTACAAAGGAGCGGGCAAACAGACAGAGAATTCTAAATAGGCTTTGTCTAAATGATCAGGCATGCCGGAAATAACCCCGGCAAAGGAGGGATTTCTTTGGAACTCAACGCTACCCGCAAGGGGCAGCGCGTGAAGGTGACGCTCTCGGGTGAGCTGGATCATCACAGCGCGGAATCCGTCCGCGGAGCGCTGGACGCGCTAATTTCCGATCCCATGGTAAAAGAGTTGGTGCTGGATATGTCCGGCGTACAGTTCATGGACAGCTCGGGTCTCGGAGTGATTCTGGGGCGATACCGCGCGCTTACGGAACGGGGCGGACGGCTGCTCTTAAGCGGCGTACCCGTATCCATCGACCGCATATTCCGTATCGCCGGACTCTACGCATTGGTAGAGCGTGCATAACGGAGAACACATTTGGGGGAAAAGAGGGGTATGGTCATGCATGACAACCGGATGCACCTGGAATTTTTAAGCCTTTCACAGAATGAGGCGTTTGCGCGCTCTGTCGCAGGCGCGTTTCTTACGCAGCTCAACCCCACCATTGAGGAACTGACCGATGTGCGCACAGCGGTATCCGAAGCGGTGACGAACGCTATCATACACGGATACGGCGGCAATCTGGGCATGGTGACGCTGGAGTGCGAGCTCGGCGGCGATACCTGCATCATCCGCGTGATGGATCAGGGCGTCGGCATGCCGGACGTAGAGCTGGCGCGGCAGCCGTTTTATACTTCCCACCCGGAACTTGAACGCTCGGGTATGGGATTTACGCTGATGGAAACTTTCATGGATGAAGTGCATGTCACCTCCAAGGTCGGAGAAGGCACTGCGGTCACCATGAAAAAGACCATCAAAAGGCAGGGACTGCAATGATGGACGCGGCGCCGCTTCCCCATGAGGAGGTATTGGCACTCATCCGCTGTGCGCAGACAGGGGACGATGCGGCGATGGACAATCTGGTCAGACATAACACGGCGCTGGTCAAATCGATTGTAAAGAAATATCTTGGCCGCGGCGTGGAGTTTGACGATCTGTTCCAGATCGGCTGCCTGGGACTGGTGAAGGCCATTCAGAATTACGACGAACAGTTTAACGTTCGATTTTCCACTTACGCGGTGCCCATGATCGCGGGCGAAATCAAGCGGTTTTTGCGCGACGACGGCATGATCAAGGTCAGCCGCTCCATTAAGGAACTTGCCACCAAAGCGGCGGCCGCGCAGGAACGCCTGCGGCGTACGCTGGGCGGCGACCCCGGTATACTCGAGCTTGCGAGGGAAGTCGAAGCAGACCCTGAAGATATCGCCGTGGCGCTCGAAGCAGTGCGCCCACACGTTTCGCTTTACGAGCATGTGTACGACGACGGTTCGGACGCAACGCTTTTAGATCGCATGCAGCAATCTGAAAGCGGCGAGGATACCGGCGTTGTCGATAAGATACTGTTGAAGGAGCTGCTGGGGCAGCTCGAAGCCCGTGAACGCCAACTCATCGTGCTGCGGTATTTTCAGGATAAGACACAATCGGAAATCGCGCGGCTCATGGGCGTATCGCAGGTGCAGATTTCGCGGCTGGAAAACCGCATCATCAGCAAGTTAAGAGACGCGTCGCGTTAATCGCAAAAATGGCTACGCCATTTTTGCGAAATCGCTCGGCGGGTTTTCACACAAATGCCTGCGCCCTTCTGGCGCGGTCGGCATTTGTGCAAGGTGTCAAAGCTGACGCACATGTCATCAGCTTTGACAAATTATATGGGGGCAGCACCCCCGCGCAATCATTTAGAGTCGTGGCGCGAAAGCGCTGTCGATACATGCAAGGAGAGGGAATCGCAAGAGGAAGAAATCATATGATTTCTTCCTCTTGTGCTTTCGGCTATCTATTGCAAACTCTTAATTCAGCTTGTAGCCCGCGTCTTCGAGCATGCTGCGTATTTCAAATACATGCCGCCTGTCGCGCGTTTCAAGCTCCACCGTCACGGCAAGCTCGGTCACATTCATATCCGCCGCCATGCGGTCGTGTGTAACCGTTACGATATTTGCGCCGGTGGTGGAAATCTGCGAAAGCAGCTTGACGAGTTGGCCCGGCTTATCCGAAAGCGTGGTGCGGATCACCGTCTTTCTGCCTGTACGCAGCAGACCTTTGTCTATGATGCGCGAAATCATGGTCACGTCGATGTTGCCGCCCGAAAGCAATGCCACAGTGGGCCGATCATTCAGAAGCGGCACTTTTTTGGAAAGTAACGCCGCTACGCCCGCCGCGCCCGCGCCCTCGCTGACGATTTTGCATTTTTCAAGAAGGTGCAATATGGCGCGCGCAATATCGTCGTCCTCCACGGTAATGACATCGTCCAGATAATCCCGGCACAGCGGATAGGTAAGATCGCCGGGGGTCTTTACGGCAATTCCGTCCGCAATGGTGTTGGCAGAGGCCAGCGTTACGATGCGCTGCGCCTGTATGGAGGAGCGCATGGACGCCGCGCTCGCGGGCTCTACGCCGATAACGCGTATCGTCGGGTCTATGCCCTTGGCGGCGATAGCCACGCCCGCGGCAAGCCCGCCGCCGCCGAGCGGCACCAGTATCTGCCCGGCGGGGACATCCTCAAGTATTTCCAAGCCGATCGTCCCCTGCCCCGCGATGACACGTTCGTCGTTGAAGGGATGGATAAAAGTCGCGCCCGTTTTTTCCACCAGCTTGAGCGCGTGCGCGTACGCGTCGTCGTAGGCCGCGCCGTGCAGCACCACCTTTGCGCCGTAATGCTCCGTTGCGGCGATTTTGGAAAGCGGCGCGCCAGCCGGCATGACAATGGTGCATTCAAGCCCCAGCTCCCTCGCGGCCCGCGCAACGCCCTGTGCGTGGTTGCCTGCGGATGCGGCGAGCACCCCCGCCTTCCGCTGGGCTTCTGTTAACTGCAGTATGCAGTTGAACGCGCCGCGTACCTTGAACGCGCCGGTAAACTGCAGACTTTCCAGTTTGATATACAGATCGCCGCCGTCGGGAAGCTGCATCTGCGTAATATCGGTGTGGCGCACATACGGCGCAATCCGCGTTTTTGCTTCTCGAATATCGTCAAGCGTAATCGGCATGGTTCTTCCTCCCCGTCGTGTGGGTCTTTTTTAACATCATACAACCGAATAAAGCGCCGCGCAACATCACTGCGGCCAAAAAAGAATGTCCGCCGCGCCTGCCTGCATATGAATAAGGTGGTGCCCTTAAATTCCTTATAATTCCTTTTGTAATTTTTTGCTTTGCTCTTCTGTAACGGTCTGTCCATTCATATATTGGTTACGACAGAACTAAACGACTAAGAGAGGTGCAGCTAAATGGAACCCATCTGGAACGAACTGAATATGGAGCGCGTTGCGGGCAGGACCGCGGCGCAGGCGTTGGTGGAGAGTGACATCCCGCTGCCTGCCGGGCGGGAGGCGCAGCGCATACTGCATGTACAGGGGCAAATTCAGAACGATGCCGCCCACTGTTCGGCCGGACGGGTGCAGTCAGACGGTACCCTTACGCTGCAGATGCTTTGTCTGGACAATGAGAATCAGCCCTTCGGCGTGCGCGCTTCCACGCAATACAGCCACAGCATACCGCTTGAGGGCGTGCGCGAGGGCATGCGTGCGCAGGTAAAGCCGCAGCTGATGGATCTTCGGTATTCGCTCAACGACCGGCGCGTGCATCTGGAAACCGTAGCCGAAATGAACGCCGTCGTGCAGCAGGACGACAGCGTGCAGGTGCTGGCGGATATCGGCGGCGTGGATGATATCCAGAAGCAGTTCATGGAAATAGAATCCGCACGGCGCAAACCTGTAGGAAACAGCACGGTGCATGTGCGGGAAGAAATTTCAGCGCCCGACGCACAGCAGGTACTGCTTGCCGACGCGCAGGTGCAGATGCAGAACGCAACGCTTGAGGAAAACGGCGTAGCGGTGCAGGGCACGCTGTATGTGACCGCGCTGTATCTGGACGAAAGCGGCCAGCTCAACCAGCTCACGCAGCAGTTCCCGTTTGAAGAGCTGATCCCCGTGGAGCTCGATGCGCGCACCTGCGAAACTGTCAATATCTCACCCACGGTACGCGATATGTCCCTCACCGTCAATTCCGACGCGGGCACGCTGGATCTGGAAGCCAGCGTCATGCTGGACGCAAGCTGCATCGCGCGCGAGCGCATGAACGCACTTGCGGACGCATACGCGCCGGATCAGGGCATCAACACCGCGCGCGAGACCATGGAACAGCTCAACCCGGTGGCCGTCGTGCGGCAGATCTGCCCCATCCATGAAACGCTTCGCGTTCCGGATGGTCTTCCCGATATTTCGCGCGTAGCATTCGTAAACGCCCGCCCCACGGTGCTCGGCACATCCGATGATAACGACCAGCTTGCGGTAGACGGCCTGCTTGTTACAAGCATCGTTTTCCAGAGCGAGGAAAGCGTGCTGATGGGGTTTGAAGAGGATGTCCCCTTCCGCTGCACGCTCAATACCCCCTACTCCCCCGATGCGGAGATTACCGTTCGTGTGCTGCAGGCGCGCGCAAGCGGCACCAACCGCACCGTATATGTGGACTATGTGCTGGAAACGGAAGCCATGGTCAACGAACTGCAGCAGGTCACGCTTGCGGTCTCGGCCGAACCCGCCGAACCCGTACTGCGTGAAAATGGCATCATCGTGAGCTTTGCGCCCGCCGGCGAAACGTTCTGGGATGTTGGCAAGCGCCACGGCGTCACAGTGGCGCAGCTCAAAGCGTGGAACCCCGGCCTGACGGAACCGTTCGCAGAAGGCACGCCTGTGCTGATACTTTCGGCGGCGGGGCGCAAACACAAAGTATAGGTCGCATCAATTGACTTCGTCAATCGATGCGAGGTCGCTCTGGCGGATTTTCTCACGCGGCGGCATGCTCGGAAGCCTAAAGGCTTCTGTCGCGTACCGCCGCGTGCAAGGTGTCCCATCTGACGCACATGTCGTCAGATGGGACTTATTTATGTCTTTCGTGTCATGCCTACGTTGGTGGGACTAAATCCGGATCCCACCTGTTTCATGACGGTTACCCGCCGGTATTGGCTGTTCTGGTCGCATTTTTGGCCTATAACTATGAGCGATACGTCCTAGGGGGCGCGGGGGGCCGCAGCCCTCCCGCCATTAAATAAAATAATTAATCGTCGCCGCCCGAAGGCGGCGATACCTTGTGATATCGAGTAACGTGAAAAGGCCGCCCCAACGGAGCGGCCTGTGATATTGAACAGTTTACTTCTTGCTCAGCGCTTCGTGGATGGCCGCTGCGGCTTTCTTGCCCGCGCCCATGGCGAGTATAACGGTAGCTGCGCCCGTTACGGCATCGCCGCCCGCGTATACGTACGGCTTGCTCGTTGCGCCGGTTTCCTCATCCGCTACGATGCCGCCCCACTTTTGTGTCGCAAGGCCGGGGGTGGTGTTCTTGATGAGCGGGTTGGGGGAGTTGCCGATAGCCACAACCACGGTATCCACATCGAGCGTGAACTCGCTGCCCTTCTTGACAACGGGTTTCCTGCGGCCGGAGGCATCCGGTTCGCCCAGCTCCATCTCCACACATTCCATGGAGACGGCATTGCCGGTTTCGTTGCCGTTGATGCGGGTGGGGTTGCACAGCATCTTGAATATGATGCCCTCTTCCTTGGCGTGGTGCACTTCTTCCACACGCGCGGGCATTTCTACCTCGCTGCGGCGATATACGATGTACACATTCTCAGCGCCCAGACGCTTTGCGCAGCGCGCTGCGTCCATCGCGACATTGCCGCCGCCGATGACGGCGACATTCTTGCCCACGCGCACCGGCGTATCCGTCTTGGGGAACGCATATGCTTTCATGAGGTTGATGCGCGTCAAAAACTCGTTGGCGGAGTATACGCCGTTTAGGTTTTCGCCGGGAATCTTCTGGAAGTTGGGAAGTCCCGCGCCGGAGCCTATGAAAGCGGCTTCAAAGCCTTCGTCTTCGAGCAGCTCATCGAGACTGATGGAGCGGCCGACGACGGTATTGGTCAGTATCTTCACGCCCAGCTTTTCCACGGTGGCGATTTCTTCGCGCACCAGTCCCTTGGGCAGACGGAACTCAGGAATGCCGTACATGAGCACGCCGCCGGGGGTGTGCAGGGCTTCAAATATGGTCACGTCGTAACCGAGCTTGGCAAGATCGCCAGCGCAGGTCAAACCGGCCGGGCCGGAGCCTATGACGGCGACCTTTTTGCCGTTCTTCGCCGCGGGCGCGCCGGACGCAACTGATGCGCCGGTTTCCCTGGCCTTCTGCATGGCATAATCCGCCGCGAAGCGCTCCAGTCGACCTATACCGACTGGCTCCCCCTTGATGCCGCGCACGCATTTCTGCTCGCACTGGGTTTCCTGCGGACACACGCGGCCGCAGATGGCGGGCAGGCTGTTGGTGCTCTTCAAAATTTCATAGGCTTCGTCGAATTTGCTATCCGATATGGCCTTGATGAATTCGGGAATACGCACGTTGACCGGGCAGCCTTCCACGCAGGGCTTATGCTTGCAGTTCAGGCAGCGGCCGGCTTCTTCCACCGCCATAGCGGCGTCGTAACCGTGGGATACTTCTTCAAAATTCTTATTGCGGACTTCCGGCAGCTGTTCGCGCGAAGGAAGTTTTTTCGGATTCATGTTTGGCATATTACTTCACCTCTCCCGTCAGACGGCAGGCATGCTTTTCCATGCTGGCCGCTTCCTCTCCTTTGTACATACGGCTTCTCTGCATGGCTTCGTCAAAATCCACCAGATGCCCGTCGAAATCCGGGCCGTCGACGCAGGCAAATTTGGTTTCGCCCGCTACGGTCAAGCGGCAGCCGCCGCACATGCCCGTGCCGTCGATCATGATGGGATTCATGGAAACGATGGTCTTGATGCCGTGGGGTTTGGTGATATTGGCAACAGCGCGCATCATGGGCAAGGGGCCGATGGCGATCACCGCGTCGTACTTCACGCCCGCGTTGATCTGTTCTTCGAGCGCAGTGGTGGTGAAGCCCTTGCGGCCGTTGCTGCCGTCGTCGGTCATGATATAGAGATTGGTGCAGGCGCTTTGCAGTTCGTCCACCAGAATAAACAGGCTGGTGTTGCGGAACCCTACGATGATATCGACATCCGCGCCGATTTCATGCAGCGCTTTGGCCTGCGGGTAAGCGATGGCAATGCCCAGACCGCCGCCGATGACCGCGACCTTTTTGCCTTTGAATTCCTCAAATTCGCTCGGTTTGCCCAGAGGACCCACGAAATCGAGTATGGAATCGCCTTGGTTCAATTCATCCAGACGCCGCGTTGTCGCGCCAACCTTCTGGAAAATAATTGTGACCGTGCCCTTGTCGCGGTCGTACCCCGCGATGGTTAACGGAATGCGTTCGCCCTGCTCATCGATACGCAGAATGATGAACTGACCGGGCAGCGCCTTTCTTGCTACCATGGGCGCGTGCACCTCCATTAAGGTGACCGTGTCATGAAGCGGACGTTTGGTGACAATCTGGTACATCAGGAAGCCTCCTTATAATGCTTACATCGTTGCGTCATTGCAACGGTATTTGCCCTCAATTGCGCATACATTTGGATTGTAACGCAAATCTGACGGCCGGTCAATGTCGCAAAGGCCGCGGAATGTGATGGAAAAAGTTGTGCAAACGCATTTTACAAGGTATCGGGGCATGATATGATAAGGCATATACCGGTTACTAGGGCGAAAAAAAAGAATAAAATGGAGGGACGATTGATGAAGCTGACCATAGACGGCATAACGATAGATGCTTCCTGCGGCGAAACGCTTTCGGAACTCATTCGCCGCGCCGGACTGGACGACGAGCATATGGCCAAAAAGCCTCTCGCCGCACAGATCGGCGGGGAGATATTTCACCTCAATTACGACCCCGTTCGCATGAAGGATGGCGCCCCCTGTCCCCGCGCAGATGTGGAACGCGCAAACGGCGTGATTCGTCTGCTGCGCTATGGCGACCAGATGGGGCGACGCGTATATGAGCGCACGCTGCTGTTCGTGCTGCTTCTTGCCGTCAGGAGACTGTTCCCGGGCGCACGCGTGCTGGTGCAGTACGCGCTGGGTCAGGGTCTATACCTGCAAATTGAAAAAAGCCCGTCGTTGTCTAATGACGATACGCTGCTGCTCAAAGAGGAATGCGCGCGCATCATCGAAGCGAATTATCCACTTAAGCGCGAGCGGCTCGATATCAAGGAAGCTGTGGACTTTTTCAAGGACGACGGGCAGATAGACAAAGTGCGGCTGCTTCAGTGGCGCAAATTCAGCTATTTCGACGTGTACCGGCACGACGGATACATGGATTACTTTTACGGTGAAATGGCGCCCAGCACCGGGTTTGTCCGCGTGTTCGATTTCCATTACCTGCCGCCCGGATTGGTCATGCTGCTGCCGGATAAGGAAAAGCCGGATCAACCCGGTGCATACGAGCACAGCCCCAAGCTCGCCGCGGTGTTTTCGCAGAGCGATGAATGGGTCAGCCTGCTGCGCTGCGCCAATGTCGCGGATCTCAACGATATGACAATGAACGGCCGTGTGCGCGAGCTGGTGCGCGTAAGCGAGGCGCTGCATGAAAAAAGCTATGCGCAGCTTGCCGACCAGATCGTACAGCGCGGCGCACGGGCAGTGATGCTGGCGGGGCCGTCTTCTTCGGGCAAAACCACTTCCGCGAACCGTCTGTATACGCAGCTTCGCGTGCTGGGCAAAAGCCCGGTGCTTATTTCGCTCGACGATTATTATCTCGACCGCGACAAAGTACCCGTGGATGAAAAGGGCGAGCGGGATCTGGAGCATATCGAAACGCTGGATATCGAGCGCTTCAAGCAGGATCTTGAACTGCTCATCGCGGGTGAGAAGGTGGAACTGCCGGTGTTCGATTTTAAAGCCGCGCGCCGCGCGCCTAAGGGCAAGCTTCTGCAGATAGGCCCCGACGAGCCGCTGATCATAGAGGGTATACACGGGCTCAACCCGCGCATGCTCAGCCCCGCCATCCACATCGAGCAGATATTCCGCGTGTATGTCAGTGCGCTGACCACGCTCAACCTAGACGACCACAACCGCATCCGCACAACGGATATCCGGCTGTTACGGCGCATGGTGCGCGATCACGAAATGCGCGGTGCGAGCGTGGAGCAGACGCTTTCCATGTGGCCGAGCGTGCGTCGTGGCGAAGAAACATGGATATTTCCCTATCAGGAACAGGCGGACGCATTTTTTAATACGGCGCTCGTATATGAACCGGCCGTGCTCAAAAAGCACATATTCCCGCTGCTGCGTGCGGTACCTGAAGAAAGCCCCTATTACTGCATGGCTAGGGATCTTGTGAAGTTCCTGAACTATTTTGCGCTGGCCGACGTGGAGGATGAAATCCCGCCTACCTCCATACTGCGCGAATTCATAGGCGGCAACACATTTTATAGAAAAGGTGACTGATAAGGCAAATATAATAACCAGAGGCTATCAACAGAGCTTTTTTTCGGGGGCTTTGCCCCCGAACCCCTACCCAAGGGACATGTCCCTTGGGTATCCCTATCTCTGAAACGGGTTCTTAGGGCCGTTACGGCCCTAAGCAGGAGTTTGGGGGCCAAAGCTGAGCGCTGCCTGTGGCAGAACAAGCGAAGCATCGGCCCAGTAAACAAGGAAGTACAGGCCCGTAAGGGCATGTACTTCCATTGCGAACTGAGGGTCCGTTAGGCAGAGCCCTCAACATAAATTACCTCGCGATTTCAAATTCAACAGAACCCATTGCGCCAATGGCGATGGAAGCCCGCGGGAACACAACCACAGGATTCCCCTTTTTGTTGATATAAAACTGCGTGGTTTCATCGACAGTACTGAACCCGCCCATATCCGCACCGAAAAACGGACTTATTTCGCCCGGTTTTACGGGGTATTCCTGTATCTGCTTTGTTATAGTCTGATTGCATTTTTCAATCCATTCATCCCCGAGCAGATCGTACAGCTTGAGTTCTTTGCCGTTTGCGTCGAGATTATAATAGAACTCCTCATGATAGGCGTCGGCAATGGAAACATCCGAAATCACTACAAAGGATACCATCGTAACCGTCTGGGCTTTGACGGAGTAAGTAACCGTCACTTTGTTATCGTGGGCGTCCCAATCCTGCTGCGTGCCGCCGGTTTCAAAAAACGCGTCTTTATAATCCTTTATAATCTGATTGCCCTCGACAACCTTTTGGTTGACGCGCGCCTGAATCTCTTTGTTGATCTGTTCCGTGCTGTCGTTTTTGCTTTCCACATACGGCACTTCTACATCAAAGGAAGCGTCCTTTCGAGTTTCACGCCAATTCTCTATGGTCAGCACCCGAAACAACGGGCCGACGACGGGCAGATTTCCTGCCGCCTGCGCGATTGCTGGGCTGGCGTTGAGCACAACAAACAACGCGAGCAGACAGGCAGCCGTTCTTGCGACAATACGCAGCAGTCTCCGGCTTTTGATCGTGACTTGCCGCTGCATTTGCGCTTGCGCCATTCCCATCTGCACGCGGGAATGCAATTCGTCGGGTATCGGCGTGCTGTCATATTCCGCCTTAGCGCGCTTCCATTCATTCATAGTCAGCTTCTCCTTCCATCGTCAATCTGAGTTTGCGCAGTCCCCCATAGAGCCTGGTTTTCACCGTGTTCAAATTCCACCCCGTCACGGCGGCGATTTCCTCAAGGGAAAATTCCTCGTAAAACCGCAGGCGGATGACTGTCTGTACCTCAGGCGCAAGCGCATCCACGCGGCGCTGCAGGCTGTCATCCTGCGGGACAGGGTCCTCGTAATACGCTGTATCCAGCGCTTCGGGGGGAAGAAACTTCAGCTTTCCTCTTGCGCGAAGCCTGTCGATGCATTCATACACCAATATGCGGTAAAACCAGGTGCGCACGGCATCGGCCCTGCGCAGCCGATCATAGCCCTCCATCGCCTTGCAAACCGCATTCTGAACGGCATCGAGCGC
The DNA here is from genome assembly GCA_964440115.1 of uncultured Oscillospiraceae bacterium. Classification (GTDB taxonomy): domain Bacteria; phylum Bacillota; class Clostridia; order Christensenellales; family CAG-138; genus JAEWWD01. The sequence continues at coordinate 331,748 of CAYTPV010000005.1, read as the reverse complement.
ATCTTCCCGATTGGACAGATAACTGTAGGCCAGGCGGTAAAAGCTCGCCTGATTTTCGATGATATATTCTGTCAACTGCTCACATGCAAGCATGGACAAACTCCGGTTCCCTTCTTTCGCAGATCATGCGCTCATGCGCCATGACCTATTCTGTGTATGTCTTCATAGTATAGACGCTGTTATCATGAATAAAGTTTTCGTATGCATAAAAAAAGACCGCCCCACAAACTCCTTAGTGGGGCGATCCTTTGTCAGTAGGCTCTATTTGCCAAAGCGTGAAAGCCACCAATCCGTAAACACGGACACATAGTTGGTTTTGAGCGCGTGCATGCCCAGTTCGCACGCCGTTTCCCACCACGCCGGATAATCCCCGAGGTTGGAAAACGCCAGTATGCCGCGATCCGAAAGCCACTGCATATCTTCTTTTGTCACACAGCCGTCGTTGAGACCGATCTCGTACAGATCCATGCGCATAATGCCAGCCTTTGCTTCATCTGTCAAGCGCCGGATATTCGCACCGAGCTTGAGTCCTTTGGGCTTTCCTTCGCGCGCACACGTCGTCTGGATTTCCTCGATATAGCCCGGTTCGCCGGAGAACACGATGCAGCTCGGGCACAACGGAGAGGAATCGAGTATACGCAGCAGGCGGGGAATCATACCGGGCGCTTTGCATTCGATTTCAACGGCCGTATCCCCCGGCTGCAGTGAAAGCCATTGAAGCATATCCGAAAGCCGCATGAGCTTCGACATACGCACATCTCCTGCCGCTTCCACAGTTCGGGCCTTTCCGTCAGGCGGCGGCATTTGTTCGAGCAAGTGACCAGCATAGGAGAGTTCTACAGCCGAAAGCTCTTCCCAAGTCAGGTCGGCAATGCATGCGCTGATTTCACGGGTAGGATGCCCGTGCGTCAAACGCGAAAGCGTTTCGTCGTGCACCACTACGATTTCCCCGTCACGGGACATGCGAATATCCAGTTCAATGCCCTCCAAGCCCGCATCCACAGCCGCCTGAAAAGACTCCAACGTGTTTTCAGGCGCTGCCTGCGCCACGCCGCGATGCGCAAAGCGCAATGGCCCAGAATACCTGCTCACAAATCCACCCTCCCCCGCTCTGCCTGTTTAAAACAAACCGGCACCGGATAACCCGGCGCCGGAAAGCATCATTTGTCGTTTTTCCCGAGCAGCCTTACCACCGGCCCGAAGTTCCGGGCGGAGGGGCCGCGCATATAGCCGCCCTTCTGCACTTTGACGTCGCTGACGGTGATAACGGCTTTATCGGTCAGCTTGCCGATCAAATCCAGAGCTTCGCTCAGAAGTTTGCGCCTTATCATAAGCAGCAGCATGAAGCGCCTTTCGTCGTCGATGCCATGCACATCCATGGAAGTTATGCCGTAGCCCTTTTCGCGCAGCGCGCAGCAAAGCGTGTGCGCCGTCTCTTCATCCGGTACGACCACCTGAATGGAAGAAAGGCCGAACGCGAGTTTTTCATCCAGCCAGGAGCCAATGAAATTGCCCAGGCCGAACGCCACCGCGTAAACCAGTATTTTGAGCGGGTCAGATTGAAATCCCGCCATGACCGTGCTTGTGATCACCAGCCAAAGTGTGATTTCGAGCACCGCGATCATGCTGCCCACCGCGCGTATACCGCGATTGATCAGCACAAGACGCAGTGTGGAAGTCGATACCTCCAGCATTTTGCCAAAGAATATAAAGAGATATACCCAAACGCTTTGCGACTTCGCAAAAACGGCAAGCGCTTCAAAAAAATTCCCCATCGGACTTATTGCTCCTTTCAACGCGCCACTGGCGCAAATGGCCCTAAATCCCTGTAAAGAGCCGATGATGATTATAATAAAAGGCTGGCGGCTTGTAAAGCATGATATAGGAAAAACAGCCGTTTTCCTCTGAAATAGGGCGCATTCGTATCGTTTCGCCTTATTTTCCGCATGAGGTCTTTATTTTTTATCGGAAATGGAACAATACGAGTAATACCGTAAGGAGAAAAGTGATGGCCTTTTTTTCACGTATAACTGCAGATCAGCAGCAAAATATCCTTTCATTTATCGATGAGACTTTCCCGGCGCAGACAGCAGCACTGCAGGGGCTCATCCACATCCCCAGCGTCAAAGCGCCGCCCGAAGGGAATATGCCCTTTGGCGCGGACATACAGAAAGCGCTGGACGCGGCACTTGCGCTTGCCCGAAAACTCGGCTTCACAACAAAAGATATCGATGGTTATGCCGGCGTAGCCGAAGCCGGGCAGGGGGACGAAACGCTGGGCATACTTGTGCATCTCGACGTCGTGCCCGCCGGGGAAGGCTGGAGCCTGCCGCCGTTTTCCGGCGGACTGCTTAACGGGCGGATATACGGCCGCGGAGCAACCGATGACAAAGGCCCGGCAGTAAGTGCTCTGTATGCGCTTGCCGCAGTGTGCGCGGCGGATATACCGCTCAAAAGACGCGTGCAGATCATATTCGGCTGCGATGAAGAAAGCGGCTGGGCCTGTATGGATCACTACAGCAAAACGCAGCACATGCCCGACATCGCGTTTTCGCCGGACGCGGAGTATCCGCTGGTGTATTCGGAAAAAGCGATTTTACATGCTACATACCATCTGACGCTTTCGGGTTCGCGCGTACGCGCGACATCGGGTGAGCGCCCAAATGTGGTGCCGGGAATCGCACAAGCTTTTGTGCCCTGCGCGGTTGCGCCTTTACCGCAGCGCGAGGGCTTTACCATAACCGTCCGCCCGGAGGCGGACGGAAGCAATATTACCGTCACAGGCTTGGGCAGCCACGCCGCCACGCCGCATCTGGGCAATAACGCGCTGCTGCTCCTTCTGCAGGCACTCAAGGGACTTGCTCTTGATACACGGGATGCGGAAATTGCCCGGACGCTGGCGGACGCGTTTTCAATGGATCTGCACGGAGAGTCACTGGGGCTGGATATTGAAGATGACAGCGGCAGGCTCACATTAAGCCCCGATATATTGCGTTGGGATGCGGACGGCGTATCTCTGACATTTGACGCGCGGATACCGCATGTGCTGACTCCGGAAGATTTGCTTAAACGCGTATCCGTTGCGCTTGCCCCCGCGGGCTTTGCGCTTGTGCCCAATCCCCGCATTACACGCGGGCATATTGTGCCGCGTGAAAGCGAACTGGTGCAAAAGCTGATGGGTGTATACCGCGCACAGACGGGCGATACAGCGGCGCAGCCGCTCGCCATAGGCGGCGGCACCTATGCGCGCACCATTGAAAACGCCGTGGCGTTCGGATGCGAATGGCCGCACCGCGAGATGCTGGCCCACATGCCCGACGAATGCATTCCGCTGGAGGATATGAAGCGAAACACGCTGATGCTTGCGGACGCTATCATAGCGTCGGCCGGTGAAGGGCAGGGCTGAAAAATAGCCTAAAGCTTGAGGATTCTTAAGGTATCGCCGCCTTAGGGCAATGCAAAACACTCGCGTTTGCAATAGTCATACAACGCAGATCCCGTCGCCTGCACGGCGGGTGATCTTTGGTATTATTTCAATCGCAATCTATTGTATTAACAGTAATAATTTATATTATAATGATGAGGGGAAACAAAAATGAAAACAACGGCTTTAGCGGAGCCGTTGTTTCATTGCGGGATCTCAGGCCGAGTTACACCCGCCCTTAAACTATGCAGATAGTCTATTATAGCAAGTATACGCTATAATTCAAGAGTTAATTCTCGGCCGGAAAAGGGGAGCCGAAAAATACATATGCCAAAAGCAATTTCCGAATTCCTTAAGGATCGGACTGGTAAGTGTACGCGGTATATCTATCGCGCATCAATCACCATCAATGGCGTGAAGTATTACGCCAAGGATTACGGGCATAGGGCATTCCGTATTCCTATCTACGCCTAGTCAAGGATAACTCGAAGCTCCGTCACCGTTGTGGTGGCGGGGCTTACTTCATGAAATTGAAGAAATCGCGATTTCCCACCCGTTTCCCTAGGGGGACGCGGGGGGCCGCAGCCCTCCCGCTTTAAAATAAAATAAAGTCTCGTCGCCGCCGCAGGCGGCGATACCTTATAAATAAAGCCGCAGAATTACAAAAAAAGGCCCGGATGTTCCCATCCGAGCCTTTCATAAACCAAATTACTTGATTTCGATGGTCGCGCCAACTTCCTTGAACGCGGCGGCGATCTTCTCGCACTCTTCCTTGGAAGCGCCTTCTTTGATGGGCTTGGGAGCGCCATCGACGAGGTCCTTCGCCTCTTTGAGGCCCAGACCGGTCAGCTCGCGCACAACCTTGATGACCTTGATCTTTTCGGAACCGACATCCTTGAGGATGGCGTCGAACTCGGTCTTCTCTTCCACGACTTCGGCAGCGGCGGCGGGGCCGGCGACTGCAACGGCGGAAGCGGCGGCGGAAACGCCAAATTCAGCTTCGAGGGCCTTAACGAGCTCGGAAAGCTCCAATACGGACATAGCCTTGATATCGGCGATCAATTGCTCTTTATTCATGGTACTTCTCCTTTTTGTACTTTCAGTTTGGTTGGTTTCGATTCCCCAAAAACAATTGGTTTTCGGGATCAATAAGGAGCTATGTCAAAGTCTGTGACTTCGACCACCTTACCCGGCTATTACTCCGCAGCGGGAGCGGCGTCGCCGCCCTTCTGCTTGGCGATCTGGTCGAGCACGATAGCAAGACCGGAAATGGGGGACATCATGCTGCCCAGCAAGCGAGCGATGAGCACTTCGCGGGACGGCAGATCGGCGATGGCGTTGATGGTCTGTGCATCTTCAACCTTGTTCTCAACAACGCCGCCGCGAATGGCGCACTTCTTGGTCTTTTTGATGAACTCCTTAAGGATCTTGGCCGGAGCCACCGCATCTTCATACCCGAACGCGAACGCGTTGGGGCCTTTGAGCATTTCACTTACGGAAGCGTCGATGCCCGCGCCTGCGGCTGCACGCTCAACGATACCGTTCTTGAGCACGACGTATTCGATGCCAGCCTTACGCATTTCGATGCGCAGATTGGTCACTTCTTCCACCGTCAGCCCGCGATAGTCGAACATGATCACGGATTTAGCCTTCTGGAATTTTTCCTGTACTTCGGCGACCTTGGCAGCCTTCATTTCGATGTTCTGAATGTTTGCCATGGTTTCACCTCCTTTTCTTTCAAATACTGCATGCTTATTCTTTCCTTCCGGCCGAAAAACGACCGGCGCAGCTTACAAAAAATACGACCCCTGCCAAAAACGCAAGGGTCGCATCACAAATACACATGTGGCGCTCACCTCGGCAGGAAATTAAGCGGATAACCCGCGCCTGCTGTCTTTGGCGAAACGGTATTCTATTACCGGAAGCAGTATATCACGCCGCCGGACGCGCTGTCAACGATTTAGCTGAAGCGCAGGGGATTGAATTTGATGCCAGGGCCCATGGTGGACGAAAGCACCACGCTCTTGAGGTAGGTACCCTTGGAGGTAGCGGGCTTCGCCTTGATGATGGCCTCCATCAGCGTGCTCAGGTTTTCTTCGAGCTTATCAGCCCCGAAGGAAGCCTTGCCCAGAGGGCAGTGCACGATGTTGGTCTTGTCCAGACGATACTCAACCTTACCGGCCTTGATATCCTTGACCGCCTTGGCGACGTCCATGGTGACGGTGCCGCTCTTGGGGTTAGGCATGAGGCCCTTAGGACCAAGTACGCGGCCGATGCGGCCGACGAGACCCATCATATCCGGCGTAGCTACGCAGACGTCAAACCCGAACCAGTTTTCGGTCTGAATCTTCTTCACGAGATCTTCGTCGCCAACGAAATCGGCGCCGGCTTCGAGCGCTTCACGCGCTTTGTCGGCCTTGGCGAATACCAGAACGCGGACGGTTTTGCCCGTGCCGTGCGGCAGAACGACCGCGCCGCGGACCTGCTGGTCTGCATGGCGGGAGTCGACGCCCAGACGGACGTGCACTTCCACGGATTCATCGAACTTGGCCTTTGCGGTCTGCAGCAACAGATCAAGACCTTCGCGCGTATCGTACTGGCGGGTGGAGTCGATGAGCTTTTTGCTCTCTGTATACTTCTTGCCGTGCTTCATAACGCGCCCCCTTACTCTGCAACCACGACGCCCATGCTGCGCGCCGTACCTGCTACCATGCTCATTGCCGCTTCTACGCTTGCTGCGTTAAGATCCGGCATTTTCAGTTCCGCTATTTCCCTGATCTGCGCCTTGGTGATGGTGCCGACCTTTGTCTTGTTGGGAACGCCGGAACCGCTTTCCAAACCGATAGCCTTCTTGATGAGGACTGCGGCGGGAGGGGTCTTGGTGATAAAGGTGAAGGAACGGTCCGCATACACCGTGATAACCACGGGGATAACCAGACCGACCTGCTTGGCGGTACGCTCGTTGAACTCCTTGCAGAAGCCCATGATGTTGACGCCGTGCTGACCGAGCGCAGGGCCGACCGGCGGTGCCGGCGTCGCTTTGCCGGCATTGATCTGAAGTTTCACATAGCCTGTGATCTTCTTTGCCATTGCTGTTTCCTCCTACTGTTTGTAGTTCGTGGTGAACGGGGTGCCTGCCCCTCCCACATATATATCAAAAAAATCCAATGGATTTTTTTGAGCCGTTGTATACGCGATCAGAGTTTCTGCACCTGCACAAAATCCAGTTCCACAGGTGTGTCGCGGCCGAACATGGACACGACGAGCTTGATCTTCTGGCGTTCCGCGTCGAGTGCTTCCACGCGGCCCACGAATTTTTCGAGCGGACCGGATACGACGCGCACGTTTTCGCCGACTTCGATGTTGAGCACAATGGGGATGCGCTCCACACCCATGGCGGTGACTTCTTCATCGGTGAGCGGGATAGGCTTGCTTCCCGGACCTACGAACCCTGTCACGCCGCGCGTGTTGCGCACGACATACCACGTTTTATCGTTCATGATCATTTTCACCATGACGTAACCGGGGTACACCTTGCGCTGCGTCGTCTTTTTCTTGCCGTTTTTACCGACCTCGATGGTTTCTTCCGTGGGATACTTAACCTCCAGAATCTGTTCCTGCAGGCCCATATTCTCTACGGATTTCTCAAGGTCTTCTTTAACTTTGTTCTCGTAGCCGGAATAGGTATGCACCACATACCATTTGGCTTCATCCATATACTCCGGCCTCCTTTCTTAGAGCCCGCGGGCGGTGTTATGCGCCGATCTTAGCGATGAGCGAAACGCCCTGCGTAAATATCAGGTCGAGTAAGCCGATGATTATCGCCATTCCGACGAGGAAAGCGAACACGGCGCCGGTGCGGGAAACAAGCTCCTTGCCGGTCGGCCAGATCAGCTTTTTGACTTCGCCATAAACTTCCTTGAAATACTGGAATAAGCGGAATGCCTTCTTCGCCTTGGCCGGCTTCTTATCAGCAGCTTTTTTATCTGCGGCCTTTTTATCGGCAGCTTTTTTTACTGCCGGTTTCGGATCGGCCTTTTTCTCGATGTTTGCCATGGATAGTATCCCCCATCGCTGTTATTTTAATCCAATGTATAGCCGGCATACATCCCGGCACCGACGATAAAAACCCAAGGCGCGGTCTGTGAGTACTGCTTACTTGGCTTCCCTGTGTACCGTATGCTTGCGGCAGAAGCGGCAGTATTTGCTGAACTCCAGCCTGTCGGGGTCGTTCTTCTTGTTCTTGAACGTGTTGTAATTCCTCTGCTTGCACTCGGTGCAGGCCAATGTGATTTTAACGCGCATACCTTACCTCCTGAATATCAAACGGCCAGCGCCGTTTCTTACGAATTCGGGTCATCAAAACAAAGCCCCCTACGGGGTGACCTGTTCCAATCTATCACACATGTTCGGTCGTGTCAATGTTTATTTGCCCCAGTTTCGGGCGATTTTGTGATGTGCGAGAAATGCAGTTTTGCATTTATGCACGCGTCTGCTATACTTACTATTACACCCGCCGTATAGTATAGCACAAGCGGGATCAGGAGGAAAGACATGGGCAGGATGCGACTTTGCAGCGAATCGGCCGGCACGGCGGTAGAAGGCTATTGCCTCATCAAGAGCGTGCAGGTAAAAACCAATATCAAGGGAAGCGCATACCTGGACCTTGTTCTTGCCGACAGCGAAGGAGAAATGGACGCCAAGCTGTGGGATTATACCGTAGCGCAGCACGGCGTGTTCGAATCGGATCAGGTCGTGCATATCCGCGGCAGCATCAATATGTGGAAAGATTCTGAGCAGCTTAAAATCGACCGCATGCGCGTATCCACGGCCGAAGACGGCGTGGATATGTCCCGCCTCATTCCCTGCGCGCCGTTTGATCCGGAATGGATGTATTCTCAGCTCTATGAAACCGCGCAGGCGTTTGAAGATGAGGATCTTCGGCGGCTCACGCAGTATTTACTGCGCACCAATCACGACGTTCTGCTCATTGCACCTGCAGCCGTCAAGCTGCACCACGCCACGCGCGGGGGACTTTTACACCACACGCTCAATATTCTGCGCGCCGCCAAGGCGCTTTGCCCGCTCTACCCCGCCATCGACGCGGAGCTTGTGTACGCGGGCGCCATACTGCACGATATCGCCAAGCTTTCAGAAATGGATATGGGCAAGCTGGGGCTTGCATCCGGCTATACATCAGCCGGGCAGCTCGTGGGCCACATCAGCTTGGGTGTGAACATGGTAGGCGCGGCGTGCGAGCTGCTGGATATCCCGGCTTCGCTTTGCCTGCTCGTACAGCACATGATACTTTCGCATCACAGCGTGCCGGAATACGGCAGTCCGCGGCCGCCGATGTTCCCCGAAGCGGAAATGCTGGCGGAGCTTGATATGCTGGATTCCCGCCTGTATGAGATGTTTGACGCGCTTGCGGGCGTACCGCAGGGCGGGTTTTCCGAGCGCGTGTGGGCGCTCGACAACAGGCAGATTTACCAGCACGGGCACGGGTTTATGGAATCCACTAAAGAATAAGCGATTGAAGAACAGTACCCCGCGCCTGTTTTCAAACAGGCGCGGGGTTTTGTATTCCCTGCATTAGGTTTACCTTCGTTATTGATTGTCTGCCTTCAACTCCGCAGAACTTTTATAATCGCGGCTGAACAGTATGAGCATGCCGCAAAGGAGCGCGGCTCCCGCCCAGAACAATGTGGTCTCTTTCCAGCCGCCCTGGTCGGCAAGCATGCCAAGCAGAGGACCGGAAAGGCTGGCTCCAATGTACGAGGCGCTATTTACAAAGCCCGCGGTAGTAGAGACGCAGCCTTCCTTGTAGAAATTGAGCGGTATCAAAGAGATGAGTACCGTACCAAAGGCTGTGATGAACGTTGAAACAAGGCTGTAGAAAACAATCGTCATTGCGAGGCTGCCGGAAGTAAAATACAGCGCCACCGCCGATACCGCGCTGAGGGCGCAAAACAGGAGCAACGTGCTCTTTTCACGATACCGGAACATCCGATTGACCGCGCCCACCAGCAGCACGCCGCAGAGATTCAGCGCGGGTACGAAAGACAGCAGGTTCAGCGTGCCGGAAAAATCGATATGCTGTGCTTCTGAAAGAAACGTCGGCCCCCATGTATTCATGCCTTCTTTGATCAGTCCCTGTACCACGCAAACCAGCGCAATGAGCAGTAAACCGTTGCGCCAAACAAACGCGGCAAATCCAGTAACGGGTTTGGTCTCTTCATTCCCGCAGCTCGGTTCTTGTTTGCAATTCGTTTCGACGTTACCTATGAAATGCCGCAGCATGAACACCCAGAAAATTGCCATCACAAGCAACGCCGCGCCCGGCAGTAAAAACATAGAGCGCCAAATCGCGGCTTGCGATAGCCGCCCGATGGATTGGTACGAAACGAGATAACCAATCACCATCGAGGTGGAAAGCAATACCGCCATATTCGAACGATTTTCAGGCGGAGTATATGCGCTGGCCGTCCGTATAATAGGCCCCCACAGCATGGACTGGAAATACCCGTTTAAGAGCCACAGAGCCAGCATGAGACCGAACGAGTGAGCAAACGCCATGCCGATATTGCACAACCCCGCTGCAAATAGCCCCAGCGCCACAAAATACCGCGGGTTATATTTATCCCCTATGCGGCCGTTAACAAGCTGCCCTGCCGCGTACGCCCAGAAAAACGCGCTTGCCAGCATGCCGACCGTCGCTTTGTCCCAGCCAAATTCCATCTGCAACGACGGTATGGCGAGCGACAGGTTGACCCGGCAAAAATAGGCAGATGTGTACACCAGCCAGCATACAAGCAGCATGGAGGCACCGCGCCCTTTCAGCTTGCTCATATTTGACCTCCGCGTCCGTTTTTTCCGCTTTGATGCATAGGTTTTTGCTTGTGTTTCACTATATCACGTCTGATTTTACATGTAAAACTAACGCTTCCCAGGAAGCAAGTAACCAAGCGTCAACTTGCGCGCTAGCTTGGGCTAAGTATCTTTGGCACTTTACTGATACGCAGAGGCACGCCGTTTCGGCGTGCCCCATAATTCCGTCGGAAACTATTTCAACCGATCTGTTCGGCTTTGACTTACTTAAACTTGCGCGGTACAGTGAAGCCGTGCTCGCGAATGAGTCGATCCAGCGTTTCGAGTGCAAACTCGGCCTGCTCGCGCTTATGTGCGCTGGTGAGGCAGAACCGCAGCCTTGCCTGCCCCTTAGCAACGGCAGGATACACCGCGGGAGGCACAAACACGCCTTCTTCAAGCAGCAGACGGGAAAGCTCGTATCCCACCGTATCCGCGCCTACGAGTATGGGCGCGACGGCGGTTTCGCCAGCTAAACAGGTATCGAAGCCGTAGCTGTGCGCGACCTCCATAAAATCACGGATATTCTGCTGCAGGCTTTGCACGAGGGAATTGTCCTCCTGCAGTATATGTATGCCTTCGAGGGTGGCGGCAGCAAGCACCGGCGAGAGACCCACGGAGAATACAAAGCCCGGCACATTGTAGCGCAGATATTCGATAAGCGCCTTCTTGCCCGCGAGGTAACCGCCGCAGGTGCCCAGACCCTTAGAGAGCGTGCCCATCTTGATATCGATATCGCCCGGCGCCAAGTTGAAATGCTCATCCACGCCGCCGCCGTGCGCGCCTATCACGCAGGAGGAATGCGCTTCATCCACCATCAGGAAGCAGCCGTATTCCTTCTTGATGCGCACAAACTCGGGGATGGGCGCAATATCGCCGTCCATGGAATATACGCCTTCCACCACGATGAGCACTTTCTCGTACGAGTCGCGGTTGGCGCGCAGTATGCTTTCGAGCGCCGCGTAATCGTTGTGCGGGAAGCCCTTGGTATGCGCGGAAGATAGCTGGCAGCCCTGCATAATGGAATTGTGCGAGAGCGCATCGTAGAGTATCAGATCGCGCTCGTTGCAGAAATTGCCCACGAACGTCACATTGGTGCTGTGGCCGCCCACCAGCACGATGGCGGCTTCGGTATGCTTCCAGTCCGCGATGGCCTGCTCCAGCTCCTTGTGCAGAGTCTTTTCACCGGCGAGAAGCCTGCTGCCGCTGGCGGAGGTGCCGTATTTCTCGGCGGCTTCCTGCGCGGCTTTCACCGTGCGCGGATGGCCGGAAAGGCAGACATAATTGTAGGAGCCGTAATTGATGACCTCGCGGCCGTTCATGATGGACGTATCCCGCAGGGGCGAATCGTGTGCCACGAAGTAAGGATTATGATCGCCCGCCTCTTTGAGACGCGCAATGAGCGCCTCATATTCACGCGATTCCTCAAACGATGTGATTCTGCGCCGTCTCGTCTTGCCGCCGCCGGTGAGTTTCTGCATGAGCATGAGCGCGGCATCCTCGGCACAGGTGCAGTTCGTATATTCGTCATCCATGATGATGACATCGAAGCATTCTTCAATCTTGGTGAACACGCCCAAAGACGCAAGGCTGTCGCCGCCCAGATCGTACACGAAATGCGCGCGGTCGGTGATATCCTCCACGTTGAGGCAAAGCTCTTCGGCGAAGAACTCCTTGACTTTTTTGAGTATGGCGACGTAATCTTCGCTCTTCTCGACCGTCGGCGTTGTCTCCACCGCAATGCTGCCGCACACGCGTCGTTTGGCGAGATCCACCTCAATGGCGTCGAACCGGCCGGAACCGAGATCCTCCTTCACGCGTACGCGCTTGACCTTCATGCTGGCGGTCAGCGGCAGCGGCGCAAGCGAGAGGAAACAGCGGCGAACGCGCTTATAAATGGGCAGCTGCGCATTGCGCTGCGCGAGGGCTGCTATGATTGCTTCCAGCCGCGCGCGGTCGCGTTCGATATTTTCGGCGTAAACCACGATGGTGATATCTTCATACGGGCCGCCGAAATCCATGCCGAATGCGCACAGCTGCTGTATTTCGTCGATGTTGGCGAACGCGTCCTCCAACTCGTCGGGGTATACGTTTTCTCCGCTCTCGTTGATGATGACGTCCTTAACGCGGCCTTCAATCCACAGCCTGCCGCCCTCAAAGCGTGCGATGTCGCCGGTGGCGAAATAACCTTCTTCATCCAGTTCGGGCGGTACGAGTTCGCCTTCCACCATGCGGCCTATGTGCATGGCGGAGGATTTGATGAACAGTTCACCTACCGTGGCTTTATCGTTCTCGCGCGGCTTGACCTTGCATTTCACGCTCTGCATGGGCCGCCCGACGCAGCCGTTGAGCTGATCGTCGATGCTGTCGAGCATCTGCACGGAAGTAATGCCTACCTCCGTCATACCGAAGCCATTGACGAACGGATACCCTATGCCGTTGAGCATACGCAGCGTTTCGGGCAGTATGCGACCGCCGCCGCTGATGGCGCAGGAAAGATGGGTACCCAGCAAATTTCTGCGGATACCGTAGGTCAGGTTGGCGAAATATTTCCTGCTCGCCTTGGGGAATACGCGCTGCTGTTTGAGAGAGCTGTCCACAAGCTTCAAAAGCTTGCGTTCCTTATCCTCGCCTTTTTGCCGCGCAGCACGCTGCAGCTTCTGCGCCACGGCGTTCCAGAACAGCGGCACGTTGAACAGATGCGTGACATGGTGCGTGCGGCACGCTTCCTGCACGGATTTGCTGGTACGGTCCTTGGGATACACCACGGTTTTGCCGAACGCCGGATACGCCAGCACGGTCGTCAGGAACCCGAATATATGGTGGAACGGCAAAAACGCCAGCACGCGGTGGGGTTTGTCGTTCAAGAATCCCGGGGAAATGCGGGCGAACGCAAGAAAATCCAGCAGCTGATTGGTCAGCGCCTGTCCGTCGTACACATATACCTTGGAAGAGGCCGTGGTACCGGATGTGCAGATGGCGACACGATTGGCAAAACCGCCGCGCACTTCTCCGTCGCAATCGCGCAGCAAAGGCGCGGGCTCTAAAAGATGCACGCCCTGCGGCAGCGCGATGGCGGTATCCGTAATGACGGCTACCGCTTTCGTCTGATTGAGGATATGTTCCGTCTGTTTTGCGTCGGCACGGAAATCGACGAGTACCGGCTGATAGCCTGCCATGATGCAGGCCCACATAATCGTTGCATAATCCGGCGAATTGTCCATGCGGATGCCGATAAACTCCGGCTTTTCCGGAACGCCTAAAATTTTCTGCAGGCCGGCGGCCGCGTGGCGTATGCGTCTGTCGTATTCTGTGAATGTAATATAGCGGATTTCGCCGTCCCTGTCGTACTGTGCACAGGGCGCGTCCCCATGGGAGAGTATTGTGCTGTAAATGGCCTCGAGCGTATGCGTGCCGGTCCGTAGTCGGTGTGCGACAGCATTCACAATCTGCATGTTAATTCCTCCAAAATGAATAAATATACAGTATAATTCCAGGGGTTCGTGCAATTAAATTACAAAAAAATATACAGAACACACAAAAGTATACCATGCCGCCCTATACAATGCAACAAATATGCCGCTTACGCGCCATATCTAGGACACAATTTGCTGTGATCCACCAAATTTATGGAGCTGCCTGCCATAATTTGTTACGCATAACTATGAGCCGTCGCTCACTTGCAAATACCCGTATACGGCTTGTCCGTACAGTCACCGCACAGCATTTGCCAGCCGCGGCCGCAGCCTATCTCTTTGGTCTGCGCACGCCGAGCACATGCAGAGGACGAAGCTGGGTGAACGGATACGTATCGAGCGGCCGATTATCCGCATCGTACGTATGCGCGGCCACGAGTATATTTGATGGGTCCGGTACTGTGCCAACCGATACCACCACGGGGTTATGCTCATAGTAAGGTCTGTCGAATTTGATCTGTATGATATCGCCCGGCTGCACGCGGTTTATTGGGACTTCTTCCATAAACGGCCCCACGCCCGTGCGGTTATTGACCATGAAGTTATAGAAATACCCCACGCCCGTCCAGCTTGGGCTTCGGTTGCCCGAATTGACATAATACCAGCCGAGCACCGGCTTGAAGTTCATGATGCCCGCGCCCGCATACACGCATTGGGAAGCAAAGCTGGTGCAGTCGCCGCCAAGCTTGGAAAAATCATAATAGGAGGGATTGCGAGAGAACGCCCACCGGTGCGCATATTCTACCGCTTTCTCTCTGTCATAAGGAACCACTACGTACCCATCACCGCGCCATTGATCCGGCATGGACCCTCCTTATCGCGGCAGCTGCCGCACGTTTTGCACTATCCTATGCAGTGAAACAGGGACGGGTGAACATGAAAAAATGCCGGGCAAAAACCGGCATTTTTTCTCTAGAGAGTTCTGCGTAGATTATCTCCCGCGCACCGCAGCCGCGAGCTGGGTGAACGCGCGCTCCACAACCGAGCGCTGGCAGGCGATGTTCACGCGTACAAATCCTTCGCCGCCATGGCCGAACATAATTCCTTCATCCAGCCACAGCCCAGCCTTTTGCTCGATAAATACCTTGAGCTGTTCATCCGTCATATTGAGCGCGCTGCAGTCGAGCCATACGAGGTAAGTTCCTTCCGGCTCCACCAGTTTGATCTGGGGCAGATCCTTAAGGAAATCGCGGATATAGGCAATATTCCCCGCAAGATACCGCAGCAGGTCGTTCAGCCATTCACGACCGCCCTCGTACGCCGCCTTGCAAGCGACCATGCCCATGGTGTTGAGCTGATCGTAGCCCGCGCTGTAGATCTCGCGCCACACTTTGCGCCGCATGTCCCTGTTGGGAATGAATATGTTGGAAATCTGCAGTCCCGCGAGATTGAACGTTTTGGAAGGCGCGGTGCAGACGATGCAGTTTTGCTCGTATTCCGGCCGCAGGCTTGCGAACACGGTATGCCTGCCCTGATATACAAAATCCGAATGGATCTCGTCGGATACCACGATGACATTGTGCGCAAGGCAGATATCGCCTAAGCGCAGCAGTTCTTCTTTGGTCCAAACCCTGCCCACAGGGTTATGCGGGCTGCAGAGAAGAAACATCTTGACGTCGTTTTCCACGATTTTGCGCTCGAAGTCCTCAAAATCGATGGAATACCGGCCATCCGCGTATACCAGCTGATTTTCTACCAGTTTGCGTTCGTTATCCCTGACGCACGCCGCGAACGGGTAATACACCGGCGGCTGTATGAGCACAGCATCGCCCTTTTGTGTGAGCGACCGCATGGCGGCGCAGATTGCGAACACGATGCCCGGCGTTTTGATGATCCATTCCGGCTTGGGCATCCAACCGAAGTGCTGCGCATACCAGCGCTGCACAGCTAAGAAATATGCTTCGCCGCTTTCGCTGTAGCCGAATATGCCGTGGCGGCTGCGCTCCACAAGCGCGTCGATCACGCACTGCGGCGTGCGAAAATCCATATCGGCTACCCACATGGGCAGCAGTCCGTCGGGCTTTTTGCGCTGCAGCGCAAAGTCGTACTTCAGTGAGTCAGTATTCTTTCGTTCAATCAGCTCATCAAAATTGTAAGGCATCTTATTCCTCCGTCAGTGCGTTATCAAGATCGTTGATCAGATCCCCGACATCTTCCAGCCCCACCGAAAGGCGCAACAGCCGCTCGTTGATGCCCTGCGCTTCCCGCTTTTCTTTGGGCACATCGGCATGCGTTTGCAGCATGGGGTAAGTAATAAGAGATTCCACGCCGCCAAGACTTTCCGCATACTGTATCAGGGAAACACGCTCGAGTATGCGTATGGCCGTTTGTTCGCAGTCGGTTTCAAAAGAAAGCATCGCGCCGAAACCGGACGCCTGCCGTTTGGATAAGTCATACTGCGGATGATCGGGCAGACCGACATAGTGCACGGCCTTGATCCGCTTTTGCTCACGCAGCCAACTTGCGATACGCAGTGCGTTTTCTTGCTGCCTGTCCATGCGTACGGCGAGCGTCTTGAGCCCGCGGGTCAACAGCCAGCTGTCAAAAGGCGCAAGACAGCCGCCTGTGGATTTGAAAATAAAACGCAGACGCTCAGACAAGGCGGGATTGGCGGTAATAAGAAACCCCGCAAGCAAATCATTGTGGCCGCCCAGATATTTGGTCGCGCTGTGCGTGACGATATCTGCGCCCAGCGCAATGGGCCGCTGGTAATAGGGCGTCAGAAACGTATTGTCGACGATCAGCAGCAGGTTGCGGCTTTTTGCAAGCCGCGCCGCCGCAGCGATATCCGTAACCAGCATCATGGGGTTGCTGGGGGTCTCAATATAGATCGCGCGGGTGTTATCCCGGATGCACTTTTCAATATTGGAAACATCGCAGGTGTTGACAAAATCAAAGGCTATGCCGTTTTTGACGGATATATTAGCAAACAGCCTGTAGGAACCGCCGTACAGGTCATCCGAAGCGATGATATGATCCCCGGGCGAAAACAGCTCCATCAGCGCAGCAATAGAGGCCATGCCTGTTGCGAACGCCATGGCGTCGTGGCCGCCCTCAAGCAGCGCCACCGTGTGTTCCAGATGCTCACGGGTAGGATTTTGCAGCCGGGAATAATCGTAACCCGTACTTTGCCCTACGCCGGGGTGGGCAAATGTTGCCGTTTGAAAAATGGGTACACTGATAGAACCCATGGAGTCATATTTCTTTTGGTTTCCATGGATACAGGTAGTGGATAGTTCCATTTTCGTTCTCCTCTAAATAAAGTACATCAAGCTTTGAGCGGATTTTTGCTTTTCGGTTTCAACAGTGAGATCGTAGAGCGTAACGCCCTGCAGAGAGGCCCTTGCCGCCTGCTCAAGCGGTTCAAATACCGCCAGGCGCATGGCCTTATCCATTTCGGCGGATTTATCCGCTACGGTATCTTCCGTTTTTTCAAACAGCGAAAGCTCCACTGCCGAAAGTACATCGTAGGCGGTAATCTCCTTAGGCATTCTAGTCAGCTGATAACCGCCCTGCGCGCCCTTTACCGAATTGACAAGTTCGCCGCGTTTGAGCAGGGAAAATACCTGCTCAAGATATATTTTGGATATGCCGAGTGTTTCGGATATGCTGATCACCGTAATGTATTCGCCGGTGCCGGTGTGCTGCGCCATATGGATCATGGCGGCGAGCGCATAACGTCCTTTGGCGGATATCCTCATGGAAAAACCCCATTTCATACTTGTTTCGTATGCATTTTATGATATTGTATCAAAGGAATGTTGTCAATAGCCCACTATTCCTATAAAATTAGTATATAATAGCATGGTAGGGTATTGACAAGGAACCATTCGGGCGTTAATATCATATTAAACATATATGATTTATTCTATTGGAGGTTTTGCTATGTCAAAGGTATACAGGAGCCTGACGGATCTTATCGGCAAAACGCCGCTGCTGGAGCTTTCCAATTATGCAAAAAGGCACGATCTGAAAGCCACGGTGATCGGCAAGCTGGAATATTTCAATCCCGCGGGCAGCGTGAAGGACCGTATCGCAAAGGCCATGGTTGAGGACGCGGAGAAAAAGGGTGTATTAAAACCCGGCTCGGTCATCATCGAGCCCACAAGCGGCAATACCGGCATCGGCCTCGCGTCTGTGGCGGCGGCGCGGGGCTATCGCATCATACTGACCATGCCGGAAACCATGAGCGTGGAACGCCGCAACCTGTTGAAGGCCTACGGCGCGGAACTGGTGCTTACCGAAGGCGCAAAGGGAATGGGCGGCGCAATCGCGAAAGCAAACGAGCTGGCGCAGGAAATCGAGAATTCATTCGTACCGGGGCAGTTTGACAACCCGGCCAACCCCGCCATTCACAGGGCCACGACGGGCCCCGAGATCTTTGAAGATACCGACGGCAAAGTGGATATTTTCGTAGCAGGCGTTGGCACCGGTGGCACGCTGACCGGCGTGGGAGAATACCTGAAATCTAAGAATCCCAGCATCAAAGTGGTCGCCGTGGAACCCAACGACTCCCCCGTGCTTTCCGAAGGCCGTTCCGGCTCGCATAAAATTCAGGGCATCGGCGCGGGATTCGTTCCCCAGGTGCTCAACACGGGCATCTACGACGAAATCATCCGCGTAAAGAATGAGGACGCATTCGCGGCAGGACGCGAACTTTCGAGGGCGGAAGGCCTGCTCATAGGTATTTCCTCCGGCGCTGCCGTGTGGGCGGCGACGGAACTTGCAAAGCGTCCCGAAAACGCGGGCAAGACGATCGTAGTCATACTGCCGGATACGGGCGAGCGGTATCTGTCCACGCCACTGTTTTCTGAATAGTATTTTGGGATATCAGTAAAGCCCATGTTTCAAACGAAACATGGGCTCAATTGATGATATGAGTGCGGCACAAAAACCGCACTTTCTTTCATTGTTGATTTTGCATGATGCATTGTTCATTGCAAGAGCTTTCCGGCGGCAACCTGAGCCTGTCCCACAGGCCATACTTTTCCGTATCCGCGATAGCGCCCATGAGCTTTTCGGACGCATCAGGCACTATGGTGCGCAGATGTGTCAGCAGCGCCTTCATATCCTCCCGCTTTGTTTTGCCCGCCGCGGGGCATGGGGATGCCAAAATGGGAATATTGCGCGCTTTCACCGCGCCTATGATGTATTTTTCTTCAAGGCGTACGAACGGACGGATCAGCGTAACGCCCGCGCGCGTCATATAAGTAACGGGGCCGAACGTATTCATGCGGCCTTCATAGAGCAGGCTCATGAGCAGCGTTTCCAGCACATCCTCGCGGTTGTGCCCCAGCGCCACTTTATTGCACCCGAGCGCTACAGCCGCGTTATTGAGCGCGCCACGCCGAAGCTTGGCGCACAGCGCGCAGGGATGCGTTTCTTTTCTCACATCAAAAACCAGTTCGCCGATGCGCGTTTTGTGAATTTCGAGCGGCACGCCTATGCTTTTCGCGAATTCCAGCATGGGGGTAAAATCCGGGCTGCCCAGCCCCAGATCCAGCGTGACAGCACACAGCTCAAAGCGCGCTTTGGAAAACTGCCGGTACATGCTTAACCCTTCCATAAGCAGCATGCTGTCCTTTCCACCGGATACGCCCACGCAGACTTTATCGCCGTCGCGCAGCATATGATACCGTTCGTCCGCCCTGCGGATGCAGCCTAATACATGTTTCATACGGTTTCTCCTCCCCCAGACGGGTCAATCCATTATATACTTCCCCCTCGCGGCCTGCAAAGGAAATGCCTGTACCTGTAAAAAAGCGTTGACGCGAAATATGTCGCGTGCTACAATGTGCACAACAATTGCATACTCTTATCAAGAGCGGTTGAGGGACTGGCCCGATGAAACCCGGCAACCTGCGCTGTACGCGCAAGGTGCTAAATCCTGCGGCGCAACTGCCGGGAGATGAGAAAAGTGACTTCAAAGCGCCTCGTCTCGAACGGGGCGCTTTTTGACTGCGGCTTTTGCCGCAAATACGACGAACAGGAGAGAACCAACATGACAAGACGGCTTTTTACCTCTGAATCCGTGACCGAGGGGCATCCCGACAAAATCTGCGACCAGATTTCCGACTCGGTGCTCGACGCCATGCTCAAAGAAGACCCCAAATCCCGTGTGGCGTGCGAATGCTGCTGCACCACCGGCATGGTGCTGGTGATGGGCGAAGTTACGACCAACTGCTATGTGGATATTCCCGAGCTTGTGCGCGATGTGGTGAAAGAAATAGGCTACGACAACGCGGAATACGGCTTCGACGGCAACACCTGCGCGGTGCTTGTCGCGCTCCACGGTCAATCCCCGGATATCGCGATGGGTGTGGACAAGTCCTTGGAGGCAAAACGCGGCGAATCCTTAGATGATCTGAACACCGGCGCGGGCGATCAGGGTATGATGTTCGGCTTTGCCTGCGATGAAACGCCCGAACGCATGCCGCTGCCCATTTACCTTGCGCACGGCCTGACACGCCGCCTGAGCAAGACGCGCCGCGACGGCACGCTGCCCTTCCTGCGGCCGGACGGCAAAGCGCAGGTGACAGTAGAGTATATCGACGGCAAGCCCGCCCGCGTGGATACGGTGGTTGTTTCCTCACAGCACAGCCCGGAGGTCACCCATGACGAAATAGAGCGCGGAATCACCGAGCATGTCATCCGCACGGTCATCCCGGCGGAGCTTCTCGACGAACAAACGCGCATACTCGTGAACCCCACCGGCCGCTTTGTTATCGGCGGACCGCACGGGGATTCCGGCCTGACCGGCCGGAAAATCATCGTGGATACCTACGGCGGGTACGCCCGCCACGGCGGCGGCGCTTTCTCGGGAAAGGACCCCACAAAGGTGGACCGCAGCGCAGCCTATGCGGCGCGCTATGTCGCTAAGAACATCGTGGCGGCAGGCCTAGCTTCCCGCTGCGAAATCCAGCTGGCTTACGCCATAGGCGTGGCGCGTCCCGTATCCGTACTGGTGGATACGCAGGGCTCCGGCAAAGTCTCTGATGAACAGCTATCCGAAGCGGTACAGCGCGTGTTCGACCTTAGGCCGGAAGCCATCATCCGCATGCTGGATCTTCGTCGCCCCATTTATAAAAGAACGGCCTCCTACGGCCATTTCGGAGACCCCGCAATGCCCTGGGAACGCGAAGACAAAATCGACGCCCTCAAAAGCGCTTTGGGGATGTAAATAGGACACCTTTCCAATCCTGCATAATTCTGTTACAGAGGCGGCGCAAAATTTGCGCCGCCTCTGCAATTTGCGCGAATCTTCTTTTCATATTGCTATCGCTGTGGTATGTTGATGATAATTACAGATACATATTTACCTTATTAGAATGGAGGCTAAATCTGTGCGACGAAGCGCTGCGGAAGACGCGATACGTTCTTCTTGGCCGCCGGAATTGGCGGCTGTTGAACGGTTTGTCGCTTGTGTTCCCTACCCCGTGCAGATTTTCGCGCCCGACGGCACCATGGTGATGGCCAACGAGGCCCTGCTTCGCAGGTTCGATACATCTGCCGCGGATATGATCGGGCATTACAACGTACTCAAAGACCCCACCACTGCAAAATACGATGTGGATGATAAAGTCCGCCGTGTGTTTGCGGGAGAGACCGTTATCGAACGGGATGTGCGCGTGCCCGTGCATGCCATTAAGCGCGAATTAGGCCTGCCGGTCACCATGCGGCAGATGCATCTTGAAAGCATCTGCTCCTTCCCCGTCACCGATACGGCCGGCAAGCTCATGTATGTCGTGAATATTTATTTCGGCGAGCATAACTATCGCGAGCGCGGGGAAATACTCGACGCCATCGCGCATATTGAAGAACACTGGAGGGAGGGGTTCTCCATAGAAGCCCTGGCCCACCATGTCAACTTAAGCCCTTCCTATTTTTGCAGGCTTTTCAAGGAGCATACCGGCATCACTCCGCATGAATACTACACCAAATGTAAAATCGAACAGCTCAAGGGAGCATTGCTTGACGCAAACCTGACTGTCGAGCAGGCATTTACTGCCTGCGGCGTTGCATATCACGGGTATTACGCGCGTCTGTTCCGGCAGATGACCGGTTTTTCGCCCTCTCAATACCGTAAGCTTGCGCGCACTTGACGCGGCCTGTGCGCAGGATTCGCCGCGCTTAACGTTTCCCACATATCCCAACCGGACCATTTCATAAAGATAACTGAAAAGCGTCTGAACAGAGCGAAAACGTGCCCTGTTTCGTTGCATGCGCGCAGGTGTATACTACTATCAATTCAATGATGGGAATTCATTTCCTTCTCAGCCGCCGTCGATATCGTACCTGTACAGAGCCAACTGAATGGAGGGTATTTCAATGAAACACAAACCACGTTTTCGCGTTTGTGCAGCAGTTGCGTTGATCCTTATACTCGCACTCTCGGCGCCTGGCTGTATCAAAATTGTAAAAGAGGCAGCCGAACCTACAGCCGCTCCTGCCGCTCCTGCCGTCACGTCCGCGCCGGTTCCCACGCCTGCGCCGGCGGATACCCCGCCTTCCCCCACCGCTACCGCAACACCCGAATATGACCTTGCGTTTACTACACCGGGCAACGCGGCCGTGCAGCAGTACATGCAGCTTGCCCTGTGCGCACAGTTTGCGGACGCCATCACGCTGTTTGGCCAGCCCAAGGCCATTTATGGAGCGGGAAGCTATGCTTACACCGCGATAGCGGGTGCAACCAATACGGAAGCCGCGGCGGTCTACCGCTTCATGAAGGACGACATCGGCTTTGAATGCATCGTCAGCACGCTCGACGGCCGGATACTTAAAAAGCAGATCTCCACGCCCGCCGCTTTCCCCAAGCTGCTCGATGACGCGAGGGCAAAACTGCAGCAGTATACCGATCTCAATACCATCGGTTATCAGGACCTGCTCACGGCTCTTGGCGTTAATCCTTACCTGTGGATGTCCTATGTCGCCCCCAATGCCAAAGCGGACGCCGACCGTTATGAGGTCTGCCTGTGGCCGGACGACGCAGGGCAGCTTGTTGCCGTGGTGCAGAACAACAAAGTGCTGCGCTGTGAATACCAGCCCAACGACACCATACTCACCGCCGCGGCTGTAGACAACGCGACCCCGCGCGCGCCGCGCTGGCTTAGCATCAAACCCGATAACGACAACAGCGCGCTATCCAAGAACGCCTCGTTCAAGAAATTTGCTGCGCTCAAACTCGGGCAAACGGAGCAGGATGTGCGCAATGCCATGAGTACGCCTACATCCGAAGCGAACGGAACGCTGACCTACGCGTATGCCGACGCGGCGTTTGCCACAGGGCAGGTGCAGTTTGCGTTTACAATTGCGGGCGGTCAGCTGACGGCCAAAACCGTAACGGCGATGCCGCTGGGCGAAGCGACCGTACGCGGCCGGTACGCACCGCAGATGCTGCCCGGCATGTCCAAAAACGATATCGCGCGCTTTATGGGCGACCCGCTCGTTACCAGCCAGAGTCTGAGCGCGACTGGCGAAACGGTGCTTTCGTATACCTATACGGGCGCATTCGCCAGCGTTTCAGCACGATTTACAAAAGGTACCGATACTTGCCTTTTCAATGAAATGGCAGCCAACGACGCGCAGGAAGAGCTCGCCACGCTCTATGAAGAGTATGTGCTGCCCGTAAAGCCCGCCGCACCCGCGAAAACGCATGCGCCGAGCACACCCAAGCCTACTACCCCGCCGCTCAAAACGTTGCCGCCGTTCAAGACTCTGATCCCGCGGCCAACGCCGACGCCGACGCCTTTCATTCCGCCGCGTATTACACTGTACCGGCCGCCGATCAGGACTTTGATCCCGCTGAAAACGCCTTCGCCCACACCCATCATCATTTATTGAGATATCAATAATCCGAACAAAACAAAAACCACCGATTTTATTCGGTGGTTTTTATGCGCTTCGCGCAGAATATGCATTTTGCCGCGCACCATCCTTTGATCACACACATCCGGGCGGCACCCCGGCAGGTAGCTCCTTCCAGGCATACCCGCGGCACACCGGCTGTTCCGCTTAATGCTGCTTCCGTCAGGACCTGACATGATTCACAGACGCCGATTGCACAGGGCCCGGCTATCAACGCCCCTTACCGGTACCAGTACCCCACATGCGCTGACCGGGGGATGGAATTCAGCCCTGCTATAGCGGTTTGCAGGTACAGGGCACCGCTGTCTCCCCGCCTAGCGCGGCATACAGGTATTGTACAATGAATGCATGTTTCGCGCAATGAGAAAAACCAACCAATGATTTAGTTCTTCGACTAAATCATTGGGCTTCTGCTGGTTAGAATGCCGCTCATGGCGGCATTCTCTCACAAATTCGGCGAATGAATCGCCGAATTTGAATGAACTGCAGGGGACTGCGATCCCCTGCACCCCAAAAGAATAGACCGCGGCCACTTGCACAGTTCCAAAAATATAATTCCAACGCCAAACACAGCATTCCGCAAATCGTGCGGGGGCTTTTATGGCGGCATATGACGCCCCTTGCAGCATCAGCGCGAAAAAAGGGTTGTGGGCGCGGCATAAGTCGCACGATTGACGCGCCGTTCGCACGCTCGTACGACAATGTTCACAGCAGAGCGGCTATATGCTCATAGAACACTCGCTCAAGGCTGGAGGTGTACCTATGGAAAGCCCGCGCCTGCCGCTCTCGTTCTCGCACATCTTTGAAAGCCTCCTACCCTATGTACGCCGCAAAACATTCCTGCTTCAAACGGGGTCGTTTGTGCTTGCGCTTCTGCTTGGCCGCGTGGAGCTGCTGCAGGCATTGCTTCCTTTCGGCGTGGCGTTTCTTGCTGCCGTGGATATCGCCGGCCAGAACGCGATGTTTCCGTTTGCCGGCGTTGTGATAGGTTCGCTGCTTGCAGGTCAGTCGGGCTGCCCCGCGCTTTGCGCAAGCGGCCTGTATATAGCTGCTACATTGCTGTACAAGCTGTGGAAGCATCATGTTCGCCGTGTGGACAAGCTTTTGTTTTTAGGCATCACGCAGCTTGTCATGGTCCCGCTGTTTTATTTAAACTCACTGGGCGACGCGCTGCGCGGGCTTGCGGGCATGGCGCTCACGTTGGTATTTGCTGCCGCCTTCCAGAACGGGCTTCGCGCGCTCAAATCCCTGCAGGCACGCAACAGGCTGCAGGAAGAAGAACAGATCGCGCTGTGTCTGCTGCTTGGCGCGTCGGCTCTTGCCATTTCCGACGTATCCATATACTCGTTTTCGCTGGGCATCGTACTTGTCGCCTGGGTATCCATGTTTACGGCTTACGCAAAGGGCCTGCCCGCGGTCGCGGTGGCAGTTGTGCTCGGCGGCATGCTGATACTCGGCGGCAGGGGGCAATCCCTGCTGCTCGCAAACCTGGCCATATGCACACTGGCGGGCGTTATCTGCAGGCGCATGGGTATCTGGGGCGTAATGCTCGGCTTCTGTGTCGCCTGTGCCGTTACTGAAGGCTACGCGGGAGTGGCCGGCATGCAGGTCAGCATGGCCAACGCCATCCCCGCGGCGGCGGCGCTTGCGCTCGTCCCCCGGCGGGGCCTGCTGTGGTTAAGATCGACCGTGGACGTCAATGCGCGTGAAGAACGCACGGCACGTACGGCGCTCAACTGGATGCAGATGCGCACATCGGAAGACATGACGCATACCGCCCGCACGGTGGAGCAGGTCGCGACCCTGTTCCCTGAACGCGCGGATTGGTCATACGACGCAGAGGAAGAGCGCGCGGAAATGACGCGCGCTGTCAGCAATATATGTGCGGACTGCGCGCACCGCGGCGCATGCAACCGTGACTCTTTGGCGATGGCAGAGGCCGTGGAGGCCATGCTGCCTGCATACAACAACGGCCTTCGGCCGCGTCCGCAAAAACCCATTCCCGGCGACTGCACACGCACCGCTTCCATAGCGGCCGCCGCCGCGCAGGCGCAGGACGCTTACCGCCGCCGCTGTATGGATACTTATCGTGCCGCGTCGCAGCACGCGTTTGCGCGCAGACAGTTATCAGGGGTATCCCGCACAATTCTTTCACTAGCCGAAGGCGTTCGCGAACGGGAATGGCCCATCGAAGGCGCAGCGCAGATGCTCACACGTCGGCTGGAGCGGGAAGGATTTCATGTGAAAGGCGCGCTGATACATAAACGCAAAGGCTGTTTGTTCGCGCAGCTGCAAATGGCGGAGCAACCCAACATTGCCGCACTTGAAGACGCCGTTTCCCGCGCCATGGAATGTCCCATGCGGCTTTTGACTCGCAGGGACGGCGCGCACGGCAAAATACTCGAATTTGAACAGGCACGGCGCATGAAGACCGGTATCGGCGCGGCCAGCGCGCCCATGCGGGGCAGTATCGCAAGCGGGGACAGCACAGCTTATACCAGCCTGCCCAACGGCCGCGCTCTGTTTGCTCTTTCCGACGGCATGGGCAGCGGCGCTGCCGCGCGCGCGCAGAGCACCGCCACGCTGGACATGCTGTGCAGGCTGTATGAAACGGGCTTTGAGCGCGACGCGGCGCTCGAGTGCGTCAACCGCCTGTTGATGCAGCATGGCGGTCAGGATATGTACGCGACCGTAGACGCGCTGCATGTGGATCTTTCCTCCGGCGCGGCGGAATTTATTAAATTCGGCGCACCGCCCAGCTTTGTATTAAGAGAAGGGCGCGTTCACACCATATATGCGGAAGCGCTGCCAGCGGGAATACTGGATGAAGCGTCGCCCGCCATACACACGGCAACGCTCAAAAGAAACGATTCAGTCGTTCTGCTCACCGACGGCGCTTTGGACGCGCTCGGCGAAGACACAACGCAGGAAATCATCGCCTGCGTGGGCGGGGCGAACACCTGCGAAGATGCCGCCCGCGCATTGCTGCAAGCTGCCCGGGATCGCGGATATGCGGACGATATGAGCGTGCTCGTGATCCGTCTGGAATGATTTTGTGCCCGCCCCCGATCCCCCATTGGGCGGCGGTACAAATAAAGTATGCCGAGGAAAGTACTTCGGCATGCCCCAAAAAGGCCGGCAGAGTCATACGACTCTGCCGGCGGGGTTTTTATTAAGACATTCTGGATTGTAAGAACAAACCGCTTTGCAATTTGTTTATTCTGCTGAAGTCTCCCCTGCAGGCTGTTTTTTCCGCAGACGCTGCGCGATCGCACGGCCCGTCGGCGTAGCGGCAAGGCCGCCGAGAGCGGTTTCCCGCAATTCCGGCCGCATGACGGCGCCCACCGATCGCATCGCGCCCACCACTTCGTCGAAGGGGATGTGCGATCGAACGCCCGCTAGCGCCAAATCCGCCGAAAGCAAAGCGTTGACCGCGCCTATGCCGTTGCGCTTGATGCAGGGGCATTCCACCAGCCCCGCCACCGGATCGCATACGAGGCCTAGTACATTTTTGAGCGAAATGGCCGCTGCAGTCAGCGCCGCCTCCGGGGTACCGCCCATGAGTTCCACAAGTGCAGCCGCAGTCATAGCAGCGGCGCTTCCCGTTTCTGCCTGGCACCCGCCGTCCGCACCCGCGATGGTGGCGTGCGACGCGATCAGCATCCCCACTGCGCCCGCAGTAAACAGCGCGTCGATGAGCGCTTCATCCGACCAGCCCCGTCTTTCGGCAAGGCAGACAAGCACACCCGGCAGTATGCCGGAAGCACCCGCTGTCGGCGCGGCCACGATGCGGCCCATGGAGGCGTTGACCTCCACAACCGCCATGGCGGCTGCCGCCGCTTCACAGGCGTCCGCGCCCAGCAGCGGCGAACCGTCCGAATATGATTTGAGCTTGGCAGCGTCGCCGCCCGAGAGCCCGCTCAGCGAGCGTACATCGCCCACCAGCCCGCGGGAAACGGCCTCGCGCATAACCTCAAGATTCTTTTTCATTTCCGCGCGCATGGTTTCGCGGGCCGTCTCGCTGACGAGTTCTTCGCGAAGCTGCATGGCTTCGGCTATTGTAATACTGCGGGCCGCGCAGGCCGCAAGCAGTTCCGTTCCGCTGTGAAAGTCAAGCATACTGTACCCTCCCTGCGCTTACACCGAATAGACGGTGGTAATGCCGTCGGACAACCCTATGATCAGCTCTCGTATGGCCGCGCTGACGGGCTGATCCGTTTCGATCGTCATATAGGCGTCCGCGCCCTTGCCGTGCCGGAACACGCGCATGAACGCGATATTGATATGATGCTGCGCCAGCACATGCGTGACGATGGCCACCACGCCCGGCATATCGTGATACTGCATCACCAGCGTGGGGTAATCGCCGCTCAGTTCGAGATCCAGACCATTGATCTCCACAATGCGGATATTGCCGCCGCCAATGGAGCAGCCGAGAATTTCCGTTGTTTTTCCGGTGTGATCCGTAATGCGGATCTTTGCCGTATTGGGGTGGCCTGCGGGTTCGTCACTGAACTCCATCTCCACCGGGAGTTTCGCCATCTTCGCCGCTTCATATGCGTTTACGATGCCGGGATCATCGGGCTGCATGCCCAACACGCCCGCGATAAGCGCTTTATCCGTGCCGTGGCCCGCGCCCGTTTTCGCAAACGAGCCGTACAGCGTGAAGCTGACCGCCGCAACATCGTCGCCTGCAATGCGGCGCGCAACATTCGCGAGCCTGCACGCCCCCGCTGTATGCGAGCTGGACGGGCCCGTCATGCGCGGGCCGATGATATCGAATACACTGTAATCCGTCATAGGATTCCCCTTTCGCGCGCCACCGCGCGCTTCGTTCCGCCGCATCGCCTTTGATACGGGATTTGGTAACACTATACAGCAAAAACGGCGTACGAAACAAGCCCCGCGAGGCTTTTGTTCCCTGCTATGGCAGGAATATGCGTCAAAGCAGCGAACATGTATGCAATACGGCCAACAGGGTATGATTGGAAACAAGTCCTTTATATATCAAGAGCAAAGGAGTGAACGCACATGAAGCGTTTTGCGGCAATACTGCTCGCAGTATGCATGCTGGTGTTCCTGCCCGGCTGCAAGCCGACGGCGGGAGAACAGCCCGTTTCCACACCTGCGGCCGCCCAAGCCGCCGTACCAACCGACTCCTGGTCGTCTGCCGCGACGGCGCCGCCCCAGTCGGCACAGCCCACGGCACTGCCCTCCGCTTCACCGGAGGCGCAGCCTGCGGCAGAGCCTGCAGCGGCGCCCGCCAGTTCTGCTGCGCCCTCAACGACAGCCGGGCCTGCGCCTACCCCCGTAAAATTTCCTGCCCGCGGCTATTGCAACGCCGAGGGGGTCAATTTGCGGGCACAACCATCTACTGAAAGTGACATTATCGACGTTATGGGCCAAAACGCGGCGATGGATATCATGTCGCTGCAGAATGGCTGGTACAAAATAAACATGGGCGGCGTAACGGCTTACATCACAGAAAAACTGATTACGCTGGGCGAACCGCCCCGGCCGGATAACATGCGCTGGGCCAAGGTTTCCGTTGCGTCATCACCGCTGTATATTTCCCCCGTGCCGGACAGCTTTTCAGACATGAAGCTGAGCAAAGGGGATGTCGTAAAGACGCTGCGCCTTATCGACGGGTATCTGCACGTCGTATACAACAACAAACTGCAGAGGTATATCAAGCAGACAGATGTGACTTTCATTTCGGCGGAAGAAGCGCTGGCCGCCAAGGAAAAGCCGCAGAGCACGGGATTCCCTGTTCCGTCACCGACGCCATAACCACTGAAAAGCCCTGCGGGCTTTATCAGTGGAGTTCTGCATGTAAGAATGCCGCTCACAGCGGCATTCTTTTGCAAAATCGGCGAATGAATCGCCGGTTTTGAATGAAATGTGGGGGATTTCGATCCCCCACGCCCCCTATAGAATTGTCCATAAGTCAGTCCTTATAGAATCCGATCCGGCGATTCATTCGCCGGATCGGTGAAAAAATGCCGCCATGAGCGGCATTTTTACATGCAGAAAACCCGCAGACAAAGTCCGCAGGGCTTTGTCTGCGGTTATTCTTTTACTTCGCCACGCTTGACGCGCAGCTTGGAGATGTAGTTGAGCTTATTGACCTGCTTGGCGCGCGCGATGGCGAGCGTATCGGGCGGCACATCCTCCGTGATGACGGAACCCGCCGCAGTAAAGGAACCCGCACCTACTGTGACGGGTGCAACAAGGCTGGTGTGGCAGCCTATGAACGCGTCGTCGCCGATCACCGTGCGATGTTTCTTGTAGCCGTCGTAATTCACAAACACAGTGCCGCAGCCAAGATTGACACGTTTGCCCACTTCCCCGTCGCCGATATAGGAAAGATGCGGCAGCTTGCTGCCCTCCCCGACCACGGAATTCTTGACTTCGATGTAGTTGCCGACTTTTACGAAATCATGCAGATGCGCACCTGGCCTGAGGTTAACGTACGGCCCCAGCGTGACGTGATCGCCGACCACGGCGTCGCGCGCCACAACGCCCTGCGCGGCGCAGAAACGGCCTATGTGACTGTCAATAATACGGCAGGCGGGGTAAAGCGTAGTCCCTTCCCCGATCACGGTATTGCCTTCGAGCACCACGCCGGGGTATATGGTGCAATCCTTGCCGATTTTGACCGTTGCGTCTATATATGCCGCTTCGGGGTCGATAAATGTGACGCCCGCGAGCATGTGCGCGCGGTTGATGCGGTGACGAAGTACGGCTGTGCAGGCGGCAAGCTGTACACGGTCGTTCACACCCATGGCTTCTTCAGGCGATATGGGCAGAGTCTGCACGCAGACCCCATGCTGCCTGAAAGCGACGAGCACATCGGCCATGGAAAGCTCGCCTTGGCCGATTTCCTGCTCGAGCTGCGCAAGCACCAATAGCAATTGCGGAATATCAAAGCAATAAGCGGATACGCGCGCCTCTCGGATTGCCTTCTGCTCCTGCGTGAGATCCTCTTCTTCGATTACGCCCATAAAACCGCCCTCAGGCCCACGCAGCACTCGGCCGTGGCCTGCGGCATCCGGCAATGTGGCGGTAAGCACTGCGGCGGCGCAATCCAACCGGGCAAGCGCTGTAAGCGTTGAAGTGTTCAGCATGGGCAGATCCGCCGCCAAAACCAGCACCCGCCCTGCCTTGCCTTCGAGCAGGGTACGCGCCGATAACAGCGCCGCACCCGTGCCGCGGCGCTGCGGCTCCTGCACATACCTGAGTTTATCGCCGTAACGCTCCCGTATCTGCGCGGCGCCAATGCTGACGACGGCAATGGGAGGTTCGTTTTCATCCGCCCCGGGGAAGCGCGCAGCACGCAGCACCCATTCCATCATGGACAGGCCGCACAGCGTATGCAGCGGCTTGGGCGTCTCAGAATGCATGCGCGTACCCTCGCCTCCGGCGAGCAATACTGTAGTAACAGGCGTTTGCATATGCGCTTCCTCCTGCAAATCATGACTTTTCTTATACCAAAGTATACACCTGGCAGGCTGAAAATGGAACAGAAATGGATGATGCTTCGCCTGCACGCAGCATAAAAAGGCAGGCCTCGCTTATGATTGAAAGCAGGCGCTGCTCCCAGCCCAATACAGTCAATTGTCTTATTCGGGAAAGCACCGATAAAAAATGGAAAGAAGCCTGACTCTTTTTTCCCGCCGGGCAGCCTAAAACATAGAAGGGCATCGTCCCTATGTTTATCCGGCGAAAGCAGAAAAGCAGGCTTCCTACTCCCTGTCATAGATGCCGTGCGATCTGTTGCTTTAGACGATCCGCACAGCCCATCCGAACAAACGTTATAAAAATTGTTCGGATGGTTACAAAACCAGTATACCGTTTATTTGATTTGCATGAAAGGTTAAAATATTGCTAAATACAGACTCTATATTGCTGCGTGGTAATAGTTTGTTTACTATTTAATCCGACCAATTCACGTTTGTAACTATAAATGGAAGGTATTGTAAATCACCGAAAACAAAAACGGAGGGGGTTACCCTCCGGAGTGTTTTTAGGATTTGGTCGGCACAGAGCCGACACCTTACTGACGGATCAGCCGCGTACCAGAAACTCCAGCAGCATGGCAAAATCGTCGGGTTCGGAGACGATCAGTTCCACATCGTCAATGCGCGCATCCTTAAACATCTGCGTAAGCGCGATGTACTGGCAAAGCGTGCTCTTCAGGTTGAGCCTGTCGCCTTCACTGGTGATCAATTCCACGCGCCCTTTGCACTGGTTGAGCACCTCAAAAAAGCGCTTCGGGTTGTTGATGTTCTTGATCTTCATGGCATTCACTCCTTTCGCCGGGTCGATCAAACAGAGTACCCTAGTTTGATAATTTACCACAGGCTGTTAATTTTGTCAAGTAAAATCTTCCACTATCCCCAAATAGGAGATATGCCTGTGCTATAATATAGATACCCACGAAGGAGAGGTTTGACACATGCGCATGTTTATCGCTATCCCGCTGCCTACGGACGTACGGCGGGAATTATCATCAGCACAACAGCGGCTTAGTGTGCTTTGCCCGAACGGACGGTTTGTACCGGCGGATAATTTTCACATCACCATGCATTTCATCGGCGAAAGCACGGATCTTGCGGGGGCAGCGCTTGCCTGTGATGAAGCTGTACGCGGCATACGCCCGTTTGTGCTGCGGCTTGCAGACTACGGCAGTTTTGCGCGCGGGCAGTCGCGCACGGGGTATATCGGCCTTTCGGGGGAATTGGCGGAGCTTTACAGGCTGCATGAAACGCTCGTTTCCGCGCTGCGCAGCAACGGGTTCCCCTGCGGCGGCGCGCAGAAGCG
This sequence comes from uncultured Oscillospiraceae bacterium, assembly GCA_964440115.1. Taxonomy (GTDB): domain Bacteria; phylum Bacillota; class Clostridia; order Christensenellales; family CAG-138; genus JAEWWD01. The sequence continues at coordinate 299,291 of CAYTPV010000005.1, read as the reverse complement.
GTTGACCCCGCACATTACGCTTGCGCGGGAACTCACACACGAGCAGGCGTCGCCGGAAGAGCTGCGGGATTTGTTCAGCGGCTCAGGCGCGGCGTTTACTGCCAATCAGTTGGTGTTATTTGAAAGCAGGAATGTGGCGGGACGAATGGTGTATATGCCGCTGCACAAGGCGATGTTTTAATCGCGGCACGCTTAATCGCAACTCTGATAATAATGCGAATTACAGTATAAATCAGTATCGCCGCCTTCGAGGCGGCGACGGAAATTTATTTTATTTAAAAGTGGGGGTTCCACCCCCACGGCCCCTGGAGTACGAACTAGGTGCGTAATCAGTTCTAAAAAGAGAGTGTTTGTGATATGCATCCAAATTATATCCCATCCAAGCGACCAAGTCGCTTTGCTATGGGTTCCAAGGGCCGTAACGGCCCTTGGTGGGGGTTTGGGGGCAAAGCCCCCAAACTAAAAAGAAAGGAGCCAACATGCCTGCAAGCGTGCAGTTTATCGTAGGCCGCGCCGGCGCGGGTAAAACGCACCGCATCAAAGCCGCGCTCAAAGAACACATGCAAAAGGGGCAGCGCGCGGTGCTTATCGTGCCTGAGCAGTTCACGTTCGAGACGGAACGCGCGCTGTGCGCGGATCTTGGCGGACTGCTTGGCGTGCAGGTGCTCAGCTTCGCGCGGCTTTCTGAACGCATATTGGGCGGAGCGGAACGGCCTTTCCTTTCCATGCAGGGAAGACGCATGGTTGTGCGCCGTATGGCCTACCAGCACAGGGACGAGCTCATCGCCTATGGCGCAGTCGCACGCCGTGCGGGGTTTGCGGGGCGTATGGACGCACTGCTTGCGCAGTGCAAGCGCTTCCTCATTACGCCGGACATGCTGCGTGAAGCGGCAGACAGGCTGCCCGCGCATACGCCGCTTTACGCTAAGTTGTCGGATATCGCCACGCTGTACTTAGCTGTGCAGGAATACCTCCATGAGCGCTATATGGACACCGAAGACGCACTCAACGCGCTCGTGGACGCGCTGCCCTCCTCCTTTTTGCACGGGGCGGATGTGTACATCGATGGCTTTGATACGCCCACCGGGCAGTTTTACGCCATACTTTCCGCGCTTATGCGCGTGTGCAAAACGCTGACCATCACTATCTGCATGGACCCGGATGAGAGCGCGCCCGACGCGGCGCTTTTTGAGCCGGAACGCCGCGCGTATGACCGGCTGTTTGCTGCCGCGTATGAGCTGGGCTGCATGCCCAAAAGCATCAATCTGGATGCGGCGTCCGTGCCGACCGGCAAGCATCCGGCGCTTTTACGGCTGGAAAAAATGCTGTACGCGTATGTTCCGCTTAAATACAACGGCAATCCCGAAGTCATTACGCTCACGGGCGCGGCGGACCGCGCGGCGGAAGTGGAAGCGCTGGCGGACGCCATAGTATCCCTCGCCCGTACGGGTGTGCGCTATAGAGATATGGCTGTCATCGCGTCGGACATGCCCGCCTACATGCCCGCTGTGCGGCGCGCGTTCGCCAAACGGGATATCCCCGTGTTCATGGACGCGCGGCGCAGCATGCAGGGGCATCCGCTCATAGAACTGCTGCTGTGCGCAGGCCGCGTGGCATCGGGCGGCATTACGCGCGCGGAATTGATCCGCATTTCCCGAACCGGACTTGCGGATGTCGCCGCTCCGGATGCGGAGGAATTTGAAAATTACTGTATCAGGCGCGGCCTGCAGTACGGCAAAGCGTTTGAAACCCCTTTCCCTCCGGAAGAAACAGGGGCGGAACGCGCGCGCGCCGCGCTGCTGCCGCCGCTCATAAAACTGCGCGAGGAATTCACCCACGATGCACAGCGCATGACAATGGCGCTATACCTGTATCTCACAGAGCTTCGCGTCGAAGAAAAGCTTGCTCAGGAGGTGGATGCGCTGCGCGAGGCGGGGCGTTTCGCGCTGATGGAAGAGCACGCGCAGGTATGGGATATCCTCCTTGAACTGCTCGAACAGCTGCACGCAATATTGGGCGACTCTGAACTGAGCAAACGCGAATATCTGGAAGTGCTTTCCGAGGCGCTCGCCGCTTATCAGGTGGGGGTCATCCCCGCCACTGCGGATCAGGTGCTGTTCGGCGATATCGACCGCACGCGCAGCCGCACGGTGCACGCATTATTCCTGCTTGGCTGCAACGAAGGGCTGCTGCCCTCTGCCCGCGCAGACGAAGGTATTATTGACGACGCGGAGCTTGCAGCACTTTGGGAAATGGGACTTGCGCCTTGGGGCGGCGCGGAAAACCGCGCGCAGGAAGAACGGCTCAATATCTACCGCGCTCTGAGCTGTGCAAGTCAGCGGCTGTGGATCGGCTTCGCGTACGCGGACGGCATGCGCGAGCTTGTACCATCCACGCTCATCGACCGCCTGAAGGAGATATTCCCCGATATTCAGGAACAGCCCGCACTCATGGACGGTGCTTTGCCCGAAACAAAGCAGAGCGGTTTCGCGCTGCTTTCGCGCAGCCTGCAGAACGCAAATGATCCTCTTTATGAAGCACTGCACGCATATTACAGCGAAGACCCGCTCTTTAGCGGCAGGCTCTTTCAGGCGGAAGCATTTGCGAAGGAACCCGCCGTGCCCAAATCCTTAGGCGAGCCGCTTGCGCGCACGCTTTACGGCAGGCGGTATTACGGGTCTGTGAGCAGACTTGAAACATTCCGTGCCTGTCCGTTCAGGCACTTCGCGCAATATGGCCTGAAAGCGCAGCCGCGCAGGGAATTTAAAGAAAAGAAAGCCGATATCGGCAGCTTCTCGCATATGGCTCTCGAAGCCTTTGTCCGTACAGCGACAGAACGCGGCCTTGACTGGGAAAGCATCACGCGTGCGGACGCGGACGCTCTTCTTGACGAATTGCTGCCTAAATGCCTTGAACGCTATCAGGATGGCCTGCTGTGCGCCACGGCGCGCGCGCGGGCACTCTCTGTATTCTGGTGCGAAGCCGTGCGGGAAACGGCGTGGGCGCTAACTAGGGGCTTTGCGGCAGGCGATTTCCGGCCTATCGGCGCGGAGCTTCGCTTTGGCGCGGACGGCGTGCTGCCCGCTGTGGAATTGAACGGCGGGGATGCGGTGCTGACAGGCGTCATCGACCGTGTGGACGCGGCTGCGCTTGCGGACGGCACGCGCATCATCCGCGTGGTGGATTATAAATCCGGCGACCTCGACCTTTCCTACGATAAACTTGCGGATGGGCTTTCGCTACAGCTGCCGCTGTATCTTGCGGCGGCTGCGTCCACAGCCGAGGGTACGCCTGCGGGTATGTTCTATCAGCCGGTGCGCGACCCTCTTGCCGAGGACGATACGGCGGCGGCAGAAGCCGCCGAAGGTAATGACGAGCCGCAGGACAATACAGATTTTGCCGTCTCCCCCGCCCTTCGCCTCAAAGGACTGTTATTACAGGAAGAAGGTGCGGTACTCGCGACCGAACGGGAGCTTTCGGGCAGTTCCAGTGTCATGCACGGATTAAGGCGCAACAAGGATGCTTCCATTGGCAAAACGCCCCGCCTGTTAACGCCGGAGGAAATGGAACGGCTGCTGGGCTTCGCCGTAGAGCGCGCAGGTCAGGTGGCGGAAGAACTGCTTAGTGGCCGCGTGGAAGCAAGGCCCGTTCGCTACGGCCAAACCACCGTTTGCGCATGGTGCGATTATAAAAGCGTATGCCGGTTTGACTCACGCCTGCCCGGCTGCCGTTCGCGCAGGGTGAAAAAGCGCACACGGGAAGAATTCTTCGATAAGCTTACGCGCAAAGGAGGGGAACCGCATGGCCTGGACGACTGAACAACAGGACGCCATCGCGCGCGAGGGCTGCAATCTCCTTGTCAGCGCCGCGGCGGGCAGCGGCAAAACCGCCGTACTGACCGAGCGCATTACGCGGCTTGTCACAAACGGAGCGGATATCGACAGCTTTCTGGTCGTAACATTTACCGAAGCCGCCACAGCGGAAATGAAGCGGCGCATCGCCGCAAGCCTGTTCAAAGCCGCGCGTGAAACGGCAGACCCAACTTCTGCCGCACGGCTGCGCGCACAGGCCATGAGCGCCGGGCGCGCCAATATTTCCACATTGCATAAATTCTGTCTGTACATCCTCCGGCGCAATTTCCCGCTCCTGGGGATGGACCCGTCTTTTCGGCCGGCGGACGAGGTGCAATCCGCCATGCTGCTGCAGCAGGCGCTCGATGAAACGGCGCAGGCGCGCTATGAAGCGTCCGACGCGGCGTTCTTGGGGCTGCTGCGCGCGACGGGCGGCGAGGACGCGCTGTTTCTGATGGCGCACAAGCTGTATGATTTTCTGATGGCGCAGCCTGACCCGTGGGGTTGGCTCACGCAGGCCGCGCTTGCCTACTCCGCCGATCCTTCCTCGTTTGAGGCGCATCCCGCGTTTGCGGAATTATTAAAAGGCTTGCAATCGGACGCCGCCGAGCAGGTCAAGGCCATCGGCCGCGCGCGGGAGCTTGTACCCGAGGAATTGACGAGCGTGCGCGCGCTGCTTGACGAGGATATGGCACAGCTTCGTTCTCTTGCACTCTGCCGCGAGTTCGCGCAATACCGCGAGCGGCTGCTTGCGCTGCAGCTTGGCAAGCTGCTGTTTCCCAGAGGATGCGCTTTCGCGGAGCAAGAGCAGATTAAAAAGGCGCGCGAAGCATTGCGCAAATGCATCGGCGACCAGAAGAAGCTATTAGCCCAGCCGCCTCAAGCGGAAACGCGGCGCATGGCGCTGCTTTCGCCGCAGGTTGATGCGCTGTGCGCGTTTGTACGCGACATGCATGAAGCGTATGCCATATTGAAGCGTGAACACGATGTAGTCGATTTTTCGGATATGGAGCATATGGCGCTCAAAGCCCTGCAAGACGAAGGCGTGAAGAATACGCTGCGGGATCGCTTTTCCTACGTGTTTGTTGACGAATACCAGGATTCAAGCCGCATACAGGAATGCCTTATCGACGCCGTAAGGCGCATAGACAATCTGTTCCTTGTAGGCGACGTCAAGCAATCCATATACCGTTTCCGGCAGGCCGACCCGAGCCTGTTTCTGGAGAAACTCAAAACCTATACGGGGGACTGCGGGGACTCGCAGATACACCTCAATGTGAATTTCCGCAGCGCGAGGCCCGTCATAAACGCCGTCAACGCCGTTTTTTCGCGTATCATGACTCAGGCGGTGGGCGAGCTCGATTACGATGAACACGCCGCGCTGCATCTGCCCGATACCGCGCAGGATAATGCGCATGCGGGCTGCGAACTGCATGTAATCGAACGCACCGATGCGCCGGAGGATGATGACGAAGAGGAACAGTCTGATACTGAGCAGGATGCCGACAATAACGAGGATGAGGACGCCGAATCCGCCGGGGATACGGAGGCGGAAGCCATGGTTGCCGCACGGCGCATCCGCGCACTTATGCGCGACGGAAGGTGCATGGACCCCAAATCGGGCGAGCGGCCTTTGCGTTACTCGGATTTTGCGGTGCTGCTGCGATCGCACCGGCGAGCGGCGGAAACCTGGGCGCAAGTATTTTCGAAAATGGGCATTCCGGTATACGTGCAGCTTACGGGCGGGTATTTCGACGCCATTGAAGTGCAGGTATTCTTAAATTTGCTGCGGGTGATCGACAACCGGCGGCAGGATATTCCTCTTTTGAGCGTGCTGCGCTCGCCGGTGTTCGGCTTCTCGCTAGAAGAACTGATTGCACTTAAAACGCAATACGAAGCCGAAACGCTTTTCGATCGGCTGCTGCTGTGCGCAAGCGGCCTTGATACGCTTTGTGCAAGGGCGATTGAGGCGCTTGACAAGCTGGAAGCCTGGCGAAATGAGGCGCTGCGGCTGCCGCTGACGGAGTTTTTATCGCAGCTTCTCGACGACACGGGGTTTTACGACTGTGTGGGCGCGCTGCCCGGCGGACGCGAGCGGCAGGCCAACCTCGACGCGCTGCTTTTGCGCGCGCGGGATTATGCCGACGCGGGCTTCCCCTGCGACCTGTGGAGCTTTCTGCAGTTCATGGACCGCGCCGCCGCAACCGCAGACCTTGGCCGCGCGCAGCCGGGCGCGGCGGACGTGGTGCGCGTATTGTCCATGCACGCATCCAAAGGTCTTGAATATCCCGTGGTCATCTGCGCGGGGCTGGGGCATCGCTTCAACAAGCGGGACGAAAGCGCGCCGCTGCTGTGCGAACGCGAGCTTGGTTTGGGCGTGCGGCTGAACGTCAACGGCGTGAAAACAGATACGTTGCTGCGCCGCGCCGTATTTGCGCGGCTGTGGCGGCAGCAGCTCGCCGAGGAGATGCGCATACTCTATGTGGGCATGACGCGCGCGCGGGAAAGGCTTCTTCTCATAGGCTGCATGAAAAACGCCGCCGAGGGCGCGACCGCAGCACGGGAAATACATATCGACGACGCGTACTGCGCAAAGGCCATGACATATCTGCACTGGCTGCTGCCCGTATCCGCGCAGACGGACGACATCCCGTTGCAGACGCACGCGCGGCAAAGCGCGCTCAAGTCTATTGCGCCCATCGTTGCCGCACGTGAAACGGATGTCGTGCCGGAGAATTTGCTTTTTGAACTGCGCGAGCGGCTGGACTGGAGTTACCCGTACGCGCGGAGCAGCGCCATCCCCAGCAAACGCAGCGTAAGCGAGCTGCTGCACGCGCGCACCGTATCCCTCCGGCCCGCGCCATCCTTTTCGCAGCCGGAAACAAAACTGAACGCGGCACAGCGCGGCACAGCCATGCATGCGGCGTTGAAGGATATCGACATCGCAGCCTGTCCGGAGAGCGACGTGCTGGATTTTGTGCAATCCGAGATAGCGCGCATGCAGCGCATTGGTCTTCTTTCATCGGCGCAGGCGCAGGCAATCTCTGCGGATGAAATCGCGCGGCTCCTGACAAGCGATCTGGGCCTTCGCCTCAGGCGTGCAAAACGTATGGAGCGGGAACTGGAATTTTCGGTGCTTTTAAGCGCGGAACAGCTCGGTCTTGCCGAAGATGCGGAGCCTGTACTGCTGCAGGGTGTCATCGACTGCTGTTTTATGGAAGATGACTGTTGGGTGCTTGTGGACTATAAAACTGACCGAATTCTGCCCGGACAAGCCCCAGAGGATGCCGCAGCAGCGCACGCGCAGCAGCTTGGCCTATATGCGCTGGCGCTCGAGCGGTTATCCGGCATCCCCGTGCGGACTCGGGTAGTAGCGCTGCTGTCGCTGGGAGAAGCGGTGGTGGTATAGGAAACGTTCAGGGGCTTCGCCCCCGAACCCCCACCAAGGGCCATCAGGCCCTTGGAACCCATCATCGCAAACGTCCTTTCAGGACGCTTGCAGGGAAATCTGCACTAGAAACACATTATTGGAAAGAAGAGGGCACTGGGGGGAACGCCAGTTCCCCCCAGTACAGAAAAATAATCGTCGGCGCAGTATGCGCCGATACCTGTAAAATCCACCAGCCGAGCTGCATCCCGGCAACACATAAGCCACCCAAACCTCACGCAGACTTGTTGACAAAGCCTTGCTTTGTGCATGATAATATTGGAATGAAAATCCGGCGGCTTTGCCGCATTGAGAAGAGGGAGAACACTATGGAAGAGCTGCGGTCCAAACATTTTATTGAAGAGGCCATCGAGCAGGATCTGCAGCAGGGAAAGGCTAAATCCATCCGCACGCGTTTCCCGCCCGAACCCAACGGCTACCTGCACATAGGCCACGCCAAGGCTTTGTATATCGATTTCTCCATGGCCGATCAATACGGCGGCAAATGCAATCTGCGCTACGACGACACCAACCCCACAAAGGAAGATGAGGAATTCGTAGACGCCATACAGGAAGATATCCGCTGGCTGGGCTTTAAATGGGATAAGGTCTGCTACGGCTCGGATTATTTCGATACCTGCTATGATCTGGCTGTCAAGCTCATCAAAAAGGGCGTCGCATATGTGTGCGACCTTTCCAAGGATGAAATACGCGAATACCGCGGCACACTGACAGAACCCGGCCGCTCCTCCCCCTACCGCGACAGAACCGTGGAGGAAAACCTCGACCTGTTTGAGCGCATGAAGAACGGCGAATTCCCGGACGGTACCCGTACGCTGCGCGCCAAGATCGACATGGCGTCGCCCAATATCAACCTGCGCGACCCGGCCATGTACCGCATACTGCATTCTACGCACCACCATACGGGCGACAAATGGTGCATCTACCCCATGTACGATTTCGCGCACCCCATACAGGACGCGATTGAGGGCGTGACTCATTCGCTGTGCTCTTTGGAATATGAAATCCATCGCCCGCTCTACGACTGGGTCGTCGAGCAGTGCGAGTTTGACCCCAAGCCCCGGCAGATCGAGTTCGCGCGGCTGAACCTGACCAACACCATCATGTCCAAGCGCTACCTCCGGATGCTGGTGGAAAAAGGCCTGGTCAGCGGCTGGGACGACCCGCGCATGCCCACGCTGTGCGGATTGCGCCGCCGCGGCTATACACCGGAAGCCATCCGCGACTTTTTGAACCGCGTCGGTGTAGCCAAAGCCGATTCCGTGGTGGATACCGCCATGCTCGAGCACTGCGTACGCGAGGATTTAAACGAGCACGCACCGCGCATGATGGCAGTCATCGACCCGGTCAAGCTCGTCATCGAAAACTGGCCGGAGGGCACAACCGAGGATATCGAGCTTGAGTGCCACCCCAACGATGAGGGTATGGGCAAACGCACGCTGAAGTTCGGCCGTGAGTTGTACATTGAGCGCGAGGACTTCATGGAAAACCCGCCCAAAAAGTACTTCCGGCTGCAGCCGGACGGCGAGGTACGTCTCAAGGGCGCATATATCGTGCGCTGCACCGGCTTTGAAAAGGATGCGGACGGCAATATTGCACTGGTCCGCTGCACGTACGACCCCGATAGCAAGAGCGGAGAGCAGGCGCGCAAGGTAAAGGGCACGCTGCACTGGGTGAACACAAGCGACGCCGTTGCCGCAGAAATACGCCTTTATGAGCAGCTTCTGACCACCGATATCGCAGATAAGGACGAGTTTTTAGAAAACCTCAACCCCAACAGCCTCACCGTGCAAACAGGGTTTGTGGAACCCTTGCTGGCCAACGCCAAACCGGGCGACAAATCGCAGTTCATGCGCGTGGGGTATTTCTGCGCGGATTACGACCATACGCCCGAGAAACCTGTATTCAACAGAATTGTAGAACTTAAGGACAGCTGGAAACCGCCGGTATAATTAAATACTCTTCAGTGATACCGGATTGTACAATGCAAAATGAACAATTCACAATGCAGGAAGAAATGCCTTTGGCATTTCTTTCGATATGTTATAATGGAAAGAGAATTCCGTGAGGAATTTCACATCCAATCGTTCATTATTCATTGTTCACGATACATGATAAATTCAAGTAATTTTCCTAAAGGAGAAACAACCGTGACAGTCCGCACCCGTTTCGCCCCCAGCCCCACCGGCTATATGCACATAGGCAATCTGCGCTCCGCGCTCTATGCATATTTGTTCGCCCGCAAGAACAACGGCGTGTTTTTGCTGCGCATTGAGGATACCGATCAGGAACGCTATGTAGAAGGCGCGGTCGAAGTCATATTCGACACGCTCAAAAGCGTCGGCATGGATTGGGACGAAGGCCCGGATATCGGCGGCAATTACGGCCCCTATGTGCAGAGCGAGCGCAAAGCCATGTACCTTCCCTACGCCGAGCAGCTCATACAAACCGGCCACGCCTACCGCTGCTTCTGCACCAAGGAAGAGCTCGAAGAGCGCCGTGCGGATGCTGCCGCGCGCGGCGAAACATTCAAATACGACAAGCACTGCCTGCACCTGAGCGCGGATGAAATTCAGGCAAAATTGGATGCTGGCGTTCCGTACGTCATCCGCCAGAACGTGCCGGAAGAAGGCTCGACCACATTCCACGATCTGCTGTTCGGCTCCATCACGGTGGAAAACAACACGCTCGACGATAACGTGCTCATCAAGGCGGACGGCATGCCCACCTACAATTTCGCCAATGTGGTGGACGACCATCTCATGGCCATCACGCACGTGATGCGCGGCATGGAATACCTCTCCTCCGCGCCCAAATACGATCTGCTGTACAACGCGTTCGGCTGGGAGATCCCCGCATATATCCACATGCCGCCCATTATGAAGGACGCGCAGCACAAGCTCTCCAAGCGCACGGGCGACGCGTCGTTTCAGGATCTTCTCGCCAAGGGCTACCTCAAGGAGGCTGTGCTCAACTACATTGCTCTCTTAGGCTGGAGCCCCGGTGACGACAGGGAAAAGTTTACGCTCAATGACTTAATCGAAGCGTTCGATATATCCGGCATGAGCAAATCCCCCGCCATATTCGACCCGGTCAAGCTGACCTGGCTCAACGCGGAATATATCCGCGCGCTGCCCGCCGAAGAATTCACTGTGCACGCTGCTCCCCAGTATGCACAGGCGGGCATTGCGCACATGGACACCGATGTGCTGTGCCGCATACTGCAGCCGCGCGTGGAAGTGTTTACGCAGATTCCCGATATGGTGGATTTTCTAAGCTCTTTTGACCAAGGCTATGACACAGAGCTGTACACCAATAAGAAATCCAAAACCGACGCCGCCGTTTCGCACGATGTGCTGACTATGGTGCTGCCCGTGCTGACCGCTCTCCCTGCGTGGACGGAGCAGGCGCTGCACGATACGCTCATGAACATGGCCGCCGAAAAGGGCATGAAAAACGGCACGCTTTTATGGCCGGTGCGCATTGCGCTTGCGGGCAAGGCCGTCACCCCCGGCGGCGCAATCGAGATCGCCTTTCTGCTTGGGCGCGAAGAAGCGCTTAGGCGGTTACAATTCGGGCTTAATAAGCTTTCCTAAAAAGCATACTGCACTGCAGGAGGGTTTACATGCATCACACCTATTTTGACGACGGTTCCGTCTGGAAAGCGTCGGGCACTTACTATGACGAAAATGGCAAGGGCTATGCCGTCACAGGCAGATGCGAGGCAAAGCGCGCTGAAGCCCAATGGTCTCTGGACGGCTATACGGAAGTCGCTTTCCCCGGCAGCCCGACGAAGTTTTTCAACAAGTACAGCATCACGGAAACTAATTTGAAATATACGCTCAGCTGGGTATCTGAGAATCCGGCTCTTGGCACGCTGCACGGCGTTTTTGAGCTGGTGGGGGATTCCGTCATTTCGTTCTATACAAGCGATACCGGAGAATACGCAGGTACGGAAACACTCACGCTGCTCGACGAAGCTTCTTATGACGCGGTCGGCGCTGCTTTTCATAACGGCAAGCGCATGTCAGCGTGGACGGTGTCACTCAAGAGAACTGCACGATAACATTTGCCCCGCTTTTAAATAGCGGGGCTTTATATTTTTATTTTTGTCTAAAACCCTGCGTGAACGTGCATACTTCAACTATACCATGTATGGGAGGAATTATATGCGTATCACGCGCAGCGTCGGGCTGCTTTTTAGCATCATTCTATTGATCACATGCCTATATGAAGCGTCAACGCCCAAACTGATACCGGCGGCGGAAGCATTCCGTTCGAATACCGCCAACGCCCAACTGCTTTCGGGCGGCGCACCGGAAATATTGCGTTTGCACGTTGTCGCCAACAGCAACTCCGATGAAGATCAGCGGGTAAAACTGTTGGTACGGGATGCTCTGGTGAAAGAATTCGCCCCGGCCGGCAGCAAAGACGAAGCCGAACGCATATTGCTCAAGGACGGCGGCGGCGTACTCGAAACCGTTCAGCACGTGCTGCACGAACAGAACTGCTCTTATGGGGCGCAGTTAAAGCTGGGCGTCATGGACTTTCCGGATCGAACGTATGACGGCATTGTATTCCCCGCCGGGCAATACGAGGCGCTGCGTGTTGAACTTGGCTCTGCTCAAGGGAAAAATTGGTGGTGCGTGCTGTTCCCGCCCCTTTGCCTAGTCGACGCGGGCGTACAGGATATCCCCGACAGCGACAAACTGGTTTTTGAAAGCGATATCGCAAAGTTGCTGAAAGAGTGGAAGGAAAAGGACGCAAAGAAGTAACCATAAACGCCGCTGCAATATTGCAGCGGCGTTATAATAATAAGTCTTATGATTGCTTAGGAATTCATATCGACACTGCCGCCAAGCTGACAGATAACTCCCTGCTGTACAAGCGACTCTGTACCATTCGTCTGCGCAAGTATCCGCTCAAACTCCTCTGCGGGCATTGGCTTGTAATACACATACCCCTGCACCTCGTCGCAAAGCCGTTGACTTAGGAGTCAAGCTGCGCGTCGTTTTCCACGCCTTCCTCGATTACTTTCATGCCCAGACTCTTTGCAAGATTGATGATAACCTTGGAAATTGCCCTGTCCTTTTCGTTTTTGTCGATTCCCTGCACAAACTGCATATCCATGCGGTCAACCGGCAGCTGTTTCAGGCGGCTCAGGGAGGAGTAATCGGTTCCGAAATCGTCGATGGACTGTCGGAAAAAGAAAAGACATACACCGTGACCGCAGCCGGAAGATAGATTAGCGCCGTCAGCCACTTTTTCGTATACAGGCGTTTGTACTCCGTAAGAATCAGCACAAAACGCAGTATGATCGCAAATAACATTCCCCAACCGAATGCACTGACGCGCCTCCATGACAGGCAGACTTCCATTGTTGGAGCCGACACAGCGACGGAAAAGCCAAACGCCCAAAGGCACAGGCACACTGAGATAGCAAAAAACGATCTGGTTACACTGTTGCTTTGCTTTGTTAATATGCTGATGCCAAGAAAAGCGCTTGCTGCACTGCTTATTAGAAATATAGCGGTGTATGTAAGTGTTTGTGGCTGCATCACATTCTTAGGATATGGATTTACAAACGATATCGAGATTTTGGAGCTTTAGATGAGCCAAAGTCATGGATTTATTTAGTATATCCCTTGCAAGACAATAAAAAATGCCGCCGGAAAAAACCGGCGGCAACTGTTAGGGTTGAACAATTATGCTTTAGGGGAAGCAGACGCTGATGCTTTGGGAGAAGTAGACCCGGCTGGATTGGCAGTGGAGTTGCTGTTCGTGCCGCCCGGCGCGGGGGTCACAAATGCGCCGCCCGGCGCGATATAGGCAGTTTCCTTTTTGCCATCCTGCGTGGTATATTCCACCACATAGACCTGCTGCGTGCCCTGCATGCCCTGGGTTATGCGGGTAATCTTGGCGCCCTCATACTTTTCCTGCAGCGCCTGCGTGATTTCCGGCACATCCGCTTCCTTCACTTCGGTGCCTGCGGCATAATTGGGAATGGTACCCGTTCCGGTACCTCCGGCATTACCGCCTGTTCCGGTGCCGCCTGCAGCGCTAGGCGCGGCGGAAGGCGCGGCGGATGGCACTGTTGAAGCTGCCGGAGACAGAGAAGTGGACGGCGACGCCACGGGCTTACCCGTCGGCGAGGGAGCGGGAGTAGGCGTACACCCTGCAACAGCCAAGAGCAGCAGCAGCGCGATACCTATGCATACGATGCGTTTCATGTTTTTCCTCCTTTTGCATTTGGCGCGCGGGTTGTCCCACGCCGCGGGTTTTACCCGCTGTTGTTCGGGCATAGTATGCCCCATACTTACAGGATGTAAACTTTTTCGCACTTTGCGGGAACCGAATATGGTATTGCGGCGTATATGGGTTGTACGGAGCGAGGAAAGCTATCCATACAGTACCCGAGGAGGAATACCACATGAAACTGATGAAAAAAATCACTGCAGCCGCGCTTGCCGTGGCGCTGCTCGTTTCAATAGCCGGATGCGCCGCACCCGGTCAGCCCGGTGCAAAATCGCCGTCACCCGCCCCGGCGCAGACGGAAGCTCCGTCCGCCCCGATTACAGCGAAGCCACTGAGCATGCCTGCGTTAAAACCCGCGCAGCCTCTGCCCACGCCCAATTATGACGCGGCGGGTTCTACATCCAACGCGGGCACAGGCGCAAATGATTTCGCGTTTCGGCTTTCTGCGGCGCTTTCCAAAAAAGGCGAGAATATGGTCGTTTCCCCGTTTTCCGTATGGATGACGCTGACGGCGCTCGCCAACGCAACGGGTGAAAAAGCACTGCCCCAGCTGTTAACGTCCCTCGGCCTTTCGGGCATGTCCGTACAGGATATCAATGAAGCGGCCGCACGCATGCTTTCTTCTTTGACAAACGCAGAAGGACAGGACCGGTATAATCCGCTCGCAATCGCGAATGCGGTGTTTGTGGATAAAACCGTAACGCTTAAACCTGAGTTTGCGCAGAAATTTCTCGATTATTACCGCGGTGCGGCCATGAACGTGGATTTTACCGATCCGTCGGCGATAGACGCGATTAATGCCTGGGCAAGCGAAAACACCAACGGCCTCATCACCGATATCGTAAAGGAAATGCCCAAAGATGCGGTAGCCGCGCTCGCGAACGCCATTTACTTTTCCGATCGATGGGCGCTCGAATTTGACGCAGCCAAGACCCAGGATATGACGTTCCACGGCACAAAAGGCGACGCACAGGTTCCGTTCATGCTGCGCGAAGGCGATGCCATCCCCTATTATGAGGATGACACGCTGCAGGCGGTCAATCTGCAGTTCAAAACCGGCGCGGGGCTGACCATACTGCTTCCCAAGGACGGCGACGCCGACGCGCTGCTGCAAAGCCTGACTGCAGCGCAATACAGTACGATCATGAACGGCATCACGGAGCAGACAGGCAAGCTGCTGCTGCCTAAATTTGAGCTCAAATCCGATTTTGAACTCAACGACGCGCTTACCAAGCTGGGCGTTCCGCTGTTCGACAGCAATACGCTGCCCATTACCGACCTGATCAACGAGGACGATGTATACATCTCTTCCGGGCTGCATCAGGCCACTATTAAAGTAGATGAAAAGGGTACAACCGCTGCCGCCGTAACGATAGAGATCATGAGCCGTACTTCCCTGCCCGCCCCGACAGAGCCGTTTTCCATGGTGTGCGATCATCCCTTCGTGTTTGTACTGCACCAGTGGACGCCGGAATCAGGCGATCAGGTGCTCTTCACCGGCGTGGTGAACCAGCTTGGGCAGTAACAGTCCCTCCCCCTCCATCCGGGTTTGCAAAAGCGTCCTTATACTGATATGATAAAGACGTGTATGCATAAAGGACGGAAGGGGGGCGCAGGCGCAATAAGCGCCGCGCGGCAGGTATATGACCAAACAAAGCCTGGAAGCGCTGTACGAAGCGCACGCCAAGACCGTATACTGGGCGGCATACGGTGTATCGCGAGATGAGCAGGCAGCTGCGGATGCGGTACAAAACGCTTTCTTAAGCGCATACCGCCATATGGAAGAACTCGAAACAATGTCCAACGAACAGTGCCGTGCGTGGCTGTATCGCTGTGCTGTCAACAGCAGCATTGATATGCTTCGCCGGAACAAGCGCAGCGTGCCCACGGAGGATGCCGGGCTGATGGAACCCGATATGGGACCCGGACCCGAAGCACAAACCGTGCAAAAAGAAACGCGCGCAGCCGTACGCAAATATTTAGAGGCGCTGCCCGAAAAATATCGGGAGCCCTTGTATCTGTACTACTTCGCGGAACTGGATTACCACCAGATTTCCGATCTGCTGCATATGAGCGAGGGCACGCTCAAATCGCGCATGTCGCGCGGAAGAGAAATGCTCAAAAAAGAAATGCGAAAAGGAGGCGAACTGAATGCGTAACGACGAAAAATTGAACATGGACGCATTGCTGCGGGATTGTGCGCGGCAGCAGAACGCCGCCCTGAAGCTGGACGATATCAAAGGCGAAATTTTGAATAAGGCTGAGGCCGGTGAACAGGCGAGCGAGCCTGCCGACGAGCTCTCTGCCCGCCGCGCCAAGATGACGCGCATGCGCAGGATGACCATAGGCTTCGCGTCGGCAGCCGCCGCGCTGCTGCTTCTGCTGAGCGCAAAGAACATGCTTGCCCGTTCGAACATGAAAAGTGAAGTAACGCCGCAGAACAAATACTCCATGGAAGCGCAGGACTCCACAGGCTCGGCCGCGCCGGAGCAGGCAGGCATACTTGCTATGCCGGCACCCGCCGCGCTTCCAGCCGAAACCGGAGCCCCTGCCGGCATAGAAGCGCCCGCCGCGCAAGCGCCGAATGCGGATGCCCCGCAGCTTGGGGCAATGGAAGCACCCGCACAGGGCGGCTCTGAGGCACAGGATAACGGCACGCGCAGCGTCGCAAAAGACGATCTTTCCACAAAGGCCATAGAAGCTGTGCGCACTGCTCTTACAAAAGCAGGACGCGAAGCGGATACTTTGGGCGCATACGCCGCTGCTGAACTGGTGGAAAACGCATCTTTCAGCCTGAAGACCATATCAAGCGGCGTTCCGGCGCAGATCGACAGCATTTCGCTGTATGTTGTGCATTTGGGAGCGGATGCACAGCACGCGAAAAGCTATGCGGTGGACGCGGAAGCATTCATTGTTTACGGGGAAATCGTCCAGTAATAAGGACTGTGTTTATGCAGAAAGCCGCGAAGAATTTCGCGGCTTTTTTTATTCCTTCATGCTTTTCTTCTTTATATTTTCTGCCATGCTGCGTTATGGTGACAGCCGCGTGAAACGGGAAGCTTAAAATAGCTCTAGCCCAGCAGATCCCCGCCCAGAAACCGTCTTCCGGTTGCCTCACACGCGGCGAGCACGGAATAACTGCCCGCGGCCGGGTCAATGACCCAATCCCCCGGTTTTGTGACAGCGAGTATAAGCCGTTTCTGCAGTTCTATTGGTTTTGCGTGCGGGTGTACCTTCAGAGCGCGCTCCTGCCACACATCGGAGATGGTGTGGTCCGTCCAAACGCCGCGCGCGCGTTTGGGCCGCTTTTGCAGCACAACAAGATACTCCGCACTGCGGCGGGTGCGATAACCCATGCCGATGCGCTGTTTATCCCACACGATCATATCCACGGTCTCAAGCTCTGTACCTTGGAGCCACGGGGGGATACCTTCGCACAGATGGAACTTATCAACCCATAAAAACAGATGTCCGCTCTTTTGGAGCACTCTATTGAGTTCCAACACAAAAGCGCGGATATCCTCTTCCGTCATCTGCGGCAGCCTTGCACGACCCTGCCCGCGCTGCACACCCTCGTTGCCGTAGCTGAGCTTATCGAGTACGCCGCGATATTGCGGGTCAAAGAACGCCGCAGCGGCGCTTTGAGACTGCACTGCGCGAAGCAACGCCAGCCCGTCCGTTTGGTTATGCGCATTCGGCAGCAGGCATGGAAGATCAGAATGCATTTCTTTTTGGGGGAATAGTATCTCCGGCGGCTGGGCCATAACAACCTCCGAGAAAAGGTTGCATATATTGTATCACATCTGCGCAGAATAAAGCGAATACAGCTAAAATACTTGCGTATTTGCGCAGGATTGTGCTACAATAGCATGCAACAACGCGATGAAGGAGCCGGGCATCCTTATAGCCCATGACAAGAGAACGCCGCCGGGGCAACCCGTGCTGGAAGCGGCGCATGTGCGAAGGAAACAGCCCTTTCTCTCCCGAGCTACCCCGGTGAAGCCCCTAAGCGGGTGCGTAGTCGGCGGCGGGTAAGCCCGATACAGCGGCAAAGGCTCCGTAATTGCGGGGTGAATCAGGGTGGTACCACGAGCTGTACGCATCGTCCCTATGTCGGATGGTGCGTTTTTTGTTGCCGCAAACTCCCCCCGTTTCCGAGTAACCCGGCTCGAAGGCTCTAATGGTATCGCCGCCACAGGCGGCGACGAAGGATTATTTTATTTAATAGCGGGAGGGCTACGCCCCCCGCGCCCCCTAAGGTACGGAAGTTGAGCAACGACAAAAACAACATTACGAATCCGGGGCGTAGCACCTTTTGAGGAATGGGATGACGCGTGGTAGTCGGGCTACAGCAAAAGGTCAACACCCGCGCCTGCAAAATATAACGACCTTGTGCGCCGCAACGGCGCAACAATAAGGAGGCAGCCATGCTGGAGAACCTGGAAAAAATAGGCCGCGAGGCGTTCGATCGCCTTTCGGAAGCAACGGCGGAAGCGGATATAGAGGCGCTGAGTGTCAGCGTGCTCGGCCGCAGCGGTTCGTTGACAGAGATACTGCGCACAATGGGCAAACTGCACAAGGATGTCCGCGCGCAGCTTGGCCAGGAGGCCAACAAGCTCAAACGCGAACTGGAAACAGCAATCGAGGAAAAGCGTACGCGCATTCACGAGCAGGAAAAATCATCCCGCTTTATGCGCGAAACGCTGGATGTGACCGAACCTGGCAAGCGCATATTGCCGCGCGGCAGACTGCACCCCATGACACAGGCTTACCGCGATATCCGTGACGCGCTTATCGGTATGGGCTTTATGACGTTCGACGGCCCCGAAGTCGACCTCGACCTTTACAATTTCGAGCTGCCCAATATGCCCCCGAACCATCCGGCACGGGATACGCAGGATACCTTCTACATCAGCGACCGTGTGGTGCTTCGCACACATACTACCAACTGCGAGCCGCGCGCGCTGCTCACGCTTAAGCCGCCGTTCCGGGTGGTCATTCCCGGCCGCTGCTTCCGCGTGGACGAGGTGGACGCAAGCCATTCCCCCATATTCATGCAGATGGAAGGGCTGGTTGTGGACCGCAACGTCACGCTCGCGGATCTTAAGGGCACTCTTGAGACATTTGTGCACGCCGTATTCGGCGAGCATGTCAGAACGCGCTTCCGGCCCAGCTACTTCCCGTTCACGGAACCTTCTGCGGAACTGGATATTTCCTGCACCATCTGCGGCGGTAAAGGCTGCAGGATGTGCAAGGGTACCGGCTGGCTGGAAATACTCGGCAGCGGCGTGACCAACCCGCACGAGATCGAAAACTGCGGCCTCGACCCGCACGAATGGAAAGCGTTCGCGTTCGGTCTGGGCGTGGACCGTGTGGCCAACCTGAAGTACGGCATCACGGATATCCGGCTGCAGTATGAGAACGACGCGCGGTTCCTCAGGCAGTTCTAGCGTGCGAGACAGAAGAAGGAGGCAACCCATATGAAACTTCCCCTGAAATGGTTGAAGGAATATATCGATTACGACGTCACGCACGAGCAGTTCGTGGAGAAAATGATGTGGCGCGGCTTTGAAGTGGCGGACGTACTGCCCGAACTGCCGGAAGTTTCCGGCGTGGTCGCAGGCCGCGTGCTTAAAGTCAGCCAGCACCCCGATGTGCAGAAGCTGCACATTTGCCACGTGGACGCGGGCGAAGCCAGCCCCCGCACCATCGTCTGCGGCGCGCCCAATGTATATGAAGGCATGCTTGCGCCTGTGGCCCTGCCCGGCGCCAAGCTGCCCGGCGGCATCGAAATACAGCCCACCGTTATGCGCGGTGTGGAGAGCGCCGGCATGCTCTGTTCCGGCAAAGAACTGGGGCTTACGGACGCGGATTATCCCGGCAGCGAGGTATACGGTCTCTTAGATATTCAGGGCGAACACAAGCCCGGCGAACCCATCGCCAAAGCGCTCGATATGAACGACGTCATATTCGATATCGAGCTGACCGCCAACCGGCCCGACTGCCTGAGCATCGTGGGCATCTGCCGCGAAATCGCATCCGCGCTGGGCAAGCCGTTCAAGGAACCCGTTCTTCGCCAGATTTCCGGTGAAGGCAACGCTGCGGATTACGCGAGCGTGACGGTACTGAACACCGAACTGTGCCCGCGTTACGCCGCACGCGTTGTGACGGATATCAAGATCGAGCCTTCCCCGCGCTGGATGCAGAAGAAGCTTAGAAGCGTGGGACTTAGGCCCATCAACAACATCGTAGATATCACCAACTACGTCATGGTGGAATACGGTCACCCCATGCACGCGTTTGATCTTGCCTGCGTGGCGGACGCGCATATCGTGGTTCGCAACGCGTACGAGAACGAAACCGTGCGCACGCTGGACAGCAAGGACAGGGCGGTTGATCCTTCCATGCTGCTCATCGCTGACCCCAAGAAGGGCGTGGGCATCGCGGGCGTAATGGGCGGCGAAAACTCAGAAATCAAGCCGGAGACCAAAGCCGTTCTGTTCGAGGCCGCCGTATTCAAGAACAGCAATATCCGCGCTACCGCCCGGAAACTTCGGCATATCACGGACGCCGCCGCGCGCTTCATCAAAGGCGTGGAGCCTGTGAGTGCGAAAAAGGCGCTGGACCGCGCCATGGAGCTGATCGTAGAGTTCAATGCGGGCCGCATCATAGGCGATACCATCGACGTATGCGCCGTCAACCTTGAAAACCGCGAAATCGATGTTTCCATTACGAACATCAACCGCATACTCAGCACGCAGCTTACCGGCAGTGAGATGGCGGATATGCTCGGCACCATACAGATCAGCGCCAAGGTTTCCGGCGACAATCTGCACATATCCGTACCGCATTACCGGGCGGATATTGAAAGCGGCATTGAGAAGGATTGGGATATCGCCGAGGAAGTGGGGCGTATCTACGGCTACTACAATATCGCGCCCACGCTCATGCGCGGCGATACATTCCGCGGCAGCCTGACCCCGCAGTTCCGGCTGGACGATGAGATCAAGGACCGTCTGGTCGGCGTAGGCGCTTATGAAATGTACAACTACAACTTCACCGGCCCCGCCGCTATCGATTCGCTGCGGCTTCCGGAGGACGACGAAAAACGGCAGACTGTGCGCATCATCAACCCCTTCGGCGAAGATCAGAGCCTTATGCGCACCACGCTGTACATCGGCATGCTCAAATCCGCCGCGCTTAACCTCAACCGCCGCACCGGTCAGGGCCGCTTCTTCGAAGTCGGCAATGTGCACTTCGACAACAATGAAGAACTAGCAGAAGAGCGCAAGATGGTCGGGCTTACGTTCTTTGGCGAGGGCGAGGATTTCTTCACACTCAAGGGCGCAATCGAGGAATTGCTCGAAGGTCTCGGCATAGCCGATGTGCGCTTTGTGCGCGGCGGCGGGCCATACCTGCATCCCGGCCGCTCAGCGCTGATCTACTCTGCCGACAAATATATCGGCGAACTGGGCGAAACGCATCCGGACGTCACGAAGTTCTTTGATATCGACTCTCGCGTATATATGGCGGAACTGCGCTTTGACGCGCTGTATAAGCTGCAGAACCGTTCCCGCACCTATGTTGCTCTCCCCCGCTACCCGGTGGTACAGCGCGACTTGGCGGTGCTTGTGGAGGAGTGCGAAACAGCCGAAACCCTCAAATTCGCCATTGAACGCGCAAGCGACCTGCCCGCAGGTGTGCTGGTGGAACAGGCACAGCTGTTCGACGTGTTCCGCGGCGGCACAGTGCCTGCCGGTAAAAAGAGCATGGCGTATTCCTTCACGCTGCGCGCCGAGGACCGCACGCTCAATGAGGAAGAAATCAGCGCTTCCGTCTCAGCCATACTCAGCTCGCTCAAAAACGTGGGCGCGGCATTGAGAGAGTAAGGGACACTTTAGAGGCTCCGCCTCCAAACCTCCGCCCAAGGGACACGTCCCTTGGGAATCCTTGATCCTCAATGCCATAGCATTGACGGAGAAAAGAACAGCAATTAAAACGCCTGCCGGGTAATATCCTGCAGGCGTTTTTGTTTTATATACCCCGAACATGCCCAATGGGCATGTTCAGTAATGGGTTCCAAGGGTCGTTACGACCCTTGGTGGGAGCTCGAGGGCAAAGCCCTCGTATACTATTCCTCTTCTATCAGCACCGCCCTGCAGAACGCGCCCTCCGCACCTGCGATTTTCACAGGCGGCGCGAACAGGGTATACCATCCCTCGGGGATACCCGAAAGATCCAGCGTTTCGATGACGGCGATCCCCGCCCGCATCAGCGGGATATGTGCAGACGCTTCATCATCCGGGCTGCCGACGCTCAGCGCGTCGGTACCGACCGTGACTACTCCGCGTTCCGCGAGATATGCCGAGGCTTCCGGCGAAAGGTACGCCTCCCCTCCGCTTTTGATCAGCAGACGGACGGCCCCGCAGGGCAACTTTTCACGGAAAAAATCCACGGTAAGTATCGTTTTGGGAACTTCGAGCACATAGCAGCGGCCGATGTAGCAGATGAGCGGCATAGCGGCGATATCCGCCGCGCCGTCGATAAAATGCAGCGGCGCGTCGCAGTGCGTGGCGGCGTGCAGGCTGGATTTGATGGAGCACAGGTTATATTCGGCACCCTGTGCGATGGAGCATTCACGCTTCAGTTCCACGGGCGGCGTACCGGGATACAACTTTGCGGTGGTCAGTTCACGGGTAATGTCGTATAGACGCATGAATATGCCTCCTGAAGTATTGATCATAGATGCAGAAGCCGGACAGCGTTCCCGTCCGGCTTTTCAAGCTATTCCATTTTCATTTATTTATCCAGTTTCATTGTCGCGGCCAGCTTGTCCGCCAGCACGGACATTTCGTCGAGCGACTCCTGATCCGGCTTAAAGCGCGAACGCACTGTTCCGGCCACTTTGAAGCCAAGGCCGGTCAGCCTCTGTTCCACCATGGGCACGGCTTCGCCGCTCCACCCGAAGGAACCGAACGCAGCGGCTACCCGTCCGCGCACGATGGGCACAGATACATGTGAGAGCGCCGCCCATACGGGAGGCAGCGCATCCGCGTTGATGGTGGGGCTGCCTATGGCGATCACATCCGCGCGGTGGATGCGCTCCGCAGCTTCTTCCGGCGTAATATCGGTAAAATCAACCAAATCAACGATCGCGCCGCGCGCTGTAAGTGCCTCCGAGAGCGTTTCGGCCATGATCCGCGTATAGCAATAAGCGGACACAAATCCGATGAATACGCGGTTGCCCTTGAGCGGTTCGCGTTCCTTCGCCCATTCGTCGTAGAGCGCGACTGCGCCCAGGGGGTCCTTATCCAGCACCGGCCCGTGCGAGGGCAGTATGGCCGCTATTTTCGGCAAATTCAGCTCGTTCACATGTGCGATGGCGCGCGTGACATGCGGTGCGAAGGGGCTTACGATGCAGTCGTAATAATAACGGCGGGCTTCTTTAAAGCGTTCGTCCGTGCAGCTTTCGAGTACATGCTCGGATGCGAAATGGCAGCCGAACGCGTCGCAGGTGAACAGCGCGCCGGAAACATCGTCATACGTAAACATGGTATCCGGCCAGTGCAAAAACGGCGCTAATATAAAGCGAAGCGTGCGTCCGCCCAGATTTAGAACATCGCCTTCCTTGACGATATCGATGGGCAGTTCTCGGTTTGCGATATGCGGCAGGTACAGCGATGCCGCTTTAGTGCACAATATGCGCGCGTTGGGCGCTAATTCCAGCATCTGCGCGATGGAACCGGAATGATCGGGTTCCGTATGCTGCACGACGATATAGTCGATTTTGGACGGGTCGACGAGCTGCTTGATGAGCTCAAGACTCTGCGGCAGAAAGCCGTCCTTCACCGTATCGATGAGCGCTGTCTTTTCCGACCCCTGCACCAGATACGCATTGTAGCTGGTACCGTACTCGGTTTCCATGATGATGTCGAAACGCCGAAGATCCGGGTTGAGCGCGCCGACCCAGTGAATTCCGTCAAATACCTTTACGGGATGTTCGGAATACTTCATATTTTGTACATCTCCCTCTTGCGTGATTCATACTATTCTAAGTTACTATTTGATCAGCGGCATCCGTCCGCCATGTTCATAGCTTTTCCAATACCAAGTACCCATCACGCCGCAATAGTTCTTTGCAGCGTACCTGCAATGTATCGTTTGCCAGATAACCCGCCTCGTCGATCAGGAGTATCTGTGCTGCGGCATCTTTTAGAAATGCCTCCGAATCGTCTACGGAGCATCTCCAATTATAGTACAGTTCCCCAAGCAGTACATATGACTGCGTGCCCCGGTCAAAGAAAGTGAGCAATGTATTAGATATATAGGCGTTTTTATCTCTGGTAGACCCCAGTGCATCCTTCTCCTGCCATAATATAGATTGAAGAGTATCCTGAAAGGGTGCATCCAGCACTCTCCACGAACTCCTGACACCGACTGTGAGTAGTATGGCCGTCACGGCGATCACAAGCCACTTCTGAAAGAGATACTTTTTATTGACGCTGCGAATCATCTGCGCAAGCAAAATGCCCGTCGCCATTAGTAGCGGAAAGTAAAGCGGAAAAACGTACCACCAAAGCTTGGTACGAACCAGCGAAAACACCGCGAGCGGCAGGAGTACCCATAGCAGAAGCACCGGCACATCCGCATATACCGATGGATTTTCAGGCAGTGTTCGGTCTCCGGGCTTGGCCGTCAGGCGATATGCAGCCAACATGAAGGCGGTAAACAGCGGCAGATATCCTGTAGTCGGAGAAAAACTAATGAGCACATTAATATAGTATCCCCAGTTTCCATGATGGCGCTCCAATATCTGCGTGCTGCGGTTGATTAGATCGACCTCGACCATTTTTTGAAAGAAGCTGACGCCATCAGCCCGATAACGAAACGCCGCCCATACAAGAATGGGAATTGCGCCCGCAGCCACGAACCCCATCCATTGCCTAAGGGAAAGGCGTAAGAGTATCTTTTTCCAAAGCATATATACGCCTACTACAGCAGCGATGAATAAAGCGTGCCAGCTTTTTGTAAGAAAAGCAAGAGCAAAACCGCCTGAACAGGTATAAAGAGCCCAAGGCTTTTCCTCTATCATCATCATCGAAAGCAGGGAAACGACACAGAATAATGAAAACAGCGAATCAGCGTCCCCGTGCCGCGCAAAATGATCACTGTAAAAAGGTGCGCAGCATATAATCAAAAGCAAAACCATTATAGCTTCCAGATTACCATAACGTTTTTTACAGAACCAGCCCACGCATACTGCCGTCAGCATGAATGCAAGCGCGCTGTAAAATCGCATGCCGAACAGATTGTAGCCAAACAGAAGATAGCCCAGTTGTACGCCGTAAAAACTCAAAGGCGGTTTTAGATTCCAATAATCAGGCGCATACAAATAGGTATTGATGATCTGGCCGCCGACTTTTTGCATTTCATAACCGGATACTCCATGCCGCGCTTCATCCCAGTCCCGCGCGGGAAGCTGCCCCAGGTTGTAAAAGCTGAAAAACAGAATAAAAAGAACCAGTACCCCTGTACAGACATAAAACAGGTTGTCGGGCAATTGAAATGTATTCGCTTTGGATACCGCTTTACCTTTCACCGCTTTACGCACCATACCACCCACCCTGAATACATTACAACCTGTCCTTCTTGCTTATGCTAAGAAGTCACTGGCAAGGCCGTACGTTTTTCAATATATCCATTATATAATCACACGATATCTTGTTGTCAATCCATTCCATCCTACGTATACAACCGCGCATACCAATCTCTTATTGACAATACATAAATCGCAGGATAGAATATATTCATACTCGGTCGGTCGACCGACTGATGATATGGAGGACGGAATGGCTAAAAAGAACATCGAGCCTGAAAATACGCGCGAAGGCATACGGCAGACAGCATCCTCACTGTTTATGACGGGAGGCGTGCATGCCACAAGTTTAGCCGATATCGCAAAAGCGGCGAAGCTTTCCAAGGGCACTTTGTATTACCATTACCCGTCCAAGGAATACCTCGTACTGGATATCGCGGAAGAGCACTTCGGTCGCATGACCGAGATCATATTCGCATGGATTGACGCGCTTACGGAAAACCGGCCCGCGGTCGACGCATTATCCTTGCTGACAGAATCGCTGCTGAAGGATCACGATGCCATGCGCCTGCATTTCGCGCTGCTAAGCGAAGCGCTGCGCGAGGAAGGCGCTCTGAGAAAGCGTGTGGCGGCCAAACAGCGGGAATGGGCCGTCATGCTTGAAGTCGGCTCCCTGCGCATGGCCGAACCCGGCGCACAGCGCTTCCGGGCATATGGACGCGCGTATCTCGCGCTGCTCGACGGGTGCGCGCTGCATATGCTGCTCAGCGAGCAGTTTGACCCCGGCATACTGCTGCGGCTGCTGACGGAGTAGAAATCCACAGCGTCGGTATAAAAGAACTGCATTCGCCAATACACTGATAGTGCTTGTACAGACCTATCTGTTCCGTTTGCAAAGGAGGAACTCGCATGGCGGAAATGATTATTGCATCCGATGGCCCCATACTCGTGGCCGGAGATTCTTTGGCAAAAGGCGTCAGCTACGATGCGAACCGCAAGCGGCACGTGCTGCTTCGCGACGGTTTCTGCGCGCAGGTATCCAAATTCCTGAAACCTGCTGTACAGAACATATCCCGCTTTGGGTTGAAAAGCGGCGAACTGCTCAGTTCTTTGCGCGAAACGCTCAAAAAGAACGATCCGCCCTCGATCGTGCTGCTCGAAGTCGGCGGCAACGACTGTGATTTCGATTGGGACGCCGTGGCACGCGATCCGCTCGCCCCGCACCTGCCCAACACGCCGCTGCCGGAATATGAACAAAACCTTCGCGAGATGATTACGGAAATAAAAGAGGCGGGCAGCCAGCCCGTGCTGTGCGATCTGCCGCCCATCGATGCGGACCGCTATTTCAACTATTTCACGCACGGTGACGAGCAACGTGCAAAGAGTATTCTGCAGTTTTTAGGCAATGTAGGGCGCATTTACTGGTGGCACGAACGCTACAGCGCAACGGTTGAACGCATCGCCCAAGCCACAGAAACGCCGTTGCTGCTTCTGCGTGCCGCTTTGCTGGAGGAAGAGGATTACCGCGCCTATGTCAGCGACGACGGCCTGCACCCCAATGAGCGCGGCTACACGCGGCTTGCACAGATTACGCTTGGGTATGTGAAGCAGTACGCGCCGGCACTACTTTTGTAGTCACGAAAATGGCTATGCCATTTTCGTGAGGCCGCTGCGGCGGGTTTACGCAGGGAATGGACAGAGTCCATTCCCTGCGTTCTTTCTCACAAATGCCTGCACCTGCGGTGCGGCCGGCATTTGTGCAAGGTGTAAAAGCCGGCGCGCATGTCGCCGGTTTTTACGGATTTTATGGGATTTGTCATTGCCTATTTCGCTGAAATATGTAGCACCTATACTATGAAGGATTCTTGATTTGGATAGTGTGTCATTCGTACCCCAGGGGTCACGGGGGCGGAGCCCGCGTTTTTAAATAAAATTAATTATCGTCGCCGCTGTAAGCGGCGATACCTTGTAAACAAGATGCAGAGGCATTCTGCATACAACGCAAATAACTTTCTCCCTTCTTCTTAATTATATATACAAGACCTCCCTTCTGTGGTATACTTATTCTAGAGACTCGGGGGGCTTTTTTTATGTGTGCCGCAATTTGCGGCAGCATCAGCCTTCCGGGCGCGCAAAAGAGGACGCTCCATGCAGATTACGGGCATCCGCCTGCACGATTACCGCAGCTATGAACATCTTGTTCTGCAGCCCGCACCGGGGCTGTGCGTGCTACTGGGCGAAAACGCGGCGGGCAAAACCAACGTGCTGGAAGCACTCTTTTTATGCGCGCTGGGCCGCAGCCACCGTACACGGCACGATTCCGAACTCATCCGCCACGGCCAGCCCTGCGCGTCCGTAGGATTGACGCTTACAAAGCGCACCGGCACACACAGCATCGACTGCAGGCTTTTCACCGATAAGCGGCGGGAGCTTCGCATAGACGACATGGCGCTTTCCCGGTCAGGAGAGCTGCTAGGATGCCTGCACGTGGTGATGTTTTCTCCGGAGGATCTTCGTCTGATCAAGCAAGGTCCGTCCGAGCGGCGCAGATTTCTAGATATGGAGCTTTCGCAGCTGCAGCCCGCCTACTATTACCGCTTGCAGCAGTATAATCTTGCGCTTAAGCAAAGAAACGCCCTGCTGCGCGGCGAAAAGCCGCAGCGCGCATTGTTGGAGCCGTGGGAGGAACAGCTTGCCGGTTTAGGCGCAAAGCTTATGCTCTCGCGTGCGTCGTTTATGGACAAGCTTGGCGTTATGGCTTCAGCGCTGCACAGGGAACTTTCCGGCTCTCGTGAGACGCTAAACGTCGTCTACACGCCCGCGCTGGAACTGACGGACGAAAAGACCCTCACGGCCGCACTTATGGATGCGCTGGCATCAAGCGCCGAACGCGACGCGCTGCGCGGCGGTACATCTGTGGGCCCGCACAGGGACGACATACTGCTCGAACTAGACGGCGTGGATGTACGGGCGTTCGGCTCGCAGGGGCAGCAGCGAACGGCAGCGCTTTCGCTCAAGCTTTCCGAGCTGGCGCTCATGCGCGAGATAGGCCGTGAGCCACCCGTACTGCTGCTGGACGACGTGTTATCCGAGCTTGACGAGGAACGGCAGCGCATGCTCGCAGACGCCATGCAGGGCTGCCAGACGTTTTTAACATGTACGCATCTGGCCGGGCTTTCCGCAGCGGGAATGCATGAAATGACGGTGTACCACGTACAGGGCGGAACCGTTGTACCCGCGTAAATTGGGGATACTTGGTAATAAGGAGTCGGCTATCCGATACCTGAGCGGTATCGCTTGTTGTATAAATCAGTATCGCCGCCCACGGCGACGATTGATTATTTTATTTAATAGCGGGAGGGCTTCCAGTTCGTTATGGTCGTGTTTCGTCAGCAAATGCTTCCTTACACTTCCTAACTCACTGGTCTTACGCAGCGCTTTACCCTCCACAGGAGGCGCGCTGCTTCGACTCCCCGACCCCCTCTTAATACCCGGCTATTATTACGGGAGCAAGGCCTGGGCAATGAAAGGACTGACGCGAGAATGATTGTACACATCGGCTGGGACGTTTGCGTCCCGTCGCGGGATATCATCGCCATACTCTCCCAGAAGAGTGCGCTCGAGTCGCCGGAAACCGCCGCGTTCATATCGCGCGCGAAGGAATCCGGGCGCTTTACGCCCTGCCCCGAAGGCGAACGCGCCTACCTGCTCGTGCAGGAAGGCGAGGAGCTGCGTGTCGTCGCCTCCGCCATCAGCCCGGCGACGCTGCATAAGCGTTTTGCCTCGGACGGCGTATTCGACGTGTAGGCAAGGCGTCAATTCACACTGAAAGATCCGCGCGGCTTTTGATATCGCGCGTAAAGGTTTGTTGGAAAGGATTGTGTATATGGAACAAAACGGAATTTCTTCGCAGGCGTACGGCGCTTCGCAGATACAGGTACTGGAGGGGCTGGAGGCTGTGCGCCGCCGCCCGGGCATGTACATAGGCTCCACGGATACGCGTGGGCTTCATCATCTCGTCACCGAGGTGGTGGATAATTCCATCGACGAAGCGCTTGCCGGATACTGCACCAACATATCCGTGACCATCCACGCCGATAACTCCGTCACCGTTCAGGACGACGGACGCGGCATCCCTGTGGGCTACCATGAAAAGACTGGCAAAAACGCACTCGAAGTGGCGCTTACCATACTGCACGCCGGCGGAAAGTTCGGCGGCAGCGGCTACAAGGTATCCGGTGGCCTGCACGGCGTGGGCGTAAGCTGCGTCAACGCGCTTTCCGAGAAGCTCGTTGCCACAGTCTGCCGCGACGGGCAGGTTTACCAGCAGAGCTATTCTCGCGGTATTCCCACCACTGAGGTCGAAAATATCTCCACCTGCCCCGAAGAAGAGCATGGCACGACCATATGGTTTTTGCCGGACGCGCAGATATTTGACGAAGTCAATTTCCACTTCGAAACGCTGATGGGCCGCCTGCGCGAGCTCGCTTTCCTCAACGCGGGCATTAAAATCTGCGTGGAGGATCAGCGCGAGGGCCAGCAGGTTTCTAAGACCTTCTGCTACGAGGGCGGCATCGTTTCGTTCGTGAAGCACCTGAACAAAAACAAAGAGGTGCTGCACCCCAAGCCCATCTATATCAGTACCAACCGCGAAGAGGACGGCTCCGAAACGGCGACGGTGGAAGTCGCCATGCAGTACAACGACGGCTACAACGAGAACATATTCACTTTCGCGAACAATATCGCGACCATTGAAGGCGGCTCGCATCTGGTGGGCTTTAAATCCGCGCTGACCCGCGTCATCAACGACTACGCGCGCAAGTACAACATGCTCAAAAGCGCGGACCCGTCGCTTTCTGGCGAAGATATTCGCGAAGGCCTGACCGCCATCGTTAGTATAAAACTCATGGAGCCGCAGTTTGAGGGCCAGACAAAAACAAAACTGGGCAACGCTGATATTCGGCCGCTGGTGGACGGCGCTGTAGCAAACGGGCTTGCGACATATCTTGAAGAGAACCCCGCTATCGCGCGGCTGCTCATCGATAAGTGCATTACCGCCTGCCGCGCGCGTGACGCGGCGCGAAAGGCGCGCGAGCTGACTCGCCGAAAGAGCGCGCTCGACAGCACCAGCTTGCCCGGCAAGCTGGCCGACTGCCGCGAAAAAGACCCCTCCCTGTGCGAACTGTTTATCGTAGAAGGCGACAGCGCGGGCGGCTCCGCCAAGCAGGGCCGTAACCCGCAGCACCAGGCGATCCTCCCGCTCAGGGGTAAGATATTGAACGTGGAAAAAACGCGGCTTGACAAAATGCTCGCGAACGCCGAAATCAAAGCCATGATTACGGCATTCGGCGCGGGACTGGATACGGATTTTGATGTAAGCAAGCTCCGGTATCACAAAATTGTCTGCATGACGGACGCGGACGTGGATGGAAGCCATATCCGCACGTTGCTTTTAACATTCTTCTACCGCTACATGCGGCCGCTGATTGAGGAAGGCTATGTATACATCGCGCAGCCGCCGCTCTACAAAATCAGCCGCAGCAAGATTGAACGATACGCGTATTCCGACGAGGAACTTGAAGCGGTGCTTACCGAGATAGGCCGCGAGCCCAAGCCCAATATACAGCGCTACAAAGGTCTTGGCGAGATGAACCCCGAACAGCTGTGGGAAACCACCATGGACCCTGAACGGCGCATTATGCTGCAAGTCAAGCTGGATGACGCCATTGCCGCCGACGAGATATTCACCATACTCATGGGCGACAAGGTCGAGCCAAGACGCGAGTTTATCGAGATGAATTCCAAGCTTGTAGCGAACCTTGACGTGTAAGAAATAAGGTATCGCCACCTTCGGCGGCGACGAGAAATTATTTTATTTAATAGTGGGCGGGCTTCGCCCCCCACACCCTCTAAAGTACGGTTCCCGCTGATCTTACGTTCGGAACGATTGCATCAGTCGCAGCCTCAGGAGGGGGGATGGGGGAACGCAGTTCCCCCATGATAAAAATCATCGTCGGCTCAGCATGAGCCGATACCAGAAACCCACGGGCTGGATAACAACAACAAGGGCTTTGCGCCTGAAGCAGCGCAAACCGCTCATGTACAATGAACACCGGTTCATCCGTACAAAACGCAGAAAGGGATAAACGATCATGACCGAACTTCCCGCAAACCGCATACTACCGCAGGACATTGAAAAGGAGATGAAGCATTCCTTTATTTCCTACGCCATGGCGGTCATCATAAACCGTGCATTGCCCGACGTGCGCGACGGCTTAAAGCCCGTGCACCGGCGTATTCTGTATTCCATGGACGAGCTGGGTCTGCAGCCGGACAAGCCGTTCCGTAAGTCCGCGCGTATCGTGGGCGACGTGCTGGGCAAATACCACCCCCACGGCGACAGCTCCGTTTACGACGCCATGGTGCGGCTTGCGCAGGATTTCAATACGCGCTATCCGCTGGTGGAAGGCCACGGCAACTTCGGTTCCGTTGACGGCGATTCTGCTGCCGCCATGCGTTACACAGAGGCGCGTTTCTCCAAGCTCGCCGCAGAAATGATGGCGGATATCGAAAAGAACACCGTCGATTTTGTGCCCAATTTCGACGAAACACTCATGCAGCCCAGTGTTCTGCCCGCGCGTTTCCCCAACCTTTTGGTCAACGGTTCGGGCGGTATCGCCGTGGGCATGGCAACGAATATTCCGCCGCACAACCTCGCGGAGACCATCGATGCGCTATGCCTTTTGATCGACGACCCTGACGCCACGATTGACGCGCTCATGGAGCGTATGCCGGGGCCGGATTTTCCGACGGGCGGCATGATCATGGGCCGCGCCGGCATAGCTTCTGCCTACTTTACGGGGCGCGGGCGTATTGTGGTGCGCGCGAAGGCGGAAATCGAGCAGCTGCCACAGAACAAGAGCCGCATCGTCGTTACGGAAATCCCCTACCAGGTCAACAAAGCGCGGCTGGTGGAACGCATCGCCGAGCTGGTGCATGAAAAGAAGATCGAAGGCATCGCCGATTTGCGGGACGAAACGGACCGAAACGGCATGCGCATTGTCATAGACCTCAAAAAAGACGTCAACGCCAATGTGGTGCTCAACCAGCTCTACAAGCATACCGCCATGCAGGATACGTTCGGCGTGATCATGCTTGCGCTGGTGGACGGCGAGCCCAAGGTGCTCACGCTGCGCGAAATGCTCGTGCATTACCTAGAGCATCAGAAGCAGGTAGTCACCCGCAGGACCCAGTACGACCTCGAACGCGCGCAAGAACGACTTCACCTGTTGGAAGGTCTCATCAGGGCGCTCGATAACATCGACGAAATCGTCGACCTCATCAAGAGTTCTCCCAACGCGCCCGAAGCTAAGGCCCGCTTGATCGCCCGGTTTAACTTCAGTGAAAAACAGGCGCAGGCGATACTGGATATGCGTCTGCAGCGCCTGACAGGACTTGAGCGTGAAAAGATATTGGCCGAGTTCGACGAACTGACCAAGACCGTGGCGTACCTTTTGAGCATACTCGCGGACGAGCATCTGCTGTTGTCCATCATCCGCGACGAAGCGCTCGAAGTAAAGCGCAAGTATGCCGACGAGCGCCGCACGCAGATTACCGATATCATCGAAGATATCGATATGGACGACATCATTCAGGAAGAGGAAATGTGCGTCACGCTCACGCACTTCGGCTATATCAAACGCTTGGCGTCGGATACTTACCGCGCGCAGAACCGCGGCGGCAAGGGCGTGATGGGACAGGGTACGCGCGAAGAAGATTTCGTGGAGCATCTGTTTGTCACCTCCACGCACGCGCACATCCTATTCTTCACCAATCAGGGCCGCGCGTTCAAGATCAAGTGCTATGTCATCCCCGAAGCGGGCCGCGCGGCAAAAGGCACCGCCATCGTCAACCTTTTACAGCTTGCGGGCGGCGAGCGCATCACGGCCATGTTCCCCGTCACCGCTGATGACGAGGGCGAATATCTCGTAATGGCGACGCGGCAGGGCGTTATCAAAAAGACGCCTCTTTCGGATTTCGATAACATCCGCAAGGGCGGTTTGATCGCGCTGAACCTGCGCGAGGGCGACGAGCTCATAGGCGTGGAACTTTCCGGCGGCAAGGATGAATTCCTCATCGCCACCAACAAGGGCAAGTGCATCCGCTTCGACGAAAACGATGTACGCAGCATGGGCCGCAACGCCACCGGCGTGCGCTCCATATCGCTCGACGACGAAGACGCTGTGGTCGCCATGGTGCGCGTGGTCAACGGCGCGGACGTACTGACCGTTACCGAAAACGGCATGGGCAAGCGCACGCCCGAAGAAGCCTATCGCGGACAGCGCCGCGGCGGCAAGGGCATCATCGCCATGCAGATTACCGATAAAACGGGCGACCTGTGCGGGCTGGCCATGGTCACGGGCGAGGAGGATCTGCTGCTCATCCGGGACGACGGTATGGTCATCCGCATGCCCGCAGAACAGATCAGTGTGACATCCGGCCGCGGCACGCAGGGCGTACGGCTCATGCGCGCAGACGAAGGCACCCGCGTGGTCAGCATCGCCATCGCGCCCCGCGCTGAAAACGGCGACGTCCCGATCGGCGGCGTAGCGCCTGAGGATGATATCACGCGTATGGAAGGCCGGATGTTGGAAGAAACTGAAGAGACTACAGATGAATAATATACAGGGGCTTTGCCCCTGCACCCCACCAAAGGGCCGTAACGGCCCTTTGGAAACCCTCCAATTGCACAAGCGATTATCGCTTGTGCAATACATTATTACTCCCCACAGGATTCCAAAGGGACGTGTCGTCCTCGGCGGGAGACGCCTCGGACACTAGGCCTGCGGGTCGTCGCCTTAGGCGGGGGTATGGGGGCAGAGCCCCCATATGGAGCAACATGGATAATATACAATTTCCACTTGAATTGACCAAACTTGCCCGCCTGTTTCAGGAAGCGGGCGCGGTTTTATACGCCGTGGGCGGGCTTCCGCGCAACGCGCAGTTTGACCTGCCGCCGAGCGACATGGATATCTGTTCCGTATTAAGGCCGGACGCCGTGGAGACGCTCTGCAAAGTGCACGATATCAAATGCATACAAAAAGCGCCGCAGTTCGGCACCTCCGAACTGCACCTGAACGGTATGAAATTCGAGCATACAACATTCCGCGGCGACGCGTACGGCCCCGGCGGCACACACAGGCCGGAATCCGTTTTCTTCAGCGAATCGATTGACGAAGATGCGTTCCGGCGCGATTTCACCTGCAACGCTTTGTATGTGGATATACTGACCGGAGAAATGCGTGACCCGACGGGCGGGGTAAAAGATATTGAAGCGCGTCTTGTACGTTCGACTTCCAAAGACCCCGCAGTGATATTGCGGGACGACGGCTTGCGTGTGCTGCGGCTCATACGCTTTGCATGCGAGCTGGGGTTTGAAATTGAAGAAGGCACATGGGCGGCTGCGTGCGCGAATGTCGGCGGCCTTGCGGATATCGCGTGGGAACGCAAGCGGGACGAACTGATCAAAATTCTTTTGAGCGACGGACGCTACCCTGCCCTTACCGGGGCAATGCCCTCCCCCGTGCTGCGCGGACTGAATTTGCTTTATGAAATGGGCGCGTTCCCCTACCTCATCCCCGAGCTGCTCGAAGGCGACGGCATCACACAGCGGCCGCAATATCATGCGCACGATGTGCTGCGCCATAGCTTTCATGCGTGCGCCGCTGCAGAGCCTACCGTAACGCTGCGGCTTGCAGGATTGCTGCACGATATCGGTAAGCCTGCCGCGCTCAAAGAAAAAGGTCTGCCTGCAGACGCAGGCGGACACGCACAGACGCCCGCAAAGCTGCTGCCACGCGGCGTTACACCCATGCTGAATCACGATACGCTCGGCGTGCCTATTGCCCGGGAAATAATGCAGCGTCTGCGAATGCCCAACGCAATTGCGGAGGATGTGCTGTTTCTTGTCGAGCACCACATGTACGACCTGAACTTCCGTGCCCGTGAGAGCACGCTGCGGACGCGCTTCGCTTCGATTGGCTATGACCGGGCTTTGCTTTTGTGCGCCATACGCGAGGCGGACGTGCTCGGTTCCGGCCTTTCTCCCTATTTTCGCGCGACACGCTGGCGCACAGTGCTCGACGCCATGAAGAAGGATGGCGCGCCTTTTTCGGAAAGCGATCTACAGTGCACCGGCCGCGATCTTATGGAATGGCTCGGTCTTCCGCCAGGCGAGCAGATCGGCACAATCAAGCGCCAGCTGCTGCTGCACTGCGCGCGGCACCCCAAGGACAACACGCCCGAGCGACTCAGGCGAATCGC
Source organism: uncultured Oscillospiraceae bacterium (assembly GCA_964440115.1). Classification (GTDB taxonomy): domain Bacteria; phylum Bacillota; class Clostridia; order Christensenellales; family CAG-138; genus JAEWWD01. The sequence continues at coordinate 263,818 of CAYTPV010000005.1, read as the reverse complement.
TGCCGGCATGCTGCACGATAAAGGGAAAAACAAAGAAGCAAGCGACAAAACCGACCTGTGATTTGTTGTCACAGCCCTGTATGGATGTACTTTTGACAGAAAACGGAGTATACTGAACAGGAAAAATAGTTTACTTGAAGGATGGGAGTGACTTTAATGGGAAACAAGAGTCCTGCGGGAAGAGAAAAGAAGAAGCCGAAAGCCGACAAGAAAACAAAGCCGATTTCTGCATCAAGTATATCGTCCGTATCTGCAAACACGCCGAAGTAATACGAGAAAGTGAGAAGCGATGCTCTCGAAATTAGAACAAAGGAATGAGCAAGGCCACAGACGAGGCGGCTCTAATACTGAATTCCAGCGTTGCGAGTTGTGCAATGTACCTATCTATCATAACCCATGCCGAGACATACGGAGTTTGGGCGTGTTTCAGGGCAAGGGAAAAATACTCTGCAACAAGTGTTCGGCATTGCTCTCCAGGATGCCTTCCGAACAGGCGCTGCAGGCACTGAATAACGCATACGAGACCTATGGAAAGAGTCATAAATAACCTAGTTTTAGCAAAACAGGCCGCCTAAAAGGCGGCTTTATGTTATGGCCAATGGTCAGCCTGTGATCAACAATAAGCTACCTTTATCAGATGGCCTAAAACAAGTAATATTTGGAATACATACTTTGCGTGGCCAATGTTGCACACGCGATCAAACGGTGGTATCATATAGAAGATGCTTCGGGGCGGGGTGTGATTCCCCACCGGCGGTGATGCGGCTATAAGCCGACAAGCCCGCGAGCCCAACTGGGTTGAGCCAATGAGATTTTGGCGCCGACGGTATAGTCCGGATGAGAGAAGCGCGGTCCCATTTTTCGTGCCGCACTTTGCTAGGAACGCCCCCGCATTCGGGGGCTTTTTTGTTCCCTGAAAACGGGAGTGTCGCCACATGGAAGCATACGCTATCATGAAACGGAGACTATGAACATGAAACGGGAAAACACAGGTCGGTTGGTACGCTTGGGGATGCTGGCGGCGCTTTCGCTGCTGCTGGTCTATTTCATCCGGTTCCCCATATTCCCGAGCGCGGCGTTTCTGGAGTACGACATGGCGGATGTGCCCATATTGATCGGCACGTTCCTGTACGGGCCGCTGTGGGGGCTGGTGCTGACGGCAGTCGTGAGCACGTTGCAATGGCTGCTGGTGTCACAAAGTAGCGGCTTTATCGGCGCACTGATGCACTTTATCGCGACGGGCTCGTACGTAATTGTGGCGGGGCTGATCTATCGCCGCTGGCGCAGCCGGTCCGGCGCAATCATCGGTCTGCTGGGAGGCTCTCTGGCGATGATCGGCATGATGATCCCCCTCAATCTCATATTCACGGTGGGCTTTATGGGCGTACCGCGCCAGGTGGTGGTGGATATGCTCGTGCCCGTGATTATCCCCTTTAACGCCATCAAGACGGCTGCGAACGGGCTGCTGACGTTTATGCTGTATAAGGCGGTCGCGCGCGTGCTGCGGCTGGAGACCGTTCCTGCTACTGCGGGCAAGCCGGGTCTTAAAGGCGAGTAGGGTTTAACAGGGTATCGCCGCCTTCGCCCTCGGCGGGAGACGCCTCGGGCACTAGGCCTGCGGGCCGTCGAGGGCGGCGACGAAAGATTATTTTATTTAATAGCGGGAGGGCTGCGGCCCCCCGCTCCCCCTAGGGGAACGCCTATTTACAAAACCAGTGCTTAACGGAAACAAGTACTTTTATCTGTAAGAATGCCTGCCGATACTTAGATCGGCAGGCATTCTTTATTGCATAATCATTAGTTACATCCTCTTACATGTCCATAGGACCTGTACCAAGTGGTTCCAAGGGCCGTTACGGCCCTTGGCAGAGGTTTGGAGGCAGAGCCTCCAACGTACCCCCTTTTCCCTCAATTTTTCAGGCTGTGTATCGGCGCGGGGATACGCCCGCCGCGCGCAATGAAATCCGCGCAGGAATAGCGGTTGACCGGCATAACGGGCGCACGGCCCAGTAACCCCCCAAATTCCACACTATCCCCCGCCTGTTTGCCCGGCACGGGGATAATGCGCACGGCGGTGGTCTTGCTGTTCACCATGCCTATGGCTGCTTCGTCCGCGAGTATGCCCGCGATGGTGGTTTCATCCGTGTCGCCGGGGATGGCGATCATATCGAGGCCCACCGAGCACACGCAGGTCATAGCCTCCAGCTTTTCCAGAGTCAGCGCGCCGACTTCGGCGGCTTCGATCATGCCCGCGTCTTCGCTGACGGGTATGAACGCGCCCGAAAGTCCGCCCACATGCCCCGACGCCATTACACCGCCTTTTTTCACGGCGTCGTTCAACAGTGCAAGCGCGGCAGTTGTGCCCGGCGCGCCTGCGTATTCTAGCCCCATCTCGGTTAGGATATGCGCCACGGAATCGCCGACGGCGGGTGTAGGCGCAAGCGAAAGATCCACAATGCCGAACGGCACGCCAAGGCGGCGGGACGCTTCCTGCGCCACAAGCTGCCCCATGCGCGTGATACGAAACGCCGTCTTTTTAATAGTTTCCGCGACTACATCAAACGGTTCGCCCTGTACGCGCGTCAACGCGCTTTTTACTACGCCCGGCCCGGATACGCCTACGTTGATGACGCAATCCGGCTCGCCCGGGCCGTGGAACGCGCCTGCCATAAATGGGTTGTCCTCTACGGCGTTGCAAAAAGCCACAAGCTTGGCCGCACCTATGCCGTCCCGATCCGCTGTAAGCTCTGCGGCGGATTTTATGATCTGCCCCATTTGGCGCACGGCGTCCATATTGATGCCCGCGCGGGTGGTGCCGATATTCACGCTCGAGCAGACGTATTCCGTCTCACACAGCGCTTGCGGAATGCCGCGCATGAGCGCTTCATCGCTCATAGTCGCCCCTTTATGCACAAGCGCTGAAAATCCGCCGATGAAATTGACGCCCAGTTCCTTCGCCGCTTTATCCATGGCGCGGGCAACCGGCACGTAATCGGGTGCGCCCGTGCCGCCCGCTATGAGCGCAATCGGCGTAACGGATATGCGCTTGTTCACAATGGGGATACCGTAGCGCTCTTCAATCTCCCGCCCCACGCGCACAAGATCCCGCGCGCAGGTGCAGATATGATTATATACGCGGCCGCACAGCGTCTGCATATCGTCGCAGGCGCAGTTTAACAAAGAGATACCCATTGTGATGGTACGGATATCCAGGTTCTCGCGGTCGATCATGCGGATGGTTTCGAGTATTTCGTTGGCATTGAGCATGGTCATAGGCCACTCCTCTCACACCTTGTGCATGGCGTCGAATATTTCCTCGCTCTGTATGCGGATGGAAACGCCCTGCGACTCGCCCAAAGCGCGCAGGTCTTCCTTGATCTCGTGGAAGGGAAGCTTCGCGCCCGATAAATCCGTCAGCATGAGCATGACGAATATGGTTTCATCCATGACTGTCTGCGTGATATCGAGGATATTGATGCCGAGCGCGCTTAACCGGCTGCTCACACTTGCGATGATGCCCACGCGGTCACGGCCGAGCACTGTGACGATGGCCCTGTTCATGCGGCTTCCTCCTGCTTTATTACGATTGTAATGCTTTTGATGTGTCGGTTCATTTTACTTTTTATTCGCCTTATATGCAATACACGTACCGAATATTTTCCATATTTCAGCCGGAAATGTCACGTTCGTGTCATATGTCAAGCCTTGCATTTATCGCTGGCACGCTCTACAATTAATCATACTACGACTATTTTGTCGCACAGGCAGCAAGCCGCCCTGTTCCATAGCCTACAGGCAGAAAAGGAGGAACTATGCCGACATATCAGATCACAACCGATTCCACCGTCGACCTTTCCCCCGAACGCATGCAGGAGCTTGGTATCCCTTTCGTTTCCCTGCATCTGCTGCTCGAAGGCGAGGATAAACTCGACGATATGCGCGAAGACTCGGCGCTTAGTCTTTACAACGCTATGCGCGCGGGCAAGATCGGCACGACGTCGCAGGCAACGGTGGAAAGCTTTTTAGAGCTGTGGGAACCCATGCTGCAAGCCGGGCAGGATATCCTCTATATCGGCTTTTCGAGTGCATTGTCCGGCACCGTCAACAGCGCGCTCATTGCACGCGAACAGCTGATGGAACGCTACCCCGAGCGCAGCATCCGCATAATCGATTCGCTGTGCGCAAGCGCAGGCGAAGGACTGCTTGTGGAGCATGCGGCACAACTACAGAACAGCGGGCTTTCTTTGGACGACTGCCAAAAGGCGGTTGAGGAGCTTAAGCTGCGCGTGCACCACTGGTTTACGGTGGACGATCTTGTATATCTCAAGCGCGGCGGGCGCATATCGGGCGCGGCGGCGCTGTTCGCAACGCTTTTAAGCATTAAGCCCGTCATGAATGTCAGCAACGCTGGCAAGCTGATCCCCCGCGAAAAGGTAAAGGGCCGCAGAGCCGCAATCAAACGCATGGCCGAGCACCTGTATGAGAAAATAGAAGCAAGCGCCAATCCTTTCATCAACATCAGCCATGCGGATTGCATAGAAGACGCGCGCCACTTAGTGGAGCTCATCCATGAACGCTTTGCGCAGATACCCGTGCATATTTATTCCGTTGGCGCAGTTGTCGGCGCGCACAGCGGGCCGGGCACACTCGCGTTGTTCTTCCTCGGCGCACCTCGCGTCGATTAACTTGTTATCTTATTTGCGATAAAGCATACGACAGGAGTACAAAAGAGTGACGCAATACCGTATCACAACCGATTCCACCGCGGATATGACCGTACAGCACATGGCGGATTTGGATATCGCGTTCGCATCGCTGCACGTGCACATCGACGGGGATGAATTTCTCGACGATATGCGGCCTGAAACCACAGAACGTATATTCAGCGCCATGCACGAAGGAAAAGTTCCTTCTACGTCCCAGGTGACGGTAGAGGATTTCATCCATATGTGGGAGCCCGCGCTTAAGACGGGCGAGGATGTATTGTACATTGGCCTTTCCGGCGCACTTTCCGGTACGATTAACAGCGCACAGGTAGCGCGCGAGCAGCTTGCCGATAAATACCCCGACCGCAGCATCCGCATCATCGATTCTGTTTCCGGCAGCGCAAGCGAAGGCGTTCTGCTTGAGCACGCAGTGGAATTCAAGCGCGGCGGCCTGACACTGGATGCCTGCTATAAGGCCATTGAAGACCTCAAGCAGCAGGTCAATATGTGGTTCACGGTGGGCGACCTCGCGTATTTGCGCCGCGGTGGGCGTGTTTCGGGAGCCGCGGCGGCGATCGCCACGCTGCTGCACATCAAGCCCGTTATGGAAGCCAACCCGGAAGGTAGGCTGCTGGTACGCGAAAAGGTAAAAGGTCGCAGGGCCTCCATCAAGCGGCTGTACGAGCAGCTTTGCGAGCGCATCAACATCATGGCGTCCAAGCTCGTGCATATCACGCATGCGGAATGCCTGGAGGACGCAAAAGAGCTTGCGCGCAGCATTCAGGCGCGTTTCCCCGAACTGACGGTGCGTATCTACCCGGTCGGCGCGGTGATTGGCGCGCACGGCGGGCCGGGCACGCTGACGCTGGCGTATGTGGGGAAAAATCGAGAAGCATAATTTCGCAAAAGCGCCAAAGGCACTTTCGCGAGTTCCCCGCTAAAGTTACCGCTCGGTTTCCTGCTGCGCAGGAAGCCTGTCGCGTCAACTTTAGCTCTAAGGTGTCATTTTGCACCGTACACGCCGCTGCAAAATGACGGATTTGAAGCCAACAATTTGCCCTATGTTGGTATGGGTTTACCAAGCAAGTCAATCCGTATCTTAGGGGGCGCGGGGGGCAAAGCCCGCCCGCTATTAAATAAAATACCCTTTCGTCGCCGCCGCAGGCGGCGATACCTTGTTAAAAACAAAGTTGGTAAACGCTAAAGCAGTGATTAGCATTCGGGGAGGAAGTAAATGAAACTGCTGCATACGGCCGACCTGCACATCGGCAAGCGCGTGTTCGGGTTCTCCCTGTTGGAGGATCAGCGCCACGCGCTCAATGAAATTGTCCGCATTGCCCGCGAACAGGATGTCAGCGCGGTGCTCATTGCGGGCGACGTTTACGACAAATCCGTACCGGCGGAAACCGCTGTTTCCCTTCTCGATGATTTTCTGACCGCGCTGCTCGATATGGGCGCCGCGGTTTTTTTGATTGCGGGCAACCACGACTCGCCCGAACGCCTGCAGTTCGGCAGCCGCATACTGCGCGAACGCGGGCTGTATATCGCAGGCGCGTATACGGGTGAAACGACGCGTATCCGCATGGCGGACGAGTATGGCCCTATCGACATCGTTCTTCTCCCCTACCTGCGCCCCGCGCAGGCACGGCCGTATTTTGAAGAGCAGGAGATACAGACGCACGAGGATGCTGTGCGCGCAGCGCTTGCGAGCATACCCCGCGAACCCGGCGTGCGGCGCGTGCTTCTCGCGCATCAGTTTGTAACGGCGGCAGGTGAAAAGCCGGTTCTCAGCGAATCGGAAACGCCAACTGTCGGCGGGCTGGATAACGTGGATGTTTCCGCGTTTGACGGCTTTGATTACGTGGCGCTCGGTCATCTGCACGGCCCGCAGAGCATGGATCGCAGCAGTGTGCGCTACGCGGGTTCGCCGCTCAAGTACTCTTTCTCGGAATCGGGGCATACAAAGGGCGCGGTTTTGATTGATCTTGCTAAGGATGGCGTAAGCGATATTTCGTTTGCACCCATTCATGCAATGCGCGACATGCGCTCGCTGCGCGGACCAATGGAAGAACTCATCAAAAACGCTGTCAGGAGCGACGATTACCTGCATGTGCAGCTGACGGATGAGGATGATATCCCGGACGCCATGCAGCGCATACGAAGCGTTTACCCCAACACCATGCATTTGAGCTACGACAACAGCCGTGCGCGCGCCGCAGATCTGCCACTGGACACGCTGCCGCTGGAGGATATGAATCCCTTTGAGCAGTTTGCGGCGTTTTTTGAACTGCAGAACGGCCGCAGTCTGGAAGAAGCGGGCCAAGTCCTCATACGTACCCTGTTGGACAAAATGGACGAGGAGGCGGACGCATGAAGCCAATCACATTGACGCTCTGCGCGTTCGGCCCCTACGCGAATACAGAAACCGTGGATTTTTCCAAGCTTCACAGCGGATTGTTCCTCATAGGCGGGGATACGGGCGCGGGCAAAACCACCATATTCGATGGCATCGCTTACGCACTGTACGGCGAAGCTTCCGGCGAGTTTAGAAGCCCCGAGTCGCTTCGAAGCCAGCATGCCGCGCTTGAGACGGAAACCTACGCAGAATTCACATTTGAACTGCGGGGGCTTACCTACCGCGTGCGCAGAAGCCCCGGTTACGAACGCCCCGCGCGGCGCGGCGGCGGTACGGTAAAGAAAAGCCCGCAGGCGGAGTTATATCTGCCCGACGGGACCGTGGTATCCGCGCCGTCTGCGGTGACAAAGCGTATCAAAGAAATCGTGGGGCTGGACAGAGGGCAGTTTTTGCAGATCGCCATGCTGGCGCAGGGAGAATTCCGGCGGCTGCTGCTTGCAAAGAGCACGGAGCGGGAGGAAATATTCCGCGATGTGTTCGGGACGGGCCGATACAAGGCGCTGCAGAGGCTATTAAAGGAAAACGCCGTACGGCGCGGCGCGCAATATCAGGAGCTTTGCCGCGATATGGAACAGCGTATGCGCAGTGTGCGCTCCAATTCCGCCGATGCCCGTTACGCTGCGCTCACGGCAATTGCCGCAGCGGATTCGCGGCTGTTTACGGAACAGTTAGCACTATTGTTGAATGACGATGCGACACAGGAACAAACCGAGCGCTGTGCGCTGCAACAAGCCGAACAGCGGCTGGCCGCGCAGCACGCCGCGCTGGCCGTGGCGCAGGACGCTTTGCGTCTGAGTGCGCAGCTTACGGCGGCGCAGACAGATTTAACACAACTCGAAGAGCTGCTGCCCCGTATGCAGGCGGATAAGCAAGTATTGCTCGCGGCAGAGCGCGCGGCGGAGATAAATCCGCTTGAGGAAGCTGCGGCGCGCGCAGTGCAGGCCGAAGCGGCGCTCAATCAGGAAATTTTGGCGGCGGATACGCGTATGCGCGAGCTCGCCGCGGAATTGAAGGATCACGCCGCCGCGCTCGAAGCGCAGCGGCAGCGGGAGCCGGAACGGCAGGCGACGGCGGAGCGTGTAACGGGCATACAGAAAATACTGCCCATGTTCGAGCATCTTACCCGGCTTGCAGAGTCCATAGACAGCGCGCGGCGTGCGCTCGAACACAAACGCGCAAGAAAAACGCAGGTGCATGCCGACTCGCAGACTCTGCAGGAACAGTCGGAAAGCCTGCGCGAAAAGCTTTCAGAGCTTGATGCATTGCCGATTGACGCCATGCGGCTGCAGCTTACGGCGGCATCCGCCAGCAGGGAAGCGGCAAACCGTGCATGCGAGTTCATGCGCAGCCTTGGGGCACAATCGGAAAAGCTGAATACTCTGCAGCAGGAATATCTCGCGGCGGAAGAAGCGGCGCGGCACAGCGCGGCGATAGCGCAGGAGACCGAAGTCTCGTTTCTGCGCGCACAGGCAGGCATATTGGCGCAGACGCTGGCGGAAGGTGTTCCCTGCCCCGTCTGCGGGTCTTTAGACCACCCCTCAAAAGCACAGTTATCCCCCGATGTGGCGGATGAGCAGGCCATGAAACGTGCGCGAGCTGCGCAGGAAGCGGACCGTAGGAAACAGGCGGCTCTAAGCGAAAGCGCTGCAGCACAGTCCGCGACTGTACTGGCCATGCTAAAGCAGTATGACGCGGCGATATCGGAACTGTTCGGCGAGGATATTCCGGAACAGCAGCGGGAACCGCGCATCGCGGAAGCTATGCAGCAAGCCGCGGAGCGGGAAACCGAATTGAAGAACCGCGTTCGGCAGGCGGAAGCGGCGCTTCTTGGCCGCGACGCGCTGCAAGAGCGGCTTACCGATGCGCAAAGCGCGCTCACAAAACTGCAAAAAGAAGAAACGGCACTGGACGAGGAACTGCGTCAGGATGAGCTGGATTTGACCCAATCCCAAACGCAGCTCAATATGATTTCCCAGTCGCTTCCTTACCCGAGCGCTGCAGAAGCAGAAAAAGCACTCAAAACGGAGCAGGCGGCGCTTACTGCCATGCGCGCAGAACTTGAAGCGTGCGAACAGGCACACAGAGATTGCGAGCGCGATCTCATCGCTGTAACAACCGTGCGCGAAACGGCCTTCACCAAACTGCCCGATGCGCAGCGCGATCTGCAAGCTGCAAGAGACGCTTATTTAGCGGCGCTTCAGTCGGCAGGATTTATGGATTCGGCCGCTTACCGCGCGGCATGGCGAGCACCCGACTTTGTGCGCAAAGAACGCGAACGGCTGCAGGAATACGGCGTGCGACTGCAGGCAGCGCGCGCGGCGCTCAAGCAGGCGCAGGCGGCGGCGCAAGGCAAAGAACCGCCGGATACCGCCGCGCTGCAGGCAATGCTGGACTTGGCGCAGACCGAAAAAGACGCGATTGCGCAGAAGCTTTCAGAAACCGCCGAGCGGCGTAAATACAACGCGGAACTGTGCACCGTGCTGCAAACAAAACAGAAAACGCACGATGAAGCTCTGCAGGCATACATAAGCTGCAAGACTCTTTCGGATACCGCCAACGGCGAGCTTTCGGGCAGCCGCCAGAAAATCACATTTGAGCGGTATGTGCAGATGAGCTTTTTCGACCGTGTGGTATCAGCGGCAAACCGCCGTCTTGTTGGCATGACCGGCGGGCGATACGAGCTTTTGCGGCGGCGCGAAGCGGGCGATCTGAGGATGCAGAGCGGGCTCGAGTTGGACGTGCTGGATCATTACAGCGGCAAAACAAGGGCTGCGGGCACGCTTTCGGGCGGGGAATCCTTCCTTGCCGCGCTCTCGCTTTCGCTGGGGCTATCCGATGTGATTCAGGCCTACGCGGGCGGCATACAATTGCAGGCGATGTTTGTGGACGAGGGTTTCGGCTCGCTTGACAGCGAAGCGCTCGAGCGCGCCGTGGACGCGCTGACCGCTTTGGCGGGCGGCAACAGGCTCGTTGGCGTGATTTCGCATGTGGACGAGCTGAAAAGCCGCATCGAAAACCAGATTTACGTGCAGAAAACCAGCGCGGGCAGCAGGATTGTGATGAATACGGGAGGATAAGTATTCGTTCAGGGGCTCTGCCCCCGAACCCCCGCAAAGGGCCGTCACGGCCCTTTGAACCCATATTTCGGATAAGAGTTAGGGGAAGGGAATGCAGCCAAAGCTGCATTCCCTTCCCCTAAAATATTTCGTCGGCTCAATATGAGCCGATACCTATTTCATTTCCGGCAGCGTCAATTCCCACGGGCACTCGAACGTCTTTTCATCCAGATAGGCGAGAAGCGAATTCGAAGAAAAATGCAGCGTCAGCCGCACGGCGAGCAGCGCCTGCCTGCGCATATGCGCCTGTTTGTTGGCTTCACGGTCGCCGTATTTATCGTCCCCCAGCACGGGATAGCCGACATGCGCCATATGCGCCCTGATCTGGTGCGTCCTGCCAGTATACAGCCGTACTTCGAGCAGGCTCATACCGTCGGCCTGCTCCAGCACCCGATAGCCCGTTTTGATATCGACCGCGCCGGGAACGGGCGTGTCGTATACCGTCAGTCTGCCCGCCTGCGCGTCCTTAACGGCATACGCCTCTAATACGGCTTGCTGCCTGCGTGGCATACCGCGCACGATACAATGATAGTATTTTTCAACGCGCTGTTCTTTGATCGCGGCCAGCAGTTCTGCTTCCGCGGCGTCGGTGCGCGCGAACAGCACCAGCCCTTCCGTGTTGGCGTCCAGCCGGTGCACGGGGTACAGCGGGCCAAATACCGGCATGAGCTTGACCTGCAGGGACGCTTCTCCCCCATCCGCCTCGGCGACCTCCACGCCCGCGCGCTTAGCGACGACGAGCAGGTTATCATCCGCGTATACGGCATAGCAGATATCCCGCACACAAAGTGCCGATATCTGCGTATCAAATTCCGCAAACGCCGCACCTTTCGGCTTGGAAAAGAAGCGCATGCGCTCCCCTTTTGTCGGGTGATCGAACGAGAGAGAATACGCCCACAGCGCGATCTGCCCCTTTGCGGGTGCGGGATGATAGCGCTGGTCAAATCGAATGGGCCAGCCGTGCGCGGCAAGCTGTGCACGGATCTGGTGCTTGCGGCCGGTGGACAGCGAAATATCGAGAAGAGCGCATTCGTTCCCTCTGGCTATGGTGCGGAAGCTAAGTTTTGCCTGCTTTGAATCCGGTACGGGCTCGCCGGAAACCTGCACGCGCGCCTCGCGCTCGGAAGCACGAATATAGTCGCACAGCGCGGCACTTGCGGGCGGATTGCCTTCGACGACGGCAGCATACCGTTTTTCGGCTTGCCTTGTAGAAAACTGCGCGGTCAGCCGCGCGGCTGCCTTACTGGTGCGCGCAAAAACCATGGCGCCGCCCACCGGTCTGTCCAGCCGATGGCACAGGCCGAGATACACCTCGCCCGGTTTCTTGTATTTTTCTTTGATGTAGGATTTGAGAAGGGTAAGTATATCCTCGTCGCCGGAGCTGTCCGCCTGCACGGGCAGGTTCACGGGCTTTTCCACGACGAGCAGATGATTGTCTTCGTAGAGTATGACGGGCGTGATCACTGCCACCACGCCCTCCCCGTTGCGCCGCAGGGAAACAGCAGGTTATCTCGCCGCATGGGCAGGCACAGTTCGGCCGCCTCGACACGCGGGTTCGTATCCTGCAGCGCCACGCGCAGCACATTATTGAGCACCACTGGCGCAAGGCCGGTGGTGTAGGAATTGATGAGGAAAAACAGAGGCTTGTCCGAAAGAAGCTGTGATGCCGCTTCCACGAGCGGAAAAATATCCTGCTCGATCTTCCACAGTTCGCCATCCGGACCCCTGCCGTAGCTCGGCGGGTCCATCAGTATACCGTCGTACCGGCTGCCCCGCCGCTGTTCTCGCAGCACAAATTTCATGGCGTCGTCCGCGAGGAACCGTACGGGGGCTGTTGCCAATCCGGACTCGGCGAGATTATCCTTCGCCCAGCTGAGCATGCTCTTTGCGGCGTCCACATGCACCACCTGCGCGCCTTCCTTTGCGCAGGCACAGGTTGCGCCGCCGGTGTAGGCAAACAAATTCAAAACGCGCGCGTTGGGGCGGGTTTTCAAAAGACTGCGCATCCAATCCCAGTTGACGGCCTGTTCGGGAAACAAGCCTGTATGCTTGAAGCCGGTGGGTCGCACGATGAAGGAAAGATCACGATAGCGGATCGTCCAGTTTTCCGGCAGTGTCCGCTCGTATTCCCAATGCCCACCGCCCGTGTTGGAACGGATATAGCGCGCGTGGGGTCTTCCTGTATCGCCAATGGGCCATACGGCCTGCGGGTCCGGACGCAGCAGCACCACGTCGCCCCAGCGTTCCAGCTTATCCCCGTCTCCTGCGTCCAGCAGTTCATAATCCTTCCAGCCATCCGCGATATACATGTTAACCCTCCGAAGGCTGTTCAGACGCGGACATTTTCTCCTGCTCAGGACCCGGATTCCGCTTGCTGCGAAATCCTTCAATAATGACCGCCAGCATGCCCAGCAGTATCGTCAGATAATAAGTGATACCGCGCCAGAGCAGCACCGCCGGGAAGCGGGAACCGCCCTCAAACAGCTTGGAAAATACGAGATAAAATCCGCCCTCGCTTGCCACTGAGCCGCCCGGCACCGGCAGGAAGCTCACGCCGATATACAGCAGGCACTGCAGCAGCACAATATATGCAAAGCTATAACCCGAATACCCCATACCGCGATAGAGGAAATACGTCACCGCCATATAGGAAATCGCCGTGCCCATGGAAGCAAGCCAGATATAGAACATGCCCAACTTCTCACCCATCGCAAATCCCGCCGCGCGGCCGTATTCGTTGATGGTGCTTTCCCAGGTGGCATGAATCTCCGTAACCTTATCCGGTTTTCTGAGTATACGCCTGCGAGCGAGAAAATCGATGAACTTATCCCCCACGCCGTGCAGCCATTCGGGCTTTTTTAGCGCGAGGAAGCACAGTACGACTGTACCGAAATAGAACAGGTACCCCGTGATGTAAAAGAACATCATGGTTGCACCGCCCTGCAGCACATCTTTGCCCAGGAATATAAAACCCAGCGTGCCCAGCAGCGTAATGCTCAACTGGAACGCCAGGAATTTGAGCACGAGCACAGAGGTAGAAAGCCCCACGGAGATGCCGTAGCGCCGCAGCTGCACCACCTGTGCGGGCTGACCGCCCGCCTGCAGCGGCGTAATGGAGCTGTAAAACAGCCCGAACATGGTGGTAAGCAAACTTTCAGGAAAGGAATGCTTGAGCGCCATGTATTTTGCCGCCAGCTGGAACATGAGCGTATCAAAGAAATAATAAAGCAGCATGCTGCCCACCGCGGCGATAAACCACAGCGGATCAACTGCCTTCATAACTTGTGTGAGATTGCGCGTGTCCGGGTCGAACACGAATATAAGCGCCAGCACTGCGATGGGCAAAAGCACCGGCAGCAGCTTTTTCCATAGGCTTTGTTTCATAGCATTGCCTCCAAATACGCTTTATACTATCATGCGCACGGCAATCACGCAAGGCGGGCCTGACTTGTTTGCTTTCTCTTTGCAATGTCATACCATCGTCACAGTTTATACGTTTACGAGTCTGCCCTGGTTGCGTATCTGCTAATCTTCGATGCTCTGTGTGCAACTGACACAGCAAGTAAAAGCCGCGCTTTTCTCCCGGTATCTTCCATGCAGACCTTACAGGGAAAGCCAATCCGTGTTACAATCGAATAGCAATGAATATAAAGGTGGTTTGTATGATCAATCCTTTTGAATTTCTGCTCCCAACCAAAATCCGTTATGGGTTCGGCAGCCTAGGCGCATTGGGCGACGAGCTCAAAGCATTAAACGCCCATCGCATCATGGTCATCACCGACAAGGGCATATCTCAATCGGCGATCATGCACAAGCTGACCGAACTGCTGGAGAGGGAAGCCTTCCATTACGTTATTTATAATGAAATAGAAGCCAACCCGAAGGACTATAATGTGGAAGCCTGCGCACAGGCAGCGCGGGAGCAAAATATCGATACGCTTGTCGCATTCGGCGGCGGAAGCCCCATCGACGCCGCAAAAGCGGTGGCGGTGCTCGCAAAACAGGGCGGGCGCGTGCGCGACTATCAGGGCAAAGGCAAAATCAAGGACGACTGCCTGCCGCTTCTGACCATCCCGACGACTGCCGGAACGGGCAGCGAAGTGACGTTTTCTTCCGTTATTACGGATACCAAAGAGAAGTTCAAATTCACCATCAAAAGCACGGCGATCGCGGCCAAAACCGCCATCATCGACCCTGAGCTTACGCTGACTGTTCCGCCCATGATTACGGCGGCAACAGGAATAGACGCGCTTACCCACGCCATTGAAGGCTATACGGCCAACTGTACCGAACCCATCGCGGAAGCGGCGGGGCTGTACGCGGTAGAATATATCGCAAACAGCATTGTGGAAGCAGTCAAAAACGGAAGTAACCTTGAAGCTCGCGATCAGATGATGATGGGCAGCTTGTTGGGTGGTCTATCCTTCAGCCACGCGGATGTTGCTTCGGTTCATTGCATGGCGGAAGCGCTGGGCAGCATTTATGACGCGCCGCATGGCCTGTGCAATTCCATACTGCTGCCGTATGTCATGGAATACAACCTGCCCGACGCGGCGTATAAATACGCCCGTATCGCGCGCGCCATGGGCATTGACGAAAAGGACGATGAAAAAGCGGCCAACCTGGGCATCGAGCATATTCAAAACCTCTCGCGGGAAATCGGCCTGCCCGGCATGCGTTCGCTCAACGTGAACCCCGATGATTTTGAACTGCTCGCGGATATGTCCGTCAGGAATGGTTCCAACGGCAGCAATCCGCGCGAAATGACCAAAGAAAGTTATATAGAACTGTTCAAAAAGGCGTACAACGGTTGACGGCGGTATGTGCTGTTGCACGTACGGCGACCATGGGAGTATACTTGGTTTTGAGGTGGTAGAACTTGCATCAGCAGGATCTGTTTTCCGCTGCGCGGCAGCAGGCCGCGCCGCTTGCAGACCGCATGCGCCCGCGTACGCTGGATGAGTTTATAGGCCAGCAGCACATCGTGGGTCCGGGGCGGCTGCTTCGCCGCGCCATCGAAATGGACCGCCTGCAATCCACCATATTCTTCGGACCGCCGGGCACGGGCAAGACCACGCTCGCTTCCATCATCGCAAACGCCACCAACTCCGCATTTGAGAAGCTCAACGCCGTCACCGCCGGCGTAAAAGACGTGCGCGAAATCATAGATCAGGCGCAGGACAGGCTTTCGCTCTACGGCAAGCCGACTTATCTTCTGCTCGACGAATGCCACCGTTGGAACAAGACGCAGTCCGACAGCATACTGCCCGCTTTGGAAAAGGGCATACTGCGCTTTATTGGCTCCACCACCGAAAATCCCATGATCAGCATGACGGGCGCTATCGTCAGCCGCTGCCGCGTGTTTCAGTTCTACCCGCTTTTAACGAAAGATATAGAGCAGGCTGTTTTAAACGCGCTCGCAGACAAAGAACGCGGCCTTGGCAAGCTCAATGTAGCGCTCGATCCTGACGCTTTGGAGCATATCAGCCGCATGGCCAACGGCGACTGCCGCGCCGCGCTCAACGCTTTAGAGCTTGCCGTGCTGACGACCAAACCGGATTCAGAAGGCATCATCCGCATCACGCTTGAAATCGCCGTCGAATCCATGCAGCAGAAGGTCATCGCACTCGACGAGCAGCTCTATTACGATATGCTCAGCGCGTTCTGTAAAAGCCTTCGCGGCAGCGATTCGGACGCGGCATTGGCGTGGTTCTCACGGCTCATTTACGCCGGCATGGACCCGCGAATCATTGCGCGCAGGTTGATTGCGCACGCAAGCGAGGATGTGGGCATGGCAAATCCGCAGGCCATGGTGCAGGCGGTATCCGCAGCGACTGCGCTTGAGCACATCGGCATGCCGGAAGCGCGGCTGCCGCTGACACAGGCCATACTGTATATCTGCGAATCCCCTAAATCCAATTCCGTGGTCATGGCGGTGGACGCCGCGATGGCCGATGCGGCAAACACGTTTGACGAACCGGTACCCATCCACCTGCGGGATACCTCCTACAGCGGCGCCAAGAAGATTGGCGCGGGGACGGGCTATAAATATCCGCACGATTACCCCGGCCATTATGTTCAGCAGGACTACCTGCCCCCCTCCCTGCAGAGCCGCCGGTATTATGAACCCAGCGATCAGGGCAGTGAAGCGGCCATACGGGAAAACCAAAAAAAGCGTGGCAAGCTATAGGGCAAACGTGTATACGTCCGCCGCTGCGGGCTTATGTATAGAACAGGTTGGGATTTCGAACAAGCGCATATTGGGGAGAAATGCATGAAAAAGGTCATTATCATCGGCGCGGGCATAGCGGGGCTGACCTGCGGCATTTATGCGCGCATCAACGGCTTTGAAACGGAGATTTATGAGCAGCACTCGCTGCCCGGCGGAGAATGCACGGGCTGGGACAGGGGCCAGTATCATTTTGACGGCTGCCTGCACTGGCTGGTGGGTTCTAAACCGGGTACATCGCTCAACGCGCTGTGGCGGGATACAGGCGCGCTCAACGATTCCATCGCTATCCGGCTGTGCGACGCTTTCGCGCGCTATGAGGATGGCGACGCTGCAGTTACGCTGTATACCAACGCGGATAAACTGGAAGCACATCTGCTCTCGGTTGCCCCCGAAGACAAAGCGGCCATCAAAAAAATGTGTTCAGATATCCGGGCCATGGGCGGAATGGAAATGCCGCTTGCAAAGCCAATGGATTTGTTTACCGCAAAGGATGGCCTTGCGTTTCTTGCCAAGGATTTTGCAGCGGCTACGCGCTCCATGCGCTACAGCAAAATGACGATGGCGCAGTATGTGGAGCAGTTCAAAAACCCGCTCTTAAAGCGCGCGCTGCTTGCTTCCTTTTCTTCAGAATATAGCGCCATGTCGTTTTTATCCACCATGGCGGGTATGCACGCGGGCGACTGCGGACTGCCCGAAGGCGGCTCCCGCGCGCTGGCCAAACGAATGGAACGGCGGTTCCTGACCTTGGGCGGCAGAATTACTTACCACGCAAAGGTTGAAAAGATACTCGTAGAAGGCGGAAGGGCGACGGGCATACAGCTAGCAGACTCAAAAGAAGCTTACTCCGATTATGTCGTTTCTTGCGCGGACGCATATGCCACATTCATCCATATGCTCAACGGCCGCTACACGCCGGAGCTTTATAAGAACCTGTTTGCGAACCCCAAGAAATACCCGGCTATTACCTGCGCGCTCGTTTTCATGGGCATTGACGCGCAGCTGCCCCGCCTCTGCGGCAAGATTCAGGTACGCAGGGAAGAACCCGAGACCGTCTGCGGCGTGGAAACGGAGTTTACGCAATTCGTACACTACGGCGGGGATGAAACGATTGCACCCGAAGGCAAATGCGTAATCGCCTGCTTCTACAAAGCGGACTATGAGTACTGGAACGAACTGTACGCGGATCGCGACGCTTACCGGCGTGAAAAGCGCAAACTGGAGCAGGATGCCATTCATGAACTCTACCGCCATTTCCCCGAAGCGCGCGGCAAGGTGGAAACGACGGATGTCGTAACGCCCATGACTTATGAGCGCTATTGCGGCGCGTGGCGCGGCAACTGGATGAGCTGGATGCACCCGGATAAAGCCGTGCCCAGCTACTTCCCCGGCCTGCTGCCTGACGTTGCAAATTTCCTGCTGGCGGGGATGTGGACTTTGCCGCCGGGAGGTCTGCCGGGCTCCGCCGCGGCAGGGCGGTTCGCCGCGCACCGGCTATGCCTGATGAACAATCTGCCATTCTATACAAACGAGAATGATGTACCAAAAGAAACGGCATCCTCTTCCACGGACAAATCCCAAGCGGTCTCATCTTTGGGGGAGTGATATATGAAGAAAGTCATCATCATCGGTGCAGGTATTGCCGGGCTGACCTGCGGTATCTATGCGCAGATCAACGGGTTTGAAACCGAGATTTACGAGCAGCATACCCTGCCGGGCGGGGAATGTACCGGCTGGGACAGAGGAGACTACCATTTCGACGGCTGCATTCACTGGCTGGTGGGGACTAAGGCAGGCTCGCAGCTCAACGGTATGTGGCGGGATACGCATGTCCTGACGGATGAAGTGCGCGTCATCCCCTGCGAAGCCTATGCCCAGTATGAAGAAAACGGTAAAACGGTGGTTCTGTACACCGATATGAAAAGGCTGGAGAAGCACCTTACAGAGCTCGCTCCGGAGGATAAATCCGCCATCAGAAAGCTGTGCGCGGATATTTACGCCATGCGCGATATGGAAATGCCGCTTGATAAGCCGATGGATTATATGAGAGGAAAAGACATCCTGAAAATGATGTTCAGCGGCTTTTCCGCCATGCGGCGCACCATGCAATACAGCGTCCTTTCAATGGGAGATATCGCAAACCGCTTCAAAAGCACACTCATACGAAACGCACTGCTTTCCACATTCCCGGCTGAAATTGGAGCGCTGTCGATGATGTCCACGCTTTCTGGCATGGGCGCGGGCGACTGCGGATTTCCGGACGGAGGTTCCCGCGCGCTTGCAAAACGCATGGAGCAGCGGTACCTGAGTCTCGGCGGCAAGGTGCATTACCGTTCCAAAGTAAAGGAAGTGCTCGTCGATAGCGGCAAGGCCACGGGCGTACTGCTCGCTGACGATACAGCCCAGTACGCGGACTATGTCATTTCCTGTGCGGACGCATACGCCACGTTTTACAAAATGCTTGGAGGCAAGTATACGCCTGAAGCGTACAAGCAACTGTTTGCGCACCCCAAGGAATACCCCGGCATCACCGGTGCGATCGTGTTCATGGGGGTGGATGCAAAGCTGCCGCATCCGTGCAGCACCATTCAGGTGAAGCGCGATACGTCGGCAACTGTCTGCGGTATGAAATGCGAATTTACGCAGTTCCTGCACTACGGCGGATATGGGTATACGGCGCCGGAGGGCAAAACCGTCATATCCAGCTTCTACTTCTGCGATTACGACTATTGGCAGGCACTGTACGCGGATCGCGACGCCTACCGCCGCGCAAAGCAGGAGCTGGAGGAGGACGCATTGCAGCAGCTGTACGCCCGCTTCCCCGAAGCGCGCGGCAAAGTCGAAATCACCGATGTGGTTACGCCCATGACATACGTTCGCTATTGCGACGCCTGGCGCGGCAACTGGATGAGCTGGACCAAGCGCGTAAAGCCCGTACCCAACTATTTCCCCGGCCTGCTTCCCGGGCTTGAGAATTTCATGATGGCCGGCTTATGGACATTGCCGCCGGGAGGACTCCCCGGATCGGGTACTGCGGGACGATTTGCGGCACACCGGCTGTGCTTGATAAACGGGAAGGAGTTTCGGACGGAATAATCGAAAAGGAACAGTGAATGAATAAAATGGCGCGGAGGAAAGTTCGGCGCCTTTTTTATTTGCAGAATTATTTTTGATAAAGACGGAATAAGAGTGAATTCTTTAAAAGGAAATACGAAATATAGAAATGTAGTATAAAATTTGAATTTGTGCATGAGTTTGGCTCTTTACGCAGCCAAAAGAATGTTTTGATCACAAAGCGCTGAGCAGTCTGCTTCGTTACAATATAAAACATGAAAGGTAAATGAAAATATGAGCGAAAAGGTAAAAAGCAGTTTAATAGTGCAACTTTTGAAACTGTTTGCTGCTTTTTTAATAGCATGGATGCTTATTCTGTTAGTATTCAGCATTGTCACACCGACAGCGGAAGATGGGACAATACCCGAAAAATACAATTCTGCAATCTTATGTGTCTCTATTGTGTTGGCTTTTTTGGTGAATATGGTAATGGATTATAATTCGATTCAGCATTTAAAAAGTTACATTGCAAAGACCAGAGCAGATATTGTTTCTGTTAATGAGACAAGCGCATTACTCATCGACAAAGCTGAACGAGTAACAGACAAATATTTAAATTCTGAAACGGGACTATATGAAAAGTTTGCCGAAGCAAGAAAAGGGATAACGAAAATTCGCAATAGCAGCGATTTTAAGGCCGTACTGGAAAGTTATCCGGAATTGAAGGCGAATATCCATACGCAAAAATTGCTAAGTCAACTGGAATCTACTCAAAACGCAAAGCTGCTTGCTAGAACCGCCTACTCCAGTGCGGTTGTAAAGTACAATGCGAAAATTCATACTTTCCCGATTGTTTTGATTAGAAAGGCTTGCAAGTGGGAGGATGAAATCATATCGGACAACCTGACAAAGGAAGAACTCGTTACAGACGAAGAATTGGGGATTTGATGATGGCTGAGGCGACAGGGCAGCGGTAGTTGAATGATAAATAAACAAGAACAGGCGCGGAGCAAAATACCGCGCCTGTTTTGTTTATAGCTGTCTTCAGAGTTTTTATAATAGGGCTTGCAAACAATTTTTAATGGATCTATCCTTTGCTTCAAGGATATCCTTTAATCACATGAAAGGAGAAAAATAGGTTCATGACTCAAGATAAATTCAAAACGCTTGAAAACACGATATTCAGTGACTACAGCAATATTGCGGGCATTGCTGTACATAAAAACGGAGTGGAGCAATACAATAACCACTTTCATGGGTATACCGCAGATACCGCCTTTCATGTGTTTTCAGTGACAAAGAGTATCCTTTGTGCACTGATCGGCATTGCCATTGAAAAAGGGTTAATCGGCAGCATCGATCAGAAAGTATTGGACTTTTTCCCCGATTACACTTTAAAGCGGGGCGAAAAAACGGCGCAGCGCGTCACGATACGGGATATGCTGACCATGACTACGCCGTTCAAATACAAGTCGGCGCCTTACACGAAGTATTTCACAAGTGACAGCTGGGTAAAAAGCGCACTGGATCTTATGGGCGGCAAGGGAGAAATCGGCCAGTTCCGGTATACGCCGCTCATAGGGCCGGATATACTCTCGGGCATTCTTACAAACGCGACCGGGCAGTCCGTTCTCGGCATCGCATATGAGAATTTGTTTTCTCCAATGGGGATTGAGGTGAAGCAGAATGTAATGTTTCAAAGCAAGGAAGAACAGCTTTCCATTATGAAGGAGTATCACGAACACGGCTGGGTCGCCGACCCGCAGGGCGTCAATACGGCAGGCTGGGGATTATTCTTAACGCTTGCGGATATGGCAAAAGTCGGGCAGCTGTATCTCAACCGCGGCGAATGGAATGGTCGACAACTCGTGCCCGCCCAATGGATCGACGAAAGCACAGCCGCGCACAGCCGTTATGGCAATCTGCTCTACGGGTATCTGTGGTGGATCATAGACGAAAACGAGCGCAGTTTTGCCGCCATAGGGGACGGCGGAAATGTGATTTATGTCAACCCGGTAAAAAATCTGGTCGTTGCCATTGCGTCGCTGTTCATGCCGGCAGCAAAGGATAGAATAGAACTTATAAAAAAACAAATAGAACCTGCGTTTGATGATTAAGTTCGGCTTATATCGCTTATCGTGAGCACCGCGCATGTATGAGAGTGCCCATTCCGATTGCCGCCGGTCAAAGCGGTCTTATATGAATTTGAGTCGAAATTACGCTTTTCGGTGCTAATCCTATTCGTTATGGGCGTTATCACACCTTTGTAATAGGATAATGCGAAAAGGTGTGATACTATTGAAGTATCTGATTGTTGGCCAAGTGAGTGGTCAATACTGACGGGAAACGTTTGGTAAGGAGGGCTTCGTGGACATTTTCAATAAGTGCTACAACTTTACGGACGCAAAACAGGCGAAGGAAGCTGGACTATATCCTTATTTCCATGCGCTTCAGACCGCACAGGACGCCGAAGTTGTGATGGACGGCAAACGGATCATCATGATAGGTTCCAACAACTATATGGGCCTGACCAGCGACCCCCGCACCATTCTCGCAGCAAAAGAGGCATTGGACAAATACGGAACCGGGTGCTCCGGTTCGCGGTTTCTCAATGGTACGCTGGTTTTGCACGAGCAATTGGAACGGGAGCTTGCCGACTTTTTTCATAAAGACGATGCTTTGACGTTCAGTACAGGATTTCAGACGAATTTGGGCATTATCTCTTCGATTGTAGGCATGCACGATTATATCGTCAATGATTCCGAAAATCACGCGAGCATACTCGACGCCTGCCGCCTGAGCTTTGCGAAAAAAACGCTGAAGTATTCGCACAGCGACATGAACGACCTGGAGCGCGTGCTCGAACGCATTCCCCCGGAGAACGGCAAGCTCATTATCACGGACGGCGTGTTCAGCATGAGCGGAGATATCGCAAAGCTGCCCGAAATCATCGCGCTGGCGAAAAAATATGATGCGCGCGTATTGGTTGACGACGCGCACGGCGTGGGCATGATCGGCGATTGCGGCCGCGGCACCGCCTCGTATTTTCATCTGGAAAACGAAGTGGATATCATCATGACGACATTCTCGAAGTCGCTGGCTTCTTTAGGCGGATGCATCGCGGCGGACGCGCAGGTCATCGAGTATGTGAAGCACAGATCACGGCCGTTCATTTTCAGCGCCTCCATCCCCCCCGCCAATGCCGCGGCGGCACTCGAAGCCTTGCGCATCATTCGCAGCGAACCGCAAAGGCAGAAAGCGCTCATCGAAATCGCCGACTATATGCGCGGGAAGCTGCGCGATGCGGGCATCCCCATTGTGGATGGCAATACAGCGATTATCCCCGTGTACACTTACGATATGAACAGGACATTCCTGATTACGAAAATGCTGTTTGACGAAGGGGTGTATGTTAACCCCGTCATACCGCCGGCGGTTCAGGACGGCAATTGCATGCTGCGCACGAGTTATACAGCCACGCATACGCATGAGCAGATGGACACCGCGGTGGAAGCGTTCAAACGAGTGTTTGCCCGGGTTTGATTGTGTTTGGGTACCCACTATAACCAACTACTTTCATAGAATTGAAAATGGGCACGAAGATTACCTTCGCGCCCATTTTATCTATTTGGGGTTGCAGCGACGGTTATTCCACTGTAACGGACTTCGCCAGATTCCTCGGCTTATCGATATCGCAGCCCTTGAGCGAGGCGACATAGTACGCGAACAGTTGCAGCGGCAGCACGGAAAGCGACGGCAGTGCGAACACAGGGCCTGCGGGCAGCCACACGACATAATCCGCCGCTTCCTCCACGCCCGGCGCGCCTTCCTGCGCGATGGCAATGACCTCCGCGCCGCGCGCTTTTACCTCACGAATGTTGCTGACCATTTTTTCAAGCAGTCCCTTGTTGGTGCACAGAGCAATGACCAGCGTGCCCTTTTCGATAAGCGATATGGTGCCGTGCTTGAGTTCCCCGGCCGCGTAGGCTTCGGAATGGATATACGAGATTTCCTTGAGCTTGAGCGAGCCCTCAAGCGCCAGCGAATAGTCAAGGTTGCGGCCAATGAAGAATATATCGTGCTGGTTGAAATACAGCGACGCAAGATATTGCAGCGTCTCGCGCTTTTCGAGCAGGGCTTCCGCCTGCGCGGGCAGCGCTTCGAGCGCGTGAAGCTGTACTTCGACTTCCTGCTGCGTAATCTTACCGCGCAGCAGGGCCATTTGCAGCGTGATGAGATAGAACACCGCAAGCTGCGTGCTGTATGCCTTGGTGGTGGCGACAGCGATTTCGGGGCCTGCCCAGGTATAGATGACGTCGTCGCTTTCGTTGGCGATAGCGCTGCCGACTACATTGACGATGGAAAGCACTTTTGCGCCGCGGGATTTTGCTTCGCGAAGCGCAAACAGCGTATCGATGGTTTCGCCGCTCTGGCTAATGACGATGCACAGCGTGTGTTCATCCACCAGCGGGTCGCAGTAGCGGAACTCCGAAGCGAGGTCGCAGCTGACGGGTATGCGCAGCATATCCTGCAGCAGCACGCGGCCGATGCACCCCACATGCCACGCCGAGCCGCAGGCTACGATCTGTATATGGCGCACATTTTTCAGATCTTCATCCGTAATGTGCTTGAGGCCTAGTTCGATATGCCCGGCGCGCATGCGCGGGGAGAGCGTATCGCGTATGGCCTTGGGCTGTTCCATGATCTCCTTGATCATAAAATGCTCGTATCCGCCCTTTTCGGCGGAGGCGACATCCCAAGTGATGGTTTCCGGGCTGCGGGTAACGATGTCGCCCTGCCTGTCGTATAAGACGACGCCGTTAGGGGTGATGACGGCGAGCTCGCGCTCGTGCAGGCGCAGCACCGTGCGCGTATGCTGCAGCAGAGCGGGCACATCGGACGCGATGAAGTTTTCGCCTTCGCCCAGACCCACCACCAGCGGGCTGTCCTTGCGGGTGGCGATGATCATATCCGGATGGTCGCGGAACAAAATGCCCAGCGCAAATGCGCCCTCGAGATGAGCCATTGCCTCCTGCGCGGCGGCAAGCGGGTCACCGTGATAGCAGTAATCGAGCAGCTGCGATACGATTTCCGTATCCGTCTCTGAAATAAATGTATATCCATGCCCCATCAAGAAATTGCGGAGCGCCATATAGTTTTCCACAATACCGTTGTGCACCACCGCTACGCGGCCGCTGTGCGACAGATGCGGATGGGCGTTTGTATCCGATGGTTCGCCGTGCGTAGCCCAACGCGTATGGCCAATGCCGCAGACGCCCGGCAGCGCTTGCCCGCCCTGCGTCAGCTGATGCAGTATGCTCAGCCGCCCCTGTGCTTTTCTGACATGGATCTGTGAATCCGAAGCGATGGCAAGCCCCGCCGAGTCGTAGCCGCGATATTCGAGCTTGGCAAGGCCGTTCAGGAGTATGGGGGCGGCCTGGCGTTCACCCGTGTACCCGACGATTCCGCACATATTGGAGTACCTCCTATTGACTTTTCATTAATGGCCTTTGGGTGATAATTCAATATACGTTACTACTTTACACTGGATGCTCTCAGAATGGAATGAAAACTTGTGTGAACAAATAGGCAGTGGTATGATAGTCGAAAAAGTGGAAGCTTCCACTTTTTCGATGTTCACCGCGTAAATTGGCGCTCGGTTTGCTGCTTTGCAGTTGTCAAGAAAGTGCCTGCGGCACTTTTTTGAGATTACAGGACCCGCCTGTGCCTGCGGCACGGCCGGCGGTTCCTGCAAGGAAAGCCTTGCCCTACAAGGCTTTCGCTCGCGCCGTACACGCCGCCGCTCGCGAAGAAAACCCCGGGGGCAGCGGCCCCCGAACCCCCAAGAGTACGTTTACTTGCGAAAGCTTTTGATAGATTACCGCGATTAAAGGAGCACCATGGATTTTTCCAACCTGATGGAGTACCTCAACGAGCCGGAAGCTGTACAAGCTCCGCCTCGTGTTTCGGATATGCGTGAGCTGCTTGGTGCGCTCGGTGATCCGCACAATCGTTTTACAGCCATACACATCGCGGGAACCAACGGCAAAGGTTCTACGGCGTCGATGATTGCAAGCATACTGCGCTGTGCCGGTTACCAAACAGGTCTGTACACCTCGCCGCACATCAGCCGCATCAACGAGCGCATTTGTGTGAACGGCTCACAAATCTCTGATGCCGCGCTTTGTGCTTACGCGCAAAAGGTAAAGGACGCACAGATCGCGCTGGGGCTGCACCTCAACTATTTTCAGAAGCTGACGGCCATCGGCTTTTTGCATTTTGCGCAGGAAAACTGCCAGATTGCGGTTATCGAGACGGGCATGGGCGGCAGGCTGGACCCGACAAATGTGCTCGAAAGCCCTGCGGTCACCGTGATTACGCGCATAGGCATGGACCATATGGCGCAGCTCGGTGATACGCTTGCACAGATTGCGTGGGAAAAATCCGGCATCATTAAGCCCGGCTGCGACGCTGTGCTGCTTGCGCAGCAGCCCGAGGCGGAGCAGCCCGTGGAAGAAGCCTGCGCAAAAACCGGCGCGCGCCTTCATAACCCCCCCGCACTGCACATTACCGTGCGTGATGGGGAACTTTTCGCCGATACGGAATACGGCGAACTGCGCATCGGCCTTTCGGGCAGCTATCAGGCGGAAAACGCGGCGCTCGCGCTTGCAACTGTTCGCGCGCTGCGCGCACGGGGTTTTGACATTCCCGCGGAAGCCGTAAGTCATGGGTTAGACTTAGCGCGCTGGCCCGGCCGGTTTGAACTGCTGCGCCAAGACCCTCCCCTGCTGCTGGACGGTGCGCATAACCCGCAGGGGGCACAGTCACTATACGACAGCCTGCAGGCGTATTACCCCGGCAGGCGATGCGTTTTTTTGATGGCGGCCATGCGGGATAAGGACGCCGAGGGCTGCATTCGCGCTGTAGCGCCTCTTGCGAGCGCCATGGTGGCTGTTCCGCTGCCCTTCCCCCGCGCTTATGACGCACAGGGGCTTGCCGAACTCATGCAGCAACACTGCAAGTATGTTTACACTGCCTCCTCCATAGAGGATGGTTTGCGCATGGCGCTTTCCCTTGCGCAGCCTGACGATATCGTGTGCGCGTTCGGGTCGCTGTATATGGCGGACGAACTGCGCAGAGCAGAAAAGGTGGTTTAGCCCGTAACAGCAATGTGAGAATGCTCTATAACAAAAACATGCATAATAAACTGTCCCATCTGAACGCAGATGGGACAGTTCAGGATATCGACGAACCATCTAAGAGCGATGGAGGATTCACTAATCTCCCACATTTAATCCAATTTGACGACATGTGCGTCAAATTGGTGGAAAAAATGCAGCCATGAGCTGCATTTTAACCCACAGAAAACCCATCGGCAAAGTCCGTGGGACTTTGCCGATGGTCTAAAATGTCCCATCCGAACCCGGATGGGACATTTTTCATACTGTTCCGTGTCGTTTGATTAGTTACCCCAGCGCCACGCAGGCTGAACTCACATACCCGGTCTGCCCATTCGCGACTGCCTTATACCAGGTGCCGGATACCTCAATGAGCTGCAGCGGCGTCCCCTCCGCAAGCTCTGCAATAACGGGATAGGTGGAACTCGGTCCGCTGCGGAAATTGGCGATGATGCCGGGTCTGACCCGCGCGGTCATATCCGAAACCGTCGGTACAGGCGTAGTAACCGGTGCAGAGGACGCACCCTTGGTGAGATATTTTACGCGGACATACCCGTACTGATCGCCCACGCGCGCAGTCAGCCAGTATTTATCGGCAGTGCCGATTACCTCCACAGACTCGCCTTTCGCATAGGTATAAAGCGCTGCGGCCTTGGTATTGGGGGTTTTATACAGAATCGTAGATTCCTTTGCAAAATAAGCGGCGTGTACCGGCTGCATGGCTTCGGAATCCATATAGAGGAACCGTGTCTGCACGTAGCCGAGCTTGCCCTTTGATGTCTCCACCTTGCACCAATCCGGCCCGAGCTGCAGGACCTTCACGGCAGCTCCCGCGGAAAGGGTGACGACGGTGGTGTCCTTTACCGAAGAGAAACCGGTGCGCACTGGCACGTTATTGGCCACAACCGCTGCCGCAATGACGGGCGGATCGGCTTTGAAATCCGTGGGCTGCCTGTATTTATCGTAGCTGACCATTTTAGCCTTGATGGCTTTTACAAGCGCGTCATTCTTCGCGCGGCCTTTGGCGATCACACAGGTGGTGCCCGGCGGGCAGTTATAGAATATCCACTTGGCGTTCTCAGGCAGCACGCGTACGCAGCCGTGCGAGAGGTTTTTGCCAAGACCATTGTAAGCGCTCTTGGACATGGAAGTCAGGCTCTTGCTGTCGTACATGACGGTATGGATGTATACGCCGCGCACAACCTGCGACCAGTACTGCGCGTACTGCCCGTAAGCCACAAAATATCCGAACCGTTCCTTCAGGTGCCCCAGCTTGAATGTGCCGGAGCCTGTGGGGTTTTCCGCATTGCCCGTTGTGCACAGGCCCTGCAGTACAATTTTATCGAACAGGCCCGTTCCGCTCTTTTCATACACCGTGATGACCTGATTGACGAGGTCGATGTCGATCATGTACCGGTCGGGATCGGTATTCTCGTAGTTCACTTTGCTGGTCAGTCCAGAAAGCACTTTGGCCTGCGCAGCGCGGGCGGGCAGCAGTACCGCAAACAGCATGAGTACCGCCATTAGGCCCGTCAGAAAACGTTTCATAGGATTGCTCCTCCTTGGTAAACTGCCTCGGGCAGATATATTGTAATGCCAAAAGCCATTATACCGCCGCCTATGAAGATCATCCAGTGTTTTTCATCCCGGAAAAATCCGGCGCGGCTTCCTTTACTCTATCAATATTGGATGGCCCGGACAAGGCTTTCGTGGAATTCTCTGAAGGATTTACAAAATATTCACGCCTTCGGCGTTCGATGAAACGGACATACGTCCGTTCATCGAGTACGCTGCGGCGGGTTTTCTCGCAAATGCCTGCGCCTTCGGCGCGGCCGACATTTGCGCAAGGTGTCAAATCTGACGCACATGTCGTCAGATTTGACAAATTTATAATACTCATCCGCTTTAGCGGACTGGCGTAATTTTATCGGTCCCGCTATTTATAATAGATATTTGTCGCCGCCGCGGGCGGCGATACCTTGCATATATGGTAACCCAACAGGCATAGGCTGTTTCGGGAGGGATTGTCCTTGCCCAGACGCTTATGGATTGGGGTTGTGTGCATGGTGCTTGCATGCCTGTTTGGATTGCTGCCAAAAGTATTATCCGGCAGCCAGATCGTTTGCCCGCAGGAAGCGTATACCCACGACATGCTGCGCGATGACCTCATGGCGCTGCAGCGGAAATATCCCGAGCAGCTATGCGTGGAGGTCATCGGCTATTCGCGCGAGGGCCGCGCGATATACGCCGCGCGCGCCGGAAACAAGAACGCGCCCGTCCGGGTTCTTATGCACGCAGGTATCCACGCGCGCGAGCATATGACAAACCTGCTCGTCATGGCGCAATTGGAGCGGCTGCTGCGGCGCGGCATACCGGATTGGGTCGTATTCTACTTTGTGCCCATGGTCAATCCGGATGGCGCTTTCATCAGCCAGACAAAGACCGCCAGCCAGAACGTGCTTCAGATTTACGCTGCCGACCGGGCAGCAGGATACTCCGACGAACCCTGTGAGCAATATCTCGCCCGTTGGAAAGCCAATGCTGTAGGCGTGGACCTCAACCGAAACTTCGACGCACAATGGGAAAAAATCGATTCACATTCCGGGCCATCTTCCGCATTCTACCGGGGGCAAAGCCCATTGAGCGAGCCCGAAACGCAGGCGCTTGCTGCCTACACGCTTCGCGTACGGCCCGATATTACCATCAGCTATCACGCCATGGGGGAGGAGATTTATTATGATTTCGGCGCGAATACGCCGATCAACGAGGCGGGGTACTCCCTTGCGCAAGCCGTGGCGCGCTGTACGGGCTATAAACCGGTACCGGACGATTACACTTCATTCGGCGGGTATAAGGATTGGGCGATAGAGAAACTTTCCATTCCATCTCTGACCATAGAGGTGGGCAGCGTGCCCGCCCCATTGCCAATTTCCGAGTTTGCGTCTATCTGGAAAAAAAATCGGGATGTGCCCATGGCTGCGGCAAAATGGGCGAGGGAATGGTTAGGAATAGACCCTCGTCAGTACTGATTGCACCTATTGCCCTTTGGCGCCTCGTGTAGTATCGTATTTTCGTAGAACCGCAGTTCTCATTTTACAGAAGAAATCAAAACGAAAGAGGATCGTCATGGCAATAGGCAGGCACTGGCAGACGAACATCGACGGCGTATCGTACGACATCGAATTCAAACCCGGCGTATGGACAGGCAGGCATAAGCTGATCGTAAACGGTGAGACGATCAATCTGCCGGTAAAGGCGTTGGCCGCCTATACCGGCATGGATGTGCCCGTACAGATCGGCCCCAAGGAAGGCAGGTTCGTACTGGTAGATAATAAGGCGGATATCGCGGTAGACGATGTTTTTCTTGGAAGCGGCAGACCTTATGCGCCGCTTGCGCCGATGCCGTGGTGGGTATGGATATTCGTGGCGGCATGCATCGCCATACCCTTTGTTGCAGGCGGCGGGGCGCTGCCCGCCATGTTCGGCCTGGCGGGCGTAATACTTTGCCTGCGAGTCGCCCGCTTGCCCCTCATGCCCGCCGTTAAGGCGCTCGCCTGCTTGGGCGTAACGCTTTTGACATGGGGCGTGTTTTTTGCGCTGGCGCTTTATCTGATATCCCGGCTGACCTGATGCCTTCCTGCGCATAGCGCTTTTTCCCTGAAAACGGGCAAAAACGCCGCCATTCCGCTTTACAAAATTCCGCCCGAACGGTATAATAGCATGCGTAAAGCTGGGATTGGGACACGCAGCATCCATTTACCCCCTCGATGAACCGCAGAACATCTGCGATTACGTAAGCGAGCCGCGGACGGTGTAAGCGCGGCAGGGCGGCGGGCGGCTGTATCACCCAGGAGCGGCGGGCTGAACGAAGGATTTTCTTTTCATTAAGCCGGCACGGGATTGCCCGTTACAGCAAGCGCGCATAGAATATGCGCGGCAAGGAGGGCGCAATTTGCGCCAAGCCGGGTGGTACCGCGCGGAGATATTAGGCCGCGTCCCGTTAAGGGACGCGGCCTTTTTATATAATAAAGGTATCGCCGCCACGCGGCGAATACTGTTTATACATTGTTTTAAACCACAATCAGCCAAGGAGGAGCCTCATGTACAAGAAAGTGCCCACTACGCTTGACTTCGTCTCCCGTGAGAAAGACGTTCTGGCGTTCTGGAAAGAAAACAAGGTATTCGAAAAGAGCACGGTGCACCGCAAAGGCGCGCCGACCTACACGTTCTTTGACGGCCCGCCGACAGCCAACGGCAAGCCGCACATCGGTCACATACTGACCCGCTGCATCAAGGATATCATCCCCCGCTACAAGACCATGAAGGGGTTCGATGTGCTTAGAAAAGCAGGCTGGGATACGCACGGCCTGCCCGTAGAGCTGGAAGTGGAAAAGCAGCTTGGCTTGGACGGCAAGGAGCAGATCGAGCGCTACGGCGTGGAGCCATTCATACACAAGTGCAAGGAATCCGTGTGGAAATACAAGGCTGAGTGGGAAGAAATGAGCGACCGTGTCGGCTTCTGGGCCGACATGGAAAACCCTTACATCACCTACGACAACAACTACATCGAATCCGAGTGGTGGGCGCTCAAGCAGATTTTCGACAAGGGCCTGCTTTATAAGGGCCACAAGGTCGTGCCCTACTGCCCGCGCTGCGGCACGGCGCTTTCCTCGCACGAAGTCGCGCAGGGTTATAAGGACGTACAGGATACTTCTGCTATCGCCCGTTTCAAGGTGAAAAGCGAAGAAAACACGTATGTGCTCGCGTGGACGACGACGCCGTGGACGCTGCCCTCTAACGTCAGCCTGTGCGTCAACGCCAAGGAAACCTATGTACGCGCCAAGTCCGATCGTGACGGCATGATCTACATTCTGGCCGAAGCGCTTGTACCGACCGTGCTCGGCGAGGACGCGACCATACTCACCCGCTGCACCGGCAAAGAGCTGGTTGGACTTGAATATGAGCGGCTGTTCGATTTCCCCGTCGACCCGAAGGGCAAGCGCGGCTGGTATGTCATGAGCGATGACTACGTCACGCTGACCGACGGTACCGGCGTGGTACACAACGCGCCCGCGTTCGGTGAAGACGACGCGCGTGTGGGCCGGGAATGGGATCTGCCGTTTATTCAGCTCGTCAACGCGCAGGGGCATATGTGCGGCGGTACGCCGTGGGACGGCATGTATGTAAAGGATGCCGACCACGCCATACTCAAAGATCTGGAAGACCGAGGGCTGTTGTTCAAGGCCATGCGTTTTGAGCACAATTATCCGTTCTGCTGGCGCTGCGACACCCCGCTCATCTATTACGCCCGCAAATCGTGGTTTGTGCGCATGACGGCAGTGAAGGACAAGCTCATATCCTTCAACCGCCGCGTGAACTGGATTCCTGAAACCATCAAGGAAGGCCGCATGGGCAACTTCCTTGAGAACGTGATCGACTGGGGCATTTCCCGTGAGCGCTACTGGGGCACGCCGCTGCCGGTATGGACCTGCGCGGACTGCGGGGAAATTCATGTCATCGGCAGCATTGAAGAGCTCAAGAAGATGGGCAAGAATGTGCCGGAGAATATCGAGCTGCACAAGCCGTTCATCGACGCGGTGCATCTTACCTGCCCCAAGTGCGGCGGCGATATGAAGCGCGAACCGGAAGTCATCGACTGCTGGTTCGACAGCGGTTCCATGCCGTTTGCGCAGTGGCACTATCCGTTTGAAAACAAGGATATTTTTGAAACGCGCTACCCCGCCAACTTTATCAGCGAAGCCATCGACCAGACGCGCGGCTGGTTCTATACGCTGCTGGCTGTTTCCACCTGCCTGTTCGATGACCCATCATTCCTGAACTGCATCGTGCTGGGCCACGTGCAGGATAAGGACGGCCGCAAGATGTCAAAGCACCTCGGCAATGTCGTGGACCCGTGGACGGTATTGAACAAGCAGGGCGCGGACGCCGTGCGCTGGTATTTCTTCACCGCCTCCATGCCGTGGCTGCCCAACCGTTTCTTTGACGACGCGGTCAGCGAAAGTCAGCGCAAGTTCATGGGCACGCTGTGGAACACCTACGCGTTCTACATACTCTACGCCGAAATCGACGGGTTTGATCCGACGAAGTACGCGCTACGCCGCGAAAACCTGACCGAGATGGACAGATGGGTGCTTTCCCGCCTGAACACATTGACCAAGGAAGTGGACGCGCACCTCGATAACCTGCGCATCACCGAAGGCGGCCGCGCACTGCAGAAATTCGTGGACGACCTTTCCAACTGGTATGTGCGCCGCTGCCGCGAGCGCTACTGGGGCAAGGACATGACGGCGGATAAAGAAGCCGCGTATATGACGCTGTATACGGTGCTCGAAGCGCTCACGCGTCTTTGTGCTCCGTTCATCCCCTTCATGGCGGAGGAAATTTACCAGAACCTCGTGCGCACGGTGGTGAAATCCGCACCCGAAAGCGTGCATCTGTGCGATTACCCGGCTTACGAGGCTTCATACATCGATGCAGACTTGGAAGCCAACATGGAAAAGGTGCTCGATATCGTGGTGCTCGGCCGTGCCGCGCGCAACACCGCCGCCATCAAGAACCGCCAGCCCATCGGCTGCATGTACGTGCAGGGCGAGGCTTTGCCCGCCGGGTATGTTTCCATCATAGCGGAAGAGCTCAACGTCAAGGAAGTCCGCTTTGTGGCGGATGCCTCCTCCTTCGTCTCTTACCGCGCCAAGCCGCAGCTCAAGACGCTGGGGCCCCGCTACGGCAAGCTGCTGCCGCAGATCAACACGTATCTTTCCGGCGAAGGCGTGGGCGACGCGGTCGTCGCCGCGCACAACGCGGGCAATGCCTATACCTTCGAGCTCAACGGCACGGCTGTATCGCTTGAGAAGGACGACGTGCTCGTAGAGCCGGTGCAGAAGGCAGGATTTGTGACCGTGACCGAGCGCGAGCTTTCGGTGGTGCTCGACACCAACCTCACGCCTGCGCTCATCGAGGAAGGCTTTGTGCGCGAAATCACTTCCAAGGTGCAGACCATGCGCAAAGAAGCAGGCTTCGACGTGACCGACCATATCGCGCTTACTTACCAGGCAAACGAACGCGTGGCCGATATATTCGCCCGCTTTAGCGGCGATATCGGCGCGGATACGCTTGCGGACAGCATCAGCGCCGCCGCCCCGCAGGGCTATGTTAAGGAATGGGACATCAACGGCGAAACGGTGACCATGGGCGTTGTAAAGAAATAAGTACGGATTTTATTTGCGGGGGACCTTTTTCAGTGAAAAAGATCCCCCGCACCCCCGAAAAAGCTACAAAGCCGGCGCATGCGCCGGCTTAACTTTATAAAATAACTCCTCTATCTTGCAATCGGAACGCGCGAAACCATCGGCCAACCGGTGGGGGACAGGGGTGCTCGCGGCCAACGGCCCCGCCCCCCCCAGGAAAATAAATCAAGAAGCCCCCCCCACGCGGCCATACCCTTAATATTAAGACAGAAGTACCACAATGCTCAACAGTTGTGATGCAAATCCGGATAATTCAGCAGCAGTTGAAGTGCTTCCTCTTCCGATACTGGCCTGCTGAAAAGGAACCCCTGCATTTTATCGCACTGATATTCTATGAGATATTGCTTTTGCAGTTCATGCTCCACCCCTTCGGCAATCACGCAATGGCCAAGCTTATGCCCCATGGATATGATATCGCCCGTCAGCGCGTGCTCGGGTTCCCCTTCCATGAGCTTGTCCACAAAGTATTTATCTATCTTCAGGCAATCGACATTTAACTCCTTCTCTCTGGCCAG
Source organism: uncultured Oscillospiraceae bacterium (assembly GCA_964440115.1). Taxonomy (GTDB): domain Bacteria; phylum Bacillota; class Clostridia; order Christensenellales; family CAG-138; genus JAEWWD01. The sequence continues at coordinate 229,336 of CAYTPV010000005.1, read as the reverse complement.
AGAAGAATACCCCGTGCCGAAATCGTCTATAGAAATGCGAATCCCTCGCTGCTTGATTTGATCGAGTTTGCTGTTGATCTCGACGAAATTATCCGAGAATACCGATTCGGTAAGCTCAATTCCGATCATGCTCGGGTCTGCGCCGGCTGTACGGATGGCTTCATCCAGATCGCTTAAAAAATCCTCCCGAAGCAATTGTATGGCTGAGATATTGAATGTAACGGTGAGCGGTCCCTTGTATTGCTGCGCGAAATTGCATAACGCCTGAAAAACCTGCTGCATCACGAGTTTGCCAAGCGGTATGATCAGCTGTGTTTCTTCCGCTATCGGAATAAATTCCAGCGGCGAAACCAACCCGAGCTGTTCGCTTTGAAACCGTGCGAGCGCTTCAAAGCCGCAAACGGCATTGGTAGAAAGCTCCACAATGGGCTGATAGACCATAAACAGCTTTTCGCTGTTTTGCGCATAGATCGCTTCGACCAGTTCATTCTTGATCCGGTTAACGCGCGATACCTTCTGCTCCATGTCCGCTGTGTAAAACCCATATCCGAAATTCTGTGTTGTGCTCACGCTTTCTGCCGCTATAGAAGCGTGCTTGATGATGCAATCTCCGTCAGTATGCTGTTCCTCCAAACGGACAACACTGATGTTTGCTCCGATAATTCTGGATTCAAGTACAGTACGGAGCATGCGGAGTATGGACTCGCACAATTCCCTTAGTTCGTCGTCGCACTGATAGTCTGTAACAAGCAGTATGAACCGGTCGATGGAGATATGAAACAGCGTGCGGTTATCCGAAATATAAGCGACCAGACCCGATGCAACTTCCCTGATGAGCGTATCGCCGTATGTGTAACCATACGCGGTATTGAGCAAGCTGAATTTCCTGATGTTGATAAGCAGCGCGGCCCGCTTACGGCCATCGGCATGATTTGTAGTTGCTATCGTCTCCTCAAATCGCCGACGGTTATACAGGCCCGTCAGCTGATCGTGCTCGCCCAGATATTTCAGCCTGATTTCCTGATTCTTTCTTGTTGTAATGTCCAGCACGAGCCCCTCGAGGGCGGTGACGCGACCCTGTTCATCAAATATGCCCTGCCCCTGCTCCCACACCCACTTGACCTCACCCGAGGCAGTAATAATCTCGTACTCTACGGTTACCTGTTCATGCCTCTCCAGCGCGCGTAACCATCTTTGCCACAGCCAATCCCGATATATGGGCACGATGAGGTCGTTAAAGCTGATGTCGCGATTATCGACGAGGTTTTCCGAATGATACCCCGTGAGTTCAAAGCATCCCTGTGATACAAATTCCATCGTCCATTGCGGGTCATATTTACAGCGGTAAGCCATGCCCGGCAGATTATCGAGCAGCACGGTTTTGCTGCGCTCGCTGTCCGAAAGTACATTCTCCATCTCTTTGCGCTTTCCGACATCCTCCAACATGCACAGGTGATTGATATTGGGATTGTTCTCAAGCTGCAGAGGCGAAACAATCATATGCACCCATACGTCGCTGCCGTCCGGCCTGCGCAGCCTGAGTTCGGCGTCGTAACTGCCACTGTTGCATGATGCGGTCTTTTCAGACAGATCGCGGGCTTCTAATATATCGTCAGGATGAATGATATCGCCCCAGGTGACGGAACAAAGCTCGCTTGCAGTGCGGCCGACTATTTTTTCAAACATCGGGTTGATGAGCCGTCTGTCATCGGATGATACCGCGACAAACTCTCCCGTATGGATTAACGCGAGCCCTATCGTAGCCTGGTCAAACAAAGCTTGAAACAGTGTTTCGCTTTCCTTGAACTGCCTTTCCGATTTGATGGCCTTCATATGCTCAATATGGAGCATTCTATTCTTCGCTCTAGACCGCCTGAAAAAGCAGATAATGATAAGCAGGCAGAATAAAAGAATTCCCGTATAAAACAGTGCGGCATAAGTGCCGTCATACCATCTTTCTGCGGGATAATCCACACTGAGTACCGATGTGACTGCATTGGAATGGAAATGCCGTATGGGTACCAAAACGCTGACCCAGCTTCCCCAGCGATCGGCAAAAACAGGCGTAACAGTTGCCTGAGAGCTTTCAAACGCGTGATAATCCACCCGGGTCGCTTCGTAATATTTATCGCCTGGAGGAGAATAATCCTTGGAATGGGAGGACTCCGAATCGACGGCTATGTAGATGCCGTCATCTTTTTGGACAAGAATACATGCAAAACGAACTGTCTGGTTGAGCGATACGAACTTTACAAAGCTCTGCTTGATTTCCGCATATGCTCTTTTTGAAATATCGGAGCTTTCAGCGTTCAGCTCTTTGATATATGCTTCGGACAGCCCCGCCTCAAGCGCCTGGGCAAGCTGTATGGCTTTGTGTTCTTGTGCCCGCACGCTCGCGTGCCATACGGTATGAAACAATAACCCGCTGAAAAGTAAAAACAAGAACACTGCGAAAAGCGTGCGGGGGAGTTTGGAATGCATGCCCTGTTTCCTCCTGGCCTTTCGTGCACAACTGCATGAATCTGGATACCATTGATCTACTATATCGTCATTTTTCGACAGATCATGATGGCTGTAAACAAAAAAAGGACCGTCCCAGATCCGTGATCCGAGACAGCCCTGCTATTTTGCCGCATATTACAGCTGCATCAGCCAATCCGCCGGCTTGATATCCGCAAACCCGGCATCCTCATCCACGGTGCCCAGAATCATCAGCGGGGAATATTCCTGCACACGCTTTACCCGCGGCTCCTGTGTCGCCACGATGACGCCCGTGCCGCACACCTGCACGCCAAATTCCTGCATCATGGATTCAAGCGCTTTGGCCGTACCGCCGCCCTTCATAAAATCGTCTATGATCAGCGCCTTCTGCCCCGCAATGAGGCCGCGGCGCGGCATGCTCATGGTCTGCACGCGCTTACTTGAAGCGCTCATATAGTTGAGCGTTACCACCGAACCTTCGGAAATGCGATTGTCGCGCCGCGCGGTCACCATGGGCTTGCCCAAAGCCTTGGCCACCATGAGCGATATGGGCACACCCATGGATTCGACAGTCACCACAACATCCGGCTGCTGCCGGTAAAATTTCTTGGCGAAAATCTCCCCCATGCGCGTTAACAGGCGCGGGTTGGAGAACAGATCCACCGTATAAAGAAATCCGCCGGCCAGTATGCGTTCCTTCGCGCCGATATCCGTGCACAGGGACGCTACAAACGCCGCGTCCGCCGCATCGTCGTTGAAAGGATAAAAACGCACACCGCCCGCGGCGCCGTTGACGCTTTCCACCACGCCCAGCCCGTATTTTGCGAGCACGGTGCGCACCGTTGTAATATCTTCGCTCAAAGTCGATTTTGCACAGCCAAACAACTCTACAAATTCCCGCAGCGTAAACAATCGTCCGGGTTCGCAGCTCAATGCACGTGTGATTGCCGCCACGCGTTCGCTGCGCTTCATTTTTTCCACTTCGTGGTTGTCTTTACCCATATTCTTTTTTCCATCCTTGATATGCGCAGCGCCAGCGCCGTTGCACGCGCCGCTTTATTGAGTATGAGTATAAAGTATTATCCGCACGTTTACAAGTAATTTTCCAACAAATGTTCGGATAAATCGGCCGTATGGACATTTGATACGGCCGCTATATTCTACCGGCAGAGTTCGATGCGTTTGTTGTCGTGACTTTCGCGGTATAAAACAAGCTTGCGGCCGATGCACTGCACCGCTTCTGCACGCAAAGGCGCACACAGTTCTTCTGCGGCTTCGCGCGCGGTTACAGGCGCGGTTTCCAATACGCTGATTTTGATGAGCTCGCGGGCTTCGAGCGCCAGCGAAAGCTGCTCGATCATTTCCTCTGTTACGCCGCCTTTGCCGATTTGGAATATGGGCTGCAGGGTGTTGGCCATGCCCCTGAGCTGCGCGCGTTGTCTGCTGTTTAATTCCATGTCATACCATCCTAAAGTTATTTATTATTCTTAAGGTACGCCGCTTTCAGCGGCGACGAGATTTTTTTTTATTAAAAGCGAGAGGGCTTCGCCCCGTGCCCGGGCATTTTCGCGAATTGCCCTTACAGATAGTCTTGCACAAATAACTTAAGCTTTCAATCCGTCAAAACTGACGACATGTGCGTCAGTTTTGACACCTTGCGCGACCGCCGCCCGGAAAACGCCGCAGCGTTTTTAGGCGGTCGTGTGAAACCTTTCGCAGAAATGGGTTTAGCCATTTCTGCGAAACCTCGTAAAGATGACTGTAAGTCATCTTTACGACACGAAGTCAAATTCCCATTCTCCCATGCGCACCGTGGAGCCGTCCGTCGCGCCCGCATCCTTAAGCGCGGCAATGATGCCGCCCTTCTGCAGCAGCATCTGGAAGCGGCGCATGGACTCTTCATCGTCGGGGTCGGTGGTATCCAATATCCTTTCCACATCGCCGCCGGTCACGACAAACGCGCCGTCATCCTCGCGGGTGACTGCAAAGCCCGGCTCATACTGCGGCTTGATTTCGAGTTCTTCTTCTTCAAACTCCAGCACGGGCGGCAGCGACGCAAGCATTTTCACCACGGCATCCAGAAGAGATTCCAAGCCCTGCAGACCCGCGGCGGAAATCGGGTATACGTCAACGCCGCGCGGCTGCAGCGCAGCTCTGAGCGCTTCAAGGTTATCCTCCGCACCGGGGATATCCATTTTGTTGGCCGCGACAAGCTGCGGCAGCGACGCAAGCTTTTCGCTGTACGCACAAAGCTCCGCGTTGATGGCTTCGTAATCCTCCATAGGGTCGCGTCCTTCGCTGCCGCTGATATCGAGCACATGCACCAGCATGCGCGTGCGTTCGATATGCCGCAAAAAGTCGTGACCCAGCCCCGCGCCTTCTGCCGCACCCTCGATGAGGCCGGGAATATCCGCCAGCACGAAGCTGCGCTCATAGCGCTGCACTACGCCAAGGTTGGGCGTAAGCGTTGTAAAGTGGTAGTTGGCGATCTTGGGGCGCGCCGCCGTCAGCGCCGCGAGCAATGTGGATTTGCCGACATTGGGCATGCCGATCAGCCCTACATCCGCGATTGTCTTCAGCTCCAACTCTATCTCGCGATCCAGCGTTTTCTGACCCTGCTGCGCAAACCGCGGCGCCTGCCGCGTTGCCGTCGCAAAGCGGGCGTTGCCCTTGCCGCCGTGCCCGCCCTTTATCAGCGTGCGCGTTTTGCCCACCTTGTTCATATCCGCTATGACCGCGCCCGTTTCCACATCGCGCACCACGGTGCCCACCGGCACTTTGATGAGCAAATTGTCCCCGTCGCTGCCGCGGCAAAGCTCCGCCCTGCCGTCCCCGCCGCGCTGCGCGCGGTAAAAGCGCTGGAATTTGAACTCCAGCAGCGTGGATAGGCTCTGGTCGGCAACGAGCACGACATCCCCGCCGTTGCCGCCGTCGCCGCCCGAAGGGCCGCCGCGCTGGACGTATTTTTCCCGGTGGAACGCGGAACACCCATCCCCGCCGTCGCCGGATTTGATTACGATTCTCGCTCTGTCGATGAATTGCATAGTAACCCTTTCTCGGGAGCTTCGCCCCCAACCCCCTACCAAAGGGCATAATGCCCTTTGGAAACCCTATTTCGCAAACGCATGCGTTTGCGCGAAGGGTTCTTAGGGCCGTTACGGCCCTAAGCGGGTGCATGAGGGCAGAGCCCTCATAGTAATATCAGCTTGTGCGGTACAGCTCCGTGAACGCGCCGGATCGATCCACCACGCCCACGATATTCCCGCTTCGCGCGAGCGCTGCGCCCAGCGAGAACGTACCCGCTTCGTCAAACATGAACGGCGTCAACTCCAGCCCGCCCTTATCGATATAGGCCCATTTGCCGGAAGCGTCCTGCACAGGCGTGCGGTTCTGCGAGAACTCGCCTGCCGCTAAAAAGCGCGGGGCAACGACTACGACACCGTTCGTATCGATGTATCCCCATTTTCCGTCCTGCTTCACGGCGGCGTACCCATCCGAAAACGGGCCTGCGCCCTCGTAGCTTGCGGAAAACGCGCGCGAACGCGCGGTATTGTAATATACATATCCGCTGCCCGTATTGATCGCGGCAAACCCTTCGCTGTATGCTCTGCCGCTTTCGCTGCCGAACGTGGCGATTTTCTCGCCTACCTTATTGATGATATAGCGCTTGCCGTCCTGCGCGACGAAGGCCATATCGCTGCCGAAATCGCCCGCCTCATTGAACTGCGCGGCGATGGCCATATCCCCATCCGGATCGATATACCCAAACGAAGAGGCAGGACGCACGCTGGCGCGCCCGCAGCAGAAATCCCCCGCTTCGCGGTAACTGCAGGGAATGACGGCGCTGCCGGATGCATTCACATACCCCCATTTGCCGTCGCGCTCCACAGCGGCCAATCCTTCAGAAAAGCCGCGCGCGTTGGTCCATTGGGGTTCGATAATCCAGCTGCCGTCCCGCGCAAGCAGGCCGTACAACAGCGCGCCATCCTTTTCCAAGGCGGCAAACGCGCCGTTTTCTTCGCCGAATTCCAGCGCGCGCAGAAACTGCGGCTCAATCACCGTTTGTCCCTTTACATTCTTGTAGCCCCACAGTTCGCCATCCAGATAGGGCAGCAGCCGACCATCCGTCTGCGGCGCTGGCGTTTGCTGTACAGGCGTACCTTCCGCGGCATCCAACGGCTTGTCCTTCGGCTGCGATGCAGCAGCAACGACGGGTTGCACGAGCGTAAGCAGCGATGCCGCGCCGTTTCCTTTATACAGCAGCGCAAACAGCAATACCCCCAGTGCGGCCGCAGCCGCCGTCAGGGGGTAATACCACAGGATGGACATCCGTTTTCTGACCGGACGACGAGACCCCCGCGCCTGCGCCACCTGCATACCTCCAACTTTAGCCGTATACGGTTGTCACCAGTATACAGCACAGGCGGCGCGGGCCGCAAGGACGGATCAGCTGCCGCTGTACATGTGGGCAAAGAAGTTCTCGAGATCATCCTTTGTGGTTTGATCCGAACCCGTCATCATCAAGTTCTCCTGCAGGATCGCAGGCAGGGAATCGAAGTACGCCTTCGCATCCGGCGTCAGCTTGTTTTTATCAAACATAGGCCACAGCTCCTTCATTGATATTTGAACCTATATTGCGCCGTGAAGAATTTTCCCATGCGCAACTTAAGCAAACATACGCGATGAAAGTCATACCGGGCTCCTAAAAGCGAATTAACCAAAAGTTCATCGAATTGGGGCTTCAAGACGCCCGCCTTGCATTGACTGGTTTGATTAGAAAGAGATATTATTGTAAAAAGATGTATATATTTATCATTAACGGAAGGAAAAAGGCGAATTATGCACAAAACAAGATGCATCGCGGCACTATGCATAGCGCTGATGCTGCTATGCACAGCGGCGCCCGCCGGTGCGGCGGTGTTCTGCTCGGATGTGCGCGTGCTCCTCTCAGTGGGGACGCAACAGGCGCTTTCCTTTACGCCGGTAGGGAAATACACCTTAAAAGAAGCGCCCGATATCGTAATCGGCAATGAAGAACTGCAGGTATTAGCGGTGGGTGGCCGCGTGAGCATACAGGCGGGCGGGAAAACCGTTACCGCTGCTTCCCTCACGCTGCTAAGCGGAAATTATGGCGACAAAACCGAATATATCCGCCTGAAGAACGCCAATTACGGCGTCTGCACTTATTTGGGGGATATGACTTTCGACATATCGGAGGGCGGGGTACGCGCCATCAACATACTGCCCATCGAGCAATATCTTTACGGCGTGGTGCCGCATGAAATGAGCAATCTGTTCCCCGTCGACGCGCTCAAGGCACAGGCAGTCTGCGCTCGCACCTATGCGGCAGCCCGATGCTCCCAATACGGCAGCCGCGCCTATGATCTATTGGATACTTCAAAAGACCAGGTATACCGGGGATATGCGAGCAAGAACCTGCGCGCCATCGCCGCGGTGGACACAACGCACGGCCAGGTGCTGACCTATGAAGGCAATATCATAGAGGCATACTATTCGGCCTCCAATGGCGGCCAGACGGAAAAAACCGGCAATGTATGGGATAACGATCTGCCCTATTATGCCCTGACGGATGATCCCTTTGACCTTTTGAACCCCTCCAGCATTGAGGAACGAACATTCATACCCGAAACATTCACCATAACGGCCTTGAAAGCCATGGACGCTTCGGTGTTGCTTGCGCTCAAAAGCGGGGCATACGCGGCCGCAGGGCAGAAAGTAACCTTGCTTTCAACTGTCGAGGTAACGCCCGCCGAGCCGGCATACGATGCACCCAACCGCAGCTACAAACGGGCGGATATCACCCTTATGGTGAGCTATGACGAGAGCGGGCAGCAGAAGACCGGCCAGATCACCATACCGCTCATATTAGACGATCTGCATTTCGGCAGTTTTCAAAACGCGCTCGGCCGTATTGGCGCAAGCAAAACGCGCCTGCGCATGCAGGGAGCCGAGCGAGGCGTATACGAAAACGGCGGCGAAAAACTCACCGGCTGGTACCTGACACAGCGGCGTTACGGCCACGGCGTGGGTCTTTCCCAGCGCGGCGCACAGCAGCGCGCAAGAGCAGGTGAAGCGTATGCCGATATCCTCTCGTTTTACTATGTGAACACGGCACTGCTGACAGCGGGCACCTACGACACGGCGCCCAAGCTCAAAAGCGATACTTACCGGGTGCACGAATGGGGCGTAAGCAAAATCCCTGTGGATACTACCATGGAGACGCTGCTGACGAAACTCAAATCCGAAGGGAAGCTCAGCGTAGTGGACTCGAAGGGCGCTGCGGCCAAGGGCAGCGTATGCACCGGATATTATGTACGCACGACTTACAACGAAGGCAAGGCGTTTTTCGACCTGCCCATCGTATTGTTTGGGGATCTGAACGGCGACGGAGCCATCAACGGCGACGATATCACCGCGCTGCAAAACCACTTGCTGCGGGCAAAGCTGCTTACCGGCGCGCGGCTACATGCGGCGGATGTGACTCATGACGGCAAAACGGACATTCAGGATCTGTTGCTGCTCATACGCTGTGTGAACGGCGACGCGAAAATATCGCAGGGGGGTTGAGAAATGAAGAGCTTTCTAACGGGAAAAAGATATATCGCGCTGCTGATCGCGGCGTTGTTCCTGTTGCTGCCGCAGGCGGCGTTTGCGGCGGTGAATGTTACGGCGCAGGCAACACAGCCCAGCGTGCAGGCGGGCGATACCGTTGAGGTCACGCTCACCGTGCAGGGCAAAAGCATGGCCGCGGCAGAGGGCGTTTTCACTTACGATCCCAAGCTGCTCACTTATGCGGAAAGCGATGGCGGCGCGTCCGATGGGTTCGTGAACATGGTATCCGCCGCAAAGGGCGGTTCCGACACTTTGAGCGCGCGCATCCGCTTTACGGCGGCAGCCGCAGGCACGGCGAATATCGCGTTCTCGATTGAAAAAGTGCTCGGCTATGACGGCAAGGATCAGGGCAGCGCACAGGCAAACGTATCCGTCGCTGTTGCGGCGGCTGTGCCCACGCCTGCGCCCACCCCGATCGACTATGCCGCAAAGGGCGTTGCGGCGCAAAACGTGCAGGGCGCTTCAGAGAACCTGTATATCTGGCGCTCGCTCGAAAATGTAACGCTCCCTTCGGGGTATACAGAAACGACGCTCGAGTACCATGGGGAAACAGTAGCCGCGGCAACGGTGGCGGACAGCGACGCGCCGACGCTTTTATATCTTTCCAACGCGGCCGGCGATAAGGGAAGCTACTATATTTTCAATGCGCAGTCGGACAAGCTCTACGGTTATCAAACTGTCTCCTCCGTAACCAAATCCTATATCATACTTGAGCCGGACAGCAGCGCAACGCCGCCCGAAGGATTTACGCAAACCATCCTGACCATTGACGATACGCAGTACGCGGCGTGGAAAGCCCAGGACGCGCAGGGCGATATCTATCTGCTGTATGCGCGCAATCCGGACGGCGAGGTGGGGTACTACGTCTATAACCCCAAAGATGAATCAATGCAGCGCTATGCTGTGATGCCCGCGAGGCCTTTGGAACCCACGCTGCCTCCCGAGGCAGCTGCCCCGACGCCCGCACCCGCCGCAGAGACCCCGGCTCCCGCGCAAACCACGGGAATTACGCTGAGCAACGCGGTGTTTTACATCATGTGTGGCGGCAATGTGTTATTGGTTATCGGCGCTATATTGCTCGTCGTTTCGTATGTGGCGGAAAACAGGCGGCGCAAACGCAGAGCCGCCGCACGCAAGGCGGGCCGCACCCGCATACAGGATCAGAACATCGAGCAATAAGCCTTAAATGCAAAGCGCCCGAAAATCGGGCGCTTTTTTGTATATGGAAAGTTTTATTGCACGAAAAAGCGGGGCGCAAATGCGCCCCGCCCAGTACAGATCAATTTGTGCGAATTAGATTTCAAAAAGCAGCTTCGCGTAGGAAGGCATCGGCCAATCACTGTCGGCACAGATGAGTTCGAGCGCGTCGGCGTTTTCGCGTACCGCGTTCATAGCGGGTATGATGGTTTCGTGGCAGTATGTCGCGTGCGCGAGCGTATCGCCTTCCGACTCATGCGAAATGGCGGCGTCCAGTTTATCAATGGCGTCATAGAGCTTGGCAGCGAGATCGCTGATCTTAGCGGCGATATCCTTTTCAACGCTGCTCGTTACACCCAGCGCGGCTTTATCGGATGCGATCTTCACCAACTTGCCGGAATACGCCATAACGGCGGGCAGTATGCGCTGACGCGCGATATCCAGCGTGGTCAATGCCTCGATGTTGATGACCTTGATGTAGTTCTCAAGCTGTATCTCCAGGCGGGAATGCACTTCCGTGCCCGACAATATGCAGTGCTTTTCGAACAACTTGATATTCTTCTCGCTCGCGAACAGCGGCAGCGCCTCTACAGTGGACTTGAGGTTGAGCAGGCCGCGCTTTTCAGCTTCCTCTACCCATTCCGCAGCATAGTTGTTGCCGTTGAACAGTATGCGCTTGTGGGCGATGAATGTCTCACGCACCAGCTTTGCAAGCGCTGTATCAAAATCGGCGGCGTCTTCAAGCACATCGGCGAATAGGCTCAGTGACTCGGCCACAATAGTATTGAGCACATAGTTGGGTCCCGCAATGGAGAACGAGGAGCCGAGCATGCGGAACTCGAACTTATTTCCGGTAAACGCGAAGGGGCTGGTGCGGTTGCGGTCCGTGCTGTCCTTGGGGATGTTAGGCAACACGCGCACGCCCATTTCCATATCGCTCTTCTTGGGTGCAAGGTAATCTTCGTCCTTTTCAATTGCTTCCACAACGCCCATGAGTTCTTCGCCCAGGAACATGGAGACGATAGCCGGCGGGGCTTCATTGGCACCCAGGCGGTGATCGTTGCCTGCGCTTGCGACGGAGATGCGTAAGAGATCCTGATACTCATCTACCGCCTTGATGACGGCGGCAAGGAACAGCAGAAACTGTTTGTTTTCCATGGGCGATTTGCCCGGATCCAGCAGGTTGAGGCCGGTATCCGTTGCGAGGGACCAGTTGTTGTGTTTGCCGCTGCCGTTGACGCCCGCGAACGGCTTTTCATGCAGCAGGCAGACGAGGCCATGGCGCTTGGCGACCTTCTGCATAAGCTCCATGGTGAGCTGGTTGTGATCGGTCGCGATATTCGTATCCGTAAATATGGGTGCAAGCTCGTGCTGCGCGGGAGCAACCTCGTTGTGCTCGGTCTTGGCGAGCACGCCAAGCTTCCACAACTCCATGTTAAGATCCTTCATGTAGGCCGCGATGCGCGGCTTGATGGCGCCGTAATAATGATCGTCGAGCTGCTGCCCCTTGGGTGGGCGGGAACCGAACAGCGTGCGGCCGGTAAAGCGGATATCCGGGCGCAGCTTGAACAGTTCCTCATCGATAAGGAAGTATTCCTGCTCAGGGCCGACGGTGGATACCACGCGGGTCACATCGGCGTGTCCAAACAGCTTTAACACGCGCAGAGCCTGCGTATTGATAGCTTCCATGGAACGAAGCAGCGGAGTCTTTTTATCAAGAGCGTGGCCGCCGTAGGAGCAGAACGCGGTGGGAATATACAGCGTGTTATCCTTTATAAAGGCAGGGCTGGTCGGGTCCCATGCGGTATAGCCGCGCGCTTCAAACGTGGCTCGAAGGCCGCCGGAGGGGAAACTCGAAGCGTCCGGTTCACCCTTGATGAGTTCCTTGCCGGAGAATTCCATTATGATGCTTCCATCCTTGCAGGGAGAAAGAAAGCCATCGTGTTTCTCAGCGGTGATGCCTGTCATGGGCTGGAACCAGTGCGAAAAATGCGTAACGCCCTTCTCGATGGCCCAATCCTTCATGGCGTTTGCTACAACATCCGCAACGCCGGGCTCGAGATCCAGACCCAGGCGGACAGTCTGCTGCAGCTTACGGTACGTTTCCTTGGGCAGGCGCGCTTTCATGACCGCGCGATTGAATACCATGCTGCCGAACAGTTCCTTGAGTTCGCTCATCGAATATTCCTCCTCAAATTTAAATTGTTATAGTGATAAATTTTTAAGGGCACTGTGCCCATCGCACAGCGCCCTTGCCGTCCTTAAAAATATGTTGTTACTATATCTTATGCGGCCGACGCTGTCAACGGGTATTTCAGGAAATTTTTTCACAATATCTTTTCCTGCTTTTTCATGATTGCCCGCTCTGTTATAATACGTATATTGCTCGAAAGGAATGCCTATTGACTGTGGCAAAGACGGATAAACGGGTCCTGCTCTCCCAGGCAGCGCTGCTTTTCTGCGGCGTGCTGTGGGGCAGCGGCTTCGTGATCATGAAAAATTCTCTGGACGACCTGACCATCAATTGGCTGCTCGCGCTGCGGTTTGCAATCGCGGCAATCGCTCTTTGCTCTGTGCTTTATAAAAGCATCGCACGCGCGAACCGGACGACGCTGATCGGCGGGGCGGTGTGCGGAATACTCATGTACGGCGGGTATTTTCTGCAGACATTGGGTTTAAAAACAACGACGGCGGGCAACAACGCGTTTTTAACGGCGCTTTATGTGGTGCTCGTGCCGTTTTTTCATTGGTTTCTTTCCAAAAAGCGCCCGACCATCCGCGATATCGGCGCTGCCTGTATCTGCCTTGCAGGTGTAGGCTTTATTGCGCTCACGCAGCGCTTTCGTGTAAACATCGGCGACTTACTGACGCTTGCCTGCGGCGTATTGTATGCGGCGCACATCGTCTGCGTGAGTTACTATACAGAGCGCGGTGCGGATGTAATGGCGCTTACCGCATTGCAGTTTGCCTCGACAACGCTTGTTGCGCTGCCTATGGCGCTGCTGATTGAACCGTTTCCGGCTCTTTCCACGCTTTCGATGCCCAACGTGTATCTTTCGCTGCTGTATCTGGGCTTTGGCTGTACATTGCTGGCGCTGCTGCTGCAGAATATCGGCATTCGCTACGCGCCGCCCGCAAACGCTTCGCTGCTTATGAGCACGGAAGCGCCGTTTGGCTCACTGTTCGGCATCATATTCCTGCATGAGGCGTTTTCGGCCCGGTTCGGCATTGGGGCCGCGCTCATCATCGGATCAATTGTGCTGAGCCAAACGGGACAAGCCAAGAAAGTGCCAGTGGCACTTTCTTGAGGTTCCCCGCGCAAGTTGGCGCTCGGTTTCCTGCTTTGCAGGAAAACTGTCGCATCAACTCACGCTCTAAGGTGTCATTTTGCGCCGTACATGCCGCCGGCAATTGGTGGTGCAGCCGCAGGCGCACATCATTCCTTGAAGAATACCCGAATGTACCATTCGGGTGAATGACGGATTAAAAGCCTTTGGTTAACTGATGCTCAAGCCGCGCACCCGAAAGGAGGGCTGCGCGGTTTTTTTGCGGGTAATTTTCAAAGTACAACATTCATATTGCCTGATAATGCAAACGCCCTTTTTTCAAAGGGCGTTTGCACATGAGAAGGGATTTCCGGGAGGGCTCCCGGTACAGGGGATATCGAAGCCGGCCTGACGCGTGTTCCAGCCGCGCGCCGGGCCTTAAGAGAATAACTATTTTTCTACGGTAAAGTCGCATAGACTTTATCGGTGGCTTGACCTTTTAGGGCTATTTGCCTGCATACCGCACCACGGGGTTGCGCGCGGCGCGCGCTTCATCCGGCCTGCCCACAGGCGTGGTGACGGGCGCTTTGTGCAGCTCGTCGGGGTCGGATTTGGCGATTTCGGCGATTTCCAGCATGGCGGCGATCAGCTGATCCAACTCTTCTCTGCTTTCCGTTTCGGTCGGCTCGAACATCATGGCTTCGTGCACGATGAGCGGGAAGTAGATGGTGGGCGGATGGTAGCCGCGGTCTATGAGCGCCTTGGCGATATCCAGCGTGCGGATGCCCTTTTCGAGCAGAGTACCGGGGGTCATGACGCATTCGTGCATGCAGATGCGGTCGTGCGCGGGCTCATAAGCGGCTTTGAGGAAGTGCTGCACGTAATTTGCATTGAGCACTGCGTTTTCGCTTGCTTCCTTCAGGCCCACGCCGCCCAGTGAGAGTATGTACGCATATGCGCGCACAATCACGGAGAAATTGCCGTAGAACGCCTTAACGCGGCCTATACTGAGCGGCCTGTCGTAATCCGGCAGTGCTCCCGTGCCGCCTTCGTGCGCAAATACCACGGGCGCAGGCAGATATGGAATGAGTTCCTTTTTCACGCCTACCGGACCTGAGCCGGGGCCGCCGCCGCCGTGCGGAGTGGAGAATGTCTTGTGCAGGTTGAGGTGCACGACGTCGAAGCCCATATCGCCGGGGCGTGCGATGCCCATGATGGCGTTGGTGTTCGCGCCGTCGTAATAGAGCAAACCGCCTGCCTTGTGGACGATATCGGCAATTTCGAGTATGTTGCGTTCGAATATGCCCAGCGTGCTCGGGTTGGTCAGCATGAGACCTGCCGTTTTATCGCTTACATGCGCTTTGAGCGCTTCCAAATCCACGCCGCCGTCCGGCGCGGATTTGAGCTCCACGGCCTTAAAGCCCGCGAGCGCCGCGGAAGCGGGATTGGTACCGTGCGCCGCGTCGGGAATGAGCATTTCGATGCGGTCGTTATCGCCGCGCATTTCGTGATACGCCTTGATGATCATGAGGCCGGTTAGCTCACCGTGCGCACCCGCCGCGGGCTGCAGGGTGAATTTATCCATGCCCGCAACTTCGCAAAGCTGCTGTTCGAGCTCGCTCATGAGCGTGAATGCGCCCGCAAGATCGCTTTCCTCGAGCAGCGGGTGCAGATCGTTGAAGCAGTTAGAAAGCTCATCATTGATCTTGGGGTTGTACTTCATGGTGCAGGACCCCAGAGGGTAACTGCCGTTATCCACGCCGAAATTGCGGCGGGACAAGCCGGTGTAATGCCGGATAAGGCCGATTTCCGCGACTTCGGGCAGAGGAAGCGCATCACCTATGAACTCCGCGGGAAGGAGATTATCCATCTGCGGCACGTCCATGGGCGGCAGATCCGCCGCGCGGCGGCCTTTGTGACTCAATTCAAACAGAAGAGGAACTGTGCTTCTCATTTCGCGCTCACCTCCAGTGCGTTGAGGAACGCGTCTATCTCTTCGCGCGTGTTCATTTCCGTCGCGCAGTAGAGTATGCCTTTGTCCTCAGGGAAATAGCGGCCTAAGCGCAGGCCGCCGATGAAGCCCTTGCTCCTTAGCTTAGCATTCAATACGACAGGGTCGCTTGCGCCGTCTATCGCGAACTCATGGAAGAACGGCGTATTCTCATAACGCGCGCGCATGCCTTTGATGGCAAGTATGCCTTCGCGCAGATAATGTGCTTTAGCTAGGCAAAGCTGTGCGACATCGCGCATGCCCTGCGGGCCCATGGCGGCGAGATACACGCCCGCCGTCAGCGCGCACAGCGCCTGATTGGAGCAGATGTTGGAGGCAGCTTTTTCGCGGCGGATATGCTGTTCGCGTGCCTGCAAAGTCAGTACGAACGCGCGGTTGCCTTCGTGGTCTTCCGTCTCGCCCACTATTCTGCCGGGCAGATGGCGCATGAGCTGCTGTTTGGCAGTCATAAATCCAAGATACGGGCCGCCTACAGAAAGCGGCAGGCCCAGAGGCTGACCGTCGCCCACGCAGATATCCGCGCCCAGCTCGCCGGGACGCTTCAAAAGACCCAGCGACAAAGGATTGACGACGCTGACGAGCAGCGCGCCCTGCGCGTGCAGTATGCCCGCCGCCGCATCAAACCGCTCGATGCAGCCAAAGAAATTGGGACTTTGCAGCAGAGCGCCTGCAGCGCCCGCGGCTTTCTGCTCCAGTACCGCAAAATCCGTAGTTCCTTCCGCGGTAAGGGGAATTTCTTCGAGTGTGAGGCCGACAAAGCGCGCGTAAGTTTTGATTGTCTGCACGTACTCCGGATGAAGCCCCGCGGAATAGAGCATTTTGCTCTTGCGGGTAGCGCCGCGCAGCATGACCATGGCTTCGGCGCAGGCCGTTGCGCCGTCGTACACGGAGGCGTTGGATGCGTCCAGTCCTGTCAGTTCGCACATCAGGCTCTGGTACTCGAATATGCTCTGCAGCATACCCTGACTCATCTCGGCCTGATAGGGCGTATACGCCGTATAGAATTCCGAGCGGGAAGTAACCGCGTTCACAACGGCGGGGATATAATGACGATACGCGCCCGCGCCGCGAAACAGCGGCAGTTTGCCTGCGTCGCCGACGAGGGAGTTTACGATGCGGCGCACTTCGGCCTCGCTTTTGCCCGCGGGCAAATCAAGCGGCCTATTTAGCCTTGCTTTGGCCGGAATATCCGCGAACAGGTCTTCCATGCTTGATAGGCCGATGGCCTTTAGCATTTCCTGCCGCTCTTCCGGCGTATTGGGTACATAGCTTCGCATATGTCCTCCGACCTCAGCCTTCGCTCTCGACAAACGCGTCGTAAGCGGCTGCATCTATGAGCGCTGCCTCATCGATTTCAGAGGTCTTGAACAGCGCGATGTAGTTTTCATACGGCGCTTCGTTGAGAAGCTGCGGCTCGGTTTCCAGAGCATCGTTCACTTCCACGATGGTGCCGCCGACCGGCGTAAACACATTGGATACCGCCTTGACGGATTCCACTACGGCAAAGCTTTCGCCCGCCTTGATCTGCGCGCCGACAGCGGGCAGTTCGACAAACACGATATCTCCGAGCGCTTCCTGTGCGTGCGCGGTGATGCCTACGCGGGCGTTCTCACCCTCGAAAATAATCCACTCGTGGTCCTTGGTGTATTTGCGATCTGTGGGGGTCATATGGGTATCCTCCTTATAATTCTCTTTCTAACAGTATTCTCTGAAAGTTGTTGATTAGTACGTTGGAGGCTCTGCCTCCAAACCTCCGCTTAGGGCTGTAACCACTCAGTTCGCAATGGTTACGCTGCGTCGCGGCATAAGCCGTCTCCTTGCGCGCCCTTGCTCACTGGGCTTCCGCCGCGCTTCATCCGCCACTGGCGGCGCGCGGCTCCGCCCCTAAGAAACCATTTTCAGAAACGCCTATTCAAGGCATTTCTGAGGAAAGTGTTCAAATATATCCTCTGGCCGCACAGCACAATGATGTAGTCCGTGCCAAAGGGGCGCGGGGGGCGAAGCCCGCCCGCTTTATAATAAAAAATATTTCCGTCGCCGCCCTAAGGCGGCGATACCTTTATGCCCTACTTCCCGCGCTTATAGAACGGCAGCGGCACGACCTCGGCCTTGAGCGCGCGTCCGCGCACCAGTATTTCCATCTCCTGCGCCTGCGCGGCCCCTGCTTCCACAATCGCCATCGCGTAATTGCCGCCCAGTGTAGGCGCGGGGGAACCGGAAGTCGTATGTCCGGCCACGCGGCCATTAAATGCCACATCCATATGCTCGCGGGCGATGCCGCGATCGATGAGCTTCAGGCCAATGCGGACGCGGGCGGGCTGCTTTAATAGCGCTTCGCGTCCGATGAATTCCGGCTTATCGAGCTTGATGGCAAAATCCAGACCGCATTCGCGCGGGTTGATTTCCTGCGTCAGCTCGTGGCCGTACAGCGGCATGCTCGCCTCAAAGCGCAGCGTGTCGCGCGCGCCCAGCGCGCAGGGCAGCGGCTTTACGCCGTCCGTTTCGGCTTTGAGCAGCGCCGCGTGCAGCGCCGCGACGTCATTTGCGGCACAGTACAGTTCGAACCCGTCCTCACCCGTATAACCAGTGCGTGAAACCAGCGCCTTGATGCCCGCCACCGTCAGTTCCGGCACGAAGGTATAATTCTTCGCGGGCAGAGCGGCGGAACAAAGCGGCGCAAGCACGGCTTCCGCCTTGGGTCCCTGCAGCGCAAGCTGCGCCCACGCGGCAGACTCATTGCGCAGAGAAATATCATACCCTGCCGCATGCTCCTGCATCCAGGCAAAGTCCTTATCCGTATTGGAGGCGTTGACGACCACCAGATATTCCTGATCGGAAAGTTTATAAACAAGTACGTCGTCCACCGTGCCGCCATCGGGGTAGCACATGGGGGAATACCGGCAGCGACCCGGCGTCATATTGGTAAAATCGTTGGTCAGGATATGCTGCAGGAACTTGAGAGCATCCGGCCCCGTCACGAACACCTCGCCCATATGCGAAACGTCGAACAGGCCGCACGCCTCACGAACGGCTTTGTGTTCCTCGAGAATGGAAGAATACTGCACCGGCAGCGCCCAGCCGCCGAAATCGACCATTTTGCCGCCGAGCGCAATGTGTGCGTCGTATAACGGCGTTTTTTTGAGGGTATCCATAGAATCCATCTGAACGAACCTCCCCTTGATGAAATGTGCGGCGGCGCAAATTTGTGCGCATCAAAAAAGCGCGCCAAACATAAAGCGCGCCTCCGTCATTGCACCTGAGAGATTCCCCCCGCAGGGGTTGCCCCTTCGGCGCCATTTTAAATGGCTTCCCGGAGTTTTGTCAGGGTACGGTTCTTTTGCCTGAGAGTTTTCGCAGTTTCCCCTTCGGCGCCGCAAGTTAAGCGGTCTCTCCCGAACCCGTCATCCAATTATTAGAATTTAAAGTATCTATATGAGTATCAGTATAGCAATGATACCTCATATTGCAAACCCTTTTTGGCTAAAGTTCAAAAGTTTTTTATTTCACGAGCGCTTTCTCAAAGTTTTCGTTATGGATAACTGTATTAAAATCATTGCGTTCGCAATATCGGCTTATACACGCCCAAAGTATCATATCAAAAGGAAAATATCGTGGCGTTGGCGATTCATTGACAGTTATTCCTTGCGGGCGATATACTCTAGGCGGATAAGAATTCGGCATACCGGCTGAAAATACTGCTATGGAGCGAGCCATGCGAAAAAGCGGGATATTGTTGCATATCACCTCCCTTCCCTCCCCCTACGGCATAGGTACGCTGGGGCGCGAAGCATTCGCTTTTGCGGATTTTCTTTCTGCCGCCCGCCAGAAAGTGTGGCAGGTGCTGCCCATAGGCCCCACGGGGTACGCCGATTCACCCTATCAATCCTTTTCCACATTCGCGGGAAACCCGTACCTCATCGACCCCGATCTGCTGTTTGAAGATGGGCTGCTAACGCGGGAAGAAATATTAGCCGCCAACTGCGAGGGGGACGTTTGCAGCATAGAGTTCGGCATGCTGTTTCATAAGCGCGAGGCGCTGTTAAAGCTCGCCTGTGCGCGCGGCTATGCGCGCGATGAAGCTGCAGCCGAAGCCTTTGTGCAGGAGAACGCGGACTGGCTCCCGGACTATGCGCTGTATATGGCGGTCAAAGAGCATTTTGAACAGCTGCCTTTTACAGAGTGGCCGGACGACGATATCCGTCTGCGCAAGCCGGACGCGCTCCGGCATTACGGCGAAGCGCTGCACGATACGATCCGCTTTCATATCTACGCACAATACCTGTTTTTCCGCCAGTGGAACGCGCTGCGTGCCTACTGCGGCGAGCGCCGGATATCGCTGCTGGGCGATATCCCCATATATGTTTCTTTGGATTCTTCAGACGTGTGGGCGAACCCTTCTTTGTTTCAATTGGATGAGGACTGCCGCCCTACGCATGTGGCGGGCGTGCCGCCGGATTATTTCAGCGCGACGGGGCAGTTGTGGGGCAATCCGCTTTACAACTGGGAGCGCATGAAGCAAGACGGCTACGCCTGGTGGATGCGGCGCATAGAGGCCTGCGCGCAACGCTTTGATATCCTGCGCATCGACCATTTCCGGGGTTTCGCAGATTACTGGAGCGTGCCCTATGGCGAAGAAACGGCGGTGACCGGCGAATGGAAAGAAGGCCCCGACCGCGCGTTTATCGACACGCTCAAAAGCCGCTTTCCCGATTACCCCATCATCGCGGAGGACCTTGGCATCCTCTCGGACGCGGTGAAGGAGCTTCTTTCGTATTCCGGTTATCCCGGCATGACGGTGCTGCAATTCGCGTTCGATGGACTCAAGCCCGACGCGTACCAGCCGCACCAGTTTCATCCCAACTGCGTATGCTACGCGGGCACGCACGACAACAACACGACAATGGGCTGGATCAAAGAAGGCGACCCGGAATCTGTGGGCTATGCCGTGGACTACTTCGGCCTCAACACGCAGGAAGGGCTGAACTGGGGCATGATCCGCGGCGGCATGGCGTCCAAGGCGGAGCTGTTCGTCGCGCAGATGCAGGATTATCTTGGGTTGGGCGCGGACGCGCGCATGAATACGCCGAGCACGGCCCAAGGCAACTGGCTGTGGCGCATGCGGCCGGGCGAAGCGGATGAAGAACTGGCCAAGCGGATTGCAAGGATGACCATGATGTATGAAAGAGCATAGCGATCAATTTTGACCCGCAGCAATGCGGGTCTTGTTTTTTGCAGCCATGAGCAGCAGTCATGTAATGTTATTGCAGGTTAAAATCAGTATCGCCGCCTTACGGGCGGCGACGATATATTTTCTATACTGGGGGCAACTGCGTTGCCCCCAGTGCCCCCTTCCTTGGGGTTGCGTGCCTATTCACGGCTGACACATGAGGTAAGTCAATATGATAGCCAGCCATTTTATTCCTCTTGCCATAAACTTGTTTATAAAAGATCTTTGATTATACACATAATATGAAATTGAACGGCCTTAAATAATGCAAATCATAAATTGCTTTCAAGACATCTATAGGAGATAACAGGCGTTCCTTTGGTATTATCGCTTTTTATTGCATATTTGCCGGGATGCGCTTTTAATAAATCAGTTAATTTAAGATGTCCATATGTTCGTAAATCAAAATCTGGTTTCGCTCTTTTAATGTATATGCCGGCAGAACTAACATAAGCATAACCTTCATCATCTTGATATTTTTCATAAGCTATTTTTAGCAAATCGTGTATTTCTTCAATACCTGTATTCAACTCTTTATTAACCAATGTTTCAGGGCCTACAGTATGCTGTTGCACTTCAGCTGTCAAATTTTCTAAGTATATAAATTCATCGCAGGAATTTCTAAAAGCTTGGGGGGTCTTTTTTTCACCTACCCCAATAATATGCACGGCGGACTCACGCAGTTTAATTGCTATAGGTGTATAATCGCTATCGCTTGCTACTATAACAAAGGCATCATATATACCAGTATGCAACAAATCTACAGCATCAATAACCATAGCCATATCGGTTGCATTTTTACCAGATACATAATCAAACTGTTGTACCGCCTTAATTGCTAATCGTTTTAATTCATCTTCCCAATTTTTCAGGTTATCTTTTTTCCAATTCCCATAAGCTCTTTTTACAACAATACGCCCATATGTGGATATTTCACGCATTACATTTTCCAATTTACCAATTTGCGTATTGTCAGAATCGATAAGTACCGCTATTCTTTGCAAACTTTCCATTACGACACTCCCCAATATTTTTATATAAGTGGCCAGGAACCAAATTCCCATTATTGCTATAATGACACATAATAATTATACCACATACTTCTAATTCTGTATGTAAGTCACAAGCTGTGATGGACTTGCTAAATGATCGCATCCATTAGGAAGGGGGCACTGGGGGGAACTTTTGTTCCCCCCAGTATAGAAAAATATTCGTCGCCGCCCCGATGGGCGGCGATACTGCTTTCTTCCCCTTTCCCTTGCATACTCCCCCAACTGCCGATATAATCAAAACTGGTAAAGTATGCGGCGAAAACTGCCGAAGATACAAATAAGAAGGGGAATAACACATATGAAACTCGGAGTGGTAGGTCTGCCCAACGTGGGCAAAAGCACGCTGTTCAACGCCATCACACAGGCGGGCGCGCAGGCGGCCAACTACCCATTCTGCACGATAGAACCCAATGTGGGCGTAGTGGCAGTACCCGATGAACGTCTGGACAGGCTTTGTGAAATGCATCACCCGGAAAAGCTCACGCCGACCGCCATTGAATTCGTGGATATCGCGGGGCTGGTGCAGGGTGCATCGCGCGGCGAAGGTCTGGGCAACAAATTCCTTTCGCATATCCGCGAGGTGGATGCGGTGGTGCACGTCGTGCGCTGCTTTGAAGATGAAAACATCGTGCATGTGGACGGCTCTGTCGATCCCGTGCGCGATATGGAAACGATCAACCTCGAACTCATATTTGCCGATATGGAGACTGTGGAAAAACGGCTGGATCGCGCCCGCAAACAGGCAAAAAGCGGCGACAAGGCACTGCTAGCCGAAGTCGAGATGTTTGAGCACGCCTATAAGCATCTGGAAGCCGGAAAGCCCGCCCGCACGCTGCCCGCAGAAGAAGCAGAACTGTGCAGGCAGAATTTCCTGCTCACGGCAAAGCCCGTCATCTATGTCGCCAATATCAAAGAGGATGAAATCGGCCGAACCGATCTGCCCGGCGTAAAGAAGCTCTATGAAGAAGCCGCCAAGGAAGGCGCGGAGGCGCTGACCGTCTGCGCGCGCGTAGAGGAAGAGCTTGCCTCCCTCGACCCCGTCGAAAAACAGGCGTTTTTAGAGGAGTTGGGCATTGGCGAAAGCGGCCTCGACAAACTGGTAAAAGCGTGCTATAAACTATTGGGTCTCATCAGCTTTTTGACGGCCGGTCCCAAGGAAGTGCGCGCGTGGACGATTACGCGCGGCACCAAGGCGCCGCAGGCCGCAGGCAAAATTCACACGGACTTCGAGCGCGGGTTTATTCGCGCAGAAATCGTGGCCTACGATACTCTTATGGAGCAGGGCACCATGCAGGCCTGCAAGGAAAAGGGCCTCATCCGTTCGGAAGGCAAAGAGTATGTCATGCAGGACGGCGATATCGTGGTATTCCGCTTTAATGTATAATCTTTGCATGTATACCTTTATGCGTGTGACCGCTTTGTGAGCGGGGGATCCCTTCAATCCCCCGCAGCTTTGAAAGAAAGTCCCGAAAAAAGCAAGCAAAGTACGGTTGCCGCCATGCCGCTCAGGCCCGGCGGAGCCATATTTTCAATATCATCACAACGCCTAAAATGGCGAATGTTTCCGTTTCAGACGGGGACAAGTTGTGAACAAAATAAGAATAATCGGGCGTTTTTCCCCACAAATCGACTTGTGTTTGATACAATATTTTAAAAATATATAGCGCAAAAGACGATCCTCGGATTTCATTCTATGCGCACGGCAAAGGGGCGGATGTTCATGCGAAAATTCCTATGCGGCATACTGGCGGCGGCACTGCTGCTCACGCTGATACCACTGGGCACAGCCAGTACGGCGCTGGCGGCCACGGATTATTCCAACGTGCGCGTACTGCTTTCCGTTGGCAGCGTGAAAACACTGACTATTCCCGTGAGCGGCAGTTACTTCATTCAAGAAAACGGCGCTTCCTTTAAAAACGGAACGCTGACAGTCCAGGTCTCCGGCAGCAAGCTTGTCGTATCCCATTCCGCTGCGGGCGAGCTGTACAGGGGCACTTCTGTGCAGATCATGCGTGAAAGCATATCCCCTTCGGCCGGATATCTGCGTCTTACAACATCCGGCGTAACGCGCACATTTCTCGGGCACCTGACGCTGAAGTATTCGGGCGGCTGCATACGGGCCATCAATACGGTGCCGCTTCCGCACTACCTGTACGGCGTAGTCGCGTATGAAATGAGCGACACATTCCCTCTCGAAGCGCTCAAAGCGCAGGCCGTCGCGGCAAAATGCTATGTTCTTTCCGGCATGACGGGCGGCAGCGATTACGATATCGGCGATACGGCGGCCGATCAGGTCTATAAGGGCTACAATTCCTCCTATCGGAATGTAATCAGCGCGGTGGACGCCACTTACAACGTCGGCTTGTATCTTGGCGGCAGTATACTGCGCAGCTATTTTGCCGCTTCCAACGGCGGCAGGACCATACTCCCCTCCGACGCGTGGAGCGGATCAAACCGTTACGTTTGGGATAAGGCGTACGCGCGTGTAGACGACCCCTATGATGTCGCCAACCCGTTTAGCGTACAGGAAAGCATCGCTCTCCCCAAGAACGGCGAGAATTCCCGCATGAGCGCTGCGCTTTCCAACTATCTGCGCGGACGCGCGGCAAAAGTGCTGCTTGAAGCCGGATACATGGACGCCTCGGGCACAGTCGTTGGCATCGATTCCATAGATTCACTCACACTGACGAGCGATACCACGGCGGATATCGCCATGACGGCGATCGTGCAGCTCGCGGACGGTACACAGCAGAGCGTCAGCTTTGATTATTCCTTCAATCTCAACGAATTCGTGTGGAACGGCGTCATGACGCTTTCTACGGATCTGCGGATGTACACGATAGCAGAAACAAGCAAGAGTTATACCGTTACGCGCGGCCGGTACGGCCACGGCGTCGGCCTCTCCCAGCGCGGCGCACAGCAGATGGCTACTTCCGGATGGGCATATGAACGCATACTGAAGTTCTATTATCCCGGCGCGTCCATCAAGTCCATGGGTATTGCCGTCCCCTCCGACCCTCAAAAGCCGGCGACCAACCCGACGGACAACATCGGCAACCCCATCGGTATCGCCGTCACCACGAAAAACGCAAAATTCTGGACGGAGGCATCCTCATCCTCTACCCTGCTCGGTACCATTCCACAGGGCGCGAGCCTGCCCATCTACGCACAGGAAAACGGCTTCTCGCTGACGGTAATCAACGGCACGGCCGGGTATGTATCCAGCAGCTACCTGTCGGGACTCGACGGCGGCCAGACGGACCCCGGCTCCGATACCGGCACAGACACCGGCACAAAGACAGTTACCGCATACGGAGAAGTGTCTTCCAGCACGCTCAACCTGCGCGAACAGCCAACGACTTCCGGCAAAATACTCAAGCGCCTTGTAAAGGGCGACAAAATTGACATCTACGGCTATGTGCAAGACAGCAACTGGTATTTCTGCAGCTATAAAGGAACCGACGGCTATGTGAGCGCGCAGTATATCAATGTGACCGGAACGCCCAACACCGACCCCGGCACGGACACGGGTACGGATACGGGCACGGATGTGACGGGCGGCGTGACAGGCGTGATTACGGGCAGCGGCGTAAGCCTCAGAAGCAATCCTTCCACTTCGCGCGGCACCATACTCGCCAAGCTGGACCTGAACACGCAGGTCAGCATACTTTCCGAGGTGGGCAATTACTATGCAGTCGTGGTGAACTCGCAGCAGGGGTATGTCAGCAAGACATATGTGCGCGTTACATCGACTGGTTCCTCCTCTAACGGTTCGGACAACTCCGGTACGGCATCACAGGGAAATGGTGTAACCACTGGTTCCGTCAACCTGCGTTCCGGCGCGGGCACGAGCTTTTCCATACTTGCAAGGCTCGCCAAGGATACGAAGCTGACGCTGTATTCGCTCTCCAACGGCTGGTATAAAGTCAGCGCCAACGGCAAAACCGGCTATATCAGCGCCGACTACGTGAAGAAAACGGAAGGCAGCTCGAACACCGGCTCCGGCGCTTCGACCGGCGGCCAGACATGGTCCGGCGTAGTGGTCAACGAATGGGTGCGCATGCGCTCCACGCCCGATCTTTCCACGCAGAACAACATCGTCGGCACGTACGCCGTCGGTACGCCCATCACCATACTCGCGCAGTCCGGCAGCTTCTATCTCGTTTCGGTGGACGGCGTGCAGGGGTATATGCACAAAGATTACGTACAGATAACGGGTGAGAACGCTTCTACACAGCGCGGCGTCACCACCGCAAGCGTCTATCTGCGCGGCGGCCCCGGCAGCAGCTACAAGGTGATCACCACGCTGAGTAAGGGCATGAGCATCACCATACTCAGTTCGTCGGGCGACTACTACCAGGCACAAGCCGGATCGTATACCGGATATCTTGTAAAAAAGTACGTATCGGTGCAGTAAACAAAATATCTCTGCTACTATAAAGGGGGAGCGTTGCTCCCCCTTTTTGCGTGTCGAAAAAGTGGAAGTATCCACTTTTTCGAGGCATCTATTCGCAAACTGGCAGCTGATGGCTATGCCCGTATATTGACCTTTCACCCTATACGTATAAAGCAGCTATATCATGTATTCTGCGTTTCATTTCCGTACGGATATGCAACGGCTCTAAACACTCGCATTTATCCCCAAAACTGAAAAGAATATTGTAGTAGTATTCGTTCTCTATGAAAGGAAAACGAACAATGTAATGCTCATCATCATCCGGTGAAAAGCGTTCATACGTGCAATAATCAAGCACCCTGTCCATGACAGATTTGTGAATACGAATTTTGATCTCTGTTTGCATACTTGCCAAAATATCAGTCATATCCAACTGCGGTTTTTGATAATCTCGAGGCGTAAACAATTCCTCTTGTATTTGCAGGTTTGATATGCGGGATAGTTTGAATAAGCGAAAATCATTTCTTTTATGGCAATACCCTTGAAAATACCAATGAGTGCTTTTCAACACAAGCTGATACGGCTCGGCTGTTCGTGCGGTTGTATTTCCATAGCGGTCTGCATATTCAAACGAAAGCAGCCTGCTTTCCTGTAAAGCTGTTTTGATCATTTCTAAATATGGCTGTATGTTCCTGTTGCCAATCCACGGACTTAAATCTATATGTATTTGATTTGCTTTTAATTCAATGCCTTTCGCTCTGTCGGCAGGAATAAAACTCTTTACTTTCGCAAGGGCGTTTACCAGTTCATCACCTCGTATCATGTTAGAAAGACTGGAGAGCCCCATCAAGATAGCGGAAAGGTCGGAAGTCGAAAAAACCTTTCTGTCAATTTTGTATTTCTGCATGATTTCAAAGCCCCCGCCAACCCCCGATGTAGAGCGAACAGGTATACCCGCCATGTTGATAGCGTCTATGTCGCGGTAGATTGTGCGGGGTGAAACTTCAAACATATCTGCCAACTCCTGTGCGCCTATACGCTCTTTATCAAGGAGTATCATAATGATGCTAACAAGCCTGTCCACTTTCATCTGATAGCCGCCTTACAAAATTTCTCTCTATTATTATGGATTGTTGCCATACTGTTGTCAACGATCGCATTGTACAATAAAAACACAATGAAAGGGAGGAAATTTATGTTTACAGTCTATGTTTACGTTCTGGATACTTTGGCCGACTGGGAACTGGGGCATGTTATTTCGGAACTGAATTCCGGCCGATTTTTCAAAAAGGGCGAGCAGTGTGTATCGCTCAAAACGGTTAGTTATTCTGAAGAGCCAATTCATACAATGGGCGGGATGAGAATATTGCCCGACTGCTTAATTGATGACATGGTTGTGAGTGAAACAAGCATGCTGCTATTATCGGGCGCAGATACGTGGAACGACCCGAAGCATGGCGCTATCATCGAAAAAGCAAGCGAATTTCTTTCTACAGGCGCTACGGTATGTGCAATCTGTGGGGCTACCGCTGCGCTTGCCAACGTTGGACTATTGGATAAGCGCCCGCATACCAGTAATGGACCGGGATTTCTTGAAATGTTTTCTCCTGGCTATAAGGGGCAGAGTTTTTATATAGACCAGCCATCTGTAGCGGATAACAACCTTATTACGGCAAGTTCCACCGGTGCTTTGCTGTGGGCGAAACAAATCATTGAACATTTAGGTGTTTTTCAATCAAACACACTGGAATCTTGGTATGAATATTTTCGTACCGGTGAGCCTGATCATTTCTTTGCCCTCATGCAGACTTTACCGTCCGGCAATGAAAACTGATCCGATTTTATCACAAACAGAACGGGGTTATTGCCATATCGGTTGCCTTACAAACAAGCTTGAAATTTACCCGCCGTGCAAAGCTGAGAAAGAAAAGCTTTTGCTCGGCGGGTAGTTTGTTGCAGCTATGATTGCGGGAATTCTTTCGGAACTGAATAACCCGATACATGAAGAAATGGCATAGCTTTACGCTACGCCATTCGTATTCATCCTGTTTGAATAAGGATCTGGGCGTAAGTTACCGGATGGGATGTGCCAGCTTATAATCGCCCAGCTGCGAGAACAGCGAAAGCTCCACATACAGGCGGCCGCCGCGCACAAAGGGAGCCGCCGTATACGCTTCCTCGCCCCGCAGCTTAAATGTATCCTTGCCGGCTGTGAGCACGGCCACGGTCTCACCGCCCTTTTTAATCGTCAAAGTCTTCGCGCCCGCGCCGCAGGAGACGGTAAAGCCCAGCTTTGCGGCAACCGCCTGCGCGGGGAGCCATACATCCGAGCCCTTCAGTATGGCGGCAAGGGATACCGTGCTGCCGTTTACGCTGATACTTGTACCTTTCACAGCGATATATCCGCCGTATTCATCCGCGAACGCGATGACCTGATCGCTGCCCGCCTGCGCGGGGTAACTCAGAGCCGCTACTTCATACCACACCACCAGTTTGGTACCGGGCTTGATACTGGAGAGGCTGACGGTTTTATTGCTATTAAACAGCTTGATCTTCGCGGTTTTAGGGATGGTGAAATACAGATCCTGTTCGGCGTTGAGAACGGATATGCTGCCGTCCTTGTTCTTCGTGACTGTCTCCACCTCGATAAACTGGCCGGACGCGCCCTGCTTGGGCACGTTAACGATGAGCGCTTCGGCGTTCGTGATGGGCGGATTGCTGCGCGTCATGGCCGGGCTGTGCCACGCGATGACCGTAGTTCCCGTCTTCAGGTTTTTGGGCGCTACGGCGGTCCGCTTGACGGAATCCACGATCTTGGTGGTTTGTGTGATATTGAGTACGACGATGTTCTTGTTATCCAGGCTGCGAACGCGAACCTGCGTTACGCCGCCGCTGATCGTTACCTTCAGAATAGTGCCGCGCAGCACGACATAGGGGCTTTGAAGCTCCTGTTCAACGGGTGCCGGAGCAATCGGAGATGCAGCGCCGGCGGAACCGGCCGCAAACGCGCTTTGGCAGAGAGTCAGAAATGTCATAGCCACTAAAAGCGTGCTCAGCAGTCTCTTTTTCAGTTTCATATGTGTCTCTCCTTTATCATCGTTACGCCAATACAACGAGTAACCCCGGGTATTGGTTGCATTGCATTTTATACGCGGGCTTGTCCGCCATATCGACCGGAAGCAGTTTCACACCTGAAACTGCTGGATTATGCCTGCTGCCATTTCATCGGAAACCCGATACAGCAAGTCCTGCAGCCTGTCGTGTGCTTGTATGCTTTTTTGATATTCGCGCATTTTTGTACTGACAATTTCTTCTTCGTACTCCGAAATAACGGAATACAGCCCTGCCTGCAGCGCTGTTCTTTCCCAATAGGGGTTGATCTGCGACAACACGAGGGAGAGATCGTCTGCAAGATCAAACAGAACATTCCTCTTCTGTTCGATGAGCGGCACATTATCATCCCGGTAAGCCTCTATAAGAAGAGTCATTTCGCTTATGAAACTGGTAAAATTATCGCGTATGAAGTTTCCGACTTCCTTTCCGTAATAATAATCAAACAGCGCGCCGAATTCTTCCGTATTCCGGTCGAGCCGCCTTTGCATGGCGCCTGTATCATATCCGGACAGAACGCTGTACATAATCGAGGTCATCCATGAGATATTATCCACCCACAGTTCACGCAGCGCGTTGGTAAGCGATATACTGCCGGAAAGCGGCGGAACCGTCGGACTCTGATTCATAGACATTGCAAATCGCCTCCCATACTTTTTGAGCAATAGGCAGTGCAGCCCTCTTTAAAAGCGTCACAGACGGAACTGCCGCTGCAAACCATATGTCAGTTCATCTGCAAACCGGTATATCTGGTCCAGCAAAGCATCATATGCGGCGATACTTTTTTCATATTCACGCGCCACCGTCCGGCTGATTTCATCTTCCGTGCTGTTGATTATTTCATATAACATGACCTGCAGCGTAGCTCTGTCCCAATTCGGGTTGATCTGAGAAAGCAGGCGCGAAAACTCATCTGCAAGGGCATACATATCCTTTCTCAAATCAGAAATAGCCACCGTGTCTTTCCTGTCATACGCTTTGATCAGACGCGCCAGATGATCCCCATAGTCTATTAACAGGGGGCGCATTTTTGCGCTCGTTTCTGTGCCGTAGAACTGGCTAAACAAAGAAACAAGTTCCTCCGTGGAATTGTGAATTCTATCCCTGATTGCAATCTGGTCGCCCGCTCCGAACAATATGGCATTGATGAGCGCGGTTGTCCAAGTTGCATAATCGACCCAAATCCTTCGCATGGCATTGGACAGCGACGTCATATCCATCAGATAGCCAGACGCCGATCCTTCAAACATGGACACGCGTTTCCCTCCCTAAGAAAGCGTTTGCCCTATAAATTGAACTGCCGTATGAGGCCGTATGCGGTATTATCGGAAATCCTATAAGCCTGCTCGAGCAAATCATCATAGGCCTCAACGCTCTCATCGTATTGCTGCGCCATGATATGGACGACCTGATCTTCAATCTGATTGATGATTTCATACAGGCTGATTTGGAATACCGCTCTATCCCAGTAGGGGTTTGCGAGCGACATCTGCCTCGCGACTTCATCTGCGATCGCATAGAGGGACTGCCTTTTATCCGCTATCAAGGCAAGATCGCCCTCTTTATGCGCCTCAATGAGGCCAGTCGTCTCCTCAATAATACGCATAAACAGCACGCGCAGCTTCGCTGCGGCTTCTTCGCCGTAAAACTGCTTAAACAAATCGGAAAACTCCTGCGCGGTCTGCTCAACCCGCGCTTGTACGGCATCCTTATCCTGCGTGCCGAACAATATCGTATAAATAAGGGCAGTTGTCCACGATACGTAATCCACCCACAGCTTTCGAACAATACTGCTCAGCGCAGTCTTGTTATATGGATTGCTGGGTGTTCGGCCTTGATACGCAGACATGGACTCACCCCCGGACATTTTCTCAGAACTCGGACTGCCGCAGTATGCCTTGTGTCATTTTATCCGCAAGCTCATAAGCATGATCCATCAGTTCATCGTGCACCGGTATGCTCTGCGCAAAACTCTTCCTGCTCAGCAGCATGATTTCCGTTTCGATGTCGTTGATCATTTGATACATGTTCCACTGTATCGCCGCCCTGTCCCAATACCGGTTGATCTTGGAATACATCAGCGAGAACTCATCTGCGATATCATAAAGAGCCTGGCGCTTGTTTGAAATAGAGTCCTGGTCGTTATCCCTGTACGCCACGGCAAGATCACCAATGCCTTGATAAAACCGTGTCAGCACGGAACGAACACCGTCACCAACATCCTCCCCATAAAACTGTGCAAATGTATTTCCGAAGTCATCGACTGCCTTGTCAAGGCGTTTATCAACGGCAGACTGGTCATGTGTTCCAAACAGCACGGCATACATCAGCGCCGTCAGCCACGCGTCATAATCCACCCAGATCCTGCGAATGCTGTTTGAAAGCGCCGATTCATTGAGCAAGTGATACGATACCGGCCCCTGATAAACGGACATGCCAATCCCCTCCCGGCAATCATGCTGTAGTATATGTAACGATAAACCGGGTTAGGCTGTCTGCAATAGAAATCACCATTCACTCCCCGTTCATTGACAGCAAGACGAGTGAAATATATACTAAAAATGCTCACGCATTCATGTATGGATGCCATCAATTTCAATACGCGCTGCTACAGATTACGCCCGTTCTATGGATGCGTTCTCTTAACGCACCGCAATCGCCCGCAAGGCAGGCAATAAACCGGAGGAACAATGAATCAGTTTGTAACCATGGAATTCCCGACGGACCGTATCCGGCTCAAACCGCTGATCAAACAGGAAGACGTCCTTAAGCACATACGCAGCATTTCCCCCGACGCGCCCACGCCCCAAAAAATACTCGACGTATACGGAGAAGTATGCTTCCCCCCCGCTCCGGCGGACAGGCCGTATATGTTTGCTTCCATCGTGGTATCTTCCGACGGCAAGATCTCCTTTATGGACGATCGGCACGGGGAATTGATCGCACAGAACAACTACCGCGACCCGGACGGCGGACTGGCCGATTTCTGGGTACTCAACATGCTGCGGTTTTATGCGGATGGAATTATCATCGGCGCGCGGACACTGCACACCAACGAAATCATGTGGGCCAATTGTTTTGACACGGAGCTTGCTGAGCTTCGGGTACCGCTGCTGGGCAAGGCCTACTGTCCGGCCCACATTGTAGTATCGTTCGACGGCACGGACATTCCGTTTGACCACATGATATTCGGCGTGGACGCACAGCGGATTATCGCGACGTCGCCGGACGGACTCGCCTATATTCGCGAGCACAGCGGGTTCGATATACTCGAAATCGGGCCGTTCAAAAATGCGGATGAAGTGGATATGGACGAAGTTCGCAAGACAGCCTCGGCGCATCCGGAACGCATACTCGTTATCGCGACCGGTGAAGGCAATCTGACGGACGGACGCGCTTTCTTAAAAGTGCTGCGTGCGCTCGATATGGAACGTATCATGGTAGAGTCGCCTTCTTATATGACATACCTCATGAGCATCTCCTGCATGGATGAGATGTTTATGAACTATTCCTCCGTGTTTGCGGGCGGATCGGTAGGCTTCGGCGCGTTTTTGCATTTCCCGGCGGAAGACCATCCGCATTCGGATTTCCTGCAGGTCTCCATGCACGCGAGCAATTTCCTGTGCACGCGGCAGAAGATGGTGTACGGGCTGAAGAATACGAAATAAATGAACAATGTAAAATGAACAATGCACAATGGATGTAAAAAATCCCCCTATAGGGGGATTTTTTTAACTGGAGTCACATGCGGTGCGCAATGGCGTTTAGACCTTTCTGCAGATTACGCCAATCTCGAGCGAATCGGCGCTGTAAGGTTCTCCATACAGATTTGATAGAATTGCTTCCACGCGAAACCCGTTTTCTTCAAGCTCCGCACGTATGGAGTCCGGCGAGAAGAAGGATTGATAGATATGGTAAGCCTCTATCCCTTCCGAATCCAATACCGCTGCAAAATCGCACAGTGCCAAAATATCGGGATAAAATATTGTGTCCTTCAGAACAAAGTGCCTATGCGGCCTCCAGAACCCAGAGTCGGAAGCATACCATTTTGAGGCGGCGGTATCCTTTCTGTTCTCAAACGCCGCCAGACTGCAGACATCAAAAGCAAAATAGCCGTTCGGCTTCAGGGCATTGTGTATATTGCCGAGCAGTATTTTTCTGTTTTGCGGACTGAGGACTCCATAATCCTGCGAAACCATCAGTGCCGCCTCAAATTGATTTACTCCAAACGGGTTGAGATAACTTGCGAGTATGTAATTCGAATTCCCGTCATGATTTTTCGCATACCGGATAGAGTTCTCCGACCTGTCTACTCCGGTCATGTGAAAGCCCTTTTGCGCGAGTTGTGAACAGTAAAGGCCGGGGCCGCACCCGAGGTCTGCAATCGAATTTCCGTCTTTCAGCCCCAATGCCCTAATTAGAAACGCACAGATTGCCTGTATTTTTTCCGGCCGATAGCTTGCAGCATCCGTATCCTGCGAAAGATGGGCCTCCAGCATCATTTTCGAAATGTGCGGGTCATTCCAGAGCTCTGCACCCGGTTCATACGGTTGCGGCAGTGAGACAGCATTCATGAAATCATCAAATGTAAACATCATATCTTCCTTTCATACTGATTGAGCCGCAGACTGAACAGAGGATACCGTTGCATGACGGCATCCCCCCAAACAAAGAAGGATACCGATGGAAAGACGAACAGGCACGACAAAAAACGCTTTCAAAAAGCATTGATTGTCTGCTGCTGTTCAATCCTTCTTTTCCAGTTGGCGCAGTTGACTGCCCCAGCCGGACGGTATCCCCCCAATAATCAATTTCAGTCTGCGTATTTGTATCGTAGCTCGTGAAGCAATTGATGTCAACAAATATATGCTACAGTTTTCCAGCCATAGAGGTCGGCTTTACCCGCATACAAGCAGAAGCATTTCAAATTCTGAACTGGCGGTATATGCCGCTGGCCGTTTCATCCGCCAGCCGGTACGCCTGATCAGTCAGCTCGTCATGCGCTTCTATTTCCTGCGTGTAGTTGCCTGTGAGTATACTTGTGATTTCCTTTTCGATATTGTTAATGAGCTCATAGAGCATGATCTGGATGGTCGGCTGATCAAAAAAGCGGTTCACGTGTGCGTAAAGCGCGGCAAGTTCATCCGCAGTGTCATAGAGTACTTCCCGCTGGGTAGATACAAGGGCTAAGTCCCCATTGCGGTATGCCTCCGCCATGCGGGCGAGCTCCTCAATATACCGTTTGTAATTGGCGCTGATTTTCCGTGCAACTTCCTCGCCGTAATACTGCTCGAAAAAAATACCCAGGCCTTCGGCCACGCGGCCCAGCCGGGCCTCGATAGCCGCCCTGTCTCCAATGCCGTAGAGTATGCTGTAAATGTACGCTCTGATCCACTGGCTGTTATCCACCCACAGTCTGCGGATGGTATTGGATAACGCGACCTGATTGAGAACCACCAACGACGGCATGGACATAAAAACCCGCCCTCCCGCGCTTTGCTTCTGCAATATATGCCGCTGCGGGAGGACGGGTGAAAAGTCGTTTATCGCTTACGCGTTGGAAGGAGGCGTGTAACCGTTCAGGATTATCTTTTTGTAGATATCTTCGCCGAAGCTCGTGCGCAGAGGCTCTCCTTGAATAAGTCGGAATGTGCGCTGTCCGTCCTCCCGTCTGTCCGCGCGCAGGAACAGCGTTTTTTTCAGATTCTGCGCATAGAACCCTTGCGCGAAATCATAGAAATGGCTCACGAAGAACACCTTGATACCCCGGTCGAGCAGCGCTCGTACGATCTGTCTGCCGATTTCAGAGCCTTCGCGTTCGTTGGTGGTAGCAAACGATTCGTTGAAAAGTATGAGCGCGTTGGGACGAATCTCATCCACGATTTCGCTCATACGCAGCAGTTCCTCGTTCAGCTTGCCGCTTTTCAGGCTTTCTTCTTCCTTCTTGAAATGTGTATACAGACCATCGCAGATATTGACACGAAATTCCGTTGCTGCCACGAACATGCCGCACTGCATCATGAGCTGCGCCTGACCGGCGCTGCGCAAAAATGTGGATTTACCGCCCTGATTAGCGCCAGTGATAATAAGGAAGTCCTTACCATCCGCGTCGATATCGTTGCCTACGACGCCTTCGCCAACGAGCAGCGCGAGGCTCGCGTCGTACAGTCCTCTTACGGTAAACCCGCGCTCGTTCATTCTGCGCGGCTCTGGGAAGCCGACGCTGCCGCCTTTGGCTAAAAGCGCGTCGTGCAGATTGAGACACCCGACGTAGAACGCCAGTTCCTCCTGCAGCATCACAAAAAAGGCAAGCACATGGTCAGCAGACTGCGCAAGGGCATTGGCGGTGCGGTTGATTGCCCTGTCCTTTCGGCGGGAAAGATCCGCACACTCGCTGTTGTCGCGCGGGTTGACAGCAAACCCCGGCGCAAAGTTCCACTTGAGGAACCGCGGCTTGCCGCTTGGTTCGCGGCGCAGCACGTAGGAAGCCCCCAGGTTGTTCTTGCCAATGCGCACGCTCACAAGCATACCGCCGCGAAATTTCAGTTCTTTGAGCCGGCCTTCCACGGCGTTGAGATACTCGTCGTCGAGCTGTTCTTTGAGTGCCGCAAACAGCTCGGTAAACGCCTTCGATGTAAACTTGCCGCCCTGCCCGTCCGCCACACGCCTGAGCTCGCGCATGAGCTCCGTGAACATCTGCAGCAGATTGACGGAACCGCTGAGTATGGAGGATAAATATCGCCCCGTAACGCCCATCCAGTTTTTCTTTTTTCGCTCTATGCCGGAGGAAACGATGGCATAGAGTTCGCGGACCGCTTCGGGGTTCGCAAGGCAGTCTTTGAGCGCTGCCTGACGGTACAATATTTCCGCAGGTTCACGCAGGCTGTTGAACATGGCTTTTTTGACGGCTTCGAGTATGAACGTATCGCCGTTGGCCATAGCGTCGAACAACATATTGAGTTCAAGATCCAGCGTCAGCGTCCGTTCATGCCCGCCAAAACGCGGTTCCTTTTCAAAATCACGGTCATGGTACATCAAATGCGCTTTCACGACGGGATACGCTCCTTTATCTCGGAATAGGTCAGCCGGTATTTCTGCGCGATATGTGATGCGTAGGCAACCCCGTCCGCATCCCCGCGCACAATGCGATAGGTGCGGCGGGTCGGATCGTCGGAGGCAACCGTGCTGACCATGCTGACCACGGCGTCGTTGTACGACGCCAGCTCGTCCAGAAATGTGACGCAAACGCACAGACAGCCGATTTCCAGTATGCTGTCCATGAGTTTTTTGCCTATGAACACGGCATCCTGCAGCGTTGTGGACGCGAGTATTTCGTTGATGAGTATGACGCTGTCTTTGGTGGCGTGCCTAAGTATTTCACGTATGCGGACCAGATCGTCCTGCAGCTTGCCGCTGAGGTTCAAAAGGTTTTCTTCCCGCTCGAAATGCGCGAACAGGCGGTCGAACACGGTGAGCCGTGCGTCTGCCGCTGCGACAGGGCAGCCGATGAGAGAGAAATGGAATATCTGGCCGAACACACGCGCAAACGTGGTTTTGCCGCCCTGATTGGGGCCGGTTACGATGATGACGCGCTCTTCTTTGGAAAGGGAAAAATCGTTGCATACGACGCTTTCGCCCTGCTCGAGCAGCTCTTCGGCGAGTGCGATATCAAACATACCGCCGGCCGATATTTCTGTGCGCTCCGTTTCCATAACGGGATAGCAAAACGCAAGGCCAGCCTTACGGAACGACGCTATATATTCTAAAAATGAGATGTAGAACTGCACGTCGCGGGAAAAATCGCAGAACGCCTGGTTTAAGAATGTACGGTGCTCCGTACAGAATTTATCCAGCTTTGCAAACAACTGCGGGTACAGCCTTGATACCGTATACAGTAACTGCGCTTCCACCTGCCTGGAATACGGCTCGTCCGGTACGCGCTGCGTGTAATCCTCCGCGTCGCCCTGCCGGAAGCGTTCGAACAGCTTTTCGATATCCGGCGTAGTATCCTCTTCGCCTTCGTATCTTCTGACCTTTACGCTGCCATCGCGAATGAGCATGCAGTAATGCACATCGGACAACTCCTGTTTGAGTGTTTGCGCCTCCGTACGGAGTATGGTATAAGCTTCGGATGCCTGATAGGCAAGCAGGTATTCCCGAAACGCAATAAGTCCGTCGGCGCGCAGTGAAAACCCGGTAAGTCCCGCCGCAAGCTCATCGATGCAGGCACAATAGGAGTATGCGAACTCCAGAAGTTCCCCTTTTTCGAGATAATTCCAGGGGGCCGCGCCGGGCTGCGCAGCGTTCTTTTCCATGAACTGCATGCCGACATCGGCAAAATAAACGCCTCGCGCGAAGCTTTTGACGCATTCGAACAACTGTTGGTCTTCAAGATCGCGCATGATCTGCTGCCGGTAGCGAATTTCATTTACGCTTTTGAGCGGCGTGAAATACAGCGGCCGCAGATCGAGTTCCTTGCGCCCTGCAACAATGGCTTCCACAATTCGGTCCAGACTGACATCCTTGAAATACGCCGGAGCCTCGAGAAGGAGCTCTCGCTCTTTTTGCTCCGGAAACAATATGCCGGCATATGCCATATACGTTTCGCCTTTCAGATTTGATGCAAAAAAAGACCTCTGTCCGCATTGAACAGAAGTCATCAGCCGTTGAGGTGTCTACGCTTACCTAAATAGAGCTTCATTCCAAAATTCAGTTTACCCGAAGAAAACATGGAATGCAATGCTTCTGGCTACAACAAATGAAAGAAAAATCCATTATTCTTCCTCCAGCACCGGCATAGAAGCGAAGTAAATCACCACCCCCGCCACAATGCCGTCGGCAAGTTTCTGCTGATAGACGGGGTCCTGCATGTTTTTTGCATCTGTCGGATTGGATAAAAAGCCGCATTCCACAAGTACGGCGGGAGCCAGGCTTTCGCGCAGAACGAAGTAGTTTTCCGTGGCGACAATTCTGCGGGGATGCTCCATGGCTTCGCATACCGCCGTCAATACGATGGTGGCGAGAAACTCGCCGCGCTTGGACCCCTGCATAAAGAACGCGCGGGGACCTTTGACAGCGCAATCCCGAAACTTGTTCATGTGAATACTGACCACTGCGGAAACGCCTTCGGTGCGCATGATTTTTCTGCGCATCTGCATATCCGCACTTTTGCTTTTGCCCAGCGCGTTATCATCCTCCCGTGTCATTTTGACCCGGTAACCTCTATCCTGCAAGCCTTTTTGCACCAGCTTTGCGACGGCAAGATTGAGCGGCGCTTCCACGATGCCGTTTACGCCGACCGCCCCGCCATCCATGCCGCCGTGGCCCGCATCTATGACGATCAGAGGAGCGGAACCATCCGGCATGTCTACATTGCCTGACTTTGTATAGATGGATACCGCCCAATCCCCAATAAGAGTCAGCATAAGCAATCCGACCGCAAGCAGTGCGGCCTCCAATGTAATTACAAGCGCAGGCCTATTTCGCACTTCAACACCCCCGAACCCCGTCACACATATACCAAGCGGTTGCAAACGCACCTTCTACTGTCATATTGACGGGAATTCAAATCCATGCGCGGATCATGCCGATTTTCATAAAAAAGCTCCCGCTTCGGCCAAATGGCCGAGATCGGGAGCCTGTATAAGAGGAGAGGCGCAGCTCTGTTAAACCTTTTCTATCGCCCTGCGCGGGCAGAAGCGGATGCACTTGCCGCATTCGATGCATTTATCCTGATCGATGACCGGAAGGGAATACGGGTCCTTCTGCATGATCGCTCCCTTGGGGCAAACAGCGATGGACGGACACCTGTGATTCTGCGGACATCTGCTTTGATTGACGATCATTGCCATATGATAAACCTCCCGTTATTCAGCAATATTGCTGTTTCAATACGAAAATAACCTGTTCGACCCGCTGATCGGCTATGGAATAGGTAACGTTCTGCCCAGTTTTGATATAGTCTACGATGCCGCAGGCCTTCAGCAGCCCCAAATGCTGTGAAAGCGCGGACTGCGTGATGTTCGTGATCTTGCTGCCCAAGGCGCTTACCGTCTTCGGCCCCTCCATGAGTTCACACAGTATCAGAAGCCTGTTCTCATTGGAGAGAATTTTCAGCAGCTCGGCAATCTGCTTTGCTTTCTCCTGCATGCGCTCCTCCCTTACATAAGTATTTAAGCATTTACTAATATACTTATATGCATGGGATTTGTCAAATGTTACAGCGTAAAAAAAAGCCCCCACGGGCTTTTCAGTGACAAAATTACATTTAGCGGACGAGTTCCTGCTGTTCTTGATCAGCGCCTGAGCAACCTGCCGTGGTAATCAAGGCAAGCTGATCGCCCAGCACTACAAGAAATGCGCTCAGGCGATCGATTTCACATTCCGTTAGGCATTTTGAAAGTTCCAGCGCGACACCCGCGCTGATAAGCACCAGCTGCTGCCCCGAGCAATCATCAAGCATAGGATATTCCTCCCATCCCTGCAGTATATGCCGAAAACGGGGTCGGGGGCACTTTTATCCGGAAAGTCGTCTAGCGATAAAACATCTTTTGCTCTGAGGGAATGAAATGCACTTGCTGACATGCAGCCGGCTTATATTGCTCCGCAATAATAGTTTAGGGCATTTTGTGGATTTTGTATAACAGAGTGAACGCACACAATATACCCTGATGATAATACTATATAGCATACTATATAGCTGGGAGGCTAACACAAATGGACGATCAATTCAATAACAATCGACCACGTCGCTGTCGTAGTGATAACGATGAATGCGAGCATCAGTCAAATCACCATCGCAGTGATAACGATATATGCGAGCAGGCGGAATGTATAAAAGAGATTATATGTAGTGAGGCAGAGGTAGCGGAATGTCAGGCGCGGCTCTTCTGCGATGTTACAAACAGGCTCCGCTGCGAGATCAAGCACGCCCGTTGCCTGAAGGAATTGGAGAGACTGATCTGCATAACGAATCGCTTTTTGGAGGCAAGCGCTAAAAAAGAAAAAGCGATCGGCGAAGTGGCATGCGACTGCAATAAGAGCGATAAGGATTGTCACGATTAGGGCGAGTCCGTAAATCCCTGAGCTTCAAAAAAAGAAGTCC
Organism: uncultured Oscillospiraceae bacterium; assembly: GCA_964440115.1. Taxonomy (GTDB): domain Bacteria; phylum Bacillota; class Clostridia; order Christensenellales; family CAG-138; genus JAEWWD01. The sequence continues at coordinate 188,858 of CAYTPV010000005.1, read as the reverse complement.
CGTTTCCGGGAACTTCTTTTTGCTTAAAAAGACTACGACGATGCAGTATACGGCACAGATCAGAAACGCATACTGAAAAAAAAGAAAGCGGTGATTTCGTCTTGCCGACATGGTTGATCGTATCGTTTGTATTGTTTTCGGTAACGGAACTTTCGGCGATAGCTTCTTTGAACAAAAAGCAGAAGAAACAGGGCGCGAAAGCCTCGCTTATCTCTCTCATATGCTATGCGCTGATATTCCTGGCTGTCTGGGCATTCAACCTTTGGGTACCCTCCTATGTGCTGCTGCTTTCCATGGTGGCCATATTTATCAACTGTATATTCGGATATTACCTGGACTGGTTCAATCGCTCCAAGGTATTCGATCGGTATCTGCACGCCTACGGAACGCTATCCTTTACTCTCTTAGCTTACTGTCTGATACGAAATCTATTTGAAACGGGAGGCTCCCGTGCATTTTTATCCCTGTTTACGTTTACGACGGGCATGGCACTGGGCACCATATTCGAACTGATAGAAGCCGCAGCCGACGCGAAGAACGGCACCAACAACCAGCGCGGCCTGCAGGACACCAATATGGATATACTCGGCGACCTCATAGGCTCCATATTGGCGGCAGCGGTCGTATATCTGTATTTGGCATAAGAGAGGCATACCAATTGGCGCAGCAATAGAATAAGCACAGATTTATCATTTGCGGATATGATCTTTCATCGAATATAACCGATATGTAATAATAAGAAAACGCTGGCAGGCAATCCCAATGTCCCGCCGGTTTTTTATACTTGTTTATTGTTTGTTTAAATTTACAGCCTGTATACAAATTGAATCCTTGCTCCGGGCGCATTACACTTTATACATAGGGGGTACGCGCTTTGAGAGAAATCGACAATCTGGCATGTGAAGCGGCAAACGATCCGCACAAGCTCACGCAGCTCATCTCGCAGAACGAGCGGTTTATTCTAAACTGCGCGTCACGGGCTGCGTGCCGAAGTATTACCAAAAGCGACGACGAATGGTCTGTCGCATTATTTGCGTTCGCACAATCCGCCCGGAATTATCAGTTTGACAGGGGCAGCTTTTTAAGCCTTGCGGAACTCGCCATACGCCGCAGACTCATCGACTACTATAAAACAAAAAACAGGCACAGCTGCGAAATCCCCATCGATCCCGGCGCTTTCGATTGCGAGCAGGATGAGGGCGACCCGGATTTTGCCTTTCAGATTCAGATATCAAAGAAAACCGCTTATGAGCACGACCATTCCATCAAGCTTGAAATAGAAGCTGCCAATGAAGTGCTCAAACAATATGGTTTCTCGTTTTTTGATATAACCGATTGTTCGCCGAAATCCAGAAAAACCAAAGCTTCCTGTGCAAAGGCCGCGGCATGTATCCTACGCACGCCGCTTCTTTTAAACGAAATGCGTACGCAACGGCATCTTCCAAACAAATCCATAGAAAAAAATACGGATGTACCCCAAAAAATACTCGAGCGGCACCGAAAGTATATTATAGCGGCTGTTGAGATACTTTCCGGAGGATATCCCTATCTCGCTGAGTATATGCGGTACATCAAAGAGGAGCTTGATAAATGAAAGCTGTAATTTTGGAAATCAGGGACGAGCTTGCAGCAGTCATGTCCAATGATGGCCGTATATTAAAAGTGAAGAACCACGAGTATACGGTAGGACAGGAGATTGAAATGAAAAAACAGATTACTCGCTCATCCCGCAAGCTGATTGCCTGGGCGGCGGCAGCCGCCGCGCTCGTATTAACCTGCGGAACCGGCGCGTTAGCGTATTATACCCCGTATTCCTATGTCAGTCTCGATGTGAACCCTTCCATTGAATTCACTCTGAACCGGTTTGACATCGTGCTTTCGGCAACCCCCGTGAACGACGACGGACAAGAAATTTTGAACGGCCTTCCGCTGGACACGCTGGCCAATCTGCCCATCGAGCAGGCCATATCCGTGACTGTGGATCAGATTTCACAAGAAGGCTACTTTGACGGCGAAGGCGGCGGTGGTATCGTTGTGGCCACATCTGCCGAGGATGAAGATAAGGCCGAAGAGCTCGCAGCAGATCTGCAGGAAAACGTGGAACAGGAAACCGAGCAGAACGGCGACCAAGTGGAAGTCGAAGTTGTAAGCGTAGGGTATGAACGCGTACAGAAGGCCAAAGAACTTGGCGTAACCCCCGGCAAGCTGAATTTGGTTGAGAAACTGCAGGCAAGCGCAGCTGACCCCGCAAGCATTAAAATTGAAGAGTGGCTTACAAAATCCGTGAAAGAGATCATGAAGGCCACGAAGGAAAACAAAAAGGCCGCCAAATCCGGCACGGACACCACTGATACTACCGGCGAACCCGGCACTACTGGCGAACCCGGCACTACCGGCGATATCGACGATACCGCGACGCCGCCTGTAACCACCGAACCCGGTACAGCATCTTCATCTGCTCCGACCCCCGCCGTTACGCCAACAGCCAGGCAAAACGGTTCGGACCAGGCGGAGAAAGAACAGGAGCGGGAAGCGGAACGGCTCAGGAAAGAGCAGAAACAGCAACAACGCAAAGAAGAGCAGGAGAAGGAAAAAGAGAATAATAAAAACAACTCCGGCAAAAAGAAATAAACTGTTCTTGCAGGCACGGAATCGTTGTAAAAGGGAGCGCTTCAAACGAAGCGCTCCCTATTTTAGGCCATCGGCAAAGTCTACTTGTACTTTGCCGATGGGTTTTCCCCCGAAAATGCTTGCATTTACGGGATTTCATTAAGGAGCTATGCGTTTTGGCCTTTGGGCACAAACGCCACCCTTGTGGGTTAAAATGCCGCTCATGGCGGCATTTTTTCCACCGATTTGACGCACATGTCATCAAATCAGATAGAAAGTGGGGGATTTTCGAATTCCCCACACCCCTATAGAAGGTTTGCGATATTCTGGAGCGTCTCATATGAGGCGCTTTTTGCATGTAAAAGGATCTGCTAATCGACGGCATTCTTCCTGCCTGTAGCACATTTTTTAGCCCCGACATACTGTAGGGAAGGAAAACAAATTTAGACCAGTCTAAAGCTGTTTGCCGGCTTTAACTTATGAATGGGGTGTTCTCGTTGTCGGAAGAAAGATGCATAAGGCAGGTTGGTTCACCGGTTGAACGGTTGATGATAGCAAGGAACAGGCAGACAGGCAGCCAATTCTTATATAAAGTAAAAACGCTGCTGAAATTTTTGGGGCCGGCGTTTATCGTCAGCGTAGCGTATATCGATCCCGGCAATTTTGCAACAAACATCAGCGGAGGCTCTCAGTTCAACTATAACCTCGTGTGGGTGATACTGTGGAGCAACCTGATGGCGATATTCCTTCAGTCGTTATCCGCTAAGCTCGGCATTGCGACGGGGCTCAATCTGCCCCAGATGTGCGGGAAAGTGTTTTCACGCAGAACCAACTGGTGCTTCTGGATCATTGCGGAGCTTGCGGCCATTGCCACCAACCTTGCAGAATTCTTAGGCGGAACACTGGGCTTTTATCTGCTGTTCCATATCCCTATGGCGTATGCAGGCATTATCACAGCGGTTTTAACATTTTTGATCGTGTATATGAGCAAATACGGCCAGAGAGTCGTAGAAGTCATCATTTCCGTATTGGTGGGGGTCATCTGCGCAGCCTACACGCTCGAACTGTTCTTAGCCAAACCCGACTGGGCTGCGGCGGGACTGCATGTACTGATTCCTTCCCTGCCAAATGGGGAAGCCGTACTGATTGCCGTGGGCATGCTTGGCGCAACGGTAATGCCGCATGTCATATACCTGCACTCCCAGCTCGTGCAGCACCGGAACACGGATGTGACCGACGCCGATAAGAAGCGGCACGTGAAAATGGAACGGCTGGATATTGTCATCGCCATGAACATCGCGTTCGTTGTAAACGCGGCCATGGTAGTCGTATCTGCTGCGGTGTTCTTCAGAAACGGCATGGTCGTCAACACCATCGAGCAGGCGCACCACTCCCTCGCCCCTCTGCTGGGCGCGGCTTCGAGCAGCGCGTTCGGGCTGGCGCTGATCGCATCCGGCCTATCCTCTTCGGCGGTGGGCACGATGGCCGGGCAGGCGATTATGCAGGGGTTTGTCGGGCTCAATATCAACGATACCGTCACGAGGCTTGTGACCATGCTGCCCGGCATGCTGATCATCATATTGGGCATCAACCCTATGAAAGCGCTTGTGCTGAGCCAGGTTACGCTGAGCTTTGTGCTTCCTGTCGCCATCATTCCCATGCTGCTGATTACAAGAAGAAAGGATCTGATGGGCGCGCTGGTCAACAAAAAGCTGACCAATGTGATGGGGTACATCATCACCGGCGTGATCATAGCTGCCAACTCCGTGCTTTTGTTCCTGACATTCTCGGGGAAGGTGTAGCTCTACAATGCATGAAACGCGCCGTTTTGCCTAAGATACTGTTAAAATCAGTATCATAAAGGAGCCAGTATCTTATGAAAAAGACGCCAACGGAAACATTGCTGCCCGCTACCCCCGGCAATGCCAAGCATAAGTCGCGGCAGGTAAAAAAGAAAAGCGGGGATACCTCGCAGAACAATACGCCCGGCAAGCGCCCTTGACTTAGTCAAGGTTTACGATAGAATGAAACCCCCAAAAATGCCCCGTTGCTCTGCGGCTTCGGGGCCTTTTGTCTGCAATCACCGATTTAGTCGCCAACTATTCAAGGCACTCGCTGGTTACTTGGAGCCGCATATTCCCATCACACAGAGATAGTGGTTTGCTTCCCTGAGGACATGGTCGGCAAGCAATGGAACCATGATCGCCTGTATTTTGCAATTGAGAAGCCCTTCTGTTCCGGCAGTCTTGAAATCCTTTAAGCGCTTTGTCGCGTCTATGCTGTCGTTCGTCACCACAGCAATTTGTGCCTGCTGGGCCTGCCTGGCCTCTGCCTCCAATTGATCAAATTCCGAACCGAACATTCTTGCTGTGTCGATCAGCGCCGCTTCAGAGGGATCGAGAAGTCCCGCAATGAATTTCGCATGTTCGGCCATTTGAAGATTCCAGAACCGTTCCTGATTGATCAAATCTTCCGGCAGCATAATGCTCGTTCCACTCACCAGAGTCGCCAGCATGTTCATGAAAAACCTTGCCTCACGAAGAATATGCTCGATTAAAAGCGGATAGTTCATCGTGAACATTTTGCAGGCACGCACATTCGTCAGCAGCCTATCCTTGAAATCCGCCAGAGCAGCGGTGGCACGATACGCCCTGCGGTTGAGCATATCGACCGCCTGGTGCATTCCTGAAGCCGGCGCAGATCCGTTGCTTGCAGCAAGCATTGATTCCTCGCGGGTCAGGCAAGTATTTGTTGGAACGCCGGTATAGAAGTTCGTCACATTTTCTGCGGGTATGGTGTATGGCGTAACAAATTGCTGCGATTGTATCGCGTCCGCACTCGCATTTCCATAGGCCAGATCAGTCGCGTCCGTTAGAAGCTCCTCAAAAGCCGTCCTAAACTCATCCGCTTCTTCCGCCATGCTGGCATCCCTTGGTGTAAACCCCAACTCCAGAAACAGAGAATGCTCCTTCATAATTCGAAGGAAAAAGAGATTTAGATCAATGGACATCGTGACATAGTCCCGTGGTGAAAGCACGTACCACCGCCCCTTTCGATCAAACTGTTACAATCTATTTCCCTATGATTTGCTTTAGCACCCGTGGTAAAGAGATATGTCCTGCGTCTGGGCTCAAATCCCGAATATACTGCGTGATCAGTCCCGAGGGAATGATCCGGCAGCCCCATTGGCATATGGATGACCGTTCCTTATTGCAACGCATAGTATATTCACAAAAGGGAGGTGTTGTAATGCCGTCGCTAGATGAGTTTTGCCGTATGTTCCCCTTCACTCCGTTTTGTCGTTTGCCCAGGCTCTCAAGACCCCCAATCATTATAGGATTTCCTGGATTTATAGGATTTCCACGACACAGACGATTTGAAAGATTTCCGCGATTCAGAAGACGCCGCAGACGCTATTAAATCACCAGACCTCCCCGGTTGTAAGATACCTGCCCTCGCTAATTGCAGCTACGAACCGCATGAGCATGCCCCGCTGCCCTATTCGGGCAGCGGGGCATTATTTACGTAACGGACAGCTATTTACGGAACCGGCAGTGTCGTCAATTTATTTATTGTGAAAGAGTAATAGTGCCGAATTGCAGGAATTTATTAGGGAGAAAATTGCAAAGTATAACAACATATTATGCCATATATAAAAGCACATTTGACCATAATTGAATAGTATATATTATACATCATGACATCAAGAAAAGGAGATAATATTATGTCATGCCCTCAAACCGTTCATGAACAAGTATGTGTCGGCGCAAAAGTAACAATAACGCCGCACGTAACTTCCGGAGATGCTCGTACTTTCTGTATGGGAGATCCGTTTATTGGTACCTGTCCTGGTACGCCTGGTACATGCGGAACGCCGCCGGTTCCATGCTGCACATTTAACGTGAGCCAGAATCTATGCGTACAAATTCCGCTTTTCTTTGATGCAACCGCTGTCGCGGAGCCTAGCGGCATTATGTGTACTCAAGGGGCGACTGGCCCGTGCAATGCGCCGGGGGCCTGCACCTACACCATCGGATTCTGGAAAAACCACGAAACAGAAAGGAATGCTTTGATTGACAAGGCAGGCGGCACCATTATACTGGGGATCGGCACCCAAGGCCTCAGCTTAACCGTCGATAAAACAAACGCATTCGCTGTTCTCAATGAGGACGCGCCGTCCCCGCCTACCCCCCCCAATCCTCCGCATCAAAACCAATACCAGCAGCTTTACGCCCAGCTTCTTGGCGCACGTCTGAATATTTTGAACGGTGCCACCTGTGAGGCTGCAGATACGGCGATTGCCAATGCAAATACATTCATTGCAGGATCATCCGTCCCCAACGGCGACGACGGAGCGCCTGATAAGAAAACACCGCTTGCCGCTTTCAACGAAGGCACCCTCGATGAATGCCCAACGCACTGCCCGGATGACGATAACGGCGATAATGGCGGCAACGGCTAATAACCATACGCTTTAGCGAAAAGCTTCCGTTTGTTATAAAGCAGTAAGGCTTTATACGCCTTAAGCTCTCCATATCTAAACTGGAGAGCTTTTTCATGCGCATATATAACACACCTTAGCTATTCAGAATATAGTATATCAAAGTATCATAGAACAGGAGCTTTCAAATGGATTGCCCATTTCTCTTTCAAGACAAAGTACGCATAGATGCACAGGTGCAGGTTGCGCCGGATGTTGTTGTGGGTAACGCTCAGTGGTGTATTATCGGAAAACCCAAAATTGAGATTACAAGCCCCTGTACATATTATGTCACGCAAAAGTTGTGCGTACGGTTCCCAGTGAGGCTATCTGTTGATACGTGTGCAGTTCCGACAGGAATTACATGTGAGCCATCTGTGGATTAGTAAGCAGAACTGCGTTACCCGATGAGCATCAGGCCACTGTGTACGCATATCCGGCTCTAGACCAATATATAGACTTAGAGTCCCGGTAATAGGTGATATACTTTGAATGATAGACATCTTATACGAATACATGCATTAGAAACTTATTGTTAATTATGCTGTATGAATATAACCAATTAAATTGATGGAATCTTCAAAAGCAGGTTATTATATATTGTAAGAATATGTGACATCGGGTAATTGAACTGAATATATTATAGCGACATGGTGATATGCAATGCTGCCATGCCGAATACTCATTTCAGCCCTTCCTCCTGCTTTTTAAAAAGCAGGAGCTTTTTGTTGCGTGCAGGATATTTGCGCAAAACGAAGAATAATATGATAAAATTGCAAGAAAGAATTGATTAGGAGACTGTATGAATAGTGTAACCATTCCGCAGGGGTATAAATCCTCGCTGAGTCTCTACGAGACCCAAAGCGCCATCGCGCTCATCAAACGCAATTTTCAGGATACTCTTGCTGCCGCACTGAACCTCAAACGCGTTTCCGCGCCGCTGTTTGTGGATACGGCAACGGGCCTCAACGACAACCTCAACGGCATTGAGCGGCCGGTCAGCTTCCAGGCGCCGGCCACCGGCGTTGTGACGGCCGAGGTCGTGCAGTCTTTGGCCAAGTGGAAGAGAATGGCGCTTTACCGCTATGACTTCCGCCCCGGCAAAGGTCTGTATACGGACATGAACGCTATCCGCCGGGACGAAGCGCTGGACAACCTGCATTCCATCTATGTAGACCAGTGGGACTGGGAAGCGGTCATCACGCCCGAAACGCGCAATATCGAAACGCTCAAAGCAACCGTGCAGGCAATCGTCACTTGCATCTGCCACACGCTGGATACCGTACGCGCGCACTTCCATCAGGTGGACGTGCAGTTAAAGCGCGAGGTTAGCTTCGTGACGACGCAGGAGCTCGAGGATATGTACCCGGACGCCACGCCCGAAGAGCGGGAATACAAGTATGTAAAGGAGCATGGAACTGCTTTTATCATGCAAATCGGCGGAAAGCTGCGTTCCGGCATTCCGCACAGCGGCCGCGCGCCGGATTACGACGACTGGCAGCTCAACGGCGATATCTTCTTCTACTTCCCGCTGCTCGACCGGGCGCTGGAGATTTCCTCCATGGGCATCCGCGTGGACAGCGAGGCGCTGGACAGGCAGCTTTCGCTTGCCAACTGCGACGACCGCAGAAATCTTTTGTTCCATCGCCTGCTTTTGGAAAACAAGCTGCCGCTGACGATTGGCGGAGGCATAGGCCAATCGCGTCTGTGCATGCTGCTGCTCAACAAAGCGCACATCGGCGAAGTGCAGTCCTCCATATGGGATCAGGCTACAATGGAAGCATGCGAACAGGCGGGGATCATACTGCTTTAAAATCACATCCTCTCATCTGCAAAACCAAAACCGGCCGTTTACGGCCGGTTTTAAGCTTTGGTTAAAACCCTTTTTCAGGGGTTTCACCCCTGCACCCCACCAAAGGGACACGTCCCTTTGGAAACCCTTTACTTGGAACGCCCTAAAATAGGGCGTTCCAAAGGGTGGGTTCCAAGGGCCGCAACGGCCCTTGGCGGAGGTTTGGAGGCAGAGCCTCCAACGTATATCTTTTTCGCCTTGTTCAGGAGCGTCTACGATTGGCTTGCAACCGGCGTTTTTGCGGCGGACGTAATCGCCATGAAAAAGCGAATGAGTGCGTATACCACCAGCGCAGCCGCCACGATGGTTTCGAAAAGCACCACAACCTGCAGCCACGGGATGCCCGCCCCCGCTTTCATCAGGAACGCATTGCTCTGCTTCATGGCAATGGCGCTGATGACGAACGGGAATGTGAATGCCGCGTAGCTCGGGTAAAACGCAAGTTTCAGCAGCTTGGGCAGATTAATGAGCGCAACGATATACAGCGCGCAAGCCAATACCATCATGCAATACACAAGAGGCAGGGATTTGTTAGCGGCAGACTGCAGATAGCCTGCCAAGCACAGGCTGGCCGGAGCCGTAAATATGCAGATGAGCGGCTGCACGGGCTGCGGAACAGTACGATATTTGATATACCGGTAGGATACGAACGGCAGCGCAATCAGCAACAGCGCGAACGAAAGCCAGTATATCGCCATGCCCAAACCGGTCATTTCATAGGCGGGCGCTGTGACGGACGCCACGGCCATGCCTACATACACCACGAAATAGCTGGCGAGCAGCTTGGGCACGCTGTCCTTTTGGATAAACCGCGCCGTAAAATAAACCATCAGCGCCGCATGCAGCAGTATCGCGATAAGCCACAGTATTTTCGAGGCTGCGCCGATCACCGGCTTCCAGTAAACGGTCAGCAGCATGAGCGCCATGGGAAAGGTCGCCGATACGCTTGCCAGCACGGGATTTTTGAGATCCTCTGCAATCGACTTGGGAAACAATATAAGCTTCAATACAAGCAGCAGCAGCAATATGCCCGCCACGGCGCCGCAGACAGTCCGCAGCGTTTCGGAATAGCTTTGCAGCAGATTGCCCAAAGCGGCGGTGCCCAGCATGACGCCGGAAAGCGGCAGCGGTATGGAACGAATGAATGCTTTCATTTGCCGCCTCCTATGCCTGTTCCAGATCGGTATTCACAAGGCCCAGCTCGCGGATGATGATCTCGGCCACTTTGCCCGCAACAAGGCCTGTAAAGTAAATGCATTGCTCCTTGTGCTCGCCCTTGGACATATCGAACTCCTTGGTGAGTACGCGGCAGCAAAGGCTCCCCTTGCCGTTGTTTTCCTTAAACCAATCGTGCAGTTCCTTGGATACGGCAAGATTCTTTTCCACCTTCGGGTCCCCCTGCTTTGTACGACCGAAGAATATGCCCAACGCCATTACGCCGCCGGATACCGCGCCGCACAGACATTTTGCCCGGCCCAACCCGATAGGGAAACCGGATGCCATCGCGATGACCTCCTCGGGGATATCCAGCTCGAAATTAGAGCGGATGGAGCTTACGAGCGCCTCCGAGCAGAAAAAACCGCCTCTGAACAGATCCTCAGCATCTTTGCTGATTTTCTTTACGCTGACCCTTTGACTGATATTCACTTTGAGCGTGTGCTCCTTTCACTGATATGCCATCTGAGTATACCATTCGCAGGTGTGTGATCGGCATTTGAAGTACGGATATCAGGCTGCGTGTTATAGATTTTATCAATATGACATGCTATACTGCAGGAAGAAATACAGCAGGTGAACGGATATGAACATCAATCTGAGGCAGATAGAAGTGTTTGCGGCGGTCATGGAGCAGCTGAGTTTCACCAAAGCGGCGGAACAGCTTTACCTGAGCCAGCCCACCGTCAGCAGCCATATCGAGCAGCTGGAGCAGGCGCTTCATACGCAGCTGTTCATCAGGACGGATAAAAAGCGCATCGCGCCCACAGAAGCCGGAAGACGGGCGTATGTGCTCGTGCAGGATGTGCTGCGCGCGTGCAGAACCTTGGAGGTGGAATTCCTGCCCGATGACGCCGCGGACCAGACAAAGATCGTCACCATTTCCGCTTCCACGATACCTTCCCGCTATCTTCTTCCGCAGCTTCTTGCAGCCTATGTCAAAAAGAACCCTGCCATGCGGTTTTCCATATTGAAGGGGGACAGCGAATACGCCATAGAGAGGCTTAACCTGCAGGAGGCGCAGATCGCGTTTGTTGGCACAAAAATCCGCGAGCAGGAGTATCATTTTGAACCGCTCTGCAAAGACAGAATTGTGCTGATTGCTCCGAACACGCCGGAATACCGGCGGCTGCAGGCAAAAGGCGCTTTGGGAAAAGAGCTCATGCGATACCCCATCATCATGCGCGAGGCAGGATCGGGCACAAAAAAAGAAGCGGACAAATATCTCGACCGCATGGGCATTGACCGCAGCAGCCTGCATATCGTCGCGCAGATGAACGACCTCGAAATGATCAAACAATCCGTGGTAAACGGGCTGGGCATCAGCATTATTTCCGAATGGGTGGTGGAAGAAGAAATCAAGAAGGGCAGTGTGCTGCGCTTTTTGCTCGACGATACGGAATTCTTCCGCGAGATATATCTGGCCTATCCCAAAAAGCGGCATCTGACCGCAAGCGAACGTGCTTTTATTGCGTTTGTAAAGCGATATTTCACAAAGCCGCAGGGGGAATGAGCGGACAACCGCTTATGCAATGTTGTTTCATAATTCAACCTCCTCCCGGCCATACTCTCAATGAGGAGGCATGACCATGGAAAAGAAAAAGAACAACAGCACAAGGAAGTTCATCGAATCAATCCATTCCCCCATCACGGGTTCGTTTACCGTATTGGATGCCAATTATATGATGGATTATCTGGAGAACGCGGCGGAAGCGGAAGATTTGTAGATAAGGATGCGACACATGATGCCACGCGCTTTAATGCATCATCTGTTCAATCTGCTGCGACGCATTTCCTTGAAACAATCCCCCATGATAACAAACGACGGCTTCCGTTTGCAGCCGGCTTACTTTGTAGAGCGAACCGGCAATAGCCTCTTTGTCCACAATTGTGATGTCAGGGCATAACGCCAAACACCCTTCCTTTATCTGAAACAGATCTCCGGCAACGAGTATTCTATGTTTCTCCAGATAATAGCACATATGGCCCGGCGTATGGCCCGGCGTATGAATTGCGGTGATGCCGCCGCAAAACGGCAGAGTTTCGCCGTCCTGCACCGTCTTGTTCACTGTTACACGAAACAGCCGGTATGTCCGTTTGAGGCTTTGCGTCAATGCTTCCATTTGCTCACGAAATGCTCCGGTTGCAGAGCCAAGCCCCGCTTCCATTTGCTTAAGCCGTATTGGCGGCAGATCACACTCAATGTACGGTTTTTCCGCCTCATGCGCCATCACGGTGACTTCGGTTCTGTTCTCGCTCACAATTTTAGAGAGGCTCCCAATATGGTCCATATCGGAATGTGTAGTCAGCACTTTGCTAAGCCTGTCAAACGGAATATGGGCGCTTTGCGCCGCCTGACGAAAATGCGCTTCCATACCCGGCAGCCCCGCGTCAAACAGCACCACATCCTGTTCGTCCCAGATCAGCAACGGATGGATCACCCCCGGTCCGTTTGCTAAGATTGTCTCCAGCTCCAACATTTCCACAGTATCAGTTATTCGCATGTTCAACCTCCTGGTAGCCGTTAATCAAAAACGCCCTGCCCCAAATCCTCCCCGATATTCAATACCATAGATGCGCCTCGACTTCCAGACTTGTAAAAAACCATATTTTGTGGTATAGTAAACACATAAAATCAAGAAAAAATGAAAAAGCGCCGCAAGGCGCTTATTTTAACCTGACAGAATTGTCTTTAATTCATAAAAACGCTGGTCATGTTCTTGCCTTTGCTTTTGGCGTCGTACATGGCGATATCCGCCTTCCTCATCATTTCGTGTATCGAAGAGGTGCCCTGCATGAGCCCTATGCTCAATGATATCTGCAGGCTTAAGGAAATCGTCGGGAATTCCAGCAGGTATGCCCGGGCCCGAATGGTTTCGGCAATTCTATAGGCATCTTCCTGTATTGTGTACTTCAGCAGCACAACAAACTCATCCCCGCCGAACCGAAACGTCATGCCCTTGTCTCCTATGGCGAGCTTGATTTGTTCCGCCAATGCCTGCAGCACAATATCCCCGTTCAGATGGCCGTAAGTATCGTTGATCGACTTAAATCCGTCGATATCTATGAATAGCAAAGCCGATATCTGGTCGCCAAGCTCTGAGGATAGCTGATAATATTTTTCCATAAAGCAGTGTTTGTTGTTAAGCCCTGTTAAGGGATCGATGTACATTTGCTCCAGTAAGCGATCCTTTTCATCGAGCATCGTACGCTTCGCGTTTGTAATATCGATGATTGTCATCAGCTTGTATGCGCCAAATTCACCGTCTATGAAATGCTGCGTCATCATCAGATGGATAGCCTGATCCGAATTGCCCAGCGTTATCTCATGATTGTGATAATCGGTCAGGAAGGAATAGTCATTGATATAATCCGTCAATCTGTCGCCGGCTCTGATATTGTCATTGTGCAGAATTTTCACTGCCATTTCATTGATGCTGGCAATTCTCGACTTTCTGTTTACGATAATAATGCCGTCATTTGCGTTGGAAAGCAGTTTTTCGCAAAGATATGCCGACGAAATGCTTAAAAACCTGTTTTCAAATATTGCACGGAACAATAATAATACCAACACCAATATCGCCAAATTCATCAGGCTTTCATTGAACCCAAACCAAACAGGCAGGACATACTCCGATATGATGCTGATGATACACGAAAAACCAATCCCGATAAAAATGTCGCGCAATTGCCTTCTGGTACGGCTTTCTTTTGTTTTGAAATGCTCAGCGACCATCAAGTACAATGCATAAATTGCCGGTATGCTAAAAACAAAGGACATCAGCGGCGCAACAACAGGATAGGACAGCCGCCAAAAATTCGGTATTGTATAATCGATTGGGAAGCTGTACCTCCATAGTATCGTCAAAGAGTTAATACCGAGAATAATAAAAAACAGAACATCCAATCGCCTGTCGATCAGACGATATACAAAAAACAAAAAGGCAACGGCGAGATTTAGCATGACATGCCAATATATCGTCTTTAAAATAAGGGCAATCATTGAATAATCGACATGCTGGACAGCTTCGCCCAATACCATCCAGGCCATAACAAAGGCTAAAAACATCAAAAACGTCTGATTGATTCTATTTGTGCTTTTGTTCAGATAAACATATGTCCATATAAACATCAGGCTTGCAAATATGGAAGAAAACAGTACTGTTCGAAGCATACTGGACCTTTCATTATTCAAATACAGGTGTATTTATAAAATCCAACCTGTCCATACTATCGCAATTTTTCTTCTTTTCATTATGGTAACGCACGAATTCCTGTTTTTTATCGTGCAGATAAACTGAAAATAATCGCTGATGGCTGCATTTCTTGTTTTTTGAAGAAAAATGATTTGACATTACCGATATGGCGGGCAATGATTATCTGAAAGACAATTGCATTTGGAGGCGTTTATGTTTAACTTTGATTTTTACAATCCTACACATATTATATTTGGGCGGGACAGGCTTACCAGCATTGACGCGCATGTTCCCAAAAACGCGACAGTACTCATTACATTTGGCGGCGGAAGCGCAATAAAAAGCGGATTGATCGACCGAATCAAAGGCGTTCTTGGCCAAAGAAGGGTTGTGGAATTCGGCGGCATAGAACCCAACCCCCGTTATGAAACATTGGTCAAAGCAGTGGAAATAGTCAAAAAAGAGAATATAGATTTCATACTCGCGGTTGGCGGCGGGTCGGTGATCGACGGAACCAAATTTATCGCGGCCTCCGCAAAATACGATGGGAAACCCGCCGACCTCCTGCAGGGCGGCCATGCGCCTCTTTCGGAGGCTGTTCCTTTCGGCGCAGTTCTGACTTTGCCCGCAACAGGTTCTGAGATGAACTCGGCGGCAGTCATCAGTTACGATCACGGAAAGTGGTTCTTTTCCAACCCGCTCGTTTTCCCCCGGTTTTCAGTAGTTGATCCGACCATCACGTTTACCCTTCCCCAAAAGCAAGTTGCGAACGGTGTAGTCGACGCCTTTATCCATGTGACGGAGCAGTATCTGACATTCCCCGCTGACGGCAGAGTACAGGACCGCATGGCGGAGGGAATTTTGCTGACGCTGCTGGAAATAGGCGAGACTTCTGTTTTGGAAAGCGAAAACTATGACGCCCGCGCAAACCATGTTTGGAGCGCTACCATGGCCTTGAACGGACTGATTGGCTGCGGCGTTCCGCAGGACTGGTCAACGCACTCCATCGGACATGAGCTTACCGCCATGTTCGGAATCGACCATGGGCAGACGCTCGCCGTGATACTGCCTGCCTTGCTTGAAGTAAGGCGCGAGAAGAAACGGGCGAAGCTCCTGCAGTATGCACAGCGCGTATGGCACATTGAAAGCGGCAGCGACGAGGAAAAAATCGATTTGGCTATTCAGAAAACACGGGAATTCTTTGAACGACTCGGCGTGAAAACGCATCTGTCCGATTATGGAGTAGGAAAAGACAAAATACCTGCGATCGTAGAACAGCTCAAAGCGCATGGTATGACGGCAATTTCCGAAACAGGCGATCTCACGCCCGAAATTGCGCAAAAGATACTTGAACTGGCTTTCTAAATGGTCTCCGATAGAAGCTTAGGTTAATCAACATATTGACTGCCCGCAGCATCGGCCGCGGGCAGCGTATGCAAAAGCCGGATTAGATCGCCTCAAATACACTGTGCATTTGGAATTTTTTCAAGCACCTGATTCATTTCCGCCATATTGACGGGCTTCGCCAAATGAAAGTCAAATCCTGCTGCAGCGGCATGATACATGTCGTGTGCTGAAACATATCCTGTGAGGGCAACCAAATAAATATCTTTTAAGCTGTGATCTTCTTTTAACTTTTTTGCGACTTCAAACCCGTTCATGTGCGGCAGCCCGATATCGCAGAAAATGACATCGGGTTTTATCTCCTGTGCTTTCTTAATACCCTCCGTACCGTCAAACGCCGCAATGCATCTATGACCCAGGCTTTCCAGTATAGTGCTCAGCAAAAAAACAAAATCCTGATTGTCCTCAATAAGAAGTACTTTGTACGAACCTGACGATGATTTCACCAACTCAAATCTCCCATGTTTTCTATTTCGGCAATCGGAAGGCGGATGGTAAACGAGGAGCCTTTCCCTAACCCCGCGCTATATGCGCTTACACTTCCGCCGTGGAGTTCTGCAATGCCCTTTACAATGGACAGACCCAGTCCAATACCGCCGGTGTGTCTGTCCAGGCTGTGTTCAGCCTGTATAAAGGGTTGGAACAAATGCGGCAGGAGTTCGGGACTGATGCCTTTTTCGCTATCCTTCACCTGAATGACGACCTCATTTTTCACCTGCTTCAGAAACAGCCAGACAGCGCCGTTTGCTGGCGTAAATTTAAGCGCGTTTATGAGAATGTTCCCGATAATCTGCGAAATACGGACCGGATCTGCATAGAGGGGAATGGCACGAACATGCATTCTCGTTGTAAGCCATACTCCTTTTTTTACGTATTCCGATTTGATATCGTCGACGACATTCTTCACGATATCGTTGACTATCACATGCTCTCTTTTCATTTCTATCTTGTTCTGCGTAATCCGGGTAACATCCAATAAATCATCAACAAGCTTGCATAGCTGCCCCATCTGCCGCTTGATGATTTCTTTGGCTTTGCTGGTTTGATAGTCGTTGTGCGTGATTTCAAGCAGCTGTAACCCGGCCGAAATCACGGCCAGCGGATTGCGCAATTCATGGGACAAGACGCTGATAAATTCGTTCTTGTTCTTGTCCGCTGTCTCTAGCTCCATGATCAAAGCATTGGCCTTCTTTTCACTGTTCCTCAGCGCTTCCTCGGCCCTTGCGCGCTCAACCCAAGCCCAAATGAAAAGTAAGAGCTACAATTCTTATATTTCCAATGTGCGTCATTCGGCAACGGAGGATACGATTGGGTCCGCTATCGACACAGCATTTCGGCCCGAACGCTTTGCTTTGTATAATGCGATATCGGCTTGTTCAATCAGTTTATCCTGCTCCAACGCTGTTTCCGGACAGGAAGATACGCCGATTGACACCGTAATATGTATGTGTGTTCCATTATGGATAACAAATTCTTGTTCCTCTACCGATTTGCGAATTCGTTCCGCAACATTGCCGGCCTCTGCCAGCCCGCAATCCAAAAGCAAAACAGTAAATTCTTCGCCGCCTTTGCGGGTGACGACATCCATTCCGCGGGAGAATTTCAACAGTAATTCCGATATCTGTTTTAAAACCAGGTCGCCGCTGAGGTGACCATACGTATCGTTCACCTTTTTGAAATAGTCGATGTCTATAAATAACAGGGATACGCTCTTTCGTTTTTCGCCGGCCTCTTTTTGATAGGCGTTTATGGTATTGTCAAAATGACGTACATTGTTTAAGCCAGTAAGATAATCGATATTCGAAGCGTCTTTTAACTGAATGTACCTTTCGTTGGATAAGCGAATATACGTCATCAGAATATACGTAAGCAAAGACATCATGATCATGCCGACATAATAAGCAATCATGACATCCGCTAGCAATACAGACTCATGGATCAAAAGCGCCGGGCTTATGCTGAACATGGCGCTTGCAAGAAGAGTACACAATACCCATTTCACTTTCGCGTTTGTCTTAATGAAGCCCACGAATCCGCATGCCAAACCGGTCAACACCACAATGCCAAATCCTATGACGGAGGCTTCATTAAATCCAAAGAATACAAACCGGAACAATGCTATGATGGATGCGGTAATCATCGTTGTGCCGAACGAGCCATAAATGCCCATGATCATGATAGGGATGCTTCGAAAATCGATAATAATCGGCAATGCGCCCCTGACGCTGAATATCATGAGTATGCATCCCAACACACCCCACAGAATACTGATCAACACCTTATATCTTGCGTTTTTCTGGGGGAATGCATCTCGTATAATCAGATTGCCGAATGATATGGAAGCTATAATGATTGCGCAATTTGCAAATAAATCTCGAAGAATATTAAGCATAATTCCTCCGGGAACAGCTTAGCATTAGACCTTACATATTCTTACCCTTATTAACGGTAACATCACATATATAAAATAGTATCGTACATCTATTTCTCAGTCTGAAGAATACGGAGTATATATAATGCCTGAAATCAAGTCGGGCTTTGAAGAACGGCGTATCTGTACAGTTCTGTAAAAACATGCATGTTGCCTGCTAAGTTATTTTTTGTCTTATTATACCGATATATATAATGCCATTACAGTCGCAAAATCAATAAAACAAGTCGCTGCAATTCAAAACAGATTGCCCGAAAACTGCCAGGGAGATATGTCAAATGAGAAAACAAAAATTGTATTCCTTGCGTACCAGAACAAGCATTATTATGGCTATCATGTTTTTGATTTTGCTCGTAATCGTAACCATCATAATACGCACAATGGCGTTAGATAACATCAAAAAGCTGGAAAAACAAAACGCAGCAGAACATATAATGCGGGTGCGGAACAGCATCACCTACGAGCTGAACGACCTCAAGAAGACAGCCATGGATTGGGGAGAGTGGAACGACACTTACGATTTTGTCACTGACTATAACGAAACGTATGTTGCGGATAATCTCAGTGCGGTTTATCTATATAACCTCAGATTGGATGCAATGGTTTTCATTGATGTGTCAGGTGATTTTGTATATGCCATGCAATTGAACGCGAATAAAGATGAACTCCAGGAAGTACCCCCCGACGTGAAAGATCTGCTGAAAACTTTAATTGCAGATAATCAGGATATCAACAAAAGAGTGCAGGGCATATTATCAGTTCCCGGAGGCGCGATGCTGGTGGCGACAAATCCAATCCTCACCAGCAGCAGCGAGGGACCCATCCACGGCAATCTGGTTCTTTATCGATATCTTGATCAGACAGAGATCGCCCACCTTTCAGAATTAACAAATCAGAATATGGTTTTCACGCCCCATAGCAGCCAGACACAATATAACCAAAACAGCAAGCCCGACGATTTGCCCATTTCCATTGCTGAAATATCCGCTCATGAAATACAGAGTACTTCGACACTCAAGGATATCTATGGCAATCCCGCCATTGATGTCAGTATTCTCATGGACCGGGATATGTACTTAATCGGGCAGGCAGGCTTTGAATCTATCATTGTGATGCTGGTAGTCGTTGGGGTCGTATTTTCTCTGCTGATCATCATACTGCTGGACCGTATTATACTCTTGAGAGTACAGTCTATGAGCGCCGCTATCCACGCAATCGGCGAGCACAATGATCTGCAGGAACGCTTAAAGCCGGACAATATACCCGATGAATTGTCGGCGATGTCTCATGAAATTAATGTTATGCTGGATAAGCTGCAGGCATCCCGGCTGCAGATAGAGGCACGTGAGAATGCGCTTATTGCCATTACCGGAGAACTCGAACAGGAAGCGGCTGAACGTATGAGGGCACAAGAGAGAATTACATATCTCGCTTATCATGACCCTCTCACCGATTTACCCAATCGTCTGCATTTCACCGAACATCTGAACCATGGCATTCAGCTTGCCAAACGGATGGCAAAGCTGGTAGCCATCCTGTTTTTAGATCTGGACGGCTTTAAAATGATCAATGACTCTATGGGGCATCAGGCCGGTGATTTGCTGCTGATCGAGGTCAGCAATAGGCTCCAGGCAATGTTACGAGAGAGTGATGTACTTGCGCGGCTGGGCGGAGATGAATTTGTTATTTTAATCGAAAACATTTCGGAGGTATCTGCTATAGAAATCATTGCGGACAAAGTACTGAATATCTTCAGTGAACCGTTCATACTCAATCATCAGGAGTGCTTTATCAGTACCTCCATAGGGGTAGCGGTATACCCGGTAGATGGCGAAACCGACGAAGTGCTCATGAAAAACGCGGATATCGCGATGTACCATGCCAAGGAAAAAGGAAAGAACCAATACATACTGTGCAGTCCCAGCATTAAAAACAGGGTCATGGATACCATGAGACTATCCAATCAGCTGTTCCGGGCTTTGGAGCGCAAAGAATTTGAGGTATATTACCAGCCGCAGATTAACTGCGGCACAAACCAGATTGTTGGAGCCGAAGCACTGATACGCTGGAATCACCCCGAGTTGGGACAAGTGATGCCCGGCATGTTTATACCCATCGCGGAGCAAACCGGCCTTATACTTCCCATAGGCGAATGGGTGCTGCGTACGGCCTGTATGCAGGCAAAGGCGTGGCAGAATGCCGGGTATCCGAATATCCGCATGGGCGTTAACCTCTCCATACGTCAGTTCCAGAATCACGATATACTGAGTGAGGTTCGGGAGATATTATCTGATACGGACCTCGATCCTGAATATCTGGAATTGGAAATCACCGAAAGCATAGCGGTACATGAGAAGGATTATGTATTTAGTGTACTGTTCGCGCTTCGTGACATGGGCATACATATTTCCATAGACGATTTTGGTACCGAGTATTCGTCTATGAACCACTTGAAGCAGTTGCCAGTTGATCGTATCAAGATCCCTATGCCCTTTGTACAGGGAATTGATGCAAACCCTAAAGACGAAGCGATCACAAAATCGATTATCGTACTGGCCAAGAGTCTGGGGCTGAAAGTAACGGCCGAAGGCGTAGAAACCAAGGCGCAGTATGAATTCCTCACACAACGGATGTGTGATGAAATACAGGGCTACTATTATTATAAGCCTATGACTGCTGCCAATTTCGAAAACCTGCTCAAGCCTCAATCCGGCTCTATCCTACAAGGATAGGCAATTGCCAACGCTATTTGGGTCAGAAGCATTATGAAACAGGAGTACCCGTCAGCATACCTTTGAAAGGCGTATTGATTGGAAACCCCGGCAAGCTCACTTCGACTTGCCCCGCTCTCAAAGCAAGACGCATATGCACGGTGTATGTTCCATCGCTGTTGTCCTTCAGGTTCCCATGTTCTCCTCGCATGCCTGAAAACGAGAGATCGACATCTCCGTCCGCAGCCATAGGGGTGGAAATCAGCGCCATGCCATCGTACTCCACCAAGGGCGCTATGGCATCCTTGCTTTCAAAGGACGAGTATGCATCCTCATCGTACGCTACGATATCAAATGTGAATTCCTTCGTTTTGAGTATCTCTTCCACATTTCCTGCAAGTTGAACCGCCACTGCGGGCATTTTAGAAGTATCCAGCTTCATGCAAAAGTATGCGCTGCCCGTATAGGTACCCAGATCCTCTTTCCCGCCTTTTTTGACCGCATCCAAAATCAGCGTATAGTTGACTGTAATGCCGTCATCAAACGTTACAGGAATGGTGTCGTCCACATGCAGTGTCCAGTCGCAATCCTTGGTCTCTTCCGCCGGGGGCGGCGTTTGGGCCGGCGTATTGACAGGCTCGCTCTTTTGCGCAGCCGGCGTTTGCGCTGGCGGCGTTTGCACATTCTCCGCTTGCTGCGTGCTCTGTGCTTTTTCCGGCTCTTTTGCGGGATCTCCGGCCGGCAGGTGGGAACAACCGGACGCCATATTCAAAATAAAGGCAATAACCAAGGCAAATGCGATCTTTTTCAAATAATCACGACCTTGCTTCATATCATATTGTTGTATGCTGTTGCATTGAGTGTAGGTTCCAAGCCCAATGGTGTCAATGACAGGCGCATTCAATATAAAGGATTCGTGCTGTTTCGATAGAAGAAGTCAATGAAATATACTTGCAGACAAACCGCAGGTCATTAGAAATAACCATTACCTATTTTGTCTAATTTTATAAAGTAAAATAGCAAAAAAACTTCGGGCATTCCTTTTGGAATGCCCATTCGGATAACAGCCAAGTCATTGTGATAAATTGATGTATGAATTATGGAGTCAGAGATACATCGTCCAATGATATCTTATTGAGAATGTAGGCAGCAATCGATTTATTGAGCGCGAGATTCTTATCAAAATCGGTTGAGTCGATTCGAAAACCGACGTCGATATAATACTCCTGAAAAAGTACATGAACATCGGAGTTGTTGTTCATATAAAAGGCGGCACCGCCAAGACCTGGTAAATCGACGGCTTTATCGGAACAACTTTTCCTGAAATCCTCAAAAGCCCATTTTGCGTCATGCCCATTTGCGAGCTCGGAAGGCGAGATCATACTGTTTTGTATCAGATAGAAAGAGGTACTGAATGTATCCGACACATCGATCCCTTCAAGCGGGATATCATACTCATAGTAGCCGGACGAACAGCCGGTATCCGATACTTCCACAGAATCAAACGAAGCCTTAACCGGTTGGCCTACAAAACTTTCGAGTTCTGCGGCTGAAAGCAATTGCTCAGGACTGAATACCTGCGGCGCAGTGGTCGCTTTGGGTGGAGTGGATGGTTCCACCCCTCCGACATGGATGTCTGACGTGGGCGTGGCGGAGGGGGCCGGTTTGGCTCCATCGCCGGAAGGATCGATCGTCGGCTTACCGCAAGAGACACTCAGCGATATAAGGGCAATCGATATCACGATGAATATGAGCCGCCTCATTGGCCGTTCCTCCTAAAATAATCCATGCAATTAAATTTTATCACATCATTACAAATCAGGATACCGCGCGGAAAAGCTTTTTATGGAACCTCAATAGGCGCTCAAACTATAGGATGGCAGGCTATTTCTGCTTATCCTTATTATTAAGATGTTCTTTAATTGCAAGCAGCGTATTGAATATGACTAACATAAAGCTTGCCAATGCAATGAGAACCCAAACGCCTGGGGCCAAACCAGCTATCGTTTTACTTTGTGCTGCCAATACAATAACGACTACTAAAAGAATGATGCAAAAAAGACGGAAGAGCACAATAAATAAAGGCCGTGAAGTAATCTTTTGTTGCTTTATCATAGTATTGCCTCCCGTTCAGTCTACTCTGCTCACATCATAGCAGATTCATTATAAAATAGACAGAAATATCAGCCGCGGAAAATAGCTAATATGGGCTTTTCTTGGCTGCATGACCAGCATATAGATGCCCCGCGTATCCTGCCAAGGTTTAATACGCTTTCCATCCGTTCGGTATCTTGCATGGGTATAACGTGTCCGAGGATCAATACGCATCTGCAACACTGTTGCCTATACCCCGAAATGGAATTATTCTTTGATACCTTGTCGTATCCATTATATAATTTATATATAGTAGATATTGGTGTTTCAACCATATTGATGCTGCGTTCTGCCGGCAAAATAACGGAGGTAATTGATGGCATTTGAATCAAAGCTCTCAATGCTGTCACAAAATGAATTGAATAGCCTATTATTTCAGGTTATAACATTTGAAGATGCGCTCCGCTATCTGAACGAGGAACTTCGGATTCGCACATTTGCTGAAACAGTTTCGGCTTTCACCAATTTGCAGGATGAACGCGATTTACGGCGGTATCTGAACGAAAGCTTATGCGATATCGAAACCTCTCTGGGCGCCTCCGCAAACAGCGAGAGCATTTCCCGGAATACAAGAAACTGGTTTTCCGGAAAGACACTTCCCGACCGGGATAATTGCATCAAAATATGTTTTGCCTTGGGCCTGTCCGAACAAGCTTCCAAGGCCTTTATGCTGTTTGCTACGGAAGAAGGGTTCCATTTTCGCAACCCGCAGGATCTTGCGATACTCTTTGGCCTGAGAACCAGAATGGATTATGCCGGGACTTTATCGCTTATTCAAAGTATGAAACCGGTGAGTCTCAACGCCGAACCGGATGGCGAACCGGTATTCACCAAGGCGGTTGAGGATGTATTTTCGCAGGTTTATGACAGGGATGCCTTCCTCACGTTTTATGAGGAGAATTGTGCCGTGTTGGGCAATCTGCATAACACAGCGTACTACAAGTGTTTTTTGCCGTTTATGAATACGCTGATTTGCCCGCAGGTTTCTGACTGTTTCGAGAAAGAACGAAAATATTCCGTGGAAGAAGTCGTACACAATTATTTGCGTATGAGCATTCCGCTGGAAAAAACAACGGCGAAACATGCCGTGTTGCAAAAGACAATTAAAAAATACTGGCCTAATACCGCAAGTATCATCCGGATGCGGAACCGAACGGAGGATGTCACCCGCAAAATACTGCTGTTGCTGTATCTTGTGACGGGCGGCCAAACGCATGCGCCCGAATGCTGCTCGGATGATGATTTATACGATACCGAGCAGTTTGAAGCTCACTTCTGGAAGCTGAACGCCATGCTTTCTGACTGCGGTTTTTCGTTGCTTGATCCGCGCAACATGTTTGACTGGCTGATTTTGTATTGTTTGAAGGTCGGCGAGGATGAACTGATGAGCGAACGTCTGCAGGGCTTGCTGAGCAGAGTGTTTCCGGAAACGACTTGATTTTTTTCTGTTAACAGAATGCTATGATTTCTTCAATACGGTACGCGGGGCAGGTGGGTTTGTTTGGATACTAGGGTGCCTCTTGCCGAGGGATCGGCAATAGAGCTTGGCGGCAGGGTCTATTCCATAGATAAACTCATCGGTTTTGGAGCGGTATCCTTTGTGTATTCCGCCAGTTACGCCGACAGTTTCCGAAGCCATAAAAGCCACAGCGTATTAATGAAGGAATTCTTCCCCTACCATCCGAAGGGATTGATTACACGCAATTCTGCGGGTGATATCGTTTGCCCGCCCGAAGCGGAAAGCTACTTTGCGCTTAGGAAAAAAAGTTTTATCCGGGGGAACGACGCGCACATTGATTTGCAGAATCTGTACTCCGACATGATCGGCGCCAATATGGACTCGTTTTTAGAGCATGGCAGTATTTACACGATTATGGGAGACCTGCAGGGCGAATCGCTGCAAAGCGTACTCAAACAGCGGGATGGTGATATTCCCCTGCGTGTGGCGCTGCGCTGGATTTTGAGCCTGCTGGACGCGCTGGAAGTATTTCACGCAAACAAGCTGCTGCATCTTGATATCAGCCCCGACAATATTCTTCTGCTCCCGCTTGGCAGCGGAAAATCGGAGCAATACCGAAGAGTACTGCTGGTCGATTACAACAGCGTATGGGAAATGGATGCTCCTGCTGATAATGCGTATTTCAGCGTGAAAGAGCAGTACTCCGCGCCTGAGGTAAGGCTCAGGGATCAGCGATCGGTTTCCTGCGCCTCCGACCTGTTTTCGGTATGCGCCGTTTTGCTTGAGCTTTTGCAGGGTAAGCCTCTAGACTATTCCGTCTTATATATGGGCGGAGCCATACTGGAACCGGCTTTTTTGAAAAATGAAACACCCCCGGTTCGAAAAAGAGCATCCGAAATTATTGCCAAGGGCCTCAAGCTGCCGCCAAAACGCCGTTTTCAGAGCGTAGGCGAGCTGCGCGCAGAACTTCAGGAATTGGAGACGCTGGTATCCGGCGAGGATGTATTTCAAAGAACAGTGCGTTTTGTAAAACGGCATACCGCAATGACGATGCTTGTAACGCTGCTTTGCGCCGTCACAGTATCATTTGCGGCAATCCGCATCAGCCAAAACGCGGGAGTGTATCCGGTTACATTGCAAGAAAAGTATGCGGCGGATACGATTATGACAGCGCTTGGTGCAAGCCTCGACAAGCTTGGGGCACAAATCCGAAACGATTTGGATACGGTCAATGCGTATGCGGACGGCTATGCGCAATTTACCAGCATGGCGGAACAGAATGCGCCAAAAAACAAGGCTCTGACGCTGAGCACCGCGTATGATGAAGACGCGCTGGCGGCGCTTGGGGCAAGCGGGTCGCCCATGCCGCAAAAATATTTGCTTGATTTGCTCAACGCCCCCAATGATTACAGGGAATGGTCCGACGCAATGCTTCAGAGTCTGCAATCCGTTTTAGGGGACGGGAAATACCCTGCGGGGGACAAACAAGAAATACTTTCGCTGTATACGCAGTATATCGAAGCCTATTCCAACGCGTGTTATATCAAAATGCAGGCCGTTATTCAACCCTTGAGCGAAGATGGGCGCAAAGAATTGCTCAACGCACTACCGTATATGCCCGTGTTCGGAGAGCGTTTTTTATCGGAGCCTTTCGGGAGCAGCAAGACGGAACTTGAGAGCGCGCTCCTGACAGCCCAAAACGCAATGAAGGATATTCACGTGAAGCTATCCGCTTACGGCATTGAGGTTACGGTATGAGACGATTTCTCATCACAATCTGTGCTTTGCTGCTTATGGCCTCCGGTTGTGCAGGAAGCACGGACGCCGTGCTGGAGCGTGCGCTTGATAACATGAAGCCGGCGCTGGTCATAATGGATCAGCGGTATGCGCTATTTGAAAGCGCGCTGTCAAGCGTGGAAACGTATTTGAAAAAACCAGACGACGATACGCTATCTACGGCGAAAATGGCCTGTACCAAGTCTACCGCACAGCTTGCGGTGCTTGCTGCGGCCAAGTCTGATCTGACAAATGAAGAGAAAGGCGCGCTTGTAAAAGCCGGTCTCAATATTGCGGATTACAGCGTTCCGTTTGACAACGCGGAATATGAGCGAAACGAGTGCATCCAGAATTTAGCCGCACTGTTGTATTATTTAGACATTGCGCCGCAGCAGAACGAGGTTCTGCAAAATGTCGCTTCGCTCCTCCGGCAGAACAACACGCTGTTTCGTTCGGTAGACTGTTTGTGTATCAACGAGCTGTTCTGTACGTTCAGTGGGGAGCGGATTGACAATTTTAAAGACGGCTTTTTACCCGGACTGTCCACGCTTTACGCCCAAAGACCTCCCTGGGATACGAACAGTGCCGCGCTCATGGCGAAAGCCGATAAGCTGATGGATGACGCCGAAGAAAACATTGATGCGTACGCGGCGTTTGTCGGGCAGCGATATACCCTCATGCTCGATATGCGCGATCAGTACGCACCGCTTTTGACGGATGCCGGATATGCGCCCGACGAAGCAAAACAAATCATAGCGAAAATTGACAACATTGGCAGTTAAGTGTAGATTTACATACATACATTTTGTGTCTTTCTGTGCAAATATTCGTTAGGGAGATGTTGGTATGATCGCATCAAATGGTATTTGCTACAACTGCTTTAAAGAAAAGCAGATTCCGGAAGGCCCCTGCCCTTACTGCGGGTACGACCACGCGGAGCATGCAGCGAAATATCCCATGGCGCTTCGCGCCGGGAGCATACTCAACGGCCAGTATATCGTAGGCCGGGTGCTGGGTCAGGGCGGCTTTGGCATCACCTATCTTGCGTTCGATTACCAGCTCAAGATTAAAGTCGCTATCAAAGAATACATGCCCGACGGCATGGCAACTCGGCTGCCCGAGACCACGCTGATTACGGTATATTCCGGCGAAAAGCAAGAGAACTTCGGATACGGCGCGGAACGTTTCTTAGATGAGGCGCGGGTGCTCGCGAAATTTCTGGGCAACAAGAATATCGCGGGCGTAAAAAGCTACTTCAATGAAAACAATACGTCCTACTTTGTAATGGATTATATCGAGGGGATCAGCTTCAAGAGCTATATCCAGAATCAGGGCGGGAATATCGATTATTCCGACGCGCTGCGCGTGCTCGTGCCCGTGCTTCGCGCGCTCAGTGTGGTGCACAGGGAAGGCTTTATCCACCGGGACGTCACGCCGGACAATATCTATATCACCAAGGACGGCGAAATTAAGCTCTTGGATTTCGGCTCCGCCCGCTATAGTTTGGGAGACAAAAGCAAGAGCCTCGACGTGATACTCAAAGCGGGGTACGCGCCCAAGGAACAGTATATGCGCAGGGGCAAGCAGGGGCCGTACACGGACGTATACTCGGTCGCCGCGTGCTTTTATGCGGCGATTACGGGATATTTGCCGCCCGAAGCGCTCGAGCGGATGGAAGAGGATGAGCTCGTTGCCCCATCCTCGCGCGGCGTCAAACTGCCCGCGTATCTGGAGGACGCCATACTCAAAGGGTTGGAGGTAAAGGCGGAAGACAGGTACCAGAGCGCGGAAGAATTCCTCTCTGTTATTGAGCAGGGCCAGCTGAACGAAGCCGGTGTGATAGCCGCGCAAACCATGCAGCAGGTTTCGCCGCAGCCGCCGCACGCTGCCGTTACGGGCGGGACTTCTCAAAATATCGCTGCCGCAACCTCCGGTACGCCGCAGCTTGTCGGGCCATCGGCACAAGCGAATACATATAGCATGCCATCGGGCGCACCGTTAGCCAATGCGGGGGGTGCGAAGGAGTTTTTTAAAAAGTACAAAATCGCAATAGGTGTGTCAGCCGCCGCATTTGTTGTGCTTATCGTTGCCCTTTCGGGCGCGCTGCGCGGCGCGCAAAAACCCGCATCCGAAGAATCGCCGAGCCTGCCGCAACAGGCTTCTGCGGTGAACGCAAACCCTTCGCTGCCCGAAGGGACCCGGATCGTCGCCGACCAGCCATACATTTACCTGACTGCCGTTGGTGAGATGACGGGCCAGTATTCCGGCGAATGGAGTAACCGCGAGCCAAATGGCCGGGGAACGTTCATAGTAGCCCAAGCCGGTTCAAACGAAACTTGCCGATGGGAAAAAGGAGATACCTTTACAGGCATATTCGCGAACGGCAAACTCACAGGGCAGGGTACCACCGCATTTGCCTGCGGGAACAGATACGTCGGCGAATACCAGAACGGCCTTCCCAACGGATATGGCACGTTCACCTGCACGGATGGAAGTGAATACACGGGTTCCTTCGTCGACGCATGCTACAGCGGGGTTGGTACCATGACCTATTCGGATGGAACGAAATATACGGGCGAATGGGAAAACGGAATGCCGAACGGGCAGGGCTGCGCTTACGATACAGATGGAACATTGCTCTTTGACGGCGAATGGATTAACGGGGACCCGCAGAACGAGCAAACACCTGCGCCCCAGTCCGACCCCCTTGCCGACCAGTACGTCATCTATGACAGCAACAAGCGGCTATTGGACCCCGCTGAGCTAAAATCTTATACCAGCTATGAATTAAAGCTTGCGCGAAACGAAATGTATGCACGCTACGGTATGATATTCAAAGATCAATCGCTGCAATCGCATTTTCAAAGCACGGATTGGTATGTGCCCACCATAAAAGCAGATGATTTTACCGACGAAATGTACGAGCGTATTTTCAGTGAGCTGGAAAAAGAGAACATTCACAGGATCAAAACGGAAGAAAAGAGTCGCAGATAACGGTTCAATACAATTGGAGAGGTAATAGCATGCCGCTATCACAATATTCATGCTACAACTGCTTTATGGAAAAGCAAACGCCGGAAGGCCCCTGCCCCTATTGCGGGTACGACCACGCGGAGCATGCAGCGAAATATCCCATGGCGCTTCGTGCCGGGAGCATACTCAACGGCCAGTATATCGTAGGTCGGGTGCTGGGTCAGGGCGGCTTTGGCATCACCTACCTTGCGTTCGACTACCAGCTCAAGATTAAAGTCGCTATCAAAGAATACATGCCTGACGGCATGGCAACGCGCCTGCCCGAAACCACGCTGATCTCGGTGTATTCAGGCGAAAAGCAGGAGAACTTCACATACGGCGCGGAACGGTTCTTAGATGAGGCGCGGGTGCTCGCGAAATTTCTGGGCAACAAGAATATTGCGGGCGTAAAAAGCTACTTCAATGAAAACAATACGTCCTACTTTGTAATGGACTACATTGAGGGAGTAAGTTTCAAGACCTACATCCGGAATCAGGGCGGGAAGATCGATTATACCGATGCGCTGCGCGTGCTCGTTCCCGTGCTGCGCGCGCTCAGTGTCGTGCACAGGGAAGGCTTTATCCACCGGGATGTCACGCCGGACAATATCTATATCACCAAGGACGGCGAAATTAAGCTCTTGGATTTCGGCTCCGCCCGCTACAGTATGGGGGATAAAAGCAAGAGCCTCGACGTGATACTCAAAGCGGGGTACGCACCCAAGGAACAGTATATGCGCAGGGGCAAGCAGGGTCCGTATACGGACGTATACTCGGTTGCCGCCTGCTTTTATGCGGCGATTACAGGGTATTTGCCTCCCGAAGCGCTCGAGCGCATGGAAGAGGATGAGCTCGTAGCCCCTTCCTCGCGCGGCGTAAAGCTTCCCGCATATCTGGAGGACGCCATACTGAAAGGACTTGAAGTAAAAGCGGAAGACAGGTACCAGAGTGCGGAAGAATTCCTTGCCGTTATCGAACAGGGCCAGCTGAACGAAGCCGGTTTCGCCGCGACAATCATGCAGCCGGTTTCGCCGCAACAGCCGTCGCAAGCTGCCGTTACGGGCGGGACTTCTCAAAATATCGCTGCTGCAACACAGCAATCCGGCATACTTCGGCCAACTAATATGCCGCAAACAGTGCAAACACCGCAGATGCCTTTGGGGCAGCAAACGGTCGTATCGGGCAGGTCCACACTCACCAGCGCCGGGCCGGTACAGCAACCCGCCATACCCCCGCAACAGTTGCATGCGCAAGCGAACGTTGCTGAAGCTGCAGCAGATACCAAGAAGGAAAACGGACTTGCAAAATCTCCATTAAAACTGGTCGGGATCGCTGCGGCCAGCGTTGCAGGCATATCGCTGCTTGCAGTGCTGATTACCGCGCTTGCCCATGACCCGGCAGAATCAAAAAAAGGCGCTTTGGCGGCAACAGCCACTGCAAAGCCTATTGCGGCGGCTTCGTCTGGAATGCCGGCAGTTAGCGACGCGCCTGAAATATCCGGGGCAAACGGAGGCAATGCCCTTGGAAATGGCAACACAACGGGCAACTATGCCAATTTCGGCGCGGCTGTTTCTACGGACGAATTTATCTATTTCACCAATCAGGAGGACGAAGGCAAGCTCTACCGCACAAAGAATCCGGAGAATCCGGACGAAATGGAAAAAGTAAGCGATTGCAGCCCTGTTCAGCTGAATTATTCCGGCGATTGGCTTTATTTCATCGGCGACGGCAAAATTTATAAAATGCACACGGACGGCACGGACCAAACGCTGCTCAGCGATGACAAATGCGAGGAATTGGTTCTTTCCGGTGACTGGCTCTACTATGCCAATATATCCGAAGGTTTTAATCTGTACCGCATAAGCTTAGACGGATTGCAGCGGCAGCGCATCAACACGGATTGGTCCAGCGACATAAACGTTCTGGGCGATACCGTTTACTATACCGATTACAGCGAGCACTGCATTTGCAAAATCAATACCGACGGGTCCGATAAAGCAATTATCTATGACGCGGGAGAATGCTTCATGCTCAACGTACTCGATGATGGGATTTACTTCAGGAATAATTCGGAGAACGGCGCGATATGCAAAATCAGGCTGGACGGCAGTGAATTCACCAAACTGAATGTCGATGACTCATCATGCCTGAATGTCGCCGGCGGCTGGATTTATTACCGCAACAATTCCGATGCGAGCTCACTTTATAAAATTAAAACGGATGGAACGCAAAACAGCAAACTCAACACTTTTGATACCAATACCATATGCATTGCCGGCCATTGGCTGTGCTACAGCAATAATACGCTGGATACCGTCGGCTGGTATCATATACAAGCGAACGCGTCTTAATGCGAAAATTTTAGTCCAAGGATAGTATCTCTCAAAGTACAGTTCATGACAGCAAAAAATAAGGGGGTAACGTTTTATGCCTGCAATCGAATGCGGAAGAGGCCATCTGTACGATCCCAACATCTACTCATCCTGCCCATACTGCAACAGCGGGCAGCAGGCCGTCAATTTCGGCGGCGGCGTTCCCGTTGGCGCCGATGGAAAAACCATGCCGATTGCAGGCACGCAGGGCGGGTTTGGCGCGCCGATGGACGACCCGGCAAGAACCCTGCCGGTCAATAACGCATACGGCGGGCAATCGGTCGTTGCGGATGGAAAAACGCTTCCACCTAAGGGCTACGCGGCTGCGCAGCAAAAGCGTGTGGACGAAGATAACAAGACGATCGGCATGATGCGCGAGAAGCTGGGTCTTGACCCGGTGGTTGGCTGGCTTGTGTGCGTTTCCGGCAAGCAAAAGGGAAAGGACTACAGGCTCAAAGGCCAGATCAATACCATAGGCAGAAGCGAAAAAATGGATGTCTGCATCAAGGATGACAAGACAATCTCCAATGAAAACCATGCGCGGCTGGGATACAGCGAGAAAAACAACAGGTTCATGCTGATACCCGCAGAGAGCAAAAACATTTTCTATCTGAACGGTGAAGAAGTATACGCGGCTACTCCCTTAAACGCATATGACGTGATCGATTTCGGGGAAACCAAGCTGTTGTTTATTCCCCTATGCTGTGACCGTTTTGACTGGAATGCCCCCATCACCCGCGGTGAAGCCGATGGCGCTGTTTGATAAGCTCCGCCCCAAAAAACAGGGAGTGCGTGTGACGGAGCATACGAAAACGAGAGAATCCGTCAGGGGGGCGCACCGCCTTTCCTATCATGCGGCAAATCTTCAGATGATTGGCGCGCGTGAACGGCAGGAGGATTCTTTCGCGATACTCAACGCCATGGATGTCACGCAAATCCTCCAATATGGTTTGTTTGCCATCGTGGCAGACGGAATGGGCGGCATGCAGGATGGACGGCTGGTCAGCGAGGCTGCGGTTACGGAATGCATCCATCTATACCATTCCCTTGACCGCGGCGGCAACATACCCAAGCAGCTGCGCGACGGCATTTATACTGCCAATGACCGCCTGTATGAACGTTTCTGCGGCCAGGGCGGCACTACTGCCGTAGTAGGTCTCTTCTATGACGAGTACCTCTACTGGGCAAGCGTAGGCGACAGCGCGATTTACCTCAAGCGCGGCAACGGGCTGTTTCAGCTCAACAAAGAGCATACCTACTCCAACGAGCTGTATCTCGAAGAGCTGTACAAAGAAACCATTGACAAAGCATGCGTGGAAGAGAATGAAGACGGCGTAAGACTCAGTGCTTTTTTAGGCATGGACAGCCTGACGGAAGTTGATTTCAACAAAAAGCCGTTCCGGCTCAAAACAGGAGATACGCTGCTGTTTTGTTCGGACGGTATCAGCGGCACGCTTTGCGAGGATGAAATTCTAAACGCGCTCTCCCTCGCCCCGCCCGAAGCGTGTGCGCGGCTCAACGACGGCATACTCCAAAAAGGCCGCCGCAAACAGGATAACTACACCGGATTGATTATCCAATGTCAGATATAAATATTGCAAGGAGAATACGCGCTATGATGAGACTGGAAAAAAGAGCATTCCGACACATGCTAAGCCTGCTTTTGATCGCCGTTTGCCTGCTCACCCCCGTGTTTGCTCTCGCGTTTGATCAGGCGGTGCTCGACAGCGTGGTGCTGGTCGCTACAGGTGTGCCAAACAGCGCCGGAGAATTGGAATACGGATGGGGCACCGGTTTTTTTGTGGGCAAATCAAATGAAAACCCGCAATATTTGATTACGAACTGCCATGTCGTACGTGATTTCATTATCAGCGGCGGCGGGCGCGGACAGGGTACGCTGCAGGTGCTCTTCGATAAGCAGACATCTGAAGAGGCGTACATCGTCGATTACGATGACGAAAAAGATATTGCGCTGCTCAAGCTGCAGGAGCCTACAAGCATGCGCAAGCCCCTCCAACTGAGAGAACCCGATAATTCCATGGTAGGCGCCGAGGTATATGCCGTTGGCTACCCCCTTTCTGCTGAGGCAACCATCAATTCCGTCGATTCCTTCAGCTCAAACGACGCTACCGTCACCGGCGGAAATATCAGCCGTTTTAGCACCGAGTCGGGTACGGGCAGGCAGCTTATTCAAACGGACGCCAGCATCAGCGGCGGGAATTCCGGCGGACCGCTCGTCGATAAAAACGGAGCTGTCATCGGAATAAACACGCTTGGGTCCAAGCTCGATGCAAACCTGTTTTATGCGGTGAGCATCAGCGAGGTGCTTCCCCTGCTGAAAAACAACAACATCTCTTACGAAATGTATCCGGCGAATAACAATGCGCTGTATATCTACATTGCGGCGGCAGCGGCGGCTGTTGTCATTTTGACCGTTGCGATCATCGCCGTCACCTCCAAGAATAAAAAGAAAGCGGTTTTAGTGGCGGCAGGCGCACAAGCCGGCGCAGCCCCCGCATTTCAGCCCAACGCAAGCGCCGCGCCGATGCCCCAGCTTTCGCCCTTTGTCCGTTCCATGGCGGCACAGCACGGCGGTATGAGCGTCCGCCTGAACGGCCAGCCTGTGACGATCGGCCGGGACGTATCGGCATGCCGCATCGTGTTCAAGGAAGGTACCCCCGGCGTCAGTTCCAAACACTGTCAGATCTATTACAGCGAACGGGACAGCGCGTTTATTCTGACCGATTTGAATTCGTCATATGGCACATTCCTGTCTAACGGACAGAAGCTTACGCCCAATGTCCCCTACACACTGCGGCAGCGCGACTCCTTCTACCTGGGCGAGCAGGATAACACGCTCTACGTGGATTTGGGGTGAAGCAATGACTTTACGCGTTCATACATACTCAAATAAGGGCGGCAGGGATAAAAACGAAGATTACATCCATGCGGAATGTATGGATGCGCACGGAATTTTTGTGCTGGCGGACGGCCTGGGCGGGCATAAAAAAGGAGAAATCGCATCCCAAACGGCGGTTGAAACAATAACCGAAGTTCTCCAGAAATGCGAGAAGCCGGACCCCGCAGGCCTTCGCGAAGCATTCCTGTCTGCAAACAAGGCGGTGCTTGAGGGCCAGAAGTCACCCGACTGCAAGAGCATGAAAACAACCGCAGTGGCTTTGCAAATTGCAGGCGATCAGGCAATATGGGGACATATTGGCGATTCCCGCCTGTACCATTTTGCAAACGGGGAGATTGCCTCTGCCACAAAGGATCAATCCGTGACATACAAGAAATATCTTGGCGGCGAAATATCCTATCAGGATATTCGAAACGACGAGGATCGATCCAGTTTGCTCAGTGTTCTGGGCAACGAGGGCAAGTGCTCGCCCGAAATGCCGGAAACGCCGCAGACAATTGCGCCGGGGGATGCCTTTCTGCTGTGCTCGGATGGGTTTTGGGAATATGTTTTTGACGAGGAAATGCTCATAGACCTCCACAAATCCGAAACGCCGCGCGAGTGGGTCGACCTTATGCTGCTGCGGCATATCAGAAGGACTCGGCCATCCTACGATAATTATTCGCTTATAGCTGTACTCGTACAGTAGAAAGGCTGGGGGACAGTGAAAAAACTGATCATTCTGCTGGCGGCTGCGCTTTGCCTTGCATTCCCACTAGGCGCTCTTGCGCAAACCACCGTAGACGCAAATATCGTACAGGCATTCAGCCACGACGGCAAACTGTATGCTTACCTGACGATTGACGGCTGGGAGGGCGTGCCGCTTACCGCTAAAATACGCATCGGCAATGAAAACGGAAATGACGCGCAGCTTGTGAGCGCCGTAAAGGACCATATGCCGCCGGTTCATTATCTGTTTCTGGTGGATAATTCCACCTCCATGCCTGCATTCAAAACGCAGATTTCCCAAATGGTTCGGGAGATCATGGATGATGCCGGCGAACAATCCCAATTCCTTCTTGCCACCTTCGGCAAAGGGTTCGATGCGCAAGAGCAGTTTACTTCGGATCAAAAAAGCATCGTCAGCGCACTTTCTGAAATAAAATTTGACGCAGGGCAGACCGGACTGTACGAGGGGATATCGTCCGCCATCGATTTTTATGAGCGTTTGGGCCGTTCGGACGGTGAAATATCTGTGATCGTCGTATTTTCGGATGGCGTTGAGGTGGACAAAAAGGGTGTTACCTTTGACGAAATCAACAGCAAGATCGGCGGCTCCTCTGTCACAATCTGCACGGTCGGCTTCCCAAACACATTGGAAGTGACAAAGGAAGAATCCGAACAGGCGCTCAAAAATCTGGGTGTGTTCGCAAGAACCTCAGCCGGAGTACACAACGTGCTTGGGTACGACGGAAAAACAGAAATAACCATTGCCGCGCAAATCACCGACTATTTCCGTTCGCTGTACCAGGTGCAGTTTGATGTGTCCTCATTTGTATCTGCCAAAAGCAGCTACCCCGTCACTTTGTTTTTCAGCGCCGAAAACGAAATTGTTGGAAAAGCGGAAAAGAACATAGCAATTGAGCAGCAAATCGATCCGCAATCATCCCTCCCGCCTGAGAATACCCCACAGGGAACGGATATTGAAAGCTCACCCGCCCCGCAGAAACCTGCGGATGATACCGGCAAGGGGGGGGGGGCTAGCCTATTTGCCGGCTACACGCCGTATCTCATCGGCGGCGGTGTTTTGCTTCTCGCAGCCGGATTGCTTGTTGTTGTAAAAAAGAAGAAGCCTGCGACGAAAGGGACCTCGAAAGACGGAATCTATATGCGGCTTGAGGTGCTCAACGGTCATCCCGCAAAAAGAAGCCGCGAGTTTTTTTTGAAAAACGAGCTGCTGATCGGCCGCGATACTGACTGCGATATTCTTTTCAACGACAGGGATGTATCCAAGAAGAACTCCCGCATTTTTGTACGGGAAAATGTCATCTATATCGAGGATTTAGAGTCTCAAAATGGCACCGCCATCAGCGATATGCGTCTGCATGCGCCCAACCGGCTCAGAAGCGGCGATGTCATTTCCATAGGTACTGTGAGATTTGTATTGAAATTCTGATATTTGTTGGAGGGTATTATGCAAAAAGCTTCCATGGGCGCCCGAATAGGAGCGTTATTGCTTGACGGACTGTTCATCAACATCATTGCCTCGTTCCTCGCCTTCATCAGTTTTAATCTGTACGCCATTTTTGTGGTATTCGGCACCTTCCTGTACTATGGGATATGCGAAGGAAGCTCCATGAGCGCAACGCTGGGCAAGAAGATCTGCGGCATCATCGTTCTGGATGAAAACGGAAACAAGCTTTCATCCAGCCAGGGATTTCTCCGTTCTCTGTGCCGTATTCTTTCCGGAATCATTTTAGGCATCGGGTACCTTCTGGCGCTGTTTGACGATGAGAACAGAGCGCTGCACGACAAACTGGCCAAAACTTTTGTCGCAAAGGAAATTCCTGTTGCGCAGCAGCAGATGCCTATCGCACAGCAAATGCAGACCCCCAACCCCACACCGGTTCAAAGGGGTGTTCCCATGGGCGTAAATCCTCAGATTATCGGCGTAGCAGGTCAATTCGCGGGAAAGTCGTTCCAGATTTCACAGCAGGGCATACTGATGGGCCGCGACAGCGCTTCCTGTGAGTTCGCTTTCCCCGACAACGCACAGGGAATCAGCAGAAACCATTGCAGGATCATGTATAACCCGCAAACGCAGATGTTTGTCCTTTACGACCTTGGCTCCTCCTACGGCACATTCCTGGCCACAGGCGCAAAGGTGCTGCAGGGGCAGCCTGTCGCACTCAGGCCGGGCGACGAATTTTATCTCGCGTCCCGCGCAAATACCTTCCGCGTGAGCCTTTGATCGGAGGGTTGCATGCCGGTACCACAACACCTTTGCTACAACTGCTTTAAAGAAAAGCAGATTCCGGAAGGCCCCTGCCCTTACTGCGGGTACGACCACGCGGAGCATGCAGCGAAATATCCCATGGC
Source organism: uncultured Oscillospiraceae bacterium (assembly GCA_964440115.1). Lineage (GTDB taxonomy): Bacteria > Bacillota > Clostridia > Christensenellales > CAG-138 > JAEWWD01. The sequence continues at coordinate 151,188 of CAYTPV010000005.1, read as the reverse complement.
GCTTCGCGCCGGGAGCATACTCAACGGCCAGTATATCGTAGGCCGGGTGCTGGGTCAGGGCGGCTTTGGCATCACCTATCTTGCGTTCGATTACCAGCTCAAGATTAAAGTCGCTATCAAAGAATACATGCCCGACGGCATGGCAACTCGGCTGCCCGAGACCACGCTGATTACGGTATATTCCGGCGAAAAGCAAGAGAACTTCGGATACGGCGCGGAACGTTTCTTAGATGAGGCGCGGGTGCTCGCGAAATTTCTGGGCAACAAGAATATCGCGGGCGTAAAAAGCTACTTCAATGAAAACAATACGTCCTACTTTGTAATGGATTATATCGAGGGGATCAGCTTCAAGAGCTATATCCAGAATCAGGGCGGGAATATCGATTATTCCGACGCGCTGCGCGTGCTCGTGCCCGTGCTTCGCGCGCTCAGTGTGGTGCACAGGGAAGGCTTTATCCACCGGGACGTCACGCCGGACAATATCTATATCACCAAGGACGGCGAAATTAAGCTCTTGGATTTCGGCTCCGCCCGCTATAGTTTGGGAGACAAAAGCAAGAGCCTCGACGTGATACTCAAAGCGGGGTACGCGCCCAAGGAACAGTATATGCGCAGGGGCAAGCAGGGGCCGTACACGGACGTATACTCGGTCGCCGCCTGCTTTTATGCGGCGATTACGGGATATTTGCCGCCCGAAGCGCTCGAGCGCATGGAAGAAGATGAGCTCGTAGCCCCTTCCTCGCGCGGCGTAAAGCTGCCCGCGTATCTGGAAGACGCCATACTGAAAGGACTTGAAGTAAAGGCGGAAGACAGGTACCAGAGCGCGGAAGAATTCCTTGCCGTTATCGAGCAGGGCCAGCTGAACGAAGCCGGTACAATTGCCGCGCCAACAATGCAGCCGGTATTGCCTCAGCCATCGCAAGCTGCCGTTACGGGCGGGACATCTCAAAATATCGCTGCCGCAACCTCCGGTACGCCGCAGCCGCCCATTGCACAACAGGCAGTGCTCAGCGATGTTCAAACTTCTCAGGCGCCCAACCCTCAGCAGCAGTCGCAATGGACTACGCCCGCGTCAAGCTATGCGGCGCCTGCGCCTGTGTCACCGGCATATACCGCGCCGCAGCCCACGCTGCTTCAGACCAATCATAATATCCCTCCAGTAAAAAAGAAATCGCTAAAAGGCGTATATATTGCGCTGAGTGCTTTTGCTGCCTGCCTTGTATTGATTTTAGCGATCACGCAAATCGGCACTCGCGCGCGCCGCAATCTATCAAAATCGGCATTGCATGAAAATTCCGCGTCTCCGACGTCAGCGCTCAAGGATGCCACCCCGATACCCGCTGTGCCCGAAACCAAGCTGGTTTTTTATACTTCCACCAGTTACCAGTATATGGCAGATATGCTGACACAGGCATGTTCTGAGAATGGAGTTGCGCTGGAAACAAATTTTTCAGATTATAGCTCCATATACGCAATGGTGCAAGCGGCTGCCGCCTCCGGTACATCATTCATTGCCTTCGATGACGGCGCAATGGATCTAGCGGAAATACTCAAGGGGGTGGGATTCTCAACAACCACCGAAGCATCCCTCGCACCTTATCGTATGATTGCAGTGAATATGAACGATGATCTCTGCGATAAGATCTACAATTCCTTTGTCAGGCAATTAAAAGAATCAAAGGAATTTGTTTTTAACAGGGAAATCTTAAGATATCTCGTATATGGACCATATGGATGCGATTTGAATGGTTCACGTCTTATTAGTAAGAATTCAGTGGATGAGTATAAGTACTATATCGATACTTCCGACGAATTCAAAATTTTTAGAGAACCCGAAACGGGAGGCACAACCGAACAGATAACGGATTGTGAGAGCGCATTTTTAACTTACAGCGATGGGTGGATCTATTACAGCGATCTTGATGACGGCGGCTCGCTATATAAGGTTCGAACCGATGGAACACAGAATACAAAGCTGAAAGACGGTTCCTGCAAACGTATCAGAGTAGCGGACGGCTGGGTTTATTTTCTTTGCTCGGATCAAAATGTGTGCAAAATCAGAATAGACGGTTCAGACGAAACAACCTTGATTTCCGATGCACTATGGCCCGGCGCAATTGTCATACTCAATGGAAAAATCCTGGTAGCTACAATGGACGGTATCTATATGTCTTCTGTTGAAAATGAGAATTTCACCAACATATGGACGGACGGCGCAACAGGCATTACCAAGCATGCAGATAAGATTTACTTTATCAATGCGAAGGATAGCACGCTTTGGCGGATGGATCCTGATGGAAGCAACGCAGTTCAGCTATGTGACAACAGCTGTATGAATATTATCTCAGAAAGCAAAGGCATTTATTTTCGTGATACGAATGATTACGGACTATACCTGCTGCCGGACGGCAGCAATGTGCCGCAAAAAGTAGAATAGTACTCAAATGTCACGGCTTCATGCAAATCGGTAATTGTACCGTACTATGCCCCCTCCCCTATCCGCCAAAGCAATATCCGGAAACAAAGCGAAACCCGCGAAACTATCCAGTCAGCGGGTTTCGCAACTACATCAGATGCCAAGGCGAAAGCGGTACCCAACGTGTGGAAGATCTCCACAGATAGACCCCCAATGCCGTACAGTATTTGTTCAAGGAAGTGCTGTCACTGCTTCCAAAATTTCACCCGCGACGAACCCCAAGCATGTTGTCGAGCAGTATTGGGACACCTTCTTTTCTAGCGATTGAGATTAGTTCGGCCGCCGATAGCTATTAAGGAAGAAGATAACAAATGCTGAAATATGATTTAGGGACGCCTGAGGTTGCACTATGCCCAGCGGTTTGTTATTATAAATTTGATACATGGTGCAGTATAGTAATTAGTTAGTTGCTTCGATAATTTAAATCCATACTTCATTATAATTTCAAATAAAGATGTAGAAACCCAAAAATATATATGCGAGGTACACATGTTACTAGGCGAATTCAAACAGGAGCTCATGAGAATAAACAATAAAGTGAGCATCGAAAAGTTCGGCCAGGGATTGCGGTCCCAACGGGTGGAAATTCTGGGGGATAAAGTACTCATTATTGCGCATAATCCGCGTGTGAAAGCCTTGACGTCCATTGATAAGCAGGATAATCTCCATTCGAAGCTAATCACTCTCGAATTAATCCTCGATTTTAAAGAACGGTTTTCCAAACTGGTGGAAGATGAGATGCACATTAAGGTATTAGCCCATCTAAAAGACTACGATCCGGCGACGGAGGTATCTTTCAGTTTGACTATATTGGAAAAAAACGTAGAGGAAGTGATCAGGGATCTATAATGAAGGATGTGTACTCTTTTTATATATAATTCAATAAAAGTTTGACATAGGTCAAAAAATTATTATATAATCATGTCGAAAGAACACATATATGTAGCTGACTCAAAGGGATCTTGCGATACCGGAGAGATCGCTAGTCGATAAGCGAGTAGGAGTAATATCCCTCGATGTTGACTAGCTTTTTGTTTTGTTAGGGGCTTTTCTTTTTTTAAATCAGCAGTTCATCATGCGGTAAGCAAAAATCAACGCTTCTTAAGGACAAATCAGAAAGGCGGGTCAAATAATTGTGGATTCAAATGCTCACGTTTTATCTGTAAACAATCTCAGCACATCATTCTTCCTCCGCGAAGGAGAGGTCAAGGCGGTGGATGGGGTCTCCTTCGATATTAAGAAAGGGGAGGTTCTTGCTATCTTGGGGGAAAGCGGCAGCGGCAAAACGGTAACTGCCCTCTCGTTGCTTCGCTTGATATCTTGGCCGCCGGGCAAGATTGTTTCCGGCAACGTGAATTTAGACGGTGAAGATATCTTTGCCTTGCCGATGAGGAAGATGAAGAGTGTTCGCGGTCGCGGGATTGCAATGATCCTCCAGGAGCCGATGTGTTCGCTAAATCCCTCGCAGACGATCGGGTTTCAAATTATGGAGGCCGTCCGGATCAATCAAGGGTTAGTTGGCAGTGCTGCGAAACAAAAGGCAATCGAGATGCTGAATATCGTAAGAATACCGTCTCCGGAAAAGCGCTTTCATAATTATCCGCATGAGCTTTCAGGGGGTATGAAGCAAAGGATTATGATTGCCATTGCGCTTTCCTGCCGCCCCAAGTTACTTATCGCTGATGAGCCGACATGTTCTCTGGACGTGACAATTCAAGCGCAGATATTAAAGCTAATGAAACAGCTAAAATCTGAAATCGATATGACGATACTGTTCATTACTTCCGACTTGGGCATTATAGCGGAAATGGCCGACCGTGTGGCCGTTATGTATGCGGGAAAAATGATTGAAATCGCAGATGTCTTCACAATTTTCGAAAACCCGGGCCATCCGTATACCAAGGGCATCATGAGCTCCGTTATGGATATGAAGAAGGCCAAGGGTACATTGAATGTTATTCCCGGAGATCCTCCCAATTTAATGAACTTACCTACGGGGTGTAAATTCCATCCCCGCTGCGAGTATTGCCAAGATATCTGCAAGACGGAGGATCCGAAATACACCGATATTCATGGGGATGGAACGCATTGCGTCTGTTGCCACTTTCCGCTAAAAGAGATTGATGCGTCTGGCGAATGAAGGGAGGTAGAGTATAGGTATGGGAAAATACATATTCCAAAGACTCGGGTTTATGATTTTTGTTATCTTGGGTATTTCAGTCCTGGTATTCGTACTTACGCACGTCGTAGGCAATCCTGTAGACATTATGCTCCCGTTAACAGCCACTGAGGAACAAAAAATTGAGCTGACCAATCTACTGGGTTTGGACAAGCCTATTTTAGTACAATTATGGGACTATATTAAGGATATGGCCGTTCTGGACTTTGGAATTTCATGGTGGCAGCGAACGCCTTGCATGGAAATAATATCTAAATTTGTTGGGCCCACTATATTTATTATTACCTTATCCTGCATTTTCGCCTTTGTCGTAGCGGTGCCTTTGGGGATTTTAGCCGCATACAGGCCGGGCTCATTTCTAGACAGGTTCTTGACCGGCGCTTCCCTATGCGGTATTTGTCTGCCGCCTTTCTGGATAGGCCTCATGTTAATGCTGGTTTTTTCGGTCAAATTGGACTGGTTTCCTACATCGGGATACGGTACTTGGGCTCATGTCGTTTTGCCCATGGTGACCTTTGCCTGCAATCCAGGAGGACATCTTGCGCAAATTGTGCGCAATGAAATGGTCCAACAGCTCAACTCGCTTTATGCTGTAACCGCCCGCTCCAAAGGTGTTGGCGAGATGGTTCTTCTATTCAGACATGCCCTCAAAAACATCATGTCGTCTGCAATAACGATATTGGGCGTGGATTATCTCGCACTCATGGCGGGAGGTTCTGCTACCGTTGAAGTGGTTTTCGGCTGGCCAGGCTTTGGCAGTCTGGTTACGAGCACAATCGAAAATCTTGATTTCCCCTTGCTGCAGGCAGAGGTGTTTTGCGTAGCCATTTTCGTAAGCATTGTAAACCTCTTGATAGACTTTCTCTATTCAGCTTTCGACCCGCGTATTCGTTTTTAAGAGGGCATAAAAATGACAGCAGAAAAAAAGAAAAGAACAACGCTAGCGACCCGTTTTCGCCATAACAAGGGTGCATTGATTTCTAGTATTATTCTTCTGGTTATTCTCGTTACCAGTCTTCTTGCACCGTATTTTGCCACCTATGATCCGGGCAAAACGCACCTGAAAGCACGCTTGTCACCGCCCAGCCTGACACCTGTGACAGAAGGCGAATTGCCGCATATTCTGGGCACCGATCAACAGGGGCGCGATATTTACAGCCGTATGGTCTACGGCAGCCGGGTAACCTTAAAGATTGGATTTGTAGTTTCCATTTTCGGTGCAGTAATCGGCATCATTTTAGGGCTATTCGCCGGGTATTTTGGCGGGTGGACCGATATGATCATTATGCGTCTTGTCGATGTGTGGGCTTCTTCCCCGATATTTTTGATTTCCTTAACGTTTGTTATGGTATTGGGTCCGGGAGAACGTAGCCTGATTATTGCATTCCTTTTTAACAGTTGGACATTGTTCTGCCGTATGGCTCGGAGCAAAGCCATGGCGATTCGCGGTTCTGATATGGTTGAATCGGGGAGAGCCATAGGCGCCAGCACAAATAGAATTCTGTTCAGGCATATTCTTCGGGCCATCATTTCTCCCCTGATTACCACCTTCGTTCTGGAGCTTGCCCACTATATCAATGCCGAAGCAAACCTGAGCTTCCTCGGCTTTGGCGTGCAGCCGCCCGCCACTTCCTGGGGTCTGCTCATTGGAGATGGTAAGACATACATCACGAACGGCTGGTGGATTGTACTATGCCCGGGTATTATGATCGGCATCACGGTATTATGCCTAAACTTGTTTGGCAACTGGGTCCGCGATGAGTTTGATCCCTTGGTCATCAAACGTTAAGGGGGGTCAGGAAATGACAGAGGTAAGAGATATGAATCAGGCGAAGGATATCAAACAGTCTCGGGGCAATCTGCAGGGGTCGGGTATAACGCCTTTATTGTCCGTACGTAATCTGAAGAAATACTTTCCCATTGGGGGGGGGTTAATCAAAAAAGCGAAGTCATTTGTTCACGCTGTGGATGGCGTCAACTTTGATATTTTTGAAGGACAAACCTTGGGGCTCGTCGGCGAAAGCGGCTGCGGGAAAACAACGATCGGACGCTTATCCCTGAAACTGTTGAACAGGACAGAGGGAGACGTATTTTTTAAAGGTCAGAGCATATTCGGCTTTACTCCTGAAGAGGAGATGAAGTTCCGTGAGCAGGCTCAATTGGTTTTCCAGGATTCATTCAGCTCGTTTGACAGCCGGGATACAATTGGTTCCATTGTGGGAGAACCTCTCATTGTGCATAAGATTGCCAAGGGTAAGGAAGTGGAGGACAGAGTTGCAGAGTTGCTGCGCACTGTTGGCTTGAAACCGGATTTCATGTATGAGTACCCACACACTTTAGCTGCGGGACAGAAGCAATGCGTGGGAATTGCCCGCTCAATTGCCCTAGATCCAAAGTTTATTGTAGCCGATGAACCTATTTCCGCTTTGGATGTGTCAGTGCGGGCAATGGTCTTGAATCTTTTGAAAACCCTGCAGCGGACAAACGGACTGACCTTTATGTTCATTTCTCATGACATTCGTGTTGTGCGCTGGCTTTCCTCTCATGTGGCCGTCATGTATTTGGGCAAACTCGTGGAATATGCCGAAACGGAAGATATATTTCAATCTCGCTTGCACCCATATACCGAGGCGCTGCTTTGCGCCGTACCCATTGAATCACCCCGCGACAGGCATATTCAAAAAGAAATCCTGCTTGGCGAGGTACCGTCTCCCGTTGATCCGCCTCCCGGCTGTCGGTTCGCCCCGCGCTGTAAAATTGCTACCGAACGCTGTTTCAGGGAGGACCCAGTTTTAGAGGAACGTGCTCCCGGCCATTGGGTATCATGTTTTGCCGATTTCCGAGGAAGTTCGGAAATCTAGAAGCGCAATATACAACAAACCAGGAAGGAGGACAGAGTTGGAAGTTTTCAATGCCCCAAAATCTATATTAGGAGGAAAAAAGATGTTTAAGAAGGTAGCCTCTCTTTTGTTTGTCTGTATGCTGACGGCAAGCTTGCTTTTGACCGGATGTTCGGGAGGACAAGGCGCACAGACGCAACCTGCCGCGGCGACTGCGGCAGCGCAGCCTGGCGCTGCGTCTGCAGCGTCGCAAACGGATATGACGATTGCCATACAGGGCGAGCCTACTACTCTGGACACTCAATACGCTGACGACGGAAATATGCGTATGGTGACTTGGAATGTTTTTGAGCCGCTGTTCAAGCTGGATGCAAAGACATTGGAACCAATTCCGTGCCTGGCTACTTCTTACAAAAGCATCGATGATGTAACCTGGGAATTTAAAATCCGCCAGGGCGTCAAATTCCATGACGGCAGTGATTTCACAGCCGAAGATGCCGCGTATTCTATCAATCGGATAATCAGCAAAGAGTTTCAGTCGCAGATCATGAGCGATTTTGACACAATTCAAAACGCCGTAGCTGTGGATAAAGAGACTATAAAAGTTACGACTGTAAAGCCAGATCCAATTTTACTAAATCGCCTTCCCAAGCTGGATATGGTATCCAAGGCATTCTCAGAAGCCCACACCAACGAAGAATTGACTGTTCTTGCCAATGGGACGGGGCCGTATAAACTGGATAAATGGGATCGCGGCATCAACATCGCTATTTCTGCTTTTGATGGCTACTGGGGGGATAAACCCTCCATAACGAAAGTTGCTTACCGTTGGATTGAAGAGACCAATACGCGCATGAACGCCCTAATAAAGAACGAAGTAAACCTTGCTGTCAACATGTATCCCGAGTACGTGAAAGAGCTGCCCAAGGTATTTACGCAACCCAGTACCGAAAGCTACTTCCTGCGCTTCAACGAGCTCAACGGAATTATGCAGGACAAGAATATTCGTCTGGCCATGCAGTACGCTATCGACCGCAAGGCCATAGCGGAAGATTTGTTCTTAGGCTATGCGGTCCCCACCACTGGCCAGATGGATCGTGAAGGCGTTAACGGCATCACTGCCAGCCTGGAAATGTATCCGTATGATATTGAAAAGGCCAAGGAATATATGAAAGCCGCCAACTATAATGGCGAAAAAATCCAGCTGATCTCGGAAAAGGGCCGCTGGCTAAAAGATGGTGAAGTAACCGAGACGATTGCTGCCATGCTGGCAGAGGCGGGCTTCAACATTGAAACCAAGTTCGTGAGCTGGAACGAATGGCTGGATACCTTGTTCGACAAGACCAAAGCCCCTGACATGATATTCTGCTCTAACAGCAACGAGTTTCTCGACGTGGACCGCAACTTCTCCTCGTCCTTCTATAGTGAAGGCTCGCAAAGCTCCCTCAATGACAAAACTGTTGACGACCTCATTACAAAGGGCCGCTATGAAATGGATAAAGCAAAGCGCCAGGCTATTTATGATGAACTCAACAAATACCTGTATGAAAACCCCGCCAACCTCAACATCATCGTTACCAATGAAATTTATGGCGGCTCTCCCAATCTCAACTGGGATATGAGAAAGGATTCCCGTGTTTATGTAGCGGAGATGTCTTTTGCCTCATAAGTGTGCCGTTGCAGCGATGTAATTGTATGATGTCCGGGTCGCATAAAGCTGCGGCTTTATGCGACCCGATAAAAGTGAAAGGCATGTTACCCGCATGCTTTCAGGAGGATACGCAATGGCTACACAGGTAAGAGATTTGTTGGACGCCCTGGATAAAATCACGAAGGGACGCTGTATCAAAACACCCGGCGATTACAGCGCCGGAACAAATCCCTTTATACTGACCAGGTCATCCGACATTCCCGGCAAGGCGGTTACCGAAATGCCCGGCTTAGTATGGGGTAACCCGAATATGGAAATTAAAAAAATAGCAGTCATGATGACAATGACGGAAAGCGCTATTGAGTTGGCTGCTTCTACAGGCGTAGATGCTTTGATAGCACACCATCCCGTTGCCGACGCGGCAAATTCCGGCGGTACGCTTATTAAAACCTACTTCGACACATATCATCTGGCATTATTTGAGCTTCATGAGGCGTTTCATGGGCTCCATAACGGCGTACCTTTCATACATGGACATCAGCCGATATTCACCAGCATCTCCTTTGGCGGAATACCGGGCAATGTCGTTTATGTCGGTGATGTATTTCCGGAAATTCAAACTGTAAATGACCTAAAAAAGCGGATCGATAAAACAATGGATGTGCAGGCCGATGAACGGATGCTGCAAGCAGAAAGAATAATTCGCCGCTGTGACAATTTGTATGAAACAAGCATTTCGGCCCGCTGTACCGTGCTGATTGGAAAACCGGATAGTCCCATCAAAAGGCTTATACATATGTTTCCCCATGCCGGATTTACTGTTAAACACTTGGAGACACTGGTGAAGATGTATCCGGACGTGGATACATTGCTCGCCAGCTCAAGCAGGGTGTATCCGCAACATGACCTGATCACGAGGGCAGAGCAACTCGGGCTCAATTTTATGTGCGGCAACTCTCATGCTATGGAGATATTTGAAAATGGCCTCCCCCTTGCTAAGGCCATTAAGAAGTATCTACCCGAGCTTGAAGTCGTCATTTTCAGGGAACGCATGACCAGTATCCCCACGGAGAAGTTTGGGTCTGATGAGATTCAGGAATATGCGGATCATATTGCGGATGTGTTTTTCAGTCCCGTATAAAGCTGTATGCTCAAAGAGTTGTGCTTGGAGGATAAGATGATAAGATTGTTAAAGGACCAGCGCGTTGAATTGCTCGATAATTATCAGGGGGGAAACGGTACATTAGAAATCAGGCACGTGATTGAGCCCGAAAACCACAATAATCCGTATTTAAACATGGTGGCTACGGTGACGCTTAACCCCGGAGTAACGGTTGGAGATCATACACACGAAGGGCTGACGGAAGTAATCTTCATTCTGAAAGGACGTGCCCTTTACAACGACGGATCAGAAAGAATTCTTGAACCGGGTGACGCCGCCGTGGTCTTTGAAAGCGATCATCAATCCATTCGCAGTGCCGATGATAAGCCGATGACATATTTGGCCTGTATCGCTGTGAAATAGCTCGTTTTACGGTAAATATTCAAAAAAATGTGAGGTAGTCATTCCGTGGGCCATATTTGCATGCAGTTGGAGACCGAATTTTATCGCAAAGACTTGGATGTCCTTGGGCAGTACTATTACAGGCCGGCTGAAATGGTGGCTGCTTATCCGGATATTCTGTTTTTCTGCCTATATACTACTCGGCTTCTGACAGAAAAAAAATTTAAACTACCCGCAGCCAGGGAATTGCAGAACCAGCTCTCGCTGGGCGAAGAACTGGAAAAAGTTCTGGGCTTTGCCGAAGACCGGCCGTATACCTTGCAGTATCACGTGGCGGAGTTTCGCGGGTCGGCAAAAACGGCTATCGGTGCGAGTCTGATTATCAGCAAATCGATCTACTTCCGCTTTGGTTACTGCGGATTTGGGATTTTAAGCAGATACAGAAAGCGTTTTGCACAATGCGTGTCGGCATCGGTTCATGCCCTGCTGGAAACGATCTATAATAAAAACAAGCAAAACCGCGAGTATATGGATATGTTATGGCAGGCCGTCTTGGCTCTCAGCCGTCTTGAATTCGGCAAGGATGTGCATAACAAAAACTACTTAGAGGTCGCCCAGAAGATTTATGTTGACACAACACAGGACGTTTTTCCCGGCATGGATTACAAATAGTTTTACCGAGAGTATCGGCCGGTGTGGGACCAACGGGAAATCGCCTGTCTGGACTCTAACGTTATTGCCTTGAGACGGTTTTTTCAAGGATAGATTTACTGAAAGAGATGAACATCGATGAGTAAAAAGATTATCGCTAAAGACGTGCTAGAAGCCCTGGATAACATAACAGGTGGCAGAGTAATCACTTCTATGGAGGATATTACCACCCGGTCTAATCCCTTTGTGGTTACAAAGTCCTCTAACATTCCTGGTAAAGCAGTAACGGAAATGCCCGGCCTGGTGTACGGGAACCCAAATCATGAAATTAAAAAGCTGGCCGTCATGATGACCATGACAGAAAGCGCTATCGAGCTCGCAGGCGCGACGGGCGTTGACGCTGTTTTGTCCCATCATCCTATTGCCGACGCTAGCAATACCGGTGGGGTGCTTATGAGCTGTTATCTTGATCTTTACAAGATCGCGGCATTTGAACTCCATGAGGCTTTCCATGGTCTTCATCCCGGTATTGCGTTCCTTCATGGCCATAAGGCTTTTCATGTGGAGATTCAGTATGGAGGCATCCCTGGCAATATTATGTTCGTCGGGGAGCCTTTACCGGAGGTCAGGACGATCGGTGATATTATTGAACGGCTTAACAAGCTGATGGGCAAAGAAACCGAAGAGAAGGCGCTGCAGTTGGATCGTGAGTTGAGGGGCTGCAATGAAATCGAAGAAACAAGCGTCAGCGCCAGCGGCCATATTCTGGTTGGAACCCCTGAAAGCCCCATGAGGAAAGTCATACATATATTCCCGCACACAGGCTTTACGCCCGGGCATCTTGAAATGGCTTTGCAGGAGCATCCTGGGGTGAACACCATTATATCCAGTGTCAGCCATGCGCATCTCGATAGTCCCTTGGTTAAAAAAGCTGAAGAATTGGGGCTTAATTTTATTTGCGGAAGCTCCCACTCTTTGGAGATCTATGAGAACGGCCTGCCTTTAGCCAGAGCGCTCAAAATGTGCCTCCCAGAATTGGAGATTGTGATATTCAGGGAAAGAATGTCCAGTATACCGCTAGAGTCGTTCGGATCCAGGGAAATCCAGAATTATGCCGGTTATATTGCAGATAATTATCTAATTAAAAAAGAGTAGCGGGATAATGAATGTACCACGTTCCTCCCAATATACAGGGATGTCCGGGCGGGCCAGCATGATGTCGTGAAAGCTTTGGCCCAGGTGAATTCGTAGGCCGAAGCAGCGTATCAGCTCTGCCTGATTCAATACCTTATTTGTGTACAGTTTCACACGGACCTGCGGTAAATCCTCGTCGGGAATGGTAATCGGAGAAGTAGCTACCACACTCTCCATGACGGTTTTGCTGCAGCTGTAAATGGCGGACCCTGCACTAAGCGGGATGGGATGTTGTGCAACACTTAGTTCTAGCCGAAAGAAGTCCTCCGGGAAGACGGTGAAAGGGTTCTCTGTGATTAATTCCACCTGTATATCCATTTTTTGACCTTCTTTCTTTACTTGTAAGTTATGCTAATGTGTCCGATTTCGTTACAGCAATACAAATTGCTCAGGGAGCGTCGGTATCAATATAACACCCCTCTTTTCGTCTGCTGAAAGAGGAAGAGCAAAGTGCTGAAATCTGTCTGGGACATATATTAACGACATCGATTTTTTTGATGAAAACAGTACCCTCAGCAAATCGCGTATGCGTAAAGGGGGTGTTCTCATATCGAAAAAGAATTCTCTGCTAAATATTCCCGGATGCTCCTTTCTGCCCCGGCCTCCCGGATCTCCTCCGGGGCCGCGCCCACCCGGACTGCTTCCGGGACCGCGGCCGCCAGGGCCACCTCCGGGCCCCCGGCCTCCCGGGCCTCCTCCCGGATCCCGGCCTCCCGGATCGTCGCTAGGATTCCGTCCCTCCGGATCCTGAGCGCCATAATGCGAAAGCCGTCCCATTTGGGCCGGCTTTTGTCATTTGCTCTTAATAAGGATGCGTCCATAGTGCGCCTGAAACAATACGCTGATCTTTTCGTGTGCGTAGATGTTTATCAACTGAGTGGAGGATACCTTTGGCAAGCCCGGCATTGTCGTGATATCGCCGGTGAGCACCACAACATAGCTCAGGCTGGGGTAAGCCTTCAGGGCTGCACATCGCGATAAAAGCATTGCGAATAACTTTAGCCTCATTTTCACCTTGACGTGCTATTGTTGAAAAAATTTCTTTGGCATTTAAAATACGGTCAGACGGAACACGAGCACTGTTTTCGGGAAATAAACAAGCCGCTACATGCATTTCAAAGCAGAGCGGAAAACTTTATCGCTCAATTTTGAGATGTACGTAACGGCATTAGTCCGTATAAGTCCTCCAACAATAGAGGGAAGTAGTATTCAGTTGTGGCGTTCAAAGGACGGCCTGTCCTCTTGACACTTAAAAAGCAGACGCGCAGATGTTCTGTTGTCAACAAAGAATATTCTGTTCAGTGGACACGCTCTGAAACCCTGTTGCATAGGTAATTCTTCTAATCATACGGTGGATGTGGTATACTACAAATCAGTTGAAAATCTATATTCTGCATATCTCTATGTTAAAAGGTTGAATATTTTTATTTTGCAAATTGAGGATATTAAATGGCAAAGGTACAAAGTAAAAATGTTGTCCTACGGTATTTAGTGATAACATTTCTGGTAATGGGGGTTGCTTGGGGCGGAATCATTTTTGCCCAGCAATATGGGTATTTGAAAGGCGATTCTTTCTTATTCCTCCCAATATACATACTTGGTGGAGCGTCGGCGCCAATAGCTTCATTTATCGTACTCACGAAATCAGGAATGTCGGTCAAAGAATGGTTTCGGAATGTATTTGGAGTAAAGCAAAAAATCTCTTTCTACCTTATTGTTCTACTGTTTTTGACTTGTTATGTAATATTGGGCTTCTTGACGCGAAGTCTCACATTGTCCATGTCTCTGTGGTATTTACCGCTCAATATTCTCACGGGTATAGTCGAGGGTGGTTTAGAAGAAGCTGGGTGGCGATTTGCCTTACAGCCTAATCTTGAAAACAGAATGCCCTTTATCCTGGCTACCCTGATTACCTGTGCGATTTGGGTAGTATGGCATGTCCCTCTGTTTTTTATGGACGGGACAGCGCAGCAAAACATGAATTTCGGGCTATTTTCTATCTTCTTTATAGCGTATTCGTTCAGTCTTGCGGTTATAAAAAGATTGACAGGTAGCATCTGGCTCTGTGTTTTATTCCATTCAGCATTGAATGCTATTCTTACCGTTTTTGCAATGGAGTTTAGTTTGATAGGGACGCTTGTTATGTCATCGGTTATGGTAATCATTTCACTGCTGTTTATAACGGCAAAAGAAAAGCGCTTGTGTTCAGATATCAAACGTTGGAAATAAGCATTTCTCTGTACAACCAGCTTTGCGGCGAGTAACGAAGAAAAGAAAAATACCAAACATATAAAACGCACTCTTTGGTAATATGCTGAGAGCGTTTTCATATTGTGTTCTTTAACTGCGCTTTACATCCATCAAATTACTCTCTGTATGTTTAAGCTCTTGCTCTATACATGCAGTTGGCCTATGACTATCAAATAAAAGGGCAATTCATGGGTTACGTTGATGCTCTGAATCGCTGGATGCTTTTTGTGAGCAAAGACGAATACCTTGAGTACATAAACGAAACCACATAAACCCCACTAGTTTCTCGGGTTCAGGTCAGTAAAGCGTTCAAACTGAACGATAGGAAATAAAAAAAGCCCCCATTCTAGGGGCTTTTCTTGGCTGCGGAACTAGGATTCGAACCTAGACAATACGAGTCAGAGTTTCAAGACAGTACCCAATAGTACCTACGAATCCCTTAGTATTTCAAGGTTCTGTGAAACCATGGTACTATACGTTACCAGACGTCATGCAGTGGTATTCAGGAAACACATTAGCAAAAATATTAGCAAGTTGAGCCAGATGAAATCAAAACCTCCAACGCCCAAATTTTATATTTGCCGAACCTGGAAAATCATATATCTACAAGGCAAAACAAGGTTGTTTTTCATACTAATCAGTGGGATTTTTCGAAACGCTATTCGAACAAGCCTTTAGTAACATTACTCCCCGCTAATTTGGTACTCCTCCCCGCGACTGAGCGGGTTGTCAAATCTGCTCAGCGTTATACTAAATTACTTTATAAACTTGCAATTAGTATTGGTATCAAGTATATCAAGTAACTGAGTGCATGTTAATGTTGTCTTAAGACCAATTTTAAAAGTGCTTTCTCTTGAGTAATTTATATCCAAATGGTTGATAGGATGGATTTTACCACTACTTCTTTCTAGATCGTAATCGTAACGAACATATCCAGGCTCAAACTCAATCATATACATCATCATTTCCCAATACATATTGATTGTTGGAAGATCATTAACGCCAAATTCACGCATTACTTCAAAATGCATATCAAAGGTTTCATCAGTTGATAATCTAAAGGTACAATCCCTTGAGAATATTGATTTTAAAATGGTTGTAACCTTACTGTCTAATTCATATTCTTTGTACCATACTGACAATTTTCCTTCTGCTTCTGACAGATGGAAAGGAAAATGAAATGTATGAATGCTGTTTTCAGATTTGATAAGCAGTCTTTTCATTTTGTCAATATGGACTTCAAGAGCCAATTCATCTTCTGCTTGATGTGCAAGGTCGGCTAATTTAACTGATGTAATATATTTAATACAATTAATCAATAAAAGTATTATATCCTGCTTTGTTCTGATTGGATTAAAATACTCAATATAATAACTTTTAATTTGGAATTTGTATGATTTCATAGGATTTTAATCTCCTAGAATCACATTAATCATTTTCACTGTTTTACTTACAATCTCATCTTCAGTTTCATTTTCAATAACAGTTGGTATGCTTGAATACAGCATATTCATATGCTTCTTTTTAAGCTGGGGATAATCTTTGCATATTTCATTAATTATGTCCTCAACAGATCGCTTTCTCGAAGCCGCAATTTTAATTTTTTCCGCCTGTGCTTCCTTCTCCTTTTGCGATGGCTCTCTTAAAGCCATATAGTTGTCTTTGCTTATTTGGTCATAGGCTCGTGAATAGGTTGTAATAAACTCCTTGTTAACTTCGTTTACTATAAAATAAGATGTCAAGAACGAACGCGTTAAAACCATATATATGGAGTTTCTTTGTATTATATGATCTGAGATAAAACCGGTCTCGACACAAATAATAAATGGGAACTCTAGCCCCTTAATATTGTTGATGTTACTGATAAACAGCTTATCTTTAAGTTTGCTCTTGGTAACGTAGCCCTGATATGATCTCCAACCAAATTTTTTCTCTATTGAGAATACCAAACTGTCAGCAAATGCATAACTCGATTTTTGGTTGCTTAAAAAAATGATCGCGATATCATCAGGCGCAACCGTAGGATTGCTTTCCTTAATGTCGCCGATACAGTTGATTATATTTTCTTCAATTTGATCGAATGAACTTTGTATCAGTTTAACACTGTTGGAATTATCTGTGATATCCTCAAATCGGCGAATAGGGGAGCGACGAAGTAAAAACTTATCTTTCCTTTCATAATTATAGCCACATGCTTCCCATTCTTTATCTTCTAGCCACCTTATAACAGGTTGTTCGTATAACCCCATTCCCACCGAATGAGCAAACATGAGCGTCTTTGGATCCGTTCTATAACACTTGTTTAATAAGTAATCGCAGTTCACCGTATTTTCGAAGTTCGTATCAAATATGTTTTGGAAAATATCCCCAGCTATATAAACTTTTTCGCGCGCGATCATTTGACACAAATCAAAGAAAGATGTGGTAAAATCCTGACTTTCATCTATGAAAATATAGTCGAAGCAAGGCTCGACTTTTCCTATAGAGCGAAGCTGTTGCAACGCATCGCTACATACTGTTTCAAATGAATTTATATAAGAGTATCTTTTAAAGTCAATTTTATAGTGTTTGCAAATAAAGCTATATAGGCCGGAATTGGGATCACTCTCTGAACCCCAACTAGGGAAAACCCACAATCTTTCATTCCATTCTATTTGTTCTTCAACTTTCATAAAATTAAAAAATCGCGGTATTCTATTCCTCATGTCGTCTGCCAGTACTTTATTAAAGCAAGTAAAGGCCAACTTGCTATTTTTATTACTAAGATATATCTTCTGTAGTTTATGTAGTAACAACTCTGTCTTTCCAGTGCCAGCTAATCCTTGAATGGTAATTGTTTTTTTTGGTACGTTTTCATACACAAATCTACTTTGCATACCATCAAATAGCACAATTTTCTGCTTTACTTTAGCCAACAACGAATCAGGAGTATCTATTCCGATAATTTTGTCTACGTCATTTATACTCCCAATAAGCAAAGATATTAATAAATCAACTTTTCGCTCATCTTTCTTTTCTACAGCAGTATCATGAAGAAATCTACTAATGTCAACTTCTCCATCAAAATCTCTTGTTATTAATAAATTACTCCATTCTCTTGGACGTCCTAGGATTTTTTTGTATTCATATTTGTCTGATAGAATACCTAGATCTTCGAGAAAGTCTTGATTGAACTCGAGAAATTCATCATCACTTTTCCCATAGTTTAATATTACTATTCTGTGCTTAGGTATTAAAAAAACAGCGGCTTGAGAGTAGGAGTATTCAAATTTGTTTTCATTCCCTAACGCTTTTTTGATTATGTAAATCTGTACTGAATTAGCCTCCGAATATTCTCGAAAATTGGACACTAATTTTGAAATACTGCTATCTTTTTCGACATCAGAATAAAACAAACTGTCATTCATTATTAGTACCTCCAAAAGAAAAGCTAAATAGCCATTTAAAATTATACCATTTTTTTTCGTTACTATCTATAATAGCAAATATTACGGTCATCAGCATGACGGCATCTTAACTCATGAACAATTACCATGCCAATAGAACGAAAAAAAGCCCCTTAAACAGGGACTTTTCTGGCTGAGGAACTAGGATTCGAACCTAGACAATACGGATCAGAGCTTCAAGACAGTACCGCCTCCTACGAATCCCTAATTATTTCAGGGTTCCGTGAATTAATGGTACTATTAGTTTCTAGAAAAAAGCAGTGATATTCTAGAAACACATTTGCTGGGCGAATTATCTAAAAAAGCATGATGCTATTATCAATATCATTCCTCATCCCAATCCTCGTCTTCGTCCTCGTCTTCGTCCTCATCTTCATCGCATTCCTCATCTTCGTCCTCATCCATAAGCTTAAACATTTTTGTATCCTTATCCATAAGGGCAAGTAATCTTATATTCTTATCCATAAGAGCAAGTAATCTTCTATCCTCATCCGTAAGGGTAAGCATTTTTATATCCTCATCCGTAAGGGTAAGCATTTTTATATCCTCATCCGTAAGGGTAAGCAT
>CAYTPV010000005.1:0-132330 GCA_964440115.1 uncultured Oscillospiraceae bacterium | reverse complement strand
CTCATCCTCATCCTCATCCTCATCCTCATCCTCATCCTCATCCTCATCCTCATCCTCATCCATGAAGGTTAGCATTCTTAAGTTTAGTTTTGCCTTTTGCTCGTTATCTTTAATCCTTTCAATCCATTCGGTAAGTAACTCGTAAGCTTCGTCTGAGATCATGCCGCTTGAGGGTATAGCCCATTCTAAAATTTCATATAAAGAAAGTCGTTTATGCTTATTTGAATACAATAATTCAAATAATTCATTTGCTAGTGCTAAATTATTTATTCCAATATAGCTATTTATCATAAGTGAGGGGTGCCAGGCTTTACCGCCACATTCATGAAATATCGCATTTTTTAAAAAGCCATCTCCCACAACAAGGCTATACAACTTGGCTTCTCCTATGGCTTCCTTAATAGCACACATAATGCTAAACTCCAAGTCATTCGACGAATATAAAACCTCCATATTGTTTTTTATCAAGTACTTCCACATCTCAAGGGCGATATCAATATCCACTTTGCTCATTTTCCCAATTAAGTCTGAAAGCGCACCTTTATTGCGATCATAGTTCTTCTTCAATACTTCGAAGGATTCTAATAGCAGTTCCTTTTTTCTTTCAGGACTCATCTTCATTTGCTTTCTCTCCCTACTTTGTATTGATTATGATCTCTTGTCCGCTGTATTGCTCACATAGCCATTCCCATTGACGTATTCGTTTTTCAAAACTAAGATTCTTTAATGGGTTCTGAATATAAATCGCTTTATTCTCAAATATAAGGCATATAAAATACTCGTCGGCGAATTGATGAGCCGAAGTGTATTCATTGTTGGTAATAGAAAACCCAGAATAATCATTTTGAAGCAATTTCACTTCAATATAGCGCTTGCCGCCAGCTGGAGTTGTTGACTCTATATCATAACCGACATTTTTTTTGCTGACATCTACTGCACGATTACCCAAGAATTCTTCAATTTGAACTGCCTGTTGTTCCGCAGACCGCCATTTGGCTACAACTGGAACCTTGCTTGAAACTGATACTCTCTGGTCAAGTAAGAGTTCCCTCTTCTCTTGTATCTTTCCAAGTCCAATTCCAGTCTTAGATTTCAGCCAGTTTAATTCTGACACTGATAAATATTCTTCGAGACCATTTTCTGAAGCTAAGGAAGAATTTCCTTTTACAGCAATATGCTTTGTTTCATCGCTTATGAGTGGAACTAACGCTTCTTTTAATCCAGTCTCCTTATTATTGATTTGACAGTCGATCTTCTCTTGTTTTATTACATATGCCAGGATCTTTCTATATGTTTCTGGGCTTAATTTTGCACGTAAATTTTCATCCGAAATAATTTGAATTAGGTCTTCATTGGAAAATCTATTTGTAGAATAGCTTAAAAGAAACGAATCAACTCCTAAAATATTATCATAGATTAAATTAGGCAAGGAGTACTTGCTGACATAGGGACTGTACTTTCTAATAAAGCTAACCTCGGCAGGTTCTAGCCATTCTGGTAACAGTTTGTATTCACAAATCGGTACATCTCTTCCGTTTATCAATCGAAGCCTTAATCCCAACATCTTTTCTTTGAGGCATGCGATTAAAATAGAGTTGGCCTTAGAAAATGAAATTTGTTCAGTGAGTATTAACAGTATTCTTGAAAGATTTGCGATTTCACCACCAATAAATAAAGATTGCAGCAATTCAAAAATTTGATTTGAAACATCTTTTATTGCATTCTCTGTGAAAGCATCAATTATCAAATGCTTCCGAGATGGATCAGTTGAGAAATCACTATTGATTTTTATTTTGAATGGAGCCTTGTCCTGAGTGGGCAAATAACTATGATAAGTTGCTTCATGAGCACTACAATCAACTATTTCACCGTTTTCCGTTTTAAATGCAATTGCTGATCTTTCACTTTTTATGACTCGCCATTGTTCCTTTCTCTCATCATTAATTAGAAAATCATAACCCCCTGTGATTGGCATTCTCTGAAATAGGCGTTGGGAGTTATTTTGTTTTGTTTGAATAATGCATGAGGTGATGCTATTTAAGAAAAGAAAATATCCATTTTCTATATTGTCCAATTCAAACGCAAATTCAGGCATCCTGGCGTTTTTAAATATAAATACTGTTTTATAGCCTGCTTTATCAAGCAAGTTAATCTGTTCTTTTTCAACAGAGTCAAGCGAATTAACTTCAAACGGGATACGTACAGTTGGGACACTGACTTCCGAAATATTAAGATAACTAGCGCAATGCTTTTTTGAAAACGTAAAGCATACACCACATGACCAAATCAAAATTTCTTCCGAAAGAAACGTTGTACTTTTAAATCCAACACCTCGATAACCTATATTTACGCCACGTTGCTTTGAACTCGCCCCAGTGCGGCAAATCGCCATTAGGTCATTATCATCAAAAGGTCTGCCATCGTTTGCGAAATAGAGATCTCTCCCAAGTTGTTTGACGAGCACTTTAGTCGACATACAATCATCAGCGTTTTGCAACATCTCAATAAAAATACGTCCACTATAGCTCTCCGCCATATACTTTTCCATCGCAGCCATATCAGCCAATAGTGTAGGAGATTGCGTTGCTTCTTGCAGAAATTGATTGCTTATGGATCGAATCTTTTCTTTGAGCTTTTCACTAGGCTTGCTATCACTTGTTTGCATCGTCATTATTCGTCCACCTTGTATTATTACTTGTTTATAACCTCAGCTGAGTAAATTAGTGTAGTATTATGGTAATTTAATGCGGCAACTGCGTATAGTGATCACTAAATGCGTTTAAGGCTTTTAACATATTTATGGGAGGATCTATCGAATTATCAAATACCAATATCTGAAAGCCACTAAAATCGTCTCCCCGAAATACTCAAATACCATTAATTGAAGCATATGTATTGTTTCATATTCCAGAATGACACGTATTTTTTATTATATCATATATTTCCAGATAAATAATGCGAGCTAAGCAATAATTTGATCAAAGGTATTTGCTTAATGGTGTCGCAACTTATAAGTATTGACACCAATATGACAGGGTGCTAAAATGCTAGCATTGGACGGTGTCATTATTTAGTGTCATATATCAAGGAGGAAAAACATGATTTACGGATATGCGAGAGTATCTACAAAGGGGCAGGAGCGCGATGGCAATAGTCTTGAAGCACAAGAACAAGTACTGCGAGAATCCGGTGCACAGGTAATTTACACTGATAGCTATACTGGAACAAAACTGTGCAGACCTGAACTCGACAAGTTAATGTCGAAGCTCACTGAAGGTGATACAATAATCGTAACAAAATTCGATCGAATTGCCCGTAGCGTTCTCCATGGGTCAGAATTGATTACTGATCTAATTAATAAGGGTGTGAGGGTACATGTGCTGAACATTGGGATTATTGATAACACTCCGACTGGTAAACTCATAAGGACTGTCCTGCTGGCGTTTGCAGAGTTTGAAAGAGACATGATCGTAGAACGTACACAAGAGGGGAAGGCTATTGCAAAGCAATCACCAGACTACAGAGAAGGAAGGCCGAGGATTTATGGAAGGGCACAGATTGATCATGCCCTTACATTACTGGCAACTAACTCCTACAAGCAAGTGGAGGAGCTAACTGGTATAAGTAAAAGCACGTTAATACGGGCAAAGAGAGAAAGGCAACCCAAGCATGGAGAATAGACTCATTGCCAATACGTCCATTTAGATAGATCCCTAGAGGGGGTACTTTACATTTCAAGTACGCCATCATTCTTTGCTTGAAGCTTACAGTACTTTAATGCCATTCATATTGTGCGGCTGCGAGTCCGAAAACGAGAGATACAATGATGATTGGGGGAGTAACAATGGAAGGTTCGATTAGAAAGCGTGGTAGGCCTTCATTATTTCCAGATGATTATATGAAAGACGCTATGAGGGATTTTGGTAAAGATAAGCGCGGGATTCAAAACATGCATTACTTTTCCACAGCGATGAGAATTCTTGATGATAATAAATCGCTTATTCCTAATTACGACTTCTTTATCAATGATAGAAGACATATGCCAAGGCAATGCGTTTTTACAGAATTAGGCAGGTTGTACTTTATGATTGAAAGCATCTTTAATGAAATAACTGCAAAACAGTACGTTGTTACGATGGCGCAAGAGATTGGTAAGCTATCATCACAGTTTAAACTTACGACAAGAGAGGCTGAACAAATAATAAGGGAGAAGCGATTGGAATTAAAGGAGAAGTACAAACCCGAATAAACGTAACGGTTACGTAAATTCAATGAGGATATTCGTATTCTGGTAACAGTTACGTAAATTCAAAGGTAAGTGATGAATTTTAGTAACGGTTACCTAAAACAGCATTATATCGCCAGAAATTGCGTCAGTATTTTATGTAACGGTTACTTAAATTCGCATCTGCACCTAGGCGAGCAAGCTTTTGTAAGATATTTCTTCCATCGACATTTATTTCTACGACCTGCTTGACAGCATGCCAGCTGCTGAGTATACTCGAAACTGCCGATGTGATGCGCAACAGGCAAAAAAACAAAAGGAGGGATGCAATTATTAAGGAGACTGAACTTGACAAAACTACCTATCTCAAACGAACTTGCTTTTAAAGTCATGGTGCACACAGTACAGATATCTTCCAAAGAAACCGTATTGTCAGACTTTGAAATTCGGAACAGACCTTATGTTAAGGACTTCTATATCCGCAAAAACCGAGCGCGTTACATAATCAATCCCAATAAGTATGGATTGGAAGCAAACTGCGTAGAGCAACTTGAGCAAATAATGAATGCAATTTGTGAAGAATTGCGTATATCGGAACCACATTTCGACCGTATTGATATCGCCATTGATACAATTACTCCTTTCGATAGTCTTTACAAAATCAATTGTTACTTAAAGGAACTTTTCGCCATTCATGTAAACTCCAAAAATAGCTTCCGATCTATTGGAGATAACCTGAGGGCGCGGAATACCATCGTTTTCAGCCGAGACATAGATTTGGAAATCTATGATAAGTATTTGGAGAGCGGTGGCAATGATTTAGCAAAGACAAGAATTGAATTTCGATTTAAAAGGCCTTGGAGAGGTCAGGGGCTAAAGGAATCAGTGCAACGCGTTATCAGTATGCTAGATTGTTTACCTGGTCATATTGCAAGCCTGAACGAAGCAAAAACACGGCAGCTCCATAGCCGCTACGTTATTGAAAGAACTCAATCCTATGATGGAAGAGTAAGAGATCTGGCTGACTTTACTACGAAATATGCAGATTTCATTTATTCTCTGGAAATATTAAGGAAACTGCACAATGAAGTCCTAAAGGGACAGATGAAACACTGGTTATACCGTTACAGAAAATCCGGTCGAGTGATAACTCTTATTTCCAAAAGCATGCTTAAATGCTATTGCGGAAAAATGCAAACAGCACTCAGGCAATTTGCAAACGGTCATGTCAATGAGCGACTAAACGAAAAAAACTCTAGCAAACAAATAGCCGTATAATCACCGTATACCAGAGGTATATTATACAGCTAAGTTTTAATCTGCATGTCATAATATAATGACAGAGAAGTGGTTGAAAAACCGCTTTTTTTATTACAAAAAATTCATCCCAACATGACAGTCTAGTGCGCATCACCGGCTGTTTTTTTTATTTTTCTATATGAAAGGCAGAATGAATGGTCAATAATTCGGAAGTTTATACCGTCAAAGAAATTCAGGCAAAACTGGCTATAAGTCGTAACTGTGCTTACAACTTAATGAAAAATCCTCCGTTTCCAGTGATAAAACTAGGTTCAAGTATTCGTGTTTCAAAGGTGGTGTTTGATGCTTGGTTGCAAGGGTCATATCACCAAATATAAACCCCTATGGAGCAGTAAGAGGGGGCATGCGTTGCTCGGAAAACAGCAAGATGATAGAATACCCATATGGAACCTTGACAAAAGAACAATGTTGTTCGTCTGGCTCATCTTGCTCCCAACAGGAGGAATTTAAGATGAGCAAAAAAGCACAGAGACCTTCAAGTTCCAATAAAGGTCAACCCTTCCAACGCGGCGGGACAAATAGTCCATGGACATTCGTCGTGTATGTACCCGATCCTTGCACTGGAAAGCTAAAACAAAAATGGCACAGTGGATATCCTACTGAAAAAGAAGCATCTAAAGCTCGCGAAATAATTCTGGCGCAAATAAAGCTTGGTCAATATCAAGCAAAATGTAATAAGACAGTTGCTTCATATATTAACAGTTGGTTTGAGGAGATTCATAAGCCTACGCTAAAGCCTACTACAGCAAGGGGTTATGAGGTCAACATACGAAAGCACATAATTCCCTGTCTTGGTAATATACATCTCGATAAACTAACCCGACGCGATATCATGCTGTTACATAATACTATGAAATCGGAAGGGTCTAGTGCAAAAACAATCCGTTATGCACACCGTGTATTATCCATGTGTTTGAAAGAGGCTGTATTAGACAACCAAATTTCAAAGAATCCTTGCGATGGCGTGAAACTTCCAAAGGACACCAAATATAATGCAGCCACTCTCAATAGCGAACAAGTACAATGCTTATTAGTTGGGGCAAAACAGTCCCCCATTGAATTGGAGTTGCTTTTAGCTGTCACATTAGGACTACGGCGAGGAGAGGTACTTGGATTGCGTTTTTCTGACTTTGATTTCACTAAAGGGATAGTACATATCCAACGCCAGATAACAGTGGTGAAGTCCAGTAAAGAACCGCCATTAGGAAGCACAGAATGGGGCCTCACGGGGCTTAAAACACAAGAGAGTGACAGAGTGCTCTTCGTCCCATCAACCACCTTAGCGGCTGTCAGAGAACGGCAAAAGCAATACAAAATTAATCGTTTGAAGTATGGCAAGGAATATCAGGATAGTGACTTTGTTTGCTGTAACGAGCGAGGACACTTTATTAACCCACACACGCTCCAGACGCAGCATAAAAAGCTTCTTAAGCAGCTTGGCCTACCCATCATTCGTTTCCATGATTTAAGGCATACGTATGCAACGACCATGATTGAACAAAAGGTGCCATTGCCGACTGTGTCACACATGCTAGGACATTCGACGATTACCACTACAGCAGATATTTATTGCAAAGTAATCAACAGCGATAAAGGAGCAGCCATAACTGCTGAGCAATGCTTTTTCTCAAAAGACGCAGATTAGTCGAAGCCTGTATTGTACAGTACTATGCAGTTTGTGTATTAGCAAAAAGTATTAGCAGATAGGAAATCAGGAGCAACTGAGTATGCTAAGAAAAAAAGAAAAACCCCCTGATTTAGGGAGTTTTTACTTGGCTGCGGAACTAGGATTCGAACCTAGACAATACGAGTCAGAGTCGTAGGTGCTACCATTACACAATTCCGCAACGCGGGGTGTTTAGAACAAACTAATCCCGTGGTGCCGTTCGCTCCGTTATAACACCCGCCTCTCGGCAGGTGGGTGCGCTGTGGCGCTTGAGGCCTTCCCGACCGTATCGGGCATGGCCGTACCCGCCAACACCGCGCTCCCGACGTCACTCTGTGGGTTTATAACTAGAGACGTGACGTACACCATAGGATTACTGGTGGGATTAGTTGGAATCGAACCAACGACCTCTACGATGTCAACGTAGCGCTCTAACCAGCTGAGCTATAACCCCGAAACAATGCGCCCCGTTTGGGGTGCACATACTATTATACATAAAAGGCTTGCAAATGCAAGCGGAAATTTGCCCCGGCAAGTTCCATGCCTGTCCCCAAATATGCTATACTTAAGTTGGGTGGTGAATAGGATGGCTTATTTTTCGCAGGGCGATACACGCCAAAAGCTGATGCTGCTCTACTTCCTCGATAAAGTGGATACGGAACTGACCCGCAGCCAGTTGTACCGCGTCTTTTTTGAAAACGGACTCATGGATTATTTCGATTTCCAGTCGCGCCTGACGGAGCTGGAGGAAGACGGGAATGTGGCTGCCATCCCGCTTGCGTTCGGGCACGGATACCGCGTGACGCAGCAGGGCAAACAGTCGCTTACCCTGTTTTCAGACGAGCTGCCCAATTCGCTGCGCGAACGGCTATCCGCCTGTGCCGCCGAAAACCGCGATGTACTGCGTAACGAGACGCAGTTTCATACCCGCCAGACTCAGCTGCCCGACGGCGGATACCTCGCTACCCTGCGGCTGATGGATAGGCGCGCGCGCATACTGGATATTTCACTGCAATTGCCCACCGCGCAGCTTGCGCAGGCTGCGTGCGACGCGTGGCCGCAGCAGGCCGAAGGCCTGTATCAGGAACTGCTGCAGCGGCTGGTGCTTACAAAGCCGGAGTGCGAGGCCGGCGAATAGTTCTGCGCCGTGAGGCCCGGTAAACCGCAAATTTTTGGAAATAACAGTCAAAGGAATTTACCCCATGGACAATACAACACAGCAGCATACGGGCGCAGCGATGCAGTTTTTGCATCCGCTCGTCAGCCCCGCAGGAATACGTGAGCGGCTCGCCGCATTCGGCCTCACACCCAATCGGGCGCTGGGGCAGAATTTTTTTGCGGACGAAGCCGCGCTATCCGCTTTGCTCGCAGCACTGCCAAGAGATCGCCTGCCCGTATTGGAAATAGGCCCCGGCCTCGGCGCGCTGACCACGGGGCTGTTATCCTGCTCGGACCGCGTCGTCGCCGTGGAAAAGGATGCGGCGATGGTATCGGTTCTGCGCACGCTGCTACCTGATGATCGACTGTCTGTGGTTGAGGGGGATTTTCTCAAAACGGATCTTTCTGAACTGCACGCCAACTTAGGCGGCGGGGAGATCATCGTCGCGGGCAACCTGCCCTATTACATCACCACGCCTGCCGTGCTCAAGCTGTTGGATTCCGGCCTGCCCATGCGCGCGCTGCTGTTTATGCTGCAGCAGGAAGCCGCGGAGCGTTTTTTTGCAAAGCCGGGTGACCGCGTATACGGGCCGCTGACTGTCACCGCCGCATGCGGGTATGAAGTATCCGACGTGCTGCGCCTCTCCCCCGCCGCGTACTATCCGCAGCCGGACGTGCATTCCGCAGTGGTGCTGCTTACGCGCAAGGCGGAGCTTCCCTCCGGCTTTCTTTCCTTCCTGCAGGGCGTGTTCGCCATGCGCCGCAAAACGCTGATGAACAACCTGCTGGGTATGGGAACTGCGCGTGAAAAAGCACAGGAAGTACTTACGGAATTATCCTTGCCCGAAGGCATCCGCGCCGAGGCGCTAGCGCCGGAAGCGCTGCTTGGGTTGTATCGAACGATTAAAGAATGTTGATATAGGGGCTCTGCCCCTAACCCCGCCAAAGGACCGTAACGGCCCTTTGGAAACCCATTTCACAGCGATACCCTTCAGTCTTGACTTTGACATCGTGTCGTAGTTTACACTCCCATTGAGAAAGGGGGTAAGGAAATATGGAAGCTATGACAATCAGCCAGGTTTCAAAAAGCTTCAATATATCCACGAGAATGCTGCGCTATTATGAGCAGGCAGGCCTTATTGAGAGCTTTCGGCAGAATGATTACGCCTATCGTGTTTATGATGAAACCGCGATCTCCCGATTGCAGCAGATCCTAATATTGCGCAGGCTGCGGGTATCTATCAAGCAAATCAAAACACTACTGTTCAACCCCGATGCCGTTACGGCCATAAAGGTTTTTCAGCAAAACATCAGCGAACTAAACGAGGAAATAGCCGCATTGTCCACGATCAGGAGTATTCTCAACCGCTTTGTTGAAGCACTGCAAAAAGCGGCCGATGTACAAATCCACCGCCTGATTACACAGGATGATACACTGTCAGCTGTCATAGAATCCTTATCCCTAACAAGTATCAATTTTAAAGAGGATAAGACTATGGACAGATTAAAGAAAGCAGAAGAAAGCCTATCCAAACTCAACGATGTACGGATTATCTATCTGCCGCCTGCGACAGTCGCCGCCGCCCACCATATCGGGGACGACCCTGAGCAGCATGCCTATCGTATGATGGATGCGTTTGTACGTGACACCAACCTGTGCAAAATCAAGCCGGATATAAGACATTATGGGTTCAATCATCCAAATCCTGTGGACGAGACGCAATATCACGGTTATGAAATATGGGTGACAATCCCGGAGGATATGGAAGTCCCTCCCCCTCTCACCAAAAAGCAGTTTGCGGGAGGGCTGTATGCCGCTCATATGATTGCGATGGGAAATTTTCATGAGTGGGAATGGCTTTTTGAATGGGTGAGCAAAAACGAACGATATGAGTTTGCCGGAGATATGCAGGATCAGGAGCATATGTGCGGGCTGCTTGACGAACACCTGAATTATGTGAGCCATATTCATCTTGATAGCACCGAGCCGGAGGATTTGCAGATTGATCTGTTAATGCCCGTCCGGGAGCGGTCGCGTTGACTCGTGATGCTTGCTGCGCGTGATTTCGGCCGTGCGGTAAAGTCCCGGATAAAATCGGTATAACGCCGTGGGCCCGCTGTCTATTTTCGAGAAAGAATATAGTCTGCCCCTATACCCGCTTAGGGGCGTAACACCCCCTAAGAACCCATCGCACAGCGGCTTCGTCGCTTTGGAGGGAATATAAAAGGAGTCTATCTTATGAAAAAGGCAGCGATACTCGTTATTCTGTTTCTATGCCTGTCTTTGGCTGCCTGTTCAGGCGACAGCAATACCAGAAAGGCAATAGAAGAAGTGAACCGGAATTGCGACGTACCTTATGGTTTGACGTTGCCGGAAGCCTCTCTCCAAATTACGGACGAATATGTGAGACGTGAAGGATTTGGGGGCTATATGCTCGAAAACGGGGATGTCTCCTTCACATTGGGCGGATACCCAGACGTGCTTGATAAATACCATGTCGTCGCGTATCAGATAAAATCGGAAAAATATACCTTGATGGGTCTTCAGGTCGGCTGTTTGCTTGAAAAGGCAGATGAAGCAATGGAGCAAAACGGATATACCATTTCAACCGAGGATAACTGGTGGAGCCGGTACACAAAAAACGGCGTCAGAATAGGGATTTCGTTGAACGATAACATCATCACCGCTTTTCACGTATCTGTCGAGGTCACGAATAAAGAGAATGTTGTTTTTTAGCCGCCAGAGAAAGCAGCAGATATACATACCGATTTAAGGCTAAGCAACGCATGGCACCCCGCGGCAGCATAGCTGCTTTTTCGCTGTTGGAGAAATATCTAGGCAGATAATCGGGAATTCGCTTTTGCATTTGATCGTTTTCAATGTATAATAGTTGCGTGATCTAGTATATCATCGGATGAGCACCTGCCGTATGCGAGGCTGACTTGCATACGGTTTCTTATTAGGGAGGTTTGATACCATGTGGAATATACTGTGGCCAGTTTTAATCGTGATTGCTGCGAATACCATTTACAACGTCTGTACAAAATCAATACCGGCAAATATCAATTCCTTTGCTTCTCTTTCTGTTACGTACCTGATAGCCATGATCTGCTCAATCATCATGTTTTTTATTACCGGTGAACAGAAGAATCTTCTGCTGGAATTATCGAAATCGAATTGGACAACCTATGCCCTTGGTGTCGCCATCGTTGGCTTGGAATTTGGGTTCGTGTGTGTGTATCGTGCCGGATGGAAAATTAGCATGGCAAATTTATTTGCCAGCATTGCCGTTGCCTGTGTTTTGCTAATCGTGGGCTTTCTTCTATACAAAGAAACGATTAGCTTGCGTCAAATGCTGGGGATGGCAGTATGTGCGGTTGGCCTGTTTTTGCTTGCAAAGTAATCTGCCTATTAAGGTAGATGCCTTAGCCTGAAATCAGTTTAAAAAGGCGCTATGAGAGACAAGTTTTCATTATAAGCAGCATGATACTCTGCAGCGACTTGTCGCTGCAGGTCCAGCAGATCAATACATCGAAATATGAGGTGAACCGCTTTGGACAATTATACAAAATCAGAGCTCGACCAGGCCCTGCAAATTATCTCTTCCATAATCAGCAGATGCGAACAAGCACGGCCTAAATTTGCGGAAGGTACGTCTCAGCACACACTCCTGAAAAATCGGATCAAAGCGCTGAACATTGTAAAATGCTTGCTAACGGATGAACCCGGTATCGGCAACTATTCTAAAGAAGAATTGACTCGAGCGCTGCGGCCCGTATCTTCCATTATCAGCAAATGCGAAAAAGCGCAGTGGAAATTTGCGCAGGGTACCTCTCATTATGCCCGATACAAGCGCATGATACAGGCTATGTATATTTCAAAATCACTCATAGAAGCAGAAATCGGCAAAAGAGACTGAACAAACTGTAATTGAGGTGTACGGATTTGTGGTATCAAGGCATATTTGAACAGCTCGAAGGCATGCGAAATGCGGAGCAGGCGGCGAAGATGTCTGCGTATATGCAGAATTTCTTCCCCTTTTTGGGTATCCCCAAGCCTCCACTGATGCAGTGCATCAAACCGTATCTCCAGAAAAGCCGGAAGCTTGCATTCGACTGGGAGTTCGTGCGCTTATGCTGGCAGCAGCCCTACCGTGAGGCGCAGTATGTGGCCATAGAATACATACTGCTGCATGAAAAGCAGTTCACCGATGCCGATATCGAGAAAATCAAGGATCTGATCACGGATAAATCTTGGTGGGAAACTGTAGACAGCCTCGATTCAGTCGTCGGCACCATCGTTATGAAATATCCGGATCTGAAAGAAACCATGCGGCAGTGGTCAGTATCCGAAAATATCTGGCTGCGGCGCGCGGCGATCGATTTTCAGCTCAAATACAAGGAGAAAACGGATACCGCGCTGCTCCAAGAAATCATCCTCAATAATTTGGGGACCAGCGAGTTTTTCATTAACAAGGCCATAGGCTGGAGCCTGCGGGAATACAGCAAGGTCAATGTCGCATGGGTGCGCGGCTTCATAGAAAAGTATAAAGATAGGCTATCCTCCCTGAGTATACGCGAAGCCAGCAAATATCTTGAAAAGGCGTTCATGCGAAATGAAGAATAATAAAAAAGACAGCTATATGGGGGATGTCGGCATCATAAGAAAAATTGACGATATCCCCGCGCTCAAGGAAAAACTCATAGAGGCGTTTGACGCGAAATGCCACAGCCATATCAACATTTCACGCTACGGTCTGCTGCTGGCAAGTCACATACTCGATCTGACCAACACCCCGATGGACGACTCGATCGCGGAAGTATTCGCCATCAATCAAAAATGGCAGGCGGGCGAAGTGCGGTTTCAGGCGGCAAGGGATGTGGCCGGGATGATACTGGATCTCGCCCGCGAGGAAAAGGACCCGGTGAAGGTGAAGGTATACAGGACGTTGGGGCAGGTAGCCGCCATTCCGCATGTGAAACGGCACGCCCTCATCGCGTCGGATTACGCGATTACGCTCATCAACGTGATGTACCCGAAGAATATGGAAGAAGTCAAAAAAGAGCGGGAAATTCAGATATCGCTGATGCAAAGCGTTTGATAGATCGCATGCGGCAGCGTGCCGTGCCATACATATTCAAAAAAAGCATCACGCAAAGGGGGAATGCGCATGAAACCCGTCGTCATTTACGCAACAAAAACCAATCACTCAAAAAAGCTGGCGGAAGCAATCGGCGCGGCACTCACTGTAAAGGCCACAAATATTGCGGATACGCCGATCTTGCCGGATACCGATCTGCTCTTTGTGGTGGGCGGGATTTACGGCGGCAAAGACATGCCGGATCTGCTGGACTATGTGCGGAAGTTGGATATGCCCTCGCTAAGGCGGGCCGCGCTTGTTACAAGCTGCGCTTCCGGCAAACAGCGGCAGGACGGCGTGCGTCGCGTACTTAAGGAAAAAGGCGTACAGGTGATGGACGAGTTTATATGCAGGGGCGGCATACTGTTCGTAGCCGCTACGCATCCCAACGCCGCGGATTTAAAAGCGGCTGCGGATTTTTCGCGTAAAATCGCAGACCAGCGATAGCGGATTACTTTTGCACGTGCATGAGAAACATGGAGTGCATGATTGCCGCTCATGCCGGACAGATCGCATGCAAAACAATAATCGGAGGATGAATGAGGAACAAAAAGATCGCGCTGCTTGTGTTGGCGCTCTCGGCGGCCGCAGTCGCCCTGCTGGTATGTTATTTCTCCGTTTCAGGCGATACGCTGAGCAATGAGCTTGCACAGCTGCGCGAGGGCAACGTCGTACGTATCGTAAAATCACGCGAGACATCGGAAAAATCCGAGATCGTGCAAACGGCAGACTGCGGGGAAGCGCAGACGGATATGCTCATCGACCTTTTCAAAAGCACGAAATTCACAAAAATACTATCCCAAATCGTTCCGTATACGGATACAGATCGGTACCTCATCACTGTGGAAAAGCCCGATGGCAATGTGCTGTTTCGTTTGGAAGCCTACGGCGAGGAATTTCTGCTTGCAGATTTTTCGCCCGGGGATGTGCCCGCAACACACTACAAACTGAAAATCCACAACCCCGCATGGAAGGCCGCGCTGGAGAAGATATTGGCGGCGTGACCCTTTTTACCGCTTTGCCCTATCCCGCCGCTCGGTCACAGGGTTAAAGGCCGTTATTTTTGCGCGTTCAACAGAAACATGGATGCATCCTGCCCCATGAACAGCTTTTCCCCGCGATAAAACGTGTGTGCGGATGCATTCGAAAAGCCGATCTCCTTCGCCATTTCGATCAGCTCGTTCTGGTCAAAGCCGTTGTGCACCTGATCGGATGGCACAGCGTCGTTTTTATCAAAATCCACCGCGATGAGCCGCCCGCCGTCATAGAGCGCGTCATACAGGCGCTGTAGAACAAGGCGTGTATCCGGAATATGCAGCAGCACCTGCGCCGTAATGATGCAATCGGCCACAGGCGCGCGGGGCGGATCGGCCAAAAAATCGGCGCACAGCACCGTGGCATTTTCAGTCTGCCCGTGTTCGATCTTCTGCTGCACCTCTTTGATCATCTCCGGCGAGGCATCCACGAACAGCATGGATGAAAACAAATCGATCAGACCCAACCCGACAAGGCCGGTGCCGCAGCCGAAATCCATGGCGGTTTTGCCCTGTGTATCCGAAAGCGCCTGCCGCACCGCCTGCGCGATGATATTGGCCGAATTTACTCTGTTCTGTGTATCGTAGCGGGACGCCATCTGCGCCCAGATATCGTTTGTTTCCATACTGCCTCCCGTGGTAAGTTTTTTCGCCTTTGCTGATATCCGCCGGGTAAAAAATCTGAAAAATTATTTATTTATTATAAACCTTTACAAGCAGAATGACGATGTAACAGTCAAAGGCTTTTTATTGAGAAAAATTCGAATAGCCGATTATGAAAACGTGTTCATCCCTTTTGCGCATCGTATACCAATTCGGGCCGCAAAACAGGATGGTTAGCTTCATACATTACTGCACTGAACGACCGTGAGTGAACCAGCAAGGAAAAAACTGCGATAGATGAAAACGCCGTATGTGCTCAGAACTGATATACCGGCAGATATCAGAAAAAGATATTTGGACAGCGATGCATTCAGGGATGATTTGATACTCCAGAATATCCGAAGAGGAAAAAACCTGGCCATACTCATCATCGCCATAGAGGCGATATTTGTGTTGGCTGATATCATCACTTTGCTGCTTCAAGTGAGTCAAACATTTTCCTTTTATTCCTATCTGGTCATGTATCTCTTCATGATTGCCATCAACCTGTCGTATCTGCTCCTGATTGAACGCTATCTAAAAGGGAAGACAATACGCATGCGTACCATGCATACCCTGATTGTGCTCTATGTCACTGTGATTATGGTATGGGGCGGCGTCATTACCCTGATGGATCAGAGATTATACGGACATACCACGGCTTTTATGGTCAATATGGTGATTTGCTCCATACTCTATCTGATGGATAAAAAGCCGATGCTTATTCCGTATCTCGTTTCATACGGTACTCTTGCAATCGGTCTGCCTTTCTTTCAGCATTCAAGCGATGTTCTTATTGGTCATTACGTGAACTCGGCAGTATTTATGGTAATCTCGTGGGCGGCTTCGAGAATCAGTTACCACATCTACTGCGACAACTATGTGAATAGAGCGCTCATGAAAAAATCGAATACCCTGCTGGAAAAAGAGATGCAGGAAAACAGGCTCGTGAACGAGAAACTGGCCTTTGCCAACGCGCAGCTCAAAAAGTTGGCGCTGGTGGATGAACTGACCGGGCTTTCCAATCGCAGGGGCTTCCGCGAGTTTATCGACCAAATGGTGCAAAACAATCCCGATGGGTCGACCGTATCCATGATCATGATGGACATCGATTATTTCAAGCAGTACAACGACTGCTACGGGCATGAAAAGGGAGATACGGCACTGATTGCGGTTGCGCAGCAGATCAAAAACATGCTGGAGAGCGCCGAGCAGATTGCAGTCCGCTGGGGCGGCGAGGAGTTTCTTTTTGCTGCCTTTTACATGAGCCGCGAACGTATTTGCGAGATCGCCGAGAGCATCAGAAGAAATGTATTGCAGCTTGAAATTCTTAACAAGAGTTCCTGCATAAGTCCCAACCTTACCGTCAGTCTGGGCACATTTACCGGCACCATCACGAGCGCGAAGGAGATCGGCGGCATTATCAACGCGGCGGATAAGGCGCTTTACATCGCCAAGAACGGCGGGCGAAACTGTGTTGCGCCATTGGAGACGGCTGAATCCTCAGATGTCGAAACAATCGGCGTAAACGCATGCTAGAAGGTTTTACCGGCGCACTATAAAGACATATCAGAAAGAACGGAAAGTGACAGCCATGACGCTTGTTGAAGTGATGTTCGAATTGGAAGCGCTGGGAAACGAACGCATCAAAAAACAATACATCGGCAGGGGCGCGCAGGAACCGCTTTACGGGGTGGCGACGGGCGCGATGAAGCCGCTGTTGAAGAAGATCAAAAAGGATCAGGCGCTCGCGGAGCAGCTTTACGCCACCGGCAACTATGACGCGATGTATTTCGCCGGCATGATTGCAGACCCTGAGGCCATGACGGAAGCGGATTTTGATCGCTGGATGGAAAGTGCCTACTTCCCCATGCTTTCGGATTTTGTAGTCGCCGTCACGCTTGCGGAAGCCGACTGCGCCCAAAGCGTGGCCGACCGCTGGATGGACAGCGAAAAAGAACTATACAAATCGGCGGGCTGGGCGTGCTATGAATGGCTGTTGGGCTTTAAACCCGACAGCGCGTTTGACAAGGAGAAGATACGCGCGCTGCTTCACCGGGCGGCATCCGCTATCCACACAGAACCCGACCACGTGCGCTACGCCATGAACAATTTTGTGATCGCGGTGGGCGTATCGTATCTGCCGTTACACGAGGAAGCCATGAAAACCGCCGAAGAAATGGGCGAGGTCACGATCTCCTCTCCAAAAGGGGCCTGCGCGCTATCCTCGGCGAAAGATGCCATCCAAACGGCAAAGGACAAAGGGAGAGTCGGGTTTAAGCGAAAGGCCGTGAGGTGTTGAGGGGGAAAGCGTTTTAGATTGTCTTAAGGGGGCGCGTATGCGCCCTTTTTTATTTAATTACATCAGGCTATTCAATAATTTAGTAGCGGTATATAATAGCAATTACAAGATATATTGTCATAATATAGAGAATTATAGAAGGTCAAAAATATATAGCGCTAATATCGATCTCATGCTAATGTTTGGGGGACATAAAGATGATAGAAACAATTAAAGGTGTATCTATTCAAGGCAGATGCTTTAATTCACCTACTAATTTTAAGTTCTTTCAAGAAGCAGCTGACCGTATTTGCATTATATATGGGAAAAACGGAAGTGGAAAAAGTACCATTTCAGAAGGCATCCATTCTATGACCGCTGAAAATAGTGTTTCAGATATAAAAGCCTCATTTTCAGATGATAATGGTAATCCAATATTATTAGACAGACCTGCTGAAAACATCTTTGTATTTAATGAGAATTACACTGATAGAAATGTGAAAATCGATGATGATGGATTGGGAGCTATTGTATTACTTGGCGGTCAAGTTGATCTTCAGGCTGAAATAGAAACATATGAACAATTAGAGGCTGAAGAAAATAGTATTTTAGGAAAACGCCGAGAATCCTACGAAGAATATAGTAAATCTAATAATCCGGCATCTCCTTCTTACCACTGGGAACGTATAAAAAGCGCATTAAAACAGCCAGGTGGATGGGCAGAAGTTGACTCCCAAATAAAAAATTTGCGCCGAAATTCTTCTGTTACAGATGATGTAATAAGTGAGATATGTACTCTCACAACAACATCATCATTATCTGAACTGGAAGCTAAATTTGAACAAACCAAGCAACTGCTTTCAAAGATTTCAGACCCTTCAATAGCTTTTCCTGATGAAATCAAACAAGTACCGATACCGAAAAATATAGATCAAACAATATGCGTATTATTGGCTAAACAAATAGAACAGCCTATTCTAACCGAGAGAGAAAAGGTAATTCTATCTGTTGTACGTAACGGTCGACAAGCTGATATTGAAGCTGCTCGCGTGGATTTTAGTAATCCGCAAACGACGATATGTCCATATTGTTATCAGCCAACAAATGAAAAATACAAACAAGAGCTTATTAATAGTATTAATCGTGTACTAAATAAAGATGTAGACATGCATAAAGAGGAATTGCTTTCCGTTTCGTTTTCGAATATTACATTTAATTCAGCTCAATATGATTCTCTTAATTCAGAATTAGCAAACAAAATCACTATTTCTGTTAATCAATGTAACGATAAAATTGCTCAATATCAATCTTTAATTGAGATGAAGCGTAAGAATATATATACTCCGAAAATCGTTGAGCACTTGGGTTTAGAAATGTCAATCGTACAGACAAATCAATTACTTGCAGAGCTAGAAACTAGACGAAAGGAATTTAATGATATTGCAAGAAGAAGTAAAGCTATACAAAACGAATTACTTAATATAAACAAACTAATTTCTCATCTCAAAACCGTTTCTGTATATAAAGATTATTTAAATCAAGTAAAGGCAGAGAAAAAAGCCAAGGATGCTTGGAGCACTCAGAATGAAAAAGTTTCCAAAATATCTGCACACTTGAAGGAATTGCGACAGAAAAAAACCAATATAGGATTAGCAATTGGAAGCATCAACAATGCTTTGGATTATGTATTTTTTACTCATGGACGACTTTCTATTGAACTTAGAAATGATAAATACTATTTGAAATCTAACGGACAAGATGTCCGACCTAAGAATGTTTCTCTAGGTGAACGCAATATTATTGCATTATGCTATTTCTTCACGCAAATTATGCAGAATCAAGAAATAACTAAATTGTATAAGCGTGAACAACTTGTTGTAATTGATGATCCTATATCAAGTTTTGATTTTGAGAATAAAGTAGGTATTTTATCATTCTTACGTTATCAGATTAGCAAAATAATCACCGGCAATAATATAAGTAAAGTAATACTATTATCTCATGATCTTTCGACGATATTTGATTTGCAGAAGGCAATGGACGAAATATGCCAATCCACTAAAGGGGAAGCCAAAGTTTGCAACACAAACTTCTCATGGCTAGAGCTTTCACAAGGAAAGCTTACTAGATTTTTAAAATCACGTAGTGAGTATGCAGAGTTGTTAAAAGCCGTTTATGCTTATGCTGAAAATCCTATGAATAATATAAACATTGGGAATACCATGCGACGGGTTTTAGAAGCCTTTTCTACTTTTACATACCGAAAAAACATTAATGATGTTTCATGTAATGCCAATGTCTTAGGGGCATTAGGAGAACATTCTATTTACTTTGAAAACTTAATGTACAGACTTGTTCTCCATAATGAAAGCCACTTTGAGGAACAAATTTACAACCTCCACGATGATGCAAGCTTTTATAATTTTATATCCGAGGCTGAAAAACAACGCACATCAAAAGATATTTTATGTTTCATGTACATATTAAATCCCTCGCATATAATTGCATACCTTGGAGTCATTCCTCATGCTATCGAGAATATTAAATCGTGGCGCAATTTGATTCCTAATAATACTTCTTTTGAAATTAGGGAAAGCGCGCCAAGAACAGCGGAAATTAAAAGCAAAAAAAGAACTATTCCACTTTTCGACCTCAGAATTTCGGCTGGTACAGGTATTGATATCTTTGATGGAAGAATTCCTTCAGATGACTTACCAACAGATAACATGGATTGTGATTTTGCATTACGAGTATCGGGTGATAGTATGGAACCTGATATTAGAGACGGAAGTATCGTTTTAATTAAAAAGTGCGAAAATCTGGACGAAGGTAAAACTGGAGCATTTTACTACAATGGAAATATCTACTGCAAGAAGCTTGCTCAAAACGAAAGCGGCGCTTACCTAATTTCAATCAACCCAGCATATAAACCAATTAAAATTTCTAGTGATGATATGATGCTGTATGGTGAAGTAATTGGAATAGAACAAGAAATTAAGTAGTCCCCCACAGCGACAAAGTCGCTGTGTTATGGGTTCTTAGGGGCGTTACGCCCCTAAGTGGGGGTACGGGGGTGAAGCCCCCGTTTTTCATTTCATCCTACTCTATCCTTCCGGCCACAACACATCCACGACATCCCCGGCTGAGAGCGCAACCCCCGCAGCCTGATCGATCATGCAATTAAAGCCCGGCAGACTGGAGAGCACCGACGCGCCATGGCTGGCGGTGTAGAGATACACGCCATCCTGCCCCAAGCGCGCGCGGACGAACCGCCTAAGCCCGCTCGGCTTCATAGCTCCTTCGCGCAACACAAAACTGCCCCGCCGCCAGAGATAGGACGCACAGACAGTCGCGTGCGCGAGCAGCGGCCAGAAGAATACGTGGAAATTCACCACAGCAGCAAACGGACTGCCCGATAAGCATAGGATGGGCTTGCCACAGTAGGAAGCCGCCAAAACCGGCGTGCCCGGCTTCATACGCACGCGCGAGAATAGAAGTTCAGCACCCAGCGATTTGAGAGACGATTCCACAAAATCCCGCCTGCCCACGGATACCCCGCCCGTGGTGAGGATGACGTCCGTATTATCTATGCACGCACGGATAAGGGCTTCGAAGCGCGCGGGCTCATCCGGACAGATTTCGAAGAAGGATAGTTCCACGCCCGCCGCTTTGAGGTAAGAAGCGATGACATAACTGTTGCTGTCGTACACCTGCGCGGGCAAAAGCGCAGAACCGGGTTGCGCAAGCTCGCTGCCGGTGGCGATAAACCCTACGCGCAGCGGTCGCAGCAGGCGAACGCGCGAAAATCCCATGCTGGCGAGCACGCCGATATGCTCCGGCGTGAGGCGCGTGCGGCGCGGGATCACGAGTTGGCCAAGTCGGATATCTTCTTCGGCGGGGATGTAATTTTCCCCCGGCGAGAGGAGTTTATAGAGGGCGACGTCTTTTTCGCCGCAGTCGGTATCTTCCTGTTTGATGACGCAATCATAGCCCAGTGGGATGGCCCCGCCCGTCATAATGCGGGCGGCGGTAAAGGGCGCGCAGTCGCAGGGCTTCCAGTCGCCCGCGTCGATTTCGCAGACCACGCGCAGCGTGACGGGGTGTTCGCGGGACGCGCCAATGCTATCGGCAGATTTGAGCGCATAGCCATCCATAGCGGCCTTGGGGAAGCGCGGCACGCCGATGGGGGAAACTGCATCGTCGGCAAGCACGCGGCCGAGCGCATCGAGCAGGGGAACCTCCTCGGTTTGCGTGAGTTGGGGCGTGGCTGCTGTGAGCAGGTCTATGGCTTGTTCTACGTTTATCATGATGCCCTCAAGCAATAAAAGCGGTATCGCCGCCTTCAGCGTCGACGAATAATTTTATTTTATTTAATAGTGGGCGGGCTCCGCCCCCCACGCCCCCTGGGGTACGCTAGTTTCCCCACTGATCTCGATCCCAGATCATAGGAACCGCCCCACAGGCGGCGCTCGGCTCTGACTCCCCGCGCCCCCTTAACTCCCTACAAGCTAAGAATGCCGCCATTAAGCGGCATTCATGCAGTACATATACACTGTGGGTTCTTCCTTCAAACTTCCGCAAGGGCCATTGCGCTAAGTACCCTTCCCCAAGAACGCCCTAAATAGGGCGTTCTTGATGTTGGGATTCCAAAGGGATGTTTCCCTTTGGTCAGGGTGCAGGGGTGAAACCCCTGCATAAAATCCTTGTCAGTTCGCCTGCGCGGGTTCGATTTTCACCGCACTCACTTTGAATTCCGGCACCTTCGCGATTTTATCCGTAACGGAATTCGTCAGGTGGTTGGCGTTGCCGTCCTCGAAATGGAAGGTCATGAACACCTCGCCGTGGTTCACGCGGTCGCCCACCAGCGCAAGCGTTTCGATCTCGCCGCGGCGGGACGTGATGCGCACCTTATCGCCGGTTTTCACGCCCATGGCGTCGGCGTCGGCTGCGTTCATTTCCACATAGGACTCGGACGCAAGCACGTTGAGCCCTTCCGTGCGCTGGGTCATGGCCCCGGCGTTGTAGTGGTAGAGCATCCTGCCCGTGACGAGTGTGAACGGGTATTCCTCATCGGGCAGTTCGGCTGACTCCACATACCGCGACGGGTAGAAATAGCCAAGCCCCCTCGCAAATGTGCCCTCGTGCAGGATGGATATGCCGCAGGACGTCTCATCTTTGCAGGGCCACTGCAGGCACTCGCCGCAATCGAGGCGATCGTAGCTGACACCGTGGTAGGACGGGGTGAGCTCGGCGATCTCCTGCATGATCTCGCGCGCTTCCATGCGGCGCTGCGGGTACCCAAGACGGTTCATGAGGTCCGTGAAGATATCGGTATCCAGTCGTGCTTCGCCGGGTGACTCGACCGCCTTGCGCACGCGCTGAATCCTTCGCTCGGAATTGGTGAACGTGCCTTCCTTCTCGGCGTAGGAAGCGCCGGGGAGTATTACATGCGCAAACTTGGCGGTTTCCGTCATGAACAGCTCCTGCACCACCAGGAAATCAAGGCTTTCGAGCATCTTCCTGATGTGTCCGATATCCGGATCGGTGCGCATGGGGTCTTCACCGAATATGTAGAGCGCCTTAATTTTGCCCTCTTCCACCGCGTGGGGGATCTGCGTTGCGGTGAACCCAAGGCTTCCGCTTAAGGGTACGCCCCAGTGCTTTGCGAATTTTTCGCGCGCTTCGGGGTTCGCTACCTTCTGATACCCGGGGAGATCGCCGGGCAGGCAGCCCATATCGCACGCGCCCTGCACGTTGTTCTGGCCGCGGATGGGGTTGACGCCGCAGCCGGAGCGGCCGATCTTGCCGACAGACATGGCGAGGTTTGATAGGCTCATCACGCCCTCGGTGCCGGTGGAGTGCTCTGTCACGCCGAGGCAGTACATGATGGGCGCCTTTTTCGCCGTAGCGTAGAGCCGCGCGGCTTTTCTAAGATCGTCCGCGTCGATATTGCAGATTTCGGCCACGCGTTCGGGCGTGTATTCTTCTACGATATCCTTCAGTTCTTCAAAGCCTTCGGTGCGGCTTTTGATAAAGTCCATATCCGCAAGGCCTTCTTTGATGATTACATGCAGCATGCCGTTGGCGAACGCGACATTTGTGCCGGGCTTCAACTGCAAGTGCAAAGTAGCCTTGCTGGCC
Source organism: uncultured Oscillospiraceae bacterium (assembly GCA_964440115.1). Lineage (GTDB taxonomy): Bacteria > Bacillota > Clostridia > Christensenellales > CAG-138 > JAEWWD01. Next base: position 108,722 of record CAYTPV010000005.1, on the reverse strand, counting down.
AAACGGATTTTGCGGGGGTCGACCACGATCAACTTCGCCCCGTCGCGCACCGCGCGGCGGATTTTGGTACCCAGCACCGGATGCGCTTCTTCCGGGTTGGAACCGATGAGCAGGATCACGTCGACATCGGTGGTGATGTCGTCGAACGGGTTTGTCATAGCGCCGGAGCCCAATGTCGTTGCAAGACCTGCAACCGTGGGGCTGTGTCAGACACGTGCGCAGTTGTCGATATTGTTTGTACCGACAGCACTGCGCATAAACTTCTGGAACATGTAGTTATCTTCATTGGGCGAGCGGGAACAGGAGAAACCCGCAATGGCATCCGCCCCGTGCTCGTTTTTGATGGACCCAAGCTTTTCGGCGACGAGGGAAAGCGCCTCGTCCCAGCTCGCGGGCACAAACTCGCCGTCGCGCTTAATGAGCGGCGTGGTGAGCCGATCCCCGGCATGGATGAACTTGTAGGAGCCGAACTTGCCTTTTACGCAAAGCAAGCCGTGGTTGGAAGGGCCGTCCGCCGGGTCGACGCCCACGACGCGGCCATCCTTCACCAGAAGGTCGAGCTGGCAGCCTACCGCGCAGTGCGGGCAGGTCGTGCGCGTCCTTTTGACCTCGTAATAGCGGAACTTTTTATTATCACGCGAGGAAAGCGCGCCGGTAGGACATGCAGAAACGCAGTTGCCGCAGCTTTCGCAGGCAGGGTCCGTGCGGGGCACGCCGTAGCTGGTGGTGATCATGGTGTCAAAGCCGCGCCCGGTGGAGCTTAACGTATCGCAGCCCTGCAGCTTCTCGCACACACGCACGCAGCGGCGGCACATGATGCATTTATCCGGGCGGAATTCGTAAAAGGGGTTGCTGTCGTCCACCACATTGATGGGCGGGTTTTTGCCCACGGGGAATGAGGTTCTCTCCAACCCGTACTCCAGAGAATAATCCTGCAGCTTGCACGAACCGTTGCGCGCACAGGAAAAACAGTTGAACACATGGTTGCTCAGTAAAAGATCCAGCACGAATTTGCGCGCTTCCACCACGCGCTCGGAACGGGTGTGCACCACCATGCCCTCCGCGCAATGCTCGGTGCAGGCAGTGGGCAGTCCGCCCTTTCTCGCGCCTTCTACTTCAACCACGCACATGCGGCAGGAGCCTTCGGGCGCGAGATCCTTCAGGTAGCACAGTGTGGGGATTTCAATGCCCATATTGCGGGCGGCTTCCAGTATGGTTGTGCCCTTTTGCACATGGCAGGGCCTGCCGTCGATGGTCAGTTGAACCATCTTGGCGTTTGTATCGTGATCATGCATAGCATATACCTCCTGTCACACGAGTCATTTGATAAGCGCCTCAAAGTCTGCTCTTCGGTATTTGAGAGCGGAACGCACGGATACGGAAACCGATTGCCCCAGACCGCAGGCGGAAAGTTCTGTCATATGCTTGAGCGTGGTCTCAAGGCGGTCCATTTCATCAGCCTTGGATGTGCCGCGCAGCAGCCGCCGGAACAGCTCCAGCACCCGCTGCGTGCCCAGCCTGCAGGGAGTGCATTTGCCGCAGGATTCGTGCACAAAGAATTCCATAACGGATTCGAGATATTCCACCACGTTCACGCTGTCGTCCATCACCACGATGGCGCCGGAGCCTACCGTCAGCCCCTTATCCCACAGTCCCTGATAGGAATAAATGCAATCCTCCAACTGATTGGGGAAGCCGAGAGGGCCGGACTGTCCGCCGAAGTGGCAGAAGCCGATGGGCCTGCCGGTGGAGGTGCCGCCGCCGTATTCCGGGGAATAGAGAATATCCTTGAGCGGCGTGCCCAGCGGCACTTCATATACGCCCCGGTTTTTAATATGCCCAGATAGGCAAACAAGCTTTGTGCCGCCGCCATCCGGCGTGCCCAGCGCGCAGAACGCAGCGCCGCCCATGTTGACGATCACAGGCACGCAGGCAAAGGATTCGACGTTGTTGACCAGAGTGGGCTTGAGATACAGCCCTACATCCGCAAGATGCGGCGGCTTTACGCGGGGACGGCCCGTTTTGCCCTCTATGGAATTGAGCAATGTGGAGTTTTCGCCGCAGACATACGCGCCCGCACCGGAGATAACGGAGATTTCATAATCAAAGCCGTCCACGCCGAGTATGCCGCGGCCCAAATACCCCGCCGCTTTGGCGTTATCGAGCGCCTGTTGGAATAACTTCTGAATTTCGCGGTATTCTCCGCGAATATAGATATAGCCTTGCGGGGAGCCGAACAGATACCCCGCGATGATCATGCCTTCGATGACGCTCAAGGGATCTTTTGAAAGCAGCAGCTTATCCTTAAATGTGCCCGGTTCGCCTTCATCGGCATTGCACACGATGTATTTGGGCGTCGCTTTGCTGTGGTACAGGTGCCGCCATTTTTTGCCCAGTGGATAAGCCGCGCCGCCGCGACCGCGCAGCATGGCCGCGTCAAACTCGTCGAGCAGAGCTTCCGCATCGGTCGCCATGGCTTTTTTCAGCGCGGCAAAGCCGCCCAGCGCGACATATTCGCTCACGGAGGTCGGGTCCTGCATGCGGTCCACCCGCGTCAAGAGTACAGTTTTGTTTTCCATTATCCCAAACCTCCTTTATACCTGAACGCTGCCGTCGCGCAGGCCGGTGATGAGCCGTTCAATTTTTTCGTCATTCAGATTGCCGAACACGGTATCCTTTACTTTGATCACTGGACCGATATCGCACGCGCCCACGCAGGGGACAAACTTGCAGGCAAACAGACCGTCCTGCGTGCTCTTGCCTACCTGAATGCCCAGTATGCGCTTAACTGCCGCCGCGACTTCATCCGATTTCGTGAAACGGCAGGGAGAGCTGTTGCATATCTCCAGCACGTACTTCGCCTGCGGTTTATCGGTGAGCATGGCGTAGAAGCCGACCAGCTCGTATACCCGCGTTTGTGTCATGCCGAGGCGTTCCGCCAGCTTCGCGGCGGAATCCTGATCCACACATCCATCGGCTGACGCAGCCTGAATATCCAGCAGCATGCCTAATATATTTTCCCGCGTGCCGCCGTTTTTACAGATGATATCGTCGATCTGTTCATATGTTGCCATTGTTGACCCCCTGTGTTGCGTTGCTGTGATTGGTTTCCAAGCGTTTTATATAAAATTTCGAATATTCCTTTTTCGTTTCTTTGCCTGTGGGATGGGCAGAAAGGGAGCCATCCGCGTTCTGCTCCACGCGCACCAGCGTCGCCGCTGCCGCTTCACCATATGCAAGCAGGTAATCCGCGTACCCTGCCACCGCCCGCGCCGAAGGTTTCATATCGCCGGCGGTACCCGCAAACAGGAATACGCCGGGCCGCACATACAGGCGCAGGGAATTGGATTCGCATACGATGAGCGCATCCTTAGGGACAAGCGATAGAAAATCGATAAACGCTTCGAGCATGCGGGATTTGAGGCTGCGAAGCAAAAACGCCCGCTGTGCGCCCGCCCGCAGCATGCGCGCGGTATCCTTGCCGGGGTTTTCCCCGGTTTCTTGCCTGAGCTCAAAATCGCCCGAGAGCTTCGTGCATATACCGCAGCCCTCACTGCCGCGATGGCAGTCTTCACCCGCACGCTCTATGCTGATGATTTTGAGCGCATACACAGTATGCCGCTTTGCGTACGCAGAAATTACATCGCACGCAAGCAGCGTTTTGCCGCTGTTGCGTCCGGCTGCGCCAACTAAAACAAGCTGCGGTATAGATAGCTGCTCGCTGCCATCCTTTTTGCCGGTTTGATCCAATTCATAGTTGTTCATATGGTATCCTGTGTTCCCTCAGTCTCCGTTTCGATCAGGCCGCGCTCTTTTGCGCCGCGCCAGCGGTCGAGATCCTCCGGGGTGTTCAGATTGGTAAATGACTCGCCCGCCTGCTCCTGCGAAAGCCGGATGGTATGCACCTGAAGCTCACAAAACGCCCGACGCGGCTGCAATATGTTTTCTTTGAGCATGCGCTGGAACACCGGAAGACAGGAGCGATGGTAAAAAGCAAACATCGTTTCGAGCTTCCCCTCGTGTTCGCAGACGACAACCTGCGCCTGCCCGATATGCGAAGCCATTTGCGCGATGAGGCGCAGATCGGGCTTGGGTATATCGCAGGCCATGACGAAAATATAAGAATCACGGATTTCTTCCAGTGCGGTGCATATGCCGCCTAAAGGCCCGGTGCACGGATAGTGATCTTCCACAATCCGGTACGAGTCGAAAGCGTCGTTGACAGCAAGTTTTTGGGCTGTGTCACTCACGAGCAGCACGCGCTCGAACATTGAGCCAAGCCGCATCGCGTTGATTTGTAAAAGATAGGAGTCGCCTTCCCTGAGAAAGGCTTTGTCGAACCCCATTCTGCAGCTTTTTCCACCGCACAGGATGACAGCACTGGCATCCTGGATCAGTATGGTTTTGTGCCTCCTTTATGGTTTTCGGATTCTTCTGCAGGCTGCAGTACCCGCCGAAGACCTATAAATATGTTTTGTCATTGCTGCAAAATATATAAGTAACTTGATAGAACAAAATTTGAGTTCAATTATATTCTCCCGCCCAAATGAAGTCAAGGATAGATAACCTTATAACAATCATGAGCCGGGCGGGGCGAAGGCAATATGCGGCGGCTGGAGGAACAGGAAAGCGATGCTTTTGATATGCAAACCCACAAAAATCACAATAGTTCCACTGTTTTTTTGCGCAAAGCGCCCTGATCTGGTATACTAGAGGTTGCGATTTCAAACGACTGCTATACGAAAGAGGTACTCCATGGATTTCCCCCTGCAGCTTGCACAGGCGGTATCCGCCTGCTGCGGCATACCCGCGGACGAATTGGTTGAAATGATATCCGTACCGCCCGAAAGCAATATGGGCGACTTTGCCCTCCCCTGCTTCCGCATGGCCAAGGCAATGCGCAAAGCACCGCCCGTTATCGCAAAAGACCTATGCGAAACAGTCGCGCTGCCGGAATTTGTGGAGCGCGTGGAAGCCGTGAACGGCTATATGAACTTCTTTATGAAACCCGCCGAATTCGCCCGCGCGGTGTTGGAAGCCGTGCGTGAGGACGGCGAAAACTACGGCGGCAGCAGCGAAGGCGCAAACCGCAATATCTGCATCGACTATTCTTCCATTAATATAGCAAAGCCCTTTCATATCGGGCACTTAAGCTCCACGGTAATCGGCCACGCGCTGTACCGCATTTATCAGCACATGGGCTATAACTGCGTGGGCATCAACCATCTGGGCGACTGGGGTACACAGTTCGGCAAACTCATCGTGGCGTACAAGCGCTGGGGAGACAAGGCTACGGTGGAAAAAGGCTCCATCCGCGCGCTGCTGGATCTTTATGTGCGCTTCCACGACGAAGCCGAAAATAACGAGTTTTTGAACGACGAAGCGCGCGCCTGGTTCAAGCGCATTGAAGACGGCGACGACGAAGCGCTTTCTTTGTTCGAATGGTTCAAGGCACTCACGCTGCGCGAAGTGAGCCGCGTATATGATCTTTTAGGCATCGCGTTCGACAGCTACGCGGGCGAGAGCTTCTACAACGATAAAATGGGCCGCGTCATTGAAGAGCTTGAAGATAAGAATCTTCTCAAGCTAGACGACGGCGCGTATCTTGTGGATTTAACCGAATACAGCATGCCGCCGTGCATCGTGCTGCGCTCAGATGGCGCGACGCTTTACGCCACGCGCGATATCGCAGCCGCATTATACCGCAAAGATACTTACGATTTCGCCAAGTGCCTGTATGTCGTCGCTTACCAGCAGGATCTCCACTTCCGCCAATGGTTCAAGGTGGTGGAGCTCATGGGCTACGAATGGGCGAAAGATCTTGTGCACGTATCGTTCGGTATGGTCAGCATGCAGGACGGCACGATATCTACGCGCAAGGGCAAGGTCGTGTTCCTTGAAGAAGTGTTGAACGCCGCCATCGACAAGACGCTGGAGGTTATTACGGAAAAGAGCCCCGACCTTGCGGATAAACCGGCCGTGGCGCGGCAGGTGGGCGTGGGCGCGGTCGTATGGAACGCGCTGTATTCTAGCCGCATCAAGGATATCGTATTCAGCTGGGATAAGGCGCTCAATTTCGACGGCGAAACCGGCCCTTACGTGCAGTATACGCACGCGCGCTGCTGCGCCGTACTAAGAAAGGCCGATATCGCGGACATGCCTGCGGAAATAGACTATGCGCAGTTGAACGATGAGGATTCCATGCGTGTGGTGCGCGCGATGTTCGATTTTAAGCGCGCAGTGAAAGAGGCGATGGAAAAGAACGAGCCGTACCTCGTATCTCGCGCGGTGGTGGCGATCTGCCAGGCGTACAACAAATTCTATTACGAGCATCGCATCATAGGCGAAGAACCCGCCGTGCAAACGGCCAGGCTGGCGTTGACGGCGGCCGCGAAATCCGTCATCTCCACGGGCCTGTTCCTCGTGGGTTTGGCCGCGCCCGAACGCATGTAACATGCAAAATTCGGAAATGCTCATGTAAAGGAACGGGATTTTGACACTTTTGCGTATGTGTCAAAATCGAAACGAATGGAGATCAGAGCATTTTGACACTTTCCCAAAAGTGTCAAAACAACAAGAGCTTAACGCCGCAGGGCGAATGAAATTATACTATGCTCCGAGGGGGGATAAAGCATGCTGGACATCAAACGAATCCGTGAAAACCCACAGGCGCTTATCGAGGCCATGCAGAACCGGCGCAGCAAGGGTGCGGACGTATCCGCCTTTTTGGAGGTGGACTCGCAGCGCCGCAAGCTGCTTGTGGAGGTGGAAAACCTCAAAGCGCGCCGTAACTCTGTGAGCGCGGATATTCCGCGCCTGAAAAAAGCGGGCGAAAACACCGACGCGCTCATGGAAGAAATGAAGGAAGCCGCCGCGCGCATCAAAACGCTGGACGCCGAAGTGGCCGCGCTGGATGACAAAATTCAGGAGTTTTTGTACTCCATCCCGAATATCCCGCATGAAAGCGTGCCAGTCGGCGCGGACGACAGCGAAAACAAGGAAATGCGCAAAAACGGCGAGCCGCCCAAGTTCGGCTTTGAGCCCAAGGCGCACTGGGAACTGGGCGAATCGTTGGGTATACTGGATTTCGCGACGGCGGGTAAGGTTACGGGTTCCCGCTTCACGTTCTACAAAGGGCTTGGCGCACGGCTCGAACGCGCGATTATCAATTTCTATTTGGATACGCACACATTCGACAGCGGCTATACAGAAGTATTCCCGCCGTATATGGTCAACCGCGCCAGCATGACGGGCACGGGCCAACTGCCCAAATTTGAAGAGGACGCCTTCAAGATAGCGGGAACGGATTATTTCCTCATCCCCACCGCCGAAGTGCCTGTGACCAACATGATGCGCGACACCGTGCTCGACGGCGATCAACTGCCCATCAAATACTGCGCGTACAGCGCATGCTTCCGCTCTGAAGCGGGCAGCGCGGGCCGCGACACAAGGGGATTGATTCGCCAGCATCAGTTCAACAAGGTAGAGCTGGTGAAGTTTGTGAAGCCGGAAGACTCTTACGCGGAACTCGAAAGCCTTACCAACGACGCAGAACTTGTTCTGCAGCGGTTAGGTCTGGCCTATCGCGTGGTTTGCCTCTCCACGGGCGATATCGGGTTCTCTTCCGCCAAGACTTACGACATCGAGGTATGGATGCCCAGCTACGGCCGGTATGTGGAAATCAGCTCCTGCTCCAATTTTGAGGATTTTCAGGCGCGCCGCGCGGGTATCCGCTTCAAGCGCGATCTGAAAGCCAAGCCGGAACTGGTGCATACGCTCAACGGATCGGGCGTGGCGGTGGGCCGGACCGTGGCCGCGATATTGGAAAATTACCAGCAGGCCGATGGATCGGTGAAGATCCCCAAGGTGCTGGTGCCGTATATGGGAGCGAATATTATCAATTAACAATGTATCATGAAGAATGAACAATGAAGGAAGCGCGGCTACGGCCGCGCTTTCATTTAGGTGGGAGAACGGTAGAGGCCCATACGTTTTTATTCCCCTAATTCTAAAAATCCTTGTTGCGCATGCCGCAAACGGCATGTCGGCACATATTTTGCAACAGAATACAATTCATAGTTCTTCGAAGATTGATAAATGTCAAAGGCGGTGAAATCACATTTATTATAGGCAAATTTATGAACATAGGCGCTGGCGATAAAATGGTCCTCTTTTTTTTCATTATCTTGTCGCATATCTGAATTCAGCAAATCCATAATTACAGCTTGGCCTACTTTAGCTTCTCTTGGGAGCAGTTGTATGAAGTAATTACCGGATTCGTTATACACAAATAATTCCTTTGCATCGGCAACCAGTACACTTTCCCATCCGTCTTCAGCCGGATGGGCAGAAAAGGTCACAAATGAAAGAATAGCGGCAAACGCCATCAATTTGACTACCCTGAGCCTCATAATCATGCTTTTCCTCTCAACTGCACAGAATAGTTTACCTTATCATTTTCAAAATCAGAAGCTTTCAGTCTTTATAAACTTCGATCTTTCGTAGTGCTTCGTCCCCCAGTGCGTGCGCCTAGACACTCCGCTTGCACTGAGAACAAAGCCTAAGATGTGCGCACCAATCAGGAAGGGGGGTCTGGGGGAAACGCAAGTTTCCCCCAGAATAATAATTATTCGTCGCCGCCTCGGAAGGCGGCGATACTGATTTGTACCTACAAGCAGTTTTTCAGAAATCCGAGATAAAAAATCCGCCCATGTATGCAGGTTGCATCCCTATATTCAAAAAATTTCCTGTATACTTATCGTAATATTGCTAGTGGAGGATCGGCGAATGAAAAAGCTTGTTTGCATATTGTTGACGCTCTACTTGGTACTGAGCCTCGCCGGATGCGCGGGATCAGCAAATGGTGCAGCACCCGCGAACAGCCCGGCTGCGCAGGAGCCCGCATCGCCCTCGCCCGCACCGGCGAATACGCCGGCACCCGCGCCGACAGAGAACCCTAATGAACCCATCGTGTTCACCGACGCGGCATTCGAAGCCGGCGTGCGCAAAGCGCTCAACAAACCGGACGGCGATATTACGCGGGCGGAGGCTGCGGCGGTGGAAAGCTTAAATCTTGAATTGCCGGGGGATGACTGGAGCATTCCGCGCATTGCGGATTTGAGTGACCTGAAATATTTCCCCAACCTGACCTCGCTGTTTTTAGGCTGGGCGCTGCAGAAGCCCGGCGGCGTGGATATTTCCCCCATCGGCGAACTGACCAAGCTGGAAGGGCTGTATATGCCCTGCACGAGCATTGCGGATATCGCGCCTATCGCGTCTTTGACGAATTTGCAGGAACTTTCCCTCTGGGGCGTGCGGACAATTACGGATATTTCGCCGCTTAGTGGACTGGCGGAGTTGAAAAACCTGCAGATCAAAGGCAATACGATTTCCGACCTTACGCCGCTTGCAGGCCTGAAAAAGCTCGAAAACCTGACATTAGAAGAAAACATGATATCGGATATTTCGCCTCTTGCTGGGCTGACCGGTTTAAAGGGACTGAAGCTTTCCGACAATCCGATTCTTAACTATACACCGGTTTCGGCGATATATCCCAATCTGCAGGACAAGGATTTTGAACTTCTTGATCATTCTCTGCCCATCGTGTTCTCCAACCCCATATTGGAAAAGAAGATACGCAGCTCCATGGGCAAGGAAAAGGGCGATATTACGCCGGAGATGGCCAAAGAAGTGACGGAGCTTAACCTTGGAAACGACTTTGGCGCGCCCGACGACGTGAAAATCCAAGACATCAGTTCTTTGCGCTATTTCCCCAATTTGACCAAGCTGGATCTGCATTTTAACAAAATCGACGAATACAACAGCAACCTTCACGTAATACTCGGTATGAAAAATCTGACGATACTGGATTTGAACGGCAATAGCCTTTCCGGCTGCGACATTATCGCGGGCTGCAGCAACCTTTCCTGGCTGCAGCTGAGCGGATTTCGCGGTGAAGACCTGCAGCCGCTCACTCGGCTTAAGGGTTTGAAAAACCTGTTTCTTTCCTATTCTCCGACGATCAGGGATATTTCTCCGCTGGCGCAGCTGACCAATCTCGAAGAGCTGCGTCTCGAGAACGTCATGATATCGGATTATTCACCCCTTGCGAAGCTTAATAAGCTTAAGACGCTGTATATCAATACGGATGGCAAGACCGATCTGTCATCGCTCAAAGACATATACCCTAACCTGACGGATAAGAATTTTGAAATCAAATAAACAGTTACGAACATCTCATGGCAAACAAAAAGCGGCGCAAGCCGCTTTTTGCATCTGCTTTAGCCTGTTGTTCACAATGTATCGCCGCCATAGGGCGGCGACGAAATTCTATTTTATTTAATAGTGGGCGGGCTCCGCCCCCCACGCCCCCTGGGGGACGAGTGCATACTTCGCGGCAACGGCATCCCCACGCCCCTTGGAAGCGGGCTTGCCGTTGCAAAACTTCTGCCAGTTAGAGGGAATACAAGGGGGGAACGTCAGCTCCCCCCTTGTAGATGATTTAATCGTCGGCTCAGCGACGGCCTGCAGGCCTAGTGCCCAAGGCGCCTCCCGCCGAGGGCAATGAGCCGATACCTTGTTATGTAGGATGCTACTTGCTCAACAACGCTTTCAACTTAGCGGCGTCGTACTGCTCAAAGGGAATGTCAGCGCCGCCGAGATACTCCGTCAGCATCGTGCGCGTATCCTTTTCCCCATTCTTCACCAAGACGGAGTAAGCGCTGATTACGCCCTCGCCGGACTGCATAAACGACACCATGCTGGAAAATTCGCCGGGATATTCAAGCAGCAGTATGGTATTCTCCGCCCAGCCTTCGGGCTGCACATAGGATTTTCCCCAGGTCAGTACGCTCGTCGCGGCGACCATATCGCTGCCGTACCCCGCGTTGATAAGGTTCGCAAACGTGGATGCGTTGATTTTATACTTGAGTATATCCAGTACATTTGCGGGGATCTCCGTTTCCCCCGCCACAGCCTTGATCGCGCGGAGCAACCCCTCTTCCGTAAATTTGACCACATAGGCATTTTGGGGCGCAGCATAATCCCCCGCCGCTGCCTTGCCGATGATCTCCTCAAGGTTTCCGGATGCGGACATTAGCGCTACATACTCTTTGGTTTGGGCCAGCTTGCCCATTTCACAGGTCAGGGCTATGCCTTCCTTCACCAAAAACGCGCTCAGATCCTGTGGCTGCCCCTTAGCGGGGGAACCACAGGCACTCAGCAACAACAGGATTAATACGATCAACGCCATCAGGCGTACTCTTTTATGCATGTTCCATCCTTTCAGACTCGGCCTGCATGCCGAACAGCTTTAACCCGTTCTGCAGGGTGATTTGTGCAACTTCTTCCGACTCTATATGCCGAAGATCCGCCAGCTTTTCGCAAACGAGCCGCACCAAAGACGGATCGTTGCGCCTGCCTCTGAACGGTTCAGGCGTCATATACGGGCAGTCCGTTTCGATGAGCAGACGATCCATGGGCAGTTTTTCCGCGGCTTCCAGCGCGCGGCGGGCATTTTTGAACGTAAGCGCGCCGCCAAACGCAACGTACAGCCCAAGGTCGATGTACGCTTTAGCGGTTTCATAGCTGCCGGTAAAGCAATGCATCACGCCCTGCAAGCCGTTTTTGTGCGCACGGAGTATGGCTAACACATCCTCCACCGCCTCGCGCTCGTGGACTACCACGGGCAATGACAAAGCGTTCGCGAGCTCCAACTGTTCGCCGAACACGCGGCGCTGCACATCGCGCGGTGAGAAATCGTAGTGATAGTCAAGGCCGATTTCGCCAATGGCGACGGCCTTTTTATGGCGCAGCAGCACTTCAAGCTCCAAAAGATGTTCCGGAAGCATATCCGCCGCCTCGTGCGGATGCGTGCCCAACGCGGCGACCATGTATGTGTAGTGCTCCACAAAGCTGAGCATGGCCTTGGCGTCTTGCACGCGGGTGCCCGCTTCGAGCATATACGCTACACCCAAAGAAGGAAGGGAAGCGGCGATCGCTTCCCTGTCCGCATCAAATCGTTCGTCGAGCAAGTGCGCATGCGTATCGAACAAGCGCATGATTAGCGCACCTTCAATCCATCCGGCAGCTCGGATAGGCTGGTCAGCACGGAAAGGTTGACATCTTCCGCGTCGGAGGCGGCAAGTATCATACCATGGCTTTCCACGCCGCACAGTGTGACCGGCTTGAGGTTGGCGACAAGCACCACTGTCTTGCCAATGAGATCTTCGGGCTGATACCACTGCTTGATGCCGGAGGCGACCGTTCGTTCTTCGTCCCCTACCTTGAGCGTCAGCTTATACAGCTTCTTGCTGCGCTTGACTTCTTCGCAGGCGATGACTTTCGCAAGCCGCAGATCCACCTTGGCGAAATCCGCATAGTCGATCTCGTCCGGCGTTTCCGGCTCCGCATGCGCAGCCTGCTTGGGCTGTTCTTTGATTTCGGCCTTTAATTCCGCTTTGGCTTCCACTGCCTTTTCGGCTTCCTTCGCTGCCTGCGCCGCGAGAGTCTGCGCTTCGAGCTCCGCGAGTTCTTTCTTCACGTCGATGCGCGGGAACAGCGACTCGCCCTTGTTGACGCGGGTGCCGGGCTGAACGCGGCCGAAGGAAGAAAGGCTTTCCACCGTGGTAAGCGCCGAGTCTGCAAGCCCAAGCTGGCGGAACATTTCTTGATACGTGGCAGTCAGGAACGGCTGCACGAGCACCGCGACATAACGCAGGCATTCCGAAAGATTATAGAGCACCGTCGCAAGGCGCGGCTTGTTGGCTTCGTCCTTGGCGAGCGCCCAGGGAGCGGTTACGTCGATATATTTGTTGCTGGCGCCGACGAGCTTCCAGATCTCGCCTAATGCTTCGGGCAGCTTGAGATCCTTCATCTGCGCTTCCACGGCGGCGGGCAGGCCTTCGGCGAGCGCAATGAGCGCGTCGTCCTGTTCCGCGTTCTTCTGAGCGGGAGCGGGAATTTGGCCGTCGAAGTATTTATCCACCATGGCAACGGTACGGGAGAGCAGGTTGCCGAGGTCGTTGGCGAGATCGCTGTTGATGCGGTTGATGAGCGCTTCGTTGGAGAACACACCGTCTGAGCCGAACGGCACTTCGCGCAACAGGAAATAGCGGATGGCGTCCACGCCGTAACGATCGCACAGCTTGACGGGGTCCACGACATTGCCCTTAGACTTGCTCATTTTGCCGCCGTCGAGCACCAGCCAGCCGTGGCCGAACACCTGCTTGGGCAGGGGTTCACCCAGCGCCATGAGCATGATGGGCCATATGATGGTGTGGAAGCGCACGATCTCCTTGCCGACGAGGTGGATATCGGCAGGCCAGTACTTTTTATAAAGGCTGTCGTCGTCGGAATACAGGCCAAGCTTGGTGGCGTAGTTAGAAAGCGCATCCAGCCACACATACACGACATGGCGCGGATCGAAATCCACGGGGATGCCCCACTTGAAGCTGGTGCGGCTTACACACAGGTCTTCCAAACCGGGCAGCAGGAAGTTTTGCAGCATCTCGTTGGCGCGGGAAGGCGGCTGTATGAATTCCGGGTGGTTTTTGATATGCTCGATGAGCCGATCCGCATATTTGCTCATACGGAAGAAATAGCTTTCTTCCTCGACCATCTCGACGGGGCGTCCGCAATCCGGACAGCAGCCATCCTTCAGCTGACGCTCCAGCCAAAAGCTTTCGCAGGGCGTGCAGTAATGGCCGGTATAGGCGGATTTGTAGATATCCCCCTGATCGTAGAGCTTTTTGAATATCTTCTGTACGCTTTTCTCGTGATAATCGTCCGTGGTGCGGATAAAGCCGTCGTTACTGATATCCAAGAGCTTCCACAGCGACTGGAACCCCGCTACGATGCGATCCACGTACTGCTTGGGCGTTTCGCCGTTCTTGGCTGCGACGCGCTCGATCTTCTGGCCGTGCTCGTCGGAACCCGTCAGAAAATAAACGTCATACCCCGTCAGCCGCTTATAGCGCGCGATGGCGTCCGCCGCGACGGTGCAGTAAGCGTGGCCGATGTGCAGCTTGTCGCTGGGGTAGTAGATGGGGGTGGTGATATAGAATGTCGGTTTGGTCATGCTTGTTCCTCCTCCGGTTCACATGCGGCACACGCCGCCTGTAATGCTCAGTATTTACAAATTGGTATCGGGTATTTCATGCTGGTTCTACGCGTACCCAGTTCTTTAGGCTTCCAATCCGTCATTTTGCGGCGACATGCGCGGCGCAAAATGACACCTTGAAGCGCTAGTTGGTGCGACAGGCTTCCTGTGAATCAGAAACCGAGCGACAACTTGCGCGGTGAGCCTCGCAAAAGTGCCTGCGGCACTTTTGCGACAAGCGAAGCGCATAAAAGCGTCGCCCCAATACGAGGGACGACGCTGATCGTGGTACCACCCTGTTTCCCCCCGTCATACGGAGGCTCATCAGTAAGGCGCTGTATCGGGCGCACCCGCGGGGCTTCAGGCAGGGTTTCCTGCGTTCAGCCTCCCACCGCTCGGGAGCCATGTTCAGCGGCAGCATGTGTCCGGGCTTTCACCTTGCCCCGGTCTCTAAAACGCAGCGCATCCGCTTACTCTTTCCGTCATCGCGTCCGGCAAAAAGCCGGTATGGATTGTGCTGTGATTGTACCCTGTTTGGGCAGGATTTGTCAATATGCGGTCATAGGTCTGCTCTACGGACGAGACTGATGCAAATGCTTTTCATGCTCGTGGATATAAATCAGTATCGCCGCCGACGGGCGGCGACGGCAATTATTTTTATTATAAAGTGGGAGGGCTTTCGCCCCCCACGCCCCCTAAGGCACGGACGCGCCGATGTAGAACGCACCAACCGCATAACCTCTGGATACGAAAAAATCACGCTTTTCTCTTTCACTAAAGATGGAGCTTCACAGGCTGCTAAAGTATGACGGGCGTCGCTTACAAGGAGGGGGCGTGGGGGAACGCCAGTTCCCCCAATATAAAAAATATTCGTCGGCTCAGCATGAGCCGATACCGATAAAACCCGTTAGCCGCGTTATGCGTGTACCCCGCTTGATCACACCAAATGATAGAAGCGCAGCTATATAGCCGCGCTTCCTGCATTGTTATTACTTGTTCATTGGAAATTGCTTAGGTTACGCACCGCGATGACCCACGGCGCGAGCCCGCCCGCTTCGGTGCGGGTTTCGAATATGCGCGTAAGTTTGGGCTGTGTTTTGATGCACTTGTTAAGCAGCGTATATTCCATGGTATAAAGCACCGCTACGCCGCCGGGCGCAAGCCATTGCGGGAGGTTTTTGCACAGCGCGGCGTACAGCCGCTCGTTTTCCGTATGCGTACCCACGCGGTTGCCAAACGGCAGGTTGCTGATAACAAGATCATATTGTTCGCGCGCGGTGAAGGCTGCGCTGTCCGCCTGTACAAGTCCTGCGCGCACATTGGCGGCAGCGCAATTTTCCTTTGCCATACCAAGCGCTTCACGAGAAATATCCACGCCAGTCAGCTTGCTTTGTGGGTGCAGCTTGCCCCATTCTATGAGCAGCGTGCCGCTGCCGCAAAAAGGATCAAGCACACGGCGGGCATCCTGCACAAAGCCGGAGGCGCAGCGCACAACGCAGGCGGCTGTCGCCGGATGCATGGAAGCGGGCAGCGCCCGCTTTCTGTAGGCAAAGCGATGATCCGGAATGGCATATATTTTGCAGTGCGCGTTGAGTGCACCGCTTGGCAGCAGGGAAAGGCGCAATTCAGCCTCATACCGCGACGGATTGTTGACAAGCCCCTGCCCATCGAGGACGTTAGCAAGCGCGGATATGAACGCAGCCCTGTCCGGAATATCCGGGCATTCCACGCGGTAGCCGTAGGGCGGCTCACCGGAAAGCGCATCGGAAAGCAGCGCAAACAGCGGCTCGCGCACGGCGGCGGCGACGGCATCCGGCTTGCAGGGAAGCTCGCCGGAAATCGGGAACAGCAGCTCTGCAAAGCAGCGTGCCTGATAGAGCGTTTCAAGCCCCTTCACATGTACAAACAGGTAATCCCCGCCTGCGGAGCGGGTACGGATATTTAAATCAGAAAGCTCATCTTTGAGCAGCGGCGCAAACCCGCGCGGCGCGCGCAGCAAAGCCCCGTGCTCTTTTTTAAAGCCAGAAAAGGCGTGCAGCACCGTATCGCTGAGCTTGGCGCGGGCGCGGCGCAGGGCTTCCGCTTCCTCGCGGGCGTGCTTTTCTTCGGTTTCGTCGGCCGCGACGGGTTCGGGCAATGCGGCGAGGTATGCGCGCGCCTGCTCCCCTCCCGCCGCGCCCAAAGCGAGCAACAGGGACGGGCGAACGAAGCGCGTAGTTTCCGCTTCCAGTGCGGCGATGAGTGCCGGGGCATCCTTTTCGTTTTCAAACGCGCCGATCAATCGCGCGGCGTTTTTGCGGGCTTTGGGCTCTTCGCTGTGAAGCGCGGCATACAGCCTGTCCCGCGGCAAGGCATCCTCAATATATTCCCGTGCGGCCTTCGCCTTAGCGGCGGCGCACAGCGCGGATAACGCCGCCGACTCCTCCGGGGAGCCGATGGCGGCGATAGACGCGTCTATCTGCGCGCGGTCAAAATCCGGTTCGGTTCGCTTCATTGTTTTTTCTCCGCCGCGCGGCGTATTTCGTGCAGCACGGCCTGCGTTCCGTCGGCATTCTTTTCTTTTTCCATGGCGGCAATATAGCGCGCGCGGTCGCGGTAGAGCGCCGTAAGCGCGTCGCAAAGCGTATCCGGCGTCATTTTTTCCTGTTCGAGTACGGCGGCATAACCCTTTTTGGCGAAATAGGCTGCGTTGACGATCTGATCTCCCCGACTCGCGCTGCGCGGCAGCGGAATAAACAGCGCGGGTTTCTTCAGCGCGAGGAACTCAAAAGCGGCGTTCGCCCCCGCACGGGACAGCACGACATCCGCCATGGCCATAAGATCGGGCAGTTCTTTCCCAATATATTCATACTGCACATAGCCGGGCTGCGCACTCGCTTCATCGAGCTTGCCCTTTCCGCACAGGTGCACGACCTGAAATGTTTTCAATAAGCGGGGCAGCGAGGCGCGGAGCGCGTCGTTGACGGCCTGCGCGCCGAGGCTTCCGCCCATCATGAGCAACACGGGCTTATCGGATGAGAACCCCGTCATGGCGCGGCCGCGTGCCGCGTCGCCGGTGTACAGCTCCGCCCGAATGGGCGTGCCGGTGCAGACTCCCTTGCCGCGCGTGTGGGCAAGCGTATCCTCAAATGTCACGCATACGGTATCGGCAAAGCGCGAGGCAATGCGGTTGGACAGCCCCGGCGTATAATCGGATTCATGGATCACGATGGGCGCTTTTTTTCTCGCGCCGATGACCACCGGCACAGCGACGAACCCGCCCTTTGAGAACACCACGTCCGGACGAATTTTCTTTACGATTTTCCGTGCTTCGCCAATGCCCTTCCAGGTGCGGAATACGTCCGCTACATTTTCAAGGCTGAAATATCGCCTGAGCTTTCCCGCGTGGATAATATGGTAAGGAATATCCGTTTCATTCTGCAGCAGCGTGCGCTCAATGCCGTCCGCCGTGCCGATGTAGTGGATGATGTATCCTTCCTCACGCAAAGAGCGCATGAGTGCCAGATTTGGTGTGACATGGCCCGCAGAACCGCCGCCGGTGAATATGGCCGTATAGCTCATGAAATATCCTTTCTTCGCCTTTTGCGATTATGCAAAAGACGTTTCCCGTATCAACAATGTATGCATAAAGCCGCCGCGCCGTCAAGCGTCAGGCTATGCATCCGGAAGAAAACTCGGGAGTAATAACCGCTGCGCATCAGCGGCTCTGAAATACGCCGGAGAGTGTCGCCTGCTGCAGAACATGCCCCTTTGCCGCCTGAAGCAAATCGCGCTTTGTGCTATTGTGCGTAAGTTTGCATGCACAATCCAGCACATATACGGTGAACACGTAGGTATGCTTCCACCGAAACGGCGGGTTGGGTCCCCTGTATCTGTTTTTCCCATAGCCGCGCCCCTGCACGGCGCCGGATAAAGAAGCCACGCTATGCCCGTGCGGTATGCCCTCGGGGATGGCCTGCAGCACGGGGATATTCCATATGACCCAATGGTTGTAATTGGGAATGGGGTGCGATGCATCATCGAGGGTGATGGCGATGGACTTGGCGTTCAAATCCAACCCTTCAAGCGTGAATGCCGGCGAGATATCCTCGCCGCGACCGGTGTGCTTTTCGGGTATAAAGCCGCCTTCTGTAAACGCCGGACTTTTTACGGTGAGTGTGGGCATATCGCTTTCCCCTTTCACGGTTGTCATGATACCAATCCATTCCCCTGTGGCACAGCAAGTTTACGCCCGTTTTGCCTTTGCTTATGCAAAAGTGAGTATACCATAAATCCCGCCTTTTGTGTTACAATAGGGAAACTGCTGTATTTTTTTATGGCAGGAAATATGCCGCCGCGCCATTGACGCAGCCATGAGGACTGGAAAGCCTATGAACAAAAGAAGCCTTCTGATGGTCACGCTGGGTTACGTGCTGTGGGGAATACTCCCGCTGTACTGGCATTTGCTCGCAAACGTGAACCCGCTGTTTGTGCTTGCGAACCGCATCATATGGTCCGCCGTATTCACCATTGCCGTGCTTGCCGCCACCAAACGGCTTAACGAGCTTTGGGCCATGCTGCGGGACCGCCGCGTCATGAAGCTGCTCATACCGGCAACCATCGCCATATCGCTCAACTGGGGACTCTATATATGGGCCGTCGGTCAGAACCACGTGCTTGAAGCGAGCCTTGGCTACTATATGAACCCGCTGATGGTGTTTTTCCTCGGCACGCTGCTGTTTAAGGAACGCTGCGGCAAGCTGGAACTGCTCGCGCTGCTGTTTGCGACAGCAGGCGTGATATACAGCACGCTGCAATACGGGGAATTCCCTTATGTGGCCGTGCTGCTCGCTGCATTGTTCGCCATATACGGCGTATTTAAAAAGTTTGCGCATGTGGACGGGTTTGTAAGCATCGCCGCAGAAACGCTGCTGCTTTCGCCTTTCGCCATCGCGTTCATACTGTTTTCGCCGCAGACTTCGGCTACTATTGCAAACGTCAGTACGCTGCAGATCGTGCTGCTCGTGATGGCGGGGGCCATGACGGCTGTTCCGCTGGCGCTGTATTCGCAGGGCGTGAACGATCTTCCCTTCCTGACCATGGGATTTTTGCAGTATGTCAGCCCCACGCTGATGCTGCTTTCCGGCATGCTGGTGATGGGTGAGGAATTCAGCGCGTCCAAAGCCATCAGCTTCGCCTGCATCGGCATAGGGTTGGTGCTGTATACCATAGGCATGGCACAGCGGGAGCGTGCTGCAAGGACTGCTGCCGTTTGCGGCAAATAGTTCCTATAAACGGAAAAGATGCCGCGCAATTTCACAAAAACGTACAGATTGCTTTTGTTTACAGAACCCCACAGAAGCATTACAATAAGGGCAGGATGGCTGCCATCCGCAGGAGAAATTGATCTTGGAGAAAGTCACCAAAAAACCCGGCCTGCTGGCCGCTGTTCTTACCGCCGCCGTAGGGCTTGCGGGCATATCGGTACTGCCCCTGCTGCTGATCGCCGGCGGCTTATTCGGGTATCTTCTTGTCGCTGGCGGCATAGTCCCATTTGCTGTAGCAAGCGCGCTATTCGCTGGCGCTGCGTTCCTGTGGCAGAACACAAGCGGTTTGCTTATGGCAGCGCTGGTGCTGCCTGCGGCAATATGCATGGGTGTTATGATGCGCAAAAAGGCAGCATATTTTGATATTGCGTTTGCCTGCGCTGCGCTTTACACCGCGGCCATTTATCTGAAAATCAGTCTGCCCGACCTCATTTCGGGATCGCCCGCGTTTTATTCGCTGCAGCAGAATTGGGACGCTTTTATAAAATATGCTGTAATAACTTTTTCACAGGGACCCTACCAGGCGCCTGCGGATCAGCTTGCGATGTGGGAACAACTTGGCCGTGAGTTATCCGTAGAACTGGTCATTTATATGCCGGCTATCATCTGCACGACCGGCGCGCTGACAGGGCTTATCAACGTGCTGTTCTGTAAGCGGCTTTCTAGGCGCGCGAACGCGCCCATAAAGCCCATGCGTCCGTTTTTGCTCTGGCAGATTCCGCAGAGTTCTTTTTACGGCATGCTTACGATGGCAGCAGGAACGTTCATTGCCTTTGAGCTAAACGTTTTCGCCATCGACTCCGTGATACCGGCGGTATATATGATCGCCGCAGTACCGTTTGCCATACAGGGTCTCTGCGTGCTGTGGTTTACACAGCAGGTGCGCCGTTCCGGTATGGGATCGCTGCTGTTTTTGTTCGTACTGCTCTTTTTTACATTCCCGCTGAGCATATTGTCGCTGGGCATAGTGGGATTGGTGGAGCAGGTGTTTCATCTTCGGCGCAAGTATCTGCAAAGAGGCCGCGGGGAAAGCAACGACTGACGGCCCATTCCCGGGCCAGAGGGGATGTGAACGGGCATGGATCGATCGCCGCAGCGCGTATTGATCCCAATAGCGATACTGTGCGGACTGCTGTGCGTACAGATCGCCCGTAATTCACTGATCGCAGGATTGGTGGCGCTCGGGCTTTCGCTTTGCGTGCTGTTCATCACCATGGGAACGCTGCTCAAATATGTCCGCACGCAGAACGCGCAGATGGACATGATCATTGAAGAAAATGCAAGCGCCGCCGGGCGGCTCATCGCGGGCGTCGGCGTGCCGTGCATGATATTCGAGGCGAGCGGGCGCATTATATGGCGCAACCCCGCCATGAAAAAGCTCTATGAGGGCGCGGATATCCGCAACCTGCCCGCCGCGTGCAACCCCAAGGCGTCCAATCAGTCCGGCACGATGGAATACGCGGGCGGATCGTACCAGGTTATCACCATGCCGGTGCACCGCGAGCATGTTTCGCGCGAGCTGCTGTTCCAGTACTGGATCAACCGCACAGAAGCGGAGCATTACCGCCGTCTGTACGAGGAACAGATGCCCACCGTCGCGCTCATATATGTGGATAACTACGAGGAACTGAGCGCCGACCTGCAGTTTAGGCGCAACACGGTGCTCAGCGAAGTCGAGCGGATGATATCGGAAATGGCTACTTCCATAGACGGTATTTACCGCCGGTATGAAAACGGGCGGTTTTTGCTTATATTTGAAGCCAAGCACCTCAGATCGCTGGAAAAGGAACGCTTCGCGCTGTTAGACCGCGCGCACAAAATAGAAACCGGCACCGAGCAGACCGTAACATTATCCATCGCCGTAGGCGCGGCGGCGCGCGTTGTAGATTCCGACCAAGCGGCGCGGCAGGCAATGGAACTCGCGCTAGGCCGCGGCGGCGACCAGGCGGTAGTGAAAACCGGCGCGAATTACGCGTTCTTCGGCGGCAAGCGGCAGCTCGAAAGCGGCCCGTCGCGCGTGAAAACGCGCCTGTTCGCAAAAGCGCTGCGCCAGCTCATGGAAAATTCCACGGAAGTGTTCATCATGGGCCACAAGCAGCCGGATATGGACTGCATGGGTTCCGCGCTGGGCATTGCGCGGTGCGCCGTACACGCGGGCTGCCGCGCGTATATCGTGCTGGATCAGGTAAACCCCACCATACAGCAGGCGGTGGATATCATCCGCTCCAACGCCGCTTATGCGGGCATGCTTGTCACACCCGACACCGTGCGCTCCATGATGCGCGGCACATCGGTGCTCGTGGTGGTGGATACGCAGCGCTCCAAGTCCACCATGGACCCGGAGCTCATCGAGATGGCAAACAAGCTGGTGCTCATTGACCACCACCGCCGCAGCGCGGATTATATCGACAGCGCGACGCTCAACCATCTGGACGCGCGCGCATCCTCCACGGCCGAAATGGTCACGGAATCGCTGCAATATTTCCACGAGGGCATACGGCCTACGGCGTTTGAATGCTCGGCTCTGCTCGCGGGCATTACGGTGGATACCAAGCACTTCGCGTTCAACGTAGGCGCGCGTACATTCGAGGCGGCGGCGTACCTTAGGCAGCATGGCGCGGATATCGGCACCGTCAAGCTCATGTTCCAGGACGACCGCGAGACCTACGCCAACCGCGTGGACACCGTGAAAAGCGCGACCATCATCTGCCCGGGCGTAGCGGTATCCGCCTGCCGGGGGGATGTGAAGAACGCGCCGCTCATCGCGGCACAGGCGGCAGACGCACTCATAGGCATACGCGGCATAGAAGCGGCGTTCGTGCTGGGCGTGCAGGACAGCGGGGTCAGCATCAGCGGACGCTCGCTTGGCCGCATAAACGTACAGCTTGCGCTCGAGCGGCTGGGCGGCGGCGGACACCTGACGATGGCGGGCGCGCAGCTCAAGGATATTACGCTCGAGGACGCCATGGAGCTGGTCAAAACCACAGTGCTCGAGTATATGAAGGAATTGGAGCCATAAATTAATTTAGTACACAACCACAAGGGGGCGAAGATATGAAAGTATTATTGGAACAGGACGTAAAGGGAACCGGCAAGCAGGGACAGATCATAGAAGTCAGCGACGGCTACGCGCGCAATTATCTGTTGCCGCGCAAGCTTGCTTCCCCGGCAGACGCCGCATCCATCAACGCAGCCAATATACAAAAAGCCGCCGCGCAGCACCGCAAATTCCAGGCGGGCGTTGAGGCGCGCGAGCTAGCGAAGAAAGTCTCCGCGCTGACTGTGCAGGTAAAGGTAAAAGTCGGGGAAAACGGTAAGCTGTTCGGCTCAGTTACTTCGAAGGAAATTTCTGCGGCGCTCGAGAGCCAGCACGGTATTGTGATCGACCGCAAGAAGATTTTGCTCGATGAGGCCATCAAAGCGATTGGCACGGTGACTGTCAAGGCGAAGCTGTATGAAGGTACTGACGCGACATTTAAGGTCGAAATTCTACCGTTGTAAAGGTTTACAGGGTATCGCCGCCTAAAGGCGGCGACGATTGATTATTTTATTTAATAGCGGGAGGGCTTCGCCCCCCGCTCCCCCTAATGAAACGACGTCGTTACATATCGGGCTCTAACATCGCACTATATGCGGCTGCAACAGCCCGTTGTCCGAGACATCACTGACCGATTATGACATCGCCTCTCGCCCTTTAGCAGTCTGAGTATGTACGTTGCAACACTCAGAACAAAGGAAGGGGGTTGGGGAAACGCCAGTTTCCCCAAGCTAATAAAATAATCGTCGGCTCAGAATGAGCCGATACCTTAGCCAATCTCAGCATGATCTAAGTAATGTGAACAGCATTTGCTGACATTTGTTTCTTTTCCCAAAGCGGCTATGCCGCTTTGCAATGGGATTCCAAAGGGACATGTCCCTTTGGCGGGGGTTTGGGGGTGGAACCCTCATATTCCCTTAACACAAGGGGGAGACCATGGAACAAAACCCACATGCGCCTGCGGCGGCGCCGCACAGTCAGACAGCGGAAATATCCGTGCTGGGCAGCATGCTGCTCGACGGCTCGGCTCTCGACCTTGCCATAGAGTCGCTGCAGCCGGAAGATTTCTACGATACGGCGCATCAGGACATATTCGCTTGCATAAGTTCCCTGCGCAATACCGGCGCTCCGGTGGATACCGTGGCGCTGGTGACGGAGCTTGACCGCATAGGCAAGCTGCGCGCGGTGGGCGACGCGGGGTATATCGCCGACCTTACCATACAGACTGTTTCGGCGGCGGACGCCGAATACTATATCAACCTCGTCATGGAACGATCCATGCAGCGACAGCTGATCCGCGCGGGCAACGCCATCGCGCGGGACGGTATGGATACGGCGCGGGATATCGAGCAGGTGCTTTCCGACGCGGAACGGCGCATCTACGACATCACGCTTAAGCGCGCAACGGATACGCTGCTGCCCGTGCAGGATACCATGTACGACGCATACGCGCGCCTTGGCGACCTGATGAACCTGCAGGGCAGGCTCATCGGCGTGCCGACAGGGTTTATTGATCTCGACAGCAAAACGTCCGGCCTCAAACATTCGGACCTGATCATCATCGCGGGCCGTCCCGCAATGGGCAAAACCAGCTTCGCCATCAATATCGCGCAGCACGCCGCACTGCACGCTTCGCGTACGGTGGTGGTGTTTTCGCTTGAAATGTCGCGCGAGCAGCTCGTGATGCGCATGTTCAGTACGGAAGCCGAAGTGGATATGCAAAAGCTCTTAACGGGCACCATGAATGAAAACGAACTCGTCAAAATATCGCAGGTGCTCGGCCCTATGGGGCAAAGCAAACTGTTCATAGACGATTCAGCCGCAGCGACCGTACCCGAAATCCGCAGCAAATGCCGCAGGCTCAAAGCACGGCAGGGGCTGGACCTTGTGGTCATCGACTATCTGCAGCTCATGCGCTCCTCCAAGAAATCGGAAAACCGGCAGCAGGAGGTTTCCGAAATCACGCGATCGCTCAAAATACTCGCTCGTGAATTGGATGTGCCGATACTGCTGCTTTCCCAGCTTTCGCGCGGACCCGACCAGCGTACCGATCACCGCCCTATGCTTTCGGACTTGCGTGAGAGCGGCGCTATTGAGCAGGACGCCGATATCGTGCTGCTTCTTTACCGCGATCAGGTGTATAACGAGGACGCGGACAATACAGCGGAAGTCATCGTCGCCAAGCACCGCAACGGCTCCACAGGCACTGTCAAACTGTGCTGGCTGGGCGAATTCACCAAGTTCAAGAACCTCGCGTATTCCTAATGCGGTGATTTTCGCGCCGCGTCATGCAAATACGGAAAAATATTGTTGAAGAAGGATACAACCATGCCCACTAAAGCCAGCTTCGCGCACGGTCATGTCGTACTCGTTACAGGAGCGTCTTCCGGAATAGGCGCGCAGATAGCGCTGCTGTTCGCGCAGCAGGGGTATACGGTATACGGCGCTTCTCGGCGAGGCACGCTCATAGATGGCGCGCCGGACAACCTGCGGCCGATCGTGATGGACGCAACGAGCGACGAAAGCGTGCGCGCGGGTGTGAACGCCGTCATAGCCGAACAGGGACGGCTGGATATACTTATCCACGCCGCCGGAAACGGCATATGCGGCCCGGCAGAATGCAGCACCGCTGCGGATGCACAGCGCCAGATGGATGTAAACTATTACGGGGCTCTGCGGCTTTTAAACGCCGCGCTGCCCGGCATGCGCGAGCGCAGGCAGGGGCTTGTACTGCTCATCGGCTCCGTAGGCGGCATATTCCCCATACCGTTTCAAACGCTGTACTCAAGCTCCAAGGCGGCGCTTGCCATGCTCGGCCTAGGGCTTCGGATGGAACTCAAACCGTTTGGCGTACGCGTTGCACTCATTGAGCCGGGGGATGTGCGCACAGGCTTTACCGACGCCAGAAAGTACGCGGATACTACCTGCGAAGCATATACGGAAGCCTGCACCTGCGCGATTTCCCGCATGGAGAAGGACGAACGCAACGGCATGCAGCCGATCGCGGTAGCGCTTTCGGCCTACAACGCGGCGCAGCGCAAAAACCCCAAACCGCGCACCGCCGTGGGCGGCGTATACCGCGTGTTTGTATTCCTGAAGCGGCTATTGCCGGACCGGCTTGTGGAAACGCTGCTGTACAAAATGTATCTGGGATAACACGCATGCGCCCGGATGCCCGGCTGCTGCTATAATCAATTTGACAGGCTGGGAGGTCTAGACAATGAAAGAAATACCCGCAATGGACGCGCTGCTCGCGAGGCGCAGCGTACGCTCGTTTACAGACGAGCCCATATCCGAACCGGAGATAAAGGCGATACTTCGCGCGGGCATGCACGCGCCCAGCGCGCACAACCGCCGCCCGTGGCAGATGATCACCGTCACCGACCGTGCGTCGCTCAACGCGCTCGCACCGTTGAGCCGGTGGTGGGGCATGCTCAAAGACGCCACGCTGTGCATCGTCACCTGTGCATACAGCGACACGATTAAGCCAGAGGACGAGGAATTCTTAGTACAGGACAGCGCGGCCGCCACACAAAACATGCTGCTGGCGATACATGCGCTGGGGCTGGGCGGCGTGTGGCTGGGCATACACCCCAAACGCGAGTATTATCAGGCTGTGAAAGACGCGCTGAATATCCCCGACCATGTGCGGGTGGTCAGCCTCCTCGCGGCCGGACATATCAAAGAACCCCTCCCGCAGCGCGCCGCTCCGCAGGAACGCTTCGAAGAAGAGAAGTGGCATAAGGAGCGCTACTAAACGCCCGATTATGATGAACCAGCCCCGTCAAACGCAAAGGGCCGGTTCATCATTTGCTATATGGGGCATTACCAGCCCCAAGTGTCTGCCACACGAGGAGGATGTGCTATGAAGATCACCTATCTGGGAAACAGCGGCTTCGCGCTCGAGCGCGACGGGGGGATACTCGTCGTGGACTGCTATGATCCTGAAAAGCATACTTTGCTTTCTGACACATCGCTCGCACAGATGCGCTACGCGACGGCGCTGGTCAGTCATGTGCATCGCGACCACTATTCGCCCGAGATCTGGAACCTAAACGGCGCGCGGTTTGCGGCCGGGTTTGACGTACCCGCGCCCGTCGGCGTACCCAAAATGCGGCCGGGGCAGACAGTCTCACCCAACTCTTTGCAGGTGACGGCATACGGCAGTACGGATGAGGGAGTATCCTTCCATATCGTGTGGGACGGCGTATCCGTGTTCCACGCGGGGGATCTCAACGACTGGCACTGGCGCGACGAGGGCGGCGAAGACTATGCGCGCGCGGAGGAAGCAAAATTTCTGCAGGAGCTTGCGAAAATCAGAGCGGGCATACAGAATATCGACCTTGCGTTTTTCCCCGTAGACCCGCGCATGGGCAGCGATTACTATAGGGGAGCCATCCTATTCTGCAAAGAAATGCACCCTGTGCGGTTCATGCCCATGCACTTCGGGAAAGCGTTCAAGCCGCCGCAGGCGTTTTATGAGGAAATCGCGCCGTTGACTACGCTGTTAGAGCCGCCAGCCATCGATAAAAGCATGCTTTGCCCAATAGCGCGCTAACGCTTTCGCGGGGAATGGATGAAGTCCATTCCCCGCGACTTTTTCTCACAAATGCCTGCGCCTGCGGCGCGGCCGGCATTTGTGCAAGGTGTCAAAACTGACGCACATGTCGTCAGTTTTGACGTATTTTTATTTAATAATCGTTTATCAGATGTATTTGAAAACAGTTTTAGTTTCCCGAGCATCATACAACGCCCGTACTCCAGGGGTCGCGGGGGCGGAGCCCCCGCTTTGAAATAAAAAGAATCTTCGTCGCCGCCCTAAGGCGGCGATACCTAGAGAAATAGTTTCGCCCATAACCATGTTGTGCGCAAAATGCCGCTTACTCAAACAGATATAACCGCCCGAAGGAGCTGAACCCGCCGTATTCGGATGGCTCTACCAGCTTCGCGTTCTTCATAACATAATTCGTCAACTCCGACGTGCTCCTTCCTATGCCGGACGGCACGAGGAAATACGTCACCACGCCCTCGTCCACCAGCACTTTGAGCTTATCGAGCGAAATTGCGCCATCCCAGCCTAAGAAGCCGCCGTATGCCACCGCGGGCAGCCCCGTGTCTATGATCAACCCGGCCACGTCGTTCGCGCGCTGCGCCACCACAAGGTAGGTTCCTGCGCGGTAATGTTCCACCAGATACTTTTCCATACCCAGCAGATCGCCCTCGGGGCCTGTGTATGGCTCCTGATGCGCTGTCATGCCCGGCGTCTTGATATTCTCATACAGCTCAGGGCCCGCAAAGGGCATGGTGGAGTTGATGGGCGGGTACAAAGTCGCCGTCAGGCTCCAGCAGAAGGGACCCGCCTGCAGCGTTATAAGCAGGCAGAGTGCAGCCATCACCGTACGGCGTTTGGATGCCCGCGATAGCAAAGCAAACGCGAGCACGGCAAACAGCAGCATGATGGGGATCAAATACACCCGCACATTCTCGTATGCCTGCAGCCGGAGTATCGCAAGGCCAATGCTCACCAGCACAGCCGTGGGCAGCAGCCACCGGCGCCAGCCATCCTTCTGGACAAACGCCTGCAGCATAGCGGCAAAGCCGATACCGGTCAGCACGGCGAGCGCGGGCGCAACCATGCACAGGTAATAGCGGTGGTAATAACCGCCGAAGCTGAAGAACCCGACGGTGGTCAGAAGGAACGCCGCCCAGAACACGTATGCGCCGCGCTGTACGCTGCCGCGCGGCAGCGCGCCTTTTTTAAGTGTTGCGGGAATGCCCAGCAGCGCGAACGCCAGCAGCCAGCCGATCTGGCCGAACAGGTCTTCGCTCCACAGCCTGAATGGGCCTGCGGTACCGATATCGTTGCCCGGCGTGCCGTTATTACGCTTTGCCGCCGAACCGCCGCTGTTAGGACTCGCGCCGTTTGCGCTGCCATGAGGAGGCGCACCGCCGGGACGCGTGCTGCCCGATCCGCCTAAACGCGAACCATCCGGACGGGAACCGCCCGCTCCACCCGAAGCATGTGTGCCGCCGGGCTGCGGGCCACCCTGCATAGGCCCGCCAAAGGGCTGCATGCCGCCGGGCATGGAGATGCCATACGGGCGCATGCCGTGCAGAATATTGTTTGTGCCGTCAGACGGCAATCCCAGATTGGTTGTGCCCACGGAATTCCCTTTGCCGCCGCCGATGGTGCGCCCTATGATGCGTTCCAGCCCGTTGTGACCTACAATAAGCTCCATGACGGTATTATCGGTGGAACTGCCCACATAGGGTCTGCTTTCAGCTGGTGTCAGATCTACTGCCGCCACCCACGCGAAGGAAACGACAAGCACAAGGGCAAGGCTGAGTACGCTTTTGCCCAATCTGCGCCAGAACGGTTCCTTAGCAAAAAGCAGATACGCAATCGCAACCGCCGGCAGCGCGAGATACGCCTGCAGCATTTTGATATTGAAGCCCAGCCCCAGCATCAGTGCGCACAGCAGCAGATGCCGCAGTTTCTTTGTTTCCAACGCGCGCATCAGGAACCACGCGGCAAGCAGCAAAACGAATACAAGCTGCATATCCATGGTGTTGTTGCGCGACGCCACCACGACCGCAGGGGTTAGAGCAAACGTAAGCGCGCCTACAAGACCCGCCGTTTTGCCGAAGTACCGCTCGGTCAGCACATACACCATGAATGTGGAAAGTGCGCCCGCGAGCGCCTGCGGCATCAGCATGGCCCAGCCCTGATACCCGAATATCAAAACGAACAGTGCCTGCACCCACAGCCCGAGCGGGGATTTATCCACGGACACCACGCCCGCCGGGTCAAAAGAGATAAAGAAAAAATTATGAAAGCTCTGCGTCATGCTGCGGATTGCGGCAGCATAATACGCATTGCCGTAGCCATTTTGACCAATCAGATAAAAGTTGAGAAAGAACGATAGCAATACAATGCCAAACAAAGCAAGCATATGCGGCGTCTTGACTGCCTGCAGCAGCCGCCTGCGGCGCGTTACCTGTTCCATACCTTCACCCCCAATGAATACGCGAATAGTATGGAACGCAATATTGGTACTTTTGTGGCATGCTGTTGAACATGATTTGTCACTTTGTGAATTTGACATGTAAAAAAGGAGGATTTGTATCCTCCTTTTTTGAATGAAAATGCTGCTAATCCCTGAAACAGCCCTCAAAAAGCCTTCGTTTTTTACTCGCTTTCCAGCATGCTTTCGTCAAACGAGCGAATTTTCCCCGTATCTTCCTCGCCCCGAAGCTGTTTGAGCACATTGAGCAGCAGCGGAACGGTGATCAAAAACGCCACAAAATCGGCTGCCGACTGCGCCGCGACCAGCCCGTTTACCCCGAACAGCGCGGGCAGCAGCAGCACAAAGGGCACAAAGCACAGCCCCTGCCGCGCAAGCGATACGACAAACGCTGGCATGGCGCGGCCTACGGACTGAAACATCATGGATGCGAGCAGTGAAGCCCCCATGAGCGGCAATGTCGCCGCCTGCCACCGCAGCGCCTTTACGCCCAGCGCAAGCACTGCCGGGTCATCGCGGAATATGCCGACCAACTGTGTTGAAAATACAATCATAATGAGAGAACAGGCTGCCATCGCGAACATGGCCGTGCGCATGGTAAACGAGAACGCTTCCCGCACGCGGTCGAATCGCCCCGCGCCGTAGTTGTAGCCGGAAATCGGCTGATACCCCTGCCCATAGCCAATCAGTGCGGCGTTGATGAGGAACAGCAGCCGGGTCACAACTGAAAACGCAGCGATAGCTTCATCCCCATAGGGCGCTGCCGCCGTATTGAGCAGTATAGCGGCTACGCTGTTCAACCCCAGGCGGAACAGCGACGGTATACCTATGCGCAGTATTTCGCCCATCATGAGCTTGGTCGGCGTAAACAGCTTGGGCGATAGTGTCAGCGCGCTGACGCGGCCCTTTTTACGCAGATAAAAGGAAAGCAATACGAAAAAGCCCACGAACTGGCCGATCATAGTGGCGAAGCCCGCGCCGCCCACGCCCATATGGAATGTGAATATGCAGATGGGGTCAAGCACGATGTTGAGTATCGCGCCCGAGCTCATGCCCATGAGCGCGAGCACCGGACTGCCTTCGGCGCGCAGCGTATTGTTGAACACATACGAGGCCGCAAACAGCGGAGACGCGATATAAATATATTTGGCGTATTCCCGCGCATAAGGGAGTATGGTAGGCGTGGCGCCGAAAAACCTGAGCAGCGGGTCCATGAACAGTATGCCGACGGCCCCGAATGCAAGCCCCACCAGCATTGCGCTGATCGTAGCCGTGCTGACCGTTCGCGAGGCATACTCGACATCCCCCTTGCCCAGCAAACGGGATATAAAACTGGTCGCACCGTGCGCAAATGTAAACGACAATGCCTGCAGCAGGCTCATAATGGGGAATACGATGCCCACCGCGCCCGTGGCGCTGTTGCCAAGCTTGCTGACAAAAAAGGTATCCGCCATGTTGTAGATGGCGAGTACCAGCATGCTGATGATGGACGGCAGCGCCACCGCCGGAATGAGACGGGATACCGGGTCCTTGAGCATTTGCTCGCGCCTGCGTTCGCCCTGTTCCAAAGATGCCATGTCGTTCTCCCTTATCGCACGCATTGCGTGAATGTTCCGGCAGGTTCATCCTGCCGGATATTGATTTATCTGCCGGGACTGCCCAGATCACAAAACAGCTTGTCCAGCGCGTGACGGGCGCTCGCGCGAAGCCCTGCGTTATCCCCCGCCAGCAGTTTTGCTGCGCGCGCGCGCGGAAGCTGTGCAAGCGACAGCAGCGCATGGAACAAGATTAGCCCATGATCCGAAGCAAGATCGCCGCCGGGCATTTGCATGGCGTCCGTGCCCAGATCGTCCCACGCCAGCCGAGCGCGGGTAAATAATTCACAGGTACCGCTCAGCCGCATCTTGTAAAGAGCGGCATGCGATGTGACCGCTTCGCGCATCATGGAAACGCGAAACTGCGCGGCGTCCGCAGCGTCGTCGCCCGCCTGTATCTGCAGCGTCTCATAAGGCGCGAGCGCGTAATGGCCTATGGTGATGATGCGCGTGCGCGGGTCCCTGTTCACCCCGCCAAACGCGCCGAACTGCCGCAGGGGCAGGTTCGGGATACCGGTTTCCTCCACGAGCTCGCGGGCCGCGGCTTCATGCAGTTCTTCGTCCATGTTGACAAACCCGCCCGGCAGCGCCCATGTGCCGATAAAGGGGTGATCTTTTCTGCGTACGAGCAGCACAGCGATTTCATGCCTGCCGCCGGGGGCGCGTACGAGCGTAAACACGGCGATATCCGCCGTGACGGAAGGGCGGCGATACTTGTTTTCATCGTAAGCGGCTAAGAATTCTTCAAGAGTCTGGCCTTTTTCGTTGCGTGGCTGCATTTTATTACACTTTCTTTCGAGGGCTTTGCCCTCGAGCACGGGACATGACCCTTTGGGTTTCAAGGTATCGCCGCCCTGAGGCGGCGACGAATATTGTTTTTATTATAAAGTGGGAGGGCTTCGCAGTTCGCAATGGTCGTGCTATGTCGCGGCAGGCGCCGCTTCCTTGCACTCCCTTGCTCACTGGTCTTCCGCCTCGCTTCCTCCGCCACAGGCGGCGCTCGGCTCCGACTCCCCGCTCCCCCTGGCGTACAAGCGACACCCTCAATATGTTTGGCTTTGGCTATGTTATCCCAAAGAAGATATCGGTTCGTCAGAAGGAAACGCCCTCATATGCGGCACACGCGACTTCCGTCTCTTGGGGGGCTGGGGGCTTCGCCCCCAGAATAGAAAAATATTCGTCGCCGCCCCAAGGCGGCGATACCGCTAGTAAACAGGCCACCCCGCGACGTACGCCCACATGTACGCAATTTGCCCAACGAAGAGCAGCGCATACAGCGGCCACGCGACGGCGCGCTTTTTGCTTAGCGCGGCCAGCGCGATGCTGAGCGGGAAGCAGCAGGTCAAATAGCGCGGGGCGGATAAAAGCCATGTCGCGCCCATACCTATGCAGTAATACGCAAGAAAATAGGCCGTATAGCTTGCGCGCAGCAGCGGCGGGCGTTCCGGTTCGGTAATCTGCTCCGCGGGCTGATCCGTAGGCTGCTCCTCTGAGACTTCCTGTGAATCCTCCGCTATGGCCTCGGCAGACGTAACGGCACGCAGACTGACATGCGCTGGCGCTTGTCTGCGCTGTGCGACGAGGATGCCCACGGGCGCTAGCAGCAAAAACAACAGGTTGGGAACCCACAGTCCGAAAGCGGCGGGTTTATCCCTGAAGAATGTTTTGAGCAGATAATCCGTCTGGTATGCGGCGGTATCAAAAAACCAGCCCATGCCCTGACTCCAGTGTTCGTGCTGGTAGATGAGGAATGTAAACGCATTGCCGGTGACGGCATAATTCACATACAAATATCCGCCAAGACCCAGCGGAATGAGCAGCAGCGCGCTTGCGCGCACAAGAAAATACCGCAAGCCTTTGCCGCCCTGTGCCTGCACACGTGCCGCTTCCCCCCACAGCTCAATGGCTACAGGCAGCAGCAACAGCACGCCCAATACGCGCGTGAATGCGGCAAGCCCGCCCAATATGCAGGCGAACAGATATCGCTTTTTGCGGGCAAGCAGCATGACCGCTATGGACAGCAGCAAAAACAATGCGTCGCTCATGGGCGCGCTGAGCAAAAACGCGGCGGGCAGCAGCATTTGAAACGCCACGGCGCGCTTGGCGGTATCCCGCCCGTAATCGAGCAGCGCAAGCTCATAAAGCAGCACGCCAGCGCCCGCCGTAAACAAAAGCGAGCAAAGAAGACCCGACGCAAATGTGTTGTGCAGGAGTGCGTTTGTAAGCCGGACAAGTACCGGATAGAACGGGAAAAATACGATGTGGAAACGCGGGTCGCCTTGTGTGACATACCAGCGTTCGGCGATGCCCAAAT
The DNA here is from genome assembly GCA_964440115.1 of uncultured Oscillospiraceae bacterium. Classification (GTDB taxonomy): domain Bacteria; phylum Bacillota; class Clostridia; order Christensenellales; family CAG-138; genus JAEWWD01. The sequence continues at coordinate 75,347 of CAYTPV010000005.1, read as the reverse complement.
AATGCGGCGCGTCGCCCTTGAGCCACAATCCCATGGTATCGACGATACCGCCGGTATACCCCTTCTGCAGCGTCAGTATGGCGTAGGCCGCCGCGAATACGGCAAACCGCATGAGTACCAATAAGAGAAAAAGCGTTGCAACCGGATGCCGGTAGGACCTCCTCAGGCTGCGCCGCCCTAAATTCTGCGTCAGATCCGGCTCTATGCCGCCCGATACGCTATGGAGTACCGCACCTATACAGCGCGCGCCGATCAAACCGAACAGCAGCGCACAAATACCGGCGCATATGACGGAAGCCGCCGTGTAAATAGCGGCGGCCGAAAAAATCCAATACGCAAATATGCCTGACAGCAGCGCTAAAAACGCCGCCGTCAGTATGCGATCCGCTTTTTTGTACAATATGACCTCCCGCAACCTTCCGCTGATTTAGCGGCGCAGTGCCTTGGGCTTGCCTAATATTTCAGAATAGAGTACCGCCTGCCTGAGCGCATCCTTATCCGCCATAAGCGCGGCTATTCCCGATTTCGAGGATGTCTTGCGCGATATTGTTACACGCTGGGCGGGCGGGCAGGATTCCTGTACGCCGCTCATGCTGCTTTCGGTGTGCGCGTGGCCGGTGGTGCTGCTCGCTTCGAGTGTATGGCGGCGGCCCATGACCTCCTGCAGGGTTGTACCATGCGCACGGACGGAAGTGGACGCATGCTGCACTTCTTTGCCTGCCCCCTCTGCCATCTGCGGCGCGTTCTGCGGCGAAGCCGGAACTTGCACCGGCTTGTAGGCGGTGCGGGGCTGCTGGGGAACGGGACTTGCCGCCGGACGCGCCACTGGGGCGGGCTGCACAGGCGAAAAATCCGGGAAGCGGGGATCGTTACGCGGCATCTGAGCGGGCGGGGCATCCTGCCCTTCGGCCTCGGACGGCACCATAGGCGCATACGGCATATCGAATACCGGCGCTTGCGAAGGCTGCCCGTTGCGCGCCTGCTGCTCCTGTATAGCGCGGCGGCGCGCTTCCTGCGCTTCCTGCTGCTTCTTTTTGTTTTTGATGTTGCCGAACAATACGAACAACACAATGAGTATGATGATAAAATCCATAATATCCTCCAGATTGCGGGAGCCGCCTCTTATGAAGACGGTTCCCCAGAGGAAAGCCTTGCCCTGCAAGACTTTACGCTTGCGGCGCGTACGACGCAAGCGAATAGAATTTCAGGGGAACGGCGCATGCGCCGTCCCCTGTCAGAGTACTTTATTCTTCTTTCTTATCTATGTCGCTGCCCTTGGAGAGCGAGCGGCGCATTTCGGTATCGGATATGACGTTCTGCATGTTGTAGTATTCCATAACGCCCAGCTTGCCTTCACGGAAAGCGTGCGCAAGCGCGCGCGGCACTTCGGCTTCGGCTTCGATAACCTTGGCGCGCATGCCCTGCGCCTCGGCCTTGTTTTCCTGTTCCTGCGCGACGGCCATGGCGCGGCGTTCTTCGGCTTTCGCCTGCGCGATGCGCTTATCCGCTTCGGCCTGGTCGATCTGCAGCTGCGCGCCAACGTTACGGCCAACGTCCACATCCGCGATGTCGATGGAGAGTATTTCAAACGCCGTGCCCGCGTCCAGGCCCTTGTTGAGCACGGTGCGGGAAATGCTATCCGGGTTTTCGAGAACTTCCTTGTGGCTGAACGCCGAACCTACGGTAGTGACGATGCCTTCGCCGATACGGGCGATAACGGTTTCCTCGCCCGCGCCACCGACCAGGCGGTCGATGTTGGCGCGCACGGTCACGCGCGCTTTGGCGCGAAGCTCGATGCCGTCCTTTGCAATGGCGGCGATGACCGGCGTTTCAATGATCTTGGGGTTAACGCTCATCTGTACGGCGGTGAGCACGTCGCGGCCCGCGAGGTCTATGGCGCAGGCGCGTTCGAAATCCAGCGGGATGCCGGCGCGATGTGCCGCGATGAGTGCGTTGACAACGCGGTCAACATTACCGCCCGCGAGGTAGTGCGCTTCGAGCTTATTGATGGGAATAGCAAGACCCGCCTTGGTCGCTTTGATCATGGGGTTGACGATACGCGCAGGTGTGACCTTGCGGATGCGCATGCCGATGAGCTGCATGATGCTGATATTCACGCCCGAAGCGAGCGCCGCTATCCACAGCCGCAGCGGAATGAAGCTGAAGAATATAGAGAGGAATATGATGACACCTATGATGACGATAATGGGCAGTAATGCGTCGAAATACATATGGATCTCCTTTCTATGTGTGGAACCAGATTGTCTTTTGCGGGAACACTGTTGTATGAATACGGGGAATGCGGTATGATAGCCGGTCTCACGCTGACCGGCAAGACGCCAGAGATACTAAAGTACAGCGCGGTTTATTCGCCGCGCACCGCCTGAACGAGTATACGCAGACCTTCCGCCCGCATGACCTGCACGCGCGCGCCTTCGGGCAGGAATTCGCCTGCTGTCACGACATCGAGCGATGTGCCGTCAAACACGGCCTTGCCTGCAGGACGAAGCGGGGTAACGGCCACGCCGACGCTGCCGACATACGACTGGTAATTCTGCTTGCCAACTTCCTTGACTTCACCGCCGCTGCTTTCCTTGAGTACGATACGAGCTTTACTCAATTTGCCCTTCGAAGCAAGACGAGAAAACAGGATCAGCCCTATCGCGATAATGAACAGCACCAGCGCTACCATAAACAGTATGCCCACCGGATTGCCGATCTGCAGCAGTATGGCCGCAAAAATCGCGATCAACCCAATGGCGCCTGCCACACCGAAGCCGGGGATGAACATTTCCACCACCAGCAGGAGTATGCCGATGCCCAGGCAGATCAACGTTGGGATCATGTTCTCCATGAAAACGCTCCTCTTTCCGCTGCCGCACAACGGCCTTTTATGGCAAGCCACAGGCAATCCGGCGCGGACTCTCGCATTTTCCATTAGTATAGCATAGAATCATGGCATGGGATACGGGGTATTGGGGGATTCCGGCAATCGGCCCTAGGCGCATCACGCCGGTTATGGCGGGGCAACATAGCTCAATGTCATGGCATACGCCTCGGTTGCACGCACATGGCGCGTGTTGCATTCAGGCGGCGGCATGATATACTATACGATGCAGGAATTTTTCGACAAAATGCCCGCGATTGGGCATATCCCATACGCAATCCCCGGCGGCGCGGCCACGATAAAGTGTGGTTCGCGCGCCGATAAAAGCCAAATCACCTCCAACGCGGCACGAACGCCGCATGGACGGTACAGCAACAGGGGAGAATCTAACGCATGAAGGACAAGCAAACCCTGATCAGCGTCATCGAACGGCGGCTGATGAGCGAATACCAGGTGCCCTTGCGCGACGCGACGGTGGCGCAGCTGCATGATGCGCTGGGCAGCGAAACCATGGCAGAGCTTGCCTCGCGCTGGTATCAGAGCCGCCACGCGCGCGACTGTGTTCGCCGCGCGTATTATTTCAGTGCAGAATACCTGATGGGCCGCATGGTATACAACAACCTCATGGCAGCGGGTCTCTTGGATACCGTTCGCGACGCGTTTGCCTCACAGGGAATGGATATCGCCGCGTTTGAGGATATTGAGGACGCCGCTCTTGGCAACGGCGGCCTGGGCAGGCTTGCGGCGTGCTTTCTCGATTCCGCCGCCACACACAACCTGCCGCTGGACGGCTATGGCATCCGCTACAAATTCGGTCTGTTCAAGCAGAGCTTCCGGGACGGCTTTCAGGTGGAAAGCGCGGACGACTGGCAGCGGCTGGGCGACCCGTGGAGCATACGCCGTGACACGCATACCGTAAATGTCAAATTCGCGAACGAAACCGTCCGCGCTGTGGCCTACGATATGCCCATTATAGGATACGGCACAGACAATATCGGCACGCTGCGGTTGTGGCAGAGCGAGCCCATTGAGGAATTCAATTTTCAGGCTTTCAACGAGCAGCAGTACGCACTGGCGGTGCGCGAAAAGAACGCCGTGGAGGATATTACGCGCGTGCTTTACCCCAACGACAGCACGTTCGCGGGCAAGCAATTGCGGCTGAAGCAGCAATATTTCCTTTCGAGCGCTTCGCTGCAGGATATCCTGTTCAACTTCAAACGCGCGCACGGAGACTTAGAAAAGCTGCCGGAACTGGTGGCCATACAGCTCAACGACACGCATCCCGTCATCAGCATCCCCGAGCTCATCCGCCTTTTGATGGCGGAGGGCTGGAGCTTTGACGCCGCGTTTGATGCGGCATCGAAAATATTCTCCTATACCAACCACACGGTCATGGCCGAGGCGATGGAAAAATGGGATGTGGAGCTGTTCAAATCCGTTGTGCCCGACGTGTTCGATATCGTCTACCGAATCAATGAACGGTTCTGCGGAGAGCTCATGCAGAAGGGCTTCCCGCGCATACACGAGGTATCCATCATACAGGGGCCGGTGCTGCACATGGCAAACCTCGCCTCGTACTGCTCGCGCACCATCAACGGCGTAGCCGCGCTGCATACCGAAATACTCAAAAAGGATGTGCTGCACAATTTTTACGAGCTGTTCCCCGAACGGTTCCAGAACAAAACCAACGGCATCACGCAGCGCCGCTGGCTCAAGCTGTGCAATCCGGAGCTTTCTTCCTACATCACAGAGCGCGTGGGCGAGGGCTGGATATACGACCTCGATGTGCTCGAAGGGCTCAAGGGGCGCCTGACGGACGCGGATATCCTAGCGTTTAACGAAATTAAGCATAAGAAAAAGGAACAGCTTTCCGCTTACGTACATAAAACGGAAGGCGTGCTGCTGCCGCCGGAGTTTATTTTCGATGTGCAGGTCAAGCGCATGCATGAATACAAGCGGCAGCTTTTAAACGCCCTTTCCATACTGGATATCTACTTCTCCCTAAAGGACGGGACTTTAAAGGACTTCACGCCCACGGCGTTTTTATTCGGTGCGAAGGCCGCGCCGGGCTATTGGCGCGCTAAAGCGGTTATCAAGTTTATCCACGAAATCGCGCGGCTTGTCAACGACGATCCTGCGGTATCGGATCAGCTGAAGGTAGTATTCGTATCCAATTATAATGTATCGTACGCAGAACGCATTATCCCCGCGGCGGACGTAAGCGAGCAGATCTCACCGGCGGGCACGGAAGCGAGCGGTACGGGCAACATGAAGCTCATGCTCAACGGGGCTGTGACGCTGGGCACCTATGACGGCGCCAATGTAGAGATTGTGGAGCAGGCGGGCAAAGAGAACAACTTCATATTCGGACGATCAGTGGAGGAACTCATCGCCATACGCCCGACTTACGACCCGCGCGCGCTGCACGCGCAGAACCCGCGTGTTCGCCGCGCGGTGGATACGCTCATCGACGGCACGCTTGGAAGGCTCGATGTGTTGGACGAACTGCATTCTAGCTTGCTGACCGGCGGCAGTTACGGCCTGCCGGATCAGTATTTTGTGCTGCTCGAGCTGATGGAGTATATTGATAAGAAGCTAGAGTGCAACCGCGCGTATCGGGACAGGATGGCGTTCGGGCGCATGTGCTTAATGAATACGGCGGCGGCGGGCAAGTTTTCGAGCGACCGCACCATAGGGGAATATGCCAAGGATATTTGGCAGATCAGCCCTATGCAGAATTTGAGCTGCCCGACAGAATAACAAGGTATCGCCGCCTGTGGCGGCGACGCGAATTTCTATTTTATTTAAAAGTGGGGGCTCCCGCAGTTCGCAATGGTCGTGCTGCGTCGCGGCAGGAGCCGCTTCCTTGCACTCCCTTTCTCACTGGTCTTCCGCCGCGCTTCATCCGCCACAGGCGGCGCGCGGCTTCGACTTCCACACCCCCTGTGAAACGGACGTCTAGAGGATGGAGCGCAGTTTCTCCCAATATAAAATATTATCATCGGCTCAGTATGAGCCGATACTTTTTTTGCGCGAAACTAAACCTTTCTCTTATAAGCTCACTAGGAAATTGTTTTGCTTTTGTTGTATAATCAATACTTGATATATCCCACCAAAGCGGCAAAGCCGCTTTGATTTAAGGGTTTCCAAAGGGACATGTCCCTTTGGCGGTGGTTTGGAGGCAGAGCCTCCAACATACCAAAAAGGAGGCAAGCCTATGCATCCCAACCGTCTCGTACGCTTTATCGCGATTCTGATCTGCCTGGCAGCGCTCATTTCGCTGCTGTTTTTCGCCATCCGCATCACCATCAACAACCGCGCGTTTTTTGAAAGCGAATACACGCGGCTGGACCACGCACGCTCCATGGGTATGGAAACCAAGGAGCTGACCGATGCGACCATGCAGATGATCAAATACATGGAAGGCACGGCGGACAGCATCGACTTAGATGTGACGGTGGACGGACAGCGCGTATCCATGTTCAACGACCGCGAGCGGGCGCACATGGTGGATGTGCGGGCGCTGTACCAGAATTTCATGCAGTTCACCAACGCCACCGCAGCCGTGTTCATCGTGTTCCTCGCGTACACCGGACGCGTGATCACCTACAAGCAGCGCGGCGAAATGAAAAAAATGCGCATTTCCGGCTCCCGCGCGTTCTTAAACGCCAGCGGCGTGTTTTTGCTGATTATACTCGCCGTTGGCGCATGGGTGCTCATAGACTTCAATTCGTTCTGGATCAGCTTCCATCTGCTGTTCTTCACCAACGACCTGTGGATACTGGACCCGGCGACATCGCGCATGATCAATATGATGCCGTGGGAGCTGTTCTATGACATCGTTCTGCGCGCGGGCGGGTTGTTCGCGCTTGCGTGGGCTGTCTGCACCGGCGTTGCAATTTACTTCAGGCGCAGGGAAAGGCGGCTCGAGCAGTGACACGGTATGACGAAATAGCGGCAGAAAAGGCGAAGCGGTTATGCGAAAGCAAACAGGCCGTACTGCTGGCCATTGAAACCTCCTGCGATGAAACGGCGGCGGCGGTAATAAAGGATGGCCGCACGGTGCTTTCCAACACGGTGTATACGCAAATTCCCATACACAAAAAATACGGCGGCGTGGTGCCGGAGCTTGCTTCGCGCAACCATACGCTGCAATTAACCCCCACGGTGGAGCAGGCACTCGCCGACGCGGGACTGACATATGCGGATATTGACGCGGTGGCAGTGACATCGCGGCCGGGGCTGGTCGGCGCACTTTTGACTGGCGTCAGCTACGCGAAAGGGCTCGCGTACGCGCTTTCTTTGCCTCTGATTGGCGTAGACCATATCGCAGGGCATGTTGCGGCGAATTATCTGAGCTATGCGGATTTGGAGCCGCCGTTTACCTGCCTAGTGGCTTCGGGCGGGCACAGCCACCTGTTTGCGGTGGAAGCGTATAACGGTTTTCGGTTGTTGGGCCGCACGCGCGACGACGCGGCGGGCGAGGCGTTTGATAAAGTGGCGAGAGCACTGGATCTCCCCTACCCCGGCGGCCCGTCGCTGGAGGCGCTCGCAAAAGAAGGCAACGCGGACGCGATCTCCTTCCCCGCGGGGTTCAACGCGGGACCGGGGCTGGATTTTTCTTTCTCGGGGCTCAAAACGGCAGTGGTCAATTATATGCACACCGCGCGTCAGCGCGGGGAAACGGTAAACCGTGCGGATGTGGCTGCTTCGTTCCAACGCAGCATGATAGAGGCGCTGACAACCAAGGCTGTGCGCGCCGCGCTTGCACAGGGCGGCGGAACGCTTGCGCTTGCGGGCGGCGTATCCGCCAACCGATCGCTGACGAACGCGCTGCGGGGGGCTTCAGAGGCGGCGGGTCTTCGCTTCTGCTGCCCCGCGCCCATCTATTGTACGGATAACGCCGCCATGATAGGCTGTGCGGGCTATTACGCGCTCATGGACGGCATGATTGACAGCCTTTCCCTCAATGCGTACGCCAAACGACTTGCAAATGACGGAGGATGTCCATAGGCAAGGGTAATAGGAAGGCCATACCAACTGCGCCCGGCTTATATGCCGGGCTGTTTTTATGTCGTTTTACCCGCCCAAATACCACAATATTCTTCTTCATTTTAAGTAGGTACTGCCTGCCAAATCATGCAGTCCGGGGTTGCTGATCCTGCAGGCCTGCAAGGCCAATCTTGTGTACTATTTTTTTCTGTTCTTTGATGCGCCCAATTGCCGCAAATGCAGGAACTGCGCGTGCATGATCTGCATCATATCCGTAAACACGGCCATGAGCCGGGAAAGCATACGCTCAGAGTCCTGCGTGCGGGTTTCATGCAGCTTTGCTTCGGCCGTAAGCCGCTCGTTTTCACGTTCAAAGGCGAGGTTGGCCTCCGCGTAAGCCGTCAGCTGCCCGCTTAAGCGCTCACAAAGCGCCTGCGCTTCATACAGAGCGCGCCGCGCTTCGTCCGGCCAATCGGCAGGCTTGTTTTTCTGCGTGCCCACCCCGGGGGATAGCGGCGCGGAGAACGCGGCGCGTTCGCGCTCGAGAAGCTGCTTGACATCGCCGTACGCTTTTGCCGCCCGCGGGAAGGAATACGCGGCGTAAACCGTTTCAAACGGCCCCAGCCGGTGCAGACGGCCCGCTGTCAGCCACATGGCGCTTTCGCACAGCCGCCGCATAAGCGCGGTATCTCGGCTTTCTAGAAGCAATGTCATGCCGCCGCGTACCATGCGCTTGATTTCCCCTTCGCACATGCGCCGAAACAGAGCGTCGCAGGAATCGAGCGTATTGGCGATGACGAGCGCATCCGGCTTCTGCTCGATGGCCATCGCCATGATAAGCCGCGAGCGCTGTGTTTCATCGTAGCCAGACACGGGTTGATTATACTGTTCTTTTAATCCGCTGCGCTCGTGCACCGCCGCAACGCGCGCGCCCACCGCTTCTTTTTGCAGGCCAAGAAGCTTGCATGCGAGCCGTACATTCTGCGCACCGGTTTCATGCGACAGAAGCGTTCCCGTGCCGATTGCGGCGGCTACCCGTCCGTGTACGGCGCAGGTGCCGGAATCCGGCGCGACCTGACCGGCGATTACCCGCAGCAAAGTCGTTTTCCCCGCATCGGTATCACCGATCACCGCCCAGGATTCCGATCGTCCCAGCCACAGCGTAAAATCGTGCAGCACGGGCACGCGGTCCCTCGCGTACTTTTCGCGCAGCAGCGTACTGCGCATCATCTTCAAAGCGCCGCCATCGGGCGCGCTAACGCGCACATGTGTGAGCTGAATCATGCCTTTGCCCCCTATCAGCGTTTGCTGATAGTATGCGCGTGTGCGGCGCAGGCAAACATCAGAAGCGGCAGAACTGAAAATGAAAGTTTTTTGATGCCAACTTGCATTTTAAAAAGTGTTATGAAAACCAAGTGTGACATTTTTGTCAAAAGATGCGCAATCTCACGCCGCCAGATGGCATTTTGGGCGTTATAGGAATATATTATATGCAATCCTGCATTGAAAAAACATATATCCTTCATTTTCTATTGACGTACAGCAATATAGGGAGTATAATTCGAACAATTCTTATTATCGGTTTTGGTTGATGCAAGTAACTCTTTTGCGTCAAAGGCTTTTATGCCCCATCTTCATCGTTCAAACTGGCGTCGGTATTTTCCGTACGGCCATTTGAATACATTCCATAATAAAATGGGAGGGACAAAGTTAATGAAGAAATTGATTTCTCTGCTGCTCGTGGTCATTATGGCCGTCGGCATGTTCGGCTGCGCAGCGCCTGCACAGCCCGCGGCGACCGAAGCGCCCGCGGCACCCGCCGCGACCGAAGCCCCGGCCGCGACCGAAGCTCCCGCTGCTACCACGCCCGTTAAGATCGGCGCTATCTCGCCCAACACCGGCGACCTCGCCGCTTATGGCGAAGCGGTCTCCAACGGCATCAAACTGGCTGTTGAAGAAATCAACGCCAAGGGTGGCGTGCTTGGCGGCCGTCAGCTCGAAGTCTCTTATATGGACGACAAGGGCGACTCCACCGAAGGCGCTAACGCGTTCAACAAGCTGGTATCCGACGGCGTATGCGCCATCATCGGTTCCGTTACCTCCGGCGTGACCGCAGGCTTGGGCACCCTGGCAAATGAGCAGGGCATGCTCCTTCTATCGGCTACCGCTACGGCTGACACCGTAACCGAGGGTCTGCCCACCGTATTCCGCGCCTGCTTCCGTGACTCCTATCAGGGTGAAGTCGCGGCGAAGGTTGCCAAGGACCTCGGCAAGACCAAGGTTGCCGTGCTGTATGCTTCCGGCGATCCGTACTCTGCCGGTCTGTACAATGCGTTCATCAACGCCGCTCCCGCGCAGGGCCTTGAAGTGGTTGCCACCGAAAGCTCTTCCGGCGTGCATGACACCGACTACACCTCTCAGCTCACCAACATCATCGCCTCCGGCGCTGAGCTGATTTTTGCCCCCTACTACTATGACACCATTGGCCCATACATCGTACCGCAGGCCCGTCAGCTGGGCTACAAGGGCGCATTCGTTGGCGCTGACGGCTGGGATGGTACTGTTGGCACCATGCAGGACGACAAGTCCCTGTACACGGATTGCTACTTCACCAACCACTACGCACAGGACAACCCGAGCGAAAAGGTTCAGAACTTCGTTAAGGCTTACTCCGCGAAGTTTGATCCCAAGAGCCTGAACGCACTCGCTGCCCTCGCGTATGACGCTGCTTATATGCTCGCCGCCTCCATCGACAAGGCCGGTTCCGATAAGACCGCCGACATCGTAAAGGCCATGACCGGCATGAGCTTCGAAGGCGTCACCGGTTCCTTCACGCTCGACGCCACCAACACCCCGGCTAAGAGCGCGGCCATCATCACCTTCAAGGATGGCCAGAACGTATTCTACAAGGAAATCGGCTAAACAAATATTGTAGCGGGTTTGCCCGCTGAATGCCGGCCGGCGCAATTTCGCGCCGGCCGGAAATTAGACCATACGAAACTCCGTTCGGGCTGGCGGCCATAGAACGGGACTGCGGCACAGGGGCAGCAGGCTTCTGTGCCATAGTTTTTGGAAAAGCAAAAACAGGAGAGATTGAAAAGGGGAGGAAAGTGCCGCATGGAAGTTTTCTTCTTGCAGTTGGTAAACGGCCTACGCGTGGGTAGCATATACTCGCTCATCGCGCTTGGATATACCATGGTATATGGTATCATCCGTCTTATCAATTTCGCGCACGGCGATTTTATTATGGTGGGAGCGTATACGCTCTTCTTTACGGTGCCGCTGATGATAGCGGCGGGCATGCCGGCATGGCTGTCGGTGGTGTTTGCAGTCATCGTCTGCGCCGCAGTGGGCGTATCGGTGGAAAAACTGGCGTACAGCCCTGTGCGTAAACGGGGAACCAAAATGAGCACGCTCATTACGGCTATCGCGATGAGCCTGTTTCTGGAGAACCTTGCGCAGGTGCTCTTCGGCGCCAACCCCAAGCAGGTCAAAACAATTTTGAGCCTGCCCAATATCGGAAAAGTCAGCGGCAATACGTTGCTTACGATAGCTCTGGGTCTTGCCGTCATGCTTGCGCTGCAGCTGTTCGTCAAAAGTACAAAGATGGGCAAAGCCATGCGCGCCGTTTCGGAGGATAAGCAGGCAGCCATACTCATGGGCGTGAATGTCAACCGCACCATTTCCATTACGTTTGCGATCGGTTCCGGCCTTGCGGCTGTGGCGGCGCTGATGTTCGTGGTGCAATACAATCAGGTCAATATCACGATGGGTTCCATGCTGGGTCTGAAGGCGTTTATCGCGGCGGTGCTCGGCGGCATAGGCAGCATACCGGGCGCCATGCTCGGCGGCATCGTCATAGGTCTTGCGGAAAGCCTTTCTAAGGCATATATGGGCGCGCTGACCGGAGGCGTCATTACCTCCGCGTTCTCGGACGCCATCGTGTTCCTCATACTCATCGTTGTGCTTCTCGTAAAGCCCGCCGGCATTCTGGGCAAAAACGTCGGCGAGAAAGTGTAGGGCGCTATGATGACAAACAGACAGGCAAAATTCAAAAGCTCCCTCATCAACCTGGCCGGCCTTGTTGTGCTGTTCATACTGCTGGTGCTGGTGATGGAGAGCGGCGTCGTTTCCAAATACATAACCGGCATTATGGTGCAGTGCTGCTTCGTTATCGTCATGGTAACCAGCCTGAACCTCGTTATGGGCTTTTTAGGCCAGCTTGCGCTCGGCCACGCGGGCTTCATGGCGGTGGGCGCATACACCAGCGCACTCTTAGCCAAAGCGCTCTTACAGCAGAACATACTAACTAGCGGACCGGGTTCCGATATACTGCTGTTCCTTATCTGCATGGTGGCGGGCGGTCTGATGGCGGGCATATTCGGCATGCTGGTAGGCATACCGGCGCTGCGTCTAAGGGGCGACTACCTTGCTATTATCACGCTGGGCTTCGGCGAAATCATCCGCGTCGTCATTCAAAACCTGAAGATCGCGGGCAGCAAGGGTCTGGCGCAGGGCCAGGCCGGACAGCCGCTCATCGGTGTTCCGGTTATGAACAACATTTACGTGCTGTTCTGGATCGTCGCGCTGTGTGTGGCCATCATGTATTCGTTCGTCCGTTCCAAGTACGGCCGCGCGATTACGGCAATTCGCGAGGACGACATCGCTTCGAGCTGCGTGGGTTTGAACACGACTTACTACAAGGTGTTCACATTCACGATCTCGGCCATATTCGCGGGCATCGCGGGCGCCATGTTCGCATTCCGCGGACTGGGCACGCTTTCGCAGAACGATTTCTCCTTCCTCAAATCCACCGACTACGTCATCATGGTCGTGCTCGGCGGCATGGGGTCGCTCACAGGTTCCATCATTGCAGCTATCGTGCTTTCCATGCTGCCTGAATTGCTGCGCGCGTTTGCGGAATACCGCATGCTGATCTATTCAGTCGTGCTGGTGCTGGTCATGATATTCCGTCCCATCGGCCTTTCCGGCGGCCTTGAATTCTCCCTGACAGCAACGCTTAACAAACTGTTCGGAGGACGCGGCAAGGAGGTGCGCAAATCATGAGCGAAGCCATACTCGAGGTCAAAAACCTAGGCATTAATTTCGGCGGCCTCAAAGCCGTCAGCGACTTCAACCTTGAACTGCGCGAGGGCGAGCTGGTAGGACTCATCGGTCCCAACGGCGCGGGCAAAACCACCGTATTCAACCTGTTGACCGGCGTATATCAGCCCACGGAAGGATATTTCAGGCTGGAAGGCAAAAAAATGAACGGCAAGCAGACGTACCAGATCGTTGCTGCCGGCGTGGCGCGCACATTCCAAAACATCCGGCTGTTCAAACAGATGACGGTGCTTGAAAATGTACTGACCGCGTTTACCAAGGATCTCAAATACGGATTCTTGCCCAGCGTGTTCCGCTCCAAGGGCTTCTGGCAGGAAGAAGCCGCGATTGAAAAGCGCGCGATGGAGCTTTTGTCGCTGTTCAACATGCAGGATAAAGCCCATTATATCGCTGCCAACCTTCCCTACGGCCAACAGCGCAAGCTGGAAATCGCGCGCGCACTGGCGACGGATATGAAGGTGCTGCTGCTCGACGAGCCGGCGGCCGGCATGAACCCCACGGAAACAGCCGAACTTCTCGACTGCATCAAACTGGTGCGCGAAAAGTTTAATATCGCGATACTGCTTATTGAGCACGACATGAGCCTTGTCATGCGTATATGCGAACGCATTATCGTCATAGACTACGGCGAGACAATTGCAACCGGCCTGCCGGCGGAAATTTCGAAAAACGAGCGGGTTATCGCGGCCTATCTCGGAGAACAGGAGGATGGCGTATGCTGACAGTCAAGGATTTGCATGTACATTACGGCGCGATACACGCCATCAAGGGCATATCCATCACCGTAAACGACGGCGAGGTCGTATCGCTCATCGGCGCCAACGGCGCGGGTAAAACGACAATACTGCACACCATCACAGGCTTGAAGGACGCTACGTCCGGCGAGATCATGTACGATAAGCACAATCTGCGCACAGCGGATGCTTCCAAGATCATTACGCTGGGCATGGCGCACGTGCCCGAAGGCCGCCACGTATTCCAGCGCATGACCGTGGCTGAAAATCTGGATATGGGCGCGTACAGTCTTGTGGACAAATCGCAGATCGAACAAAACCGTGAGCGCGTTTACAAGAGCTTCCCGCGTTTGAAAGAACGCTACAAGCAGATTGCCGGTACGCTTTCGGGCGGCGAACAGCAGATGCTCGCGACGGGCCGCGCACTGATGGCCGACCCCAAGGTGCTGTTGATGGATGAACCGAGCATGGGTCTTTCGCCCATACTGGTAAAGGAAATATTCGGCATCATCGAAACGCTGCACGCGGCAGGCATCACGATACTGCTGGTGGAACAGAACGCGCGCATGGCGCTTTCCATAGCGGACCGTGCGTACGTGCTGGAAACGGGCAATATCTCCATGGAAGGGCGGGCGTGCGACCTGCTGCAGGACGACCGCGTGCGCCGCGCGTACCTGGGCGCATAACACGTTTTCGACAAAGTGGAAGTATCCACTTTGTCGAGTTAAAGCCTCTGACTGTAAACTATCGGGGTAACCCCTTACGGAGTTATGGAATAGAGCAAGGAGGGCTTTATGGAACGCTTTGCTATCACAATCTCCCGCGGCTATGGCAGCGGCGGGCGGGATATAGGCCGTGCACTGGCCGAATCCCTCAAAGTCAACTTCTATGACAGAGAGCTGCTGCGGCTTGCATCGGATGCGAGCGGCATACACGAGCGCCTGTTTGGGCAGGCGGATGAAACATCCAACACGCGCATGCTGCTGCTGGCCGCGAAAACCGTGGCCAACGGCGATCCGCTTCCGCCGGACAGCGACGACTTTATTTCCAACGAGAACCTTTTCAGCTATCAGGCCAAGGTGATCCGCGAGCTCGCTTCGCGCGAGAGCTGCGTGATCATAGGCCGCTGCGCCGACTATGTGCTGCGCGATTTTAAAAACGTGCTGCGTATATCCGTTTACGCGCCGTTTGAGTACCGTGTCAGGGAGATCATGCGGCGAAACGACCTGGATGAGCGGGAAGCCCGCCGCCGTGTGGAACTGACCGACAGGCGGCGATCCGGCTACTACCGCTATTTTACGGGGCGCGACTGGCAGCACTCGGATAACTACGATCTGTGTGTCAACAGTGCGCCGATCAGCCGCGACCAATGCGTGGAGCTGATCAAATCGTACCTGAGCATTCGTT
The DNA here is from genome assembly GCA_964440115.1 of uncultured Oscillospiraceae bacterium. Lineage (GTDB taxonomy): Bacteria > Bacillota > Clostridia > Christensenellales > CAG-138 > JAEWWD01. The sequence goes on along the minus strand of CAYTPV010000005.1, from coordinate 60,203 downwards.
TTCAATAGCCCGGGCGAAACCGCGCCGCCCGGCGCGGCAACCGCACGATAACCCGCGCGGTTGCCGCGGGCGCCGGGCAGCCCGCCAGTGTCCGGCGCCGGTCTCTCCTGATGCAAAGGCCGCATTCGTATCATACGAATGCGGCTTTTGCTATGCCGCCAAATACCGCTTCATCTAATGCTGCTTATGGGATAAATCAGTATCGCCGCCCTGCGAGGCGGCGACGATTGATTTTTTTATTATAAAGCGGGAGGGCTTCGCAGTTCGCAATAGTCGTGCTGCGTCGCGGCTCATAGACAATTGCTTGTTCCAAATACAAAAACAACGTTCTTGATAGATTGCTTTCATAAAGGATATTTTAGAGTGCCGATGTAGCCGCAATATCTGAAATATTTCTGGACTATGATAAGGAGCAAAACTCCGATCATTACAAATAATCTTTTTTTGCTCCTCTTTTTCATTTGCGATCCCCATTTCAGAAGCACTTTTAGACAACAGTATTGTTTGCTAGTCTTCTATAAGCTCGTCTTCTATAAGCTCTTATTCCGATTCCAACAGCTACGTATATCATTGAGGTAATGACGCCATTGATTGGCGAAATAAGAATTTCTTTACCGGTTGCGATGCCGATATAACCTGATATTACCAAAAGATTTATTAGCGAATCCTCTACTGTGTGTAAAATAACACATGGCCATACAGATTTTGTTACTCTAAAAAGCTCAGTAAACATTACCGTCCAAGATAAAAATGTTGTAAAAGCAACAACAATATAAATGGGCCGGCTGACAGGCATGACTGCCCTGATATCCGCCTCAGGTAAAAACACCAGATAATAAGGAAGATGCCACAAGCACCACACACAGCCAACAATGAGATATAGCTTCCAGTCATTAAGATTTAGTTTTAGAAGTTGGGAAGTCAGATATCCACGCCAAGCCGTTTCCTCAAAGATATCTATAATAAAATTAATTAGCAATGTACTGCCAAATGCTATGATAAATGATTTAAAATTAAATGCGGATAAGTCTATCCAATTCGCTGTAGCTCCGATTAGCAAAATGATTGCTGTAACAACAGGAAAAATTAACACAGAGGCTAAGTACCATTTCATATTGCCTTTAAAGTTCGGCTTTAAACCCAGATCCCTTCTGCTTGCCTTCGAAAATAAAATGATAATCAACGCGGTTAGTAGAGGCAATACGAGCCATATCCCCATACCAAGAGAATCACCCTCGGGCTGTGCAGTAAGAACCGAATCCAAAAGGACGCCGATCCACCCGCTTATGATAACAATAAAAGTGAAAATCCCGATATTACGAACTGCTTTCTTATTCATTGTAAAATCCCCTTCCTTAGTTTGGCTGACATTATTACATCATCAGCGGTACTTGATAAGATATCCATCATATCTTGCTTTTTGTACTCTTTGGGCAGTAAGCTGTTGGCGGCCATCATCGAAAGTCCTAGTTGAAATATCCTCATCTTTAGTAAAATTGTTTTTAGCTCATCAAAAGTGAATCCCTTCAGTTCAGGGTCCTTCTGCATTTCTTGAATTAAAACCGGCATCATTTTTTCATCGTAGTCTTTCATATGTTTTCCACCTTTTGCAACCAAATCTCTAAAAATAACGCTATACTCCATGGCAAATCTAAGACTTGCGCTTCCCATATCGCTGAATGGGTTACCAGTATTTTCTTCCGTTAAAAGCTGTCGGCTAATAGTTATAATCCTTTCTATCAAAGCTTCATTCAGTTCATCAACGTTTTTGAAGTTTACGTAAATGGGGGCTACAGAACTGCCCATCTTTTCTGCGATTTTTCTCATAGTTATACTGTCGATTCCTTCTGTCCGAGCTATTTCAAAGGCTGCCTCAACTATTTGTTCCTTGGTAAACTTAATCTTTGGTCCCATAACTTCACCGTCCTTAGATAACTTATATTACATAACATCTATTATATAACATATGTTATTTTTAAATGCAAGCATTTTTGTAGATTTTTTTTACACTAAAAAATACAGGCATATGACATTTCTCCTTTTCTTGGATGTTCGATCGCTCTGGTAAGAAGAACTGGCTATTATGCTGCTAGAGATCAGAAAACTGCAAAAGGCTCCGGTTAGCACCGGAGCCTTTATACATCAGCTCGAAGATTTCTCTGCAGTCAGTATTAGAAATTCGTCGCGAGCACCTGGAAGAAGCTCTGGGGATGCGCGCAGACCGGGCAGACGCCGGGCGCTTCGGGGCCTTCGTGTACATGGCCGCAGTTGGCGCAGATCCACTTTACCTGGGCTTCCTTCTTGAATACCTTGCCGTCTTCGATGTTAGCAAGCAGGGTCTTATAGCGCTCTTCATGGCGCTTTTCGATGGCGGCAACACCTTCCATCATCTTGGCGATATTTTCAAAGCCTTCCTCGCGGGCATCCTTGGCCATATTGGCGTACATATCCGTCCACTCGTAGTGCTCGCCGGCGGCGGCATCCTTGAGATTCTGCTCAGTAGCGGGAATGCCTTCGTGCAGCAGCTTGAACCAGAGCTTTGCGTGTTCCTTTTCGTTATCCGCGGTCTCGAGGAACAGCGAGGCGATCTGCTCGTAGCCATCTTTCTTGGCGCGGGAAGCATAGTAAGTATACTTGTTGCGAGCCTGAGATTCGCCCGCGAACGCAGCCATGAGATTCGCTTCCGTCTTGGTTCCTTTTAATGACTTCATGTGTGATCTCCTTTCTTTTTGGCGCAGTTGATTAAAATAATAAAAACGCTGTTTTAATTGTAAACAAGTTCTGTCAAAAAGAAACAGTTAGAGATGATTAATCAGGGGGGAGATAGCGGCAGGCTCCGCTTCCCTGCTTCGCGCAGCGAAAGCGAAACCATGCCGCTTAATCTACCTGAATGTTTAGCCCGCCTGCTCGATGGCGACTGCGACGGCGACGGACGCGCCGACCATCGGGTTGTTGCCCATGCCGATGAGGCCCATCATCTCAACATGCGCGGGTACGGAGGAAGATCCCGCAAACTGCGCATCGGAATGCATGCGGCCCATGGTATCCGTCATGCCGTAGGAAGCGGGGCCTGCGGCCATGTTATCCGGATGCAGGGTACGGCCGGTGCCGCCGCCGGAGGCGACGGAGAAATACTTCTTGCCGTTCTCGTTGCACCACTTCTTGTAGGTGCCCGCGACGGGGTGCTGGAAACGGGTGGGGTTGGTGGAGTTGCCGGTGATGGAAACATCCACGTTTTCGTGGCGCATGATGGCCACGCCTTCGTTGACGTCGTCCGCGCCGTAGCAGCGTACTTTTGCGCGGTCGCCGGTGGAGAAGGCTTTTTCAAACACGATCTTCAGATCGCCGGTGTAGTAGTCGTATTCCGTTTCCACCAACGTGAAGCCGTTGATACGGGAGATGACGGTGGCAGCGTCCTTGCCGAGGCCGTTGAGGATAACCTGCAGCGGGGATTTGCGGACTTTATTGGCCGTCTTGGCGATGCCGATGGCGCCTTCCGCCGCAGCAAAGCTTTCATGACCCGCGAGGAACGCGAAGCACTTGGTTTCTTCGCGCAGCAGCATGGCCGCAAGGTTGCCGTGGCCGATGCCGACGGCGCGCTGATCCGCCACGGAGCCGGGGATACAGAACGCCTGCAGGCCGAGACCCAGCGCTTCCGCCGCGTCAGCAGCATTCTTCGCGCCCTTCTTGATGGCGATGGCAGCGCCCGCGATATACGCCCACACGGCGTTATCAAACGCGATGGGCTGAATGGAGCGCACGATGCCTTCCACGTCCACACCCTTGGCCTTGGTGATGTCCAGCGCGTCCTCAAGACCGTTGATGCCGTATTCGGCGAGGGTGCGGTTGATCTTTTCTATTCTTCTTTCGTAACCTTCAAACTTGATCATGGCTGTTCCCCCTCTCACTCGTGACGCGGATCGATGACCTTGACGGCTTCCGCGAAACGGCCGTAGGTGCCGATGTTCTTTTCATACGCTTCCTTGGGATCGACGCCCTTCTTGATGGCGTCCATCATCTTGCCCAACGAAACGAAGCGGTAGCCGATGATTTCATCGTTGGCGTCGAGCGCGATGCCCAGCACGTAGCCTTCCGCCATTTCAAGGTAGCGAGGACCTTTGCATTTGGTGCCGTACATGGTGCCGATCTGCGACCGAAGGCCCTTGCCCAGATCCTCAAGGCCCGCGCCGATGGGCAGTCCATCGTCGGAGAACGCGCTCTGCGTGCGGCCGTAGGCGATCTGCAGGAACAGCTCGCGCATGGCGGTGTTGATGGCGTCACACACGAGGTCCGTGTTGAGAGCCTCGAGTATGGTTTTGCCGGGCAGGATTTCCGCCGCCATAGCCGCGGAATGCGTCATGCCGGAGCAGCCGATGGTTTCCACCAGCGCTTCTTCAATGATGCCGCCCTTGACGTTGAGTGTCAGCTTGCAGGTGCCCTGCTGCGGTGCGCACCAGCCTATGCCGTGCGTGAGGCCGCTGATATCCGTAATCTGTTTTGCTTTTACCCATTTGCCTTCTTCGGGGATGGGTGCGGGGTCATGCTTAGCGCCTTTTGCGACGCAAACCATTTCCTCCACTTCTCGGGAGTATTGCATGCTTCAAAAACCTCCTTATCGTTATACGAATGCATATTTGTCAAAGCGGGGCCCGAAACGTGAAAAACAGGCCCGCCGCCATTGCTTTGCCTTATAGTATAGCATGCATATATCGGGCGCTTCCAGCTATTTTTTGTGTCATTTCCGTGTTATACTATCGGCAAAGTCCTGCAGGACTATGCCGATATATCGAAAAAGTGGACATGTCCACTTTTTCGAAGTTCACCGCATAAGTTATCGCTCGGTTTCCTGCTTCGCAGGAAGCCTGTCGCGCTAACTTACGCTTCAAGGTGTCATTTTGCGCCGCGCATGTCGCCGCAAAATGACTTATTGAAAGCTCATCACGAAAGTCTCTTTTTTGCAGAAAGCCGCCTGCGGGTATGTCGGGAGGTTATATATTGACACTGTTTCTTTCGCTGCTGTGCGCGGCAGGCACTTCGTGGCTGTTATACGATAAGTTTTTCGAGAATGGCGTGCTCTACGCCGCGTTCCCCCAGTTCGCGGCGACCGCTGCGGCGCTGGTGGGCATCATTATCGCGGGAATGGAGTACCGCTCGCGCAAAACAAAAAAGAAGCGGCGCGTTCCCATGGCGCTGCTCCTTTTGAACGCGCTGCTCGGCATCATCGCCACGGGGCTGTGGCTGTACGCGCTTGTGCAGTAATCTATCTCTCATGTTTGTATGCGCCGGAGAACTTGTTCCGGCGTTTTTTGCATCTTTAGCATAGGCTATTCAGATATGCCCACCACATTTCGCGCCCAGTAACCAAGGCGTACCACAAACAAGCCGGACATGCATTTGACGGCGTCAGTCAGGTAGCAGAGCGGATACAAAAGTTCTATGCTCATGCCGCTGTAGTGCACCATCAGATACGTATAGGGAACGCAGATGACCCAGGTATAGATGCTGTCGAACAGCATGGTCATGAATATGCGGCCGCCGGAGCGTATGGCAAAATAGCAGCAGTGCGCCACAGCGTTGAACGCCATGTACATCGCGCCCGTGCGGATAAACTCTGCCGCGAGACGGCGCACATCCTCGCCCGTGTTATAAATAGTGGGTATCAAATTCGAGCACAACGCCAGGATCGCGCCCAGCACAACGCTGACGCAGGCGCTGAAGAATATCAGTTTCCACACCTGACGCCGGGCAAGCGAAATATCGTTTGCGCCAAGCGACTGCCCGATCATAACAGCGACGGCTATGCCCATGGAGAGATGGAACACGCTGAACAGGTTTGTGACGGTGCTTGCAATATTCAGCGCTGCTACCACCATAAGACCGCAGGTTGAAAATATGGCCGTAATGGTGCTCATCCCGAGAGACCACATCAGCTCATTGAGCAGCAAAGGCATGCTTTTCGACGCGATATCCGCGGCGAGTTCTTTGTCTATGCGCAGCGTGCGGTATATGCCTCGCATGAAAAAGAACTTTTTATGGTTGGCGTGCGAGAATATGACCACTACACCCAATTCCACAAAGCGGCTGAGCACCGTCGCGATGGCCGCGCCCGGCACGCCCAGCTTGGGAAACCCGAATTTGCCGTATATGAGCAGATAGTTGAACACGAGGTTGACGCATACAGCGGAAATGCTGGCCGCCATGGGCAGCACAGTCTCGCCCGTTTCGCGCAGGGAACTGCTGTAGCACTGCGTAAACGCGAAGGGCAGCAGGCCCCACAGCATGACATGGATGTATTGCCTGCCGTACTGGAGCATGGCGGCGGCGTCCGCCGGGCTGCCCTCCCCCGTCAGGTAAAGGGAAATCAGCGCATCCGGCCACCGCAGCAATATCGTGACGCAGATGCCGGTAATGAGGATCGCAAGCGCGAGCTTGAAGCGGAATGTCTGCTGAAAACCTTTCCAATCGCGCGCGCCGACGAACTGCGCACCGAATATGCCCGCGCCGGAGACCGCGCCGAACACGGCCAGATTGAACACGAACAGCAGCTGATTGGAAATGGCCACGCCGGACATCTCGCGTGTGCCGACCGCCCCGACCATGATGGTATCCAGCAGGTTGACGAAGTTTGAAACCGTAGACTGCACGATGATGGGCAATATGATGGCAAGTACGCTGCGATAAAATTGTTTATCCCCCAGAAATGTTTCCTTGAAGCGGGGCCACAGGCCGGGGGCAAGGGTATTTTGCATGTGAAATCTACCTTTCAGGCAAAAAGGCCTAGTCTTTTCATTATACATAAATATTGGAAAGTGACAAGCATAAAGCGGGTTTATCCAGTGATTACATAAAAAAAAGGCGGGCAAGGGGTGTTGTCCCTCGCCCGCTTCATGGGTCCCAGCTTTATAAGGTATCGCCGCCTAAGGGCGGCGACGGATTCTTATTTAATTTAATAGCGGGTGGGCTCCGCCCCCCGCGCCCCCTGATACGAATTGCATGGTCAAAGCTCTCTAAAGAAGTTCGCGATTCAAGAGGCCGCGCAGACTTAATTACTTATGCTATCGGATATGATGCGGAAATTTGTTCCGAGGCTTCTAATACGTCATTTTGCGGCGGCGTGTACGTCGCAAAATGACACCTTATAGCGCAAGTTGGCGCGACAGTTTCGCGCGAAGCAAGAACCGAGCGCCAACTTGCGCGGTGAACCTCAAAAAAGTACCTTCGGTGCTTTTTTGATAGCTCACGCGCCCGGATACATCCCCTGCGCCTGCAGATAGCCCGATTTGCCCAGGCTGCGGATCAGTTCATCCCGGTAGGCGCGGTCCTTCTCTGTCACGCCGTCGTACACGGCGGCGCGTTCTTCGGGCGAAAGCAGGGAAAGAAACAGCATGGCGACATCCTGCGAAGGGGTTGCGCCGCCGCTGTTCGCGCGGCGCGAAGCGTTCACGGCCTGCGCTTGCGCAAGAGAATCGGCATACGCGCTTTGAGCGGCAGAAAACGCAAGCTTGTTGATATCCGCCTGCTGATTGGCATTGTAAAGCTGTGCCTGCATAGCGCGTTCTCGCTCGTTTTCCTGTGCGTTGAGAAACGCCTGCGCAAGCGCTGCGGAATAAGCGGCTTCCATTTCCAGAATATCCTCCGCTTGCTCGTCCATCTGCCTGTCCTTCATATCCGTAAGATACGTGCTGCGGCCCATCCCGCGCGACCACGCGTCCGCGTCCAGTTCCGCCATGTTCTGATGCGTCTGCTCTTTGCGTTCATCGATGGCCGCGTCCACGCCGGGACGGAGCGCCTCACGAAGCTGCGCGCGGATAGCGGCGGGGGATTGCGGCGTATAGCTGACATACGACGAGGAAAACAGCGGCTGTATGCCCTGCATGAACGAGGAAACGCCGTTCGTCCACTGACTTGCCGGGTTGTCCGCGCCCTGTGTGCGCAGAAGCGCGGCTTGCGTTCTGGGGCCGTATACGCCATCCACCGTCAGGTTCGCGCCCATGGCATTGAGCTTTCGCTGCAGGACGACTACGTCCTCACCGCTCTGAATACCGTCGGGCGGCATATAACCGGAAACATAATATTTGCTCATAACATCCTCCTTTTACATGCCATAGCCCGAGAACCGCTCTTTGTTGTAGAGGTCGAGCAGCTCGTCAAAATGCTGCTCCACAGCGAAGGCTCTTCGGATTCTTCTTCATCGGCATCGGGTTCGTTCGTTTCCGCATGAGAGCCGCCCGCGTTGCTGCCTCGCAAAGCTGTTCGTTCAAACCCCTTTACGATCGTACCGGGCGCGGCACCTGTCATATCGCCGGGGACATAGCCAAGCACTCTGCCTCTGCCGTCGAACGCCACCGCATGCTTGGCGAACTGCCAGCCGTTGCCGATATCATAGTACATGCCGTTGGGGCTGATTTTCGCGCCCGCGGGGTAAAAGAATCCGTCTTCACGCAGCAGCGCGCCGTATTCCGTATAGGAATGCCCGTCCTTGCCTTTCACGACGGTTCCGGTGTACCCGCTCTGATGCGTCTTCGCCGACCCGCCCGATCTATTCGAATTGGTATACACAGCGTAAGGATCGGCGTTTTTGCCATAGGCAGCGTCGAGTGCCGTCTGGCTTTTCCTTCCCCACAGACCGTCTGCTTCTGTGCCGATAGCATGCTGCAGTTCTTTGATCTGCGCTTTGGAAAGACCGTCCACCGAGTAGTCTTTTTGTACCGCCATAGGAATCCTCCTCTTTAGGTGATTTGCCGGAGCTGATCTTCCATCTCCAGCAGCTTATCGAACAGTATGGAAAAATTCTGGTTGAGATTGCTTTCGTTCTGAGCGATCTGCGTTTCGTATTCCTCCACGCTTGCCTCGCGCCTTTCAGACTGCCGCGGCAGCAGCACGGGGAACAGCGACTGCACGCCCGTGGGTGTATATGCCATAAAAGCCTCCTTTGCTTTATCAGGTCGCGCGCAGCCGGTGTTCAAACAGCAGCTGCAGACCGCCGAATATGGTAAAGCGCGAGCCCGCTTCGTTGGAAAAGCGGAGCGAGAACGTGCGTCCCTCGTTTTTGAGCGGGATCTCAAGCACATCCTCCTCGCGCTCGGGCATGAGGCAGCGGTAGCTGTGCATGTTGCGTCCTATTCGCGCATCCAGCAGCAGCACCGCGCCTTCGCCGTCCGATGTGCCGCGCAGGTACAGTTCCTGCAGACATTTGATGCCCGGCTTGCTGTTCAGATCCGTCAGCGGCGTGCGCCAATAGGCTTCAATGGGCGTACCGTCGTAATCCACGCCTTCATCAAAGCGGTAAATCATGCGCTCCTTATTCATGAAATAGAGCACCCCTTCGCGCGCGCACAGGTCGCTCACTTCAAATCCCCGCCGCACCATGTAAGTCTGCCGCGCGAGGTCGTACACAACCAGCGCATTGTCGCAGACGCGCGCGCCGCCCGCACCGTTCGTGTCGCAATCCGGTTCATACGCCGTAAAATAGAGCTTGTCGCCCTTTTTGGCCGCGCGGCAATTGGTGAAGGAAGCGCCGCTTAAAAACGTGCTGATGCGCCGCGCGTACCGGCTTTTGAGCGCCGTCTGCCCATCGAAATAATACAGCCCGCCCTCCGTCATCCAATACGGCGTGTCGCCATGGCGCACAATGGAAGAGAACTGTGTGCGCTCCACTTCCGCGTGTACGCGCTGCACACGGAAGTTTGACGGTCTGTCGCCAAACAGCCTGTAAATGGATCTGCGTTTGAATATGAGTAGCTGATTGGAAAGCGCGCAAAGGCCAACAATGGGATCGTTCTTTGTTTCGCCGACTTCCAGCGACCCGCCGCCCGTGTTCTCGCTTGCTTCATCCACCGCCCAGCTTTCGATGGTGCGGCCGTTGCCCGGCAGCTGACTGTAATACAATAAGCTCGGTTTAGCCGGATCGCCCGCAGCAAACAAGCGGCCGTAGTGCATGGCAAGGAAATTCACCGATTTTTGCGCATTGGCCTCGCTTCCGAAGGCGGCCATTGCGTCTTCACCGTTCCATTTGAGTATCTGGTGCTCGCCGCAGGCAATGAGGAGATAGTCTTTATCTCCGATCATGGCCTCGCACGCGTCCACGCGCAGCGCTTTTACCGTTTCAGGATACGTGAACAGCTTTGTCCAAGTCGGGGCTTCCGCCCTGGTATCCAACGCGTATATTTCGTTGCCCGCCACAACTACAAAAAACTCGCCCACAAGCTGCTGCCACATCAGCAGCCGGCGAATGGGCTTTGTTCCATCAATCTTGGCGTTTACGTGCTTTACGAACCCGCGTGCGACGGCTAAGCTGCCGTTATCGGTATCTATGTTGCAGGCGTCCGGGCTGGAGCCCGCGTCGATCGCGCCTTCCTGCGCGCTTTGGTCTATGCCGTAAAACGCCGGTATGCGGTATTCGGCGACGGACATGCGTTTCACCACCTGTTCACGAACTGATACTGGTCGGGTTCCCCCACCAAAGACCTGAGGCCGCGTTTGCTCGCGTTGTACAGCCCGAAATATACGTTTGCGCCGCGCTGCATGGAAGGATCGGCGCTTGCGCGCTCACGCGCGACCACATAGGTAACGATGAGGCCGTGGCAATAGGCGGGCAGTTCTGGAATATCGGTGGGGGAGGTCATGTCGTCCGGCAAATACCGATAGTGAAGCTGCACCGGCCCGTCGTCGCACAGCACGCGGATTTGCGTGCTGGACGATCCTGCGATAAACGGAATGCGGGACATGTTGCGCGCGATGTAGAGCACCTTCACGCAGCAGCGCGGCAGCGCCGCGATATCCGCCGTGTTGTTCGTTACCTGCAGGGTATCTGTGCGCCGCAGCTGCAGGATGGTGGCGAGATCCGTGACCGCCTCGTTGGCGTATCGGGTCAGCTTATCGCGCCATGTATCGACCGTCTGGCTGTCGTGGCCGCGGTCGAGCTGGGCTAGCGCGGATACGATAATATCGTTGAGCGTCATATTATCCCACCCGTTTCCCGCGCCCGCGATAGGCGCTGACTGTTTTTTCCGCTTCCATGCGCACGCGCGCGCTTTGCGCGATGAGCAGGCACAGGCTCATAGGGAGCTCAACTTCCACACCCGTTTTGATGCGGAAGAAGTGGCCGTTGATGCCGCCCTCCCAGTACGCGCCCAGGTTATCCGTGGATATGGTCAGGCGCACACGGGGCTCCGCGCGCAGCGCCGTGCCTGTGTCGCTCGCAAGCTGATCGATTTGCTGTTCGGTTAAGTAGTCCATGTTATCCTCCTCACTTAAGGTATCGCCGCCTGCGGCGGCGACGAATTATTTTATTATTAAAAAGCGGGAGGGCTTCGCCCCCCGCTCCCCCTGGGGTTCGGGTATTACCCGTAAACTACCCGAGTCGATTTAGGCTGATTCGCTTAGTTTTTTTTATTGAGCCGCATTATTTGATGCTCTCTACCTGCCGCTCATTGAATATATCCTCCGGAACCGCCCTAGAATAGGGCGGTTCCGATAATGGGTTCTTAGGGCCGTTACGGCCCTAAGCGGTGGTTTGGAGGCAGAGCCTCCATCGTACTACGCACTGACAGAATGCTCGATGCGCACGATCCAGAGCGGATTGAGAATGGTCGCGGCGTACGCGGCGACCTTTGCGCCGACGGTGCCGCGCTGATCCAGCGGGTCGGCCGCACCGGCGCTGCCGGGGCGCTTGATGATGGTCTGCAGCGCGCCCGCGCCCATGACGTCCACAACACCATAGGAATCTGCGCCGAACACCAGCGTGGCGTGCACGTCAAGGCCCGCTTTGCTGGTGCTGTCGATCGCGCCCGCATCCTCGCTGTACACGATGGTACCGGACGCGATGGCGGATGTGACGGCGGCGGAAAGCGTAACGGTGCGCGTGGAGACATTCACAGAGGATACGGTATACTCCGTGCTGCCAATCTTGATCTTCGCGCCTTCCTGCAGGTACGCGGCAGCCGCGCTGTTGATGGCTTCGAGCACGACATTCGCGCTGTTGGCGGTGTGGCTGGATACCGTGGTCAGCACGCTCTGACGGTATACGCGGGTTTCGGTGCTTTCCACGAATACCACGCCGAACAGGCGGCCGATCTCGCCGGAATAGATCTGCTCGGCGTTGGCGTACTTGGAAACATCCTGCCACAGCGTGTCGCTCTGCAGGTCGTACGTCGCCTCGGGCGAGCAGACGCAGATAAAATGCGGCTTGCGCGTTTCGCCTTCGCCATTGGAGGTGAACATGCGCGCCTTGGCTTTCTTAAGCGTGCGCACGGCCTTGCGGACTTCGGCGACTGTCAGCTTATCGCTCGCTGTCACCTGCAGGCGGGAAAGTCTGCCGCCCGCGTACTGCACGTTGGTACCCGCGCACAGCGCGTCGCGCGTGATCCATTCCACCACGGTGCCGAGCTGTTCGCCCAGCAGTTCCGCGCTGTCGGATACGACTTCGTCGTAGGCAGTCGCTTCCAGTACGTCGGAAATCTCCACGTACGCACCGTACTGCGCGACTTCCGCCTCCACGCGGGACTGCGAGAGGGACTGGCCTTCGGGCGTTACGCCTTCGGTGAGCGGGGCGGACGCAAGCTCCGGCGAGAACAGGTCGTAGCGCCTGAATTCCACGCGCTTGCCCATATTGCGGGGGATGGAGCGTTTCTGCCCGAAGCTTGCGAACACCAGCCGCGTGCGAGCTGTTTCGAGCAGCTTTTTGTCATAGAAGCTTTTGTTGAGGTAAGTGCTGCTGCCGCCGCCCGGCAGCGTTGCCGCGGTATTGATTGTGGTCTGTGTATTGGACATTTGTTTTCCTCCTTGTATTGTTGATGTAACTTGTTATTGAGGGGCTCTTTGCAGGGGTTTCACCCCTGCACCCCACCAAGGGCCGTAACGGCCCTTGGAACCCATTATCAAAGCGACTTCGTCGCTTTGGGAAAATAGATATGTACCTTCCCTGCGAACACATTGGAACAATGTGTTCGCAGAATGGGTTCTTAGGGGCGTGACGCCCCTAAGCGGGGGCGTGGGGGCAGCGCCCCCATAACCTCCTCCCCCTACAGCTTCACCTTAATGCCGCGGCGCGCTTTATCGCGGAACTCGCGCTCCACACGCGCGAACTCCTCGGGGGACATGGAAAGGTAATCCCGCGACGCGATTGCGGCGGTATCCGCGCGAGCGGCACGGGGCAGGCTTTCGCGGGCAAGCAGCCGCTGCATGACGTTCTGCATGGCCTGCCGCTCGGCGTTCTGCGCACGCTGTTCCGCGTGGTACACGCGTACGGCAGCATAGGCGGGCATCTCCATCGTCAGCCGCACGAACGCCGGGTCCTGCGCAGCGGCGACAAGATCAAACCCCGGCGGCAAAAAATTGTTGCGCATCAGATCGTTGAGCTCCCGCTTGATGCTCTGCGCATCGGGCGCGCCGGATTGTGCGTTCTGCATCCCCGCCATGGCGGGCGGAGCCTGCATGGCGGGCTGCTGTGCGGGCAACTGCTGTTGCTGCGCGGCCTGCTGCTGCCGGGCAAGCATCTGCTGCATGAACTGCTGCTGCATCTGCTGCTGATCGGGTACCGTCTGCGGCGCGTATTCAAACGCCGCAGCAGGTAAGACCCCGGCAGGCACAACGCCCGCGGGCAGATTGCCCGCGGGCGAGGCCGCCGGGAACGAAAGGGGCTTACGGTTCATAAATGTTTCCTCCTATCATCGCTTTGGGGCTAAGATCGCTTTGCGCCCGCATTGCGCCGGAACAGGTTTTTGAGCATATTGGAACCGCCCGGACTTGCATCTGCCGCAGGCGCACCAGTCGCCCTGGGGGCCGCACCTGCGGGCGTGCCGCCTGTCGACTCGGACTCTTTGTTTTGCGCGTTCCGCCTTGCCTGCCGCAGCACGAGTTCCTTGCCCTCAAAGTGCATGAGTTCCACAGCCTGATCGGGCTGCAGCACGCCAAGGCGCAGCATCTGCAGTATCAGCTCGTTCTGGCTGATGACGCTCCACCGGTTCTGTTTCTGCACCTTGATGGAGATGGCGAATTCCACGGGCAAGCTGCGTCCATCCGGCAGCGGCTTTTCCAGCATGCGCCCGTCGAATGTGGCGCGGCGCTCTTCGCCATCCACCACGATGGTGACGGTGCGCGGCAGCAGATTGAACTCGCGCTCCACCTCGATCTCCATGCGGACGGCGTCACGGTACGCCTCGTGCATCTGCCGCGTGGCCATGCGCGAGCGCTTGGAGCTCATTTCCTGCATGGCTGTGATGGCGGATGCGGCGGTGATGCCGCCCGCCGCGCTGCCGCGTGAGAAATCGTTCGCGCCGCTTTCTTCTTTGATGCTTTCCTGCAGCAGGCGGATGTACTGAATGATATAGGCGGGCAGCGGCGGCGTAGCAAACCAGCTCACGCCGTTTAACGACTCGCCCGTGTGCACCTGCTTGGACCAATCCCGCAAATCGTCCGCGTCGAAGCCGCTTGCACTGGTGACGAGCAGTTTGTTGCGCGAGGCCATGAGCGCGTTTTTGAGCACGATCTGATCCAGCTTGTCGGCGAACTGCTGTTGCGCGGCGAACAGATCCACAATGCCGTAGCCAAGGGGACTGCCTTTGCGCGTGAACAGCGGCGTGACAAGGAACGGATATTGACCGTGCGCGAAATAGCCCTGCGGCTTTGTATCACGGCTATCCGCCAGCACTTTGCCGCCCGCAAGCTGTGCCATGTGCACGCGCGTGCGGTTTTCCTTTTCGTCGTACTCGCGCCACCAGTATTCGATGAGCAGTGCTGTCTTGGTGCGGTCGGCGGTCAGCAGCAAGTCTTCTACGGCGGCCTGGCTTGCGTAGCCGTCTGATTCTCCCGTATAGGCGGGGAAGCGCGCGCTCAGCCATTCGCGCGTGCGTACGGCGAACTTGAACACGGCCCGGCCATCCTGCAGATCCGTACACAGCGGGTCGAACAGTACGCCGCGGTTGTCCGCGTGGCGGATAAACGCGCCGCCCAGTCCGTTGTTGAGCGCGGGATCATAGCCCACCTCCTGCACCATGTAGCCGCCGACCAGAAGATCATGCGCGAGCCTGCGGTATTCGCGCTCGTAGGATGCCGCGTCGTGGTTCTGGCGGATCAGCGCTTCCACCACGCGGGCGGCCTCGACGTCATCGGGGGATTCGGGGGAAATCAGCGCTTCGGGCAGCGAATCCATCAAGTCGGCAGCGATGTTTTCCACCGTGCTCTGTATGATGGGGGTGCTGGGCCGGGGTTCGTTAGGGTCGCCTTCGGGGATTTCATGCCAGTGGTCGCCGCAGTACATGCGCTCCGCGTGCTCCAACCGCCGCCACTCGCCGGCGTACGCAGAGCGGAATTCCTCAAACAGCGCGTACGCGCGCGCGCGCAGCACCGTTTGGGCTTCCGTTTGTGTCATTTGCCCACTCCTTTCCGTGATTTGTCGAATGCAAAGAGGCGTATTGTCTACGAAGTATTCGCAGGGGTTTCACCCCTGCACCCCACCAAAGGGCAACTGCCCTTTGGGAACCCATCCATGCAAACGCCCTTTGCAAGGGCGTTTGCGGGAGGGCTTAAGATGAGTACCACCAGCGGTAGTCAATTCCTGTGATTTTTCCGCAGACAAAAGGCCCGCATGACTGCGGGCCTCGTTGCATTCGAACAAATGTTTTTATGTTAGCAGTATACCACGAAATGGGCGGGGGTACAGGTGAGAGTGGTTATGAGAATAGGGGACCATAAAGATGTTATTGTTCTAATAACTTGTCTTTGATGATCTGCGCGGCCTGCTTTGCGGAAATATTGCTGACGTCAATTTTTTCTGTATTCATATCCTGATATCCGGCCATCCGTTCAATGCTCCGCTCAGTGGAGTCGGGCATCCGAATTCCATCCGTAATGTCGTTGGCAATTCTTTTTTTTAATTGCGCCTCATCGGCGATCAATGTAAACACGCTGACCCGACATTCCGAGGTGTTCAGCCTTGATAACACCTCGTCCAGAATGCTTTGCTCATGCATCACCCAACAGAATATAATGTTCTCGATTGCGGAGCATCCAATAAAACTGTTTAGCAGGTGAGCAATGTTATCCATCACCATTCCCTTCGTTTCGTCCGTGACTACAAATGGCCGCATATACCAGCACCAATCGCCATCTAGAAACACGCTATGAGTCAGGATTTTTTGCAGCTCCCTGCTTGTTTCGCTTTTTCCAACGCCCATCGTTCCGTTGATCATAATCAGGCTTTTCACAGTGATTTCTCCTGTCGGCAATAACCCACGAACAAGCGGGATACAGGTAATAGGGATTATGAGAATAAATGCTTATTCAAAATTCCTTGCCTGAGAGTATCATTCGCAATCCTCCGTCCTCACCAGAATATTAGTCCGGTTCATTTCAGCTTCTGCTCCGCAATCTCATTGGCGGTTACAGCCGGATGATGATACCTGCCCTGTACGCTGGTATAGGATTTGAGCGCGGGCGTCGATTTGATCTGCACGGCCTGCACGGGGCAATAATTGATGCATGCAAAACATGCGTAACAAGGAATTTCCTTCCGCCATACCGGCTTGTTATCTGCCATTTTGATTTTGTTCGCCAGACACACCTTGGCGCAGGTGCCGCAGCCGGTGCATTTTTCGTCGCTGAAGAATTCCGTGCGCTCCTTCTTGTTTATGAGCGGTGAAAGTGCGGACATGACCTTGACCAGAGCTGGGCTGAACGGGTGAAGAATTTCTGTATCCTCTTCCCTGCTCGGTTCCCTGTTTCTGATCACTATTTCTATTGTGCCGAGCTTATCAAGAACCGCGCTTTCCAGTTCGGCGATTTTTTCGGGCGTTGGGGTCACGTAGCCTTTAAACTTCATATCGTTTTCGCCCATGTTCAGCAAAAACGCGGCATCCAGCTTTTTCCCCTTTCTCTTGAGCAGCTTATCCATGTCCCCAAATGCGTTGCTGGGCGTTCCACTCCGTGTGCCTATCGCAAAAATGTATTGGGCAGCGCTCAGATCCAGCTTTGTGATGAAGTCGATCACAATTCTGGGCAAGGTTAAGTAATGAACAGGGAATACAAAGCCAACGGCTTCTGCGTTTGTTTTTGGGGTCCCACTGTTGATTTTACCTGCAATAGGCGATAAAACGGACTCGGGAAATCGTTTTTGCAGTTCCTTTGCAACATGCAGAGAATTGCCGGTGCCGGACAGGTAGAATATTTCAACGCTGCTCATAAACTGTTCTCCACTCCCCTTTTAAGAAATGCGATCTGGAATGCGGTAATCCCTTCAAGTCTGCAATACTCCCATTATGCAGGATGTTCCCCCAAGTTTCTCAGCAGTTCCCTGTAACGCGCGGTAGCCAATTCGCTCAGATCTCCCTTTTTACAGCACGCAAACGACGCGAGCTTTGGGTTGGGGCGCTCCACGACGATACTTCCATCGGTAAGCTTTGATTGAAGAACCGCGAGCGCCTCGAGAAACCGCGCATCTTGCTTTGCTTTGTCATAGAAGGAAAGCACATACACATAGTAGAAAAGATTGTAGCTGGAAAAAGGATACGCTACCTGCATGAACAGCGTCCCTATGCCGTAGTGGCAGGGGCCGAGCGGCTGGCGTATCGTCCAGTGGGCCAGCAGAAATTCCACCGCTTGATCGAGCGCTTCGCTCGCGTTGCATAAATCGGTATACCGGAACGCGTCGAGCGCGATCAGCGTCGGCCCCGGGTTGGAAAACTCCGTTTCCGGACCCCTGCCGAAGAAGAATTTGCTGCAGCGCCATCCGCCGTCCGTATGCTGTATTGCAAGCAGATGATCAATCGTATTCTGAAGCCTTGCATCCTGCGCGTACCCCAGTCTGCACAGCGTTTGGAATGCATGAATGGTCTGGCAGGGATAAATGCTCCCCTGTGTGAGTTTGAACCTGCCGTCGTCCCGCAGCGTGCTGAATATGAGGTTCGCCGTTTCGAGCAGTACGGGGTCGGATGGGTCCATACCTAACTCCGCGAGCATATTTGCGCAATCAAGCGTTGAGAATGGGCTGCCTTTGATGAGCCGCCCGTCCGGCGTAGCCCAGTAATCCGCGCCGTTATCATGTCGTTTAGAAAGAATGGATTGTATATCGGATGAATACTGCACCATGGCGCGCTTCCTTTCATGATTTGCAATAAACTGAAGCTGAGATTGGCCGCTTACACTCTCCTGTGAATAAGTGAGTTCCATATCTTTACTATAACAAAAAATCCGCTGGAATCAATTCCCGCGGACTGAAGAAAACATGTGACTTGAACAAATGGAAGATGCTCTACTCCTCAGATAGCTCCAACGTGCGCGCATATGCGCGCTTTTTCTTTATACCCAGAACGGCGGCGGCGGCGGTCGCCGCGTCTCGCGCGGAAAAGCCTTCCTCGAGCAGGCGCGTCAGTGCCGCGTCCAGCGCCGCGTCATCCGTATCCTCACTCTGCGTTTCACGCGGCGGCAGCCCTGCGATGGCGATGACGCATTCGCCTTTGGGCGGCTCCGCGAAGGTATCGCACAAGGAGGCCAGCGTACCGCGCGCTGCCTGTTCGTGTATTTTGGTCAGTTCCCGCAGCACGGCGGCGGGGCGGTCGCCCAGTTCCGCGTTCAGTTCCTTAAGCGTAGCAGGCAGGCGAACGGGGCTTTCATACAGCAGCATGGTCGAGGGGCAAACGCGCAGTTGATCTATGACGGCGCGGCGCGGTTTTTTCTCACGTGGCAGAAATCCGAAGAACGAAAAGATATCGCAGTTCAAGCCCGACAGTACGGCTGCCATCAGCACTGCTGATGCACCGGGCAGCACTTCTACGGGCAAGCCTTCCTGATAACATGCGGCGGCGAGCACCGCGCCGGGGTCGGAGATACCCGGCATGCCGGCATCCGAGCAATACGCGATATTCCGCCCGTCCTTCAACTGCGCAACAAGCTCCGCGGCGCGTTCGCGCTCGTTGTGCTCATGGCAGCTTACGAGCGGCTTTTTGATATCGTAATGGTTTAATAGTCCCAGCGTATGGCGCGTATCCTCCGCCCACACGGCGTCCGCCTCCCGCAATGCGCGAAGCGTACGAAGTGTGATATCCTCGAGATTGCCTATGGGCGTGGCGCACAGGTACAGCGCGCCCTTTGACTGCGGCATGGCTGATCCTCCGTAAAGATAAATTTCCCGGGAAATGAAGAGTACGTTGAGGGCTCTGCCCTCAAACTCCCGCATAGGGCCATCATGGCCCTATGTACCCAACTTGCAAACGCCCATGGGCGTTTGCGAAGGAGGAATTCTCAAGGGACTTGTCCCTTGAGTGAGGTGCAGGGGCAAAGCCCCTGCCACTTAATCGCCCATATGGTAAATAGCCCGAAACTCGGCACTTTCGCCTCCGTTTTCGTCCTTCAAGAACAAAACGGGCTGCACATCCATACCGGGGCGAGCGTTGAGCTTTGCCATGATGAGCGCAAGGTAGGGCGCGCTTTTCGCATCCCGTGCGACAAGCCGCAGCCGCTTGGGCTCCAGCCTGTGTTCACGCAGAAGAACCATCACGTCCGTGAGTCGATCTGCCGGATAACACAGATACAGTCTGCCGCCGTTTTTCAAAAGCCTCGACGCGGCAAACGCCGCGCTCTTCAATGCATCAGCGCCCCCGCGCGCAAGCGCGCGCGCGGCATCCGGGCTTTGCGTGCCCGCCGCGAAGTACGGCGGGTTACACAGCGCGGCAGTGAATATGCCGGACCCGAGCGTGCGCGGTGCGTCCGCCCAGTCCATCTCATATACGGGAATATCCTGCCCGTTATGTGCGGCGGATCGCCGCAGCAGATTGCAAAGTTCCGCTTCTTTTTCCACGGCGGAAAACTGTGCGCCTGTTCGCGCGCCGCACAGCGTGCACAGAGCGCCGGTGCCCGCGCCCAAATCCACTGCGTTATCGCGCGCGGTCAAGTCCGCAAACGCCGCAAGCAGCACGGAATCCTGCGAAAAGCACGGCAGACCGGGGCTCTGATATAACCCCAGCCCCTTGTACTGCAGATCGTCCAGCCGCGCTTCCATGGCTATTCCCCCGTAAATCGCAAAGGGGCCAAATGGCCCCCTATAAAGCAACGTTGGAGGCTCTGCCTCCAAACCACCGCTTAGGGCCGTAACGGCCCTAAGAACCCATATTCGTAAACGCCATAAGGCGTTTACGGGGATAGGGATACCCAAGGGATATGTCCCTTGGGTGGGGGTACGGGGGCAACGCCCCCGAATACTCTCTATTCCGTCTTTTCCTTGCACACGGCAACCACGCGCGAACGCGATGTGCCGAGCGCATGATCATAGTCGCCTAAGCAGGTGATGAGCGTCATACGGCTTTCGCCCTTGAGATCCATCACGCTTGCGGGCACTTCGTCGAGCAGGTACGTGTTCAGGGATTCCACCGTGAAATACTTGAACGTGCCGTCGTCGAATTCGATGACTACTTCTTCACCCGTCTTCATCTCTTTGAGTATGGAGAACGTGCCCTTTTCGCCCTTCCAGCGCACATGCCCGTTGAGGAGGGCATTGCCCGGCTCGCCGGGGGAAGGCCCGAACTGGTACCACGCAGAGTCCAGTGCAGAATCAAGCGTACCCATCTCATTGTTTTCCGTCACGCCGACAGGCTTGATTTCGGCCTGCAGCTTATGATCCGTGAAATAGATGCGCACGGGTATCTTTTTCACGTAAGGCGTAGGCGAAGGCGTGGGCAGCGGCGTCGCCGAAGGAGCGAGAGTAGGTGTAGGCACGACCGTCGCGGTGGGCGCGGGCGTGGGCGGCTGCACGTATTTTTCGGGGAACAGTACATACTGGCGCAGTATCAGGTAAACGCCGGTTAAGAACACAGCGCCTATGACGATATACAGCAGCGTCCAGATAATGCCGGAGCGCTTGTTCGGGGTCTTGTTCGAGTCGTTATTTTCCAAAGGAGAGCTCTCCTTTCTATTTACGGGGGTTGTCCGCCGTCTTGATTAATTATACCATCAGCGGGGTACTGTGCAACAGGCCGCAATATTGTTCACTATTTAGCCATGATGTGGGCCTTCACAGCTTTACCAGCATACCAGTTTAAGAGAATAAATCAGTATCGCCGCCAGGCGTGGCGGCGACGATAAATATCTTTTACGGGGGGCAAAGCCCCCCGTGCCCCCTTGAACGCACCTTGTCGCTTGGTCAGATGCTGCTTTTCACCGTATCAATCGAACTGAGAATTCAGAAATGGTTTGGATATCTGCCTTATCTTTCCCCGCCAAAGCGGCACGCCGCTTTGGCGATAAGGGATTCCTAAGGGGCGTGCCCCTTAGGTGGGGGTACGGGGGCAAAGCCCCTGCGGTATTCCTATTTCCCCGTCCGCTGCGCCCTCGCTCTGCCGTAGGGTGAAAGCACGCCGGCCTCGATTGCGCCGGCCATGACCGCGTGCAGGATATCATCGCGCCAGCGATACAACGTAGGTTCGCTGATATGCAGTTCATCGAGCAGCTCTTCGCGACGGCTGCAGCCGGATTCCGCCGCCAGCTCGCCATTAAGACCAAACAGCAGCTCCATCAGCCGCGCCTTGTGCGGCGCATCGCGTTTGAGCATATCCCACGCCTGTTCGATGGCCCACACCCAGCCCTGCATACGGCGAATGTTGTCTTCGGGTTCAGCGGCGCGCATGGCGTCGGACGCGGTCGGATCGCCGTGCCCGCCCCTGCCATGAAGTACCTCGGGCGGTCGGGCATGCAGGCCTATGGATTCAATCTCCTCCAGCATCCGCTTGGTGCTGTGGTATTGCTGAAGCTGCAGGCAGATCAGCTCCCGCATCCGTCCGGGCTTCATCATAACTCCTTTTCCCCTCCTTAATAGAACATTTGTTCGTATAATCGCAGTATAACATGGTAAATTCAGGCGTGCAAGGGGCGCTGCGCGTTCTGAGAATGGCAGTCATAAGCAGATATTTGGAAAGTTTGCGCCGGTTGCGTCCAAACATGGTATACTATCAGACAGATTGTACGAAAAATCGCCAAAATACGGAGGAAACGAACATGGCCGACACATACATGGTCAACCTGAGCGTGCCGGATGCGGCGGCGCGTATACGCAGTGAAATCGAGAACGGCAGCCTCACGGGCGAGCTCATCGATTACCATCAGGTACAGATGCCCGGTGCGCAGTGCGTGGTGATGGTATATGAAAAATATTATTACCGCGTCAACAACCGCCTGACTCTTACGGTCGTGCTTGACGACACGCAGGGGCGCACACAGGTGCACGCAATCAGCGGCGGCGGCGGTGAAGGCGTATTGTTCCGCTTTGACTGGGGCGCATCGGACAGCTTTGCGGCGGCGGTACAGCGCGCGCTGCAGGGCTATCTGCTGTAAGCGGTCATGCTTCTTAGACAAGCGACAGCGGCGGATGCGCCCATCATCAGCCTCATACACGCGTCAAGCTGGCGGTCGGCGTACCGGGGGTTGCTGCCGCAGGACTATCTTGATTCGATAGCGGATACGCGCTGGGTGGGGATATTTGAAAAGCTGCTTCCGGAAGGAAAAACGCGGGCTCTGCTTGCGTGCGAAGAACAAACGGTTTGCGGCTGCATCTCCTTCGGTGAACTCACAGGCATGGAAGGCGCTCCGCCACCGCCCGTTGGCTGGGGATATGTGCTGACGCTCTATGTACACCCGGATCATACCCAAAAAGGATATGGAACAGCCCTGCTGCGCGCGGCGGAGGATTCGCTGCGGCTGCAGGGCTATACGCATAGCTTCCTGTATGTGCTCGATACCAATCTCATAGCGCGCCGCTTTTATGAAAAAAGCGGGTATACGTGGGATGGAACGGGCATTGACTGCCCTGTGGGCACGGCTACGGTGCGGGATCTGCGGTATGTGAAGGAATTGTAATAACGTTGGAGGCTCTGCCTCCAAACCTCCGCAAGGGGCCGTAACGGCCCCTTGACCCTTTTTCCACAAACGCCCATGGGCGTTTGCATATGGGTTCTTAGGGTCGTTACGACCCTAAGCGGGGGATAGGGGGCAGCGCCCCCTGATGATCCTATTTACCCGTCGGCTTGAGCAGCTTATTCACGTTATACATATCATTGAGCACGGTGAAAGTTTCGGGCGAATAGCGGTTGATCGTCCAGTAACTGACTCCGCCCAGATTGTATTCATCCACCAGCCCCAACCGCGCGCGGATGCTCGCCTCGTTATCAAACCACACGACATGTTCTGCGCCCGCATCATCCGTATAGTTGAAATAGGGCGCTTTCGCGGTGTCATCGAATTTGATTTCCGCGCCTTCTTTTTGTGCAAGCTCCCGCGCCTGCGCAAAGGAAAGTGAGCGCGCAGCCGTGCCCTGCTTATAGGGCAATGTCCAGTCATAGCCGTAATTGGGCATGCCCATGAGTATTTTTTCGCTAGGGATCACATCTACCGCATAATCGAGCACCCTGCGCACCTGATCGATGGGCGCTACAGCCATTGGCGGGCCGTAGGTATACCCCCACTCATAGGTCATGAGTATCACATGATCCAGCAGCCGCCCGTGCACCGGGTAATCGTGCGCCTCATACAGCAGCCCCTGCTGATCGCCGCTGGTTTTGGGAGCGAGAGCGGATACCACAATGTACCCAAGCGGGTGCAGCCGGTCTACCACCGTTTGCAGGAATTTATTGTACGCTTCCCTGTCATCCGGATAGATATATTCAAAATCGATATCCAGCCCGTAATAATTCTTGGCCTTGAGCGTGTTGACCACATTGTTGATCAGCGTCTGCTGTACCTGCGGGTCGGTCAGTATTTCGTGCGCGATATCGCTGGAAAAACCGCCTTCTTCTTTAATGTCGGTGATGACCATCATGGGCGCTACACCCGCCGCGCGCGCCTTTGCGATGAGCTCCGTATCGTTGATGGGCGTGAGCGAGCCATCCGGCTTGACCTGATAGCTGAATATGCTCAAAAACGTCAGATTGGGCAGCGTATTGTTGAGCACCTCGTCACTGATATTGGGGAAGGCGTACCCGTTCACGTCAATGGTACGCTGCTGCGCGTTCTGCCCGGTCGGGCCCTGCTGATCCTGCGGCTCAAATGTCTGCTGCGCGTCGTCCATAACATAGTCTGTAAAATAATCCGTATCCCAGAAATGTTCGGTATCGTCAAACATGCATATCACATCCCCGCTCTTTGCTGCAATCAGTATATGTATGCAAATGGCAGATTCATGCCCCTGCCACGCGCGGCCAAACGTGTTATAA
The DNA here is from genome assembly GCA_964440115.1 of uncultured Oscillospiraceae bacterium. Taxonomy (GTDB): domain Bacteria; phylum Bacillota; class Clostridia; order Christensenellales; family CAG-138; genus JAEWWD01. The sequence continues at coordinate 36,012 of CAYTPV010000005.1, read as the reverse complement.
TACATGTATTCCGGCGCTTCGAAAGGACGTTTATGCTGTTTTCTCCGCTGTACTCCGGTTCATCCGGCAACTGCACATTTATAGAGGCGGGTTCCGTGCGTCTATTGGTGGACGCGGGGCTGCCCGGCTCCAAAATAGAACAGGCGCTTTGCGCCGTCGGCACACCCGCGGATACCATCACAGCCATGCTTGTCACGCACGAGCACATCGACCATGTGCGCGGGCTGGGCGTACTTGCGCGCAAACACAAGATTCCCATTTATGCCAACGCCGCCTGCTGGGAAGCCATGCCTTCCTCGCTGGGGGAGATCCCCCCCGCCTGTGTGCGTGTCATCGAAACGGGTCGCGATTTCTATATCAAGGACGTGAATGTCACGCCTTTTGCTACCCCGCACGACGCGGCTGAGCCGGTGGGGTATACTTTCGCGCAGGGCGGATGGAAGGCGGGCGTGCTCACGGATATTGGGCATGTAGACGAGCGGCTTTTAGACGCCGTTTCGGATTGCGACATACTGCTGCTGGAAGCCAACCACGATGTGGATATGCTTAAGGCCGGACCGTACCCGTATGCGCTCAAACAGCGCATACTATCGAGGAACGGGCATCTTTCCAATGAGGATTCCGGCCGCGCTTTGTGCAGGCTGTTCGCACGCGGGCTGCGCAACGCCATACTTGGCCACCTGAGTGCGGAAAACAACGACGAACGGCTGGCAATGGCGACAGTGGAAGAAACGCTGCGCGCAGACGGCATATACTCCGGCATGCGGCTTGCGCTTGCGCACAGGGACAGGCCCTGCGGCGTATTTCATTTGGAGTAGAGCCAAGAGAAAAAAGGGCATCGCCGCCCGCGGGCGGCGACGAAATATTATTCTATTTAATAGCGGGCGGGCTTTCACAGTTCGCAATAGTCGTGCTACGTCGCAGTTTTATTGCTCCTTGCACTCTTTTGCTCACTGGTCTGCCACCGCGCTTAATCCGCCACAGGCGGTGCGCGGCTCTGACTCCCCGCGCCCCCTGGGATACGATTGTCGAAGGTCTTATCCGTTTAATTTACTCGGTTGGTACAACTTGTGCTGTAAGCTCGGCTTTCGCTCTTATCAATACACAAGGAGGCGCTTATGCGTCCTAGATCCGTCAGACACAGCGTCGATATTCTGATGTTGTGGATCTGCCCCGCAATGCTGCTCGCAAGCGTTGTGATCAGCCTGCTCACCCAGAACGACACCGATTATGTAAGAATCGTTGCATGGCAGGCGCTGTTTGTGGAGCTTTTTCTGATCTATGTGCCCGCGCAGCGATTTATCGATAAGCACGGCGGCAAAGCGGCGTTCGGGTTGGTTCCGGTCAGCTTCGGTGAAATCATGTGGGCTGCGATGTTTGGCGCAGGCGCATGCCTTGCGGCAGCTGTCATCAACAGCCTGACGCAGTACGCGCTGGCCGCTTTCCACATAGACCTGATGCAGCTGCTGCCGACACAGCCCCCGGTAACGGGCTGGCGTGTGTATGCAATGCTGCTTCTGCTGGCGGTCATACCAGCCTTTGCGGAAGAAACGATGTTCCGCGGCGCACTGCTGCACGCGTGGGCAAAGGATGGGACAAAGCGGGCGCTGTGGCACAGCGCGGTGCTGTTTTCGCTGATCCATCTGCAGCCCAACGCGCTGCCCTCGCTCATATTCCTCGGGCTGTCGCTTGGTATGGTGACATTGGTAACGGGTTCGGTATACCCCGCCATGATCGTCCACGGCGTCAACAATCTCATTTCCCTGCTGCTTGCCAACGCAGTTGGCGCGGAAAACGCGGGCTCTGATCTTGCGCCGCTTTCGCAGGCGCTGCCCTCGCTGGGCATATTCCTATTCATTGGCCTCACCATGGGCATTCCAAGCTATTTCGCGCTGCGGTTTTTTTCGCGGCGCAGGCGCGAACGCATTGCGGCCTCAGGGCAGGCGCCTGCGGTTGCTCCGCTTGAAGAACCTGCAATAGAGTCGCGCACCGGCGCGGCGGTGTACTTCACCTACGCCATATTGATTGCACTCAACGTGGTGGTCATCGCGTCTCTGTTCGTGAAAATGCCGTGGGCCAGTATCTGATGCGGGAGGACGCATGCGCATAGCCATCGCCTGCGTGGGCAGGCTCAAAGAACGATATTGGAAGGAAGCCGCGGCGGAATACGTCAAGCGGCTTTCGCGTTACGCCCAGACAGAGATACTTGAAACGGACGACGAAAGCGTACCCGAGCGGTTATCCGAAGCGCAGCGTGCAACGGCCATAGCCAAAGAGGGGGATCGCTTGTTGGCGTTTGTGCAGCCGCGGGATATCGTAATCGCGCTGTGCGTGGACGGCAAACGGCTGACCTCGGAAGGCTTCGCTAAAGAGATTGAAAATGGCTTTGCAACGGGCGCGCCGCGCATCGTATTCGTCATCGGCGGATCGCTGGGGCTTTCCCCTGCCGTGACCTTGCGCGCAAATATACGGCTTTCGCTTTCGGATATGACATTTCCGCACCAGCTCGCGCGCGTGCTGCTGCTCGAGCAGATATACCGCGCGTTCAAGATACTCAATAACGAAACGTATCATAAATAATGCAGGCTGGAGGGGTTACCCATGCGCAATCCGGAAAACACCATAGGCAATCTCATAGACAAAGCGGGCGTTTCCTATATCGGCTCCGTGGATGTCGACGGCTACCCCAACATGAAGGCAATGCTGCCGCCCCGCAAGCGTGAGGGCATACGGGAGTTCTATTTTACGACCAACACCTCTTCCATGCGGGTAAGCCAATACCGGCAAAACCCGAAGGCATGTATTTATTTCTGCGACAGGCGCTTTTTCAGGGGCGTGATGCTCAAAGGAATCATGGAAGTGCTCGAAGACAGCGAAACAAAGGAAATGATCTGGCGGGATGGCGATACCATGTATTACCCGCTGGGCGTAACCGACCCGGATTATTGCGTATTGCGCTTTAGGGCGCAAAGCGGCAGGTACTATAGCACTTTCCATTCCGAAGATTTCGTCATCGAACAGGCGTGACAGCATTTTTAACGCCGCATAAACCCACAAAGGAGAACCTAGTGTGACCGACCCGAAAGAATTCGCCGTATATGAAGCGCTCAAAGCACTTAACATCCCCTACGAACGCTTCGAGCATGACCCCGCCATGACCATGGAGGATTGCGATCTGTGCGACGCGGGGCGCAATGCCGCCCACTGCAAAAACCTGTTTTTATGCAACCGGCAGGGCACGCAGTTTTATCTGCTGCTGGTAGTGGGCGATAAACCCTTTAAAACCAAGGATGTAAGCAAGCAATTGGGCGTGGCGCGGCTGAGCTTCGGTACGCCGGAACAGCTCAACGACAGGCTGGGGCTTACGCCCGGTTCGGTAACCCCCATGGGGCTCATTCATGATCATGAACACGCCGTGCACGTACTGCTCGATCGCGACGTGGCGCAATGGGAAACCGTCATCGTGCATCCCAATGTCAACACCGCCTCCATCGTACTAAAAACCGCCGATCTGATGCGTTTCCTTTCTTTCCGCGGCAATCCCGTAACGTACGTGGATATCGCGAACGCCTCCGAAGATCCGGCAGAAGAATAGCTCTGAGAATTCTTCTCGCATGGAAAACAACTTTTTAGCATGATACCATCAGGATAGCAAAAGCGCAGCCAAGTCCGGCTGCGCTTTCATATTGCGCAAAAAAGAGGGGGGAACGTATGGCGGCAGTACAAAAACAGTTTGCAGTGGCGCTGGATATCAAGCGGCCCACCACCAACCGCGATTTTGAGGTGGTGGAAGGCGATACCGGCAACGTGCTGGAGATTGAACTCACGGACGACGGCGCGGCAATCGATCTGACGGGATGCCGGGTGCTGGCGGTGTTTTCAAGCTCCAAGGGCGCAGCCCAGCAGGATACCGACGGCAACGGCGTAGCTCTTGACCCTGAGCAAAGCAACAAGCTCACCATATCGCTCTATGCTGCAAGCGTAGCGCCGGGGTTGGTGGAATGCGAACTGCAGGTCTATTCCGGGGAAAATTTTGCCGTGCTGGCCACATCCGCAAAGTTCAATTTCATGTGCAGGCGAGGCATCGCCAACGGCGATGTTTTACAGGCCACGGAGGAATGGCCGCTGCTTGTGAACACGCTCAAGAAAGTAGAAACTGCCCAGTCGGAACTAGAATTGCTCACCCAAACAGTTGATGATACCATGGGCGATCTGACACAGGATGTGACCAATGCACTTGCTTCACTGAACAGTCTGACGACTGCTGCTGCCGAGTTGGCTGACGGTGCCGCCAGACATGCGGATACCGCGGCAGGCAACGCCAATACAGCCGCTGACACTGCAAATGCAGCGGCTGATGCTGCATACGCTGCTGCGGAAAATCGCGGTAATGCCGTCGATGCCGCCAATGTTGCGGTTGCTCAAACCATCGAAGCTACGGAATATGCGCAGGCAAAGGGCGACTATGCGAAGGCAATGGGCGAAGCGGCAGAAGCTATTGTGAACTCAGGCACTACGTGGGATACGCTGCCGGGAAAACCTACGGCGTTTACCCCCATTTCCCACTCACACGGGAATATGACAAACGACGGAAAGATCGGTACCGCCGCCAGTCTTCCTGTGTTCACAGGGGATGGAGGGAAGCTCGAAACAAAGGACGCAGCTTCGGCCCGCAACGCTCTCGATGCCGCAAAGAAACCCGTTGCCCTATCCGTTACCCTGTCGGCTTCTGGTTGGTCGGGCGGGCAGCAGACCATCAGCAACGCCGGGATACCCGCGCAAAGCGGCGGCGATATCTACCCGGCCCCGAGCGCGACCGATGCGGAGTACACGGCGTTTCTTGGCGCACAAATTCGCACGATCGCGCAGGCCGCTGGCAGCCTGACCGTCAAGGCGCTCGGAACGGTTCCGGCAATCGACATTCCTGCGGAGATTGAGGTGAGAGTATGATTCAAGTAAGGGCGTCTGGCGGGGGCAAAAAGAAGCTAGCAACAGAAATATTTACTGCCAACGGAACCTGGACAAAGCCGGCAGATGTTTCAGAAGTGTTTGTGCGGCTATTCGGCGGCGGCGGCGGGGGATGCGACGCTGGTGTATTTAATGCAGGCGGCGGAGGCGGCGGCGGGCACATGGCCACACCATCCACACGATACTATGGTGTCTACGATAACATGATCGATGTATCTGCTGTCAGCTCTGTACTTATAACGATTGGTGCTGGCGGTGCTGTTAGTAACGCTGGCGGCGTTACATCGTTTGGCGCGTTTTTATCAGCCAATGGTGGCAGCGCCGGTGCCAGCAGCTTTGGTCAAGGAGGGTCGGGCGGAACGGGCGGCGGGTCCGGAGCCGGCAACCGTAGCGCCGGTGGGAACGGAAGTTATGGCGGCGGTGGCGGCGGCAGCAACGGCGCAAACAGCAGTAACGCTGCCGGAATGGGCGGAAGCGGTGGATATCTGGGCGGCGGTGGCGGCGGCGGCGGCGGTTCCCTCTCATCGGGCGCCGGTGGCGCGGGCGGCCCTGGAATGGGCGCTGGTGGTTCAAACGCAAACGGCGGGGCTGGTGTTAACACTACAGGATTGCCTGTCGACTTTTCCGGCACTGGAGCTGGCGGGCTAAAAGTCGCTGGCACTGGCGCGGGTGGCGGCGGTGGCGGCGGTTATGGTGGTATCGGTGGAAACGGCGGTGGCAGCAGTAATTCCGGTGGCGGCGGCGGTGGTGCCGGCGGAAACGGAGGTAATGCGGCAGTTCTTACTTCCGGTGGTTCTTCGGGTGGCGGCGGCGGCGGCGGTTATGGTGGAAACGGCGCCAGTTCTCTTACTCCATCCGGCAGCAGCATTAGAACCGGTGGTGGCGGTGGCGGTGGATACGGGCCTAATAACTACGGCGCTGGGGGCAACGGAAACAGTTATAACGGGAGCGCCTCTTTGGGCAATGCCACAGTCGGCAAATCCGGGATATGCATCATTTCGTACTTTAAGTAAGGAGATACGCTTTATGTCTAAAGTGTTTCAGATAGTGGACGGACTATGTTATTGGGACGCTACGAGCGTGCATCCCACATTACAATCAATTAAACCGGGGCAGTACCATCCTAGCATCGCCTTTGCAGAAGCGCCTGACCATGTTTTTGAAGGCTGGGGCTTCGATGAAACACAGCAAGGCGATGCGCGCTTTATCGCGCCAACTCCCCCTGCAGGCTGGCTTTACGACAGGGAAACAGGCACATTTTATCCGGACCCCAATTACACGCCCCCAACGCAGACGGAAACCGAAACGCAGGACATGCAGTCGGCGCTTTCACTGCTTGGCGTAGAACCGGAGGAGGCATAGCATATGGGCAAATGGACTCAGGCCGCCGCAAAAAAGGCAGCGGCAATCAGCGCCGCTGGCGTGATGCTCACCGATGGGCAGGCATATACGGTGCCTGCCATTTTTATGCCTTGGAAAGAGGCCGTGGCTTATGCCGTTGGCGACCGCGTCCGCTACAACGGATTGCTGTACAAATGCCTGCAGGCGCATACTTCGCTTTCCGTATGGACTCCCGACGCTGCGGCTTCGCTGTGGTCGCGTATAGACGACCCCGCGATTGCCTGGCCGGAGTGGAGACAGCCGACCGGCGCTTCGGATGCTTACGCAATCGGCGCGCGCGTATCCCACAACGCAAAGCGATGGATCAGCACAGTAGCCGCCAACGTATGGGAGCCGGGCGTATACGGCTGGTCAGCACAGGTTTAGTACGCCGTATCACAACCGTATATATCCCTGTATATCCTCCCGGCAACTAAGAGCTTCTTCAATTTGGTCTAATCGATGAACCGCCGTCTTTGGTGGCCGTTTCGCTTTATGGTGAAACTCGAATCGACAGGCCGCGCAAACCAAAAAAATGACATGTACACAATATTTTCGTATGGGTGAATCCAACATGCATTCCGCGTCATACCATGGCAGTAGGGGGGTACTCTTTAGGGCATGAGAATACACCGGCGCGGGTCTGTGTATTGCGATACGAACTCCGGTTTTCCCCCCTGCCCGTTTCCGACGCGAAACGAGGCGAGTGACAGCTCAAAGGAGGCTTATCAATGGACTATGTACTGGATGCAGGCCTTACCTGGCCGCACGGACGCAGCGAACGGACGCTGACCGATCATATTCAGATACACCATACAGTTGGGGATTATTCCACACCCGAAAAATGGAGGGCGTTGCACGAGCGTCGTATCGAGGTAAACGGGTGGCTTGGGATTGAATACTCCTTCGGCGTGAACGCGCAGGGTGCGGTATTTGACGGAAGAGGCCTTATCTACAAGCACGGCGCTGTGAAAAACAGCCTGACGAAAAACGCGAGCGGCATTGGCGCGGCGGATCGCTCAGTATCCATCACGCTCATTGGCGATATGCGCGATCCGGGCATGCCCACAAAGGAGCAGCTTGAAGCGGCGGTGCGCCTTACCAAAGATGTAATGGCGCGCTATGGCCTAACCCCCGCCTCGGTGCTCGGCCACAGGGAAATACCGCTTGCTGAAGGCGGCACGTACCCGACGGCCTGCCCCGTCATCAATATGGATTCGTTCCGTGCGCTGCTTTTGGAAGAAAAACCCGTGTATGAACCTGACCCTGCTCTGCCCGCATTGTACCGTTATGAAGGCGATACCTTCGTATATGTACGCACGGGGCCGGGCGCGTCCTTTCCGGCGATAGGCAGATTATCCCGCGGCGAACGCTGTATTGCGCTTTCGCGCAGCGCGCAATGGGAGGAAATATTGCTGCATGAGCAAACTCCCATGCTGCGCGGGTGGTGCATTGGCAATTTCTTACGGAGGATGACGTAACTATGGATGAACACAAATTGCAGGAGGTGCTGCAGACGCTCGCACGCATTGATACCAAGCTGGATACAGCGCTTGCGCAGATCTGCGACCACGAAGAGAGGCTGCGTGCCCTCGAAGGGCGCAGCGGCAAGAGGTGGGAAGCTCTGATTGGGCAGATACTGTCACTGCTCGTTGCGGCAGGTATTGGCCTGCTGCTCGGAAGGCTCTCGTAACAACGCAACGGCGGAGTCTGCCGCTGTTGCCTGATCCATGAGCGCCGCTGTTTTGGTTTTGGCCGCGCTTTTCCTGTACAAAAGGTATACGGGGGGCTCTGATCGGCCCCCATACCCATAAAAGGCGTGTTATGGCGGAATGTGCTTTTTCATTGGACAATCGTTTTGAAAAAAGAAAGGAGACATCGCATGCAGGAATTTTTTACTTGGTCCATGCTCGCCACATACGCGGGCGCAACGCTTGCCACCAACATCATCACACAGTTGTTCAAAGGTACGGGGTTTATTGCGAAAATCCCCACGCGGCTGTTCAGCTATGCCGTCGCGCTCATTGTGCTGCTCGCTGCGACGCTGTTTAGCGGCAGCCTGGATTGGTCGAGCGGCGCGCTGTGCGCCGTAAACGCGGCAGTGGTCAGCCTTGCATCTAACGGCGCGTACGACGCGGTCACGCAGAAATCTTCAAAGTAGTTTGCATTCACAGGAACATGCCCGAAAGGCTGTCTCGGGGAATACCCCGAGGCAGCCTTTTATAAAGCCGCAAAGGAGGAACCCATGGCGAAATACAATATGGATGGCATATCCGACGCTTATTTTAGCAGCGACAAACAATATAAAGACTATATAAAAAATGTCAGTGGCCAAAAAAAAGAAAACCCACCCAAACAGGTTGCCGTGAAAGAGGCCGATAAACGGACAAACGCGGCAACGAGCTCCCGTTCCCGCCACAACAATGACCGCAGCAAGGGCCAGTATGAGAAGATACTCGGCATATCCGACCCCGCTTTTTCCGGCGGCGATGCGTTTGCGGCGTATGGGGATTATCTCAAAAGGATTGCAAAGGAGAATGTGCCGCCTGCAGATGATCAATCCGTAATCGGAATGGCCGTGCGGACAAAAACCGCAAACAATGGCTCCCATAGGATAACTGCGCCGGAATGGGTCAATTCCGTAAGCTTTCCCATTCAGACTACCGCGAACGCAGAACAGGCTAGCACAAGCCCCTATTCCGTTGGTATCATGCCTGTAAATCAGAATGCGCCGCGGCAAATCCTGGCACAGCAGGCTAAGGAAGAACAAATCGCCAACAGCATGGGCGCGTTCAGGCTTGCTGAGCAGCAAGCGGACGAAAAGTCCGCAAGAAACGCAAGATATAATGCCGCCACGCAAATTGGCAAGAAAGCCGCTCAGGAACATGGGCTGGATTTAGGATCAATGCCACTGTCGCAGCATGGCAGTCAGGCTACAACTTTCCCCCATTTCACCGGTATCATGCCTGTCAATCAGGATACACCGCAGCAAATTCTGACACAGCGGGCTAGGCAAGAACAGATCGCCAACAGCATGGGCGCGTTCCGGCTGGCTGAGCAGCAAGCGGACGAGAAATCCGCAAACAACGCCAGAATAAAAGCCGCGATGGAAGCTGGCACAAAAGTCGCTCAGGAGCATGGACTGGATTCAGGATCAATGCCGCTACCCCAGTATGGTAGTCAAGCGAAAACTGCTCAGTATCCCACTGGTATATTACCTGCAAATCCAAACGTTAAAACAACAAGCTCAGGCCAACCTGTATATGCACGTGAAGCAATTGATATGGCCCAAACCGCTCTTGAGGAACTAGGCAAAGAACCCGGACAAGGCTTTTCAAAAGCCGGAGGTGAAGTGCTGGGTGTTGCAGGTGATATTATCTGTCTAGTTGATTTCGGATCGACGATATATGACGATCTGCATGACGAGGATAAGAAGCTTGGTGTAAAAACAGCAAGTGCCGTTAGTGCTTCAATTGGAAATAAAGTCGGTGAAATTCTGGGCACAGCCGTTCTTTTAGCAGTTGGTACAGCTATTGGCGTATCGACTGGCGGTTTGGCTGTACTTGCTTTTGCCGGTGGGCTGGCTGGCAGTGAACTTGGTGAAGAGTTCTTTCGCAACATAGCAGAAACGGCTTATGACAGGTTTACACACCCTGACCCGGAGGGAACCGCGATTAAGCTTTCTAACGCCCATTCCATGATGGACGACCTTTCGCAATATGCAAGCGACAATCGGATATCTTCCACCATGCAATACCCTATGTTTTACGATTCGTACAAGCCCGGGCAGTCCTATCTCCCATAACCAACGCAAGCCTACACTGAATTGAATTTGACCATATACAAGGAGGATTTGGATTATGTATTATCCCATCGGCACGGTTGTTCTTTTGCAGGGCGCGATGCGACCCATCATGATTTACGGCCGCAGGCAGCTGCAGCTGCCCGCAAAGAAGAAATGGGATTATGTGGCCTGCCTGTACCCCGAAGGCAATCTGGGCGAGCAAGGCAACATATTCTTTCAGCAGGAGGATATCGCACAGGTGCTGTATTTGGGATGGGTATCCGAATACGAGCAGCAGATGCAGCAGATACTCCAGCAAAACTAAATTTCAGCAATCAATAAGCGGAGCGGGCAAGGGCATTCCCCTTACCGCTCCAATTTTTTAATTGTTTCAATCGCTGGTTAAGCCAAAGAGAAATAAAAAAAGCTCCCGTTACGGGAACCCCAAAAACAGATCTCTATTCGCTTCCATTCCGTTAAAACTGACGGCATGTACGTCAGTCTTAACAGTCTGCGCAACTGCCGGCCGCGCCTTTGCCCCCCGCCTCAGAACTCACACAAATGGACGCCGTCCATTTGTGTGATACAGCCTAAGCCTTAACGGCTGCCACAATGGGGACGATCGCTTTTCTGTCTACAAAACTGACTGTTTTTCCGTAAGTCGCGAGCACGCCTTTAGAATCGTTATCCCGCTTTTCTGCCGGAATGCTCTTAATTCTTCGAACCTGCAGGCTCATGAGGAGCCTATCCACAAAGCCCATCTTCATATAATTCAGCCCGCCCCGCAGAAGAAACAGCTGCGCGTGTTTCATATTGGGGGTAATGTTCCTGCTTCGGATTTCCTCTTTCGCGTCCTCGCTCTTAAGTGTAGCGCCCACGGCTACCACGATCAGGCGTTTTTCCTTAAAAAGGTCGTCGTGCTTTTTCAGTGCACGAAACCCGAGTATGCCTCCCGCATACAGCCCGCCGCAGTACACAATGGTATCGTACGCAAACAGATCGTCGAGCTCCATGCTCTTGAAATCCATCAGATCAGCGCCCGTATCCTGGGCGATCCATGTCGCGTACTGCTGTGTGGTGCCATACTTGGATCGGTACACCACGACTGCTCTGCCCATAGCCATCCCTCCCCTTTATTACACAGATGAAAAAGTCCGCGCCGCGATGGGCGCGGACGTATCGCTTTTGTTCAAAGTATGATTGAGTTTATTCGCGCGGCGAAAGCACGGCCTTTATTCTGCGCACGCCCGCGGAGGACGCTTCTTCCTTCTTGATGGTGAAATGCCCCAGCTCGCCCGTATGGTGTGCGTGCGGCCCGCCGCAGATTTCCTTGGAGAATTTGCCCATTGTGTAAACCTTCACGCGCTCGGAGTAGCGGCTTTCGAACAGGCCGATAGCGCCGCTTTCCTTGGCTTCTTCCACGGTCATTTCATCGCAGGTGACGGGTACATCTTCTTCTATCACGGCATTGACCAGCGCTTCCACTTCCTGCAGCTCTTCCGCCGTCATTTTGCGCGGGAAAGAGAAATCGAACCGCAGGCGCTCAGCGGTGATGTTGCTGCCCTTCTGGGCGACGCCGTCGTCCTTCAATACCTTACGCAGCGCGGCCTGTAAAAGATGCGTAGCCGTGTGCAGCTTGGCGGTTTCTTCGGTGCTGTCCGCAAGGCCGCCCTTGAAGCGCTGCTCCGCGCCGGCCTGCGATTTTTTCTGGTGCTCCGCAAACGCGGCGTGATAGCCTTCCACATCCACGTCGAAGCCCTTTTCCTGCGCAAGCTCCTGCGTGAACTCCAGCGGGAAGCCGAATGTATCGTAGAGCCGGAACGCCTCGGGGCCGGAAATGCTCTTGCCGCCGATTTCCTCAACGAGTCTTTCGAACTCGCGGATGCCCTTTTTGAGCGTGCGCGCGAAGCGCTGCTCTTCCATATCCAGCTCGCCGAGTATCTTATCCCTGTTGCGTTCAAGCTCGGTATAGAACTCGCCGTACTGCGCGATGACGGCCTTCGCCACTTCCTGCAGCCCGCCTTCGGCGATTTCCAACTGCATGGAGAAGCGGATGGCGCGGCGGATGAGCCTTCTGAGGATATATCCCTGGTCGACATTGCTCGGCGTAACGCCACGATGATCGCCCAGTATGAATACGGCGCAGCGGATATGATCCGCTACGATGCGGAACGCGCGCGTCACTTCCGCCGAATCCCTGTAGCCCTTGCCGGAAAGGCGGGAGATGGTGGCGAGTATGCCGGTGAACGCGTCGGTATCGTATACGCTTTCCACGCCCTGCAGGGTCGCCACCGTACGGTCAAGACCCATGCCGGTATCCACATTGCGCTGCGTGAGCGGCTCAAACTGGCCTTCGCCGACCTTGTTGAACTCCATGAACACGTCGTTCCAGATTTCGAGGTATTTGCCGCAGGAACACGCGGGCGAGCAATCCGCCGAGCACGCGGGCTTGCCGGTATCATAGAACATTTCGGTATCCGGGCCGCAGGGGCCGGTCTGGCCGGCGGGGCCCCACCAGTTGTTCCTCTTAGGCAGGTAGTAAATGTGGGAAGGGTCAACGCCCATATCCACCCAACGGTCGTGTGATACGGTATCGCGCGGGGCGTCATGATCGCCTTCGAAGCAGGTGAAATACAGCTTGTCCTTGGGGATGCCCAGCCACTTTTCATCCGTGAGGAATTCCCACGAAAACGCGATGGCTTCGTGCTTGAAATAATCGCCAAGCGACCAGTTGCCCAGCATTTCGAAAAACGTGCAGTGCGAAGTGTCGCCCACTTCGTCGATATCGCCGGTACGCACGCATTTCTGTACGTCGGCAAGGCGTTTGCCCGCGGGGTGTTTTTCACCCATCAGATACGGTACAAGCGGATGCATGCCCGCAGTGGTGAACAGAACCGTAGGGTCGTTTTCCGGTATCAATGAAGCGCTGTCGATGACAGCATGTCCCTTCTCTTTGAAAAAGTCGAGAAATAGCTGCCGCAGTTCGCGCGAAGTCAGATTACGCATGAAGATCCCCTTTCTTGATTGCCCGCCCATAAATGAGCATTCCTATGTGATTTTACCCTGTTTTTCACGCATTCGCAACAGAAAAACGGCCATATAGGCCATAGAATTGACATTACATGCGTGTCAACGCAAAGCACAGCACGCAGGAAGGAAAGAACGAAAACCTGCGTTGGATATCCTTGCTGTTTTTTTGTTTCCACGCTTGACAAAGCGACACGTGTGTCGCATAATATGAATGCGACACACGTGTCGCTTTTGGGAGGATGCAGTATGGCCGATAAGGGAAATCAGACAAAAAGCGAAATATTGCGGGCTGCCTGCCTGCTGTTCTGTGAAAAAGGCTATGCCGGAGTCACGATGAGCGATATCTGCGAAGCCACCGGATTAAGCCGCGGCGGGCTGTACCGGCACTTTTCTTCTACAGAGGAAGTGTTCACCGCCATGCTCACTGCCGACAAGGACGATTGGCAAACGGAAATGGACCGCGCGATAAAGGCGGGTATTCCCGCACATAGCATGCTTGCATACTTTCTTGATCAGGTGCGCGAAAGCATTCAAAATGACGGCGGACGGCTGTCGCTGGCGATCTATGAGTTCGAACGAAGCGGGCAGGCAAAGCACGATTTCATAAAGAAGCGGTACTCGCAGGCAGTAGAAATGATGGAGCTTGTGCTGCGCTATGGTCAGTCGCGGGGGGAATTTGCGCAATTTGATATCACAACGAAGGCCGAGCATATCGTTGTTTTTCTCGACGGGCTCAAAATGGCCGCCATGGCGATACCGCTCTCTTTGGAAACGGTCAACCGGCAGCTTGACACGCTGTTACAGGATATTTTAAAAAAGGAGACAGATCAATGATACAACCAACATTTCACGTCATCGATATGGCCGCATGGCCCATGGCGCAGACATTCTATTACTATACGCAGATGGCGCCGACCACCTATTCCATCAACGTCACGATGGACGTTACCATACTGCGCGCCGCACTCAAACAAAAGGGGTTCAAATTCTTCCCCGCGTATCTGTACCTGGCGACAAGGGCAATCGGCAATCAGCAGGAACTGCGTATGGCCCTGCGGGAAGGTGCGGTGGGATATTGGGAAAGCTTAACGCCGGTGTATCCGCAGCATCATGAAGACGATCACAGTACTTCGCTGCTGTGGACGGAATACGACGACTGCTTTTCGTCCTTCCATGCGCGGTATATAGAAGATACCGCACGGTATGGCGGCAGCCACGGCATACTGACCTCAAAAGGCATTCCGCCCGCCAACTCCTATGTGATTTCCTGCATTCCGCGGTTTACATTCAACAGCTTTTCGCTGCACAATCACGGCATTAAGGATTACTTTTTACCCAGCCTGGAGGCGGGCGGGTTTGTGCATAGCGATGGAAAAACACTGATGCCGCTTTCCATCACAGCCCACCACGCCACGACCGAAGGCTACCATATCAAAGTCTTTCTCAACGACTTGCAGGAATCCATGAACAAGCCGGAGGAATGGCTATAAGGCTGTTATGCGTCGCCCCGAAGCGGCAAAACGGATTCCGTTATGCTCTGCATGGCGGCAGATTGCGCATAAGCATCCACCTGCGAGGCGTTTCTGACGGTGTGGCTAAGGCAAGCCGGGCCGCCGATACATCCGCCCTCGCAGGCCATGCCCTCAACGAAATTCTCACGAAGCTGGCCCTTCTTAATTTTATGCAGCGCCGTGCGGCATTCCGCAATTCCGTTGCATATGGCGGGCTGCACAGCAAACTGTTCAAGACCCTGTTCTTTGAGCGCCTGTTTCACCGCGGCTGTCAGTCCACCGCTTTTCGCAAATATTCGACCGTAGTACGATGCGTTGCCCGAAGCGGTTTTCTCCGCGGCAGTCACATCGATGGATTTTGCGGCAAACAACGCCTGCATTTCCTCAAATGTCAGCGCGTAATCCACATAGTCGCCCGCTTGTGTCGTCGCGACCTCCGCCTTTTTTGCGATGCAGGGCCCGATGAACACCACCCGCGCGAGAGGGTCCTGCTCCCTGATCCATTTGGAGATACAGGCCATCGGAGAAAGATTGCTTGAAATATTGGAAGCCGCCTGCGGGAACTTTTTTGCGTACTCCACAAATGCCGGGCAGCAGGAGGAAAGCAGGAAGCCCTTCTCCGCAAGCTCTTTTGCTTCCTCATATGCCACCATATCTGCACCACGTGCGGCTTCTACCACATCGTAAAAGCCCAGCGCCTGTATGGCGCCGATCACCTGATCTGGGGATACTTTGCCGTATTGGCTAGCGATCGCGGGCGCGATAACGGCATATACATGGTACTGCGTGTTGTTTTTGCTTTCCTGCAAAAGGCTGATCACCTGTGTGATGCTCGATGTATCCGAAATCGCGCCAAACGGGCACTGGTACACACAGGCCCCGCAGTTGATGCACTTGCTCCGGTCTATATTCGCTTTTTGCGTAGCCGAATTGATCTGTATGGCCTTTGCCTTGCAGGCGCTGATGCAGGGGCGGTCCCTTTTGATGATGGCGGAGTACGGGCAGACAGAAAGGCAGCGGCCGCATTCCACGCACTTTTCTTTATCGATCACGGCGCGATGGTTCACAATGGCTATCGCGTCCTTCGGGCAGTTTTCTTTGCACCTGTGCGCAAGGCAGCCCCTGCACGCATCCGTCACCTGTATGCCATCCACCGGGCATTCGTCGCAGGCGATGGGCAGTACGGCTATGACGTCCGCATCCTTTTCTCTGCCGGAAAGCGCCAGCGAAATGCGTTCGCCTATGATCGCCCTTTCCTTGAATATGCAGCAGCGAAACATGGGCTTGCCGTCGGGTATGATCTTCTTGGGCAGCTCCATAAGCTTGATGGCGGTCAGCTCACGATCAAACGCAAGCTTTGCCACTTCGCTCAGGACAATGTATTTCATCTGCTGTACATGGGTATCAAATAACGGCGCCATTTCTATGCAAAACTCCTTAAACCTGCCGGCTCGGGTATGAATATAAGCCGACGTTATCATTATTCCTTAGAATTTCTGCAAAATCAAGATATGGCGGATTAGTTATTTATTTATCTATAAGTTAATATTTTATCATTGGAAGCGCTGTCACTAATTAGCATAAACAATACTTGTTATAAAGAATAAGCCGCCTTATTAAGCCCGCCCGTTCTCAGGGGGGCGCGGGGGGCGAAGCCCGCCCGCTATTAAATAAAATAATCAATCGTCGCCGATGTAATCGGCGATACCTTAAGAAAATAGAACATATGCAGATACTTTTTGAACCCTCAAATCCCTGTTTCCGTTTACCGGATATACTCGTCGCTGACCAGCAGATCCGATATTGCATTTGTGGGGATTGTAAACTCCACCATGCCCATGCTGCCGGGCGCTACGGCGTATTCGTCGAACACGATAACCAGCTGGTGATCCTCGTTGATGTAGAACTGCTGCTGCTCATCGATGGATTGGAAGCCGTCGTCGCCTATGAAGTACATGACGCCCTCGTTATCCTTCATCTGCTGCTGCATCTGGGCGAGTATGGTTTCGTTGATGCGCTGCACGTAGGAAGTATCCTTGAACAGGCCGGGCAGCGTCAACAGCAGCTGGTCTTTCGTATCGATGGTATCGAATGTCTGCGTTTCCGCACCGGAGGCGGCAATCCGCACCACATAGTGCAGTATGGAAATCGTGTTGTTCGTACGCGCCTTTACTCTGTAGCCCACGTCTAGCGCTTCGTGCATGAGCTGGCCGCCGGAAAGCTGTACCTTATTCATGAATTCATCGTAAAGCGCCTTGGATTCGCTCAGGTATTTCTCGTTTAGCCCACTTTCCAGCTCCTGATCTAAAAGCCCTGTAATGCGCGGTACTTCAATGCTGACCTCGTATTTTTGCACCTCGTCCTTGGCTTCGAAGCGGCCGAATGTCAGCACACTCACGACAGATTCAAGCACCGGTACTTCAGCAAGCGCCTTAGCGGTCACCGGGAACACATTCAATACCGCCATGAAGGCAAAGAGAGCCGCGGCGGATATAAGCATATAACGAGGAAAATGTGCGCCGCGCTTTGCGCGGCCGCGCTCTATGGCGCCGCGAACCGCGTCGTCGAGCGCTGCGGGTATGGGAATGCTCACATATTCGGATTTCAGGTCTGTCATAGTTGCCTTCATGCGCGAAGACTCCTTTCAAATTCAGAGAAAGCAGACAGGGAGGGAATTTCGGTCGTTAGGGTCCTTCATCAGCACGGATGAGTTCGAGCGCACGGTGCAGGCGGGATTTTACGGTGCCCAGGCTTTCCCCGCGAATAGCGGCGATATCCGCCAGCTTCATATCCTCAAAATAATGCAATACAAGCACCGTCCGGTATTTTTCGGGCAGGCGGCATAGCGCCGCCTGAAGATCCATGTGTTCGGCAGTATCGCCCTCGCTTACGCCCTCGTCGCACGTCAGGCCTACCACCACGCGCTTTGACTTGCGTAAAAAATCCTTTGCAGTATTTGCGACTACGCGGTACATCCAACGCAGCGCCGCCTGCTCGTCCGGCACTGCGGGCTTGTGCTGCAGCGCCTTCACGATGGATTGGGATACGATATCGAGCGCGTCCTGCTCATGGCGCACATAAGTATACGCCACGCGGTACAGGCTGGCTCGATGCTCCCAGATATACGCTTCAAAATCCATTGTGCCTTGCCATCCTTTGGTTTGTAAAAGCTTTTACATCCATATTAACGATTTACCAGCACAAAAGGATGAACAGTCGGAAAATTTTTGTCAGTTGTACCTGCTTCCAGTATAATACCATTCTAAATTGCAGCCCGTCTAAACCTTCATAAAAAATTCGCTGTCGGATTGCTGCCAAAAGTGCTATGCTTTACGAATGGCGCAGCGATGCAACATATGTATAGGAGAGTGATCTACTGTGGAGCAGCAAAAACTGACCAAACGGCAGAACGCGATACAGGCTTTGAAATTCCTGTTATTCTCCATCAGCGCAGGGGTCATAGAAGCGCTCAGCTTTACACTTCTTAAGGAAATAGCGCATTTGCCGTACTGGCCGAGCTATCTTGTGGCGCTCGTGCTATCGGTGCTCTATAACTTTACGGTCAACCGCGCGTTCACATTTCAGTCCGCCGCCAACGTACCCGCCGCCATGTTTAAGGTATTCTGCTATTATCTCGTATTTACGCCTCTTTCTACCTGGTGGGGCGACGCCATGACAAATGCGGGCTGGAACGATTATATCGTGCTGTTTTTGACAATGGTGACCAATCTCGTTACGGAGTTTTTATTCTGCCGGTTCGTGGTGTACCGCAACAACATCAACACCAACGCGCGCGGGCAGAAAGAAACCGAACGCTATTTGCAGAAGGATCCGGAATGATTCGGTGGCATCATCAGAATGATTTCGTTTCCATAGATATGAAAGGGCTTACGTATTCCATGAAAAACTTCAAGTTTCTGTTGCTCCTGATGGCTCTGATGCTGCTGTTCACGGCGTGCGCGGCAAATTCGCCCTCCCCCGCTGCCTCGGCTGATCCATCTTCCGCACCGGCGGAAACTGCACCTACTGCTGCCCCGCAGGAAGCGACCCCCGCTGTCACTCCCGCGCAGGAAGCTACCGCAGCGCCCGAAGCAACATCAGCCGCAGGCGCTGCCGAAATGGTACAAAAGGTAAAAGACTTCATACTCAACGGCCAGAACGATCTGCCCGAAGCGGGCAAGCTCCACTGGACGGAAACCTTCCTGAACCTTGTGGATATGGACAGAGAGTATAACGCGTATCTCACATCCGGAGGCAAAGCGGATGACGTGGAAGGCTTCGCAAAATACATCACGGATAACGCGCCCGTCCCCGAAAACTGGAAAGAGCTGTTTGAGGCCGAGTTTGCCAAGAGTTACAGCGAAAAGATCGTCAAGTACGAAGCGATATCGGATAATTATTATCAAGTATATGTCACCATCGACGGATCGGACGTTCCCTATGTCGCCGTCGACGCGCGAACCGGCTGGTATCACGGATAATCAATTCACAGACTGACTTTACAGAGCCGCCTATATAAGGCGGCTTTAGCTTATCAAGAAAGGATACCGTTGAGGACGCTGCCTAGCGGGCCCTCAGTTCGCAATGGTCGCATATGCCCTTACAGGCATATACTTCCTTGCTTACTGGGCCTCCGCTTCGCTTCCTCTGCCACAGGCAGCGCTCAGCTACAGCCCCCAAACTCCCGCTTAAGGCCGAAAACAGCGGAACTCGGGGCTCTAAAACCGATTCGCAGGACCGGTTTTTGCCCTATGGGCAGCGAGCCCGCTTCCCTGCTGGAAGCCCCTAAGAACCCTACGCCTATGGCGTTTCCGAATATGGGGATACCCAAGGGACATATCCCTTGGGTAGGGGTTCGGGGGCAAAGCCCCCGGTAAAGTCTTCTTCTTTCCCCAAAACACCGGCCATTCTGCCTCCCGCAACCGCCGGTTGACAAAATGGATACGGATATCGGTAGCGGATTTTCCCGCGTTCGTGTTACCATACATACGGGAACGGAGGGATGGCATGGACATATCCGAAAAAATACTGGAGCTTAGAAAAGCCGCGGGCTATTCACAGGAAAAGCTGGCGGAGCTTCTGCATGTATCGCGGCAGGCGGTATCCAAATGGGAAGCCGGGGCCGCGCTGCCCACGCTTGATAATCTCATAGAACTGAGCAAATTGTTTCAGGTTCCGCTGGACGAACTGACCGGCACGGCGCAGGAGAAACCGACAGAACAGGCAACGGTAGAGGCTCCTCCAAAAGTGCAGCCGGATACACGGGAAAGCTCACACTCCAAAAAGCAGCGCAATGCGGCATATGTTCTTTCGGGCGTGCTGTTTATAGCACTCATCATCAGCATACTGAGCAACGCCGCCCGCTCGGCGGAGCTTAACAATCAGATTTCCATGCTCTCGGGCCGGGTATCTGCGCTCGAAAGCCGGAGCTATTCTTATATGGAGCCTACAGTACAGCAGACTGCGGGCTGGCAGGCGGAAAACAGCCTCGTCGCGGATTTTTCCTATGAAGTGAAGCAATACGACCCCAAGACGGGTCAATTAAGCCTATCCATTTCCGCTACGCCCAAGGTGTATGTGGAAGGCATGACGGCTCAATTTTCCGCAGCGGCGAAAGGCATGGACGCTATTGAAACACAGGGCGTTCCGGGCGCGGGCAATTCGTTTGGCTGCAGCATCACAATACCGCCGGTAGAAGAGCTACGCCTGTCCATCGCGTTTGTGCGGGATGGCGAAACGCACACGCAGTTGTTGGATACCGTCACGGGCCTTGAGAAATTTCAAATACAGATCGATTCCGTGTTCAACGGCAGCGTGCAGCGTGCAGGCGATTCAATCATGCTGCAGGGTGAAATCCAAACGCGCATCATTCCCGTGGATTTTGCTCCCGGCAGCCATGAAACCGTAGCGGGCGAACCTTGGAGCCGTCCCATCAAAGGCACAGTAGAATTGATTGCAAACGGTATGTCTGTCGCAACCGAACAAATGCCTATCGACGATATCTATAACGCCGGCAACGGTCAGGCGGTCCCTATCGGTGAAACGACGTTCTATACGCGCTTTCCCAATGCAATCCCCGTCCCGGCGGGCAGCGAACTGAGCCTGCACGTGACGGTGCTCGATAACTTCGGCATTGAGCATACGCAAGATATTCCGGTATCGGTATAAGTCAGGAAGAACACAACAACGCGCGGGAGCATCTGCTCCCGCGCGTTATTATATGTAGTTAATTCTCGCCGCCTGTAGCAGGAATATTATGCCTGCACTTGCCTAGCGCATCTATGATAATTTATTGCAATAATCCCAAATATTGTATATAATTAGTTGCGGAATGCGGATATATCCAACACGGCATTCAGTTTCTATTGGTTATGTTTGAATTGGAACTGAAAAGGATCGAGCAGATGTTTATTAATACGCTTCGTACATTGTTCGGTAAGAACATCAAACAGAAAACGACGGCATGCAGCAGATTAAAAATATTCCCGGTGCTCATGGCAATCACCTTATTGACTGCCTGTTCTCCCAGCCCCGTTGAATTGGCGACAAAGGAGATGGAGCAAAATCCCTACAATAAAGAAGAACGCGAAGAATATTGGGCAAAAACGATAGAAAACAATCCAAGTGCTGCCCCCATGAATTCTGATGGTCAGCAGGATGAAGGAGAAACAGAATCAGAAGAAGAAACAGACATCGATACGATTACCGACTTCGAAGCGACGGCACATAGCATCTATTATGGTACATTGCTGCAAATAAAAAAATGCAGGGGCGTTGTCGGAACAAAAGAAAACGGTATTACAGTATCAGAAATAGCACTGCTGGAACACCTCCCTCAAATTTGTTATATCGGACTCTCATCAGAAGACATCGTTGATTTCAAAAACTTACAACCAAATATCCGAATAGACGGATATGACCAGAGGCCGGCAGCATTCTTCGATTTTAGGTCGGGATCAGAAAAAAGTCCGGAAGAAGGACATTACGCATTATTTGAAATCTATTTATATAAAACAATTGAATATTTTCGTGATACTTCATTGATAGAGATCAAAATTGGGAATTCGAAACATGTATTTTACTATTGCTGGAAAAATCACAAAGCGACTATACCCAAAGATGAGACGCAAAAATCCGAGTGGCTGAAGCGGAGCTTTGATTTGTGGGAGTCAACCGATCATACAATCCATTATTTCGACCTGCCTGAAGCACATGTGACAGACGATGTCGAAATCCATCCAACCGAATTCTATATGCAGGATTTTTCGATCTGCTTTACCTGTGAATTGGTGGTAAAGAAAGAAGCCGAAAAATACGATCCATATGAGCTGCTTACAGTCAATAACATTCTCTATCGAACCGGTCTGGGGGAGCCGCCAGTATGGACGCAGTGGCTTTATGACAGATCGACTAGATTTACGCGTGGCAGTTATACGATAGGCTGGAAATGGGATATCCCCTTGCATTATCAGGAACTGCCCAAGAATTTCCCGGCAAGCGTCACCATCGACATTGATGCGATACAGTATCAGCATGTTTTTCTTAGTACAGCCAACTAACTAAGAATATAAAACTCCGGGGGATCGGGGGCAGCAGCCTCCGAAAGTTTCTTCGTGAGCGGCGGCATGCACGGCGCGAGCGAAAAGCCTTGCTGTGCCAAGGCTTTCCTTGCAGAAACCACCGACCGCACCGAAGGTGCAGGTGGTTCCTGTGAATGCTCAAAAAAGTGCCGCAGGCGCTTTTTTGACACGCAAAGACCGCCGGATTTCTCCGGCGGTCTTACTTGTTTGCTTTACCCGAGTATCTTCTTCAAATCCGCTTCCGGCGTGGAAATCGGCGTCAGGTTATAGTTCTCCACCAGCACATTGAGCACATTAGGCGATACAAACGCGGGCAGGGATGGCCCGATGAGTATGTTCTTGATTCCCAAATGCAGCAGCGTGAGAAGTATGCACACCGCCTTCTGCTCATACCACGAGAGCACGAGGGAAAGCGGCAGGTCGTTGACACCGCAGCCGAACGCTTCACTAAGCGCCACCGCCACGCGGATGGCCGAGTACGCATCGTTGCACTGGCCCATATCCATAATGCGGGGCAGCCCGCCTATGGTGCCAAGATCGAGGTCGTTGAAGCGGAACTTGCCGCAGGCCAGCGTCAGTATCACGGTGTCCGCCGGAGACTGCTTTACGAATTCCGTATAGTAGTTGCGTCCCGGTTTCGCGCCATCGCAGCCGCCCACGAGGAAGAAGTGCTTGATATCGCCCGCCTTTACGGCGTCGATGACTTTATCCGCAACGGAAAGCACTGTGCCATGGCCGAAGCCCGTGGTTACCTGCGTGCCGCCGTTGATACCGGTGAACACGGTATCTTCCGCGTAACCGCCCAGTTCCAGCGCTTTTTCGATGACGGGCGTGAAATCCTTGTCGTCGCCGACATGCACCATGCCGGGGTATGCCACCACTTCGGTGGTGAAAATGCGGTCGCGGTAGCTATCCTTCACGGGCATGATGCAGTTGGTCGTGAACAGCACCGGCGCGGGAATGTTCGCGAATTCCTTCTGCTGGTTCTGCCACGCCGTGCCGAAGTTGCCCTTAAGATGCGCGTACTTCTTGAGCTTGGGGTATCCGTGTGCGGGCAGCATTTCGCCGTGGGTATAGATATTGATGCCCTTCCCCTCCGTCTGCTCGAGCAGCAGCTTGAGATCCTTCAGGTCGTGGCCGGAGATTACGATGAACGGCCCTTTTTCCACGGTCAGAGGGACTGTGGTGGGGACGGGCGTGCCATAGGTATCCGTATTGGCATGATCCAGCATTTCCATGCAGGAAAGATTGACGCGGCCGGTTTCCAACACGAGCGGCAGCAGTCCGTCCATGCCCATATCCGAGCCGATGGCCCGCAGCGCCTTATAAAAATGCGCATTGACTTCGTCATCCATGTAGCCGAGCACCATGGCGTGGTAAGCATAGGCCGCCATGCCGCGGATGCCGAACAGTATCAGCGATTTGAGCGAGCGGATATCTTCGTTATCCGACCACAGGGTTTTCATATCATATTCGTCCGCAACAGCGTCTCCCGCCGCAATGCGCTTTGCTTGTGCGCGGACTGCGTCGACCTGCGCCTGCACGGCGTCGGTATCAAAGTTCACATTGGTGATGGTGGTGAACAGCCCTGCCATCATGGCGCGGTGCGTGTTCGCGTCGGGTGCGTGGTGTTCAGCGGTACGCGCAAGGCCGATCAATGCGCCGGTCAGCGCATCCTGCCGAAGTGCGGTATCTTCCTTTTTGCCGCAGACCCCCTGCGACATTGCGCAGCCCTTGCCGCCCGCTGTTTGTTCGCACTGGAAACAAAACATAGACATAGTGGTTGTGCCTCCTCGTTTTTGTTTTATATAAATGGATGTTTTTTGGCTTTTTCTAATGGGGGCTCTGCCCCCATACCCCTGCCAAAGGGATACATCCCTTTGGAATCCCATTTGTAAACGCCCAAACATGGGCGTTGGGGCTGTCCATTCTATCCATATGAGGTAGACGAATATTCTATTAACGTCCGTACCCCAAGGGGCGCGGGGAGTTGAAGCCGAGCGCCGCCTGTGGCGGAAGAAGCGAGGCAGAAGACCAGTGAGCAAAGGAGCGCACGGGAAGCCGCTTGCGGCGACATAGCGCGACTATTGCGAACTGATAAAGCCCTCCCGCTATTAAATAAAATAAACTCCCGTCGCCGCCCGATGGCGGCGATACTGCTTTTTTCCTATAAGGCAGTTCATACGGTAAACAATGTACTTTCTGAACTTCTTCCCCAAAGCGATGTGTCGCTTTGGATAATGGGTTTCCAAAGGGCCGTTACGGCCCTTTGGCGGGAGTTCGAGGGCAGCGCCCTCGATCAATCTTCTAAAATCTTTCCGTCGGTGGAGATGGTCACCACCTGCCACGGTATCATTTTGCCGCTTCTCATCAGCGCCTGCTTCACTGCGTTTTCAATGCCGCCGCAGCACGGCACTTCCATGCGCACCACTTTGACGCTCTTGATATTGTTGCGCGCGAATATCTCGGTAAGTTTCTCCGAATAATCGCCTTCATCCAGCTTGGGGCAGCCTATGATGGTCACATGCTTTTTCATGAACTCGCTGTGGAAGTTCGCGTAGGCGTATGCCGTGCAGTCGGCGGCAACCAAGAGATGCGCGCCGTTGAAATACGGTGCGTTCACGGGCACCAGCTTAATCTGCACCGGCCACTGCATCAGCTCGCTCTGCACAGAGCCGCTTACAGCGGCGGGCGCTGCGGCAGGAGCCGAGTCCCGTGCGATTGCCTTGGCCATACTGCCGGGGCAGCCGCCCATGCGGGGCGCACCTTCGCGCACGATCGCCTTCGCCATGCTGCCGGGGCAGCCGCCATGAGGATGCGCGTGCGGCTGCGCCGATGATGCGGTCTTTGCGGCTGCGGCGGCCTGCACGGCATCCTCGTCGTAAGCCGCGGCTTCGCGTTCTTCAAACGCGATGGCCCCCGTCGGGCATACGGGCAGGCAGTTGCCCAAACCGTCGCAATAATCGTCGCGTATCAGCTTGGCTTTTCCGTCCACAATCGCGATAGCGCCCTCGTGGCACGCGCTTGCGCACAGCCCGCAGCCATTGCATTTTTCTTCATCGATTTTTATAATTTTGCGTATCATACTTTCCTCCTGATGCCAGTCAACCGGATGTCACATCCGGATATTTCATAAACGCTGTGCGGCTTTATCCTCGCCGCTTGCTTTCGTGTTTAAAGAATACTATACTCAGCTCAAACGGTCTGTTGTTTTTACAACGTAACGTCATGATTTGGAGATTTTATGGAAGAATATTTGCCCATTCTGCTGAAAATGCGACTGTTTGAGGGAATTCAGGAAGAAGAACTCAAGCCTCTTCTGACATGTTTGGGCGCTGTACGGCGCACCTATCCGAAAGGCGGGCATATTCTGCGCGCGGATGATCCCGTGCGCGGCGCGGGCATTTTGCTTGAAGGCCGCGCGCAGATTTATACGGAGGATGTACAGGGCGTGCGCACAATCGTGGCACAGGTCGCACAGGGCGACCTGTTTGCCGAATCGTTCGCGTGCGCGAATGTTTCCCGCATGCCGGTATCCGTGGAAGCGCTTGCGGACAGTGCGGTGCTGTTTGTGGATTGCAGGCGCATCGCGTCTGCGTGTACATCAAGCTGCTCGTTCCACACGCGGTTGATCCGCAACATGATGTTCCTTCTGGCGGAAAAAAACATACTGCAAAGCCGCAAAATCCGGCATATCTCCCGCCGCACCACGCGGGAAAAGCTGCTTTCTTACCTCAACGAACAGGCGGCGATACACAGAAGCCCGCAGTTCATCATCCCGTTTACGCGGCAGGAACTGGCCGATTACCTGTGCGTGGACCGCAGCGCCATGTCGGCGGAGCTTTCAAGGCTGCAGAACGAAGGCGTGCTGAGCTTTCATAAAAGCGCGTTCAAGTTGACGCCGATGTCAAATTCATAAGGTATCGCCGCCTTTTGGGCGGCGATACCGTGTTACAAGCCCAAAATGACGACAGCGATTTTCAAAAACTGTTCCCCTACCTATATGGGGACGGGGCCAAAACCCGCGTCATTCAAAAAACCGTCGCCGCCTAAGATACCCGGCATGCTAGCCATATATACCATTCACAATACTCATTTTGTTTTAATAGTATGCTATATACCTATCATAAAGGAGGTGTACTTATGAGAAGGTGTTGTAATGACGGTCGCAGATTAGGCAAATTTCTTCTTGCCCGGGAGCTTTTTCGCAGCAGCCGTCGTCGCCGTCCCTTTTGAGAGATAGATCAATAGTACCGTCATCCCGCGCCTAAAAGATCATATTTCATCACCAAAAACGGCCTCGGTAACGGCTGGAACATCCACGTATGTTCGTCAGTAAAGCATGATATCCGACGGCCGCAGATCACGAGCCGTCGGGTTACTCAATATCTATTCAGTTTTAGCCGCTTTCACACTGTCATTAACAAAATGTATGATCACGTTTCCGCCACCTTCACAGGCATTTATAAACAATGCCCTGTTTAAGCAATATCCGGATATTGCCTGCATATCACATTGCCGGATATAATAGAAAACATAGTGAGCGGCACGCCGCGCAGCGCGCGGGCAAATCATAAGAAAAGAGGGAACGATATGCAGTATCTCATTTTCGGCGGCAACTTCCCCGCGGTTACATTCAAGCTCGATCAGAATGAAGGCATTTATACACAGTCCGGCGGTATGTCGTGGATGACTCCCGGCATGCAGATGGAAACCAATATGCGCGGCGGCCTCCTGAAGGGCCTTGGTCGCATGCTTTCCGGCGATTCGCTGTTCCTCGCCTCTTACACGGCCATGTATCCCAATCAGGAAATCACCATCGCCTCCACATTCCCCGGCGCGATACTGCCCATCGATGTGTCCAACGGGGAAATCATTGCCCAGAAGAGCGCGTTTTTGTGCGCCACCCCGCAGGTGCAGCTGAGCGTGCATGTGGTCAAGGGCTTAGGCGCAGGCTTGTTCGGCGGCGAAGGCTTCATACTGCAGAAGCTGTCCGGTCAGGGGCTCGCGTTCCTGGAAATCGACGGTTCCGTATGCGAAAAAGTGCTTGCCCCCGGCGAAACGCTCATCGTGGATACCGGCAATGTCGCGGCGTATGAAGCCCGCGTGCAGTACGAAGTCACCATGGTCAAGGGCTTCAAAAACGTGCTGTTCGGCGGCGAAGGCCTTTTGAACACGCGGCTGACCGGCCCCGGCAAAGTGTGGCTGCAGACAATGACAATGCCCGGCTTCGCAGGCCGCATTGTACCGTTTTTGCCGAAAAGCAGCAACTAGTTTAGGCACAAATGCACTGCGTACATTTGCGCGAGCATCGCATGGATGGGCTATGCCATCCATGCGAACTATTCTCACGCGGCAGCGCGCTCGAAAGCCTTACGGCTTTTGTCGCGCACAGCCGCGCGCAAGGTGTCAAAGCTGACGCGCATGTCGTCAGTTTTGACGGATTTAATTATGGGCAATGCTTACATCTAGGCCGACTTGGTACTAATACTAAGACGGCCTTCTGTCTTTTCAGGGGGCGTGGGGAGTCGGAGCCGAGCGCCGCCTGCGGCGGAGAGAGCGAGGCGTAAGACCAGTGAACAAGGAAGCGCTAGGAACAGCTATGCTGTGACACGGCGCGACCATTGCGAACTGCGAGGCCCTCCCGCTATTAAATAAAATAAAACTTCGTCGCCGCCCAATGGCGGCGATACATTATGTAAGCGGAGCGTTAAAGCGTTCCGCTTTTTACATGAATTTTACATCCTGCTGTTCAGCTTTGGCGTGAATGTTCCGATAACTAAGAACATATGTCCGGCAAAGCCGGGATTGCATTTACCGAAGGAGGAACGAGATGATCTGGAAGGAAAAATACAATGTCGGCGTGCCGGTGATCGATCAGCAGCACAAAGAGCTGTTCGAGCGAGTGACCACATTCGTGGAAACGCTGCGCTCGCAAAAGGATTGGTGTGAGAAAGTGGATCAGGTCAACGCCACGCTTGCGTTCATGAAGGAATACGTCGTCACGCATTTCGCGGACGAAGAAGCCTATCAGCGGAAAATCGGCTATCCGGGGTATGACGCGCACAAGAAAATCCATCAGGATATGGTGCGCTACGTGGGCGAGGTCGCCGCGCAGTACGAACAGACAGGCTTTGCGGAACAGCCCATGCAGCAGTTTGCGGGTAAGCTGCTGGCGTGGCTCATCAACCATGTCGTCGCGGAAGACCAGAAGATTGCGGATTACGACAGGACAAGGGGGGCGGCAAAATGACGGATAAGATATTCGAACCGTTTTCCAACGCCACCCGCGAAGTCTGCAAGCTGATGCTGGATATGGACGCCGTCGTCGGCGCTGTAGAATCCGCCGAAAGCCTGAAGGTGCTCAAGGATAAGGTCACCATCATGATCGGCTTTACCGGCGATTATTCCGGCGAAACCTATTACATATTCCCCGAAAAGACGGCGCTCGAAATCGTCAAAAGCATGAGCGGCATGGAAATCGAGGAAATCGACGATTTCGTGACTTCCGCAATGGGCGAAATATCCAATATCATCAGCGGCAACGCCATGACGGGGCTGTGCGAAAGCGCAATCGCCTGCGATATTCAGCCGCCCAAAATCATCAGCGGCGAAACGGTGATAGACGGGGACACTCCGTCGCACGACGCACGGCTCATCAACACGGGCATCAAAACGCCGGTGGGCGATATCGAATTGGTTGTGAAAGTACGCGTTAGCTAACACTTTCGCGCAAATGGATTTCATCCATTTGCGCGAGGCTCTCTGGAGGTTTTCTCACAAATGCCTGCGCCCTGCGGGCGCGGTCGGCATTTGCTTTTCGATGAAATGGCTGCGCCATTTCATCGAGGCCGCTGCGGCGGGATTTCTCACGCGGACGAAGCGCTCGAAAGCTATGGCTTTTGTCGCGCCCCGCCGCGTGCAAGGTGTCAAAGCTGACGCACATGTCATCAGCTTTGACTTATTGTATGGAGATTTATAATCGATACTCACGTGAGCGGGGCGGCACAGCGCCCCGCTTGTTTTGTTTAAACGGCAAAAACATAAGTTTCAACGAATGCATGCGTGCGGACGCGATTTTGAGCGTATTAACGCGATAATATACATACAAATCGAATTTTCTGTGTACTTCTATATGATTTCTGTTCAATTTCACGGTTTTCATGCTATACTTAAAATATAGAACCCAATTTCAAGCACTTTTAACTATAAACGACCGAAAGGAAGCCATGAATCAACGCCTGAAAGAAAAAGTCGACGAAGCTCTGCGTTCCGCCCTGCCCATCACCGTCATCGTGCTGCTGCTGAGCGTGACGATAGCGCCCATGCCCAGCGGCACGCTGATGCTGTTTTTGTTCGGCGCGGTCATGCTCATTGTGGGAATTGGCGTGTTTTCGCTGGGTGCGGATATTTCCATGCTGCCCATGGGCGAAAGCGTAGGTGCGCGCATGAGCAAAATGAAGCGAACGGGGCTTGCCGCCGCGCTGTGCTTTGTGATGGGCGCGGTCATCACCGTTGCCGAGCCGGATCTGCAGGTGCTCGCGCATCAGGTGCCGTCCATTTCGGACGCAACGCTCATATTCACCGTGGCCGGCGGCGTGGGGCTGTTCCTTGTGATATCGCTGCTGCGCGTGCATTACAAAATCCCGCTGCATCTGATGCTGCTGGGCTGTTATATACTGCTGTTCGTGCTCGCGCCTTTTGCGCCGCGAGAAATGCTTTCGGTAGCGTTCGATTCGGGCGGCGTCACGACAGGACCTGTCACAGTGCCGTTCATCATGGCGCTGGGCATCGGTATGGCGTCGCTGCGGTCGGATAAAACCTCCCGTGAGGACAGCTTCGGCTTAATCGCGCTGTGCAGCGTCGGCCCCGTGCTCGCCGTGCTGCTTTTAAGCATACTCTTCAAGCCCTCCACGGCGGATTACAGCTTCGGCGCCATCCCCGACGTACTGACCACGGCGGATATGGCCGCGCAATTCGCCAAAGGCATCCCCACGTATATCGCGGAAGTCGCCGTGGCGGTACTGCCCATCGCCTTGCTCTTCGCAGTATACCAGCTATTGACGCGCCGCTTCCACAAAAAGCAGCTTACGCGCGTCGTCATAGGCTTTTTGTATACCTACGCCGGATTGGTGCTGTTTTTGACCGGCGTCAATGTAGGGTTTTTGCCTGTAGGTCATTATCTTGGCACTTTGCTCGGCGGCGGGAAATCCCCGTGGCTGCTCATTCCCATCGGCATGCTCATGGGCTATTTCTTAGTGGAGGCGGAACCCGCCGTACATGTGCTTAAGCGTGAAGTCGAGGAGTTTTCCAACGGCGCGATTTCACAGCGCGCGTTGCAGAAAAGCCTGTCCATAGGCGTTGCGGCGGCGGTGGGCGTATCCATGCTGCGCGTGCTCACGGGCATTTCGCTGTTCTGGTTCCTCGTGCCCGGTTATGCGGCTGCGCTAACGCTTTCTTTCTTCGTACCGCATGTGTTTACCGCCATCGCGTTTGACGCGGGCGGCGTGGCGACAGGCCCCATGACAGCCGCGTTTCTGTTGCCTCTGGCGATAGGTGCAACGGAGGCGGCGGGCGGCAATATCCTCACGGATTCCTTCGGGTTGGTGGCACTTGTCGCCATGGCCCCGCTTATCACCATACAGCTGCTTGGCTTGCGTGCGAAGGTCCAGAAGCCGCGCACCTGTGCGGATCTGCCGCCGCGGCGGCTCATGCAGCTGGCCGAAGCCATGATCTATTACGGGGAGGTAGACGCCGATGCCTGATAAAATGATGGCGCTCGTCACCATTGCCGATCGCGGCAAAGGCGAGGAAATCGCGGAATTCTGCCGCGAAAACGCGATCTCCTACAATTATCTGACACTCGGGCGGGGCACGGTCAATTCAGAACTGCTGACGATGCTGGGTCTGGGGGAAATCGATAAGGATATTCTCATCAGCCTGCTGCCACGCTCGGCGGTCAAAACACATCTGGCCGGGTTATCCGGCCTCTTAAAGCTCAAACGCCCGGGCGCAGGCATCGCCTTTTCGATGCCGCTGCTCGCCATCAACGCGCTCGTCGCGCAGTGCATACTCGACGCGCTGCCCCCTGAAAAAGAACCGCAGCAGGAAGGAGACCCCATGCCTACGAAATTCAGCCTCATACTGGTGATCGCGGAAAGCGGCTACGCCGATCAGGTCATGGAAGCCGCGAAGGCCGCGGGTGCTACGGGCGGCACACTGCTGCACGCGCGCGGCGTAGGCCGCGAGGAAAACGAAAGCATCGTCAGCGCCTCGCTGCAGACGGAAAAGGAAATCGTGCTCATACTCGCCGGGCAGCACAACCAGCGCGCGATTATGGAAAATGTCAATAAAACCTGCGGCATACTGACCGAGGCGAAGGGCGTGGTGCTCGCGCTGCCGGTGGAGGAGATAGCGGGTATCAGCTAGGCGCTTCGCTTTCGCATAAATGGCTGTGCCATTTATGCGAGGCCGCTGCGGCGGGTTTTCTCACAAATGCCTGCACCCTGCGGGCGCGGCCGGCATTTGTGCAAGGTGTAAAAACCGGCGCGCATGTCGCCGGTTTTTACGGATTGTATGGTATTTATCATCGATGCCTGTAAGAACGGGGCGGCGCAGCGCCCCGCTTGTTTTTGCAATACAGGTGCGGCATTACCGCTTTGTTTATACCACAGGAAGGGGGTACTGGGGGAAACCGCAGTTTCCCCCAGTATAAAAACTATCGTCGGCTCCGCAGGGAGCCGATACCTTAAGAAAAAATGCTAAAGCAGGATATCGTTGCCTGCTTTTATGATTAGATTCTGGAGATAAAACTATTTCCTCGCCATGCGGGAGATGACCCCGGCGATGGCGTTTGTATTCTTCAGCTCCACGGCCTTATACATGCACATCTCATGGCAGCACATGCATTCGATGCAGGCGCTGTAATCGATGCGCTTGGTCTCCTTATCGATGGCCTGCATCGGGCAGCTTTCCACGCACATATTGCACTTTTTGCATTTGCTCAGGTCAATATGCGGCCGCGTCTGAAAGAAATCGATGACTTTAATAAGCGCTTTGCTGTTGCGCTTTCCCGGCTTCAAAAAGCGTTTGGGCAGTACAAATCCGCTCAAAGTGGGGATGGAAGTATAATCCCCCGCAAGCCGGATTTTTGCGATGTCACCCTCCCCCATCCCGCGCTTTTGCGCCGTTTGGAGTATGGGAATATCCGTCATATTCAGCCCGATCATTTTGGCGGCGATGACATCGAGCGCGAGCGGGTCCTCGCTCACGAGTATTTTGTTTGCTTCGTAGACTGTGCCCGCAGTCGGCCCTTCTCCCTGCATGGCAGTCACACCGTCCATGATATGCAGACTGATTTTGCGCGCTTCATGGATGTCGCAGAAAATATGGCTGAGATCCCCGGCGTCCGGCGCCATTTTATGATATTTCGCCTTTCTGAGGCCCGGAATGCATCCGAACACATTTTTCACCGCGCCGGTGTAAATCCCGGCCGAGTGCGTTTTGAGCTTGGGCAGGTTGATAACAACGTCCGCTTCCATATAGGGTTTGGCGACATACATGGTCTCTTCCATGCCGCTCTTGGGCGTGATACCCACCGCGCCCTCGCGGTCGAAATTCTTAATCAGCGCGCCCTCTTCCTCCGCCACCTTTTCATACCCCGCCACCTTCATGGCCTGCGTCGTAGGCGCAATGCCGCCTATTGCGCCGCCCGCGCTGTCCCCGACCCATACGGTACAGCCTCTGGCTTTGAGAATTCTTACCATAGCCCGCACGAACTCGCAGTGTGTCACTGCGGCCGATTCCGAGGGCTTGGGGCCGATCAGGTTTACTTTTAAGAGCACCGTGTTGCCGGGCTGCACATACTTTTCCCATCCGCCCAGCAAATCCACGGCGGCGTTGATTTTCGCCATGACCGGTTCCGTATCGTAGCTTTTGCATTCGAGTAACGCGACAGTGCTCATTCGTTCTTTCCCCCGCTAAACTATTTCTTTGGGTTTATCACTGTAAGGCCGCATGGCCAGCATAAAATGACAGAGGGAAGCAAGGCTCCCCTCCTTATCAGTATTTCCTGATCCGCGCCCGAAATTTACGCGCGCTCGAGTATCCAGCGTATCGCGTCGTCGATGACTTCGTCCCTGCAATACTCGTTGAATATTTCGTGGTACAGCCCGCCATACACTTTCAATTGCCTGTCGGGCGAGGATATCTTTGCGAAGAAATCGTAGCTGTCCTGCGGACTGACAAGCGCGTCCTGTTCGCCGTGCAGCACAAGCACGGGGTATTCAAAGCCGGTCAGCTGCTCCGTAAGCCATGTCACGCCGCGCGTAATCTCGTAGCACAGCCCGGTGGTGAATGTTTTGCAATTATACGGGTCCTGCGCGTAGCACTCCACAACCGACTGCACGGAGCATACGCCGCCGCCCAGCTCGTTGGGCAGTTCCATGTGCGTGTCCAATCCGGACGGCACGCCTGCGATGAGGCCAATGGTGTCGTGCGTTAACGCGCCGCTGAGCACAATGCCCTTGAGTTTATCGGGATACTTCACACCGTACAGCGCGCTGCAGAAGCCGCCCATGCTGTGTCCGATGAGGAACACGGGCAGGTCAGGATTTTCAGCAATCGCCGTATCCACCACAACATTGAGGTCCGCGACCATATCCATATAGTCGCGGTAAAAGGTACGCTCGCCTTCGGAGCGGCCGTGGCCCCGATGATCAAACCGATAAACGCCTATTCCGTTGGCATTGAGGCGGTCAGTCATGTAATCGTACCGGCCCTGATGCTCGCACAGACCGTGCACAACCACGGCGATGGCACGACAGGACTCCGGCAGATCCGACTTCACAAAAAGCATGGTGGAATCAAACGATTCGAGCATGCGTGCCGGCATGGGGCAGGCCCCCTTTCTTCTGTTGCGGTTTTGGCTTCTTTGTATGAGACATCCTACGCCATAATTGCTGGAAAACACTTGTAATCATTATACTCCGCGCTTCACGCGCGCGTCAATTGCGCGCGGCGGCGCGTCCGTTGCGGGCATGTAAAAAGCGGGTCAGATACGGATAAAATGTACCCATTCCTGCAATGCCCAAGTATAAATGACTTTCCAACAGCACTCGCGCGATGATATACTCAAACGGTATTGGGTTTCACATCGATGGTTTTCACAGAGACAGTAGTGTTTTCATAATGAAGGGAGCGGTGTGCATGACGAGCGGCATGAACTTCTGGGATAACAGCACATGGAAGCTGATGATCGAGTTTACGATACTGCTTGTGGGCATGCTTACCGCCAACATGCTGCGCAGGACGATCCGTCCGCTGCGTCAGTCGCTGATTCCAAGCTCGGTGCTCGGCGGATTTCTGGTGCTCATCGCCAGCTCCATTTATGAAAAAGCAACCGGTACGCCCATGTTTACCAAGGTCACCATGGAAACGCTGACGTATCACGGACTGGGCCTGGGGTTTGTCGCACTCGCGCTTAAGACTTCCGAGAGAAGGCCGGAACTCAACCTCAAGGTGGATATATTCAACACGGGCCTGACGGTGGTATCTTCCTACCTGCTGCAAGGTCTGGTCGGCCTCGCCATCACGCTGGGGCTTTCCTACTTCTTGCACAACTGGCCGGCATCCGGTCTGCTGCTGCCCATGGGCTACGGGCAGGGGCCGGGGCAGGCGTACAACTGGGGCAATATTTACGCCACGGCAACCAATTACCCCCCGTTTTCCGGCGGCGCGAGCTTCGGTCTGACGGTGGCAGCGATGGGCTTCGTATCCTCGGGTCTGGGCGGTGTGTTTTATCTCAACCGTATGAAGAAGAAGGGACGCATCAAGCAGCAGATACTCAACGCGGATGAAATCGAAGACCTGAGCGCCGAAATGATCACCCGAAAAGGCGAGATTCCTCTCACCGAATCGCTCGATAAGCTGACGGTGCAGTTTGGGTTGGTATTCTTTACGTATATGGCCGCATACTTGTTTATGCGCGTGGCCTCCATTGGTCTGGATCAATTGGGCGGCTTCTTTTCCGGCACGGTCAAGCCGCTGATCTGGGGGTTTAACTTCCTCATAGGCTCCGTGTTCGCCATGATATTCAAGTGGGGCTTACGCGTATTAAAAAAGGCCAACATCGTGCACCGCGAATATCTCAACGATTTCATGCTCAACCGCATCGGCGGCGTGATGTTCGATTTGATGGTAGTGGCGTCCATCGCAGCCATAGACCTTTCTGCCTTCTCGCGGCGGGAGTTTGTGATACCGCTTTCCATCATCTGCATCGCGGGCGCTTTCCTCACGTACTGGCAGTGCGATTACACCTGTAAGAAGCTGTTCCCGACGTATTCGGATGAATCCTTCCTCGCGCTCTATGGCATGCTGACAGGCACGGCGAGCACGGGCGTGATACTGCTTCGTGAAATCGACCCGCTGTTTAAAACGCCCGCCGCGAGCAACCTCATTTATCAGCAGCTGTGGGCGATCGTGTTCGGGTTCCCCATGCTCATGCTGATGGGGATAGCGCCCATGAGCAACCGCTGGTCATGGATTACTCTCGGCGCGCTTCTTGTACTTTCGGTGCTCATCAACGCGCTGCTGTTCCGCAAAAGCTTGTTCAAGAAAAAGCAAAAAGCATAGGTATTAAATTGTATCGCCGCCCCCGGCGGCGACGGAGAATTTTTTTATTATAAAACGTGAGGGCTTCGCCCCTGAAGTGCACCCCAAAAGTTAGACAGTATGATAAACTGTAAAACGAATGGGGTGT
>CAYTPV010000004.1:0-397229 GCA_964440115.1 uncultured Oscillospiraceae bacterium | reverse complement strand
TGAAGAAGCCAAAGCCCTGGGCGTCAATATGCCCTCGGATGGAGTCTTCTGCTGATGGATCAGGATGCGGCTGTGCCCACCAACAGCCGCATCCCCCTCCTTTCTGTTTTTAGTGATTAAGACGAAAAGCATCAACAGCTTTCAAGTTAGGATGTAAATGATACCGAAAAAAATGAAAGCAGTCGTTGTAAACGGCGATAAAAGCGCGGCGGTATGCGAGGTCAGCACGCCAATCCCCCAGCCCGGCGAAGTATTGGTCAGGCTTGATACATGCTTGCTCTGTACCTGGGAACAGCGGATTTTCAGCCGCAGCTCCAGCATGCCTCTGCCCAATATACCCGGACATGAAGCGGCGGGTACCATCGCGGATATCCCGACCGAAACGTTGACCTCATTTACGGAAGGCGACCGCGTCGTCAATAAAACGCTCAACCACTGCGGGCATTGCGAAGCATGCTACTGCGGCGATGATTGCTCAAGACTCTCAAAGCGATCTCAGGTACGGGACAAATGCATTCCGGCGTGTTTCTGGACGAAGCCGGTCAGGCGCTTACCCCCTGCATACTATGGCTGGACAGGCGAGCCGAGCAGGAAACGCTTGAACTTGTAGATCATTTCAAACTGCCCCCCCCTTCATGCTCAATACGACTTATACGCTTCCCAAAATCGCATGGATGAAAAAACACCTGCCCGATGTGCTTTCCCGCGCGCGCAAACTGATCTGGCCCAAAGATTATCTGCGCTATCTGCTGACGGGAACCGTTGCCGCTGATCCAACCGAAGGAGTCGGTGCCGCTTTGCTGGATTGGCAGACGGGCTCCTGGGCAACGGACAGGCTGCGGCACATCGGCTGCGATGTGGAATTGCTGCCCACCATACTGCCTTCGGACGCTACGGCAGGCACAATACTGCCCGCTGTTGCTGAACAGTATGGCACCCCGTCCGACGTCAAGGTATATACCGGTTATAGCGATATGATCGCCCTGTTGGGCGGCGCACCTCATGAACCCGGCCGGCTGGTGTATTCGCTGGGCAGCTCTTCCATGTTCTTCACAATGGTGGATCAGGCAAATAAGACGGCGGAACACAACAGCCTCTATACGCTTGAACTGGGCGGCTATCATCTGTTCGGCGGCGTTTCCTCCACCACGGGCGCGTCGCTGATGTGGCTCTTTGAAAATGTCTACCAGCAGGATACACTGCCCGAAATGGCAGAAGCTGCATGGACAGTTTCTCCCGGCTGCGATGGATTGGTGTTCCTCCCCTACCTCGTCGGGGAACGCAGCCCATATTGGAGTGACCGCATTGCAGGCGGTTTCTATGGCGCAAGGCTACAGCACAAAAAGCAGCACTTCGCACGCGCTGTACTCGAAGGCGTTGCCTACAGCATACGGCATGCGATTGACCTGTACGCACAAAGCGGCGTCGTGATCAGAGAAATTGCACTCGCCACTGGCGGTGTTCGTACCCCCAGCTGATTTCTGATGTATGCGGACTACCCGTATCCATATACGCGGCGCAGGATACCGTCACGAAGGTAGTGGACGCCATGTGCCGCAGCAAGCTCTACGGCGGCGACATCAACGCCATACTGCTGAATTCGTTTACGGAGTCACAGCGGCTGTTGCCGGAAGCCACCCACAGCGCCGCCTACGAAAAGACATATGCCCGTTACCGCCGGTTTTCCCAATTCGCGGCGGATTGCGATTGACACTGAAAGGAGCTCGTTTTTATGCAAGCAACCGAAATCCGAAAAGCCCTTGCCCAGATTGTGGGTGAGCAGCATGTGACTGACGAAAAGTTTATTCTTTCCGCCTATACGCAGGATTTTGAGACTTATCCGCCCTCGGAAATCGATTTTATCTGGATCGGCGAGGATATCGCGTTCAATACCGGTACATACGTCCGCCCCGAGGTGTTCCGAGAATTTGTTATGCCGTATTTCCGGCGCATGGCGGCGAATATCAAAAAGCCCTGGATTTACCACAGCGACGGCAATATTCTGCCGGTATTGGATGATCTGCTCACGCTGGGCATGAACGCCGTCCATCCACTGCAGCCCGGCGCCATGGATATTCGCCAGGTCAAGCAAACGCATGGGAGCAAGGTCGCGCTCATAGGCAGTGTAGATCTCAATACGCTCACGCTGGGAACGGAAGAGGACGTCACGCACGAGGTAAACGGGTTGATGGACGATTGCAGTCCCGGCGGCAGGTATTTGCTTTCAAGCAGCAATTCCCTCGCCTGCTATCTCAAAACACAAAACATAGCGGCCATGGGTGCAGCCAAACGCGCCTGGAATCGCAAACACGGCTTTGACATGTAAACGAAAAGTTGACGTTAGGAGGACTAATTATGACACCTGCAGACCGCAGCTATACAAAAGAACATGTTTGGTTACAGATAGAGAATGGCCTCGCCAAAATCGGTATAACGCTCCATGCGCAGGAAGCATTGGGCGATATCGTATCCGTCAGCCTCCCTTCTTTGGGATGTGTATTTGCGCAGGGCGACGCTGTGGCGGATGTGGAATCCGTAAAGACGGTATCCAATGTATATTCGTGTGCGGCGGGTGAAGTCGTGGAAGTCAACGAGGCCTTGGACGCTGAGCCTGAACTGCTCAACATCGATCCGTATGGCAATTACATTGCCGTACTGCGTGTTGCGTCCATCGATGAAGGCGCACTCATGACTGCAGAGGAATACGACGCGTTTTTAGCAGAACTATAAGCGTTTTCTTGCCGCCTGCAGCGCCCTTCAATCGCAGTCCGGTCGGCAGTAAACAGGCCGGGGATGGTTCATCCCCGGCCTATCCTTGTTTACTCAGAAGCGCAGCAGGCAAAATCAACATGCAGGCGCACTGGCGGATTCCGTAATGCGTTTAAGCAAAGAAGGATTACTTGAAAAGTCACGCTTTGGGAAGAGGCCAGATGCAAAGTCGCCGTAAACCAATTTTGCGCATACAACTCCACCGTCAAGATAGTTCCGGCGTTTTCTAATGAGAGGCCCTGTTTCCATAGAAAGAAACAGGGCCTGATATATCTTTAGTCCAAAGATTCTGCTAATTATCACTAACTGTGATGCCGGGGATGATGTAATTCCAGCTTGGAGCACTCTGTGGCTCGATGAATTCTTGTCCTTCAGCCAATTCGATCTTGATGGGATTACCGTCATAATCCACGCCCTCTCCCGTTATGGGCCCTACAAATATTTTCAATTCTCCGGAGATGATCTTTTCCTTTGCAGCATTGATCGCTTCTTTCGTTCCCGGCGCAATGATCGCCTCGTTGAGCTCCGAAAGACCTACAACGCCTTCTTTGAGTCCGCCCGTAAAATCAACCGGTATGGTTTCACCTGCCACGACTGCCTTTACTGCCTGCGTCAGGAAAATACTCCAATCCCAGATGGGCGATGTCAGTGATGCGTTGGGTGCGGCGGAAATCATATTTGCATTGTATCCCACAGCC
Organism: uncultured Oscillospiraceae bacterium; assembly: GCA_964440115.1. Lineage (GTDB taxonomy): Bacteria > Bacillota > Clostridia > Christensenellales > CAG-138 > JAEWWD01. Next base: position 393,762 of record CAYTPV010000004.1, on the reverse strand, counting down.
CATACACCATTCGCTTCGGCAGTTGTCTGTGTCGCGGTGGAATCAGGATTTTGCCCGAGCACATCGCAGCCCTCGTCAATCAGCGCCTGTGCGACCTGTTTTTCTTTGTTGGGGTCGTTCCAGCTGTTTGTATATTTTACTACCATCGTCACGTCGGGATTAACGCTTTTTGCACCGAGGTAAAAGCCAGTGAAGCTGCTGATATCCTCCGAATACGGGAATGCACCTACAAAGCCCAGCTTATTGGTTTTAGTCTTAAGACCTGCCGCGATCCCGGCTAGGTAACGGGCTTCATATATTTTCCCAAAGTAGTTATGCACATTTTTTAAGCCGCTGTCCTTTGCCATATATCCGCTTGCATGGCAAAACTGAATGTTCGGATTCTCTTTTGCTGCCGCAACAACATATGTCTCATGACCAAAACTTGTCGCAAAAATAATATTGCATCCTGCATCAATCAGCTCTTTAAGTGCAACTTCAGTTTCGGCCCCCTCAGGGATATTGAATTTGTTGATAATCTGATCATCACGAAGTCCAAGATTCTGCTGCATTTTCAGGGTGCCAAGATTGTGGTTGTAGGTATAACCGCCATCGCTCGGATCCGCGATGTGGACAAACCCAACCTTTACATTTTCCATGGCAAGCTTGTCCTTTGATGCCGGAGCAGAGCAGGCCGTTATGCTGGCCAGCAATGCGAGAACAATACACAATGCGATCAGTTTCTTCATACGTTTCCCCTCTCAACAATCCCATAATTTGATACATAACACCCGACAGCTCGGATGCACAACCAAAACTTACCGAAATCAACTAGCATTATCAGAAGCCTTCAATCCATGCAAGGACCAGAGGAAAATGCTGTGTTAATTCCCTCTTAAGAAACTTCAAGATCGATAAACGAAAATTTCGTTACATCAAATAGCCCCATATCCGTCAGCTTCAATTCTGGTATCACAGCAAGAGACATAAAGCAAAGTGTCATTACTGGCTCGACGCTGCTGCTGATTCTTAAAGCCTCATAGGCTTTCTCATGAAGCGCATTCAGCTTTTCCATCACCCATTCTCCGCTTTGATCGCTCATGATCCCACCAAGGGGCATGGGCATGCTCTCCAATATAGAACTGTCGCTTGCAAGCACAATACCGCCGCCCTGCTCAATAAGACTTTCTACCGCAAAGACCATATCTTCATCATTTGTGCCTACCACAATGATATTGTGTGAATCATGCGCGATGGATAATGCGACGGCACCATGACGTATGCCATACCCACGCAGCAACGCAAGTGCTACGTTTCCCGTATTCTTATGGCGTTCTATCACTGCAACCTTGACGATGTCCGCAGCAGGATCATAAACGAATTCGCCATCGCCATCCCGCTTAACGTTCGCCTTTCCCTTGCCGGTCACTACGCCGCCCGGCAGAACATCGATGACATATACCTCGTCGTTTTTAAGCCGCAGCCGCAGTTTTTCCGCACTGAAGTCCTTTACGTGGAAGCTGGAACGTACAGAAGAATCATCATATCTGTGAACAGGGAACAGGTAACGTCCTTCCTCCGCAGCCAGCTCACCTTTGATAAACATCCTGTTGACGTGGAATCCCTTTAAATCATCCACCAACACGATATCCGCACGGAGTCCCGGCGCGATTGCACCACGGTCGCTTAACCCAAAGCATTCCGCGGCGTTCAGGCTGGCCATGCGTATCGCCGTGATCGGATCCAGCCCCTCCTCGACGCAGATGCGCAGATGATCATCGAGGTGGCCAATTTCCAGTATCGTTTTGGGCTGGCGGTCATCCGAGCATAACAAGCATCTTCGGCTGTTCTGCGCTGTTACGCCTTTGAGCAATGCTTTTAGGTCATGGCAGGCAGAACCCTGCCGCAGCATCACGTACATGCCGCGAGATATTCGATCACGCAGATCCTGTACGGTGGCGCACTCATGGTCATTGTGTATCTGCGGGAAAGTATATGCGTTGAGCGCGTTACCTTTGAGTCCAGGGCTGTGTCCGTCTATGAGCTTATGGTGTTTTTTCGCAAGAAGCAGCTTATCGAGAACATCGTCCGATGCGAATACCACGCCCGGAAAATTCATAAATTCGCCCAGTCCAAGTATCTTTTCACGATCGATGACAGCCTTCATATCTTCAGCCAGAACAGTAGCGCCCGCATTTTCAAAGGGAGTCGCCGGTACGCATGAAGGAAGCATGAACCGGATATCCAGTGCAGTGTTTTCGGATGCATTCATCATGTATTCAAGTCCCTGCAGGCCGCACACGTTCACAATCTCATGCGGATCTGCAATAATGGTGGAGGCCCCGCATGGAACCAACATCCTTCCAAGCTCCTCCGGGCTGACATAAGACGATTCAATATGAATATGACTGTCTATAAAACCTGGCAGCGCGTACCGCCCCTGCGCATCCACCTCAACGAGGCCTTCATACTCCCCTATTCCGGCAATCAAGCCGTCACTAACTGCAATACTGCCTTCAATGATTTCACCCGCGTAGACATCGGCGATTTTACAGTTCTTTATCACCAGGTCCGCAGGAATTCGGCCGGCAGCCACATCGATCCCTTTCTTTAACACGCTTTTTTCCACGCAGCATGCTCCCCCTTCATGATTATTGTTCATTCAGTGTAAGGACCGGATCAAAAACAGTGAGATTGACGCAGTCCACAGGGCCAATGTCTGTTATGGCGTAGTCCTGTATTGCTGTGATAGGCAAAAAGAACATATACATAAGCGGTTCAGGCAAATCGCACCCAAGTTTCTGCGCGGCGGCATTCAGACGAAGTTCATACTCCGCAATGAGTTCCGGATCTTCGTCGCTGACAATTCCGCCAACCGGAAGCGGCAGAAATTCGATTATTTGGCCATCCGCCACGACTACCTGTCCGCCGCCGTTTGCAATCAAATGATTTGCTGCAACCGACATATCCTGAGCATTTGTACCCATGATAATCAGATCGTTATCGTCCGGCGCTGCCGAAGAAGCCATCGCGCCTTTTTTCAATTTCCATCCAGAACAGAATGCAAGTGATTGGTTTCCATTCCTTCCAAATCGCTCCATCACAGAAACCAAAGCAACATCCTGCGCAGTATCAGGCTGCAATACATGGTTTTGCACCTTTAACACAACATCCCTGCGCTTGCGAACAAAAGGCCCTTTCACATCCATGGATAATACAGTTGCAGTACCATTGGAAATAGGTACCTTGTACTCAAAATCTGCGGGAACTGTTTTTTTGCATTTAAGTTCCCCCTTCAATACTGAACTTCTTTGGGGGGCATGAAGCTCATGTATGAGCTTCTTATCTTTCGCCACCAGTTTGCCATTGGTGATTACAGCTTGTACCCGGAATGATTCAGGACTGTCTATCAATAGAATGTCTGCAATTCGGCCCGGCGATATGGAGCCGATCAGGTGATCGATGCGATATGCTTCCGCGCTGTTGATGGTCGCCATTTGAATGGCGGTCACAGGAGGAACGCCTGCCGCTATTGCCAGACGGACGACTTCATCCAAATGTCCTTTGTTTATCACATCCCAAGCCGTCACATCGTCTGTGCAGAAGCTTACGCGTCTTGCAAGCGCGGGATTTACTTCAGTAATAGCGCGAATATTCTCTTTGAGGAAGTGCGTTACAGATGATTCACGAATGAGCATATGCATGCCTTTGCGCATTTTTTCCAATACTTCTTCATGCGTGTAGCTTTCATGATCCAACCGCACACCGCTCATTAGGTACCCGTTCAAATCATTCCCACGGGCCATCGGTGCACAGCCGAACACAGGAAGCCTGTTTTCATACGCATGTGCGATAGCTCCCAACGTATCTTCGTCTTCTTCAAGTACCGCTTCGCGTACCAATTCCCAAACGCCAAAGCATTCAGGCCATTTTTGAACCTGTTCATGTACTTCCTTTGTGAAATTAAAAGCTACAGTTGACTGTGGAATGGTATACGGCGTCTTGTAGGGTGCGCCCCAAAATACTTTGAGAGGTGTTTGCTTGATTTCCTCAAATATTTCTTTCAGGCCGTCCAAACCTGAAACGGAAATGTATTCATCCAATCCGGATATCATGCTGGTGGTGCCACGCGGAACAACAGCCTTTGCATAACTTGTAATGCTCAACTTACTGCATTCGCTGTGTATATGCCCGTCAATCAGGCCGGGCGTAAGGTAGCAGCCATTCGCATCAATCATAGTCGTATTGGGCCCTATATAGGCGCTGACATCCCCTATTGCAACGATCATATCCTTGTAGATGGCGACATCAGCGGGATAACACTCACTTGTCATCACATTAACCAATATGCCGTTCTTGATTACAGTATCCGCAGGTATTTGCGCTCTTCCTGCACGGATCATTTCTTTGAGATCATCAATTGTTCTTTTCATAATAAGTACCCCTTGAAAAATAATATGAAGTATAAAAAAAGCACCGCTTGAGGAGGGTAGCCAGGCTTCCCGTCCTGAAGTGGCGCCGATTTGCACCTGTCGAATTTCAATAAATTCTTATTCAATTTTAAACTGATTTAATCGAACTTTATTGTTATTATACTTATATTTGTTCGTCTGTCAATCATTTTAATTTGCCGAGCACTAAGTTATTTAATACCCGTTAAGTATGCTATGTCTTTGCCGGCACAATGAGGAATGTGCAGAATCATATGCCTTCTCATTCTCCTTAGTTGCCATTACAAAATACTTATACAAAAAACAGCAAATTTTTGAATTTGTTTATGACGATCGTCGCATTCTCAAACGGCGACGAGAAAACCGGATAGCCCTGATTTATGAAAGCGACTTGTCGCACGATTGTTATAATATGTAATCTCAACCACAGGTTCGCAAATGACAAATCAGATTCGGGCTGTTAGAATAATATTAACGCCATGTGTAATGGAATACAAAAGTGATACATCGATCGGGCGCAAGTTGCGCCCGAATTTGTTTCTGTGCCAATTTTTAGGCTTTCAACATGAGTAAGGGAGTATTTACCTATGCTGAAGTATATTGTCAAGCGGATCATTCTGGCCGCACTGACGATCCTGATGGTTGCGACCATCACATTTTTCCTCATGAATTTGGTGCCAGGAGGCCCGTTCATTTCGGAAAAATCCATCAGCGCACAAGCGCAGGCAGCCTTGAAAGCGAAATTCGGCTTGGACAAGCCTTTGATTGTGCAGTACAAGAACTATTTGTTCAGCGCAGCCCAGGGAGATTTCGGCCTGAGCCTGAAGCAGCGCGGCCGCACCGTCACCGAGATCATTGCCAGTAAGTTTCCCGTTTCCGCTAAACTTGGCGGTATCTCAGTGCTGGCGGCGCTGGCAGTAGGAATTCCTCTGGGCAGTATCGCTGCGCTTAATCGCGGCAAATGGCTTGACGATCTGATCATCGTCATTGCAACCTGCGGTATCGCGTTTCCCAGCTTCGTGATATGTACCGTAGGGATGTATTTGTTCGGAGTAAATCTAAAACTGCTTCCAACCATTGGGCTTACCTCTCCGCTGCATTATGTGTTGCCGGTCATGGCACTATCCTTCTACCCAATGGCCTATATCACGCGGCTGATGCGATCCTCTATGCTGGATGTGATCGGCCAGGATTATATGCGTACAGCGAGAGCCAAGGGGCTGTCCCAGTTCGTTTCGCTTTTTAAACACGCCCTGCGTAATGCAATTCTGCCTGTGGTCACCTATTTGGGGCCAATGCTGGCCTACACACTAACCGGCAGTTTTATTGTGGAGAAGATATTCGTTATTCCAGGCCTGGGGGGCCAGTTTGTAGGCTCCATACTCAACCGCGATTATACCGTGATCATGGGCACCACAATTTTCCTGGCTGCGCTTATCATCGTGCTGAATGTGCTGGTAGACATCGCCTATAAACTAATCGACCCGCGCATCCAGCTGAAATGAGGAGACCAGAAGCATGACATCAAAAAATCCGTTAAGCTTTCAACTGAATGCCGATAGCTTCCTGCCCGCAACCGAAGCGGAAAAGCACAGCCTGGTGCAGATGCGCCCCAGCGTAAGCTTTTGGAAGGACGCTATGCGCCGCCTCCTCAGGAACAGGGTTGCTATGACGTGTATGGTGGTCATTCTGATCATTGCTGTCCTGTCCTTCATTGTCCCCATCTTCTACCACTATCAATATGAGCAGCAGATCAAGGGGTCTGAATATCTTGCGCCCATGCACTACTCCGAGCAGGAGCAGGTACGCATCGCCTCCGGTGAAAAGGTATTTCCCCACATACTGGGGACCGACGGTCTGGGCCGAGATTATGCGGTCCGCGTTATGGTGGGCAGCCGTATCTCCCTACTGGTCGGCCTGATCGCCTCTGCAATTATACTGCTGATCGGCTCCATCTACGGCGCCGTATCAGGCTACTTTGGCGGATGGGTGGATCTCATCATGATGCGCATCGTGGATATCATCTATACCGTGCCCGATATATTGCTGATCGTGCTCATTTCGTTCGCTATCAAGGAGCCCATGAATGCATTGGCAGCTAAGCCCGCCTTTCAATGGATCCAGACGGTAGGCGTCAACTTTATCAGCATCTTTATTGTGTTTGCCTTGCTGTACTGGGTAGGAATGGCCCGTATCGTGCGCGGTCAGGTGCTCACCCTCAAGCAGTATGAATTCGTGATGGCTGCCAAAGCACTGGGAGCATCCAGCGGACGCATCATCCGTAAACATCTGCTTACCAACTGTATTGGTACCCTGATCGTTACCACAACGCTGCAAATTCCCTCGTCAATATTTACGGAGAGCTTTTTGAGCTTCCTTGGCCTTGGCGTCGCCATCCCGCTGCCCTCTCTAGGTTCTCTTGCAAGTGATGCACTCAACGGCCTCACCAGTTACCCATATCTGCTGCTCTCACCGGCGCTGCTGATCAGCCTGATCATACTCAGCTTCAACCTGCTCGGCGACGGCCTTAGGGACGCGTTCGATCCCAAGTTGAAGAGCTAAGGAAGGAGGAAGCATGATGAACGAGTATTTGGTCGATATCCGCAACGAACGTCTTTCCTTCTTTACGCCGGCGGGCGAGGTGAAGGCGCTCAATGATGTATCCCTCCACGTTCGCGAGGGTGAGGTACTGGGAATTGTTGGTGAAAGCGGCTCGGGTAAATCAGTAACTGCCTACAGCCTGATGGGTCTTACAGCGTATCCCGGCAGGGTGATTGGCGGCGACCTGTATTTCAATGAGCATCATATTAACAACATGACCGAGCGAGAGATGCGCAAGATACGCGGCTGTGAGGTCTCTATTATATTTCAGGACCCCATGACCAGCCTGAACCCGGTCTACACGGTCGGCAACCAGATCCGGGAAGTAATTCGTTTGCACACGAATAAAAACAAGAAACAGGTCGACGAACGCGCGCACGAGCTTTTGCGGCTCGTGGGCATCAACGAGCCCGATAAACGCCTCAAGCAGTATCCCCACGAACTGTCAGGCGGCATGCGCCAGCGTGTGATGATCGCAATCGCGCTTGCATGCGAGCCCAAACTGCTGATCGCCGACGAGCCAACAACAGCCCTTGATGTGACGATCCAAGCCCAGATTCTGGAACTTATGATAGATCTGAAGAAAAAGCTGGGCATGGCGATCATACTCATCACCCATGACCTGGGCGTTGTGGCCGGTATGTGCGACCGCATCGCCGTCATGTACGGAGGCAAGGTGGTGGAGTACGGCACCACGGACGATATTTTCTATCAACCTTCCCATGAGTACACCAAAGGCCTGCTGCAGAGCGTCCCCAACCTGAACGAACGTGAACACAAGCGGCTGGTGCCTATTGAAGGTTCGCCGGTGGATATGCTTAACCCGCCGATAGGCTGCCCCTTTGCGCCACGATGCCGTTCCTGTATGAAAATTTGCCTCAGCCACATGCCGGCCTATACCCAATTGAGTAACGATCATAACAGCGCATGCTGGCTGCTGGACAAGGCGAAATTCGAGAGCCAGGGAGGTGGACAGGCGTAATGGACGATAATAAGCTGCTGGAAGTTCAGCACTTAAAGCAATATTTCCCCGTTGGCGGTGGAAAGCTTCTGGAGAAAAAAGTCGTCAAGGCTGTGGACGACATTTCATTCTATATCAACAAGGGTGAAACCTTGGGCTTGGTAGGTGAATCTGGCTGCGGCAAAACCACTGCAGGCCGTACTTTATTGCGCCTTTATGAACCCACAGGGGGCAAAATATTATACAACGGCAAGGACATTACCCATGTCAACATGCTGCCTTATCGGCGGAAAATGCAGATCGTGTTCCAAGACCCCTACGCCAGCCTGAATCCCCGAATGACAGTGGGTGATGTCGTTGGAGAGGCCATCGACATCCATCACTTGGCCATCAACGCAAAGGAGCGTCAGGAACGGATCGTGGAGCTGCTGGGCCTAGTGGGCCTCAACTCCGAGCATGCAAACCGTTATCCCCACGAGTTTTCGGGCGGACAACGCCAACGCGTGGGCATCGCCCGGGCCTTGGCCGTGAACCCCGAGTTTATCGTTTGCGACGAGCCTGTTTCTGCACTGGATGTTTCCATACAGGCGCAGGTGATCAATATGTTCGAGGAATTACAGGATCGTATGGGGCTGACGTATCTGTTTATAGCCCATAACCTGAGCGTGGTAAAACATATTTCCAATCGCATCGGGGTCATGTACCTGGGCAAGCTCGTAGAGCTCGCCGAGAGCTACGAGCTTACCGCTCACAGCGCCCATCCCTATACCCGCAGCCTGATTTCTGCTATCCCCATCGCAGATCCTAATACCTCCCGCAGTTCCAAACGCATCGTGCTGGAAGGCGACGTGCCCAGCCCCCTGAACCCTCCCTTCGGCTGCCGTTTCCGTACGCGCTGTCCCTATGCGGATAAGCTTTGCGCTGCCAAAGAACCGGAGATGCGGGAAATCTCCCCCGGCCATTTTGCTTCCTGCCATCACCTGGACCGCGTGAGATGATATGTGACGTGCATTCCCGTTGCCGAGGAGTGCAGGAGCTTCCGCTCCCAATACTGTTGCGACTTTACCGCGTATTGCGCGGTGAATGCAAGATACCCAACGTAAACCAAGGAGGAAAAGTCATGAAGAGAAAAATTGCATTCCTGTTAGCCTTCGCTACACTTCTGTCCCTGGGCTTAACTGCCTGCAGCGGCGGAGTTCCCCTCTCACCCGGAACGAGCAACGCGCCGGCAGCCACTGCTGCGCCGGCTGAAGCCCCTGCTGCCAAGCAGCTTGTTGCCAACATCGGCCCCAACCCTGAGACGATCGATCCCGCGCTGAACACCTCGGTTGACGGCGGAAACATGCTTTTGTTTGGGTTCGACTGCCTGCTCAACATGGATAAGGATAACAAGGTCATCCCCGGCGCCGCAGAATCCTGGGATGTCACCGCGGACGGCCTGACCTGGACGTTCCATCTGCGCGACGGATTGAAGTGGTCGGACGGCTCTCCTCTGACCGCCGAAGACTTCGTGTATAGCTGGAAGCGCGTGGCCGATCCCAATACCGCTGCTCCCTATGCCGCGACCGTTCTTGGCATGGTCAAAGGCTTTGATGAAGCGGCCGCGGGCAACGTAGACGCTTTAGCCGTTTCCGCGCCCGATGCCAACACCTTTGTTGTTGAGTTGGCGCATCCCTGCGTTTACTTCGATAAGCTGGCCGCCTTTGCTACGCTCAGTCCGGTCAACAAGGCCACCATTGAAGCGAACGGCGATGCCTGGGCTACGAAGCCTGAGACCTATATCTGCAACGGCCCGTTTTATATCAGCGAATGGGTGCCCAGCTCCTATATCCTGTATACGAAAAACCCAAACTACCGCGATGCGGCTTCCATCAAGCTGGATTCGATCAAGCTGCTGCTCATTGAGGACCCCAATGCCTCTTTGACCGCCTACCAGACCGGCGAAACCATGATGATCAAAGACATCCCCAGCGCCGAAATCCCTGCATTACAGGGCAGGGACGACTACTTTGTCGGCGACAATCTAGGGACTTACTATGTCTGTCTGAATGACAGTCTGCCCCAGTTCTCTGATCCTCTCGTTCGTACGGCGCTGAGCCTTGCGATTGACCGCAATTACATTACCAAAACTATCATGACGGGTACAATGACGCCTGCTTCGAGCTTTATCGGTGTTGGCGTGACCGATTGGGACGGCAGCAGCTTCATGGAAAACGCTAACGGCGGCAAGCCCTATATCAATGTGGATGATTTTGAGGGCAACCTGTCTAAGGCCAAGCAGCTTCTCGCCGAAGCGGGTTACCCCAACGGCGAAGGCTTCCCTGTTATCAACTATTCCATCAATACCTCCAGCTTCCATAAGCCGGTTGCTGAGTATATCCAGCAGGCCTGGAAAGAGCTGGGTATCACGGTAAACGTCAATGTCGTCGAATGGGCAAGCTTCCTTCCCCAGCGCCGCGCCGGTGATTATGAAATCAGCCGTAACGGTTGGCTGTTTGACTACAACGATCCTTCGAACATGATGGAGATCCTGTACAGCACAAACGGCAACAACGATGCGAAATACAACAGCCCCGCGTACGATGCGCTTATGGATAAGGCTGCATCCGAACCTGACGCCAAAACGCGTTCCGGTTATCTGCACCAGGCAGAAGACGTACTGATGAATGATATGGCCGTCATTCCAGTTGCTTATTACAACCAGCCCTATCTGCAGAGCACGAAGATCACCGGCTCCTGGTATTCCCCGTACGGCTACTGGTACTTCCAGTATGCTGATATCACGGAATAAATAATACGGTAGAGCTTTAGTTTCAAAGCAGGGACCACCGCATTGAAAACACCCCCAAAGCCAAGCTTTGGGGGTGCGTTTTCAATTTGGGCAAACTCCATTTATATGGGGATTCCACCTAATTGCTTGATGAAGCTGCCACCAATTTATATATTCGGCCATTGAAATCAACCACATATATTTCGTTGCTTTGATCTAATCCAAATGATGAGATATTCAGATCAGTATCCAGCAAGAGCCTGTTATCCTGTACCTTTCGGCTGGAATCGAGCCATAGTGCCCAAATCAGGCCGGTGCCAAAATCTCCGTAAATATATGCGCCATCTAGGCCAGGGACCTCGTTGCCATAATAGACATAGCCGCCAGTGATAGCGTTGCCTATGGGATGCTCATATTCCCAAACGGGCAATGTTAAACCTTCTTTGTTGCAGTCGGAGGAGGCCGGATAGCATAAGCTGCCTTCCATGATGCGCCAGCCGTAATTGGCACCGTTTTCAATAATATCAATTTCCTCAACACGATTCTGGCCTACGTCGGCAGCCCATAGCCAGCCTCGTTTCTGATCGAAACTGAACTTCCAAGGATTTCGCAACCCATAAGCGAAGATTTCCTCGCGCCAACCCTGTGTATTGCCGGCGAACGGATTATCAGCGGGTATGCCATAAGGGCGGTTCTCTGCCGGATTATCAACGTCTATACGCAATATTTTCCCAAGCAAATTGCTGCGGTTTTGAGCATTGTTTTGAGGATCTCCCGCTGATCCCCCGTCGCCGGTAGCGATGTAAAGATAGCCATCGGGTCCGAAATCGAGACGTCCGCCATTGTGGTTTTCATATGGCTGCGGGAAGGAAAGAAGTATGGATGCGCTATTCGGCAGTGCACGGTTGGGGTTAGATGGGTCCGTCTGATACCGAGCTATAATGGTATTATTACGATCGGTATAATTTATAAAGAAGTAGCCGTTATTCTGATAATCCGGATGAAATGCCAACCCTAAAAGGCCCTTTTCCGAGGCATTGCTATCGACGAGTGCCGTCACATCGAGGAAGACTTCGGCAGACTCTGCATTAGGATCATTGGGAAATACAAGGATTCTGCCGGGCTTTTCAACGATAAACACACGGTCGCTGCCATCCCCCGCAATTCGGTACTCCAAAGGCTGGTCAAAGGTCAGGTGTGGATATGCTTCAATAAGTGAAACGTTTACTTGAGAGGGCTGAACAGCAGCAGGTTTCTCCTTGTCTGGCCCAATGGTTGGCCGAGTTTCGTCGATTTCGAATATCTGCTCCGCAGGTATTTCGGTTTGGATATTAGGTATCGGTGAATGCTTGGGTTGAGATCCTAATGCGTTACACCCGTTCACCATCAGGATGAGCGCAAGAAGCAGTATTGTTTGTTTGTATTTCATATGCGGCCTCCAATGACTAACTTTATGAAATGCCTGTTATCTGCGAAACCGATGAGACCTCTCTTTAGGATATCTCGTCTGCGGTGCCGATGTGCTGCGCGTACGAGAATTGCGCGTATACGGCTGCTTGGATAAAAGCTGCATCAAAGCAGCGGCAACATCCAGTGTTGTGGTGTCCTTACCGCTGTCAGTTTTGTTTATCTCGTCTACTACTTGTTCCACATAGGGTGAATATTTATGATATGCCCGTTCATGAACCACATCCGCGACCCGTTTGAGCAAAACGCCCATTCTACTTTTCTCTATATCAAAAAGTGTTGGCGGTTGGATTTTTGTGATGTTCGTTTTTGTATATCTTTGTATATCTCTTAATTTGTAAAATTCTCTGCCGCTAATAAATGTGTAGGCCTTTCCCGCTTTTCCTGCCCTTCCGGTCCTGCCGATACGATGAACATAGTATTCCTCATCGTTGGGCAAATCATAATTGATTACAGCCTCGATATTCTCGACATCTATGCCCCGAGCTGCAACGTCCGTCGCAACCAATATATCAATATCGCCATTGCGGAAATTCCACATAACGGCATCCCGTTCACTCTGTCGCATATCTCCATGCAGCGCCTCAGCCGAATAACCTCTGGCCTTCAGAGCGCTTACAAGCTCGTCGACACGCTTTTTGGTATTGCAGAATACAAGCGAAAGAGAAAAGTCGTTGCCGTCTATCAGTCGCGATAAGACATCCACTTTAAACTGTTCCCTGACTTCTATGTAGTACTGATCCGTACCGGGTACAGTGAGTTCTCTGTGTACAATTCTGACATGCACAGGATCAACGAGGTATTTTCTGGTTATGTCCATAATCGTTTTTGACATTGTTGCTGAAAACAGCACTACTTGTTTTTCTTCAGGCGTCTTTTCTAAAATAGTATCGATGTCTTCCTTAAACCCCATGCTCAACATTTCGTCAGCCTCATCCAGTACCAGCATTTTGATATTGTCGAGCTTCAGTGTGGAGCGGCGCATGTGATCCATGATGCGTCCGGGCGTGCCGATAATGATCTGCGGTTCCTTTTTAAGAGAGATAATCTGGCGCTCTATTGATTGGCCTCCATAAACGGGGAGTATCCTGACATCTTCTATATATTTGGCAACACTATTGAACTCTTCAGCGGTTTGAATAGCTAACTCACGCGTCGGACATAAAACCAATACCTGAACTCCATACATACTGTGTTCAAGCATTTCGATAGCCGGAATTGCAAATGTACATGTTTTTCCCGTGCCCGTTTGTGCTTGCCCTATGACATCTTTTCCTTTCATGATAGCAGGAATGGCTTGTTCCTGAATTGGCGTCGGTTCCTCAAACCCCATATCCCGAATTCCTTTTAAAACATGATTTGATAGATTTAAATCCTGAAATTTTATCATACGCACTTGCCTCTGCAATTAGTTTTCATTAGTCTGTCCGTTTTGAAGTCATACTTTCAGAACCGAAGGGTTCATGTCCCACAGAAAGTCGTATATCTGCAGTCTGACGGAGAGGGCAATTCTGCATATGCAGCCTGTTCGGCAGAATGCACATATGGATCTTTCAATGCCTTCAAAAGTTTTTCCATTACGCTATTATCTTTGTCCTCAGCTGCCTTTAGAGCCTCTTCCACGCGATGGTTCCGAGGTATTACAGCGGGGTTAGAACTTTTCATCAGATCAAGGACTTCCAGTTTTGATTGCGGCTGCCTGCGCAACCGCTCCTGCCATCTTGCATGCCATTCCTTGAACTCTTCGTTTTGAGGAATAGCCTGACCGGAGGTTAGTGCCACGAAGGTATTGGTATAGTCGGCGTGCAGCTTCTGCATCAAATTAAGGAGGTCTTGTATTAATACATCATCCTGCGGTTCTTCATGAAAAAGCCCGATCTTATTTCTCATGCCTGCGAGCCAATTTGCCTGAAACAGAGGGGGAAATTCGGAAATTGCATATGCAGCAATCGCCTTAGCCCTTTGGGAATCCTTGTGCAGCAGCGGGAGCAGTGTCTCTGCAAACCGGGTAAGGTTCCAACTCGCAATATTCGGCTGGTTGCCATATGCATAACGTCCAAAATAGTCAATCGAACTGAATACGGTCGCCGGATCGTAAACATCCATAAAGGCACAAGGACCATAATCGATGGTTTCTCCGCTTATTGCCATATTGTCGGTATTCATAACCCCGTGAATAAATCCAACAAGCTGCCATTTCGCTATGAGTTTGGCCTGCCGGTCAATTACATGCTGCAGCAGTTTAAAATACCGGTTTTCATTTTCCGCAATCTCGGGGAAATGCCTTTGAAGGGTATAATCCGCGATGGCCCTGATATCTTTTTCAGAGCCATAGTGGGATGCAAACTGAAACGTTCCGACACGGATATGGCTTGCAGCAATACGTGTTAAAATCGCACCGGGGAGTCGTTTATCACGCAATACGTCTTCCCCTGTCGTTATGACTGCCAGACTGCGTGTTGTAGGGATCCCCAGAGCATGCATTGCTTCACTTATGATGTATTCGCGCAGCATAGGCCCAAGGGCAGCCCGGCCGTCGCCGCCACGGGAATAAGGTGTCCTGCCGGAGCCTTTGAGTTGAATATCAACCCGATCGCCAGCCGGGGTGATTTGCTCTCCAAGCAAAAGAGCTCTCCCATCACCCAACATTGTAAAGTTCCCGAATTGATGACCGGCGTAAGCCTGGGCAATTGGCAGGGCACCCTCGGGTATTCGGTTTCCGCAAAGCACCCGAATACCGTCGTCGCTATAAAGCAATTCACTATCCAGTCCCAGTGATTTCGCAAGTTCGTGGTTTAAAATAACCAGCCCTGGATTGATAACTGCTGTTGGATCAATAACGGAAAAGAATAAGTGTGGCAGCCACGTATAGCTGTTGTCGAAGTTCCAACCCACCTTCTTTATGCCGTTTGTTTGCTCCATACTTCTAACTATCCTTTCAAACCTGATTAAGATTTATCGTGTGGCAAACTTACAGATTCGATGCGTATGCGTTTATTAACATCTGTTTTGTGTGGCACATATAAAATGGTTGAACTTTGGATGTCGAATGATTGAATGAATGTATAAGAAGGTTGAGAAGAGCCAGTATACTAATGAGGTGATAAAAGCATGAAGAATTACCCTGGACTTATTAATCTGATAGCAAATGATCGTGAGGCTATGAACTATTTTCGGGCTTTGCCCGATCATATAAAAATACAAATCAGTAAACATTCCGATAAAGTAACGACAATAGATCAGCTGCGTGCTGAAGCAAATAGTCTTCAAAGGAACGGAGATTGAAAAAATTACTCTTGGGTGAGGAAGTTAGCTTTCCCCCAATTGCTATCCACGGCGCAGGTTATGCATCGATCGAAAATCTCATAGGTCATCGGTGGGGCAAAAAGGTCGGGAGCTATGAGATCCAGGCTTTTCCGCTGAAAAATTCTCGTGTCGGACAGATATGGGCGATACGGCGCAATAAACCTATCCAGCAATTCCTCTGCAGGATTTAGCGCTGGCTTTTTATCGGAATCATCCCATACTACCCTGACCCCCTTTGTGCCAAGGAAACGCTGTGCATATTCCACAAGCGTAGTAATACTCGAAGGATCATCGTTCGTTATATGATAGATCCCGTGAGCGTCTGATTGCTTAATAATTCGCAATGCAGTTTCAACGAAATAATCAACGGGTATCAGGTTTACATCTCCGCCGCTCTGAATATAGACCGACAACGGCAGAGTCAATATGCCGTCGCCTGAGAGGCGTATGCCCCATTTTTCCGACCTTCCCCCGCCTTGCTCCCTAATGTCCTTTAAATATATATCCCGAACAGCCAGCAGCGATTTGACTGCATAGTAAAGCGCATTGAACTTCAAAGCACGGCCTGTTTGAGAATGCCCATAGACGATTGACGGCCGTAATATGGAAACAGGTATCCCCTTACTTGCGCAATAGCTTAAAATGATATGTTCAGCCTGCGCCTTGCTTTCCTCATATACGTTTGTGAATCTGGTGGCGGTGATCGGCAACTCCATACACAAACCTTCACAAACCCCGCAGGCATATGCAGTGCTTACATAATACAAATGCTGAACACTGGCGTCATAAGCAAATTCCAGAAGAGCAGGCAAACTATCGACATTGGTTGCCAGTACCTGAGCCCTGTTGCGCTCCGCAAAACTCGTGTCCGAGGCGCAGTGGATCATCTTACACGTTGAGGTGCATAATCGGCTATATGTCTCAGTGTCAAGGCCAAGGTATTTCTTTGAGAAATCAACTTCAACGGATGATAATCGATCTCCCGGGTTCTCCATCCCGAACCAACGGACCAAACCTAGCAGCCTATCCGAAAGTTTAAGGTCCTTGGAGGCACGACCCAGTACAGTAATATTATAACCTTCGCCCAAAAGGCCCTCCATCAGAAAAGCCCCCAAGAATCCGGTGGCGCCTGTCAGAACGATTGAGCTTCCTGTGCTATGCAATGTGTATCTCCTTTTATGTATACAGCAGATTTTCTTTTCTGCAGCAGCCCTGATTGACGACATACCGAACCTGCCTGACAGTACCCATGATTTTTGAATACGCATCCAAAAGGTCTCCGGCTTCATGAGTTGCCAATTTAATCGCGTATGTTTCGTCAGGGTCGTTGTTATCAAAGTAATAATCGTATTCCCAAACACATCGTTTGCCGTTGTCAATCGGAGTTAAAAAACCCAGTCCGCATTTTAGCCCGTGCGCATCGGCAATTCGCTTTAACCCATCCTGAATCTCAATGATCAAAGATGCATCTATCGGAAGATAACAAACCAGTGCTACACATGGCTTTTCCCGGCAATAACGCGAGCTTTGTATCCTGAATGTGTTGAGGTAAACGAGATCGGTCATTTCCGGCCTGGAATACAATTTCTCAAAGAAAGGCCGTAATTCCGGGTCCAGATCCTTCGTCATCAAAGCGGGCGAAGGCGCGATTGCCGTTTCAGCAAGTTCATCGAATTTTTCGACCGTAAGGTAAGAGAACGGAGCATCATCTGAGAGCGCTTCAAGAAGATCCAGCCAGTCCGCAGAGCTAAGGGAAGGCAGCCCCTGATAGAGGATGCGAAACAGTTTCTGATTGATGAAAGGATAACCCATATCCCGAACGGACCTTATAGCATATTGGTCCCCGATAAAAAGCACCAGGTATGGCATGCCGATTTTTCGGGTGAATACATCTTTCGCTTCATGAGTAAGCCTTTTTGTCGGCGCTATAAATGAGGATATAAAGTCGCTTCCAAGGATTCCTATCGATATCCCAAGGCGCCTGATTGCGCATTCCTTGGCAAATGCGACGGCACTTTCAAATGTTGAAAAAGGGACAAGTATTCCCTCTTCGTCCTGCGTAACCGGGTGAAGTTTTATTTTCGCACAAACGCATATTGCAAAGGCTTCCTGTTCACTAATTGAATTGTTGAATGAATAGAGGTTGGGCGCTTTCCTATCATTCAGGCTGAAAATAGAGCCGTCCCGCCCAACAAATTCTGCGTCGATAAAATTATCAGCTGATACCCCGTATGCCGTTGAAAAAGTGGATAGTAAGCCAGAAGTCATGATATTCGCGCAAATGAGCGCAGAAGGTTCGGCGGTATGCACTCTATAGCCTCGCTTTTTGGCTTTCAATTGAACATCAAACGCAGCAACACCAGGCCCTACTTTCACGTACCAGTTCTTCTCGTCAAATGTAATCGTCTTCATACGGTTTAGGTCTAAAACAGCTCCCTCTGTGAAAACCAAACCATGAGAGGAAGCGCCATTACCCCGGACGATGTATGGAACATGATACTGGTTTAAGAGTCGAATGACCGCGGATATTTCTTCTTTTGAATTTGGCAGTATGACATATTCCGGCATTTTGAACGTAACATGAGGGCACAGATCATGATGGTACGCAATTCTCACAGCAGGATCATTTGTTGCCCAAAAATCGCCTACGATAGCCTTTAATCTGGTAAGGACCATGTCTTCTTCTTGAGGGACTATTTTACCACCGCTGTTTAAATACGCAGCGATGAATTCCTTAAGTGCTTTCATTACAATTGTGGGGCGCATCTCGTGTACAAAGTAACACTGATAATCGCACCTGCCGCAAAGACTACAGCTATCCGCTATTTCTATGCACTTTTCGGTAACAGGTATCGTATTGTCGGCAACCGCAGCATAAAGATCCATTCTGCCCTCGGGGTAAAAACTCACATAGTGCTTTTCCCGCCCGGATGGACATACCCCAGTCCCAAGAAAATCAACTTTACACATGGCGTAATGTCTGCAATTTTTAGCTGTCTTTAAAGCTTCTGTATTTGAAATCCCAGTCATGCCACCGCTCATGCTAAATCCCTCTTATCAACCTCTAATTTTTCTGAATATCTGTCTTAATGGCGTACCCCATATACATAATGTTCATGCTTCTGCTTTCAACCATGAACAGATACCTGCCAATATCCTTGTATGTCATCAGTCCTGCAGCTCGTTTTCGCAAAAGACGCAGCAGTTTGAGCAACGAAACATTCGGGCCCATGCCTACGTGTTCTTTCCATTCCAGATTATTTTGCCCGAGTAAGTTTTTTAATTCATCCGGTTTAATAAACATCTCCCAAACATGAAGATTAGGCGGCGCGAAGGCCCATCGTTTCCAGTCCTGAGAAATGTGAATAGCCAAAAGTTTGCTTAATAACGTGCGGTTCAGTGTGTCATAGCAAAAAAGCCCCCCCGGTTTTAGTACGCGGGATATTTCTGAAATCACTTTTGGCACATCACGCACATGCTCAAGAACGTCACAGCAGAAAACAACGTCGAAGGCACCGTTCCTGTATGGCAGTGCTTCGCCCATGCCTTTCTCATAGGTGATCCGAAGGCTATCTTCATATGCATGTTCAGTCGCTATTTTGATGGATTGTTCTGACGGGTCTATTCCGATCACATCAAAGCCCATTAACGCAATTTCTCTGGTTAGTACGCCGCCTCCGCAGCCAACCTCCAAAGCAGATCTGCCCTGAGGGTTGATATCGAACTCTGTGAATAACTTTTTTTTTAAATAGCTGAGTCGCGCGGGATTTACAGAACATTGCATAAGAAAGAAAGGCGAATCCGACTGCCGCCATATATCTCCGTCTCTATCGTAAAGATCATTATCTATGCGGCAATAGTTATCAAGTTTTCTCTTTTTCAAAGACATTTCCCATTTTCGCATGTGAATATCCCGCCCCCAGCTATCAAAGCCAGCATAAACCTGACGCCACTCCGCCTTAACTTTGTTTGTGGGTTCATCGAATTTCATAAGACGGAGGATGGATTAGTCACCTTTTTTATTCCCATCCGGATAAACACTTAACATTTACGCTCAAGTGGCTGTCCAGCTATCGCCTCTCGCAGCAGTTCCCTTCGCATAGCTCCCGCTTCCACGGCGCTAATATACGTGTTCTTCCACGCAGAATATGTACGCGTGGAAAACGCCGCAGCCTCGTGCGGTTTTCAAAGCGCTGCTTGGTAGTTAAGATACCCAATTCCTGTCGTATTCTGTTGTTCATGTAATATATCGCTACCGTCTTAACCGCAATTTCCGGCACAACTACGCCAGTATCCTTTGCCGGTGTCGACGTCTTGCCGCGCAAAAGTGGCTCGGTCATGCAGATGTAAAAACGACTTTGTCCATCTATGCACGCATTGCCGCTCATCAGGAACAGGTTGCAGCAGGCAAATTGAATAGTGCTTTTTTCAAAAAGGTTGCCAAAAAGTTGCCAGAACGAAAAGTAAGATGTAGTTTTTCTGAAAAAGCAAAACCCCGGAAACCTAGTGTTTCTCGGGGTTTTTTATTGGCGCGCCCGACACGATTCGAACGTGCGGCCTACAGAGTCGGAGTCTGTCGCTCTATCCAACTGGGCTACGGGCGCATGCCGCATAGACGATTATAGCATAGCGGAGTTTGAAAGCAAAGCACTTTTTCCCCGTAATGACCAAGCCATTCCACGATATTTAATCCCCTTGCTCTCCCTAAACAGAGATCATGATCTAGCATTGCTTGCCTTCGTTGGACAAAGTCAAGTTATACAACCCGCAAATCTGTGTATTATTGGAATGTAACCGAATATTTTGCTGGAATTTTACGAAAAATGTAGATTGACACTATATATCCATGACGATTATAATTTATTTGTGGAGATTTTTGTGTTTGAATAATTTTCTCCATGCAGTCAAATACTATTCTTAATTTGACTGGTATTTCTGCAAAAACAATTGCCGGCTTTGAGGAAATGTGCACATATACCCTCTCATGCCGGCGTTTTTTGCGCGTCCCAAGAGTGCGCATATACAGTTTTCATTTTAAATTTTGATGAAAAGAGGTGTGTAGAATACATGGGATTTGGATTGGTGTTCGTCATTCTGCTAATTTGTTGCTCCATATTCGTGAATGGCTGGACGGACGCGCCCAATGCCCTCACCACTGTCGTTTCCACCCGGGTGCTTTCCCCAAGAAAGGCCGTTATACTCGCAGCAATTTTTAATTTGCTTGGTGTTCTGCTGATGGGTACGGCTGTCGCGGAGACCATTACAAAAATAATTGAACTGAGTCCCGGGAAAGACGGTCTGGTCACGCTTGCTGCCGCACAGATTGCGATTGTCAGTTGGGCGGTAGGCGCCTGGAAGTTTGGAATACCCACCAGCGAAAGCCATGCGTTGATCGCGGGATTAACAGGCGCAGCGCTCGCGAACGGAGGTATTGCTTCCGTGAGTTGGGCAGAATGGCAGAAGGTACTGATTGGTTTGGGAATTTCCTCAATATTGGGGTTTGTATCCGGTTGGCTGATGACGGTTGCGGTGGCAAAAGGTTTCTCGCACGTAAGCCGGCACAAAGCCAATCGTTTTTTTTCAATTGGACAAGTTGTTTCCGCTGCTGCTATGGCATTCAGTCACGGCGCGCAGGACGGACAGAAGTTTGTAGGCATATGGGCCTTTGCTATGATGCTGGGCGGTATGATTGCGCCAGGAAGCCATATGGTTATCCCAATCTGGGTAATGGTAGCCTGTTCCATGATCATGGCTGTGGGAACGTCCATTGGCGGCTATCGCATTATTAAGACAATGGGCATGGACATGGTCAAGATTGAAAAATATCAGGGGTTTTCCGCAGAGATAGCGGCTTCAGCCTGTATGATCGGCGCAACCATTATGGGTATTCCGCTGAGCACGACCAATACCAAAGGCACGGCGATATTAGGGGCTGCAGCCGCAAGAAGGGTCTCCAACGTCAACTGGAACATTGTCAAAGAAATGATCCTCGCATGGGTGCTGACCTTCCCCGCCTGCGCGCTGATTGGTTACTTGATGGCGCTTTTAATGAACGCAATATTCTAAAGGAGTGAACCATATGAAACTAAAGAAAAAAGACATGGATTTTTATGAGTCTTTTGTACGTGGTGTTGAATTCGCGCTCAGATCCGCAAACATGCTGAAGGATATAATGGACAGCAGCACGCTTACGGAAGATGCATTCCATGCAATAAAGAAGGTAGAACAGGAAGCCGACAATCATATGCATGAAATTTCCGAGCAGCTGAATGACGCTTTCATTACGCCTATCGACCGCGACGACATCCATAAGATCGCTAACGAAACCGACGATATCGTAGATGACATCGAATCCGTCTCAAATCATTTATGGATGATGCACGTCACCCAAATCACGGACCCCATGAAAGCCATGGCAAAACTCAATGTGGAAGCCTGTGAAAAGCTCTTAGAGCTGATGTCCGAGCTAAAACGCGGCAAACGCAACAGCAAGCTTTATGAGCTGGTTGTTGAAATCAACCGCATTGAAGAAATGGGCGACCGCTGCTACAAAGATGCTCTGCGCGAGCTGTTTGACACGGAAAAGGATGCTATCGAACTCATCAAGAAACACAAGATTTACGACGAACTCGAAAACGCACTGGACGATTGCGAAGATGTAGCGAATCTTGTAGAAGGCATTATTATCACCAAAACCTGATATTCCCAACAACCTGACCACCGGACTCTTCTTCCGGTGTGTCAGATTTCCGTATGCTGCAAACGTTTACGTAAATTGTTTCTATTAACTGAGCACGGCATTATACATTCGAATGATTTCTGGAATTTCGCTGAGATTTTCAATATCGCAATCCACATCATAGCCTTTTCCAATGTATGCCGCTCTTTATACGCAACACCAGGATTATCGATTTTGATCCCGGCATTTCGTATGCCGCGCACATCCCTTGATATGATATCTCCTACATATGCGCATTCGCCCGGAAGAATACCAAGTCTTTGCGCCGCTATGCGGAATATCTCGGCGCTTGGCTTGCGTATTCCGATTTCACTGGACATCAGGATAAAACGGAAGTATTCTTCTAATCCATGTTGTCGTACATAATGTGGTACGAACGTTCTAGACATAATTTTGTTGGCCCATATCTCAGGTGCGCAGAGAGGCAGTTCTTGCATGGTATCTTCTGCCCAGGATTTATACTCTTTTGCTCTTTGCTTTGATTGAACGCCTCAAGTGTGGAGTCGGTGGCAATCCCCAATTCATTCAGCTTTGGCAGCAACCGCTTAGCAAAATCCAGCCTTAGCGCATCGTCATTATATGAAGCATACAGCACTCCGCCACATTATAGAGAACTGCTTTTATCATTTTTTATCTCACAGGTAATAGCGATAGCGTCATGATCGGAAAGCTCTTTGCCGTCGAATTCTTTCATATGCTCAGGACAGCCCGGCAGCACTGTATGATCAAATATCGTCTCCACGCGTGCTGGCAAACTGCAGGAAAGTCCTCTTTGAAAGAACCAATCCAAATTCAACAGAACATCCTCTTCCCCGGGCATGTGCTTGCGACGTGTTGACTTATGAAACAGATTGCAATCCCGGTATGAATACCCGCGTGTTTCGGCTAACGCCATCATGGGCTCATATTCCGGAATAGCGCCAAGACGTTTCATTTGCTCAGCTTTATCCTTCAATTCTTCCATATTGGACTGTGAATCGCCATCAACGGTATTGGTGTTCATATCTCCGCCGATCAGTACAGGGAGTTTACCAAAATAAGCATCTACCTCGTCGAGTAAATAGGTAAACTGCCTGACCCTCCCCATAGGCGAAGCGCGGTTTTCAAGATGCACGCATACAACGCCGATATCCCGTTCTCCAATATGCATTTGGGCAAGCAGCGCCATGCGCGTACCAAGGCGGCTGTCATCTTCGCGGTAAAACCACTCATATTCGATGGGCAGATGAACCAGCTTCACGCGATCAATCGGATAACGGGATAATATCGCATTCCCGTGCAATCCCTGCGCATTGCCGTTTTTGCCTGCGTTAACGGTAATGAATTCCACGCCAAAAGCGTAATTCATGTGAAGGGCTTCTGCGAGGGCTTTTGTTGTATGGATGTTTTGAGAGCGGGCCATTCCGTAATCCAGTTCATTAGCCAGTATGATATCCGCGTTTTGCAGTTCAGGATGCAGGCTCAGGAACGGAATGATCCATTTCAATCGCGTTCCCTGCTCAATGTTTAAAACAATCGCACGGCATGGAATTGAGCCTGCAGTACTGTATGTGTTTTCAACGTCGGGTAAAAATACATTCGACAAGCAGGAAATAGCCTCCACATGAGGTATCGACTCCATGCGCTGTACTGCCACAGGGATTTTACTGATATCATATTCAATCATTTTTTCACCTGTTTCTAAATTATCAAAAATGCTGGGCCTCTAAAAATTGATAGTTTTTCGCAAACGTTTCCGAACATGAACAATGTAATTATACTTATAGCTGCTTTTTATGTCAATGCTGATACTATGAATAGCTGAACCAAAGCATATGATATTATCTGTATGAATACTATTTTACATTCCGTGCAATTGACAAGTAAAGGCAGATGTAGTATCATTCAATACAGCTGAAAACGTTTGCGTCTATTAGGAGATGAATTCGGTGAAAAAGGTTACGATCAAGGATATTGCAAAGGTTGCGAACGTATCGTACGCAACCGTTTCCCGTGCGCTTTCGGGCAGTCCTGAGATAAGCGAGGATACTCGGGAACGTGTCGTAAAACTATGCAAAGAAATGGGCTACACTGCTAATTCCGTGGCACGTTCCATGGTCATGAAGCAGACAAAGCTCTTAGGGCTTATTGTTACCAGCGTCGAAAACCCCTTTATGTCTGAAATCGCTTACCATATTGAACGCAACGCACGTGCGCATGGCTATAATATCATGCTTTGTAATTCTTCGCACGATCTCAATCTGGAGGAACAGGTGTTTGAACTATTAATGGGCCGTCAGGTGGACGGCATTATCATAGTCCCCTCCAGCGTGGATACCTACAACAGGCTGAAAAAGCATATGACAAAGGTTCCCACCGTATTTGTCAGTGAGAACCTCAGAGACCTGCCGGAAAGTTATGTAGCGGTGGATAATTACCGGGGCATGTTTATCGGCACGGAATACCTTTACTCGCTGGGTCATCGGGATATTCTGTATTTCGGCAGGCGCAAGCGCAGCAGTACACACCAGTTGCGTGCGGACGGATACAACGACGCATGCATTCAGTTTGGTATTACCCCGCAGTTTTACAACAGCCCTTATACTTCCAGCTCCATTCAGCACGGGTATACGCTCGCGAAGCAAATGTTTTCAACAAAACTCTCTCACACTGCTATTTTTGCGGCTACCGATTCCCTTGCTTTAGGCGTACTACAGGCCGCGGATGAGGCTGGCATACGCATACCTGAAGATATTTCCCTGCTTGGATTTGATAACATCCATTATACCGGACTTCCCAAAATCAATCTTTCCACGATTGAGCAGCCGAAGATGACCATGGCGTCTATCGCGGTGGAAATGCTCGTCGAAAAGATCAGAAATCCGTCGATCGGATACTCGCACCAAATATTGATTCCGACGTTAATCAAGCGCAAGTCCTGTATTGCGTTAAAATAGTTTCTCGGAGGCGCTATGAAATCCTATTTATATGATCCGCACGTGCACACAAAGGAAAGCAGCAAGTGCGGCTGGATCCCTGCTGCCACAATCGCAGAAACGTATCACGACCGTAAATACGCCGGAATAGTAATCACCGACCATATGCACGAGACATACATATCCAATCTTGATTGCAAAGACGATTGGGACTCCTGTGTAGATGAATTTCTTACAGGATATCGGCTTGCGAAGAAACGCGGCGATGAACTTGGTATGGATGTCATACTGGGCATGGAACTCCGTTTTCCCGAAAGCGACAATGACTATTTGATATATGGTATTGACGAGGCTTTTCTTCGCAGAAATCCATACATGTACCTCATGGGGCACCGCGCATTTTACGAAAAATTCAAGGATGAGGTGCTCATTATCAACGCGCATCCATTTAGGAACGGTAATTCCACTGTGTTTTTTGACAGCGTCCACGGCATTGAAATAGTCAACTGCAGCCCCAGGCATGATAACTGCAATGACAAGGCGCTGGAATTGTGCATGGCCAATCCGCACCTTCTGCGTTCGTGCAGTTCCGACGCGCATCGCCCCGGCGACGAAGCGCGCGCAGCCTTGGTGTTTGATCATCGTATACGAGATTCCTTTGCGTTTAGGGACGCTATGCTGCAGCGGGCTTACAGCATGCAGTGCGACGAATTCCATTCCGTCATAGAGCAATGTAACAACTATTTTGGAGGCGCAAATTGATGAAACAGCACGCATTCGATACCTTTATACTCGGCCAGCCCTCTTTGGATGTGAATACCGATTACGACGGCACGACCATACGCCCGATCGGCGGTGCGGTCGTATATTCCGGATACGCCGCTTCCGGTATGGGGCATCGCGTAGCTGTTCTGCCCAAGGCCAACCCTGCGGATATGGATGTTAAAGAATTGTTCGCAGATGCCGCAAACGTAACTGTGTTTCCTCTGAGCAGCCCCAGCAGCACCTCTATTCAGAATATCTACCATACTGCTGACCGCGAGCGGCGCACCTGCACCGCCATCAGCCGCATTGATCCTTACCTAATAGAAGAAATTCCGGATGTGGACGCATCCATTTATCATGTTGCCGGCCTGATGCGCGGCGATCTGGGCAATGAAATCGTGGAATACGCTTCGAAGAAAGCCATGGCAGCGGTAGACGTGCAATGTATGCTTCGCTGCGATGAAAATGGGTCCATGGTATTTCACGATTGGGCAGAAAAACGCGAAATGTTCCCCCTCATTCGTTTTTTGAAAACTGACGCCGCGGAAGCAGAAATACTCACCGGCCTCACCGACCGTGTTAAGGCCGCAAAGCTCATGTACGAATGGGGCGCTCAGGAAATCATGATCACGCACAACACGGAAGTTCTTGTTTATGACGGACGAGAAATCTACACCTGCCCGCTCAAGCCCCGCAGCCTCATAGGACGCACGGGCCGCGGCGACACCTGTTTTGCGGGATATATTACGGAGCGGCTTACATCCGATATCCCAACGGCGCTGCTGCGAGCAGCGGCTCTTGTTTCGCTCAAAATGGAAACACCGGGGCCCTTTAAGGGAACCCGCTTGGATGTTGCGGAGTATATCCGGCAGTTCTACCAAGAATAATTATCCTATGTTGTCGTCCGTTTCATCACTGGGAGGGTCGCGTATGTTTGATTGGATTCAATCGATTGGCTTGCAGGATCTGACAGTCTGGTCCATCATACTCAGAATGGTGCTTGCCACTACCTTCGGAGGCATACTTGGCCTGGAAAGATCCAAAAAGCGACGCGCCGCAGGTTTTCGAACATACATGCTTGTTTGCATGAGCGCCTGCGTCATCATGATGACAGGACAATATATGCATGAACGGCTTGGCGGTACGGATACTGCGCGATTAGGCGCGCAGGTTATCAGCGGAATAGGCTTCTTAGGCGCAGGCAGCATTTTGGTGACAGGTACCCGGCAAATCAAAGGGCTGACTACGGCAGCTGGACTTTGGTCCTGCGCGTGCCTTGGCATAGCGATTGGTATCGGGTTTTATTTCGGCGCTGTGCTGATGGCCGTCACCATGGTGCTGGTGATGACGATATTCAACTTCGTCGAAACCAAGTACATTGCACGATCCAAATCCATCCATCTATATGTGGTATTGGAGAACCTTTCAAATATATCCGATTTCATTGCAATCGCAGAAAAAAACGGCCTCATTATCGACAACTATGAAACAGCCCGAGCCGAGTTTACGCCAGGAATCGGCGTATTCTTCAAACTTCGATCCGAACAGCGCAGACCTCATAAAGATATCATGGAAATGATACGCCCCTGCAACGGCCTGTCTTTCATGGAAGAACTGTAAGGCCGATACCAGATCTGTATTACGAATTGCGCGACCGTATTTCCGGCACAATTAATGTCGCTCTGCGCGGCATTTCATTGTGTCCACGGAGCGGAATGGCGTAAAGAGGTTGCCTATGCGTACCATTGCCCGCTATATAAAACCATATATCGGCCGTATGTCCTTTGGGCTGACCATTAAGTTTATCGGTACCATGATGGATTTGGTTCTTCCCTGGCTGCTGGCTTATTTGATCGACAACGTTGTGCCTAAAAAGGACATCCCCTCGATTTATTTTTATGGCGCCGCTATGGTCGCCTGCTCGGCAATCGCCGTCACGTTCAACGTTTGGGCAAACCGTATGGCTGCTAAGGTATCGATGAAAATCACGCAGAAGCTGCGTCATGATCTATTTTCACGCATCAGCTACCTTTCCTTTTCCGGTATGGATCACTTTAGTGTACCATCGCTCATATCGCGTTTAACTAACGACACCTACAATATCCATGCCCTCTATGATAAAATGCAGCGGTTGGGCGTGCGGGCGCCGCTGCTGGTGCTCGGCGGAATTACATTATCATTTGCGCTCGAACCCACGCTGGCTATGATACAGTTGCTCCTCTCTCCCCTGCTTTGTGCAATCGTTTGGATGGTATCGAAAAAAAGCATCCCGATATACGGAGAAGTGCAGAAACGTATTGAGGGATTGGTGCGCGTAGTCCGGGAAAACGCTGCTGGGGTTCGTGTCATCAAAGCGTTGTCCAAGACCGAATATGAGAAAAAGCGCTTTGAATCCACGAATACGGCCGTAGCAGACGCGGAAAAACGCGCCGGTCGCGTGGTCGCAGTCACAAACCCTGCAATGGGATTGCTGCTGAACCTTGGGCTGACGCTTGTCATTATAGTCGGCGCTTTCCGGGTAAACGAAGGCCTCATGCAGCCTGGTAAAATAATTGCTTTTCTTTCCTACTTCACCATCATTATCACGGCTACGCTGTCCGTTACAAAGATATTCACACTATGGTCCCGCGGTACTGCTTCCGCGCAGCGCATAGAGGAAGTTCTTCTTTACCCGGACGATCTGCCCGCAGGCGAGCGGGACCATCAGGAAGACGACTGCCACATCCGTTTTGATCACGTCAATTTCTCGTACAATGGAAAACGCAATAACCTCAATGACATCAGCTTCTGCCTCAAGCGCGGAGAAACGCTGGGCATCATCGGGCCGACCGGCTGCGGCAAAACCACGCTCATCAACCTGTTGATGCGCTTTTATGATGCTAACAGCGGCAGTATCCGCATCAACGGCGACCGTATCGAGGGTATTCTCCGCGAGGATCTCACCAATATGTTCGGCGTCGCATTTCAGAACGACGTGCTTCTCAACGACACCATATATGAAAATATTTCATTCCTGCGCCATATCCCGCTGGAAACGGTGGAACAGGCTGCCTCTGCGGCACAAGCGGCAGAGTTCATCGACGACCTTCCGGATCGTTACGAATATACCGTAGATATCCGCGGCGCTAACCTCAGCGGCGGCCAAAAACAGCGCATATTGATAGCACGGGCGCTGGCGGGAAAGCCTGATATACTCATACTGGACGATTCAGAGAGCGCGCTTGACTACCGTACGACCGCTGCGCTGCGCGCGGCCATTCGTAAGGATCATGCGGATACTACGTCGATCATTATCTCAGAGCGTGTCAGTTCCATATGCAATGCAGATTATATACTCGTGCTGGATGATGGGTGCATTGAAGGCGCCGGTACACACAGCCACCTGATGGAAACCTGCCCAAGCTACAGGAAAATTGCGCAGGTTCAGATGGGGGGTGCGCAATCATGAAGCAAAAGCCAGTCAACAAAAGCGCCATTCTGATTAGGCTTTGGAAGTTTCTCGCCAGGCATCGAGTGGCTTTGATACTTCTCTTTTCCGCCATGATCATTTCGAATCTTCTGGAGCTGGCCATTCCCCTTTTGTCCGGTCATGCGGTTGATGCGATAGGTACAGTAAAAGGCAAGGTTGACTTCTCAACAGTGTTCTATAATTGCACGCTGATGGCTGCGTGCTTTGTTGTGTCATCCATACTATCCTATCTGCTGTCAGTTAACTTGATCCGATTGAGTCAGGAAGTATCCTGCGATCTGCGCAGGGCGGTTTTTCAAAAGCTTGTGGATTTGCCGGTTAAGTACTTTGATACGCATCCCGCGGGGGATCTAATCAGCCGCATTTGCTACGACATCGATACTGTCAACGCTTCACTGTCCACCGATCTCATTCAGGTGTGTACGAGTTTTATCACAGTGTTAGGCTCCTTTGTGATGCTTCTCATCATCTCTCCTTTACTCGCCGGTGTATTCCTGGTGACAGTACCGATATCAACACTCTTCAGCAGAAGGCAGATTCGCAGAGTACATCCGCTGTTCCGGCTTCGATCAGAGAAACTTGGTAAGCTGAACGGGTTTACGGAAGAAAGCATATCCGGCCAGAAAACCGTGCGGGCATATGGCCGCGAAGATGCCATGATCAGCCGTTTTGCATCCCGTAATACGGACGCTGTGGAAGCTTATTATCACGCCGATTATGAAAGCTGTTTACTAGGGCCGTCCGTGAACTTTATAAACAACCTGTCGCTTTCGTTTGTCAGCGTGTTCGGGGCCTTGCTGTACCTGATGGGGCGGCTGACGCTGGGCAGCGTGTCTTCCTTCGTTCTATACTCGCGCAAGTTTTCCGGGCCCATCCGGGAGGCGGCCAATATCATCAGTGAAATTCAGGCCGCTGTCGCCGCTGCGGAAAGGGTATTCCGTCTCATTGACGAAACACCGGAACTGCCGGATAAAGAGGAAGCTGTTGATCTTGAGAACGCCAGCGGTGATGTACAGTTAAAGGATGTTGGGTTTGGATATACACAAGACAGGAATATACTGACTGACCTGACCATTGACGTCAAAAGCGGCAGTCTCATAGCGATTGTTGGGCCAACCGGTGCGGGAAAAACGACTATCGTTAATCTTTTGATGCGGTTTTACGATGTCAGCTGCGGCAACATACTCGTAGACGGCACTGATATACGGGATGTTGTACGAAAGCAGCTTCGTCTTTCCTACGCCATGGTGCTGCAAGATACCTGGCTGTTTCATGGTACCGTACACGATAACATAGCATACGGCAGTGAAGGCGCAACACGGGAACAGGTCATCCAAGCGGCCAAAGCCGCAAAAATCCATAATTTCATACTCTCGCTGCCCGATGGTTACGACACAATCGTATCCGACGGCGGAGTAAACATTTCAAAGGGGCAAAAGCAGTTGCTGACCATCGCTCGGGCTATGCTCATAGACGCAAACATGCTCATACTCGATGAAGCAACATCCAACGTGGATACCAGTACCGAAATTGAGATCAATGAAGCCATGCAAAAGCTTATGCGGGGAAAAACCTGCTTTGTAATTGCGCACAGGCTTTCCACCATCGAACGGGCCGATCTGATACTTGTTGTGGAGCATGGCAATATCGTGGAAAAGGGAACCCATACGGAATTGATGCGGATGGGCGGCGTGTACGCGAGCCTTTACGCTTCGCAGTTTGAAATTTATTGATAAAATCATGTGCGCAATATACCGCAGCACGCTGGAATACCTCAGACTTCGGTATTTGAATTTATTGAACTCAGTCCGCGCAAACGTATGCGTCCGATGCTTATATTTAAATACTGTAAACCGGATGACAACCTCAGAATTGATGAGCCCATCTTTGGGCGATCATTATATGCAACCCGGTTGATATAGCATACATGCGGCATTTGCCGTACAAAATGTAATTGACAGAACCAATGAACGGCAATATAATAATTGCATCACATTGCAACGCAATCGTTTGCGTAAATATTCGTAGAGCCAGCACTGTTCGCTGAAGTTTTAAATTCCAACAACAAAAAACGCTCAATAATCCAACGTCGATAATACCAAGCAACAGAAAGATGGGTGTGCCTTTTTGATCAAAGCGGTAGTTTTTGATATGGGCGGTGTGATTCATACAACCGCACCATCTCAGGCAAAGCAGCTTGCATTTGCGTCAGACACAATTGAACTCCTTAGGCAGCAGGGTCTGCACATTTCTGATTCTCCCGAAGTGTTTGACCGTAAGCTCGTGCAGGCCGATGCATTACGCAAGGCCGATAATGAACGGCTTATGCGGGAAGCGCCTGCTGTGGAAGCCTGGACGAAGTATTATCTCAAAGAATATGGCGCAACGGAAGAACAGATATTCCCAATCGCGGAAGAGCTCTGCCTGCGCTGGTGCAGGGACAGGATTGATGACTTTCCCCGTGAAGGCGTGCTTCAATGTATGGATGGCCTGTACAGACAGGGAATGCGGCTTGGAATCATAAGCAACACGCCTTCGCGCACCAGAGCCCCCTCATTGTTAAGTCAATATGGCGTCTCCGGATATTTTGAATATGTGCTGCTATCCAGCGTATGCGGACTCCACAAGCCGGATCCTAAAATATTTGAACTCTGCCGCACAACTATGGGTCTTGAAAAAGAGGAAATGGCGTATGTCGGCGACACCATTTCCAGAGACGTCATAGGAGTACGCAACGCGGGCTGG
The DNA here is from genome assembly GCA_964440115.1 of uncultured Oscillospiraceae bacterium. Classification (GTDB taxonomy): domain Bacteria; phylum Bacillota; class Clostridia; order Christensenellales; family CAG-138; genus JAEWWD01. The sequence continues at coordinate 361,594 of CAYTPV010000004.1, read as the reverse complement.
CGTCTGATGATCCGTATTCTTCACCCGGAAGCCAAACCGCATGTTCTGGAGCGTGAAAAGAAGCTTCAGGACAACGGTTTTGAACCAGATTATATCGTCAGATCATTGCCTGAAATTGTTGATATCATCCATAACTTTAACCGTAGCTGCAACTAGCGGTGACCGGTCCGAAGAATTCAGAAAGAGGTGTGCGTGTGAAAAAAGGGGATTTCCGAAAACCGTTTTCATGGAAACGGCTGAAGAATCAAATTTGGAGCGTTCTGAGCAATCCGTTCAACATGATCGTGTTTATTTCCCTCGTCCTGCTGATCGTGCTGATCGTAATCCCCCTACTCGAAATGCTCAAAACTACATTCACTCTGGCTGCCACCGACCTTCGGCGCGTACATGGCCACGCGGGTGATTTTACGTTGTATTACTGGAAGTCGTTGTTTGCAAGCAATGTCTCCTCCGCCGTATTGTACAAGCCGCTGATTAACTCGTTGATTGTTGGCTTCTTTACCGCACTCATCGCGGTACCGCTCGGCGCGATACTCGCGTGGCTGATGGTTCGCTCCGATATGCCCGGCAAAGGCTGGCTGTCCATGGGCATCATCGTTCCGTACATGATTCCGTCGTGGTGCAAAGCATTGTCCTGGCTGGCGGTTTTCCGAAATTCGCGAGGCGGCGCGCCCGGCTTCCTTGAAGGGCTTGGCATGCAAATTCCAGATTGGCTTGCGTATGGCCCGGTCGCAATCATATTGGTCATGGTACTGCATTATTACGCGTTCTCTTATATCATGGTCTCAAGTTCCTTGCGCTCTGTAAACAGTGAACTTGAAGAAATGGGAGAAATTCAAGGCGCTTCCAAAGTACAGATACTCAAAAGCATTACCCTGCCTCTCGTAGCGCCGAGCGTACTTTCCGCAACCATTATGACACTTTCCAAGTCCGTTGGTTCATTCGGCGTTGCCGCAAACCTAGGCTTACGCATTGGCTATTTTACCTTAGCTACGAAAATGAGCGACTGCATTGACAATCGTCAGGCCGGTCTGGGCTACGCGATGGCGCTGCTGCTCATCGTACTGGCATCCGGTACAATATTTGCAAATCAGAGGCTTATCGGTACCCGCAAATCTTATGAGACACTGGGCGGCAAAGGCACCAAGCATTCAGAGATGCAGCTGGGCAAAGCAAAGGTGCCTCTGATGATTTTCCTTGGAATATTCTTGTTTGTTGCCATGTTCATGCCAATGTTCCTGCTGTTGATGGAGACTTTCCAGATCCATACCGGATCAGGATACGGGCTAAGCAACCTTACATTGTATAACTGGATAGGCGAATCGGATTTTTACAATAAAACCATTCATTTCCCGGGTATATTTAAAAATCCAGAGTTCATCAGCGGCTTATGGAATACCATCAAGCTGACCGTTGTTTCCGCAGTCATTACGGCATTTTGCGGCCAGTTCCTTGGATATATCAGTTCACGCGGACGTGGAAGATGGTACGGCAAGCTTACAGAACAGCTCGTATTCGTGCCCTATCTTATGCCCTCCATTGCGTTCGCCGCCATATACCTTGCCATGTGGAGCGTACCTCGCGGAATCATTCCATCCCTGTACGGTACATTTACTTTGCTTGTTCTGGCCAGCGTTGTAAAGCACTTCCCCTTCGCAAGCCGCGCCGGTACCGCGAACATGATGCAAATCGGCGTGGAACTTGAAGAAGCCGCCGATATCGCAGGTGCCAGTTTCTGGCGAAGAATGGGGAAAATCATAATCCCACTTGCAAAGCAGGGCTTTATTTCGGGCTTTATGCTGGTGTTTATCAGCATCGCCAAGGAATTGGACCTGATCATACTGCTGATGACGCCCGAGAACCGTACGCTTTCCTATATCGCATTCACATACTCACGCGATGGATTGCCGCAGATGGCTGACGCTATCTCCGTGTGCGTACTGCTGTTCGTGCTCGTGTGCTACTGGCTCGCCCATAAGTTCGGCAAAGCCGATATCGGCAAGAGCTGGGGTTGATGGCTGATTGACGAACGGACGTTTACCAGAAAGAAAGAGAGGAAATTTCAATGAGCAGAATAGAGTTACAGCATATTGATAAATTTTTCGGAGATAACCACGTACTCAAGGATTTGAACCTCGTCATCGAGGATGGCGATTTCATGACGCTGTTGGGGCCTTCCGGCTGCGGTAAAACCACAACGCTGCGCGTCGTTTCCGGCTTGGAAAAACCTCAGAACGGCAAATTGTATATTGACGGACGCGAAGTCATCAACTGCGACGAGGGGTACTTTGAGGAGCCGAGCAAACGCGAACTCAACCTTGTATTTCAAAGCTACGCACTTTGGCCGCATATGACCGTTTATGAAAATGTGGCGTTTGGCCTCAAGATTAAAAAACTGCCCAAAGAGGAAGTTGATCAGAAGGTAAAGAAATCACTCAAGCTCATGCGCATCGCGGAGTTTGAAAAGCGTTATCCCAATGAGCTTTCAGGCGGACAACAGCAGCGCGTTGCAATCGCCCGCGCCATCGCCTCCGAGCCCAAGCTGCTCCTGCTGGACGAGCCGCTTTCCAATCTCGACGCCAAATTGCGCATCGACATGCGTTCAGAGCTCAAGCGCCTACACAGCGAAATGGGCACAACCATCATCTACGTTACACACGATCAGGTGGAAGCGCTTACGATGTCCACAAAAATCGCGCTGTTCGCAGAGGGCGTACTGGCGCAGGTTGCTACCCCGATGGAACTTTACATGAATCCCATCGACCTCAACGCTGCCGATTTTATCGGAAACCCGCGCATCAACTTCCTGGAAGGTACCGCCTCATTCGACGGCAATACGCTGACGGCCACCTGTGCCATCGGCACGTATAAGTACGATAAAAAGGATATGACCTGCAATCCCATTCCTGCTGGAGAGTTCCCCTGCGTATTCGGTCTTAGGCCCGAGCAGGTGCATATCGAGCGCGAGCCTTCACCCGGCGCGATTGAGGCGACAATTTATGCAAGCCAGCCCGCAGGTTCTGAAACGCTCGTCACCCTGACAGTTGGCGACGACGAATTCCTTTCCAAACAGATCGGCCTTGCAGATTACCAGATCAATGAAAAGGTATACCTGATCATTGACCCCAACAAGCTCAATGTTTATGATCGTGCAAGCGAAAAATTAGTAAAGCTTGCGGTGTGATGCCGCATGAATAACATGCCAACCAGAAAGGAGAACAGTCATGAAAAAAATCCTCGCTCTTGCTCTTGCCATTTTTATGACTTGTGCGCTGGTATTCACTGGGTGCGCCAAACCTGCCGCTGAACCAGCCCCTACCCAAGCTCCGGCCCAGCCCGCCGCCCCGGCAGACTCCGCAGCACCGGCGGCCCCGGCAGCCACCGAGGAACCCAGCAATGTGGTCACTGACGACAAATGGAGCGGCATGACCAAAGATGAACTGTATGATCTGGCCAAGAAGGAAGGCGGCACCATCACCGTCTACACCATTTCCAGCCGCATGCAGAAAACTTGCGAAGCCTTCATGGAAGAATACCCGGAACTGAAGGCTGAGGCCATCGACCTCGACCAGACCGAAGCGGTCAGCAAGCTTGAAATCGAAGCCAAGTCCAAGAACATCAACGCGGATATCCTGCAATGCAAAGACGGCAACGGCGAAATCTATTACGATTTCTATCCGCTTGGCTACCTTGAGACGTATTATCCCACGGATATCTGCCAGCACATTGCCAATAAAGACCTGATGAAATACGGCATGCCGTTCTATGTAGGCCTGAACTACTGGTATTACAACACCACCGCGTTCCCCAATGGCGCTCCCATTTCGAACTGGTGGGATCTTGTGGAAGTCGATGCAAACGGCAAGCAGAAATGCAACCTCATATTCTCCGATTTGAGCTCCGATACCACGTACCTTACGTTCTACGCCAACTGTATTCTGAAAGCCGATGAATTTGCCAAGGCTTACGAAGAGAAGTATGGCAAGCCCATCGAATACACCTATGACGCAGCTGCGACGACCAATGTGCCGGAAAAGAACGCCGGTTATGAATTCCTCTACAGGCTCTCCCAGCTTAAGCTGACGTTCATTGAGGATGGCGATGAGATCGTGGAAGCCGTCAACGCGGGCACCGATCCCAATTCCCCAACGCTCGGCTTCTGCTCCGCCGGCAAGATCACCAACCGCGAAGACAACGGCTACACCATTGATTGGGTTACCAAGCTTGCTCCGTTCCCCAATGTACAGAACTGCAACTACCTGTACCTCGTTACCGGCTGCGACAACCCGGCAGGCGCCCGTTTGTTCATCCGTTACCTGATGGGCGAGGCCGATGGCCAGGGCAAGGGCTTTGAGCCGTTCACCAAGCAGGGCAACTGGTCCATTCGTGACGACTACACCAACCCCAACAACCCGTTCGACATCAACGGCAGCGGCGCTGTCGTTGGCGATATGAAGGGCGTGTACGACATATTCCTCGATGTGCAGGAATTCTGGACCTACTGGCTCGACAAGAACCCGAACATGTAATATAATTTCGACGCATTTTGAAACAGGGCGGGCAGCGATCCGCTGCCCGCCTTTACTAAACAATCGGAGATCGTAATGGAAAACAAAAGTATTCCCGAAAAGCGCAAGGAAACGAAAGCTGACAAGTTCTGGAACATATTCCTGTTTACGAAAAACGGCAAGGTGAAGAGTACGTTTATTGTAAACAGCTTCTCACTGAGTATATTGTTTTTAGTGGTTTATGGCCTTTGCTATTTCATGCTCATTGATCCTTTGAACAGCCTTGTATCCGCCCATGTCAGCACAGCCTTAGCCTCCCTTGTGGAAAGCCTCGTGCCTGCGCTTGTCGGTTCTGCTTTATGCTGTTCGTTGTTCTTCGTTATTAAAGATAATAAGCTTGTACCGGCAGGCTATGTGTGGCTGTTGCTGTTCAGTCTGTTTGCGTTCTTTTACCTGCTGTTTTCATTGGCACCGCAAGACAGGGTTACATTCATGAGCCTGTACGCCTTGATCGTTCCCGCCCCTCTCATAACCGGAGGGGGATTCAGCGCCTATCTATATCTAAAACGCAGGCGCAAACAAGAAACCCCGGTTCCGGAATTACCGAAATGGAAGAGGAAGTGAATCTATGATCAATACCGTCTTGTTCGATATGGGGGGTACCATAGAAGATCTGTATTCCGATGAGACAACCATGCGAAAATCCATAGAGGGTGTCGCGGATATTCTATCGCGTCATAATTTGATGCCCGATATCGGCATTGAAGAATTACAAAGGAAAGTACATTCTGGCATGGCTCGCTATAAGGCATATGGCGAGAAAACCTGCACAGAATTGAAACCCGAGCAGATTTGGGCCGGATACGCCCTGAGCGATCTTGGCATTGATACTGAGAAAATCATCCCTATTGCCGAAGACCTCGCGCATATGTGGGAGCTTACATATTTCAACCGCAAGATGCGGCCCCATGTTCCCGAACTGCTTGAAGGATTGCGCAGCCTGGGCATGCGTATGGGCGTTATCAGCAACACAGCCAGCCTTTTTCAAGTGTTTGAAACACTCGAAGAATACAATATCCGTTCTTTCTTCGAAGACGTGACGCTTTCGAGCATTGTTGGATATCGCAAGCCGCATCCCAATATATTCCGTATTTCACTGCACCAAATGCGGGTCAATCCTGAAACCTGCGTTTATGTAGGAGATACGCTCTCGCGCGACATCATAGGCCCAAAAAATGTCGGTTTTGGAATGACAATGATGATCCATTCCTTCCTGACCGCATCGAGAGATGTGAAATACGTTGGACTTATTGAACCGGATTATGTCCTCGACGATATTTTTGATGTATATACCATACTAAAATCACAGGTTTCGGCATCATGTGCGGAAAATCCAGCGGTCTGAATGCTGCATTAGAGGAATTTGCCTATCACTCAGATACATGCTCCTCTAAATGCAAAACAATAGGCATTGTTATTCCCACTGAAGTAAATCCAATATATCCTGATCTGGCGGATAAGCTCAAACGTATCGTAAGGTCGTTTGGGCTTACGGCGTTTGTCTGCAATGCGCAGAATAGTCTGCAGCGGGAGGCACTATGTGTTTCCTTGTTGAAGTCCAATGTGTCAGGCATTATTGCCATGCCCATCTGCGACGACAGCTACGAACTTTACGCAGAATTAGGCATTCCCACAGTTCTGCTTGGCTGCCGTACGCACAAGGAGACGCTTGGTTATGTAGCAATGGATAATGAAAGGGCCGGACAACTGGCGGCAGAACGATTGCTGCTGTACGGACACAGAAAACTGGCGTTCCTGACGTATCCTGTGCATTCCATTGCCTACTCCGACCGATTAAAGGGGTTTTCAGACGCTGTACGGACATGTGACGGCGCAAAGCTGCATGTAGTAAATACAGCAGCAGGCATACGGCTTGAAGAGAGCTATCAGGCCGTGCTGCAGCTGCTTATATCAGGAGACCCGCCGACTGCGATTGCGGCGGCTGATGATTTTCTTGCCATAGGGGCCTGGCAGGCGCTGCGCGAAAAAAATCTTCCTGTCGGCAGTGAATATGCGCTTATTGGGTTTGGCAATACGCCGTTTGCCGCCCTGCCCAAGCATGGCCTTTCAAGCGTCGGTCCCGACGCAGATTTGGCCGGTATTGCCGTTCAGCTGCTCCTGGATATACAAAATGGGGAAACGAGTGCGCCTCATAGAATTTTGCCTCCTCAGCTCGTTTCACGCAGCACGTTTTAGCATTTGCCGCGGCTTAATGACAGCCTGCGATTAAGGAATATGCGATGCTTCTTCTCGATTTCATCAACATCGGATATGGAGACGCCATACTTATCCGTGAAAAACAAAGCGACCAAACTACCTTCGCTATGCTTGTCGACTGTGGAGACATTGAAATAGGCGATGGCGGCGAGCTTTCACAACGCATCAGCGCTGTTGATTTTTTGAGCAGGGAAGGAATTTCACGTCTGGATCTGCTCGTGCTCACACACCTTCATCGCGATCATATCGGCGGCGTAAACGGAGTATTATCGCGGATACCGACAAAAGAACTCTGGTCAACGTATTTGCCGCCTCGAACTCTGCTCGATAGGCAGGCATTTGCGGAGCCGTCCTTCTCAAAGACGGCCAGAAGCACCGTGAAAACGTTGAACATACTCACGCATGCGCTTCGTACTGCCAAACTTCAGGGTGGGACTTTATTTGAAGCAAATCGCAGCCGGACACTTCGCTTTACTCCAGAGTTAGAGGCAGACATTTTGTGCGGCCCCGAATATCTGTATGATAGGCAAAAGCAGGCGCTGGACGGATTGCTTTTGGGCACACCGGACAGGTTTGAATTGGACTTTTCCGGCGAGTGCACCAATCTCACCGGAATCCGCATGCTTCTACGGTATCATGGCAAGAGTATTATGCTCGCCGCGGACGTTTACGCAAGCTACTGGCCCGAATTGCCTGAACCCTGCTATCTCCTCAAAGCGCCGCACCATGCGTGTGCGGAATCTATGACAGAAACCGCTATCGCCGCACTGCGCCCAGAAATCACCATCGTGTGCGTATCCAGCGACCGAAAGGATAACCGGCCTGCACCAAATATTGTGGCCTTACTGCAGCAATATTCCGGCAAGGTATTGTTTACGGATGCAGTCGCTTTACCCGGTATGGAACCTTCTTATCATTCCAATATCCAAATCGTTATAGAGTAGCCATTGAGACACACGAAAAAGGCCGTATGCGTTCGCATACGGCCTTCATTTAATTTGTTAAAGCTCCAGCATCAGTTTGGGCGCAAACCCAATGTGGTCGGCAGAAACCAATCTGTATTCCACGCCGTTTCGAAATCCTTCAAATCCGCCCCTGCAGCTCCTGCCATGCAAATGGCCATACACCGCAAGTTCTACCTTCGCCCGTTCCAACTGCTCAGAAAATCCCGATGGAGCACGATTCTCATTGAATGGCGGATAATGCAGCATGGCTATGCGTCGCCCATTATCCGGCAGCCTTGACAAGGAAAGTCCAAGCCGCATTACCTCACGATCATAAATCTTCTGATCGTCGGGCGAAAACACCGAACTGCCGGGACACACCCATCCGCGAGTCCCCGCAATATGAAGCCCGTGAAACGAATAAAAGTCATTCTGAAGCACATGCATGGAACGTGGCAAAGCCGCACGGACTTGTGTCACGGAATTCCACCAATAATCATGATTTCCGCGTATTAAGAGCTTGGTACCAGGCAGTGCCGCAAGCCATTCCATATCCGACTGCGTCTGTTCAAGGTGCATGGCCCAACTAAAATCCCCCGGCAAAAGCACCAAATCTTCCTGCGAGACACAAGCCGACCAAGAGTCAGCAATTCGCTGCGCATGGTTTTGCCAAGCCGGACCAAATACGTCCATTGGCTTATCTGCCCCACCGGACAGATGCAAATCTCCAATCGCAAACACCTTCATGCCTTCTTCTCCTTACATGCGGGGGAAGCGCATGGGGTGCGCTCCGATCACAGGAGCCGCTTTGTGTTACAAGAAGCGTTACTCCTCATCATCCTCATCTGAGAAATCGCCTGCCAGTTCATCTTCCTCCATGTCTTCTTCCAGCAGACCCTCTTCGTCCTCTCCATCGCCGAATTCCTTGTGGATCTCCTGCAGATCCTCACTCGGAATATCGGAAGACAAAGGCACGTCTATCTCGTCAAGCTGTGTCATGTCCATCGCGATTGGAGTCGGCTGTTCCATCAGCGTCTCCATCTTCTCACGCCTGCGGCGTTCGCTCAGACAATACCCGCAAAGCTCTTGCCCGGCAAGCGCGGGATTTTCCCCGCATTCCAAGCAAATGTTCTGCATATCTTCCGAATCATCCGCTTCGCCCTTCATTTGGCGGCGGCAGACGTTGCAGTACTTTTCGTCGTCCCGAATATAGTTCAGTTCGCATCTGGGGCATTTGTGCAGGCCCATGCTATCATCCTCCATTGCGGTATCCATGCCGGACTGAGTGCGGCCGGCCCAACCGCCAAATATCTCGGCAACCCTATCCTATTATGCGAAAGGCCGCCCATGCTGTCAAGCATCGTATGCGGTCATACGTAAAAATATTATTCGACAACCTTTGCATCGGTGTCTTTTAGTATCTGACCAATCCTTTGTAGCATCTCTTCACGCCCCAGACCTTCTTCTACTGAATAAGGCAGCGCGTAAGGAAGCGAGCCCAGCGCCTTTGCAGCTGCGTTGGCGGAAATCTGGCGTTTTGATCTTGCCAGCTTATCCGCTTTCGTCGCAACGAGCGTATAGGGCACGCCATAGTACAGCATCCATTGAAACATCTGCCTGTCTTCCGCTGTGGGCGCATGGCGGATATCTAACAACAGAAACAGATGCGTCACACGGCCTGATGAGAGATATTCCTCCATCAACGCCCCCCACGCCTGCTGCTGCTCTTTTGGCGCTTTTGCAAATCCGTAGCCCGGCAAATCCACTATGTAGAACGCGCGGTTGATCACAAAGAAATTGATCAGCCTTGTTTTTCCCGGGCTTTGTGAAGTCTTCGCAAGCTTATAGTTATTGCACAGTGAATTGATCAGCGAAGATTTCCCCACGTTTGATTTGCCGACGATGGCAATTTCTGCGCAAAGCTTATCCGGATAGGGTGACCCCGGTCCGACGCTTTTGAGAAATTCCGCCTGCCGTATGGCAAACGCCTCCGATTCGTTCATGCGTTCGCCCCTTTCTGAGCCTGCCAGTCCGCGGCGCAAGGCTGGGCTGGATAATATGAATATTCCTGCCGGATTTCAGTTTTGGCCGGTTTTTGTGTAAGCATTTCGGAAAACACCTCATCAAGTGTTTCCACAAAACGGAAATCAAACCCGCCGCGTATATGCTCCGGTATTTCCTCAATATCCTTTTTATTGCCTGCAGGCAGTACGACTCGCGTAATACCCGCTCGCAGCGCCGCCAGGGATTTTTCCCGCACGCCGCCGATCGGCAGCACTCGCCCGCGAAGCGTGATCTCCCCCGTCATTGCCCTATCGGCATGAACAGGAATCTTCGTTAGCGCGCTCAATATGGCTGTCGCCATGGCAATACCGGCACTTGGGCCATCTTTCGGTACCGCTCCCTGCGGAACGTGCAGGTGAACGTCCTGTTTGGCCAGTGAATCTGCTTCAAGGCCCCACTCATGGGCATGCGCGCGAACGTAAGTCATTGCTGCGCGGCCGGATTCTTGCATGACATCGCCAAGATGCCCCGTCAACTGCACCGATCCGGTGCCCGGCGTTACAGCGGCTTCTATGCTGAGCGTCTCGCCTCCGGAAGGCGTCCACGCAAGACCAGTCACCACGCCAACCTCATCACACTCTCGCGCTTCTTCATCGCGATAGCGCGGCTGACCAAGAAATTCGTTCAACCGCTGGGCGCTCATTGTGACGCGCGTTTTGCCCTGAGCGATTTCGCACGCCGCTTTTCGGCAGACTGCCCCCAGCATACGATCAAGCTCGCGAACGCCTGCCTCGCGCGTATATCCGCTGATTATTGATGCAATCTGCCCGTCCGTAATACGCAGGTTGCTCTTTTTCAGCCCGTGCAGTTCCAGCTGTTTAGGCAGAAGATGACGCTTTGCTATCTGCAGTTTTTCTTCGGCAAGATAGCTTTGCACATGGATGACTTCCATGCGGTCCAGCAGCGGCCTGGGGATATTCTGCTCGTCATTTGCCGTAGTCAGCAGCATCGCCTTAGAAAGGTCATAAGGAAGCTCCAGAAAATGATCTTTAAACGCAAAGTTCTGCGCTCCGTCCAATACCTCAAGCATTGCAGCCGCAGGATCACCCCGGTAGTCGGAAGCAAGTTTGTCTATCTCGTCAAACAACAAAACAGGGTTGGCCGACCCGGCCTGGCGCATCGCGGCGATGATACGCCCAGGCATCGCACCTATATAGGTGCGCCTATGACCGCGTATTTCGGCCTCGTCCCTAATACCGCCCAGACTCATGCGCACAAAACTCCGCCCCATCGCCTCGGCTATGGACGCCACGATGGATGTCTTACCTACGCCCGGAGGTCCCGCCAGGCAAAGTATCTGCCCGCTGGGCTTGCCAGTAAGCTTTTGTACGGCAAGGTATTCCAAAATTCGATCCTTGACCTTTTCCATGCCATAATGATTGCGCTCAAGCACCTCACGCGCATGCGCAATATCAATATGATCCTGTGTTTGCTCTAACCAAGGCAAATCCAGCACGCATTCAATGTAACTGCGCGTAATTGGCGTCTCGTGTGAACCCGTCGGCAGAGACTCCAGCCGGGAGATTTCTTTTTTCAGCCGCTCCGCAACAGCTTCCGGCAATTGCTTTTGCTCCATACGCTTGCGGTACGCGTCCGCTTCCTGTTCGTCGTCCTCCCCAAGCTCTTTGCGGATAACGCGAATTTTCTCACGCAGATAATGCTCTTTTTGATTTTTCTCTATTTCATCATGGAGCTTCTGGGAAATCTGCTGGTCCAGCCGTAACACTTCCAGTTCCCGATACAGCATGGTTGCCAACAGCATCAGCCGTTCCTGCGCATTGCTTTCTTCAAGCAGACGCTGGCGATCATTGATGTCTGTGATGACAAGTGCCGCGACAGCGTCAGCAAACTCACCGGCATCGGCCAAGGCTTCCGCAGAAGACCTCTGGCTGGAAGTCAGTTTGCCGGTAAGCTTTGCGTATTCCGCAAAATTCTCAAGCACACGCCTTCTGAGCGCTTCAATAGCAGCTGGTTCCCCATCGGTCAGTACCAAATCGTACACATTGGCTTCAAAGTACGGTTCCTCCGATGTGAATCCTGTGATATGTGCACGCGAAATACCTGTTACCAGCATATGTATGCCGTCGCCCTGTATGCGGAATACCTGCTTGATACGGCACACTGTGCCTATAGCATGCAAAGAGTCTTTCCCCGGTTCTGCTTCCTGCGCATCTTTCTGCGCACAAAAGAACGCCATTCCATCACCGGAAGCGGCGGTTTGTATGGCGGCCAGAGTTTTTTTGCGGCCGGCATCGCAATGCACAATTTCTCCGGGAAGTACGACCATTCCGCGCAGCGGGATAACCGGTAGTGTCTGCAACATATCCATTCACCTCGTGTACCCATTATAGCGGGTACCTGTTTGAATGACAAGTTATGCAGACGCTCGTGTATATGTGAATCTATGGCAGAGAGATTGATGATGCAGCCTGCCGTCTGGAATTGCAGGGGGCAGCGGACGCACTTTCTGTGCCCGACGGTTGAATGGATTGCTCTTGTTTGGCGGCAGCATACACAAACTCCTGCGCCGTCGGCATTGCGACCACATTATCCCGCTCCGCAATAGCAATGCCCGGAAACGCGATGCGAACGACTTCCGCCAGCTGTTCTACCGGAATAACCTGCACACCAATATCTTCAAACTCGTCCTCCCAGTTTGCTGCCGGTATTAGAACACGTGTAGCGCCGGCCGAAGCCGCAGCTTCAAGCTTTTCACGCACGCCTCCGACCGGGCGTACTTCACCGGAGATAGTGATTTCCCCTGTAGCAGCAAGCAGATGATCGGCTGCCTGCCCCTTCAGGGCACTGATCAGGGCAATCGACATGGCAACACCCGCGCTCGGGCCATCCACCGGGATACCGCCAGGGATATTAAATCGTATATGCGAACGCATGCAATCCTCTTGCAGAAGTTCCGATAAAGCCGCAACCACATTTTCTACAGAGCCGCGCGCCGTGCTTTTTCTCCTTAGCTTTCTATCCTGCAGATTGAGTTCTTCTTCCTCAACGACGCCGTTGAGTGCGAGCGATCCATTGCCGTCTCGGGCTGTTACCGCTACACATTCGATCTCAAGTACAATCCCCTGCCCAGCCCCTGCTACAGCAAGTCCGTTTGCCGTGCCAATCCTCGGGTGCTTTGGCATATGCGATTCCATACGCGGTGAATAATTGCAGGTACGCGCTACCCAATCGATATCCTTTTGTTCTACGCAGGAACGTCCCTCACCGTGCGCTATGCCGCAGGCAAGCTGTACGATATTGACGGCGTCACGGCCGCTGTGCGCGTGCAGTGCGCTTTTATAGAGCGCCTCAGGCTCGATGGTATACCCCGCGCGCGCAGCCGCGCCGGCTGCCACCTGCTCGAGCTCACGCTGCCCGAGCGGCCGGAAATAGAGCTCCATGCACCGCGAGCGCAGCGCGGGCGGCAGTTCTTCCGGTCTGCGCGTAGTCGCACCTATCAAACGAAAATCGGCAGGCAGACCGTGCTGGAATATATCGTGTATATGCTGCGGAATATTGGTATTGTCCGGCGAATAATAAGCGCTGTCGAAGCGTACGCATCTGTCTTCAAGTACTTTCAACAGTTTATTCATCTGCATGGGATGCAGCTCTCCGATTTCATCTAAGAATAAAACGCCGCAATGCGCCCGTGTCACAGCCCCCGGTTTGGGCTGCGGAACGCCCTGTGCGCCCAACGTACCTGCGCCCTGATAAATAGGATCATGTACGGAACCTATGAGCGGATCTGCTATTGCGCGTTCATCGAATCGAATGCAGGTAGCATCCATTTCAACAAAATTAGATTCAACGTTAAAAGGCGAATCCGGCTGTTTTTTTGCTTCTTCAAGCACCAGACGGGCTGCGCATGTCTTACCAATGCCCGGAGGACCATATATGATGACATGCTGCGGGTTAGGACCGCACAATGCCGCTTTGAGCGCGCGTATCCCTTCCTCCTGACCGATAATATCGGCAAAGCAGGCAGGCCTTGTCAATTCGCTCAGCGGTACATTTAATCTTCGTGCGCGCAGCCGTGTAAGGCGCTGCAACTCCTGCACGCTTTGCTTAGGCTTCGCCAATGTACGCACAGGCTGCTGCGCCCGTTTGGAACGCCGGTTAAATATCCAAAAAACAACGCCAAATATGGCAATTTGTATCAAAAAAGTGATCAGCAACCAATTCATATACATACCTCCGCTGCATCGTAGTATGTGCCGTAGCAAATACAATCATGAGATGTGAAAACTGGAAACAGCAGCGGAGAAAGGAAGTTTTATCATACATGGTTTCCTAATTCACAACAAAAAAGTCCGCACGGAACAGCGGACTTTCTTGGCAAAATAATGATGTACATTTAGATTATGGCCAATATACCTGTGTAACCTCAACTGCTACCCCATTCTGAACCTTTACATAATAAAAGAAAGAATTAAGTACCAACGAGGAATCGTGAGAATACAACGTGTTGAGTTTTGCAACTGTAGAGGCTACCGGCGTACTGTCCGTTACCATTTCTCCACTCGAATCATACATCAGCTTAAGTGCAACCTGATTTAAATCGATGGTTCTAATCTGTGTGTTTTCGTTTTTCTCAATAAATTCCGAATCCGCGAATTCCGACACGATTTCTTCCGCCTCAGCCTTCGTATATCCTTCGTGGCTGACCATCCATTTTACGGCATCTTCACCGCGCAGCATATCGAAATAGTCAAAGTCGGCAAGCCCGGTGGACGGATGATATGCCGTCATATGCGCATAACTGGAATACAGCTTTGGGTTATTCGGCGTGCTGGATGCGGCCGGCGCTATGCTGGACGTCGGCACTACTGGTGCCGGTGATTGAGCAGAGACGGGCGATGCCTGCAAAGCGGATGGAACCGGGGTTTCTGACGGTACCTGAGAGGGTTCTGCAGAAACGGATGCTTTCGCAGGCACTTGTATGACGATACATGCATTCATGACCAAGGGCAATATCAGAATAAGAGCAATTGCAACTATTCTTTTCGCCATATGTATCATCTGCTCCTTTCCGCAGCCGGTAAATGAATAGTAACGGCTGTTACACACAGTATAGCGCTTATCTTTCTATTATTCACCATTTTTATATCCACATCACCAGATATTCATAAAAATATATCTATGAGATATTGACAAACTCATCCGGCATATCTACTATAAAAGTAAGTTCATTGAACTTGTATTTTTTTTAGTCGTTACGCAAACGTTTGCGTGTATTGCGAGATTTGCTCATCGTTGTTACGAAAAATTGCAGGCGTTTGTTGGTTTTGATCCGGAAAGTGCCGGTGAATAACGAAGTTCACTACATTTCTCCAAATCTGTTTAAGTGAGGTATCGGCTATGAAACCAGTCATCGACACCATCTTCTTCGACGTAGGAAACACGCTTCGCATCGTTGTTCCAGATCCGGAATTTCAGCAGCAGGCTCAGGAAGGGCTGCTGAAGCTAACCGGAACTACGGATACGCCGGATGTATTTTTCGAGAAGCTGGATAAGAATTGGAATGCGTACCGCAAGTATGCCAAGCATTCTCTTCTTGATGCCTCCGAAATGGAGCTATGGACTCAGTGGCTGCTGCCCGATTACCCGACAGAAAAGATTGCCGCCGTCGCGGGCCGCCTGACACGATTATTCCGCGATGTTGATGGCCGCCGCGTCCCCCGCGACGATGTGAAGTCCACGCTGCTTGAACTGCGCAGACGCGGCTATACGCTGGGCATCATTGCCAACACCATTACGGAAACGGAAATACCCGACTGGATGGTGGCGGATGGTGTAGCAGGCTGCTTCAAATCCGTGATACTTTCTTCCAAGGTTCGCATTCGCAAGCCTGATCCTGCGATTTACACGCTTGCAGCCCGTTCGATCGGCGCTAAGCCGGAATGCTGCGCGTATATCGGCGATAATCCCATTCGCGACGTGGAAGGTACGCGCGCGGCAGGATTTGGCATGATGATCCGCATCGATGAACCAGACACCATCTCCAAAGAACCGCAAAGCGACGATTACATACCGGATTACACGGTACAGGCAATCTCGGAAATGCTCGACATATTCCCGCCTCTGCAGTGAAGGTAGCCGAATATGAGCAAAGAGATCAAAGTCATATTCCTGGATGTAGGCAACACGCTGCGCGTTATCGAATACGACGCAGAGCATATTCTTGCTGCCAAGCGCAAGGTAGCCGAATTGGTTGGCACGGATATCGACGCTGAAGAATTCGCAGAAATCATCAATAAGCGCTACGACAAATACCGGGAACAGGCGCTGGTAAGCTGGATTGAATCCAGCGAGGAAGAACTCTGGACAAAATTCCTCGCTTATGATTATCCGCGCGATCGGATTGCCGCTGCCGCCATAGAACTAACCTATCAGTTCCGGCAGTTCAAAGGCCGGCGCGTGCTGGTGGAGAACGGCAAGGAAGTCGTTGCGGAACTTGACCGCCGCGGGTATCAGGTCGGCGTCATCAGCAACGTGATCACTTCACAGGAACTCCCGGCTTGGGCGGAAGAAGATGGCTTTACCCCGCTGTTAAAAACGCTCGTACAGTCTTCCGTCACGGGTATTCGCAAGCCGGACCCCAAGCTGTTCAGCATTGCTGTGAACGAAGTAGGCGTCGCTCCCGAATTCTGCGCGTATGTCGGGGACCATGTCGGCAAGGATATTGTGGGCGCCAAGCTTGCTGGCTTCGGCATGGGCATACTCATCCCCCCCAAGGGAGAAGAGCTCGAAGAGTTCACGGACGAAAACAGACCCGATGCGATTATTAACGAATTCTCCGACCTGCTGAAGATTTTCCCCGCAGCGCCCGGGGTGACTGTCGGCGAATTTGCGCCCGTATAACCAACACTGGAAGGAGACTGCAATGAACGACAGAATTGAAGCTATATTATTCGACCTTGGAAATACGCTTCGCGTACTGTATGAGGATGAGGCCTACCAGACGGAAGCGAAACGCAAAATGGCGGAGCTTGCTGGAGCCGATATGGAACCGGAGGCGTTTTATGAGTTCATAGACTGCCGCTATGAAGGATACCGCAAATGGGCGTTCGACACCATGCGCGAAGCCCCTGAGACGGAATTATGGACAAAGTGGCTGCTTCCGGACGGCGATCATGCGCTACTTGAGAAAAACGCCATAGAACTCACATTCCAATACCGCCAGACAAAGGGCATACGCCGCATTGTCAAAGATGGAGAAGAGGTTATATCCAAACTGTATGCACGCGGTTACAAGCTTGGAATCATCAGCAACCTCATTACGTCGCTTGAGGTGCCGGATTGGCTCGAAGAATCAGGTCTTGGAAAGTACTTTGATCCGGTTGTACTTTCGAGTGTCTGCGGTCTTCGAAAGCCCGACCCAGCGATTTATCTGCACGCAGCGGAACTCGCAGGCGTAAAGCCAGAACACATCGCCTATGTCGGCGATAATCTCGGCCGTGACGTAACAGGCGCGAAGGCGGCCGGATTTGCTATGAACGTCATATTTATTACGCCGGAGAAACTCTCCAAAAAACCCTTCACGGATGCGAACCGCCCCGAGGCTGTTATTTTCAGATTCCGCGAACTGCTGGAGATATTCCCGGGCTGCCCCGAGGTCAATATGGACGCCATACTGCCTCAGAACAAATAAGCCAAAGGGGGGGAGTTTCTACGATGAGCAATGTTTCATCTATCGGCGGCCGCGCGCTTGCCGAGGCGGTACGCAAGGCGTATGCCGACGGCCAGACCGACTATACCATGGAGCCTCTGGTGCAAGTCAATGCGGACGGCACGCCTGCAGGCGCGATTGAACCCGGCGACGCCGTCATATTCTGCTGCAGGCGCGGCGAGCGCGAAATCGAACTGACCGATGCGTTCACCGCCCCCGATTTCCCGCATTTTGAGCGCAAGCCGCTTGACGATCTTGAGTTTGTGATACTCACGATGTATCACGAAAAATACAAGGACCTGCCCATCGCATTCGCGCCCTCCCGCATCAGCCAGACACTGGCTGAGCAGGTCAGCGCGGCTGGATTAAAGCAGCTGCATTGCTCCGAATCGGAAAAGTTTGCGCATGTCACGTTCTTTTTCAACGGCGGCAACAACCAGCCGTTCGCGCTTGAGGACGATGTACGCATCCCATCCCCCAAGGGCGTTCCCTTCGATCAGGTGCCGGGATTAAGCCTGCCCGAGGTAACCGATCGCGTGATACAGGGCATCGGCGCAGGGTATGAGTTTATTGTCACCAACTTCGCAAACGGCGATGTAATCGGCCATACTTCCAGCGCTGGCGCCAAGGTAGAATGCGCCCGCATCGTGGATGAACACCTCGGGCGTGTCATCGATGAGGCAAAAAAGCGCGGATATGTCGTCGCCATCACGGCGGATCACGGCAATCTTGAAGAAATGGTTACCAAGGACGGGAAACCGCATGTTGCGCATACCACCAATCTGGTTTCCTTCTTCCTTATCGACCCGCAGGCAAAAGAACCCCTGCCCCTGCAGGATGGAAAACTCTGCGACGTTGCGCCCACCGTGCTGCACGTGCTGGATATCCCCCAGCCCGAGCTGATGACAGGCAATAGTCTTGTTAAAGGCACGTACGATTTCGGCGCTAACCGCCGCATACTGCTCATCATACTCGATGGATGGGGGATTGGCGCACAAGACGACACCAACCCCATACATATTGCGGATACGCCTGTCTGGGACGCCCTCATGGCGGCGTATCCGCCGTCTAAACTAGGCGCTTCTGGCGAGGCCGTAGGCCTGCAGGAAGGCAAGGCAGGCAATTCTGAGGCCGGTCATATCAACCTCGGTTCCGGCAGAGTAGTGCAGCAGGACGACGTGCGTCTGGATGCCGCCATGAAGGACGGTTCGTTCGAAAAGAACGATGTCTTCCTTCGCACCATTGAAGACGCCAAAAAGCACGGCAAGACTTTGCATCTGCTGGCGTTGCTGACGAAGAAAAGTTCGCATGGATCTATCGACTATCCGCTAGCGCTGCTGAAAATGGCAAAAGAAAAGGATCTTCAGGATGTCTGCGTGCACATCATATTTGATGGACGCAGCACCGAACCGGGCAGCGCGCCTGCCTTGTTGGAAGAACTTGAGGATCAGATGGCAGAGATAGGCGTTGGACGCATTGTAGACGGCGCAGGACGCGGCATTGTGCTCGACCGCGACGGGAATTACCCGAAGGTCAAGAAGGCCTATGACGCGATGGTGTACGGCAAGGGAAGGCTGTATCAGTAATCCATATTTGAATAAAGCAAAACACTACAGCCCGGCAGATTCTGCCGGGCTGTCATTGTTTAAACCCTGTGCCCCGTAAACGGTTCTTAGGGCTGTAACAGCCCTAAGCAGGTATATGAGGGCAGCGCCCTCATCGTCCCATTACAGGCTCGCTTCCAGCCGTTCACGGATGGCTTGAATGAACTCCAGCGTGTTGACAGCTTTGGGTTGGCCTTCCTCTACAAGACCCACCAGATCCTTTGTCATAATGCCCTCATCCAGCGTTCTGAGACTGGCCTTCTCCAGCTTCTCGCCAAAGGCAAGCAGATCCGGCAGATTGTCCAGCTCTGCGCGCTTTTTGAGCGCGCCGCTCCACGCAAATATGGTAGCGATGGGGTTAGTGGAGGTTTCCTCCCCTTTCAGGTAGCGGTAATAATGGCGCGTCACGGTGCCGTGCGCCGCTTCGTATTCAAAATTGCCCTCCGGGCTTACGAGTACGGAAGTCATCATGGCCAATGAACCGAACGCTGTGGAGACCATATCGCTCATCACATCGCCGTCGTAATTCTTGCACGCCCAGATATAGCCGCCTTCGCTGCGAATGACGCGGGCCACGGCGTCGTCTATGAGCGTATAGAAATACTCAATCCCCAACTGCGCGAACTTATCTTTATACTCCGCTTCAAATATCTCTTCAAATATGAGCTTGAATGTCTGGTCGTACTGCTTGGATATGGTATCCTTGGTGGCAAACCAGAGATCCTGCTTTGTGGCAAGCGCGTACTGGAAGCAGGCATGCGCAAAGGAACGGATGGACGTATCCTTATTGAACATGGATTGCAGCACGCCGGGGCACTCGAAGTCATACACCGTCTCGCGGAAGGTAGCCCCGTTCTCGCCCGTAAACACCAGCTCTGCCTTGCCCTTTTCAGGAACGCGGTATTCCGTGGCTTTGTAAACGTCGCCGTACGCATGACGCGCGATAGTAATGGGCTTCTTCCAGTTCTTTACAACGGGCTTGATACTGTCGATCAAAATCGGCGCGCGGAATACCGTGCCGTCGAGTATGGCGCGGATCGTCGCGTTGGGGCTCTTCCACATATCGTGCAGGTTATATTCGCTTACGCGCTGTTTGTTGGGCGTAATTGTCGCGCATTTGACGCCTACGCCGTAGCGTTTGATGGCGTTGCCCGCGTCGGTCGTGATCTGATCGCGCGTTTCATCGCGCTTGACGAGACCCAGATCGTAATACTCCGTTTTGAGTTCCACAAAAGGCAGAAGCAGTTCATCCTTAATCATCTGCCAGATGATACGGGTCATTTCGTCGCCATCCATCTCCACGAGAGGCGTCGTCATTTTAATCTTTTCGGCCATGCACAATCCCTTTCTTTACTCAAAGCTTATATTGCAAGGGAAATTTCCCCGCATCGTCATTTGCTCATCCGGGCAGCGTAGTAGTTCATCAGGCATCCGTCCAGAATAATGGTTTTCTCATCCGGCGTCAGATTTCTTACATGCAGCAGAATGTCTTTAACACTGCCGTCCGCCCGGATGACTTTGGCCGGTATGTCCTCGCGACCGGTTTCTATCGCGCTGCGCGCATCGGGCACGAATATATAATCGCCATTCTCATAGGGGAACTCCACGCCTGCATCCAGCGTAAAGGGCAGCATGCCCCAGTTGATACAGTTGCTGCGATACCGCTTTGTTGCGTATTCGTAGCAGATATTCGCATAGCCTCCCAGTACCCGCTGACAGGACGCCGCCTGTTCGCGCGCGGATCCGTCGCCCGGCTTGTGCGCAAACAATACGGACCCGAATGCCGTATCGGAAAGCTCGCCCTGCGCGCCAACCTTATTAAGCGCGTTGACCAGCTTTTCAGACGCTTTGCCCGCGCGGCGGTCGGCTTCCACAGCCTGCACCTGCTTGCATAACCCCACATAATCCGGACAGCGGCGCGAAAGCGTGAACTCCGCAAGCTTGAGCGGGTTGGAGCGATACGACGAGGTTTCGCCGGAGGGGATGAGTTCGTCCGTAGTGGTCACAGGGTCGTGTATGACGGCGGTAAGCTCGAGCAGCACATTCTTGCTCAGAGGATACATCTTGGGCCAATCCGCAATATTGGGGCCAAACCGCAGCGCTTCCTCCGGCATGGCTTTTTGATAGCCGTTGTACACTCTCTTTTCGTATACCTGCTTGTCGTAAACATATTTCTGCCCGCCTGCGACATGCTCGCATTCGGTAGCGGGGGTCAACGCGCCCTGATTGCGTGCCGTCGCCGCGATGGAGCGCGCATCCATGAGCGCCACAGCCGCAATCTGTCCCTGATTGGGCTTGCTGCCTTCACGGTTGGGGAAGTTGCGCGTGGTATGGCGGATAGAGAAACCGTTGTTGGACGGCACATCGCCAGCGCCAAAGCAGGGCCCGCAGAACGCGGGCTTGATAATCGCACCGGCTTCCATGAGCTTTGTATTCACGCCGTTTCTGGAAAGCTCCAGCCCGACAGGAACGGAGCCGGGGTATACGGAGAGCGAGAAATACCCGTTGCCGGTATCGCCGCCGTCGAGTATGGCCGCCGCGTCACAGATGTTATCAAACAGACCGCCTGCACAGCCCGCGATGATGCCCTGATCCGCCCATAGCCTGCCGCCGCGTATCTTGGAGACGAGATCCAAGCCAATCTTGGAACCAAGCATATCCTGCGCCTCTTTTTCGACCTTGCGCAGTATATCCTGCGTGTTGGCGTTCAGCTCCGCAATTGTATAGGCATTTGAAGGATGGAACGGCAGCGCGATCATGCACTCCACTTTGGAAAGATCGATTTTGATCATGCTGTCGTAATAGGCGTTATTGCCGGGCTTCAACTCACGGTAAGCTTCGGGTCGACCGTGAATGCGATAGTTTTCCCGTACGGTATCGTCCGTTTCCCAGATGGAAGACAGGCAGGTGGTTTCCGTCGTCATGACGTCTATGCCATTGCGGAAATCCATCGGCAGATTTTTCACGCCGGGGCCTACAAACTCAAGCACTTTGTTTTTCACAAAACCGTTCGAGAATGTCGCGCCGACGAGAGCAATCGCCACGTCGTGCGGGCCTACGCCGGGTTTGGGTGCCCCCTCAAGGTATACGAGCACGACTTCGGGCGCGTCCACATCGTAGGTATTGGAAAGGAGTTGTTTGACGATCTCGGGGCCGCCTTCACCCACGCCCATCGTGCCCAGCGCGCCATAGCGCGTGTGGCTGTCCGAGCCGAGTATCATGCTGCCGCACACCGCCATTGCCTCGCGCGCATACATGTGGATAACACTCAGATTGGTTGGGACGAATATTCCGCCGTATTTCTTTGCCGCAGAAAGGCCAAACACGTGATCGTCTTCGTTGATCGTGCCGCCTACCGCACACAGAGAGTTGTGGCAGTTGGTCATAGCATAGGGAACGGGGAATTCTGTAAGTCCCGAACCGCGGGCAGTCTGTATGACGCCGACATAGGTAATGTCGTGGGAAATAAGCTTATCGAATTTGATCCGAAGCTTGTCCGGCTTATCAGAATGGTTATGTGCGCGCAATATGGAATAGGCAATCGTGTTTTCACGCGCTTGTGTCGGCGCAGGGAAGCCTTCCCCGCCGCTGACAGGTACACCGTTGTGCAGATATACGCCGTTGGAAAACAATTCGAGCATAGATGTCCTCCTGAAAATATCGTCAATTTGTATGTATACGTGTTCATATTGCCGGTTTAAAACCGATTACGCACCCTTCGCGCGTTTGGAAGTTATAAACCGCCACCATGTAGTCTATCAGTTTTTACAGTTTACCGAAAGAGGTTTTTTCAGGCATCAGGTATTTTCGTGAATTCCGAATGACTCCATATAAAAATACCCGCGTTTACAGCGGGCTGATAGATATGCAAACATTAACCGTTCTTCTGTGACGCCAGATAAGCCAATACGCCCTCGGGCGATTTTTCATAGGCCGATATAAAATGGATACGTTCGGAAATGTCACTGAGCCTGTGCGCATCGGAATTGTAAACGATATGATAGCGGCTCAAATCCATAGCCGGTGTGGGAAGATTTTCGTAAAGTTCCAGCGCCGTCAGGTTCAGTTCCGGGGGTACAAATCCAAGGCTGCTGATCAGCGAGTTGGAAGGGCGGTTGATATGTGCGGGGATAGGAACCCCGCCCTCGGCGCGGCAGCGCGCCGTTACCTCATCGATGGAAAGTGTTGTGGACTGTATGAGCAGTTTTTGTTCCGAATAAATCGGTTCATCGTCTTCATCCATGGCTGTCTGTTCGCCGAAGAGCAACGGCGTGTTCGGAATATCGGGCAGATTGTCATATACCCAATGCGAAAACTCCAGTGCTGCATCGAGGGATGCGAACAGTGTCAGCA
Source organism: uncultured Oscillospiraceae bacterium (assembly GCA_964440115.1). Taxonomy (GTDB): domain Bacteria; phylum Bacillota; class Clostridia; order Christensenellales; family CAG-138; genus JAEWWD01. The sequence continues at coordinate 338,175 of CAYTPV010000004.1, read as the reverse complement.
CATGCACTTCCTCGCGCGTTTCCACTTCCATGCCGGGCAGAAAAATTAAACCGCGCGCATCTGCCACCGCCTTACAGGCTGGAAGATTGCGCGCGCTGTTATGATCGCATACCGCGATGACCTCGAGGCCTTTGAGATATGCCATATTGACAAGATTATTCGGCGTCATTTCCATATCCGCGCAAGGCGACAGACAGGAATGAATGTGCAGATCCGCCGCAAGCTTAAACATGGCTATACGGCAGAAATGCCTGCCGCTGTCATAAGCCCGCAAATCTCATACGCCGATTTCTCAGAGCGCAAAACGGCAATGCCTTCCTGCGCCGCTTTCAAAACGGACGGCGCTTCCGGTTCGATGCCTTCAGGACAGATGATGCAGGCCATATCGTGCAGCGATGCCACCGCAACGACATTCAAATGCGTCTGTACAGTAACCCACGCACAGCCCGCTTTGCCGCGCGCCATAACCCAGCTTAGGAGGTCGCACGTGTATCCGCAGGTTACTTCTTTGTCCGGAACGTCCTGCGTTACAATAGAAGCTTCGATGCATTTGGCAAGTTCCGATACCAGCATAGTTCCCCTCCCGAATAAGTAAGCATCAGCCGCGTTTTTCCGCGCTGGCGAGATCCGCCATCTCCTGCGCAAGTATACGAAGTTTATCACGCAACTTGAATATACAGTCCATTTCCACTGCCTGACCGCGCACGATATCTTCCGCGAGCGTCCGGCAGCTCGGCGATCCGCAGGAGCCGCAATCCAGCCCCGGCAGGCTTTGGCTGATGGCTTCCATACGCTCCATCATCCGCATGGCCTCCCCTACGTCATCGGACAGCTTCATAACGCTGCGCGGTTCGAAAGGCTTGTCATAACGGATGACAGGAGAATTGACGTATTTTTCAATATGACTGTCATGTTCCAAATCCGTACGTGGCTGCGAATAAGCAAGCCTCCTGTTTCTGTTCTTTGCCACAAACTGGTTTTCAAACAGCAGAGGACCTCCAACGCATCCGCCGCTGCAGGCAGTTGCTTCCACCAGCATGAGTTTGCGCAGCCGTTCGTTATCAATTTCCTCCAGGCACTGCATGACATGATAAATACCGTCTACCGCAAGATAATGCTCCGTACCGACAGCAGCGCTTAAACCGCCTATGACTGCCGTACCCAAACCGAATGCCCCCGCCGGATAGACGATCTCCCGGTGTCCTTCATCTTTGCCCATATGCTCGATGATTTGGGCATAAATATCGCGCATGGCATATACGCCGTCCACTTCGCTCTTTTCAATGCCGAGTGGGTTTTTAATATTGGTCATCCGGGCGGAACAAGGAGCGATATAATAGCAGCCCACCGATTCCCTTGGTACGTTCATCATCTCGCAGAATTCCGTCTTCGCTACGCGAGCAGCAATTTCTGTTGCTGAAACAAACGGCGAAAGGTTATCAATGAGATTTGGAAACAATGTCGTTACCAGCCGCGGAATAACCGGGCAATTGCACGCGATTACCGGAAAGCTTGCTTCACCGGAGCGCAGATATTTTCTAAGAGCTTCCGCTTCGATTTCTGCTCCTCGCGCTTCTTCATAGATCGCGTCAAAGCCCATCGCGTAGAGCGCTTCATAAATCTCTCCGCGGTCGGTAAGGTTCTTGAACTGTGAGTATAGGGGCGTGCATGGAATGACAATGTTATATTTGAACAGATTCAGCTCCGATATCGGAGTCGTGACAGCTATCATCGCATGATGCGGGCAGGCGCGTAGGCATTCGCCGCAATCTATGCAGCGTTCATCCAGTATCTTTGCCTTTCCGCGTTGTACGCGTATCGCTTCTGTCGGACAATTTTTGATGCAATTGGTACATCCCACGCATTTGCGCCTGTCGATGCGGACCGAATGCTTGTACAACAAAACGCAGCCCTCCGTTATTTACCGTCGCTTTTATTCAGAAAATAAGACGCCCGGATGAAAGTGCCCTTCCCCGGCTCAGACTCAATATGAAAAATATGGCAGTGGCGCTGCACATTGGGCAGACCCATACCTGCGCCAAAACCCAAACTCCGTACGCTTTCGGGCGCTGTGGAATACCCTTCGCTCAACGCAAGCGGGATATCGGGAATACCCGGCCCCTGATCCTGTGATACGAGCTGTATCTCATCCGGTTTGACTTCAAGTACCAGTTCCCCGCCTTGCGAATGAATAACCAGGTTGAGCTCCGTTTCATACGCCGCAATTGCCACATCGCGAACCACTTCCGGAGGAATGCCCAATTTTTTGAGTGTGCTTTTTATTTTGCTGCTGGCCTCCCCCGCCCTATCAAACGCACCGCGTGGAACGGGAAAAGTCTGCACCAATGAAATATCCATATCTTTACCTTCTTATACAGCCAGGTAATCCTGCGGCATACAGCATGCCGCAACATATGTACAACGTTTTATCGGTACCCAAAAGCACGACGCCCTGCTGAACTGCAAGATCAAGAATATCCTTCGGTACCGGTTTGCCCCGGACGAATACAATACACCTGACCTCCAGCATTTCAGCCGTACGAATAACATGCTGGTTCACAAGTCCGGTCAGAAGAAGCGTATCATCGTCAATAAACGCAAGCGCATCGCTCATCAGATCGGCTCCAAACGCTGATCTGACCTCCTTGTCCAGCTTATCTTCGCAGCAAAGAACGTTCGCGTCCAGTATACCGGCCACTTCCGCTATTCTCATTCAATTCCTCCGGAAGGTGAATACGAGTTTATGCCATAGCGGATACTTCCTGCGCCAGCGTAGCATAAGCATGCGCTATACATATATGAGTGTACTTCATTTTAGCCGAAAAATCTACAAAACTTTCAGTGCTATACTCTGAAAGCGCAGTCAAAGCTTCCTCATATTTTGAGAAACAACTTCTCGTCGCCTGCAGGACAGGATTATCCTCTCCTTCTGCCGCTACTGTAAACGCATCGTTGGCTGAACGCAGCTGCGATAACAGTGTTGTGGCGGTATCCCTTCCTTTTTGCCCAGTCAGTTTTTGCTGGTCAAATGTCAGTGTCGCGGAAGCCATATCCTTTTCCAATTGACTAAGCGCCTTAAAGCCTGCGGATATCCCATCGAGCTGCGCCTGGGTCGCGGTCACACGGAGCGTACTTACGGGGGAATTGAATGTATACGAGGCGCTTTCCATACCTTCCGCCGTGAGCTTGTCGCGCACCTGTTTGAGGCTATCCGCGCTGTCATACGCGGCAGCAAACACACGGTAGCGACCGGCATCTTCCATCACATAACCGCCCGCTCCCCGCTGCTGCAGCGCCTGTGCTTCCAGATCTGCATTATTCTTGTCGCTGTAAACGCCCATCTGCAGCGCAAAGCACTCCATGACCGGCAATTCCACATCACCGGTTACGGTATCCGCGGAAACACCTGAGGTTTTGGGCGTAGTAAGCTGCGCGGAGGTTTCAGGGGTATTCTTATCGGGAGTACCCAATATCATATTGTCAAACGCCGCGAACGCCGGCGCCATTACATTCTGCGCAATCCATGTACCGGCAGCGGATGCGCTGATCAGATAAACCACCGCGGCTACCACCAACAGCGCGGCAATCGCTCTGTAAGTACCGCCTCCCGCCGCCGCCGCAAAGCGCCTTCTCCGCCTTCTCCGACGATATTCCATGATTCCGCCCCCTTGTCCTTGTATACTAATAGGTATGAACGAAAGCTAAGAATATGCGCGGTTGTCCATTGAAATGCTTGCCGCAATTGATATCATTTCATCTGTACATGAAACATCAGTAAATCATCAGTGTACATATACAAACGGAACCCCCTGCAAATCAGAAGGCTCCGTTTTGTTATGGTCGAATTTGTGGCAATTACTGATCTTTTTTATCCGTTCTCTTGGTGATCCTGATCCGAATACGTTGTTGATGCTTTTCCTTTTGGGGAATTACCTCATAAGGAGCATCCTGCGTATGCAGGCCCCTGTCCGGCGTTTCCTGCGGCTGCAAGATCGGCGGTAGCCCATCAGCTGCCTGTTCCCAATCATCCGACGGAGGCCCAAGCGCGATAGCGTTGCTGACATACTTTTTAAGTGTAAACCGGAAAGAGGTTCCTTCTCCGAGTTTGCTCTCCACGGTGATCTTTTCGCCCAATTTTTCAATCAGATGCCGGGCAATGGAAAGGCCCAAGCCCGTGCCGCCTTCTTTGCGCGATTTATCCACTTTATAGAACCGTTCGAATACATACGGGAGATCTTCCTCTGGTATGCCGGAGCCTGTATCCGAAACGCAGATGTTGACGCGCGGTCCGTCTTCGCCGATGAGTGTAATGCTTCCGCCCTCGGGCGTGTATCGCATCGCGTTATCCAAAAGAATAACAAGCAGCTGCTCCACCCGGTCCGGGTCGGTTAATACCGGAGGCAGCATTGGCGCTTTTAATTCCAGCTTAATGCCGCGCTGCGCGGCTTCCTTGGCATAACTCTGGCGGACGTCATCAAGTATTTCATTGATATCCACCTCGACGAGTTCCATATATTCCGTGCCCGACTGCAAACGGGATAACTGCAGCATATCCGTAATAAGGCGTGAAAGGCGCAAGACTTCACGCAGCATGATGCGATAATACCGCTGGCGGTCATCCTCGTTCTGTACCATACCGTCAGCGAGCGGTTCCAGCAACCCCCGCACCGCGGTCAGCGGCGTACGAAGTTCGTGGCTGACGTTTGCAACATAGTCACGGCGCGTGCGTTCAAGCCGCTCCATCTCCGTCATATCCCGGAACAGGCCGACAACGCCCGTACGCTCTCCCTCTTCCGTTACAACCGGTGTGATGGTGATCCACAGCATACGGTCGCCGGAAAGCGGATAGCGCAGTATGTTCGGTTCACCAGTACTGTAAACCTGATCGAACGCTTCCCAGATGCTCGCGTCCGGAATAAGTTCCATGCGCGTATTCACGCGCACGCTACCGAACATACGCATGAGCGCAGGATTATAATGCGTAAGCAAACCCACGCTGTCTGTAGCCGCGATGCCCTCGGAAAAGCTTGAGAGCATATGATCGAGCTGGCTTTTCTCGGCCCGAAGCTGATAGATGGTCTGCGATAATGTATCGCAAAGGTTGTTAAGCGCCCTTGCGAGTAACCCCAGCTCGCCAGCCTCGTTCTCGTCCGCACGGATGCTGAAATCGCCCTTGCTCATTTTGATAGCGACTTCGCCCATTTGATGAAGCGGACCTGCAAGCCTGCGCACGCTCAGCGACGATAACAGCAGCATGATGGGCAGTACCACGGCAACCGTAAGCAGCAGCGTGTTGTTGAGCCGTTGCGTGGTTGTTTCAATCTCTGCCGCGCTTTTGAGCAGAAATACGCTGCCGATGATGATATCCTGCGAGTTTTTGACGGGTATGCAGATGGAAAGCGCCAAATGGTTGTCCGAAGTACGGATATCGTCCCGTATCGTGCTTTGCCCGTTCAGTGCCGCCTCAATCTGCGTATCCAGTGATTGCGCATATTGACCGAAAACAGAATCGATTGAAACCGTGTGGTAGAGTTCCGCCCCTTGCGCATCGGTAATGATGCCTGTGGCATCGATTGCCCGCATCATCATATCCGCAAGGCGGCCAAATGCGTCGCGATCCACTTCCCCTGCGCTGTACTCCACCAGCAACTGCCCCACTGCCTCGGATTTTGGCGAAAGCTCCAGCATCTTAATGGCAGTATAAGCATCGCGGCTCAAATACATATAGCCTCCCGTCACCAGAAGGGAGGCCAATAAAATCGTAATTGTGAGCACGACCAGCATGCGCCAGAGAAATATGCTCCGCATCGAAAAATCCTCGCAGGCTATGCCGGCGGTCCGGCTTAAGCCCATTGGAAGAGTGGGGAAACGAATCCTCCACATTTCATTCAAATTCGGCGATTCACTCGCCGAATTTGCCAAGAGAATGCCGCCATGAGCGGCATTCTAACCGACAGAAGACCCGCTAACAAAGTCCGCAGGACTTTGTTAGCGGTTAGTCTACTTCGAATTTATACCCAACGCCGTAAATGGTTTTGATGCTCCAACCAAGCCCATCGCTGTCCAGTTTGGCGCGTATGCGCTTGATGTGCGTATCCACCGTACGCGTTTCGCCTGCAAAATCATACCCCCACACGCGGTTGAGCAGCTGCTCGCGCGTGAATACCTGCCCGGGATTGGAAGCAAGCATGTGCAGGATTTCTATTTCCTTGGGCGTACAGATCACGGGCTCGCCGCGCAGAGTCACGGTATAGCTCTTCAGGTCGATGGACAGTCCGTTGAACGTAAGTGCGCTGCCATCCCCTTCCTGCCTCTCCTGTGTTCTTCGCAGCACGGCTTTGATACGCGCCACCACTTCACGCGGGCTGAAGGGCTTCACGATATAATCGTCGGCGCCCAGTTCAAGGCCGAGTATGCGATCCACCTCTTCCCCTTTTGCCGTAAGCATAATGACGGGAAGCTGCGAATTCTTGCGGATCTCTTTGCATACCTCAATGCCCGAACGCCCAGGCATCATGATATCCAGCACACACAGAGCAATATCCGGCCCAACAGCCTGTATTGCAGCGTTGCCGTCATATACGTCAAGCGGTTCGTACCCTTCCGCACGAAGATAAATGCCCAGCGATTCGTGTACAACCTGATCGTCGTCCGCAACTAGGATTTTCATGGTCGGCCTCCGTCCATCGGTTATTTTCCAGCCCGGTAGGCTGCCTGTACGCATGCCTGGTGCCGCGGACAGGGTTTGCCTGTTTCATGCACCTTGGAGTTGAGCAAATGTACGCAGAAATGCCCCGGGAAATTGTTGCTCTGCGTCGGATCGGCCATATGCGGCATGCAATGCATGCTCGCGGCCACTACTCGTCCGCGGAATACCACCCAGATCGGCCTTCTGTTCCAGGACCATTCGCCGCCCGCAATCCGTTTCATTGTAGCAGTGTCGTTGGCGGTGATGGGCTCGCTGTCCGCGTGATACCACCCGCCAAACCTGCGGGCGTTGAACGATAAACCTGTTTTCACATCAATAATAACAAATTTAGCGCCCTTGTAAAGCCATTCGTCACCGCCCTTGAACCAATCCAGCAGTTCCACTTTCCCTTTGACGTCGGAGGCTACCGCATAGGTCATGGTAACATTGTTGTTGATATCGTACAGCGATTGCAGAGTCTGCGCGCCGGCTACGCCATCCGCCGAAAGTCCGCACGCCTTTTGGAAGGAAGCCACAGCCTTTTTTGTTTTTTCATCGTAGCTGCCGGTCACCGCACCAAGAAACTGTCTTTTGCACAGTTCCTTCTGCATGCGTTCTACCTCCTGGCCCTGCATGCCCTGCCGAAGTTCATAGCCTGAAGCATTTACGCCCGGTTTGAGGTTCAGATCCCCGCGGTAGACATACCCTACGCTGTCGCCCGCCACTACGTAATACCAGTCCCCTATCATCTGCTTGACTTTGATGCCAAGACCGCTTGGCAGTTCCCCCACAAGATACGATGGATTTTCAGTTCCATTGCCCGGGCCTCCGTACAACTTCGCACCGCCCTCGCCGACATTTGCTGCGCGGCTGGTGGAATTGACAAGTATATAATCCTGCCGCAGATAGCCCACCATATTGTCATACAGAACGCGGTACCATCCGTTTTGATCGTCGAGTACTTCCACGACCGTATGCTGAGGAAGCTGAGAAATGACTTCAGAATCCGTATTGGGGGAACTGCGCAGGCGCACGTCCTGCGCAGTGATCTGCCCATATTCACGCGCGCCCGCCCAAGCCGTGCCGGGAAGTATTCCTATGCACAGCGCCACTAACAGCAGCAGGCAGATACACCGCGTTTTCATTCGTTCAGAATTCCTTTCAAAGAGAAATCTTCCAGTTCCGATTATAGCATACCATGTTGGCTTGTCCGATTCTAATTGAGGATTTTCACCGTTTGTTCACAGCGTAGAGCTCGCCGAGGCGGCACGCGTCATCGCGGCAGGTGTCCAGCAGGGAGCGGTTATAGATGGCACTGGCGGGATGATACAGCGGAAAAAGATTCGCCGTCCAATCTTCCAGCGTAATATGCTGCGGACGGCCATGCGCGTCCCCGATCACCTGCCTACCCATTTTGCACAGAGTAAGCACAGAAGACAGCGGCACATTGCCCAAAGTCGCAATGCACTGCGGCCGTAAAGAGAGCAATTCCGCGCGCAGCAGGGGCAGTGACGATTCAATTTCCTCACGGCTTGGGGTCCGGTTGCGCGTCGTACGGCCGTTATCCACAATCGGCCTGTATTTCACAGCATTCGTGATATACACCTCGTCTCTAGGAATACGGGCAAGCAAAAGCAATTCATCCAGCTGCCGCCCCGCCTTCCCGACAAAGGGACGAGACTGTTTGGTTTCCTCAGCCCCCGGCGCTTCCCCTATGAGCACCAGAAAAGGGCGATCTGGACCCTGTCCGAATACCGGGGATTCGTACGCGCCGCCAAGTTTTGCGTTGCGGAACAGAAGCAGCCGCTCGCGTTCGGCATGATAGAGCGCGTCTAAAACAGAATTGCTCATTGCGTACCCTCCGCTGCTTCCGATGTTGGGGCAGGCGTTGCTTCCTCACCGGGTCCCAGCATACTATCCCCGCGGACACGCGCGAGTTCCTGCTGTGCCTGCAAAACAACATAGGCGATGGATTGCGTGCTGCTGCTGCTTGAAGCGCTCATAAGCGTTTCCGCCGTCTGTGTCAACGACGATATATCCTCAGAACTGAGGTCTGTCTGGCTGATGTAATTCAAAATCTCCTGCCGCAGGGAAAGCGCCTGTGCCCGCATCTGCGATAGGGACTGCCCTGAAGGCGTATGCAATGTGCAAAGGTTGTGCGAAGAGGCCAATCCCATTTCATATTCATCAAGCGTTAGGGAGGTCCTTACGGCGTTTGGTATGGCCTGCTTAAGTACCTCATCGGTAAACTGATCATAATAGGTGCCCGGCCTGACCAATACAACAGCGCCGGATACTACCTTTTCAGTGGGGCAGTAGCTGGTGGCAATCTGCCCGCTTTCCGTGCAAATGGCCACAGCCGCGTGTATATCGCAAAAGTCCGTAGGGACGTCTTGTTCAAGGAACCAATCCGTTACAGGCTTGTGTCCTGCTGTATCCGCATAGCAGGCGTCGGTAGCCAATTTGCCGGATACGGAACAGACCGTCTTCTTTACAAGACCCAGCTGGCTGGAAGAAACGTCCATGATATCCTTATTCGGCAATCCCTGATGGATCTTTGCCATAAACGCCTGCCACAGCGGTGCAGCATAGGTACCGCCGGTCGCTTTGCCCTTGAGCACGTTCACAGGGTTGTCGTGCCCGACCCAGACGGACGCCGTGTAATACGGCGTCATGCCGGCAAAGTAAACGCTCGCGTAATCCGCGTTTGTACCCGTCTTGCCCGCCACAGTCATGCCCGGAATTTTCGCGGCGGTACCGGTACCGTGGTCAACCGCGTCGGACAGCATATCGATCAGGAGATACGCGGTGCTCGGTTTGAACACCTGATGCTTTTCACGGATCGCTTCAGCGTCCAGTATGACTTTCCCGCTTGAATCCACTACCCGTGTGAAAGAAAGAGGTTCGCGGTATTCCCCGCCGTCCGCAATCGCTCCATAAGCCGCAGCCATCTGGATTGTCGTGAACCCCGATGTCCCCAACGCAAGACCTGGACCGTCCACATTGACCTTGGACATGTTCGCACCGAGCTTTTCGAGATATTTTGCCGAAACCTCCGGCCATACCTTTTCATACAGTGTGCGCGCAGCAACGACGTTCAGCGAGGATACAATGCCCTGCCGCATCGTGATGGGACCTATATACTTGGTATCACCAATGCCGGGGTAGCCGCGCTCACCGCCCCAGCCTTCAATAGGCGCTGGGACATTTGCTATGATGCTAGCGGGCGATGCTCCGGCGTCCAATGCCGGGCCATACACCGCAAGCGGCTTTATGGAGGAACCGACCTCCATATAACTCTGATATGCACGGTTAAACCCTTTTCGAATGTTGGGGCTGTCCCTGCCGCCTACAACCGCCCTGAGCTCTCCCGTATGGTAATCAACCACGACCGCAGATGCCTGCGGCTCAACCGTCTCAATGACGGAACCATCTGAGTTTGTTTCCACCACCATATTCTTGCTCGGATCAGCAAGACCGGGGTACTTCGTCCAGGTGGAAAGCGTATCCTGCACGGTATGCTGGATTTTCGGATCTACAGTGGTATAGATGGAATATCCGCCCGTCCTGAGTTCATTTTCCACAGCACTGCGGTCGGCATCCGTAAGCCCCCGCTGCGCCAGAATATGCGTTACAACATCGCGAATAGCGTATTCAACGAAGTAGGGCATGTCATACATCTGTGTCTGCTGTGAGACCTCTACAATGTTGACATCCTCAGCAAGCGCCTCACGGTATTGCTCGAGCGTTATGAAGCCCGCTTCATACATACGCCCGAGTACGGTATCCGTGCGGTCGTTGGTATACGTCCAATATACGGGATCACGTTTGTATTTGTTTTTACGCGGGTTGTAGTAATACGGATTGCGTGTAAGACCGGCAAGCATGGCGCTTTCGCGAACGGTCAGCTGATTGAGTTCCTTTCCAAAATAATCCTTGGCCGCAGTTTTTACGCCATAATTCGCCTCGCCCAGATGGATATCGTTGAGATACGCTTCAAGTATTTCTTTCTTGCTGATTTCCTTTTCCAATTCAACGGATAAATACGCTTCCTGAATCTTGCGCTTATAGGTTCTTTCCTTGCCCAGAATTTTGTTCTTGATCAACTGCTGGGTGATGGTGCTGCCGCCTGCGGCGTTGTTGTTCCCCAGCACTTCTAGCGCAACGGAAAACAGCCGTTTGATATCCACGCCGCCGTGCTTGTAAAAGCGCACGTCCTCAATAGCGATAAACGCATTCTGCAGAGTTTCTGGAATCTGGTCAATATCCACCCAATCGCGGTATTCCACGTCTGCTATTGTGGTGATAAGCTTTCCGTTCATATCATACAGGTAGGATGTGCGATCGGATTTCGTAAGCTGCGCGCGGTCCAGCGTGGGGGTTGTATCGATATAAGCCTTTGCTAAGCCGATTGCAGCGCCCAGTCCCGCAAAACCGGCCAATACGACCCCAAGAGCAATAAACCGGATGGTGGTAAACAGCACGCTCAATATGAACGGCCGCTTGCGGGTACGATCCGTAAACAACGGCTCGTTCTCGGCATGCATTTCAGCAGCGGATGCTTCGCTGATCGCCCTCGCTTCTTCGGGGCCGAACAGACGGGTTTCGCCGCTGTCTTCTTTTATATGCTGCAGAGGAATATGATGGGTAAGCGTATCGTCCTCAGGGAACAGATCGCGCTCTTTGTGTTCCTTCTCCCCGCCGACAGTACGGCGGAAAGAGGCTACCGCCCGATCCATCGTTTCCCTAAGCCGTTTTATAATATCCTGAAAGAAATCTCGCAATTGCGTCAAGCCCTCTCTGCCTGCCCGCCGGCGGCATACGTTTCCTGTATTATACCACAAGCTCCCCATACGGCAAATACGCCAGTTCTCTTCACTTTTGTCTGTGATACTGTCACGCTGTAGAGAGCTCACTTTCCTTGACACGCATCAGGCGCGTTCATTATACTTACTGTAATTCTTTAATCAGATTAGGAGAAATGCATGCGATTTCGCAGAACACAATATGTTTTATTGGCTTTACTGTTTGCGATTATGCTAAATGGATGCTCAACAGTGAATGCGGACGTCCATCCGGCAGAGGCGACTCCTGCCATACTGCCATCCCCATCCGCACTTCCGGAGCAAACGGCAGTAGCAATTCCCGAGTTTTCAGAGGATTGCGAAGTCTGCGCCCTGCCGGAAATAGAACCGCTGCCGGAAGGTTATACTCTGGAAAACGACATTGCTTCATCCGGAGATAGCGAGGAAAATCCGGCAGACATGAGTGAATACCAAAAGATCACCGCAGAGCAGGCCAAGTCCATGATGGATGCGGACAAATCCGTGCTCGTTATCGACGTTCGCACGCAGGAAGAATATGCGCAGGGGCATATTTCCGGCGCACTGCTTATACCGAATGAAACCATCACGGATCAACCGCCCGAACAGTTGGGTGATAAGGATGCTGTCATACTGATTTACTGCCGCAGCGGAAACCGCAGCGAACAGGCCGCTCTAAAACTGCTTGATATGGGGTATACGCAGGTATATGATTTCGGCGGTATCATCGACTGGCCATATGAAACCGTAACCGGGCTGGACGCATAAGCGTTATGCCCACCAACGACCAAGGAGGGAAACTATGAATAAGCGTGCTATTGCTTTCTTACTCACTCTGATGTCACTGCTGCTGGTTGCAGGCTGCACCGCGCCAAAGCCCACAGCCACACCCACACCGGAAACTACACCTGCTGCAGTACCGGAAGTAACTTCCGTACCCGAAGAATCAGCCGCACCCGCCGCTTCTCAAACCAATCGCGTTTCCTTTGGAAAATTCACCGCGACGGACCTGAACGGGAACGAAGTGACGCAGGACATGTTTTCGAACAAGGACCTGACGATGATCAACATCTGGGCAACATTCTGTGGCCCCTGCCTTGAGGAGATGCCGGGGTTGGGCGCGCTTTCCGCAGAATACGCTAACAAGGGCATGCAAGTCGTAGGTATTGTTGTGGACGTGCTGGATTCTTCCGGCGCCGTTTCTTCCTCACAAGTTGATTTCGCCAAGGAAATTGTACAAAAAACAGGCGCAAGCTACACGCATCTGCTTCCGTCAGAAGACCTGATCCGCATTAAGCTGAATGCTGTTTCCGCCGTACCTGAGACCGTATTTGTGGATAAGAACGGAAATGTCGTAGGAGAGCCGCTGGTTGGCTCCCGCAGCGAGGATGATTGGAAGGCGATCATTGATAAATACCTTGAGGAAGTGAAGTAGCATGCGCGCCCTCAGGCGTAATGTGCCCGCCATACTGCTGCTGGCGGCGGCAGCAGTATTCTTTGCGTTTGGAATTTATCGCGGCGAGGCGGAAACCGTGCTAAGAAAAGCCGCCGCCATTTGTCTGGAGTGCATAGGCATTGGCTAATCGAATAAAACCCGCTAAAAAAAGTGTCCGGCATTGGGTGCAGCTGGGCTTCGTCGCAGCCACGAACAGTTATGTACCCGGATTTGCAGCCGGTACGATCTATACAGGAAAACTGAAATCGGTGTGTGTACCGGGGCTGAACTGCTATTCCTGCCCCGGCGCTTATGGCGCATGCCCCATCGGGTCGCTGCAGGCGGTATTGAATTCCCGCGATTACAGCTTTTCTTTCTATGTCGCAGCATTTTTGATCGCGTTTGGGGCGCTGATCGGCCGCGTTGTCTGCGGATGGCTGTGCCCATTTGGATTTGTGCAGGATCTGCTCTACAAAATCCCATTCGTTAAGAAGATGAAAACGCTGCCCGGAGACCGCGTATTGCGATATTTGAAATACGTGATTCTTCTTGTATTTGTCATTCTGCTGCCCATGCTGGCTGTAGATTTTATTGGGCAGGGCCTTCCGTGGTTCTGCAAATATATCTGCCCGTCGGGAACATTATTTGCCGGCATACCGCTTACAAGCCTCAACGAGGGGCTTCGCGCCGCTGCAAGGGGGTTGTTCGCCTGGAAGCTCGCACTTCTGTTTATACTGCTGGCGCTTTCCATTGTGGCATTCCGCCCGTTTTGCAGATACCTTTGCCCGCTAGGAGCCATATACGGATTATTCAACCCCATTGCACTGTATCGGTACCGTGTGGACGAGCAAGCTTGTACGAAGTGCAAAAAGTGTGAGCGCGCCTGCCCTTCGGGCATTCCTGCCTACCAAACTCCCAACAGCCCCGAATGCATCCGCTGCGGCGCGTGCATTCGAAGCTGCCCCACTCATGCGATACAATCCACCGCAAACAGCTGCGGCCACAGCAAAGAAAAGAACGCGGCATGCAGGACATTCCGATAAGCATCGTGCATGAAAAAAGGCGTTTTTGCGCCTTTAAAATTTGAGTTATTGCCGCGGCTTCTAAATAAACTTTTTGAGCTGCGTAATGTTATCCTCCTCGAATCGGAGCAGCCGCTTCATGAGGTTGAGAATATCCGCCTGCGCGTGCTCATACTTCCGGATATTGCGGATCGCCTGTATGACTCCCATCGTACTTCCGATCGTCATCATTTCCGCGATATGCGAAGTGGATTTGTCGCCAAGGGTCTCCAAACTGATCATCAAATACGTGCGTACTTTCTCAAAGGCACTTAATCCCTTTTCGTCCTTTCCTTCCATTTCGAACATCCGCTTCGCCTCAGACAATATGCCCTTATACTCCTCATATTGCGCTTGTAAGTGGCGCTTAAACTCTGCGTCTTGCGTAATGCCCGTCAGCTGGTCGATTGTTTCGACGCCCATCTGTGCGTTTTGATAAACGAAGCTCAGCAGTTCCGTATTTCCATTCATAAGTATATTTCCTCCTTTTTTCATTAGTGTGCTTTGACGCAAACAACTTATTCCTATTGCCAAAAAGCCACTCGTAAGAATGATTTTACGCAAGTTTGCGCTGCTATTTGAACATCGACCTGCAAGTATGGTATAGTGTTGTGGAATAGTACTGATGGAATTTACTGACGGAGGAACATGAAATGAAGATTCAGGAATCTGCCGAAAACTATCTGGAAGCCATCCTGAAGCTTTCCCAAGAGAAAGGGCAGGTGCGCTCGATCGATATCGTCAACGAACTGCATTTCTCCAAGCCCAGCATCAGTTACGCAATGAAACGGCTGCGTGAAAACGGATATATTCTCATGGACAACAACGGGTTTATCACGCTTACCGGCGAAGGACAGGAAATAGCAGAACGCACTTTCAACCGCCACAATGTGCTTTCCACTTATTTGATGGCTCTGGGTGTTGAAGAAGAGACCGCGCTGGCGGACGCGTGCCGCATCGAACACGTCATCAGCCCGCAGACCTTTGATTGCATCAGCAAGCATGTGCAGAGGGCGTCCGCCCCGCAGCACTAACAATATAGAACTTTGCCTGTAAATAAAACAACGAAACAAGCCCTCGTTTACACGAGGGCCTTTTCATTATCATCAAGGGGAATTCAGTTAGCTGCCGCGGTACGCTTACGCGCAAGCTGGGCCTTTTTACGGTTCGCTGCGTTCTTGTGGATAACGCCCTTGCCCGCCGCTTTGTCAACGATGCTGACAGCATTTATATATGCCGCTTCCGCCACTGTCGCATTGCCGGCTGCCAAAGCCTGGTCATACCTCTTGATGGAGGTCTTGACCGCAGAGGTCACCATACGGTTGCGCAGATTCTGCTTTGCGGTAATGCCCACCCGTTTCTTTGCGGATTTGATGTTTGCCAAATGATTCACCCCCTGTCCAGTTGCTGCAATCGCGTTGCGCAGGTAATCGGGCACCTTCAGGTAATTCCTGACAGGCCATGAAAACATGGTTTTGCCCGAACAAACGAAATTATACCATGAAGCCAAGCGGTATGCAATACTTTTTAGAGTCTTCGGTCTCGATCAGCAACACAAAGAAGACAATATACAAAGAAACACCCTCCGGTGGGGAGCCCGGAGGGTGACACTGGCAGTTACTCCAGTGAGTATGGGGGGGTGTCATCAGCGTTTCCTTTTGACTGGTTTAAGAATAAACCTTGTTGATGAACCCCGAATGAACGCAAAGTGAACTAATTGTGATTGATTTTAAGCGTTAATATGGCTGCCGAAAAGACTCCCGATACAGAGACTCCACTTCGCCCAATTCGGGAATATAGGCCATATTTTTTACGCTGTTCTGCCGCATGGTTTGTTCTGAAAAATGGCAGATCTGCTCGTCGGTAATACTCAGCGTAAGGGGTATTGTGCGTCTTACATATGCCGATAGCTCCTCAACGCCCATGCCGAGCGCCTGCAGCGCAGATGACAGTCTGTGAGGAAGCACGCGATCCGTCAGCCGTAAATATGCAGGCATCGTCGCACAGTTCGCCTCGCCATGCGTCATGCCGCAGTAATATGTCAATGGATACCCCATACCGTGCATGATGGTCGTACCCGTATGCGCAATGGACAAACCGCCCAGCAGAGAGACGAGCATAAGCTCCTCGCGTATGCCGTCGAGCTCCCCTTTTTCAAGCGCGTCCATGCAGGCCCCGAATCTGCGCATGCCTTCGAGATTGTACGCATCCGTGATCGGAGACGATTTCTTATTCAGAAAGCTTTCCAAGCAATGCGTGAACGCGTCGAGCGCCGTATCCAGAGTAACGCGGTGAGAAAGCGAATTCGTGTAGTTCGGATCAAGGAGCGCCACTACGGGCAACGTTTTGTCATTGCCGAACGAACGCTTCGTCTGAAGATCCGTGCGCGTAAGCACGGACCAGGGCGTGACTTCACTGCCGGTACCACTTGTAGTCGGAATAGCGACGATGGGAAGCACAGAACGATAGACGTTCGTATACAGCTCTTCTGTGGAGATGTCCTCCGCAGCCAGTACGGCGACCGCCTTGGCGGCGTCGAGCGGCGATCCCCCGCCTATCGCAATGATAAAGTCGGCCTCCATATTCCGGGCCAGCGCTGCGACATCGCGGCACTGTTCCAGAGTTGGATTGTTGGCAATGCCCTCATACGCATCGTGCGCAATCCCGTTTGCTTCCAATACTGCTTCCACATCCGCCAGCGCCCCGCTCAGGCGGCCGGAGGATTTACCGGTGACTATATAAGCGCGTTTGCCCAGCAGCCAGCTCTTGGCGTTTGAACGCACGCATCCCGCCCCGAAAAACATGTTAGATTTTGACCTGAATTGGAACTCCACCATTTTCACCTCATATCTGTTACTTATTGAGGACACGTTACCCCACAATATCAGTCATTTGCCGTTGTCTGCAAAAAAAGATCATCCAGATACCGAAGACCGGTCGGCGTTCGGAATACTTTATTTCGTGCAGTAAGCACCGCTGACAGGCTAGACTCATGCTCAAACAGATTTACGAGAAAATCCGCCTCAACGAGTATCTGATAATCCAGCCCGTCAATATTGGTGTAAGTATGATGCTTTGAAATCAGATAACATACTCTTTCGATCACTTCCGGCGCATGGCCGAGATTTTTCAGCATTTCACGAGCGACGGGCGGGCCTTCAATCTGCTGGTATTCACCGGCGCAGCTGTCGTATTTCTGCTCGCTGGGCTTGATACCGATATCGTGCGTCACCGCTGCCACCTCAAGAATATGCTGTGCCTCGGGCGCAAGCCCTTCGAGTTCGCCAATGCTTTTCGCAAAAGCAAACACCTTGAGAAAGTGGTTGATGCGCCGCGCATCCCCCTTGTAATACCCGATCATTGCCGTGATGACGTCCCCGATCATATGCCCCCTCCTTTTTGCCCAGTCGGCATGTCATTCCTGTCGTTCTGCCGCCAAATTCAACCGCCGGTATAATCCGTCCTGCCCAAGCAATTCCTCGTGCGTACCGTGCTGCACGAGCCGGCCCTCTTCCAGTATGAGTATCTGGTCAGCATTCTGTATGGTGGATAGCCGGAGTGCGATGGCAATGATCGTCCGGCTTCCGGCACGCGCCTGTATGGCCTTTTGTATTTCCTGCTCCGTTTTGCTATCTGCAGAGGCTTTCGCCTCGATTGCCGCCGCATACAGCGCACCATATTTCCCCTCGGCTTTCGTCAGCCGCTACAGCAGCCCCATTACCCTCCAACCAAACAGCTACGGGCGGTTACCGCAGCATTTTCAGCTTAAGTATACCGCCCGTATGCAGTGGTTTCAAGGGAAGTCCGTATTGCAAAATGCTTAGATCCTGTTAACGCCCTTAAACCAGTTGTTGCTCTCCCAATACTGAAGATCACGCGGGTTCCAATTCTCGTATTTGTGCATGGCGCCCGCCATGGCTTTCATCATTATGCCGCGTATAAGAGGAGACGGAAGCTTTTTCGCGTTCTTCACATCGTGTGCAACGCGCCGCGCTATTCTTGCAGTTTCCTTTTTAATCTTCGCCTGATTCTTTTCGGTGATCTCGCTCCATTTGGATGCAGCAACAGCACCCTTAAAGGAATGAATACGCTTTACTCCCCAAAACCGCAGGCTGTTGCGCAGCGTTTTTGTGGCGTGCGAAAGCCCTGCACCCGCAGTCGTTACCACAGTCAGCGCCACTTTATTGAACATGCGCGGGTTGGGACGGTGGCTCATCCACTGGTAGCACAGATGATCCAGCAGCGCCTTCATCTGCCCTGTCACATCCAGAGCGTAAACAGAAGAATTCAGTACGATCAAATCCGCGTTTAAAAGCGCCTCAGCGATAGGCTGTACACTTTGTGCATGCGGGCAGGTATCCTCACCGTTGAAGAAGCAGGAAAAGCAGCCGCAGCAGAAATGCGGCATATCCCGGGGTAAAAAGAATTCCTTAATTTCCGTTTCTTCTACGCTAGCAAGTTCCTTCATAATAAGATCCGCACATTGCCAGGTGTTCCCGTGCCGCATACTGCCGTTGATTACCGTGATTTTCATAACTACTACTCCCCCAAATTGAAATGTACATAAAAATAAAGGTTTCAGCTTCAACTTCTGCCGTTTTGTATCGTATACAATTGATTAAAATGCCTGATGTGACGCATAAATAATTCTTTTGCCTGCTGCATGCTCTGCTCGTCATTATCGAATTTGCAGAATATCAGATAAATTGGCGCGAAGAATTCCAACGCCAGCACCTGGGGATCCGTCTGCACAAAACTGCCCGCCTTCATCAGTTCAACAAAGAGCCTTTCCTGATATTCCAGGCTGTTATCAAACGAGATATCTCTGTACAGCTTGGCTGCTTCTGGGCCTCTGTATTGTTCTATCGTAAGCATTTTGCGCAGCTTAACATTGATTTCATCGGTAAAATAGTAATCAAATATGAACCCCGCCATCGCTTCAAACTGTTCAGGCGTCATTTGCTGGTAAACCGCAATCGTTTTGCTGTCTGCCGTAAAGCTTCCATCCGCTGCCATAATATTGAATTGCCCAAAGAGCTCCGTCCCCCTCTGGGCGTACTCATTAATAATGGAGTCAAAGATATCACGCTTATTTTTAAAGTGGTTGTAGAGGGAGCTTTCTTTCACGCCGACCGCGCGGGCAATATCGCGCACAGAAACGGCTTCATACCCCTTTTCAGAAAAAAGCGCCAGCGCTTCAAGTAAAACTCTTTCTCTTGTATGCATATCATCCTCCGGTCAGCACGTTTGCTAACAATCGTTAGTATAACTAACGTTCGTTAGTTTGTCAATCACAATTTCTTATTTATTCCTTAAAAACTATGTGTGAAAGCCGGATGGAGAATACTGACTGTACCAAAGTGCAGGAGGTTGCTGAAACTCTTATAAATCCAAACGGAACGGCAGTTGCCTTCCCGTTCAAAACGAACACTCTATGGGGGCGTGGGGGATTCGGAAATCCCACACATTCAATCCAATTTGACGACATGTGCGTCAAATTGGTAAAAAAATGCAGCTTAAAGCTGCATTTTACAGAAAGCCCATTGGCAAAGTCCAAAAGATTTTGCCAATGGCCAGAAACGGGACGGCAATTTTGCCGTCCCGTTCTTATATCGAAGTGTATTAAGAATGTACTTCCTGTGCCTGCGCCTTTACCCAATGCAGCTTGCCATCCTGCATGACTGCCTGCACTTTGTCGCCCAACTGCACGCGGCCGGAGAGAATTTCCTCACTGAGGGTATCCTCCACTTGCTGCTGGATCGCCCTGCGCAGCGGACGCGCGCCATAAGTCGGATCAAATCCCGTCTCTGCAAGATACGCTTCCACTTCAGGTGTCACGCTCAGGAATATGCCGCGCTCCTCCAGCCTGCCGATGACACTCTTGAGCATAAGCTTCACGATCTCCTGCGTCTGCTCCTTCTCGAGCGCATGGAAGAGTATGATCTCATCCACACGGTTGAGGAATTCGGGTCTGAACGCGCGCTTGAGTTCCTCTAGCATCGTCTCCCTCATGCGTTCGTAATCGCTCGCCTTCGAGCCTTCGTCCGCTCCAAATCCAAGTCTGTTGGATTTGTTCAGCCGGTTTGCGCCTACGTTGGACGTCATGATGAGTATAGTGTTCTTAAAGTCCACCGTCCTGCCTTTGCTGTCCGTCAGACGACCGTCCTCAAGTATCTGCAGCAGGGCGTTGAATACGTCAGGATGCGCTTTTTCGATCTCGTCGAACAGCACCACGGCATACGGCTTTCTGCGCACTTTTTCCGTAAGCTGGCCGCCGTCGTCATAGCCCACATAGCCCGGAGGCGAACCGGTCAGCTTGCTCACAGAGTGCGGCTCCATGTATTCGGACATATCCAGACGGATCATGGCGTTTTCATCACCAAACATTGATTCGGCGAGTGCCTTGGCAAGCTCCGTTTTGCCTACGCCGGTGGGTCCTAGGAATATGTAAGAGCCAATGGGACGCTTGGGGTCCTTCAAGCCTGCGCGGGCACGGCGTATGGCGCGCGCGACCGCGGAAACCGCTTCGTCCTGACCGATCACACGGCCATGCAGCGTAGCTTCCAGCTGCAGCAGACGATGGCTTTCATCCTCCGTCAGCTTCTTTACGGGGATACCCGTCCAGGAAGCCACAACCTGCGCAACATCCTCATCCGTCACCACGCATTTTTCCTCTTTGCGTGCATCCTCCCAGGATTTGCGCGTTTCCTCCATCTTCTTGCGCAGCTGCATCTCTTCGTCGCGCACCTGTGCGGCGCGCTCGTAATTCTGGTTGTTGACGGCCTCTTCCTTTTCCTTGCGGGCCTCCTCAATCCTCGCCTCGAGTTCCTTGAGATCGGGCGGGGAAACATAAGCCTGCAGACGTACCTTGGAAGCGGCTTCGTCCATCAGGTCGATGGCCTTATCCGGCAGGTAACGGTCCGAAATATAGCGGGCGCTGAGTTCAACGGCGGCGTTCACTGCCTCGTCGGTAATTCGGGCCTTGTGGTGGGCTTCATAGCGGTCGCGAAGGCCGAAGAGTATCTGCTTTGCCTCGTCCTGAGAGGGCTCACCGACAGTCACGGGCTGGAAGCGGCGTTCAAACGCGGCATCCTTTTCGATATGCTTGCGGTATTCATCCAGCGTGGTCGCTCCAACCACCTGCAGCTCGCCGCGCGCAAGCGCCGGTTTGAGGATGTTGGAAGCGTCCACAGAGCCTTCCGAAGCGCCTGCGCCCACGATGGTATGCAGCTCGTCAATAAACAGTATCGTGTTGCCGCTGGCGATGAGTTCGTCGATAGCGGTTTTGATGCGCTCCTCGAACTCGCCGCGGTATTTGGTGCCTGCAAGCATGCCGCCAAGATCCAGCGTAACGACACGCTTATTTTTAAGCATCTCGGGAATATCGCCGGATACGATGCGCTGCGCGAGACCTTCGATGATGGCAGTTTTGCCGACGCCCGGGTCGCCGATCAGAACGGGATTGTTCTTGGTGCGGCGGCTGAGTATCTGAATAATGCGGGAAATCTCATCGGCGCGCCCGATCACCGGATCGAGTTCGCTGTCGCGTGCAAGCTTGGTGAGATCCTTCCCATATTTATCCAGTGTGGGCGTTTCTTTGCTGCCCGTGCCGCGGGAACCCGGCTTACCACCGCCTTCACCCGCGCCTTCGTTCATAGCCTTGCGAAGCTCGTTCAAATCTACGCCCAGATCCTGCAGGATACGGGCGGCTACCCCTTCGCGTTCACGAATAAGCGCCAGCAGCAGATGCTCGGTGCCGATATAATTGTTGTTGAGCGTCTTCGCCTCATACAGGCTCATCTCAATAATCTTCTTTGTGCGGGGCGTATAACCGAAGCTGTCGGTAAACTGGTAATCCCCGCGCCCTGTCAGGCGCTCCGTCTGCCGTAGCACAGCATCATATTCCACGCCTGCCTGTGTAAGTGCACGGCTGGCGGGAGTATCCTCCGCCTGCAACAACCCCAGCAGCAAGTGCTCGGTACCTACATAGTTGTGCCCCAGTTCCCGGGCGCTTTCCTGCGCCAATGCGAGCGCCTTGCGAGCGCCTTCTGTAAAACGGTCAAATACGTTCATGTTCTCACCTCTAATACAAATTATTGTCTGTCAATTCTTTTTTTAATGTATCGCGCACTACCTTCGCCCTCGTTTCGTCCCGCTGCGCGGGCGTTAGCTCTTCGCCAACCCGTTGTTCCAGCGACGCGCTCTGCACATCCGTCAGCATGCGGTTGAACAGGGTTTGTTTGTCGTCCGGCAGGAGCCCAAGTCCGGCGCCCAGCTTCAGGTTGGAGATATGTTCCATGGCTTCCTGCGTGTTGAGCTTGCGCGCGTAGCGAAGTATGCCCAGCGAACGGAATACAAGATCCTCGATTTCAGGCTTGTTCGTACGGCTGATCGATTCACGCACGCAGCGCTCGCGCTCAATCACGCGGGTCACGGTAGCAATCAGATTGCTCAAAATATCCTCTTCGAGCATGCCCAGCGTCATCTGGTTGCTGATTTGGTAAATATGCCCCGGCGCTCCGCTGCCTTCGCCGTATATGCCGCGTACGGCATACCCGAGCTTGCTGATTGCGGATAGCAGCGCCTCTGTCTGTCCCGTCAGAGACAGGGCGGGCAGATGCAACATCACCGATGCGCGCATGCCGGAACCCAGATTGGTAGGGCACGCCGTCAGATACCCAAGCTCGCTGTCAAACGCAAACGGCAGCTTGCATGAAAGCATCGCGTCAAGCGACTGCGCCATGGAATCCGCCTGTTCAAGCTGCATCCCCGGAAGCAGGCACTGTATGCGAATATGATCTTCCTCCCCCACCAGTATGGATACGGTCTCATCCTTATTGATCAGGGCAGCGCCCTGCGCATGTTTGACAAACTGGGGGCTGATGAGATGACGTTCCACGAGCAGCTTTCGCTCACGCTGCGGCAGATCTGTCATGCGCAGCAGCAGAAAGCTATGATTGGGATTGATCGCCTCGTCGACACGCCCTACCAGTTCCTGCACCTGCGCGGCAGTCATACTGTTGGGAAACGGCAGCCCGGTGAGGTTACGCGCAAGCCGCACACGGCTGGACAATACGATATCCCTCAAATCCGTCATGAGCATTCTCCTCCTTCGAGTGACCGCAGGCGGTCGCGCAGTTCCGCGGCACGTTCATAACGTTCTTCCTTTATAGCCGCCTTCAATTCTTCACGTAAACGTCCTTTTTCATCAACAGGCTTTTCCTCGGCCTTGACGGCAGTTTTCTGCTCGGCTGCCTTCTGTACGGTCTCCTGCTGCGGCCTGCGGCCGACATGCCGAAGCTTGCCGCCCTGCGCACGCTTAATAACCGGTATCAGTAAATTTCTGTAAGTCGTATAGCATTCCGGGCAGCCCAGCAGACCGGTCTGTTGGAAAGTACTA
The DNA here is from genome assembly GCA_964440115.1 of uncultured Oscillospiraceae bacterium. Lineage (GTDB taxonomy): Bacteria > Bacillota > Clostridia > Christensenellales > CAG-138 > JAEWWD01. The sequence goes on along the minus strand of CAYTPV010000004.1, from coordinate 314,768 downwards.
AACCCATTGCCGCAGGCGCAGGTACATTCCGATACCTGCTGCTGCGCGGAGTGAAAGCCCGATAAAATATCCATCAGCGAGGGCAGACTGAACTGCGCGCCTTTGGCGCAATCCGCACACAGATAGTGTTCCTGCTTTTCACCGTTGATAATAGTCACCGTATGTACACTGGCCTGATTCTGTTTGCAGTTATCACAAAGCATAGTATCCTCCTTCTATTCCTCCTGCAGCAGCGCTGTCAGCATGCCGCGCAATATGCGCGCGCGGGAGCCATCCGTCATTCCCTGCGTGGGGAGTGTGCAGCCATCCACTGCTGAAAGCATAAGCTTTGCTTCACGCGCGCTGATTTCCTGTTCCTCAAAAAGCCTTGCAATCATAGCGTGCGCGTCCCGCTGTGACAACGATTCCCCAATGCGGCACGCCAGCTCATGAAGCGGATTTTCCCGCCCCGTCACCACGCGTACGACCCGTATGTATCCCCCTCCGCCGCGGCGGGAGGCGATGATATACCCGCGATCCAGCGTAAAGCGGGTGGAAAGAACATAATTGATCTGTGAAGGTGCGCAGGCGAAATGCTGCGCAAGTTCGTTGCGCTGCAATGATACCTCATCGCTTTGCTCCAGCAATTCTTTGATAAACAGTTCGATACTGTCCGAAAGCACCGACACGTCCTTCACCTCCTGACCTTGACTTACTTAAGTTGACTTTGACTTTCTTTGACCTTAGTATAGCACATTCTGCCAGCCGTGCAAGCACTCTAATGTGACAATGGTGTGAATTGTACAGTGGCAGCATGGCGGGCGGCTTTCCCTTTGTTCCACGTTTTATGATATAATACCGTCATACTATGGCGTTATACGCTTTTTTAAAGGAGAGCATTGCATGAGAGCACGTGCAGCCCTTTGCCTGATACTTGCGCTTGCGTTCGCAGCGTCCGGCTGCGCTCAGAAGAATTCACAGGCTCAGGCAGCAGCGCCGGGGTATTACGCGGCTGGTGAGGTCGCCTACGGCGGCAACGCGCAGGCGATTGAAGACCTCAACGCCAAATCGCTTACTCTCTTAAAGCAGGAAGGCGATACTACGGGAACGACGCTTCAATTTGCGTTTGTCACTGGCAGCCGCATGTCCGGTGGTGAACAGGAACAAAGCGGATGCGGTGTGCCTGCTTATTCTGTCTATACTTTGGACAACCCCGCCCGGCTGGTGATCGAATTCGAGAATCTGGCCCATTGGGATTACAGGCATGCGCTGGAATTGAAAAACCCGTTATTCATCGGCACATTCCAGCATGCTCTTTCCGATAGCTCCCGCATGCGCATTTACATTCAGCTCAGTCAGCCGGTATATTTCAGCGCCAAGGCGGAAGGAGATACTCTCACAATAGCCCTGCAGCCCCAAAAAACCAAAGAACAGACGCTTTATTATGTTACCGCCAACGCGTATGAGGAATACTGTGCCGGAACAATTCCTTCTGAGTGCGGCGTCACTCCCACACTATCCTCCGATCTGCAGAATACGCTGTTGATCTCAAAGCCATTCTCCGCACAGGAGGACGCAGATGCATTCGCTGCGAAGGCAAAAGAGCTTTGTCCTTCTCTGCCCAAGGAGCTCTGGCGCACGGTATCCTTAAAAACAGGGCAACTCCCCGCATATGACAGCACGCTTGATTATCTGACAGCTTCAAGCACCCCCGCCATACGGCTTCCAGACGGCACAGAAAAAGCATTGCCGGTGCTTGTGCCGGACGGCTTGTATCTGTGCAGCCTGCCCAACAACGAAGGCTTCCTGTACAGCAAAGAAACTGCAACCGATTCAGACAGCAGTTTTCAGCAGCTTTATAAAATGAAATGGGATGGTCAAGCAAGCCTTGCAACTGCGTTTGAGTTTTCTGCTGTTGAGAAGGCGCAGTATTCCCCCGACGGCCGAAAGCTTGCCGTACTTGACCGCGTAGGGGGCAGCACGCATCTGTACGTATTCGACGCGGATACTTATGAACTGCTCAACGATCTTTCCGAAATGGGCTTTGGCGGCAATACCAGCACTTTCTTGTGGAACAGCCTGGGCAATACCATTTACGCGATCACCGGAGTCGATACAATCGGATTGCACCAATTCGATTATTCCATCCCTGATGAAGCAAGCCGTCACAGCATCGTGGATGCCGACAGCGTAGACGAAGGCAATTTGGGATACTGCGACGGGGAACTGTATTTTGCAAACGCAACGATGGAGGGCGGCTCCATTATCTACCGCATCAAGCCGGAGGGAGGCGTACGCAAACCCTTTACACCGGGCAGCCGGTTCGCCATATCTTCCGACGCGAAATATATCGCAATTGTCGATTCCAATGTAAGCGGCGGCTCCGGTGCGGTACTCAAACTTTATGACACCGCGACAGGTTCTACCCGCGCTCTCACCAGCGATTTCTATCCTTACGACTGCATTTGGTCTCTCGATTGTACCAAGCTCTATTATATCGAAAGCCGGATATCCGGCGGCCAAACGGAAGAGGCCACCTCCGACGATACGCAAACGGATGGCTCCGACACGACTGACGCCACCGGTTCCGCAGATTCTTCTAATGCAGCTGCTGCAGATGATACAGCTGCAGATGATACCGCCTCGGACAACACTACAGGCACTGACGATACATCCACAGACAACACCGCCGCCGCACCTGCGGATCCGTATCCATATACTTTGTGGGTATATGACATCGCGTCGGGCAAAAGTGAAAAACTGCTGGATCTGGCCGCGCCGGATCTGTTCGTCGGCGGCAGGGCCGATCTGCTGTATCTGAACAGATATGAAACCAACGAAACAGGTACTCTCATGAGAGCGGCTTATTTGCTGGATCTTAGTTCCATATTCAGAGCAGAGCCAACTCCCGCTCCGTCTGAATCGCCGGAGGGCTAAACAGAGCATATGCCATCTTATAAAAAACGCGCACTTTCCTTCGGAAAGCGCGCGTTTTTAATACTGCCCGGTATCTGGGGTACTCGGAAATTATCCCGGCAAATGTTCTTTGGTTACTATTCGTCCCTGTTCGGGGGTTGCTCCACGCCCACACCTCTCTTTTTGAGAAGCGGTATCATCCAATTGAGAAGCAGGCTGTATAGGGGAATCATGACTGCCTGATTGATCGCCCGGAGCGGAAGTATGGACCACAGCGGCATATTGTACAGCGTTACCATCAGCAGTGTATTGCAAATGACTGAACCAATAATTTGTCCGCTTGCGACTGCCGCAAGCAGCCGGCGGAAAGTGGGCTTTTGCCCTTTGCGAAAAAACAGGCCGGGTATTAATCCAAACAGCACGCCAACAACGGTAAACCAGGGCACATAAGCGCCCTTGGGGAAGAGCAATACCTGCAGAAAATCTACAAGCCCGCCCACTATCCCTCCGTACAGCGGAGCAAACAGCACGCCGGAAAGTATCACCGGCAGAACACCCAGCCCGATTTTGAGAGAGTATACGCCCAGCGGGAAAGCCGGGATGCTCAGCGGACCGCCGAGTAGCACGCCTATGGCCGTAAACATGGCGCAAAGTATCAATCGTTTCGTGTTATTTCTGGTTTGCAAAAAAGCGCCTCCCTGTGCGGGCATAATGCCCGTATTTTTGGCGCAATTGGACCCATCCTGAGGCGGGCAAATTGCGCAGCGGACGCGGTGCCGTATCGCGGCGGTTCCCTTAGAATGCCGGGTCTTGGAACCACCTTTGGGCAGGGGCAACTTCCCATCCTTCTGCCCTTCAAGCCGCGCAGCCGGCTTACGCGCAACACCTACTCTGCCATGAAATTGAGCATACCAGTTTCAGTTTGCCAATACAAGCGGGATTTCGAACATGTATTTGCCTTTGCTTTTCGAGTAAACCCAGAAAATTGATAATCGGGCTGCCGCATCACATGCAGCAGCCCGATTATTGCAACCCTATAATCTATTTTTTCGTTTTCGGCCTAAACAGCAACGCATTTAAATATCCAAACAAAATAGCTGCCGCTACGCCGCCTGCTGTAGCGGTGATCCCTCCCATAAATGCGCCAAGCACGCCTTTTTCTTTAGCTGCTTCTATCGCACCCTTCGCCAGAGCATAGCCAAAACCGGTCAAGGGAACCGTGGCCCCCGCCCCACCCGCTTTTACCACAGGCTCATACAGGCCGAGAGCAGTCAAAACAACGCCCAGAGTTACGAAAAGAACCAGAATACGCGCGGGAGTCATGTTTGTCAGGCTAATCAGCAGCTGGCCAATTACGCAGATGCCGCCTCCAATCAAAAACACCATCAAGTACTTTTCCATTCAATCATCCCTTTCCAACACGACAGCATGTGCAATTCCCGGTATACTTTCCCCTTGCATGGAAGCGGATGGACTCATCAGAGCACCTGTCGCCATGAATAAGATACGTTTCCATGATCCTTTTTCCAGAAGATGCAGCAGATGCGCGCACAGCACAACCGCGGAACATCCGCAGCCGCTGCCGCCGCAGTTGACATTCTGCTGCGCGTCAAATATCAGATTTCCACAGTCAAGGTGCCGGTCTGCGATATCCAATCCTTCGTCAAGACACAGCTCATGGAGCATTTCCGAACCAAAGCTGCCCAAGTCACCCGTTATGATTGCGTCGTAGTAAGAAGCTGGCCTGCCGGTATCCATCAAATGCGTCAGTATCGTATCGCATGCTGCGGGCGCCATGGCTGCCCCCATGTTGGACGCATCGGTAATGCCCATATCCACGACTTTGCCTATGGTCCCACTCTCAACATGCAGATTTCGGAATACCGCCGGGCCCTGCTGCTGAACAGGTGCCGGCTCATCGCATAAGAGTACCGCGCCCGCCCCCGTCACTGTACGCTGCGCTGTAGGAGGACTCGTCGTACCCATTTCCAGCGGAAAGCGGTATTGGCGCTCTGCAGTGCTAAAATGGCTGGAAGCCACGCAGGCAACGCGCTGCGCAAACCCCCCGTCCACCAACATGCTGCCCAATAAAAGTGATTCAGCCATCGTCGAACAGGCGCCGTACAGGCCCAAAAAAGGAACGCCAAGCTGCCGCGCCGCGTAATTGGCGGTAATGATCTGATTAAGAAGATCGCCGCCTAGCATACAGTGCAGCATTTTCGTATCCCAGTTTACCTTGGTCAGCGCCAGCCGGACGGCCTGCTCGAACATCTTGCATTCCGCTTTCTCCCAGCTGTTTTCTCCCCATGTGTCGTCGGTCAGCACCATGTCAAAGGCGCGGCCAAGCGGCCCCTGCCCTTCCACATCACCCACAATACTTGCGGAACTGAGAAGACGCGGAGGGTTAGAAAACTTCACGGTATGCTCGCCCAGCCTTTTTGATGGAACCATACATTTCCTCCGTCTTCATAATGATTAGTCACGCCAGCCACAAACCCACCCGTCGATACCTGAATAAGATGCCGGTTCTCGTGTTGGACGCGTTTGGCGGCCATAGCATAAAACAGGCGTTTTGCCCGCTTTGCTAGCATGCCCTTAAGAACTGGTTTTTATTTGAAAAACAAAGCTTAGAAAAGTTACCCGCCAATCCTTATAGATCGCATGGTATTCACGCGCAGAATAACGCAGAGCTTATTGTATCTCTTTCCGAATTAAGTATGTCGCCCAGTATTCCTGAAAGGTGCGGAATTCTTTCTCCTTCATATCCGTTGCGGTATCAACCCCCACATACCGCCAGTGCCATGGTTCAAATCCAAAGTTGGTAATATCGGTCTTATTCTCAGGAAAACTGAGTATGAACCCATACCGATACGCATTGTTACAAAGCCAGTCATATTCTTTTGTTTTTTCAAAGTCGTAAGCCGATAACTTTTCATGCGATACATTCTTTTTGCGAAGATCAAATGCCAGGCCTGTCTGATGTTCCGAGTGCCCTGGCCAGGCATACCACCTGCTGTTTTCATCGCCCCGTTTGCGGTTTGTTCGATAGCCGGATTTGATATACAGCGTCAATTTTTCCTTCTCCATATCCCGCGCCATCAAAAGAAAAGCAGCATAACAATCCTCACGCAGCTTGACGCCCGACTGCGCATATTTTCTGTCTACCGCGACCAATTGCGTGGGCCGAAATTGTTTCGGAAGCGCATAGTGCTTATTTACAAGTGCAGTGATACTTTGCGTGTTCTCTAGCACATGTACATCTTTATAATTGGGTTGGTCAAGGCCTAGATTCACGGCTATCAGGACAGATGCGTATGATAGTTTTTTATGCTTCTGGGCGTACGCTACGTATCTGTCCTCATAACTGTCAATAAAATTTTGCTGACTATTTTCAGCAAAGCTTTCAATCGTTTTGCTTTCTTCTGTATCAGGGCTTTTGCAACCGGCGAACGGAGCCATCAAGGCGAAAAGAGCCATCAGAATGATTAACAAACACAGCATTTTTCGCATACGCCACTCCGGAAAAGCAGATTGGTTTTGCCGCTAATCCAATATATTTGCATGCGACACTGCATTATTCAAAAGCGCAACGATAAAGGCGGCACACATTAAAATTCAGTTTACATCGCATGAGCACAAAAACGGCGGCACATACGCGCCGCCGTCGAATTTGAATGATAAGATGCCTATTCCAGATTTTCCGGTATCTTGATGACTGTCGAGGTTACGAAACCGCGCGGTTTATGCTTGCAATCCGCCATAAAATAGTCAAACAAAATATGAACGGGCCGGTAACCCTGCTGATAGGGTTCCTGACAAACGGTAAAATCAATAATTCCGGAACACAGCATATCCCTTGTGCTGGGCACATCATCCGTTGCTACGACAAAAGGCTTTTTTTCAAGACCATTTTCCCGTATCGCGCGACACACGCCATACGCGCCGGCTGCCGTCATGTATACGCAATTCACTTGCGGATGCTGCGCGAGCATAGCCTGTGTGCGAACATAACTCAATTCGTCATTGTCCTGCGATTCAAATATCCCGACAACTTCATGCGGAATACGCTTAAGTTCCAGCTTTTGTAGGAACCCTTGCATACGTTCGTTATGACCTTTCATTTTGAAGGAGCCCATTACGATCAATATTTGCAGGGCTTCCTTTGTAATCATGGAAAGCAGCCCTCCAGCCGTACTGCCGCCCTTGTTGTAATCGCAGCCAACATAACAGAGGCGTTTTGTGCCTGTCAGATCCGTATTGACGGTGATAACTGGAGTGCCTTGCTCGATGATCTGATTGACGTACGTCCTTATTTCCTGCGTATCAATTGCGGCGACGCAAAGCGCTGTACATCCTGCTTCAACGAGTCGCGAGATGCCGTCCAGATGCGCTTGAGGACTAAATCCTTCAATTTCTTCGAGCATGACGGAAACGCCGAAATCCTTTAGTTCTTTTTCCGCATCGCGCATGCCCCGTACAACGTTCTCAAAAAACGGATTCCCTATGCTGGGCAGAAAAAAGCCTATTGTAATCGGTTGTTTTTTGGCAGCCAGTATCTTGCCTGCCTTGTTGGGCACAAAACCCATTTCCGAAGCTGCCTGCCGCACTTGTTCTGCAATTTCAGGTTTAACGCCAGGACGGTTGTGCAGTACGCGGTCAACAGTGCCTCTTGAAACTCCTGTCGCCTCCGCGATCTGTCTGATTGTAACGGCCAATCGATTAAGCCCCCTTGTGTGATATGCTTGACTACTAATTATACATGCAGCTGTGCACGAGCACAACGCTCGATTTCGGGCAGCAGATGGCGCAGGGGTATCCCCTGCGCCAATCGCCGCACGTATTAAGCAAATGGATTTTCGCCTTTATACAGCATCCCTTTGGGTTGATTGAAGGAAACATCTTCTATTCCCAGATAGTCGAATACGTCAAACAGGGCCTTGCCGTAGCTTCCGAACGCCACCGCGCCATGATGGGGAAAGCGCTTCGCGATAAGCACATGGCGATAGAACCGGTCCATCTCTGAAATGGCAAAAACACCGATGCTGCCAAAGCTTTGGCTGGGCACATCCAACACCTGGCCTTGCGCCAGATAGGCTTTCAGTTTGCAGTCTGCCGTACCTTGCAGCCGGAACAGAGTGACTTCCCCGGGAATGATATCGCCTTCCAATGTGCCGCGCGTGATATCCGGTTCGGGCAGATCCGGCTCCAGACCACGTTTCATGATCAGCTGATATGCCATATGCGGGTTTTTGAGTAGACCGCAGGCCGTATTGCCGCAATGGAACGCCATGAAAGTCTCCGAATGCCGGACATCGTATTTCCCTTGAATGTCCTGCTGATATATTGAGGCGGGTACGGTGTTGTTGATATCCAGCAGCGTCACCGTTTTGCCGGAAACACAGGTGCCGATGTATTCGGAAAGCGCGCCGTAAATATCCACCTCGCAGGAGATGGGGACTCCCCTGCTCGCGAACCGGCTGTTCACATAGCACGGCACAAAGCCAAACTCCGTTTGGAACGCAGGCCAGCATTTATTGGCAAATACAACATACTGCCTGCTGCCCTTGTGATCGTTCATCCAATCCAGCAGTGTCAGCTCGTACTGCGCCAGCCGTGGGAGTACGCCGGTATATTTATTTTCGCCAATCTCTGCACGCATTTCAGCCATCACAGCAGGTATGCGCGGATCGTCCTTATGCTTGTTATAAGCCACAAGCAGATCCAGTTCGGAGTTTTCCTCAATCTCCACGCCCAGATCGTATAACGGTTTGATGGGGCCGTTGCAGGCGATAAAATCCTGCGGCCGGGGACCAAATGTAATGATCTTCAAATCCCGAATACCCAGTATTGCGCGCGCAACCGGAACAAACTCCGCAATCATGCCGGCGATATCCGAGGCCGTCCCCACAGGGTAAGCGGGAATAATGGCTTTGAGCGAACGAATACCAAGATTGTAAGAGCAGTTGAGCATGCCGCAAAAAGCGTCTCCGCGGCCATCGTACAGATCCCCGTCGCCTTCGGCTGCCGCGACATACATCACAGGTCCATCAAAGAAACGTGCCATAAGTGTTTCCGGCGCTTCAGGGCCGAAATTCCCCAATAAAACCACCAGAGCGTTGCAGCCCTGCGCTTTCACATCCGCGACTGCCGCAACGGCATCCTTTTCATTCTCTACGATGACAGCACATTCATACAAATCGCCATATGCCGCCTTGACGGCCTTTCTACGCCGTTCTGACAAAGCGCCAGGGAAGCAATCCCGACTTACAGCGATCAACCCAAGCTTCACTTCCGGAATATTCTGCATATACTTTCTTCTCCTATTCCACTTTGCGTTACACCCGAACATTGTCGCCCATGAGTCCAACAAACGCGCCTTTACGGGCCTCATCGCTGTCGGGGTGGGCTATGAGCCACTTATTTCGCGCCCAGAGCAATCGATCCTCTTCGTTATGGATCTCAATTTCCGGTTTATCCGTATTTGTGCCGCGTGGCAGCAATACCGCTACACGAAACGCATCCCTATCCGGCCCGTTGCAGGGGGCGTAATGCAGTGTCGTTTCGTAAAGCAGCACCGGAACGCCCGCGGGTGAAAGAAACGCTTCCACTTCATCGGTAGAAAGCCTGCCAGCCTCAACACGCTGCAAAGGCGCCAACAGAAGTATAATATCCTCGCACGGAATGTTGACTTCGCTGCAGCGATGATACTCAAGACAATTGAGCAGATGATTGCTGCCATTGCAATAACCGATCTGTATGGGCAAACCGCCAAACACGCCTGTCTCCATTGCCTGCGCCACAGGCAATGCCTCTAAAGAAGCATCGCTGGGAATATAGATCACGTGATCTGTCGGGCGCTCTGTGCTTGCTTCCAATGCCTGCACCAGCGGTGCCGTATCATAGCCTTGTATGACCTTGCCGTATGGCCTGAATTCCGGATCATATACAGTTTTCATATAATACCGCCTTTCCTTAAAGAACCGACAGGGCTTGATAAGAGTCTTTCAGCACTGGGTACAAACCGCAAAATACGCGATAGTACGGCTCATACTGGCTGCTGCGCTTCATATCCGGCAACTCAGGCGTATTCATGCGTATGACCGCGTCGCATCCCTGCTGCACGCTTGTATACACGCCCGCGCCGACACCTGCGAGTATAGCCGCACCAAGCGCAGGGCTTTCCCCGGAAGATGCGATGGTGTTGACAGGGCAGCCGTACAGATCTGAAAGCATCTGTCTCCAGAACGCACTCCTTCCGCCTCCCCCGCAGGCAAGCATCTCAGTGAAAGTGACGCCCATACCGCGCAATACATCCAGACACTGGCGCTGGGAATAGGTCACGCCTTCCATTACCGCCCGCAACATATCGTACTTCGTATGTATGGCGGACAGCCCGATAAACGCGCCTCTTGCGTTTTCATCGAGAATGGGAGAGCGCTCCCCCATCAGATAGGGTAGATATAGGAGCCGGTTTGCCCCGATTGGGGAACGAGCCGCCTGCACATTCATAATTTCATATGGGTCTACGCCCATACCCGCTGCGGCTTCCCGTTCCGACGAACAGAAGGTATCCCGAAACCACTTGAGCGAAAGACCGGCGGCAAGCGTACAACTCATCACCGTCCAACATCCGGGAACGGAATGGCAGAAGGTATGTACCCGTCCGGCAGGGTCTATGGTTACCTGATCGGAATGGGCAAAAACCACACCGGAAGTGCCGATTGTAGTAAACGCCCGACCTGCTTTGACGACGCCGGTACCTACGGCGGCGGCAGCGTTATCGCCCGCGCCGCCCACTACCGGTGTCCCCACGCGAAGGCCTGTCAGCGCGGCCGCTTCCGCCGTAATCACACCGGTAACATCGGGAGATTCATACACCGGAGCCAGCAGCTCCTCGTCTATTTCCAGTGCCGCAAGCACCTGTTTTGACCAGCAGCGGTTGGGGACATCCAGCAAATTCATGCCCGATGCATCGGAAACCTCCGTCGCGAATTTGCCGGTAAGCCGATAGCGGATATAATCCTTCGGAAGCAGGATATGCCTGCATTTTTCGTAAACTTCGGGTTCATGTCGACGTACCCAAAGTATTTTCCCCGCGGTAAACCCCGTCAGCGCCGGATTTGCGGTGATGGCGATGAGACGCTCTTTGCCTACACGCTCCGTGATTTCACGGCACTCCTCGCCCGTTCGCCCGTCGCACCAGATGATGCTGCGCCGCAGTACGTTTCCCGCCGCATCCAGCATGACCAAACCATGCATCTGGCCTGAGAGTCCAACGCCCTTCACATCGTCCGGATTTACGCGGCTTTTTTCGAGAGCGGCACGTATCGTGGCGGCCGCAGCCTGCCACCAATCCGCTGGCTCCTGTTCAGCCCACCCGTTCTGCGGCTGATAGAGAGGATATTCGACGGAAGCGGATGCAACTTCCCGGCCCGTCTGATCGAACAGCACGGTTTTTGTGCCGGAGGTACCTACATCAACGCCTATGAGATACTGCATATTGCACCTCCGCTACACAGTTTTGACCCGTTTTTTGCTCATAACGTCAAATATTACAGCTGCAAGCAGTACGAGGCCCTTGACAACCTTCTGCCAGTTTGCGTCTACGCCGAGTATGGACATACCGTTGTTCAGAACGCCCATGAATATTGCTCCGATCACAGCGCCGCCCACCGTTCCTATTCCGCCGTAAGCCGATGCACCGCCAAAGAAGCACGCACCGATGGCATCCATTTCATAATTCAGACCGGCACTGGGTGCAGCCGAATTAAAGCGGGCTACCGCGACGAGTGCCGCAATACCGGCTAAAAACCCCATATTGGAGTATGCAAAGAACAGTGTGAAATTCGTATTGACGCCGGAAAGCTTTGCTGCCTTCTCATTCCCGCCCATGGCGTACAGATGCCGGCCTGGCACTGTTCTGCTGGTGAAATAGCTGTATGCCATCACGATTACCGCCATCAGAATGAGTACGACCGGAATACCCTTGTGATTACCCAGCAGATAACTCACAATCATAACAACCGCACTGATCACCACCAGGCGGACAATCTGCATCGGCAGGCTTTCAACGGAATACCCTTTCCGGCGTTTATTGATGCGGCTTAGCACTTGGGATATTACATAACCGCTGCAAACAACCGCGCCTATGACGAGAGTAGTCGTCAGCACCACAGTCTTGTCTTCAACCGCCGGCAGGAAACTGGTAAAATACTGAAGATAGTTATTCGGGAACGGTGAAATGGTCAGCCCATCGAGAACCAAAAGTGCGACGCCACGCCACAGCAGCATGCCGGCCAATGTCACAATAAATGGCGGTATGCGTACATAGGCAATCCAAAACCCCTGCCAGCAGCCTATGGCTAAACCGGCCAGAATACAGATCATCATCGAAAGATAAATATTGACCTTCATATTGACGATCAGTGTCCCGGCGATTGCACCAATAAGCGCAACAACGGCTCCGACTGAAAGGTCAATATTTCCGCCGGTCAGTATGCACATGAGCATACCTGTAGCCAATATGACAACATAGCTGTTCTGGCTGATCAGGTTGGATATGTTGGCTGGCGCAAATAAAGAGCCCTTCTCCGCAGCCACAATCAAAAACTCAAACAGCAGCATGACCACAACAAGCGCGATCAGCATCGTATTCTTTTTGAGAACTTCCTTAGATTTGCTCAGCATAGCGATTAAGCTCCTTTATTCTGCAGGATATAGGTCATGATGCTTTCCTGATTGGCCTCGCTTCGGTCAAGCTCCGCCACCATTCTGCCCTCGTCCATAACGAAAACCCGGTCGCACATGCCGAGTACTTCCGGCAACTCCGAGCTGATCATCACCACGGAATTGCCCTCGTCTACCAACTGATTGATGATACAATAGATTTCATATTTCGCACCCACGTCGATACCGCGGGTAGGTTCATCCAAAATCAGTATCTCGGGGTCAGCAAACATCCACTTTGACAAGAGTACTTTCTGCTGGTTGCCGCCGGAAAGATTTCCGACCTTCTGCTCTACTGTCGGGCATTTTGTACGGAGCTTATCCCTGTAATGTTCTGCGGCCAGCACCTCCTTGTCTCTGTCGATTACAAGATGTTTGCTCACCTTTTCCAGCCGCGAAAGAGTTGTGTTTTCCCGAATGGGAGTACTTAGTATCAAACCGTTGCCTTTCCTGTCTTCCGTAACATATGCCAGCTTATTATGAATAGCCTGCTTCACGGAATGCAGATGCACCAGTTTGCCATCGATATAAATTTCTCCGCTGATTTCGGCACCGTAGCTTCGGCCGAATATGCTCATCGCGAGTTCCGTCCGGCCTGCTCCCATCAATCCGCAGATCCCGACAACCTCGCCTTTGCGTACGTTAAAGGATACATTGTCACATACCTTGCGCTCCCGATATAGCGGATGGTGTACCGTCCAATTTTTGACCTCCATACGTACGTCTCCGATATGGCTCTCCCTTTTGGGAAAACGATCGGACAAATCGCGGCCCACCATGCCCTTGATAATACGGTCTTCTCTGGTGTCATCTACACCTTTTATAAGCGTTTCTATGGTAGCACCGTCGCGCAATATGGTGATTTTGTCAGCTACGTAAGCAATTTCGTTCAGCTTATGGGAGATGATAATGGACGTCATGCCCTCATCTTTGAATTTCAACAGCAAATCCAGCAGTTTTCTGCTGTCGCTTTCGTTTAGGGATGCGGTGGGCTCATCCAGTATAAGCAGTTTCACCTGCTTGGATAGTGCTTTGGCGATTTCCACCAGCTGCTGTTTGCCAACGCTGATATCCTTGACCAATGTCCGACTGTTCTCATGCAGGCCAACGACTTTGAGCAGCTCATCGGCTTTGGAATATGTCTCGTCCCAGTTAATGCGGGCCGCTGAACCCCTTTCGTTGCCAAGAAACATGTTCTCGCCAATGGTCAGGTAAGGAACAAGCGCGAGTTCCTGATGAATGACTACAATGCCTTTGCTCTCGCTGTCATTGATTTCATGAAACCTGCATTCCTTGCCCTCATAGAATATACTCCCTTCGTAGCTTCCAAAGGGATGTATCCCCGATAGGACATTCATCAAAGTGCTTTTTCCCGCCCCGTTTTCACCTACCAAAGCGTGGATTTCGCCTTCTTCAACCAGAAGGTTGACGTTATCCAACGCCTTGACCCCCGGAAACTGCTTGGTGATTGCCTTCATCTCCAATAGAATGTTTGGCAAAGAGATCCCTCCAATGTGATTTCATGGTTTGTGCGAATAGAACGCAGGCGGGCGGCTTTTACCGTCCGCCTGCGGGCGACTGAATTCCTGTGCCAGTCAACGGGAACGGGCAGAGAATTCTTTAGCCGGCCAAATCAGCCTCTTTATAGTAACCGCTGTCAATGAGGAGCTCTTTGTAATTGTTCGCATCTGCGAATACGGGATCGCACAGGAACGAGGGAATAATACCCGTGCCATTGTCATAGGTCTTTGTATCATTGGTCTCGGGCTTCTCGCCTTTAAGGATCGCGTTGACCATGCTTACAACCTGGCTTGCAAGGGTACGCGTATCCTTGAATATAGACATGCTCTGCGTGCCGGCAAGAATGTTCTTCATGGCGGGCTTGTCACAGTCCTGACCGGTGAGGATGGGGAAGTTATCCTTGGTGTAGCCAGCAGCAACCAACGCGTTGGTGATGCCGTTTGCAACCGAGTCATTGGAAGAAAGAACTGCATCCAGCTTGGTGCCTTCAGGACCATAACCCATGGAGGTGATCAGGTTTTCCATACGCTTCTGGGATTCTTCCGTGGACCAGTTGGCCGTGGCGCACTGTGCCTTTTCCGTCTGACCGGACTTGACGACCAGCTTGCCGCTATCGATGTAAGGCTTGAGCACATCCATAGCGCCGCCAAAGAAGAAGTTTACGTTATTATCGTCGGGAGAACCGGTGAACAGCTCGATGTTGAACGGGCCTTTGGCATTGTCGAGATCCAGCTTATCTTTGATGTAGGTGCCCTGGATGGTGCCGACTTTGTAGTTATCAAAGGTGGCATAGTAGGAAACGGCGTCGCTGTTCATGATCAGGCGGTCATAAGCGATAACGGGAATTGTCTTGGCCTTTGCGTCCTTGAGGACCTCGGTCAGAGAGGAGCCGTCGATAGCGGCGATCACCAGTACTTTGCAGCCTCCGGTAATCATGTTTTCGATCTGGCTGACCTGGGTGGGGATGTCGTTGTCGCCGGCATACTGCAGGTCGACTTCATAACCGGCGGCTTCAAACTGAGTCTTCATGTTTGCGCCGTCCTGATTCCAACGCTGCAAGCTCTGCGTGGGCATTGAGATGCCGACCTTCACTTTGGCGGCGGGTTCAGCGGCGGGGGCCTCGGTGGGTGCTGCAGCGGCGGGTGTAGCGGCCGCGGGTGCAGGAGTTTCCTGAACAGTCGGCTGCGCGGAACATGCAACCATTGCGAGCATCAGCATCAACGCCAGCAAAATAGCAAACAGTTTTTTCATTTTTCTTCCTCTCCGTTCATTATATTCCCTGTGCGTCTATTGCACAAGCTTTGCGTGCTCGGGCACGTATTCTTTGATCATGCATTCGGCGAAACATTTTGTTTTCAATTTCAGCCGCAAGTTTCAGGCTACACACCTGATATTTTTATTTGGAATATGTGCATTGAGAATTTCGCTTATCGCGTCCGCATCGTACGCTTGTAGAATGAGTTCTTAAATCTAGGCTATCGGGAATAGTTAATGACACACCATATTGTGCTGGCTTATTCAGACTTATTGTTGCTTTGCTCGGTTTCGTGCCCGGGCACATTTAATGATATTAGCATACTCTGCAGAAATATACTTGTCAATAGATATTTTTTAACCTGCTAATTCACAAATTCAGCCCAAAATTTCAGGGCAGACATGCAATTCTCTCTGGTTTGCGGGCGAAAATCCCAAACAATATTCGCGTTATTTCTGCGTCTGTTTTGATTCGTCAGCGGACAGCCTGGCGAGAATAAATAGCATGTAACATCCGGTATTAACTCCAGCGTAAGCCTGTCGCGCTGCCCTTCGAAAAAGATAAGGCGCAGTACCTCGCCGCCCTTCTTCCCCATTCCCATAAAGCCGCCCGCTCCTTCGGATTCTTCAAATCGTGTTTCAATCCTGGAACGGCAATTCTCTAAAGGGTTCAGTGTAAATGGATCTTCTGACCCGGGAGCAGGTCCATTTAATACAAACAGGCGTCCGCCTTCGCCAATGGCTACGCCAACGAAGCCGCCTTCGTGCTCAATGAGCAGCGTTCGTCCCAACAGAAGACTTTGTACTTCTTCCGCGAACGCCAGCCGTTTTTGTTCCAACACCGCAAGCGCCGCGATCCGCTTCTTGTTCTGACGGCTTCCCTCAAACAAATCATTTCTTCCCTTCCGATAAGATAAGCCTACTATATGTTCTGATATGCCACACTGTCAAGCAAGGCAATTCATTCCTTTGTCGGTATCGGCATCTTGATGCCGCCAATCCAGACAGCAAAAGGCACGCCGATAACGGCATGCCTCAAGAATAATCTCAAATATATCGTGAGCAGAACTGTGCAGATTTCTATGCCGCTAATTCTTTACCCATTCCCAAACAACATGGAAAGCAATCCGACCAATATGGAAGTGGAAATCCCATATACCAGTACGGGGCCAGCCAGGCTGAACAGTTTTGCGCCAACGCCCATAATATACCCTTCCGCTTTAAATTCCATGGCGGGCGCTACAATGGAATTGGCAAATCCGGTGATGGGTACCACGGACCCAGCTCCGGCAAAACTCCCAATTTTATCATAAATACCAAGACCCGTCAGCGTTGACCCGAGAAAAACCATGATGATTGCAGTAAAGGCAGCTACGTCCTTTTCATCCAGTTGGAACCATGCTTTTCCTGCATCACTCACAAGCTGCCCAATACAGCAGATGATCCCACCCACCAAAAACGCTTTCAGGCACATGATGCCGGTTTGACTCTTTGGCGCACGCTGTTTGACCCGTTGCTGATACGCTTCAGCTTCTTTCGTCTTTGGTTTTTGCATATTTTATTTCACAGTCCTCCTGGCAAATCTTGAATTATTGGTAAGTCTGCTTTAATCACAGCCATTCGTGTTGAGCAGAGCCTGCCTTTGTTTCTCAACATAAGGATGATACCGCTGTTCGCGTTCGCCCGGTCCCATTGTGCCCGCGTTACCATGCAGATCCGCAACGGGAATAGATGTAAACTTCCTTGCCATTACGCCACCCCCTCCGGCATGCGAAGAAATGCGTCCTGTACCGGGCAGAGCACCAACTTTGCGCCCTTGTAGACACCTTGCTTTTGACCCGATAGTGTGATAAACCCGATGAGTGCGGCCAATAATATGGCGAATGCCAACGCGAACAGCCATATACGTTTTTTTGTCATTAGGCCCACCTCCTTTTGACTAGCATGCCCACAGTGACAGGTTTTATTTAGCATTTTGAAAAGGCAGGGCTAAAAGAGAGGGGCAAACAAAAAAGTACCTGCATACGCAGGTGCTCAAGGCTGTGCTACATGAGGCTTTCAATATGTCCTTTTGCAGCGACATGTGCGGTGCAAAAGGACACCTTAGAGCGTAAGTTGAGGCGACAGCTTTCCTGCATAAGCAGGAAACCGAGCGTCAGCCTGCGCGGTGAACTTCGAAAAAGTGGATACTTCCACTTTTTCGATAAGCTAAGCGCCCGCTGACACGGGCGCTCAAGCATTCATTTTCTTTACTGATCATCGCGATTGCGCAGAAAACTTGGCACATCCAGATTGCTGTGCCTGTCCCGCGGGACATAACTGCGGGGATTCTCTTCCGGTTCTTCCTGCTTGCGCGGCGTAGCCGGTACTACAGGCTGCCTGGGCGGCTGCCATGGAATCTGCGGTTCTTTTGATACCACACCGCTCAAAGGCTCCCTCACATCGCGCACCGTAACACGTTGGCGCGCGGGCGGCTGCTGCGGCTGCTGTTCAGCAGGCGCTATATCAAATCCTGTTGCGATAACGGTAATGCGCAGGCTGTCGCCCATTTCATCGTCAATGCCCGCGCCCCAGATGATGTTCGCATCGGGGTCCGCTGTTGCCTGAATAAGCTCTGCGGCTTCATTAACCTCAAACAGGCCGAGATCAGCGCCGCCGGTGATATTCATCAGCACGCCTTTTGCTCCGTTGATTGTCGTTTCAAGTAGTGGGCTTTCCACAGCCTGCCGAGCAGCTTCGATTGCGCGCTTGTCACCGGACGCCAAACCGATACCCATGTGGGCCATTCCCTTTTCTTTCATAACGGATTTAACATCCGCGAAATCGAGGTTAATCATGCTGGGAACAGCGATCAGATCGCTGATGCCCTGTATGCCCTGCCTGAGCACGTCGTCCGCTACGCGAAGCGCGTCCACCAGGCTGGAGGTCTTAACAACGTCCAGCAACCTGTCATTGGGTATGGTGATGAGTGTATCGACAGCTGGTTTGAGGTTCTGTATACCGCTTTCAGCGTTGCGCATGCGTACCTTGCCCTCAAACTTAAACGGCTTTGTAACCACGCCTACTGTGAGTATTCCCATTTCCTTTGCGCATTCCGCAACTACGGGAGCGGCTCCCGTGCCGGTTCCGCCTCCCATACCGGCGGTAATAAATACAAGGTCTGCGCCCTTGAGCGCTTGTGCTATCTGGTCTCGGCTTTCTTCCGCGGCTTTCCGTCCGATCTCCGGATCTGCTCCTGCACCCAACCCTTTGGTCAGCTTTTCACCGATCTGGATTTTTTGGTTGGCGCGCGAAAGATACAGCGCCTGCTTATCCGTATTGATGGCAATGAACTCAACCCCGCGCAGACCGTACTGTATCATCCGGTTCACGGCGTTATTGCCCGCGCCGCCGACTCCGACGACTTTGAGCTGCGCGAATTGGCCGCTTTCAAAATCCATTTCCAACATTCCGCTTCCCCCTTATCAAGGCCGGCTCAATAGCCTGTAATGCGTCGATCGTGACACTTTATCGTGACACATTTATTGTACATGATCAATCGATCGCAAATCTCGTTTTGCGCAGTTATTTCACAAAAAGTTCTTTTAATCTGCGCAGTACGCCCCCCTCTGCCTGAGGGAGAGCGTCTTCAGTTCCAGTATGCAGCACAAATTCCATTGTGCCAAAAGCACTGGCATAGTTCGGCGAATTCATACGGGGCATCCAAGGCATATCCCGACGTACTTTCAGCCCCAGCATGTCTTCAAGATATTCACGGCTGCCGCGCATCATGGCCAAACCGCCGCCGGTCAGGCAAAGAATGGGCGACTGCCGAACATCCACACCCAAATCGCGCATGGAATCATCCACCATAAAGCACAATTCCTTCGCGCGTTCTTCCAATATGTACTGGATATGCGCCCTGTCAACGCTGCGCGTACCCTGCGGTGTACGCAGCAATTCCACGCTATCCTGGTAATCCAAAGAGAACACATATCTTCGCTTCACCAGTTCCGCAACAGACTGCGTAATTTCCAGTCCGTACGCGAGATCGTTCGCGAAGTGCAGCCCTCCTATTTCAAGCGTATCCTGCGCGACGATAGCGGATTGCAGAACCACGCATACATCCGTATGTGTATAGCCTACATCCAGCAGTACGCAAGGCTTCTGCCTGTCCTTTTCAGGGATAAGCATAAGTGCCTGCGCGAGCGGTGCGCTGATGCACATGCCGGGGAGCAAGCCTGCCTGCTTCACAGCTTCCTGCACTGGATTGAGGAACTCCTCCCGCACATAAACGTGTGAAACCATTGCCGTTATGCGCGATGCCGCCGCATCGGCAGGAAGTTCCTGCATTGTTGCGCCGTCAAGCACATAGCTGTAAGGCGTGCTGTGAATTAATCTGCATCCCGCAGGAGTTTCTTCCGGCAGGGATTTATTGATTAGCATGTCGATATCCGAGCCGGTTATGCGTTTTGGTATCGATTCAAACGAAAGAGAGCCTGTCCCGATATGCAGTTTTGAAAAAGGTGCCGGGATTGCAATTGCAGCTTCCCGTAAACGGAAACCGCATTCCCGCTGCAACGCCTCCAAGCTTTCCGATATTGCGCGCTGCAAATCTTTTACATCCGAAAAAGCGCCGAAGCGATAACCGCTATATGTGCGTACATCTGCTCCGTGTACCGCCATGCCATCCTGACCTACGCGGCCAGCACAGATGCTGACAACTTTGGAACTTCCAATATCCAGCACTACAGCATGCTTCAAGAGCTTTTCCTCCCGCTTGTTCACTTTAAGCTTTGCGTATGAAATCACAAATAATATACCATATTTGGTATGTATTGTGCAACCGAAATACAAAATGTTCCATAGTTCTTGGTTTTTCTTCTATTGATGAAAAAAATCATCCGGAATATGCAGGATCCGCAGTCTTCTGCTGTGTTCCAGTATCTTCCTCCGGTTTTTGCCCATCCGGTTGTTGTTCATCCGGCTGCGGCGTGCTTGGCTGCTCACCGTTTGTATTGCCGGTCTCTTGCGGCTTTGCCGTTGCACTTGGCACCGCCGGCGAAAAAATCGCCCCACCCTTTGCGCTTACGTCCAACGTGCCGCTTGTGATGTTGCCTTCACGAAGGGACGGCAGCGCATCACGCATCCATGCAAGCTTTTCCGCTAAATTTTCAGGCTGCCCGATCGTAACGGTTATTCCATCGCGGGTATACAGACAAACATTGAGCGGATTGGATAGATCCAGTTCCTTTGTGTCTTTCAGAAGGTCATATTCCTGCAGCTGCTGAATCATCGAAAGCAGCGCGCGGGTTTGAAAGTCGCTGTTTGCCCCGAGTTTCTGATTAACATGAAATCCTATCTGTGACATACCGTTTACGCGCAACAGATTAGAAAGGTCGCTGCCCGCTCCTATGGACAGCACGTATCCTTCCTTGTCGATAATCACGTCGTATCCCTGCCCCGCGATAGTGGCGATTTCTTTGCGTTCTTCGACCGTTATCTTGACCGTCCTGGGCAATTCCCGCTGGATCGATACCACCTTCAAATACGGATTGCTTTCAATATTGGACTTAACCTTACTCAAATTGCACATCAGCATATGCTCGCCGCGCTGTAAACCCGAAAGCGCAACAATGCTGTCTGTGGAATGTGTTTTATTTCCGTCAACAGTCACAGTATCCAGCAGGAATACAAAATATCCCGAAAGCAGAAGCCCGAACGCTGCGACGAGCACTGTCAGGACTATAATCAGCTTTCGCCTGTCCAGAGGTTTTCTTTCCTTTTTTGGGGCTTTGGCCGTTGTTTTTTCATCCTGCTCCGCCGGCTGATGCCCAATCGGCTCCAATCGATGGATATTGCCAAGTCCCGGCGCTTTCTTTTTCGTCCGGGACACTTTAGGCTGCCGCTTGGCTGCTTCCGGTTCAGTTTGGCTTATGTTCGTTTCCTGCCTGAGCTGCGCCTTCGCCTGCGCTCTCAGACGATCCTGCGCCTCCCGTCCGCCGGGATGCTTTACGCGTGTCTTATTTACACTCTGCGCATAATCCGGGCGTTTAGGCGGAGGGCTGCCTTTTTCGGTTCTTTCCGCGGAGGCGGTGTATTTCGTGCCTGTACTCTGGTATAGCGCCTGTGGCCTTGGTTGTGTTTGAGGCCTTGTTTGCGCCGGCCCTGCCGCATTTTTCCGCCCGTCAGAATAGTATCGCTGTGCTTGCTGTAACTGCCCCACAGCTTGTCCAGCCTGTGCATGTACCGGCTTACTGGACAACCTGTCCCGGTTTGCGTAAGAATCATTCCTCTGGCCCGCGTCCCGGGTGCCTGCTATACGCCGGCTCGGAGACTCGTTCCCGGCGCGATGCGTAGGCGCATAGACCCGCGTTTCACGCGGGCCTGCTGTGCCGCCTGGCGGCCTTTTCTGCTGCTTTGGCATTGCAACGCCACTCCTCTTCTGTGGGTCTATGTTTCACGGCGGATCCGGGCGCCCAGCGCCGCCAGATCCCGCTCGATGGCCTCGTAGCCTCTGTCGATATGCGACACGCCGTTTACGATGGTTTCACCTTCTGCGCGAAGTCCTGCCAATATAAGCGCGGCACCGCCCCGAAGGTCCCATGCGTCCACTCGCGCACCCGTCAGACGTTTGACTCCCCGTATGACGGCGGTTCTGCCGTTGATGCTGCTTTCACCGCCCATACGGGTCAGCTCTGACGCATGCTTGAACCGATTCTCAAACACGTTTTCAATGATCATACTCGTTCCATCTGCAACGGTGCACAGGGCGAATATCTGCGCCTGCATATCCGTAGGGAAGCCCGGATGCGGCATGGTTTCCACCCGTTTGAGTTCTGCAGGCCGCCCGGGGCCTTTGGCCCGGATATACTCCGCGCCGGCTTCCACAATACAGCCGCTTTCGCGCAGCTTGCTCATAACACTGCCCAGATGCTCAGGAGAAATCCCGCGTATACACACGTCTCCGCCTGAGATGGCCGCCGCACAAAGGTATGTGCCGGCTACAATACGATCCGGCATAATTCTATGCTCCGCAGGTCTGGGATTGCATCCGCCCTTTATATATATGGCAGAACTGCCCGCTCCGTCTACACAGAACCCCATCTCGCATAGAAATGCCTGCAAATCCACAATTTCAGGCTCCCGCGCGGCGTTATGTATGACAGTATCGCCCCTCGCCGCCACAGCCGCCATCATTGCGTTTTCCGTTGCGCCAACACTTGGGTAATCCAATTGGATATGCGCGCCAACAAGCTCCTGTCCTTCGCACCGAATGGTGCCATGCTCTTCCTCTATGCTTACGCCCAATGCGCTCAACGCTGCAATATGCAGATCGATGGGTCGCTGGCCGATTTCACACCCGCCGGGGAAGGTAGCCGTTGCCCGGCCGAACTTCCCTATCATGGGACCAAGCAGGAAAATGGAAGACCTGAGCGCCTTTGAAAGATGTTCGGGCATCTCATGGCATTGTGCATCAACAGGATCTATACACAGCGTATCGCCCTCCCACCAGATGGTACAGCCGAGCGAACGCAGAAGTTCGATCATATTCTGTACATCCGTCAGACGCGGACAGCCAAGCAGCCGCACGGGATGCTGCGCTAACAATGCTGCCGCTAAAATGGGCAGCGCTGCATTTTTGGCACCGGGCGCGTGCAGCTCGCCGCAAAGCGGCGACCCGCCCACCACGATGATTCGGGACATCAGCTTTCACCTCCGGATGGCTCGCGAACAATTTCATCTTATGCATCCGGTTCGGAAAACGTGTTCCTTTCTCTCGTTTTGGTCTGCGCCCGCTACATATCCGTCGTATAGCGGGAAATATTCAGCAAGACACCCATGGCGCTCAAAAAAATGAGCAGAGAGCTGCCCCCCGCACTGACAAAAGGAAGCGCCTGACCGGTCGTTGGCATTGCTCCTGTCACTACGCCGATATTAACGGCAACCTGCAGCGCAAATACGGTTGTAATTCCCGCAGCCAACATGCTGCCAAACCGGTCCTTGCATTTGAGGGCGACACGAATGCCCCGGTATACGATAAACAGGTATAAAAGTATGACAACGGTCGCTCCAATAAAGCCCAATTCCTCTCCTACAATGGAGAACACGAAATCACTCTCCCCATATGTCAGGTACAAAAGCTTCTGGCGCGAGTTGTTGAGGCCCTGCCCGAACAGCCCGCCCGACCCGAGCGCATACAACGACTGTATAAGCTGATAGCCGGTATCAACCGGGTCCTTCCACGGATTTGTAAAGCTGGTGAGCCTCTCGAACCGGTACGGTTCGATCACGGCAAACAGTATAAAGAGTATGATGCCGCCAAACATGAGTACCGCGATATGCTTTACTGAAGCGCCTCCTACATAAAGCATAACGATGCCCATCATGCCTATGATGACCGCCATGGACATATTGGGCTGCAGCATGACTAATCCGCAGATTAAGCCGATTACCATGAGCATGGGCACCAGACCTTTTACGAAATCCTGCATGAGATGCTGTCGTCTGGACATAAACGCACTCATGTATATGATCATACCGAATTTCGCCACTTCAGAAGGCTGCATGCTCTGCCCCGCAATAATCAGCCAGCGTTTTGCGCCGTTCTCCTCGTTCCCGAAAAAAAGCACAGCGATGAGCAAAACAACGGAAATGGCCAGTGCCGGCGTTCTCAAACGCTCCAGCAGATGGTAGTCAACACGAGTCAGCAGCAGCATGCAGGGAATGGACAGCGCGAGGTACGTTGCCTGCTTGCGCACATAAAACAGCCCGTCGCCCCATTTCTCCTGAGAGGAATAATAGCTCGCAGAAAACACCATCACCAACCCGATGCCGCACAAGGCCAACACCGTGATGAATATGGCGAAATCCATGCGGGTGAGCTTTGGTTTCCCCTTGATGCTGATGCGCTCCATATTTTCCTCCTATTGCGCCGCATCCGTTCCCAAGCGAAGCCGCCTTAAACCGGGGCGGCAGCGCTCTTCATTCTATGCGCACAGCGTTGGGTTTCATGCCTGCCTTTTACGCGAATATTACGCGGCAGCCTTACTGTTCATAAGCAAGCGCAATTTCTTTAAACACCCTGCCACGCTGCTCAAAATTGTCAAACATATCCCAGCTTGCACATGCTGGTGAAAGCAGCACGGTATCGCCCGGCGCGCTTAGCGTACGCGCCATATCTACCGCGTCTTTGAATTCGCCGTCGCACCGATGCACGGCAGTAAAGTTCGCATCCTTCGCTGCCTGCATGATTTTATCCGCAGTCTGCCCCAGCACCACAGCCGCTTTCACAGGCCCGGCCTTCATGGCTTCAAACAGTTCATTGAATTCGCTGTGTTTGTCGTATCCTCCCAGCAACAGCACTGTCGGCCGATCCATTGCCGCGATGGCTTTCATGGTCGAGTCCGGATTGGTACCTTTGCTGTCGTTGATATAGCGCACACCGCGCCTTTCACAGACATACTCAATTCGGTGCTCCACACCGGCGAACTCCATGAGCGTTTCGCGAATTGCTTCAGGGCTAATTCCCTGACTCAGGCCGATGGCAGAGCACAGCATGGCGTTTTCCAGATTGTGCGCGCCGGGAATACGGATCTCCTTTGCGGCGCAAAGCTTTCGTTCTTTGCCATCCAGCCGGAAAAGCACATCCTCTCCTTGAAGAAAAACACCTTCCTCGACTGCGGTTTTTCTGGAGAAGTACAGCTTGCGGGCAGGCGTTTTATCCGCCATTGCGCGAACAACGGAGTCATCGAAATTGAGTACGGCAAAATCTTCCGCCGTCTGATTATCAAATATCTTGCATTTGGCCGCAATGTAGTTTTCCATGGTCAGAAAGCGGTCAAGATGATCTTCCGTAATATTGCATACTGCGGCTGCCTTTGCGTGAAATCGGATATTTCCCTCCAGCTGCAGGGCAGCTGTTTCCGCCACGATCAAATCGCCCGGCCGCGTATCAAGGGCAAACTGTGTAATGGGTGTGCCTATATTGCCGAGCACATACGTTTGACGGCCTGACTTTTTACATATTTCACCGGTTAACGCCGTGCATGTGGTTTTGCCGTTGGTGCCGGTAATGCATAAGAAGTCGCCCTTCGAATAGCGCCAGCCCAGCTCAATTTCACCAATCACTTCAATTCCTTTTTCTCTTGCGGCGCTAATAAACGGCAAAAACATGGGTACGCCGGGGCTTAGCACCATCAAATCGACGCCGTCAAGCAGGGATATGGGATCTTTGCCCAAAGCGTTCTGATAAGGAATGCCGTTGAGCGCCTCTTCCATGCCGGGAATGTTGCTCTGCTTGTCGTTGAGTATCAGCCGATATCCCTGCGCGTGCAGCAGCCTTGCGCTGGAGATTCCGGAGCGCGCCATTCCGATGATGAGCGCGGTTTTCATTTCAATTCCCTTCCTTCTTGCAAACGGTTCTTACAGCCTGCGGCCGCTTGTTTGTCCAATAATTTCCATAATAATCAGAAAAAGAAAACCGTTCCGAGCGGCAGATGCTTGAGGCAACAGAGCCGCCTCTTTCCCTCAAACACCCATCTAGTCCAGCCACGCCAAGCGCCAACAAGAACCGTGGCTACCAAGGACCCGCCCAGAACGGCTAAAAGTCACACATATGCCAACAGGCAAATCAGACACAACACCGCCGTCACGATCATATACATAGCGACAATTTTGGTTTCAGGAACACCCTGCAGTTCAAAATGATGATGCAGCGGCGCCATTTTAAATATACGCTTATGCCGCAGCTTATAGGAGCCGACCTGCAGCACTACGCTCAGCGCAGAAGCAACAAAGCACGCGCCCATGATGGGCAGCATCAGTACATTTCGGCTGCACAGCGCCATGATGGATACCGCGCCGCCAAGAGCCATGGAACCCGTATCCCCCATAAACACGCGCGCGGGGTATGCGTTGAACCGAAGGAACCCAAGACAGGCTCCCATCGCCGCTGCGCTGAACACCGCCATACCGCCCAGGTTTGCGCTGTAATACACCTGGCCGAGGTCATCGGCCATCACGGCCATCAGCGAGAAAATCAGCGCCATGGCCAGAGAATAAATGAGCATGACGCCCGATGCCAAGCCGTCGAGCCCGTCCGTCAGATTGACGGCATTCACTTCGGCAATAATCACAAACATCGCGAACGGAATATACCAGACGCCCAGGTTCCATTCGCCGCCAGTAAAGGGCAGGAATATGTTTGGCCCGATGTACGGGTTGTTATAGGCATACAACGCCACAATAAATGCGATGCCAAGCTGTGCGATGATCTTCTGGTACGCCTTGAGACCCAGTGACCGCTTACGTTTTACCTTAATAAAATCATCCAGAAACCCGACCAACCCAAAAGCAAACGTCATGAGAAGCGCAGGTAGAACAAATTCCATGCCTGCCATGGAGAAAGTAAGCGTGCCTGCCAGTATACCGGCGAGTATCATCAACCCACCCATCGTGGGTGTTCCTGTCTTCACCAAATGTGTCTGCGGTCCGCATTCCCGCTCAGTCTGCCCAAATTTGAGCCGCTTGAGCATTGGTATCACAATCGGCCCCAATAATAGTGGTATTACGAAGCCGAGCAATACGGCCAAAATGAGTTGCTGCATGCCATCCTCCGGTTATGCTTTGGTAAGTCCCGCCTTAAGATCAGCCTTTCAGCCCGGCGAGCAGCTCCATTACGGTCTCCTTATCATCGAAATGGTGCTTTACGCCGTTGATCTCCTGATAGGTTTCGTGGCCTTTGCCCGCAACGACGATGACATCATCCTTTTTTGCGTTCTGCAGCGCGTAACGAATGGCTTCGCGCCGCTGTTCAATTTTCACATACGCGCAGCCGGACTTTTTAACGCCCTCTTCAATCGCGTCGATGATGGTAAACGGGTCCTCCGAACGGGGATTATCGCTTGTCACCACCAGCCTGTCGGAATACCGGCCTGCGATCTCGCCCATAATGGGCCTCTTGGCGCGATCTCTGTCCCCGCCGCAGCCAAACACCGTTACGATCCTGCCTGTTGCAAATCCCCGCACGGTCTTTAAAACGTTTTCCAGCGCGTCGGGCGTATGCGCATAATCTACAAATACCGAAAATCCCAGCCCATTGGTGGGCAGCGGCTCCAGCCTGCCTGATACGCTCTGCATATCTTCCAACCCGGATTTAATATGCTCCATGGATATATTGAGTGATAGCGCCACCGAAGCGGCACCCATGGCGTTAAATACGGTGAAAAGCCCGGGAATGGGTACATGGATGCGGGTTTTCCCGCCCGGGTACCGAAGATCAAACTGCACACCGCGGGTGGTGATATCGATTTCCGAGGCACACACATCCGCCCGCTCGCGAACGCCGAACGTGGTAACCGGCAGCGTAAGCCCTTCCATTATGGCCGATGCGTACGGATCGTCGATATTGAACACGCCCTGCTTGCTCTGATAAAACAGCTTTTTCTTGGCGTTCATGTAATTTTCAAACGTAATATGGTAATCCAGGTGATCCTGCGTGAGGTTGGTGAATTCACCCACCTCGAATGTCACGCCATGCACGCGGTGCTGATCCAGCGAATGCGAGGATACCTCCATGGCAACCAGTTCCACGCCCTCGTCGCGCATTTCGCGCAGCAGCCGGTACAGATCAACGGATTCCGGAGTCGTACGCTCGGTTTCAACGATGCGATCACCGACCATATTGCGTATCGTACCGATTAATCCGGCTTTAATCCCCGCACGCTCGGCAATGGCCTTAACCATATATGTGCTTGTTGTCTTGCCATTTGTGCCGGTTATTCCAACAATACGCAGTTCTCTTTCCGGATGGTCGTACATCGCCGCAGCCATTTCCGCCATGGCGATACGCGTGTTCGATACTACTACCTGCGGTACGTCTATATCCAGCTCGTGTTCCACCAGCAGTCCCACTGCACCAGCTTCAACAGCCTTCTTGGCATATTCATGTCCGTCTGAAAATGTACCGACTATACAGCAGAACAAGCTGCCCTGCCTGACCTTACGAGAATCATATTCCAAAACTTCAATATCCAAATCGGTGCCTACAAGGCGATGTTCAAAGCTTTCGCACAGTTTTGAAAGCAGCATTGCGCTTCTCCTTTACCGTCTGCCCAAAGCCCGGCAGTTACTTGAGGCCGATATATCACGCTGTCCCCACGGCAGTCGGATATGCCAACCTTCAACAGTATACCACAGGGCACGCCTGTTTGCATGTCCATTCGATCCGCCCGCCGCTTAGATCAGGGCTGAACCTGTGAAAACTCCACCGTCACGCTTTGTCCGAAAGCAATTTTCTCGCCCGCCTCAGGCTTCTGCCGTATTGCCGTGCCGCTTTGATCTTCGGGCTCCATACGAAGCTTTAGCCCCAATACTGTCAGGGCGTCATATGCTTCCAGTCTCGTCTTGCCGCTTAGGTCAGGCACCTCAACCATATCCTCTGCGAGAGTCGCCGTCGAATCGGCGGCAGTATCCGTTGTATACAGCAGCACGCCGCTGCCCGCCGCAACGGTATCGCCCGCAAACGGGACCTGAGAAACGACATTCGCCTGCGCTTCCTGCTCCAGATAGTCCGCAACAAGGCCTGCAGATTTGAGAGCCTGCGCGGCCTGTGAAGCGGGTTTTCCCACAACGTCAGGCACTTGGACGGTCTGTGTTTCCACAGACGGTTTCACGCCGTAATGCATGAGCGTTTCCTGCATGACTTCTTTTACAAACGGGGCTGCGACCGTACTGCCGAATATGACTCCGACTTTCGGTTCATCCACCAGTATCAGGCAGAGATATTTGGGATCGTCCGCGGGCGCAAAGCCGATGAAGGAAGCGATAAGGCTGCCCGAAGACGGCTTGCCGTCCACATATTTTTGCGCCGTGCCTGTCTTGCCGCCTACACGGTATCCGGGGATCTGCGCGTTGCGTCCGCTTCCCTTTGCGACAACGCTTTCCAATATGGAACGGACGGTAGCGGACGTTTCTTCTGATATTACACGGCGCACGACGGTGGGCGAGTTTTCTTTTATGATTTCACCGTTTGCGCCAATTACCTGTTTGACGATGTAGGGCTGCATGAGCTCGCCGCCGTTGACTGCGGCGCAAACCGCTGTCGCTAGCTGCATGGGCGTGATGGCTACGCTTTGCCCGAACCCAATGCGCGCAATGTTATTGTCGCGCACGTATTTCTGATGGATCACGATGCCGCCGCTTTCACCCGTCAGCCCGCTTTCGGTAGAAGACCCAAACCCAAACTTGTAAATGTAATCGTAGAAAGTCTCCTTGCCCATTGCAAGCGCCATTGTCATGAACGCGGGATTACAGGAGTTTCGTACGGCTTCTTCCAACGTCTGATGCCCGTGGCTGTTCTTCCAGCATTTGATTCTCTCTCCGTTGACTATTTTAAAGCCCGGGCAATCAAATGTTGTGGAGAGATTTACCGCTCCGCTATCCAACGCGGCGGAAAGCGTGACAACCTTAAACGTAGACCCCGGCTCGTACGCATCCGTCACAACACGGTTCTTTACCAGCGACTGCAGCAGCGCGAGATTATCACGCGGGGGGCTGTTGGGGTCGTAATCCGGTTTGGTGGAGATGGCGAGTATTTCGCCCGTCTTCACATCCATCACAATCCCCTGAGCATCCTTGGCGTTGTTGATGGTCACAGCTTCCTGCAGCGCCTTTTCGAGGAAGGATTGCACGACAGAATCGACTGTGAGCACCAGAGAGCAGCCATCGACCGGTTCAATATATTCCTGCGTTCCGTAAGCAAGCGGCTTGTTATCGCGATCCTTTTCCGTAATCAGCCTGCCCGGTTCGCCGGCTAGATATTTGTTAAAACTTCTTTCGACGCCCTCCTGCCCCACACCGTCCACCGTCGTAAAACCGAGAGTTTGCGAAAGCATATTTCCGAGCGGATAATAGCGCTTGGTATCGATGCCGAACGTAACACCATTGCCCAGCCTGCAGGCAACGAGTTTATCCACCTGCTCGCGCTCCACCTGCCGCTTGAGTATAATCTGCTGCTTGGTCTTGTCGCCGATTTTGCCCAGCACAAAATCATAATTCATGCCCAGTATGTTGGATAATTCCGTGGCAACCCGCACCAGCTCGTTGGATTTGATCTGCATGGGGTTGACTTCCACAATATACGCCGTACCGCTTTGAGCCAATACCTGCCCGTCCCGGTCCATGATTCGTCCGCGTTCCGCGGATAGGCTTGTATCCATTGTCCACTGCAGCAGTGCCTTTTCCTGCAAATCCGGCCCCCATATCACCTGTACATAGAAAAGCCGGCCCAAAAGCAGAACAAACAGCAAGCCGATAATAATCAGCAGTGTGAACAATCTGCGCTTGTTTGCGGTATCCGGTGCGCCCATGCGTGCCTCCTATGGGAATTCGGGGTCTTCGTAAGCCTAGCGCGCACCGCGCTGACCCCTGCGCTTTACGCCCCACCCTGCTCCGCATTTGTATTCGCGCCAGCGTTTGTATTTTGTTCCGCATTAGAACCCGCGCCTTCACTGAGCACCAGCGCGTCACCCGCCCGCACATACTGCGAGGCAGTCGGATAGGTCATATGGAAACGTTTTGCGGCATCCTGCGCATCCTGTATGCTCACAGAGCACTCGAGCGCTACGTTCAGCTCGCGCAAACGCAGTTTGGCGCTTTCAATATCCGATTTAAGCTGGTTGACCTGCGCGTATTGTGTTGCAATATCCGCATAACGAAATACGACGGCAATAGATGCGCCAGCCAGCAGCAGTATGGAACACAGCAGCGCCCAGCGGCAGCCCAAGCTTATCTCCTGCCGAATTTTCGGACGAGCCGCGGGCTTTTCGACAGGCTTTTTTTGCGGCTTCGGCTGTGGCTGCGGCGCGGCAGCCTCCTGCGCATAGGCATAAGCGGAGGACCCCTTTGTAGGGGAATACATCCTCGTCGCTGATGAATATGCCGTGTGCCGTTTGCTCGCTACTTCCATGGTATTCCTTTCGTGCCGTATGCATGCCGGTCTAGAGTTTTTCTATTGCCCGCAGCTTTGCGCTGCGTGAACGCGAATTCTCGTCAAGTTCATCCTGCTCCGCAGTCAAAGGTTTTTTTGTCAGTATCCGCACCACAGGCTTTTTACCGCAGATGCAGATGGGCGCTTTGGGTGGACAGGTACAGGGGTTTTCGAGCTCCCTGAACAGCTGCTTGACGATGCGGTCCTCCAACGAGTGGAAGGTGATAACGCACAGCCTTCCTCCGGGGTTCAGCAGCTCCACAGCATCCTCGATCGCTCGCCGCAGCCCTGACAGTTCGCCGTTGACCTCTATGCGGATCGCCTGAAACGATCTTCTGGCAGGGTGCTGGCCTTCCCACCGGTTTGCGGCCGGGGTCGCCAGCCTGACAATTTCCGCAAGCTGCGTAGTTGTTTCAATAGGCCCATTATCCCTTGCCCGCACGATGGCGGAGGCTATCCTGTTGGCAAAGCGCTCTTCCCCATAGTCTCGCAGTATGCGCGCAAGGTCTGCCGCGGGGTAAGTATTCACGACGTCGAATGCGGCAAAAGGCGCGGAAGTATCCATCCGCATATCCAGCGGGGCTTCGTTGTGATAGGAAAACCCGCGCTCCGGGGCATTCAATTGGTGCGATGATACTCCCAGATCCAGTAAAATTCCGTCTGCCGCGCTCACGCCTTGCTGTAAAAGCAGCGAACGCATATCGAAAAAATTACCTCTGAGCGCTTCGAAGGTCTCTCCGAATTCCGCCAGCCTTTTTGTGGCTTCCGCGATAGCGTCCGGGTCACGGTCGATGCCGTACAGTCTTGAGCCCGCAGGAAGCGATTTCAACACTGCTGCCGCGTGGCCGCCGCCGCCGAGCGTGCCGTCTACAAATATTCCGCCGCGTTCCGGCTGAAGCAGCGTGAGCACTTCCTGCACCATAATTGGCGCGTGATATGCTTCGTTCATATGCCCATCTGGGCAAGACGCATCAGCGCCTCGCTGTAATCCCCCGCCATGCTCTGTTCATGCGTTTGCCAAGCCTGCGCATCCCAGATTTCAATGCGGTTGTCCACGCCTACGAGCACGGCATCTTTCTCCAGATGCGCGTAATCACGCAGCGCGTTGGGTATGAGTATGCGGCCCTGCTTATCCACTTCGCAATCGGCCGCGTTGGAAAACATCATACGACGAAAAGCCTGTCCCACAAGATCAGTTACAGGCAAAGAGGAAAAACGGGCGGCAAATTCACGCCACCCGTTCTCAGACATTCCAAACAGGCAGCGTGCGTCCGACCCGCCAAGTATGCCATGCGTCACGATTACGGAAGAGCCCAGATCCTCCCGCCATTTGGCCGGGATGAATATGCGCCCCTTAGCGTCCACACCGTGCGCAAAGGAACCCATCAACAATGCGGCCGCCTCCTTCTCGCATAGAGTATTATCTGCTATTATTAGTATCGATATTATACACCACTTCGCTACACTTGTCACCATTTTTATGGAATTATTATGCCATTTTACTATCATCGGCATATATTTCTCCACTTCGAGCAAAAATCGAAAAAACGCGTACCGACCGACTCTTTTCGTTACCAATCGGCATGTTATGCGTTGGTTCGCCCTATGCCATCGACATCATTCTCGGATATAGGTTTTGTGAATACTGAACCATTCATACCGTCAGTTGTGCAGTCATTGTTTGTAGATAAAAACGATATGAAACAAGATATAATATATTCTTATATGCAAGATTGAAAATACGAATATAGTTTCGCTTCTATCATTGGTAATCAGAACGAAAAATACATGATTTTTTGGGATAAAATTTCTATTTAATGAACATCCGTTTGTTTAATTCCGCATGAATTATTCTAGAAAGATATTATAGTCAACCTTAAAAACGCTCCCAAAAATAAAATCAGCCGACCCGCTGTCGCGTGCCGGCAATGTGAAAACCATTAACCATTATTCGTGGATATGTTCCAGACCGCCTTCGAACATTTGCCTCACATGATCATCTGCAAGGGTGTAAAACACATTTTTCCCTTCACGCCTGTATTTGACAAGATGCGCCCGCCGCAGTATTCCAAGCTGATGGGACACCGCTGACTTGGTCATGTTCAGCACATTGGCGAGATCGCATACGCAAAGCTCATCCTCGTGCAGCGCCCATATCAGTTTGGCGCGCGTTTGATCCCCTAGCACCCGAAAGAACTCGGATACCTGAATAAACACGTCCTCCTCGGGCATTCGTTCAGAAACGGTCCGTACGACATCCATGTGAATGACGTTGCAGTCACAGGAAAATGTTTCTTTCGGCATATACTTCCCTCCTATTCATCGTGCCTTAGAAGCACTGCCTTTTTTTGATTGTAACGGCGGTATGATTGAAATGTCAATATAGATTGAGCATTGGCTTAACAGAAGAAAAACGCCCGCAATCGCGGGCGTCTTCCTTCAGTTATTTTTTCATTTTATCGGATTTCTGCAGTTTGAGCGCGCGCATGGCGTTGAGTATGGCGATTACCGATACACCAACATCCGCAAACACCGCACCCCACATAGACGCAAATCCCACAGCACTTAGCAGCAGCACGCCCACCTTGACAGAAATTGCGAATATCGTATTCTGGTTGGCTATTCGCAGTGTCTTTTTCGAAATCCGGATCGCGGCCGCAATTTTAGAAGGCTCGTCTGTCATAATCACAACGTCGGCAGCTTCTATGGCAGCATCCGATCCTAGCCCGCCCATGGCGATGCCAATATCCGCTCTCGCCAGTACAGGCGCATCGTTGATGCCGTCCCCTACAAATACCAGAGCGCCCCTTGGTGATTTTTCGTTCAACAAGGCCTCTACCCGGTCCACCTTATCCCCCGGCAATAGCTCTGCAAAGAAGGTGTCGATCCCAAGCTCCTTCGCAACCTTTTGTGCGGCGCGTTTGTTATCGCCGGTCAGCATAACGATGTTTCGAATGCTGGATGCCTTGAGCAGCCCTATGGCCTGTGCAGAATCTTCCTTCACGCGATCCGCAATGACGATATATCCCACATATGCGCCATCCACAGCGACATGCACAACCGTACCGGCCCCGGCATCCTGGATGGGATACGCAATGTTCTCCTTTTGCATCAGCTTCAGATTGCCCGCAAGCACCGTACGGCCATCCACTGACGCGCGGATACCATGCCCGGGCAGTTCTTCCACATCTTTGACGCGCGAGGCATCGATATCTTTGCCATATGCCCGCTTGAGCGAGAGCGAAATGGGGTGCGAGGAATGGCTTTCTGCATAGGCAGCAAGCTGCAGCAATTCTTCGGGGTCAATCGCAACCGGGTTGACGCTTTCCACCTCGAATACGCCTTTTGTCAGCGTACCCGTTTTATCAAACACAACGGTTTCTGTTCTTGCGAGCGCCTCCAGATAGTTGCTGCCTTTTACAAGCACGCCGGCGCGGGATGATCCGCCAATGCCGCCGAAAAAGCTAAGCGGTATGGAAATCACCAGCGCACACGGGCAGGATACCACAAGGAATGTAAGCGCCCTATACAGCCAATCGGAAAACACCGCGCCGGGAATAATAAGCGGGGGAACAGCGGCGAGCAGTGCGGCAGCTATTACAACAATCGGCGTGTATACAGCGGCAAACCGCGTAATGAAGTTCTCGGAATTGGATTTCTTGCTGGATGCATTTTCAACCAGATCCAGTATTTTGCTGACTGTCGATTCTCCAAATTCCTTTTCAACCCGCATGGTCAGTACGCCGCTGATATTGATGCAGCCGCTCAGTACATTGTCGCCCTGTTCAACTTCACGCGGCACTGATTCGCCCGTAAGGGCTGAAGTATCCAGCGCAGAACGCCCTTCTATTACAACACCGTCCAGCGGTACCTTTTCCCCGGGGCGTACGAGTATAATATCGTCAATTTTCACTTCCTCAGGGCTGACCCGTTCAAACTCATCGCCTCGTTTGAGGTTCGCAAAATCAGGCCGAATATCCATTAAGCTGGATATCGACTTCCTGGATTTGTTAACGGCATAGCTCTGGAACGCTTCGCCAATCTGGTAGAACAGCATAACCGCCACGCCTTCGGGGTACTCGCCTATGGCAAATGCGCCGATGGTCGCGATACACATTAAAAAGTTTTCATCGAATACCTGTCCGCGCAGTATGTTGCGGATTGCCCTCCAAAGGATATCGTATCCGATCAGAATATAGGAAACCGCCAGCACCGCCAGCCGCGGCCATTCCTGGAGCATTAACCCGGCCGCAAACAGTACGCCGCTGACGGCAATACGAATCATTGTCTTTTTCACAAGATTAACCTTCCTGCTGATAATTGAGGAACATAAACAGCGTGTGAAAAACCCGCTGCCTGCTTATGCCAGTTTTACGGCAACATCAGGCTCAAATTTCTTGACAATCTTGATGGCGGCTTTTTCTATTGTGTCCGCAAGCGATTCGTCAGCATCAATCACCATTTTCGTCGACATGAAATTGACGGTTGCGGAAGATACGCCCTCAATTTTACGAACTTCGGTCTCAATTTTGGCGGCACAGTGCGCACAATCCAGCCCTTGGAGCAGATACGTTTTCTTCATATTGTTACCCCCATTGCATTCGCGATATTCTGAACGGTTGTTTATACGTTCAACTGTATTATAGTTGAATATATACGCAACCGTCAACCGAAATGTGCGCGTCATAAGAAAATTGTATTGTAAACGCTTCTTTCAAAATGACGGTTATATCAAATATTGCACATAAAAAAACTTCGGAACGCGAGCGTTCCGAAGTTTTTTATTATCGTTTATCGGATATAGCTGGTGGCTACCTTGTCTTCCCTTACCGGGAAGGGCACGCCCGCCTTTATTCCAGCCTCCTTGCAGCGCAGGAACCATGCCATATTGCGCGCAAGAGTACGCATAACCTGCATGCCTTCGAGGTCTTGCTTGACTTCTTCGGGTTTCGTGCCATGCACCATATTCCAATACTGCGAGGATACCACGGGCATTTCGCAGATTGTCAGGTATTTATTGAACTGATCAAGCGCTGCTGTTGTACCGCCTCTTCTTGCCGCAACAACGCAGGCGCCCGGCTTTAAATAGAACAGAGGGCGGCCGATTGAGAAAAACAGCCGGTCCATAAAGGAAGTCATTGCGCCTCCCATTGCGGCGTAGTGTACGGGAGAACCAAATATGAACCCATCCGCATCCTTCGCAAGCTCCGCAAACTCGTTTACGCTGTCTGAAATCACGCACCGACCGGTCTTTTTACAGCCGCCGCAAGCAAGACAGCCCGAGATCGGCTTGGTTCCAATATGGAATATCTCAGCTTCAATGCCTTCAGCCTGCAATGTTTGCGCTATTTCCGAAAGCGCGGTATAAGTGCTGCCCTTTTCATGGGGACTTCCATTGACCAGAAGTACTTTCATGTATAATCCTTCTTTCCTGAAATTGCATGTTTAGGAATTGCAATATAGATACATCAGTATTGTAGAGTATGCGTCATAGTTTGGTCAACGGCGATATCATGATTCAGCAGGGCATGCTGGCTTCACTGAAAACTCAGAATTCCATGATACAGCGTTTTTAGCGCGATTTCGGCCATATCACCCGTTGATTCTATCATGCCGTCCTGCAGCCACTTTTGCACGATGCTGATGCAGCCTGTCGTGGCAAATACTTTCAGGTATTCCTCTGTTCGCGAATCATACTTCTTCTGCGGTATGTTCACAACCTGCGTCAGCTCCATAATATCCTTCTGGAATGACCAATCGCAGTTTTCACTCAACAGCGCCCTGGACAGTTCGGCATTTTCCTTGATATAGTCCAATATGCTTTTGAGCACATGTATCGAGACGGGATAATTTGAGTCTATGTCCTGCTTTTCAAGATACTGCTTGAGATTATCGATGACTTCCTTTTCCACCTGCCGAAGGAGGTCGTACTGATCCACATAATGCGCATAGAACGTACTTCTGTTGATATCAGCGACCTCGCACAGCGATATGACAGAAATCTTTGAAATATGCTGGGTTTTCATCAGCTCTACCAGTGCGTTTACCAGCATGGCCTTGGTATATTTTACGCGCCGGTCAGATTTGCTTTGTTTCATTGCGCCCACCTTATATGCAAATATTATAAAAATCGCCGCTTAAAATTCGGCCAGTGCCTTAATCCAACAGTGTGTACATTATAATACGATATAGATCAAAGCACAAGCGTGTTGCACTGCAGACGCCGTTTTGATCTTGATGCGGACGGTGCATATCCCGAAAAACAAGAATTGGCGGTTTGTTATTGCTGGAACCGGGTTAAGAATTAAATAGAAGCAAATCGATCGTGCCGATGCGGAAAGGAAACAAAGTGCAGGATAAGATCATCCGGTGCGACTGGGCAGAACACAATTTATTGCTCCAAGAGTATCACGACAACGTTTGGGGCAAGCCCGTGCACGACGAGCGAACGCTGTTTAAAATGCTTATGCTGGAGGCTATGCAGGCAGGGCTGAGCTGGCTGACCATACTTCGGAAAATGGAGTCGCTTGCTGCCGGATTCGACGATTTTGATCCTGCTCTCGTGCGTGAATATGGCGACGAGAAGGTAGAGGCGCTGCTACAGAACGACGGTATTATTAAAAACAAGGCAAAAATACTGGCCTGTATCCACAATGCGAAAATGTACTATACACTGTGCGAAAAGCACGGGTCACTGAACGAATTCCTCTGGAAGTATGTGGATGGCAAACCTGTTTTAAACCGGTGGACGGATATTACCGAGGTCCCCGCAACCACCCCTCTATCCGATGAGATCAGCAGAGAACTCAAACGCATGGGCTTCAAATTTGTCGGTTCTACAACGGTTTACGCATTCATGCAGTCGATCGGCATGGTGAACGATCATATTCTGCAGTGCGCTTTTCGCAACGGCGATACCTAACCCCCCAACCCCTAATCCCCCAACCCTATGAATATACCCATGCTTCTTAACAGAAACATGGGTATATTCATATAATCGGTAGATTATGAAAGCAAACAGTACTGCTCGGATAATTGATTAAAGCAGAACGCGCCTATGCCATTGAGTCCCAAATGTACGCCCAGCACGCCGCCGATATGACAGAGCATGGTTGCACATCCGTTCAATCCTTCTTTAATCAGTGATTCCAGCTTTTGCGCCGAAAGCAAATCGTCCGCATGGCAAATGGCGATCAGCTGCTCAGGAAATTTCTGCGCTTTTTGAATGATTCCGTCTGCAACCGCCTGTATGGAGTTCTTTTTTCCGTGTACCATTCCGCGTACGACCATGCTGCCCTTATTCACTTCCAATATGGGATGAAATCCAAGTCTGCTGCCGACATACCCCACTATCTTGGATATCCGTCCGCCCTTGGCGAGCCACTCGAGATCCGCAATGGAGAATACGTGCTCCACATGCTCCGCCATGAATTCCGCTTCGGAAAGCACAGTATCAAATCCGATGCCTGCCGCAGCCATTTTCAGGGCCTGCAGTACGATGAGTCCTGTCGCGCCCGCGCCGCCCTTGGAGTCAACGACGGCTATGCTTCTTTGCGGATAACTCTTGCGCAATTCTTCCGCTATCATGCTGCCCACGGAATAGCAGCCGGACAGTTCGCTCGAGAAGGAAATGTAGATCACATCCTCCCCGTTTTCCAGCGCGGACGTCAAAAGCTCCAGTGTGCGCTTATATGGAATCTGCGAAGTCTTGGGCACGATACCCTGTCGCATGCACTCATACACCTGTTCAACCTGAATTTCCACCCTGTCCAGAAAACTCTTATCCTCTATCGTGATCACCAGAGGAAGCATGTCCAAATGCTGCTCACGTAAAAAACGCGGCTCAATGTCGCAGGTGCTGTCCGCAATAATGCGTATCTTAGCCATATATTGCTCGTTTCTCCTTTGCATAACTGAACGCCGTAAAATGAGCAGTCATTCTACGCATCATTGTATATCCGCTCCAGATAAAAATCCATCAAGATGTAACAAATCAGTACATTCTTTATATATCAGCATTGCCGTTTCAGCTTAAGTGCAGCCTTCATTCAGTTTGCATGGTAGCCTGCTCATTTTTAGCCAAGCTGGTTAAACTAATCCTGCTTCGGAAAAGGAGGAATGCGCATGCAGACAGTCTGGAAGGGTGCGATTAGTTTCGGTCTATTGAATGTGCCTGTCAAAATGGGTTCGGCAACCCAAAAGGAAAGCATCAGCTTTCGTCAGCTGCACAAAGAATGCAATACGCCAATCAACCAGAAGCGATTTTGCAGCAAATGCAACCGTGAAGTGGCCTATGAGGAGA
This sequence comes from uncultured Oscillospiraceae bacterium, assembly GCA_964440115.1. Taxonomy (GTDB): domain Bacteria; phylum Bacillota; class Clostridia; order Christensenellales; family CAG-138; genus JAEWWD01. The sequence goes on along the minus strand of CAYTPV010000004.1, from coordinate 275,100 downwards.
TCGTAAAGGGCTTTGAATACGAGCCGGGAAAATTCGTTCTTGTTTCGAACGAAGAACTGGACGCGCTGCCTATCAAAAGCGCAAAGTATATCGACATTGTCGACTTTATTCGTATAGAGGAAGTCGATCCGGTTTACTTTGATAAGACCTACTATCTCTGGCCCGAAAAGGGCGGAGAAAAACCCTATGTCATATTGCGGGACGCCATGCACGAAACGGGCCGCGTCGCCGTTGCAAAAGTTACCATGCGCGAAAAAGAGCATCTTTGCCTTATTCGGCTCATAGGCGACGCGTTGTGCGTGGCCATGATGTACTTCGCCGATGAGATACGGGATACGGCAGAATTGGGCCTCACCCAGCTTGGGCAATCCGTTACTGTACGGCCTGAGGAAATGCGTATGGCAGTACAACTGGTGGAAAACCTGACGGCTGAGTTTCAACCAACCAAATACCACGACGCGTACCGCGAGGAATTGCTAAAGCTTATCCGAGCAAAAGTAGAAGGCCGCCAGTTTGTTGAGCCGGAAGCCGTGGAAGCGCCCACCGGCAATGTCATCGATCTGATGGAGCGGCTTCGCCAAAGCGTCGAAGCCACTAAGGCGAGAAACGAACCGGACGAGCCGCCCAAGGAAAAGAAACCCCGCAAGCGCAAAGCGGCTGCGCAATAACCAGCCGTCAAATGAAGGGCAGGCGTTGTCTGAGCGTGTATACGGGGGCAAATAAATCCCCGACTTCTTTTACGCGCTGCTCCATATTGCGAATGTGAAACTCATCCGGGGTTACGCCGTTTTGCAGTTCTTTCCATGTAACAGGCGCGGATACATTGGCCCGCGGTGTGGCGCGCACGCTGTAAGGGGATGGCAGCGTTTTTCCCCTCGCGTTCTGCACCGCGTCCAGATATACTTTATCGCCGCGCTTTGCTATGGTGCGTTCAATCGTAAATTTATTGGGCTGCGTTTTTTCAAGAGCCTTGCAGACGCTTGTCAGAAATTTGCGAACACGTTCATAAGGCGTGGGTTCAATCGGCACCACGACATGTACGCCCGTCTTGCCCGAAATCTTCGGAAAGGCCGTAAGCCCGTATACATCCAGCGCGGCTTTAACGAGCAGCGCCGCTTCCACCGCCTCGCGGTAACCGGTATTTCCGGACGGATCAAGATCGAATATTGCGACATCCGGTTCATCCAATTGCGGTACACGAGAAAACCAGGCGTGCGTTTCAATGCAGGAGCGGTTCACCATATACAGGAGACTGGGCGTATCATTGACGAGGCACCAATCCACCGTTTTTTCTTTAGAGGGAATGGGTATCCCGGCAAGCCATTCCGGTGCGTCATCCGGGCGCTGCTTTTGAAAAAATGTCGTGCCGTCCACCCCGTGCGGGTAATGCAGCATGGAAAAAGGACGGTCTTTAAGATACGGAAGTATATACGGGGCCATCCTCAGATAATACTCGATCAATTCAGCTTTTGACGCGTTGATTTCGGGAAAATATACCTTATCCAGATGCGTCAGGGTCAGTTTCCTGCCTTCAATTTCAAATGCTTCGCGTGTGTCGTTCTTCATAAGCTCACCCCCGGCAGGCTTAGTATTGCGGGCGCCCGCATAACTCCCTCCTGCGTATATTCCATAAACCGAACCCGAATTGGAAGCTCCGGCCTTACCCAAATGGCTTCTTTTTCATCGGGCTCCTTGAGAAACGGACAGGGTCCGCGCAGTTGTTCCAATCGTTCCCGCAGCGCCTTCCACTGTTTATGTGTCGGCCCCGAAGAAGCTTTTCCGGCGTAAAGCAGCCCACCCGCTTCACGCATGCCAACGAGTACGCAGCGCATGCCGTCCGGTTTGGGAATATATCCACCTATGAACCCTTCCTCTACCCGCATGCATTTGATTTTCTCCCACTCAGAAGATCGCTGCCCAAAACGATACAGACTGTTGGTTTTCTTTGCCACAATACCTTCCAGTCCTTCCGCCTGTACTGCCGCAAACAACGCCTTCCCCTGCCCCGTCAGGCTATCCACCCGCACGACAGGCGAAGATAACGAAATACCCGATAACGCGCAGAGGCGCTGTGTCAGAGGAAGACCGTACATCGGTTGCCCCCGCAGCCATAGAATATCAAACACCATGTACTGTATGGGTACGGCTGAAAGGAGAAGCTGATTGGCCTTGCGTGCCAGATCCCTCCGCAGTATGCGCGGCAGCAACGGCTTCCCATCCGGCCCGGTCGCTATGATTTCCCCATCCAATACCGTACCTGCGGGCAGCGAAGCCAAGGCCTCCAGCAGTTCAGGGTATTGCGCATTTCTAAAGCGCAGACGGCGATTGTACAGGCTTACACCGCTTTCTTCCACGTACGCAAGGCAGCGTACGCCATCCCATTTCACCTGGAATATGGTGTTCGCATCGTCATAGGCATCCGTTCTCGTCACAAGCTCCATGGGCAATACAGGCCATTCCGGCTGTAGCAGCGTCATATACGCACCTGCATGAAAGAATCAGCGATAAGCGCTCGCTTTTTCGCTGTCATCCATCATGTTGCGTAAACATCGCGCCGGATATTCCCATAAGCAGCATGCATAATCAATTCCCTCACAGCAGAACATATCTCATCTGCCCTTGAACTTCATGCAGGGCGGTCCTCCGAGGTGCCCCGCGTTTTTTCTACGCGGGGCTTTTTGTCCCATTTGTTCACGTGTTATGTGTACATTATGTAGCGCCGAATGCATCTGCGGGGGTATTCGGGCAAGCAAAAGTCTCCGCCTTGGAGAACTAAACTGAGGAAGCATATGGCATTGAACTTTTTAAACCTGCTGCAACAAAAATTTCTGAATGTAAAATACACCATTGCCCCTGATGGCACACTCGTCCCCTACAGGATCGACTCGAACGAAAAGCAATATTTTATCATCGTGCTTCGCTTTCGTGAAATAACTCCTGCCCACTGGAGATATACCGTGAAAATTGACGGCCGAAAGATGTATCTTCACCGGGCGGGGTACGAATGGTGGATGGAATAAGTATCAAACCAATCATAAACAACTCTGCTATCCTATTCATTCCGTATGGCGCAAAACAATTCTTGCGGAATGGCGCGCATTTTAGTACTATTTTGTTATTCTGTAAGCATTACAAATAATGCGTTATGGAGCAGCAAAATGCAGACATCCGAGAACAAACCGTTTGATTTATTGCTGGCGCAGGAATGCGCACAGGCTTTTTATGGCGCAACGGAGATGGGATGCGTCATATCCTCGGCCAACGGAGAATCCATCGCCGAATATGGTTATGGGTGTCAAAGCTGCGGATTGTGTGAAGCCATGGGAAGGCAAAAGACCAATTGCGTGCAGGCGCATATCTACGGTATGACAGAAGCGGAACGCTTCGGGGGTAAGTACATTTATTACTGCCCGATGGGACTTACCTGCTTTGTATCCCCCATTCTTGGCGAAGTGGTCAGCGCCGCAAAAATTACCGTAGGTCCGTTCCTAATGGTCGATAAGCAGGATTATATCGATTGCGAGCTTGCTGGTTATTCACAGTTTTCTGTATCCAAACAAACGCGCGTGCAGCAAGTACTCGATCATATTCCGGTAGTTCCCCCCGGAAAGGTACAGCAGTTATCTGTTCTGCTGTTTATGGCAGTCGGATTCATGAACAACGTTTCTTCTGTCAATCGAATGCGCACCGCAGAGATATCTGATGCTATTCAGGGGCAGATTACAAGCTATATCATGCATCTGAAAAGCGAAGAAACAAAACCCTATCCCATCGATGTGGAAAGTGAGCTGCTCAGAAGCATAGTAAAATCAGAAAAGGAAAAAGCGCACAGATTGCTCAATGAGCTGTTGGGATACATATTGTTTTCAACAGGCCGCGACTTTTCGCATGTCAGAACGCACATCTACGATCTCATGGTGCTGATGGGGCGGGCTGCTATCGATGCAGGCGCCAATGCGGAAACAACTTTAGCCGAGACTTCATTAAGCCTTAAAAAGCTATCCTCCTTCCATAACGTTGAAGAGCTTTGCCTTTGGCTTTCGCACCAGCTGAATAGCATCATGCACAGCATATTCCGGTACGCCGATGCCCGGCACGCCAATGTCATTCATCATTGTATCCAATACATTGAAACCCACTATAATGAGAAAATTTCTCTCGAGCAAATGGCTGGAATGGTGTATTTGTCCCCTTCTTACCTGAGCCGTATTTTCAAGCAGGAAACGGGGGAATTGTTCAATGTGTATATCAACCGTATCCGGATTGAAAAAAGCAAATCCCTTCTTCCAAACGGGAACCTGCACCTTGCCGATATTGCGGTAGCTGTCGGGTTCGAGGATCAAAGCTATTTTACCAAGGTATTTAAGCGCATCGTCGGCGTTACGCCTAACCGGTACCGGGATTCAGCCCGGTCGTAGCCTTCTCCATTTCGTCTGCTACGGCCTTCCACACTTCTCAAAACGGCCCGCACTTGCTGCCTTGTATTGTGTTGACAAAACACGACAGGAATTTGATAATAAAGGTTAAGCGTTGACAAACCACTTTACAGATACATATCCCCAAACATTCATTCACTCCAAAAGTCCGGATGAAGCTTTTTCTGGAGGCATTCACTTGAAACAGTTAATAGGGTACTTCATCACAATATTGCTATGGATATTGTCTATCATCGTATGGGCTGCCGCCGCATTTCCTTGGCTTTTCGCGGCCTTGTTTTTATTGCATTTCGCGGAGCTGATACTGATCGGCTATCGGACCGGCGCGATCATGAACAAAACGCCTGCACAAAGCATAGCCATGTGTCTGCTGTTCGGCTTTAACTGGTGGCTTCCTCTGCGCAGGACTATGAAGGCTGATGATCTCACTGACGAGGATTTTATTGAGGACAATCTTGAACCATGGCGGGAGCCTCAGACTGCTTCCGTTGATGCTTTTTCGTCTGAAAGCATGGTACAAGAGAACAGGGAGATACATGCATGAATAACGCAGTGGTTATAACCGATGCTCCCAAAGTAAACTATATGCATAACTTTGTAGTTCTACCGTATTACTACGGAACGGAACGTTACTTCAGCAGACCGGATGTGAAAACAATTCGCGAAACTGTATATAACAGCCTCAATACGCTCAATGAGGCAACCGGCTTTGCGCAGACTTTCAAAGGACGAAAGGTATTGATAAAGCCAAATCTGGTCGGCGTCACGCACCGTTCCGGCTACAGGCTGGACGATATTCCGCAGACAACCGATCCGCGCGTGTTCGAGGCGATCGTATCATACCTCAAGGAGCTCGATTGCCGCATCACCATTGTGGAAGGCGCCGGAAAAGGCATCTCAACCATGCAGTATTTCAGGGATATCGGCCTCGACAAAGTTGCAAGGTATTACAGCTGCGGTCTGATTGCCGTGGAAGAACAGCCTCTTGACCATTACTATGTCCCCAAGGCAGAAGTACAGAAGGATGTTTATCTCCCCCGTATATTCAGCGAAGTTGTGCGGGGTGAAGCTTTGTATGTTTCCGTACCCAAAATGAAAACAAATCTATATACCGGCGTTACTCTTGGCTTTAAAAACGCCATGGGCACTCTTTCCGGAAACATGCGTTATCGCAACCACACATGGCAGATTGAAAAAAAGCTTGTGGATCTGCTCTATCTTTTCAAACCGGATCTTACAGTGGTCGACGGAATAATCGGCGGTGAAGGCAATACGCCGGGCCCAGTTGATCCCGTGAAAACAGGCTTAATCGTCACCGGCACGAACAGCGTGGAAGTCGACCGCGTCGTCACGAAAATAATGGGCATTGATCCCGAAAGCATCGCTCTGATCAAAGAAGCACAGGCGCGCGGATTTGGCGATCCGGATACACAAATCATCGGCAAACTGCGAATAGTGCCATTTCGAAAAGCTGAAAGCTCGTTCTTAACTCCGCGCTTTCGCAGGATATGGCCCAACGTGCGCTATTTTGTAGGGCATACAAACAGCCGCGCCCCCAAAGTGACCGATATTCATTCCGTTTCTCCTGCGCTTGTATATGAAATAGAAGGAGCCTGCCGAGGAGGCTGCCTTGCGACGATGGTGTTTTTCATGGAGATGCTGTACCAGGGCAAAAGCACCTATAACCCGTCCACTAAATTTGCAGTCATACTCGGCAACGGCTGCGAAGTTGGGACAGAACGATATTGGTTTGACGCGGATGCAAACCCGTATACGCTTGCCGACCTCAAGCATATCGGCATGAAAAGAGTACTTGGCTGCGGCGCCTGCACAAAGCCCGCATACGCAGCATGCTCCTGCTGCGGCGGTGATTGCGGCAATGTCGGCGGCGTTTTGCAGCTGTTTATGAAGGGCACCGGCAAAATCATGCCCATTCTGTCTATATACAATGATTCTTTTCTTGACTTTTTTATTGGCATGATCCGGAAGTACTTCGCTGTCCGCAAGGTGATCAAACAGGGGGATATCGTTGAAATTCCGTTTGACGCCACAGACGACAGAATATTCCCTATTCCAGAGCTTAGCGAGGAAGAGAAGCAGAGGGACTGGATTTTCGTGCCTATGGAAAAATGTACGCCTGCACAGATTAAGAAAAATCTGAAGTCATATGAAATGATTCAAATGGGCTAATTCTCCATATCCATTCCCTCTCCGTCGAATGAGAACAATGTACTTTTGTTCCCACAATTCATTATACAATCTTTATGCCTAAGTATATTGACGAATATATCGATGACTGATAAAATTCAACCAACCGTTTGGTATAACATTCGGAGGCACAGAATGTCAAAGAATAAAACGCAGAATCAGAGCAGGGGACAAATACTGTGCGCGGCGGAGCGTTTGTTTGCCGCAAACGGTTTTGGCGGCACGGGTGTGGACGCAATCGCCAAGGAAGCAGGCATCAATAAGGCGACTATCTATTATTATTTCGACAGCAAACAAGCCATATTGGATTGCCTGATTGAAGATTTCTTAAAGAATTTCATGCAAACGGCGTTATTCATATTGGAAAACAAAGAAACTGCGGCATTTTTAGCCCAGTCCATATCCGCAGTCGAAGATACCGTACTCATCAACGACAAGCTGAGCATACAGCGCATGCTTGGCTTTCTGGACGGCTGGCTGGATCACTTCATGAACCTATTTGCACAAAAACGGGATATACTGCGCATCATGTTTGCAGAATCCGTCAAGGATGGCGAGAACCAGCAGCTGTTGTTCCGTTTGTCGGATTTGATAGCAAACGGGGGCGAGTATCAACAGCAGCTGAGCAGTCTTGGATATCCGCAGCTCAATCTCGAAGCCATCGTTATGAAATTTTTCGGCGGAATACTGCCCATCGCCTATTGCGCAATCTGCTCGGGTGCGTGGGCGTCGCATTATGGTATGACAGAACAAGCACTCCGAGAGGGGCTTCGTTCGCTCTTCCACATTGAAATACTCGGCTATTATGAATGGGCGTTTTCGCAGCTTGGCGAACAAAAACCGCACGGGGAGGATTCTTCATGCAGGAATTGATCCGGGGCACAGGAATACGAAAGGTTTATCAAACCGGCGAAGTGCAGGTGGAAGCGCTGCGCGGGGTAGATATCACGCTGTACGAAGGAGAGCTTGTCGTGATACTCGGCCCCAGCGGATCGGGTAAATCCACGCTGCTGAACATACTGGGCGGTATAGACGCAGCTACCACCGGAACGCTGTTTTATGACGGTCAGGATCTTGCGGGCGCAAACGAGCGGGTATTGATGCGGTATCGCCGGCATGCGGTCGGTTTCGTGTTTCAGTTTTACAATCTGATGCCCAATCTAACCGCGCGCGAAAATGTAAAACTCGCAACCGACATTGCGCAAAAACCGCTGGATATCAATACAGTTTTGGATGATGTGGGTATGACGGATCGCAGCACCCACTTCCCTTCCCAGCTTTCCGGCGGGCAGCAGCAGCGTGTCGCCATTGCGCGGGCTGTAGCGAAGAATCCCAGAATACTGCTGTGCGACGAACCCACCGGCGCACTGGATGTAACGACCGGCATACAGGTGCTCAAGGTGCTGCGCCACTTTAACCGTACCTATCAGAAGACCGTCGTCATCATCACGCACAACGCGAGCATCGCCGGCATGGCGGACAGAGTCTTCACCATGCGCGACGGAAAAATTGCGCAGATACAGGTTAACGCGCGTCCGGTGGAACCGGAGGAGGTCGCCTGGTAAATGACAGCGACGCTGCTGCGCAAGGCCCTGCGCGATTTGCGCGGCCACCTAGGATCTTATCTCGCCTGCGCGATGGTGATGGCCATCGGCGTTATTTTTTATTCCTCGATGTCGCAGGTAATCAGCAATATTCCTGTGGTTCAGCAGGATTTTTACAGGCAGTATCGGTTTGCGGACGTGTTTGCGCAGGTAAACTCCATCCCCGTCTCCCGCGTTGAGCGCCTTACCGCCATCGAAGGCATACAAAAAGCATCCGGACGCCTGACAGTGACAGCCCGCCTTGTTGCAGACAGTCAGGACAATAACGCCACGCTGAAACTGATTTCCTACGACCCTGCGGAAACAGACCGTCTCAACGACATATACGTGACAAAAGGCGAAGCGCCTTCCGCGGGCAGTTATGGGATCTGCCTGAATGAAGCTTTTTACAAGGCCAACAGCCTGAAGCGGGGGGATTCGATAGAGCTGGCTCTGGGCGGGCGAAGAGTCAACTTTACCGTATGCGGAACCGTACAGACGCCGGAGTACATCTACATTATGCCCGAGGGCAGCCTGATGCCGGACGATAAGAATTACGGCATCGCCTATGTGCCGGCAGATGTTCTGGAGGCATTGCTCAACCGCCGCGGTGAGGCAAACGATATCTCCTTTGCACTGAAAAGCGGTGTAACCTATGACGATGTGGAACAGGAGCTTAAAACGGCTCTTGCACCCAACGGCCTGATACAGTTGTTATCACGGGCAGACCAGGCAAGCCACAGCATGCTGGATCAGGAAATTGCGGGCCTGCGCAGCATGGTAGGCGTTGTTCCCTTCCTGTTTCTGATGGTAGGCGCGCTGATCATGAGCGTGGTCATGAAACGGATTGTCGAGCAGCAGCACGCACAAATCGGCCTGATGAAAGCGTATGGATACTCCAACCGCGAAGTACTGACACATTACGCCATATACGGCGTAGTCATCGGACTTATGGCATCCATCATCGGCGGCGCACTGGGTGCGACGGTGGCGGGATATATGGCCGCACTGTATACCACATATTTTTATATGCCGGGTATTTCCGGCTCCTTCTCACTATCAAATGTATTGATGCTTTCTGCAATGGCTCTATTCTTCGGCGCGGGCGCAAGCCTATACGGCGCACGCGGTGTACTGAAGCTTACAGCCGCAGAATCCATGCATCCGCCCGCGCCGCCAAGCGGCAAGCCTATTTTGTTGGAACGATTGCAGGCTGTATGGAAATTGCTGCGCACCACCACACAGCTTTCACTTCGAAACCTGTTTCGTTCCCGTGTGCGTTCCGTTCTGACATGGATAGGGCTGACCATTTGCTATGCGCTTATTGCGGCCGTATTCGCCTTCAGCCCCATGGTGGATCTCATGATGACGGACAATTTCACCGAGGTACAGCGTTATGACCTCAAAGCAGGCCTTGTAGAAATGACAAACGCACGCCCGCTGGAGACCGCACTTTCCCACATGCAGGGCGTTGAAACCGTAGAAGCCGTGCTGGAAATTCCGCTGACAATACGCAAGGGCGCGGTCGAAAAGGATGCCGCCCTGCTGGCTCTCCCCAGCGAAGGAACGCTCTACCGCCTGTTCGATGAAAAGAACTCACCTGTCAGTACGCCCAAGGAAGGCGTAGTGCTCACGTACCGGATGGCAAAGAAACTGGGCGTACAGGTCGGAGACAGTATCCTGTTGGATATCCCCTATCCCGATAAAGAAGTGCATGTTCCCGTGGCCGCGCTGTGCGAGCAATATACGAGCAATTATGTCGTGATCGACCGGGCGTATTTGTCTTCACAGCTTCACATGCCGCAGTTTGCCACAAGCGCCATGATCAAAATGGCCCCGGGCAATCCGGCAGCAACAGACCAGCTGATACAACATCTGAACAACGCAAGCAATATCGCCTCCGTCATGAGTATCGCGCAGATGCGGGATAACATGAACGAACTGATGAAAACCTCCATGAGTTCGCTGTATGTGATGGCTGTTATGGCAGTGTTCGCGGGTTTTGCCATCGTCTATAACGCAAGCGTGGTAATACTTTCCGAACGCATACGCGAACTGGCTTCCATGCGGGTGCTTGGCTTTTCATTAGGCGAAACGGTTCAGGTCGTGGCGCTTGAACAATTGCTGCTCGTAACGGGAGGAATACTTGCCGGCATACCGCTCGCCGGGGCCACTATGCAGGCGCTTGCTGATTCCGTAGCGACAGATTTGTACTCGATGCCCGCAATTGTGCCCGTAAGCTCTCATTTAACCTGTATTCTGTGTCTGCTTGCGGCATGGTTTGCCGCTGTTCTGATAACCGCCCGAAAGGTTCGCCGCACGTCTATGGCGGATGTACTCAAAGGCAGAGATTAATCATTTGCAAGTAAATCTTCCGTGATGGAGTATATGGGGGAATGAATATGAAAAAGCTTTCCATTTACAAAACACTGCTTACTCTGTGGGGTAATAAGAAAATACGGTATGCGGGCATCGCTGTCGCTGTGCTTGCTGTCGTGGGAAGTGCAATGGCGTTCTCATCAGGTAAAACAGTCGCCGCGATGTCGGTTACGCCGCAATTGCTGGAGGAAAGCTTTTGGGAGGACGGCATTGTGCGCGCAGAGATTCGCAGCGTAGTGAGCGCCGATCTATCGGGAAAAGTGACGGAAGTTCGCGCGCACGAGGGACAGAGCGTAAAAAAGGGGGATCTTCTTCTCGTTCTTGATACCGCTGATCTCATGGCTGAACGCAAGCGCACTGCTGCCGACCGTGCCACAATACTTGCATCCTGGGAGCAGACACGCGATCAGGCAAAACAGCAGATCGCCGGAATAGAAGCACAGCGCGCAGCCTACGGGGCCGCGGATACCACAAAAGCGCTCAATGAGCAGATCGAACTGCTCGACTGGTCTCTAAACCCCGAAGAGAAAAACAGTATCGCATGGCTGTATGAAGAGATGCTCGATTCAACCGATGCACAGTCCCACTATATCAAAAGCCGTCTCAGTGAAACTTCCGGCTTGACGTCCGCAGAGGTACAGACGCTTGAATCCCAGCTGGAAGCAGCGAAGATTCAAAGTGAATCCATCGCTCTGCAGCAGGCGCAGGCTGAAGCGCAGCGCGAAACCCAAATCAGTGATCTGGAAAGCAAAAAGGCGGACGCCGTCGCAGCAGGAAACACAGAGGAAGCGGACCGTCTACAGGCGCTCATCGATTCGCTCGATTCCTCCGACGGCTCGTATGCACAAATGCTGCAGATCTCACAGGAGCAGATTTCGCGCCTGCAGGATGAACTTTCCGATGCGAAATCTTCCACCCCGCAGGCTGTGCAAACGCTTAAAACCAGCCTGCTCACTCTGGAAAATGAGCAAAATTCGCTCAAAGAGCAATACAACCTGTATGTGCTCAATACACAAACACAGGTACTCACGCTGATGGCGCAGCAGGAACAAGCCGCAGCTTCTTTATCAAGCGAAAAGAAAGTTAAGAACGCCTTGGGTGAACAAATCAGCCTGTTGGAACAATCCATGCAGAGCGACTCCAGCACGGCAACCTACTATGCCGCCCAAGTTGAGAAAATCGACGCAACTATTGCGGATCTTGACCGCAAAATATCCCTCGCCACTGTAACCGCACCCAACGACGGCATTGTCGGAGCGATTGATATTACAGCCGGACAATATTTGCAGGCCGGAACCCCGATTACAGAAGTAGTAGACCCGTCCTCCCTTCGGGTGGAGTGCATGCTGCTGACGGACGACGCAAACATCGTCTCCTCCAATACGCCCGCTCGCATCGTTTGGGAACGGCGCGACGGAGATATCGCGTTTGTGGGGAATATTCAGGATATTTCTTCAATTGCAGTCAACTCCGTTTCGGCAATCGGCCTGAACGAGCAGCGGGTAAAGCTCGTTCTTGCGCCCATATTTGAAGGTGAAAGCCATCCGGGGCACGGGTATCAGGTACGCGTTGAATTTACCACAGCGAGTCAGACAACGCTTGCAGTCCCGCAAAGCGCTGTGGTGCAGACGGACACAGGAGACGCCGTTTACGTTGTGAAAAACAACAAAACGATACTCGCACCGGTTACGCTGGGCATGGAAAGCGGAGATATGGTCGCCGTACTCAGCGGCCTGTCGCAGGATGAAATCGTCATTCAAAATCCTGAGGCGGACGGTGTGGCAGCAGGCGAAACGGTTGCCGTAAGCAGCGCTGTAAAGTAGGCGAAAATCGCAATCCAGTTTGTCACGATATGGATAGGCTGCAGAGGAAAACCTCTGCAGCCTCAGGTTATCGGCAAACCCTCTCAGGGGGTGTGGGGAATTTGAGAATCCCCCACTTTCAATCCGATTTGGACGATTTATTGTGTGGCACAGCCACACATCATTCCTTGAAGAATACCCGAATGTATCATACGGGTGCATGCGCGTCAAATCGGTGGAAAAAATGTTGCCAGGAGCGACATTTTAACCCACAAGGGTGGCGTTGTGCCAAAAGCCAAACGCATAGCTCCTTAATGAAATCCCGAAAATGCAAGCATTTTCGGGGGAAAACCCATCGACGAAGTCCGAAGGACTTTGTTGATGGCCTGAGGCTGCAGAGGAAACCCTCCGCAGCCTATGAATTTATGAGCTTTACAATGCGTGAGACATTGCCCGCAGGTTCTGTTTTTGCGGGCATGACGGTTGAATACATATACTCTCCCGATCTTTGCGTCACATTCCAATGCTGTCTGCGAAAGAAATAGCTCAATGTTCCCGCAATGATAAAAAATATGTTCAAAAAACGGTAAGTAATCAATTGAAAAGGTATGAAACAGCTGATCCTGAAGAAATCTTTCTTAGTAAAATGAAACTCGTTTCTGGCAGCCAGCAGAATGGCAATGATGCTTTCAGCAACGCCGAACAGAAAATCCGATGAAATAAGTACAATAAATACTGCTGAGACACCTCTATTGAGTACAATCGTAAGCGGTATAAGAAATGCGATCAGGGATGTCAGGGTACCTAGAATGAACCCATCCAATAGAAAAAATGCGGAAACCCCAACCCTGAATTTTCGGAACATCTGAAAGCCGTATTCAAACAGACAATCAACGAATGCCTTTTGCCAGCGTATCCTTTGCTTCACAAGCCCCTTCAATCCTCCCGGACATTCCGTATAGCATATACTGTTGGGAACAAAGCGCATGGCAGCGGTACTGCCCGTAGATTTGAGATACTTATGAATTTTTAGGGTGATATCCATATCTTCACCGACCGTCCTGCGATATCCATGAACATCGATGAGCATTTCTCTTCTAAAAGCTCCGTAAGCGCCTGAAATGACAATCATGGAACCGAATATAGCCTGCGTGAATTTGTGCATGTAAAAGGCGACCATGTATTGCAGCACCTGATACCGAATTGTATTCTTAATCTTAAACGAAAGCCCCGTTTGTTTGCCCATTGCGCTCAGACTTTGTATGATATGCACCGTCCCCCCGGCGGCAACAACACTTTTATTTTGGAAAGCCTTATTCATGACGCTGATAGAATCGCTTTTGAGCATGCAGTCGGCATCCAAAGTAACAACAATCTCTTCGGTGCAGATGGAAATACCTGCGTTGAGCGCGTCAGCCTTGCCGCCGTTGATTTTATCAATCACGTAGATATTTGGGTGAGAGAGAGACACGCTTACTGACAGTATTTTTTCCGAAGCCAGATTCAAGTCGTTTTCGATTGAAATCGGAATCAGATTTAAGTGGGTATTCAATATCTCCAGCGTATGATCACGGGAACCGTCGTTGATGACATACACTTTATAATCCGGATACTCAAGACTCGAAAGCGATTCAATGCAATGCAGAATCACATCTTCTTCATTATACGCGGGAACCAGTATGGCAAAGCTGTTTTGATATACCTGCTCATCCGCGACACCAATGCTTCTTCCTTTTATGGGAAAATAAATGTATACGAATTTAAAGATAAGATATATCGCAAATAATGCTATCCCAAAATAAAACATAGTAATCCCTCACGATTCTGCAATGTAGTATTTTACGTAGTCGATCAGCATGAATTGGGGAAAAATTGTAGATTTATCGGGATTGCCCGGCCAGCTGCCGCCAACAGCGGTATTGAGATAAAGAAACATGTTTTTGTCGGGAATGTAGTGGTCAACAGCAAATGTTTGAACACCGTCAACCATCCATATCAGCCGGTCTTTTGTCCATTGCAGTGTGAATACATGAAAATCGCCGCTGAAATCTGCCCCCTTGAAATTTGCATAATATCGATCCTGCCCCTTAGCACCCATATAATGAAACACATGCCAGACACAGGTGGGATAATTGCCCAGACATTCCATGATATCAATTTCCGGCAACCCTGCCCCTGTCTCGGGAAGCATCCAGAAAGCCGGGAAAATCCCCTGCCCTTTGGGCAGTTTCGCTCTGATATCTATCCTTCCGTTAAGAAATGTGCGCTTTCCTTCTGTTGTAACCGCACCTGAATAGTAAGCGCCCTTTTCTTTGCTGCTGACAAGCTGCAGGCAGCCGGATCCAATTTTTACATTCTGCGGACGGTATGTCTGAAGTTCCTCATTTACAAGCGGCCGTTGGCTGATGACGTTCCAGTCGCCTTCATTGATTTGTACGCCATCAAAATCATCTTCCCACGCCAGTTTCCAGCCTGAAGGCTCAACAGCGGAAGGTCTTTCGGCGGCTGCTTTAATAGGAGCACTTTTTAGTACCTGCTCTCGATGCAGCAGCTGTGAGAGCGTTACGACATCGATGTCCGAGCGTTTTTGATACAGATAATCCACTAGTGACTCGAAGTTTTGTATATCAAATTTGGTATAGACATCTGCCGGGGATTCGATAGAATGAAAAACCAATACCAGCCAGAGATCGTATTGTATGGCATGATCGATCCATTGCCGGATGTCATTCAGATTGGTATCAGATCTTACTTCCATAAAAACGATATCATAAGGATTCAGCAGCGGCAGATTGTTATAATGGTTGTTGTTTACTCGTGATGTCATGGCATACTTGGATATGATTGCGTCAACCGTCGGATTCGTAGCGCAGTATGGGGGAACCATATTGGCGCATGCCCTTGTATAGCCGTGCGAGTAAAGGTAGCAATAGCCCGCATAGATATCGGCTTCCGCCTCATCCGGTGTGACGCTGGTGAGATCCAAATGGCGATACGTATGATTGACGAAATCCCATCCATCGCTGTACATCTCATCAAGTTCTGCATCGCTGCAATAGAGCGGATAATTCACATGCGACCCTATCACCGACAGTATTCCGTCAAACCCCTTTTCCTCCATGACTGGAAACGCTTGTGTATATACAGACTGCCAGCCGTCGTCAAACCAAAGGCTGCACATGGGGTACGCATCGTATGTGCTGACTTCGTGCAGGGATATTCCGCAAGAGGTATTCCCTGTTGAACCGAATTCGATTTTTACAGCGCGAATTTTATCCCACCGCGGAGCCCCGGCACCTATCATAAAATCATTTTTATTCAGTACCGCATACTTCAAACCCTTTGATAAAAAAGGCACGATATCGCATTCGAAATAGTCTGTGTAACTCAAATCGCCCAGCAGATATACCGTTGCCCACTCTATGTTCTGAACCTCCGTTCCGGTGATGCCCAGGCAAAGATATGTCTGGAGGGGTAAATTGTCGGCGAACTCCCTATAGATTTCAGCTGATTCCCCATTGCTGGTCATCGTAATGGCACCTGACGTCTGCGCAGTTATGTTAGCCCCTGCCCAAAGCCCAGGATTTGTTAAATCGTCAATCACCGTTCTGTTTGCAGACAATTTCTCGAAGGGCATCGGTATGCTGGTCTCGATGTCATTGCGCAAACTCGCTGGCGCATTATCGTCAATTGAACCGCCGGAGATATCGGCTCCATGTTCTTGCACCTGTTTGGGGTTCAAATAGACATGAGAATTGCCGTCAGACGATCCCACGTAAATACATACGCAAAGCAAAGCAAATAGCCCTATTTTTTTGACTGCTGTAAAACGCTGCATCATATGTACATCTCCAGCCAATATATAGCTATACTATGCGTGGAGTTTCTCTTTCAGACTGGCCCGTATTCTCAGAGTTGTTGAATCTTGAAACAAAATATGAACTTATGAATCATGCACACTGATAAACAAAAAACCTCTCATTCAATGAGAGGTTTGAGATATTTCATCTGTAATTCATCGGAATAACGGTGTTAAAAATGCAGCAGGTCAGTTCCCTTTTCCTTTTTTTCGGGGAAAATGACTAACTCCAGTTTATCGAACTCTACCGTTTCCATAAAATCCGCCGGCAGAAATTCCGTTCGTGCAAATCGTGTGAGCTGCACCAGATGTTTGTTGAGCATGACCGGACGGCTTTCATGCAGTGCGTGACAAAGCTCGCCCAGAATCGGATGCCAATCGTCTATGCTATCCGGCCTCTGAACAGGAAATTCCATAACAATATCCCGCACGGTTTTCTGATGGGTGCGCACAAGCGCCCATACCTTCATGGTATTCCTCCCTATATGAGAAAGGACGCGGCACTGCCGCGCCCTTTCCTATGATGTTTGCATTAACCCTTCGTAATGAACCAGGCGTATACGAGCGGCAAGCCTGTATCTTTATCAATGCCCATATAATCTCCGAAGACATTATAGGTTTTACCGTCGCTCGCATCCACTGTAGCTGCGGAACCGTGATATTCAAACAAAAGATCACCTTTGTCGGTCGTCAGCTTACCAATACAATATGGATCTGTTTGCATGACTTCAGAAACCTTGCCCGCGCACTTATAGGCGGCCTGATGCAGCGTTTCTTTCATCATGCGATCATAATCCATTTTATATACATGTGCAGTGTACGCCGCGTACTCCGGCGCACGCTCAACGACTACAGTGCCCGCAGTGGATTTGCCATCCTTCGTAAGTGTGACCTGAAGCTCATAGTGACCGATTTCCGGCATCTTCACTGTGAACGAGAAGAAGCCGGTGGCTGTATTGACTTCAGGAGCGCCAATCGTTACGCCGGTGGGACCTGTCACCGCGAGCGTGGCGCCCGCCTCAATGGTGCCCTTAACGGTGGCGGTATCGCTTTCCGAGGCGCGCAGCGAAGATTTTGTCCACTCTATGTTGGCTTCCGCGTTGGTGTAATCCACCTGCAGCGTTTTGCGCATAATCTGATATCCGTTTTTCCGCGCTTCGAGCGTCAGCGTATGCATGCCGACATCCGGCAATGTGTATTCGCCTGTGAATGTGCCATCGGGATTAACGGTGAATGTCTGTTCCGCAACCGTTACGGTCGCGCCGGCATCCACGCTGCCGGAAAACGCTATTTTCGGTTTGCTTACCGAAATGGATTCGCCCTCGGGGGAGGTAAGCGCAAACGTTAGTGCAGGCACCTGAACGTTGATAGGAGGAATTTCAAGCTGAAATACCTCGCCGTCTTCCGTGGTGATACGCACATCCGGCACCAGATCAGCGGTAGTTCCGTCCACCGGTTCGTTGGGCAGGAGGCTTGCTTTGGGAATGCGCAGAATTTTCTGGTTAGAGGAGCCGATTACGTCGGAAAGTTCCTGATCTCCTACTTTGAGTGTAACCGTGTTGCCTTTTCTCGCGTAGACGGTAATGATATAGCAGTCCACGCCGGAATCGTTCTTTCCTTCCGTTACCACAGGGTCCTTCAAAATGGGCGACCCGCCGAATACATTGCGGAAAAAGCCGCCGAACCCGCTGTAGTTTTTGTTTACAAACACAACACCCAGCACGATGAGCAATACGATCAGCACACCTGTAGCACCCATTATGATAAGGTTGTTGCGCCTGCCGCCACGCAGCGACGATGATTTGCTGCGCTGTTTTGTAATAGGCATGTGGTTTTTGGAAGGCGCAGCCTGCTGCAGAGAAGCCGGACGCTTTCTTGCAGGCTGGGGAGCGTATTCCTCTTCGTCATCCATGTTATACACCGTCGTGCGCTGCGGCGCACGACCGAAACCGCCCTGGTACGGCGCAGGACTGCTCTCGTAATCGCCAACGCTGCCGATGGTTTTGATCGCGCTCTGCTGCGAAGAATCCTGCAGAGGCTGCGGGTCGAATTGGCGCACCGGAGCACGGAACCCCTGAGAAGACGGCTTTACCGGCTGCTGATATTGCTGCGGAGCTGGAACGGGTTCTTCATATTTCTGCGGTTCCTTGTAAACGGGTTGTGCGTATTCGGGTACTGTTTCCTGCACCTGTTCGTCAATATCATCCACTGCGTTAATATCGAATGATGGTTTAGGCCAGCGGGGAGAGCGTACGAATCCCCAATTGGGACGTTCCGACTGAATGTCCTGCGAATCGGTCTTTTGTGTTTGGTCCACCATCTGTTCGGGCAGCGGCGCGCCGCATACCGAGCAGTTCTTATCGCCCGATTCGTAATATGAGCCACATTGTTTGCAAACCATTGAATATTCCTCCTATCCGACCGCGGACATTGCGGCCTTATGGCGAATGGCTTGTCTACCGTATCTTCCATTATAATGGATGCTTACAAACAGTGCAAAGAGAAAATCCCTGCAGTATCGCCGGTATTCTGATCTGTTTACAGTTTTGCCACGTTCAGGGCTTGCCTGCATGCTTTGGCCAAGATCACCTGACGATATGCTTGGGTTCCTGACCGGAAAAGTAGGCGTCAATCTGCTCAACCGCAGTTACGAACATGCGCACCGAAGCCTCTTGTGTGAGCGCAGCGGAATGCGGCGTCAAAACAACATTGTTCATTGAAAGCAGGGGATTGTCAAGGCGCACTGGCTCATCTTCAAATACGTCAAGACCTGCCGCGGCAATTTTACCTGATTGCAGCGCCGCAATCAATGCCTCTTCCACAACGACATCGCCTCGGGAGCAGTTGATAAACATCAATCCGGGCTTTGCCTTACTCAGCAGCGCCGCGTTAACCATCCCCCTTGTAGCGCTTGTGCTGGGGCAATGCAGCGAAACGATATCGGATCGTTCAAATACTTCTTCCATACTGGCGGCAATACCGTACTCCGGATATGCAGCGGGATTAAGAGATGGCCCATACGCAAGGACGCGCATCTTAAAACCGTCGTGAAGTATGCTTGCCGCAACACGGCCGCTTCTTCCCAATCCTATAATACCCACCGTTTTTCCATAGAGTTCAAAAGGCTGGCAGCTATGACGGATCTCCCACCCTCCCGTTCTGGTTTCTTTGTCATATTGAGGCAGCAGCTTCGCGAGCGCTAGTATGAGCGCCACCGCATGCTCCCCTACGGATATGCTGTTGGCGTCGGGTGTGTTGGTAACGATAACGCCAAGCTCACGGGCCGTCTGCAAAGGTACATTATTCAACCCCACACCGGTGCGGCTGATAATCTTCAGATTCGGCGCCATACGCAGCGCTGCTTCCGTTAATTCCACATTTACGCGCAGAATTAAGCCGTCCGCCCTGGGCAGCAATGCCTCAAACGCCTTCTGGTCATTCGTTTCGGGCATGAGAACGTTATACTTTTGATGGAGCTGATCCATTGCTTCCTGATGCAACGCCTGCGATACAAGTATATTTTTCATTGTGACTTTCCTTACTTAGTGGTTTCTCTTCTATCAGCGGAACATCTTTCGGTAACCGATATTTTCGAATATCATATAGCTTCTAAGCTAAGCCTGCAAGCGGAATTATATGAAGCATTGGTAAACACGCAAGCTACAAATTGATTTATCAATTTTAAACCGGAGTGCGGCTTCATATTTCACCCTTGCATTTTGAATTGATTTATTGTAAGATAGGAAAGCGCGTGAGAGCAATCAGTGGAGAGATGGCTGAGCTGGTCTAAGGCGCACGACTGGAAATCGTGTTTACCAGAAATGGTAACAAGGGTTCGAATCCCTTTCTCTCCGCCAAACCCCTGAAAATGCCTATTTTCGGGGGTTTTTTAATTCCAACTAACCTTTTTGATCGGTTTATTGCAAGCTCGACTGTGGATCATATCGTCTTCTAAACAGACGAAACTGCTCAGTCTTCAATATGCCTTCATATTGGATGCTTGCTAAGGATTTGCTAAGGTAGAATTAATCGTATCGTGTGGTACTGTGATGTGCTAGATAATCGTATTAGACCCAAATCCAAGGATTTCCGGGTACTCTATGATATATTACAAATACATGTGGAGTATTATTGCAATTTTTCTAGATGCATGTTATAAAAAGTAAATACAAACAGTCTTTGAGTCTTTGAGTGAATATCCCAAACCCAACTACATTAAGCAGCACAATAAACGAGGATGGATGAAATTATGAGAGTTATTAGCGGTTCCATTAATACGAGTTTATCCGGTATATCCGAAAAGATATCAAAGCGCAATGAACAATGGGTTCTTGAAGAGGTGCAACGTCAAATCGATTTTGGCAGCGATTGTCTTGCGATCAATTGCGGCACACACATCAACACCGAGGTCGAGGATATGCTTTGGCTCGAACAAATTGTGGAAGATCACTTCGATATTCCGCTTTGCTTCGATTCCCCAAGCATTGCCGTGCATACCGCGTGCTGCCACTCCTTGAAGAAAAGTCGAGCTTTTGTCGATTCCATCACTCTCGAAGAAGATCGCATTCAGTCTTTCATGCCTTTGATCAAAGAAATGGATGCCCAATTCATCATCCTTCTTTACGATGAACAAGGTATGCCCAAAACCGTTGAGGATCGGCTTCGTGTTTTGCCAAAGGTAGAGAAACTACTCGATGCCTATCGCATTGACCCTAAGGATGTTTATTTGGATTGTATCGTGTTCCCTATCAGCTCAGTCGAGGATGCCTGCACTACTTATATGAACGCTTGTAAAGAAGTGCGAAATCGCTATCCTGAGTTTCAGCTTTCCTGCGGGTTGAACAACGTATCCTACGGCTTGCCGGAAAGGAATTTATTAAATGTTGTTATGATGAGCATGATTGCGGCGCATCAACAGGATGCCGCTATTATCGAAATGAATTATGAGCTTGGCGCATATCTTAGCGCCATCCGAGCTATGACGGGCGTGGATGAATTCTGTATAGATTATATCAACGCGTATCGACGGGGCGCTTTGGGCGCGATGCGAAAGGAGCGTGCTTGATGAGCTCCCTAGAGCGCAAAAGTTACTCAATGCATCACTCCCGCTCCTCGTATCGATTTTTGCACTGCTGCTTGCGATCGGTTTCGGCTGTTTGTTAATTGTCGGCATGGCCAAAGCGCTGCAGTTGCGTTCCATGCCATTTATCAGGGCGCTTTTGGGAGGCCTCTGCTTGGGGTGAAACTTTGGTCAAGATGGCTCCCCTCATGCTCACAGGGCTTGCATTTGCGCTTTCAGCCAAGTGTGACCTTCTAAATGTCGGTGCCGAGGGGCAAATCTATATGGGCGGCATGGCCGCAATGGTCGTCGCACCAGCTTAGATGTGCCCAATTCTTGTTAAATTAATCATCCGTCTCTGAGTAAACGTCATAGTACATGTGGTAAAAATATTGCGAAAAATCAAAATCGCCGCACATACGATATTTATAGCTCTGGGAGTAGACATAATATATATATTTGGTGCTGTTATACTTATATTTCCGCGCAATAGACTCACCAACCGATAAATTGTATTGCTTTGTAAATGCATCGCAATAAGCCGCACAATCCTTCCCGTACACTACTATATGCAGATGCAGGCTAACCTTGGGCCTCTAACAAAAACCTTAGGCCTTCCGACCCTACCACTTTTCTGTGTTGTCCTGTAGGCAAAATCCCCGATGGTTTCTGATGCTCCTATAAAAAAGCTAACCTCAGGGTAGCGCTTGGAGCGCAGTTGTCGAAGCATCATGTTGATACGATTCATTTCCTTTTCTACCGTCTGCTTATCATTATAGGTTCTTTCAAGCACGATGTAATATAGTTTTTCGTGCGGCAAGGGAATTTGCTTGAGATCGGTCAATTTAAAGCTTCCCATAATATACCTCCGACTTTAAAGATCACTTAATAGGCCAATCATTTAGCCTGCCCTAACGGAATATTTCTTGATCATTCATCTGGCTTTTTGCTAAGGATTTGCTAAGGTAGAATTAATCGTATCGTGTGGTACTGTGATGTGTTAGGTAATCGTATTCGGCCCAAAATCCAAGGATTTCTGGGTACTCTATGATATCCTGCGATACAACTATTAATTCTGGAAATCGTGTTTACCAGAAATGGTAACAAGGGTTCGAATCCCTTCTCTCCGCCAAGGAAAAAGCCCCTAATTTAGGGGTTTTTTCCTTTTTGCCAGTAAAGTATTTGGGGAGAAACCATCGATTTTTAACACTATCAGCAAAACGAGAAATTTTGTTTGGGTTTAATTTGCTGCAAAATAGGTCTCGCCCGAGGTGTCCTCGTGTCCTTTTTGTCCCTAACTTAAAACCTCCGTTTGGTGCTTCTATCTTTCCCCTTCCGGGGGTTTACACAAAATCGAAGATAGTCTCCGACTATATTTCTTCCAAACCAAGGCTAATCATTGCAGATTCACCGAGACTTTCCATATATTTCACTGTAGCAGTGACGTTTTCATACAGGCGCTGCATGCTTTGCCTTTGGCCTGTCAGAAGTACTTTATAGCGCTTAACAAGCGCGTCCCTTTCAGCCAGCCATCTTTCGCTCGCTGCTTCTGACTCTTTTAAAGCTCTTTCCTTATCGTTCTTGAGCTGAAGGAATTCGTTCTGGAGGAGCCGCTCGTTGAGTTCCAAAGTGGAGCACTTGTTTTTGAATTGCAGCAGGGCAGCCGTATTTTCGCGGACAGCAGTTTCGGCTTCGTTGGCGCGAACGTATACGGAGGTAAGCTCATCGGATTTTTCCTGAAGCTCCTTTTCCCTTTGGTTTAGCAATTCCTTTAATTTCTGTACCTGTGGAATGATGGTCTCGGATTCCCGCCTTGTAGCGGCCCCATCCTCCAGTTGCCTCAAAAGCCGGGTATTCTCTTCCGTGACCTTTTTTAGTTTCGCATCAAGCTGTTTGATCGTGAGTTTGGCATCTTCGTCAAACTGTATCAACATCTGATACTCCGCGAGAGGAAGTGCCTTAAGCCCTTTCTTTTCGAGATCGGCTACAGTCCCACCTTTAATTTCTTTAACGCTCGTTTCCAGCGCCTGTACTTTGGCCTGATATTCTTCCTTTTCCCGAGTCACGCTGATCAAAAGAGTACGCATTTCTTCAAATCGTTCATGATAAGCTGTTTCCATATTGCGCATGTTGAATTGAAGTTTCTCGATGTGCCGGTCGACGTCCTTTGCTATATACATCCCCGCGCGTTTCTTAAGATCATTTTCCCGTGACACGTCAACCGATTGTTCAATCGTCTCATTTACCTTTATGGCTTGTTCCATTGTATCACCCCTTATCCTATCCCTTCCGTGTTTCTACGGCGACATTAACATTATGTCTTATGAAGGTCATTCCATACCGGCGAACATCGCCGCAATCTCAAGGACCGCCGGTCCCAGCAAGATTATGAATATGACAGGAAAAATAAACACTACCATCGGCAGGAGCATTTTTATGGGAGCTTTATGAGCTGACTCCTCCGCTTTCTGGCGGCGTAGAACGCGAAGCTCCTGCGCCTGCGTCCTAAACACGTTTATCACAGGCGTCCCGTAACGCTCGGACTGGATGACAGCGGTCGCGAAGGTCTTAAGCTCATCCACATCGGTCCTAGCGCTCAAAGAAGTCAATGCTTCCCGGCGCGGAATCCCCATTTGTATCTCACGATGGACCCTTAAAAGCTCATCCGACAGGGCACCCTTGAAATGATCCGTAACGCTTAGCATAGAGGCGTCGAAACCAAGCCCCGCCTCGATGTTAACGCTCATCATGTCCATAATGTTCGGCATTTGATTGCTGATAGACTCCCGGCGCGATTTGATACGGGACCTTATATACATCCTCGGAATCAATATGGACAATATCATAAAGATCAAAAGTATCAGTAGCGATAATAGTTTCTCAGCTTTGGTCAAAAGAGCAACCATAATGGCGACCAAAATAAAGCCCAGGCATAGTGCCAGCCGTGCTATGATAAACGCACCCCCAGCCATCCCAATCCCCGCCAGCTGAAGTTCCCTATTCAAACCCATATATCTGCCGGTTTCGTCCTTATGGCTCCTTCTTGAAATTCGATTTACCCGTCTTTTGATTTTGTGTAAAACAGGATCGATAAAACGCTGGTACAGACTCTTTTCAAGCTCCTGATCCAGATAGACGTCCTCGTTTTTAAGTTGTCTAATATATCGGTCTTTAATCCTATGCCGCTTCACAGTATCAGAAAAGCACAGCAGCGCCAGCACGAATATGAAAGTTGAGACCGAAACGACCAAAAATCCCATTTACGTCTCTCCTAGTATGTAATTGTTACGACTTTTTTCACTAATATAAAACCTATGATCTCCATTATCAGCCCAACGGCCAGCATCGCGATGCCCGCCGGTTTTTCCACGAATTTTAAAAAGTAAGTGGGATTGATTACCATCAGCATGCACGCAAGAAATACGGGCAGAAGGCCTATGATGAGCGCGCTGACGCGTCCCTGCGCCGTCATCACGTGAATATCGTTCCTTAGCCTCACTCTGTCCTTGATGGTAGAGGATATGTTCACCAATATCTCGAGCAGGTTTCCGCCCACCTGACGCTGAATCTTGACGGCAGCAACCATTATCATAAGGTCCGTGCTCCGCACTCTATCCACCATGTTGTCCAATGCGGTATCCATATCGACGCCCATGTTGATCTCGCGCACCGTCAGCGCGAACTCCTTGCCGATGGGATCCTGCATTTCTTCGCTTATATTCGACATCGCCTGCAGGAAGGAGAAACCAGCTCGAAGGCTGTTCGCGATAAGCAATAACGCATCACCCAGCTGCTTCTCGAATTTCCGTAACCTTTTCGCTTTGGCGCTTTGCACATATAAAGGCGGAAGGAATATCCCAAAAGGGATCACAGCTGCGGCAGACAGCGGATGGGCGCCAAATAACAGCATGAGGCATGCGGGCACGATCGTCACGATCAGCCACAGCGCCAAGTATTCCTCGCCCCGCATCCGGATACCGGCTGCGGCAAGCTCCCGGGAGAAAACGCGAGACACTTTGACTCTTCTGCGTTGGACCGTTTTCTTTTTGCTCGCTTTCACTTCGGCAGGTACGCCCGAGAGCTCACGGACGGTTTTATTGAGCTTGATCCGGTCCTGCATTAAAATCCGAAACAGGATTATGAACCCAAAAAACAGCAGAAGGGATATGCTGGCCGTCAGCAACCAGATTTCCAAAGTCATCCCCCCTTTACTGAACGAACCAGTCGTCATATACCGGAATACCATGATAGCGGATCTTCCCTAAACAATATGGAATGATGCCCGTCGGCCTGAACCTGCCCATAAACCTTCCATGGCCGTCCATCTTCCCAGTCGATTCATAACAGAATATCTCTTGCATAGTGATGACATCGCCCTCTATGCCCGTGATCTCCGTGATACTCGTAACCTTCCTTGACCCGTCGCTAAGCCTTGACTGATGCACGACGATGTTGATCGCCGAAGCAATCTGAGTGCGAATGGCATTGAGCGGAAGGTCCATCCCGGCCATCAGCGCCATCGTTTCAATGCGGGCAAGCGCGTCCCTCGGCGAATTGGCATGAACGGTCGTGATGGAACCGTCATGCCCCGTATTCATCGCCTGCAGCATATCGAGCGCCTCACCCGAACGAACTTCGCCCACGACTATCCTATCTGGCCTCATGCGAAGGGCGTTGCGTACAAGGTCGCGTATAGCGACCTGCCCTGTTCCCTCAATATTGGGGGGCCGGCTCTCTAAAGTGACCACATGGTCCTGCTTGAGCTGGATCTCAGCCGCGTCCTCGATCGTAACGATACGTTCGTTTTGCGGGATGTACCCCGAAAGCACGTTCAAAAACGTTGTCTTACCGCTGCCGGTCCCGCCGGATATTACAATGCTGAGTCTGCCCTTTACGCACGCTTCCAGAAAACTCATCATTTTGGGCGAGACGGAGCCGAACTCGATAAGATTTTTATCGGTGTATGGGATCTTTGCAAACTTTCTGATCGTTACTACGGGACCCGTCAAAGAAAGAGGCGGGATGATTATGTTGACGCGGGAACCGTCCTTAAGACGCGCATCCACCATTGGACTCGATTCGTCCACATGGCGGCCTATCGTGGATACGATGCGGTCGATGATATTATTAAGGTGCTCATTGTCCCTGAAAGGAGATTCAACTTTATATATCTTACCCTTGATTTCGACATACAGCTTATGAGGCCCGTTGATCATTATTTCCGTAACTTCGGGATCTTGAAGAAGGGCCTCCAGCGGACCGTAGCCTATGATGTCGTTCATAAGCTCCGTTGCAATACGCGTGCGCTCCGGCCTCGGCACATCCTCCGCCTCATATTGGAGGACCTCGTCCAGGGCAGCCCGCACCATTGAGCTGTCGGGGTTCTTTTCTTTGTGAAGTATTTCGATTGCCTGAAAGCGTACCCGCTCTTTAAGTTTTTGCTGCGCGTCTATCACGACCGGTTTCTGGGGATTGGGTACATTCCAATCCTCTTCGACTTTACCGGATGTGACTGCCCTCTGATTTTCAAGGCGGTCCCGAAGCGTCATTTTGCCATACCTCCCCGAAGCCTAAAATGATCGGAGACACCTATAATCGCCTTAGCCATAGGGTTCCGCGCCATACCCATCACGATAGGTACGCCGCGCTGCATGCTGAGCACTGCGTTTTTTGTATCCTCCGGTATTGAAAAGGAGACAGGAAGCTCCAGCACTCGCTCAAAGTCCTTGTGCGTCAGAAGGCCCTTTTTGTCGGCGTTAATGACGATTTTGATTTTTTCGGTCTGCTGCAGGCTGTTAAGAACATCCATAGCGGTTTTTGTGTTGCGAAGACCGGATATATCGGGCCTTGTGACGATGAGGATATCGTCCGAATTCTCAAGCGCTGCAAGAGTGCATTCGGAAAAATTGGCCGGAAGATCTATCACGATATAGTCGTAATACGGCCGCATAAGATTGATGAGCTTTTCCACATGCCGTGGGGAAATGTAATCCGCGTATTCCGGTCTTGTAGGCGAACAGATGGCGTTGATCCCGCTGGAGTGCTGCAGCGTAAAGCTTTTGATATCATCGATCGTGAAATCCGAACGCTCTTGCACAAGCTCTGCTATCGTATCCTTTGTGTTGAGGTCAAGATATACAGCAGCATCGCCGTAGATAAGGCAGAGATCGATAAAAGCGGTCCTGTTTTTGTTCAAAGCGAACGCCGCCGCTAGATTCACTGCGAGATTTGTTTTACCGGAGCCGCCCTTTGTACCGTACACGCTGATAACCCGGGTCTCTTTCCTGATTTCTCCGCCACCCCTGCCCTGTTCGAGTATCGCCGCCTGCGTGACGACATTGCAAAGGGAAGCGAGGTTATCCGTACTAACTACTTTTCTTATCCCGGCGTCCATCGCCTGATCAACGGACTCAAGACTGACCTCATCCGATAGAAGTATCAACGCGCATCCGGGATAGGTCTGATATATGAGCCGCGCGTATTCCAATATTCCGATCGTATCGGGGCCTTTTACCAATAGCACCACATGCGGCGCGTACCCCGTGATCTTGGTGATCAGAGTTTCATCAGCAACAGCAAAGCCAACAAGAGCGATGTTTTCATCCCCCGACAATGCCTTGCGAAGCTCAAACCGCATGTTTTCGTCCGACGCGACCGCTAGCACCTTGAACCTTGACATATCTCTTCCCTCCTTATGCTTCCGGTCCAGCCGAAGCCATTGCTCCAGAAATCACGGGAAAATCCTTCGATTTCACGAGCTTATCGTCCAGAACGGGACGCAGGATCAACCTGATTGAACCGTTTGACGCAGCGTAGTTTATTTTGAGTGCGTCATCCGGAATAACGCTCAGTGTGACAGTTTGATATATGTCTTTCGTATCCTCTTTGTCGACCGTCACAAGCCCGGTTTTCACTACAAGAACATTTTCCACAAGCATTGTAGAAATCGCGAATGTCTGCTCTCCTTCGGGCTTCGGATATATGATCGTCGCCACGACGTCCACATGGTCGCCAGCATTGATGAAACCCGATATGCCCGTAACTTCGTCGACCGCGACGGAAATCGCCCTATGACCCTTTTCGAGTTCATAAGACAACGTATTTGCTCCCTCGCCCTGTACAGCCAACCTTTCGGTCAGCACCTGTTCCCCCGATACGATGGGTTCTACCGCGATGCTGCCGACCACGTTTTCGAGCTTTAAAGCGGCGTCTGCGTGGACGGTTTCTTCCGGCAGATCCTTAAGCGCGACCATATCAGCCGTAATAAGCGTCTCGGCAGGGATGTCCACCGTCGAGACCACGACGGGCGCGGTCTGTATCGCGACAGGCGCGGAGCTTGCTTGAAGCTCTGACGCGAACAGATATACGGCGAAACCCGCAAGTACCGCCAGAAGGACTCCGATCACATATACTTTTTTCATAAGCTACTCCACTAAAGTGATTTTATATAGTCCGTAAGCAGGCGCCGTTTCCGAGGATTTTCCATTCTGTGTAAAAACTTCGGCGATTTGCGTGCAGATAATTTCATCCTTTTGTTCCTGTTGTTCCAGAATAAACGGCGCAAAGCCTACGATTTTTACCGTCTTCTTTCCCACTGCTTCATAAACAATAATGATCACGACCCGAGGACAATCCTCAACATATGTGTTTTTACCGCATTTAGGTGTGTGTGGGCAACTTCCGTATCTCGTCAAATACGCATCAAAGGTAGGTCCCGCCATATTACCATTTTCAACCGGAATTTCCATGCCGGTTTCGAGATATCCTTTGTAGCCGTAAGCCAGCCAATCTCTGTAATCATTCGCTCCGCCTCCCTTATCCCCATTGAGGTCCAGAACGCCGTAAAAACCGGTTTTACCGTTACCACCGCCTTTTTTTACAACGAAATCTATCAGTTTGTTGCTTCCGAATTCGCTTTGCTCGACTCCCAGGGGAACCGTATCACTGCTCGAAACAGCAGGTTCAACCTGAGCTTTGGCGACTTTTGTGACATCTGTTTTTACAAATCCCAGAACTCTTGCGAATCCAAAGCCGACCTCGCTTTTCAGCTCGACGCGAACGCTTGTAAATTTCTTATCCTTTGGGTCGCCTAACACTATATTCTTATCCAGTACGTCTGCATCAGGTATCCCGTTTTTGACGGCATATTCCCTGACAAGCGCCTTGACCTCGTCGGCGTCCGTATCGGAAACGGGCAATAACGTAGCCCCCGCGAGCGCCGCGGCGTCCGCAGCCGTCTGCTCTCTGCTCGACTGTATATGAACAAGGCCGATATCGAGGGCGAGCGCACCCATGGCAATGACCACAAAAAGCGCGACGCCTGCGATAATGGCGCTTTGGCCTTTCTCATTCGCAAGGAACTTCTTAAAAAACATCTCCAATCTCCTATCCGATGCGCATGGTGGTGGTTGATGTGAGCTCTGCCTGATTGTTTTCATAAAACGCGCCGACGATCGGCGTTAGAACGGGGACAGCTTTTTTAACAAGAACCGTAACGTCAGTTTCGTCCGCATTTACAGTGACGGTAACATTAAATACGTTTGGGTCAGACGTACTGCCGAAGAATATCATTTCTTTTGCTTTGTTGATGACGAGCGTCTGGTATGCAGCATTGTTTTCCTCATAGTTCACTATGCCCGCCCTCGCTGCCTCTCTGCTGGAGTTATTAATCATCAGTTGGTTCGTGAACAGCCAGCCGAAGTCGAGTATTCCGCAAAGGACAAGTATGAAGATCGGAAGCGTAAGGGCGGTTTCGACGAGGGATTGTCCGTGCTCATTATTGAACTTTGTATTTTTCAGGAACGATCTTTTCATAGCAATATCATCCCTTTTGAATTTAATGGTCCGCAGCCCGCTGCAGATCAGCGGGCTGCGTTAGCTGACTTTTAAATTAATCCAGATTATCCCTGACTTTACCAAATAAAGCATCAAGTTTAGTGCCGACTGCCGTCACTGTAAGAATTACAGCAATTGCAATCAAAGCGATAATCAGCCCATACTCGACCATTGCCTGGCCGTCTTCGTTTTCCCAGATCCTTTTCAACATGTTTTTCCCCTCCATACTGTTTTTTATTGCGCACCGATAACTCTATCGGATGCATTCAAAGAATTTGCGTCAATGGGAACAGCAGCGTCAAAAACATTCCCAGCGCAAGCGGAGGTCCCATCGCCGCCGCGGATTTCAGCCCGCCTTTTTTCTTGACAGCTAGAACCAGCGC
This sequence comes from uncultured Oscillospiraceae bacterium, assembly GCA_964440115.1. Lineage (GTDB taxonomy): Bacteria > Bacillota > Clostridia > Christensenellales > CAG-138 > JAEWWD01. The sequence goes on along the minus strand of CAYTPV010000004.1, from coordinate 244,556 downwards.
GTAACTCCCCAACACGATCCCCATTACCGCAAGTGTCTGCAGCAGGCCGACTGCGCCAAGGCAGAAACCCATTACGGCGATCAGTTTCATATCCCCCGTTCCAATTCCCGTCTGAAAGAGCCCCGGGACGAAAAACAAAACAGAACCCAAGGCAAAGCCGATCAGCGAATTTATTGCCGCATTTCCGTCAAAATATACCAGAAGTTGGATAAGCTTTATTCCGATAAGCGCCAAAAGCGTTTCGTTTGGAATTTTCCTGATATCTAAATCCACGGCAGCAATGCAGAGAAGAACCAGAACCATTGCCATCGCGGCAACCCCGCTAATCTTGTCATCCGGCGTTAAAAGAGCCGTGACGCCGCATAAAAAAAAACCTATAAAAATCCACAATACAGGTGAGAGTTTTCCGTTTATATACTTCTTTTGCGTGATTTCTCCGGTACGGTTTTTTATGAGGCAGAGGGTAAAGCGCCGCATGATCTCAGCCAATGCGCCGCCTGCTGCGGCAGACAATACTGCATAAACGAGCATCCGTTTCCTCCGATACATCGATGTCCGCAAAGACATTCGAACTTTTCTTTCACAAAGCAAAGAGAAGGTATGATGCGTGCATTTTAATCACAGCGATGAGCGCTAGGGAAAACGCTTCATTTGTAAGCTTTATAAATATACACGGGGATCGTTCTAATTATTGTCTTATTCGCTAAGACTTATTCTAGTATCTGGTAATACTTAGTCAACGAGTTATTTAGTGTTATTTCCGGTTATTGTGCCGAAATATTGAAAAGGGCTATAAATAGACATGAAAACAGTAGATATGCGCGGGACATCCTATAGAAAAACGGAGGTTACAGATCGTCAAATTTCAGGGTACTAAAAAAGCCGCGGACTCCCGCAGCTTATCAGATGCTCATATTGTCTTGGACCTCGTTTTTTATAGACGCACCGAGCGATGTATCGTCTGCGACAACATCGAAGACATGATCCTTCCCTATATGAAAGTAAGCTCATTACCCAGCCTGATATCAAGCGATGACGCTGTGCCTTCCGCAGCTTCTAATACAGAAGCCGCGGTCTTTATATACGGCCCGATTTTCCGGGGCGGAATGGTATCTATTCGGACCACCCGCATGCTTTTATCCAGGTAGATCACGTCGATCGTAAAGTGCATGTTAAACGTATGCACCTGATTGCATGCAGTGATCAACATCGCCTCATTTTTCGCAAGGCATTTCCGTCCCATCAGGCCTTTGAACCTTGCATAAAAATTGTTCGCTGTTTCGACAGAATCCCAAAGGATACGCCCCTCGCAAGTTGCTTTTCGCATAGTTCCTCACTTATCGAACTAATCTACCAAGTTGATAACGGTCTTTACCATAACAATGATGGAAACATTCTTAGGAAGAAGCCCCGTCCCATTCCTTTGCCGCAGCAGAAAAATACCTTATAATAGCATTTTACCATATTTACATCTGTCTGTGCCATTAGAATAGCTGATTTAGACTGAGTGCGTGATAGTTGTGAAAGTTGAGTAGCTTGCTTATGTTTATACACAAAAGTGTGATACTCGGAAAATTTTAGGCAGTCTATCTAACACTTTTCTAACAAATCGTCAGTTATGTTAGATATCTACGTGATATCAATGTGATATCACATTGATATCTTTTGCCTAAAGATGCCCTATTTATCTATATGTTTCAGTAGCAAATAAGAAATGCATGAAAATATATGAGAATGTATACTTACACTGGAAATCGTGTTTACCAGAAATGGTAACAAGGGTTCGAATCCCTTTCTCTCCGCCAAGGAAAAAGCCCCTAATTTAGGGGCCTTTTTCGTGCTTGGAGATTGCCAAAAACTCACTTAAAAACCCAACCGCATAAAAACTAACCGCATAAAAACTAGATGTTTAGGACTTGTAAGTGCGACGCACTTGCCAAGGTGGCAGCCGATATGAGCGTATTCCCAAAAGAACAGCCCACCGCCATCACCTTGTATGACGAACCGCTTACCGGGTGGCTGTAACGGAAGGAATACTCGTTCCGAGCAGGAGTAAGCCAACATACAAAGAGGGCGGATGTTTTCGCCCTCTTTGTGAATGACCAATTAAAAAAAGTCTTCAGTCAGTCCTTTGGGTGCGGTAGCCTTTAAGGCCGTGATATTGAGGAACCGGGCATACTGTTCTTCATAATAGGGATTGCATTCGGGCATATACTCTTCCAACTGGAAGGAGCGCGCGATCAACTCCCTGGCCTCCTGTAAGGAAGATAACTCGCCGAGTCCAACTAACTGCATGAGCGAATTGCCCAGCGCCGTCGCTTCCACCGGGCCCGCGTATACGGGTCTTTTTGTTATGGAGGCGGTCAATTGATTGAGCATACCGTTGCTTGAACCGCCGCCCACGATGTGTATAACGGGCAGCGCTTCTCCTAAAGCGAACTCCAGCGATTCAAGCACATAGCGGTACTTGCACGCCAGGCTTTCGAATACGCACCGTGTAATTTCTCCTACCGTTTCCGGCGGCTTCATTTTGCGTGCAGTGACATATTCCCGGATGCGCGCGGGCATATCAGAAGGCTGGTAGAAGCACTCGTCGTCCGGGTCGAATACCGCGCCGCAGGCGGGCGCCTGTTGCGCCAATGCAGCAAGTTCCGCGTAGGTATAGTGTTCGCCCCGCTCAGCCCAGCAGCGCCTGCATTCCTGAATGATCCAAAGCCCCATCACGTTTTTTAGGAGGCGGATAGTATCCATGACGCCGCCCTCGTTGGCAAGGCCGTGATAGAATGAGCGGGCGTTGATCAGCGGGCTTTCGCACTCCGTTCCCACAATGGACCATGTGCCGCTGCTGATGTAGGCAAAGCGTCCGGCTCTTCCCGGAACCGCGGCAACGGCGGAGGCAGTATCATGCCCGCCAACCGTGAACACCGGCAGCTCCTCCCCCGGCTGCTTCAAATGCCCGATTCGAGTGCCCGAAGGCACGATGGGCTGGAGCAAATCCACCGGGAATCCGATTTTATGTAGCAACGGATACGCCCAAGCCTTTTCTTTTGGCGCGTACGCCTGTGAAACGCTTGCCAGCGTATATTCCGTGCGCATTTCACCGGTAAGGAAAAAGTTAAGCGCATCCGGCAAAAACAGCGCGCTCTTCGCTACGGACAATACTTCCGGCCGGTCACAGCACATGTGCAGCCACTGGTAGAGCGTATTCATGCGGTTAAACTGCAGCCCCGTAAGCCGGTAGAGCTCCTTTGCGGAGATATATTGTTCCATGCGCTCCACCATACCTAATGTCCGCGGATCGCGGTAGGTGCGCGGCAGCTCAAGGAGGGCGCCTGTCTTATCCAACAGTATATAATCGTTGCTCATCGAGTCGATGCCTAACGAGGATGCGCCACAAGCGCGGGCCTTTAAAAGCCCTTGCTGCAATTCGTCGTAAACGTGCAGGATGTCCCAGTAGAGCGCGCCGTTCACCGATATGGGCTTATTGATAAAGCGATGCAGCTCTTCAAGCGTCAGCCGTTCCCCGTCGTAAGATGCCAGAAACAGCTTGCCGCCAGAAGCGCCGATATCGCAGGGGATTACGGTACGCGTCTTCATGGCACGCACCCTTATATCAGCTTGCCAAGCAAGTGGCACACTGCGTCCGCTTCCACGCGCTCCACAACGCTGAATGCCTGCTCAATGCTTTTTCCCACCGCGATGGTGCCATGGTAGGGCAGCAACGCGCAAAGGCCCGTCCTTTTTAGTTGTTCTCTGCGGGGCTCGAAATACTCGTACGCGCTTTCCGCAAGCTCAATGCTGAATGCTTTTGCCTGATGCACAAGGCCGGTTTCTCCCATTTTTAGCGTCGCTTCGGTCATTTGCGGCACGGGCTTGCAGGCCGCGACGAACACCATGGTATAAAACGGGTGAGCATGTATGGAGCCATTCACTTCCGGAATGTTTTTTAATATCAGTGCGTGCATGCGACTCTCGCGCGAGGTTGCACCGGTTCCTTCCAAGATGTTGCAGTCAAGATCCATTAGTAATGGCTCCTCTAAACCAAAGCGGCAATGCTTGATTTCGCTCATCATGGAAGGTGTCACAAGCATCCGGTTCTCATCCACGCGCATAGCCAAATTACCGCCCGCGGCGTTGGTGAGCCTGCGCTCCCAAAGATCGGTTGTCATTTCTAATAGTTTTTTGCGTTCTGCCATGTATTGCATATCCTAAACCACCTTTTGTACATTAATGGTATCTATCAGTTCAAATACGCGTGCCTTATTTAACCCCACCGTGCGCTCGCTTTCCGCTTCCGCCCCGCCGCAGGCCGCTGCGAACCGAAGCGTTTCTTCCGGCGTCATGCCGTTCTGCATGCCGTAAAGGAATCCGGAAAGGTACGCATCCCCGCAACCGATGGTGTTCTGTACTTCCACTTTGGCCGCGCTTACCTTATAATAATGCGCCCCATAGCGTACGATGCTGCCTTCTCCGCCCATGGAAACCGCGATAACGGAAATACGATACGGACTGAGGCTTTCGATTGCGGCGATGATCTCCCTTTCCGTATTGACGGGCAGCTTTGTCAGCTCCGCAAGCTCATGCACGTTAGGCTTGATGAGGTAGGGGAACCGCTTGACGCATTCCTCCAGACTTTTCCCGCTTGCGTCAAGCAGCACCTTCACACCGCTCTGCTTTGCGGCATCAAACAGCGCAGCCTGGAGGGACACTCCCTTGCTATCAGTAAAATTCGATGCGTCTCCGGAAATGACAACAAATGTAACGCAGGAAAGCAGTTCCCGGTAAATTGTCAGGAACGAGTCGAGCGTTTCTTCTTTGAGCTCCGGCCCTTTGGTGGAAATGAGCGTGCAGTTTTTTTCGCCATCAATCAGCGCGTAGTTTGTGCGCGTCTCCCCACTCTCCTGCCTATAAAATCGGCAGGCGACACCAGCCTGTTCGAGCGTATAAATAAGTTCTTCTCCGGTGCGCCCCATGGCGATGCCGGTTGCAATATTGGCAACGCCAAGGTCGGCGAGGTTGTAGGAAATATGAGTACCCTTTCCGCCGATGCAACGCTCCGTCCGAATGGCGCGATTGGTCGTATTGAATGCGAAGGAGTCCACAAACAAAAGCAGATCCATCGCGGGATTGAGTGTGACGGTCAGTATCATGGTTACTCCTTCGAGCGCGGCCCGCACCCGCATATTTCTGATGGCCGCCCGCCCGAATTGGCAAGCGGCCATCAGTGTAAAAATATATAGGGGCATTAGGAAGCCAGGATTAAAAATATGCGCGTTCCTTGAGTTCCGGGCAGACAAACACCTTGACGAGGCTTTTGTTTGTGCGGATCTCTTTGAGTGCATCTTCCAGCTCCGAAAGCGGTACGGCCATGGAGTACATAATTTCGGGCTTGATGATACCGTATTGCAATAGCGTGATCGCCTCGCCCCAGTTGTTGCCGATGCCCGCGCAGGAACCGCTGACCTTTTTTTCGCCCAGAACAAACTCCTTGGGCTCAAGCGGTATGGTCTGGCCTTCGCCTACTATGCCGAATGCTTCGATCTTGCCGCCTCGGCGAAGCATTTGGAACGCCTGCTCGTAAGTTTCCGGCGTGCCGACAGATTCGATCACGAAGTCCACACCGACACCGCCGGTCAGCCGTATGACTTCAGCCACCGGGTCGGGCGTTTCATTGATGTCGATCACATAGTCTGCGCCCATCTTCTTGGCTGCTTCGAGACGCGCTTTGCCGCGGCCAATGACGATGACAGGAGCACAGGCGCGCGCTTTGGCCAAAGCCGCATGCAGAATACCAAGACCGCAGCCAATGATTGCGACGCTGGAGCCGATGGGGGCATCCATGCGCTGCGCAGCGTGGATGACCGCTGTCAGGGGTTCCACAAACGCTGCAGTATAATCGTCCATCGAATCGGGCAGTTTGTAACAGTTTTTCCAAGGGGCCTTGACATATTCCGCAAATCCGCCGTCGGTGTGGATGCCAAGCTGGGTGAAGGTCTCACATAAGAGGCCGTCTCCGCGGCGGCAGAAATAACACGTACCGCAGGTCAGGCAGATGTCTACCGCAACGCGGTCGCCAACCTTGAGTCCATTTGCATTTTTGCCGACTTTGGCGACCTCACCCCAGAACTCGTGCCCCGTAATCATGGGCAGCTTATCCGCAGCGTACTTGCCGGTATAAATGCTCCAGTCTGAACCACAGATGCCGCAAACCTTAACCTTAATGAGCGCTTCGTCATCGTTGATTTCGGGTATGGGCACTTCTACGTATTCCATTTGATAGGGCGCTTTGACGACCTGTGCCTTCATTGTTTCGGGCATAGATGCTCCCTCCTTATTCTCTGGGGTTATTAAAGATCTTGTCGCGTCGGCCTTCGTAGGGCGCTTTAATGATCAGAGGCTTGAGGTAAGCGGCTACCTTTTCTACGCCGTCACCCACGGACATGGTGACGTCCTCATGCTCGTAGCTCAAAACATAGTCGTAGCCGACCAAAGAAAGCTCGGTGATGACCTTCTTCCAGGGTACGCTACCCCAGCCGGGGATACGGAAGCGGAAGGCGCGATCGATGCGCTGCCAGTCGCCCTGCATTAGGATGCCGCCTCGCTGGATGTTATGCTCGACGATTTCTCCATCCTTAGCATGGACGTGGAAGATCCTGTCGCCCAGTTCATCGATGAAGTTTTCTACCCTAAGGCCAAGGTAGATGAGATTTGCCGGGTCAAGGTTGAAGCCCAGGGAGGGATGATTATCCACCAGTTCAATCGCGCGCTTAGCGGTGTGGATATCGTAGATGAGGTTATTGGGATGGGGTTCCACGGCAAACTTCACGCCATATTCCTTGAACTTGTCAAGGATGGGCAAGAAGAGTTCCCTGAATTCCTCTTCCATCTTGCTCCAGCCATCGGCGCTCGGGAACGGGAAATACCTGCCCCAGTTGGTGACGCCAGTAAAACCGTTGACGACGGGGACTTCCAGAGCGTTTGCCGCACGGGCGGTCTTTAACAGGTTCTCCGTCCCGTATTTAATCTTTTCCTCTTTTGTGCCTTTAAAGAGCTTATCCGTATCCTCGGTGTGAGGCCCTAGGATCAACAGTGAATCTGCGTGGTTGGAAAGCCCGGAAATAGTAACACCATGGCTTGCAAGCATCTTTTTAAGTGCTTCCGCCTTGCCGGGGTTCAGGATATCCTCGCAGTCGAACTGTTCGCAGCCGCTATAGGCGGGGATCTCCATCATTTCATAGCCATTGGCCTCCATAATTTGGGCGACTTGTTCCAATGACAACTGCGCGTAATTTGCCGCAAAAAAACCAAGTTTCATACTCTTCTCTCCTGTTTCTTTCGCATTTACTATATCAGGTATGCTTTGCCTTTAATTGACCAAATTCTTTCCTGGCCTGCACGAGCACGTCGGTATAGTGCTTATTGTAGGTACAGCAGCCGATCTCGCGTTGGCGGATCAAAAGTTCTAGGCAGTTGTCGCACAGCGTGCACCATTTGATATGCGCTTCATTGCCTTCACGCAGCTTTTTGGCAAGGAACGGATCGGCAAAGCTCTGCCTGCCAAGAGCCAGCATATCCACCTTGTTTTCGGCGATAAACTTCGCGCCGTAGTGGAACATACTGTTGTTTTCCTGCTCCACGGCAAGGATGCCGTTCTTACCGTTGCGAAATACGGAATAGTTGGAGCCGATGATGACGGTTTCAGGCTTGACGGCCTTTTTGAATTCCTTTGCCCATGTCGTGTGCAGGAAAGCAAAGTAGGCGGCCTTTCGCTCAGCTTGGGTGATGGAGGTGGTGATGGACGGGCTGCCGCCGGACTGCACAAAAAATTGTGCGCCGCGCTCTTCCAAACCTTTCAATAGCGCGATGGGTTCCGTCAGGTCGATAATCGGGGAATCGGGGCCTTCCGTGCCAAAGCCGCCGGGGAAGCCTTCCCATGCAGAGACCTTGGAGCCGATCAGGAAGTTGGGATCGTTGATTTCTTTCTGTACGCGCTCGTAGAGTTCGTATGCAAAGCGGCTGCGATTTTCCCAAGAGCCGCCGTACTTCCACTTGCGGTCATTGTAGGGGCGCAAAATCTGGGAGCCGAGATAGCCGTGACAGAGCTTCAGATCTACGCCGTCAGCGCCCGCGTCATACGCGATACGCGCAGCCATCACAAACTGATCCATGATGTGCTCGACATCCTCTTCCGTCATCAGCTCACCACCAAAGCCAGGGAGAGGCTTTACGGTGACGCGGCGAGAGAATTCAGGGTTGCTCAGTTCTCCAGAGTGAGTCAGCTGAAACACAAAGAGCGCTTCGGGGTTAATCGCCTTTAAACCGCGCACAAACTTCTCAAGCGGCTTGGCATTCTTGGGCATAATGGAGAGCTGATTGAGACGGCCGCGGCATTCGTCCGTAACTGTAATCGCCTCAAGCGTAATAACACCGGATTCTCCTTTAAACAGGTTCTCATAACGTTCTACCGTCAGCGCGGAAGGATTTCCGTCCGCATCCGCGTCCGTACATTCCATAGCCTGCACAAAAAACCGGTTAGGGCTTGTGCGGTTGCCGATACGTATGGGAGAAAGGAGTATGTCTTTGTAATTTTCCTGCATGAATGTTCCCCTCTTTCTTGTTTTATTGTACCAAACCCAGATGTGGGAAAAGCAAATTACGAATTTCCCGGAAGAATGTCGTTTTAACGTATCAAAAATGATCGGGGATCTTCCGGCAACTGTGCCCGCGAGGAAGAATGTACAGATCAGGATCCTAAGAAATCTTAAATCACGTAACAAGTTTATAATAGATTTTTGAACGTGTCAATCCAAAATAGCGACTTCTTGCCTGCAAGCTTTCGCCCGGCCAAAATCAACGGATTGCATCATTCAGCCTGCCTGCGGCTTCCCGAAGCGCTTTTTCTGCGCTGTATTTGCCCGTTATCGTTCCGTGGACTGCCTCACCGATGATGGCCTCCAATATGGCTTCGGATACGCCTTCACCTCTGCTGTTTTTAGGCATGCTGCGCCTCCTTGCCTGATTGAACGCGTCTATTGCCTTGAGGTACCACGGGCAGAACGTTCCGAACTCACTGTTTTCATAAACCGATCGATATGGCACCAGCCGCCCCATGACGGCATTTGGTACCACCATTTCCTCCGAGCTTACCCATTTTAAAAATTCTGCTGCCTCGTGTTTGTAACCCGACTGCGGACTCACACCGATGGACCAGCCGCCCAGAACCGAGCAACCGTCTGGCAGAAGATCAAACCCAACGCGGCCTACAACTTTTGAGAGGCTACGGTCGTCGAGTATTGTGGTATGGTCGCTGTACATTACCATCATGGCAGCGTCGCCTTTTGCGAACAGCTCCACCTGCTCGTCCCACCACATATCAGGCGAGTCGGGATGCGCATAGCGGAAACTTTCCGCATAGCCGTTGAGCGCCCCAATGCAGGCCGTACTGTCAATGACAGAAACTCCGTTTTCAAATACGTTCCCGCCCTGCGCCCAAGCGCGCGGGAGAAATTCGCATACTGCGCCTGAAGAATTCATGGCTCCCAGCGTAGTTCCGAAGGGCGTAGGAGATTCGGGATTAAACTGCCGCGTAAAGAAGCGCGCCACCCGGTTGTACGCCTCCCAGGTGCTCGGAACATCCAGATCTTCCTTATACCATTCATAGTAAAGGCGCTGGAATTTCAATTTTTCAAACAAGTCCTTCCGATAGAACAAAAGCTGGGCCGTATGACTAAAGGGCAGTGCATGGAAGCGGTCCATAAAGTAGCAATGCTCTCTAAGCACGTCGTCCGAAAACATATGTTTCAACGCGCCATGGTCAGGTAGAATTTCAGTTAGCTCCTGCACATAGCCGCCCAGCATCAGTTCCTTATACCAAGCAAGGTCAAAGGTAAACACATCGTACGCGCCAGAAGGCACGCCGCGCTGGATTTCTGTAAGCATTTCGCGATAAGGTCGAAGCGTAAACTCGACGTCGATCCCTGTACGCTTTTTGAAGTCTGAAACCAGGGAGAGTACCGAAGTGCTAGAAGGTGCGTCCTGCAGTAGTACACGGATGCACTTATTCTCCCCACACCGGGCCAACGGGGGAAGCGCCGCCCGTTTTTCAGCTCTACCCCATATGACAATGCGCCTACCGCCTTTGTTCTCCCCCTTTTTCATGATCTCCTCGAGCAGATCAAACGCGGCCTCGCCCATGGACGCGTAGGGCAGAAGCACCTCAGTTGCGGTCCCGGTACCGGTGCGCGTCCAATCCTCCGCCTCAAAAGCGATTACTTCCGGCTTTTCTTCGCCCTCGGTTACCTCCAGCGCGCACAGCACACCATCGGCCAGTCTGCGACCGGAAACGTAGATTACTTCAGGAGGTTCCGTCACATTCATCAGGCGTATAGCAGCGCGCATGGCGCTTTCCTTGTTGGCGTTGACAGCCTCCACGTAGCTGCTCCTGATATCCATTTTCGCTTTGTGAAGGGCATTGAAATAGCTTTCCAGGCATTCCGCCTCAAAGGAAAACTCCTTAGGCCCAGTCACGATTGCGATGCGACGCTTGCGCCTTGCTACCGTTGCCTCGATGCTTTGGCGAATAGCCGTCTTAACGTCCATGCATACAAAATTGAACGCGTTGGAATTGAGCGCCCGGTGGATGAACACTAGATTCAGCCCGTTTTCAATGGCTTTTGAAAAAAACTCCGTATTTTCCGGCTGGCAGGTCATTAAAATGACGCCGTCGCTGTTGTACATCAACGCGCGGTCTAAAATTTCCCGCTCCAGTCCAGGATCATCCTCAGTCACCTGAAGATAGACAGAATAGCCCTGCGCTGTTGCGCGCCGGTTGATAGAATCGTACAGCTTTGCATACGCAGGCTCCGTTATATTTGAAAGCACCACATCTATTCGGCCCGTGTAGCTGGTCTTAAGGTTTCTTGCAAGCGCGTTGGGCTTGTAGCCAAGCGTCTTGACGGCTTCCTCCACTTTGCGGATCTTATCGATGCTAACGCCTTTTGACCCGTTCAAAACATTAGATACTGTGCCGTGAGATACGCCTGCGAGCCGGGCAACATCTTTCATCGTTGCCATTTCTTCACGTCCTTTGCGGGTAATAATGGTTGGTTTGAAATAGATTGATCGATAAACCGCTCTAATCGTACCATTATTCCTTGCATCGCGCAAGTTATGCTTTTTCGACAATCTCTTGGATCCTTAACTTGCTCTTGCGCTCAGGCGCTAGGTAGGATACAATGCATATGATTGGAACGTATCATTACTATTTTTGCTTTTTTCAGTTTTCGAAAATCGAATGTGAGGTGCTTTTAGATGACCCCATCCGAAGCAGCACGGCTGATCGACATCAGTGCGGTGCGCACGCATCATACCCTTTCAGATATTGAGGAAGTCGTCTCTATCGCCCAGAAATACCGTTTCATCAATGTACATACACTCCCCTGCTGGACAAAAACACTCAGCCATCTTTTACGCAACGATCCCGATATCTTCGCAGGTGCGCCTGTAGGCTTCCCCAGCGGCGCGCATACAACGGAGGTCAAACTTTTAGAGGCGCGCAGCTTAATTGAGGACGGCGTAAGAGAGATGGATATCGTGATGAACGTGGGTAAGTTCAGAAACGGCGAATACTCCTATGTGCTCGACGAACTGCGCGCCATTATCGCTTTAGCCCCGAAAAACGTGCTTACCAAGGTGATTATTGAAATCAATTGTTTAACGGATAAAGAACTAGAGCATGCCTGCGCGCTTGTGATGTACTCCGGCGCAGATTTTTTAAAAACAGGCACGGGCTGGGTAACGGGAGGCGCCAACATTGAGCGCATTACGCGCATCCGGGAATTGACACGCGGCCGCGTAAAGATTAAGGCAGCAGGCGGCATTCGAACGCGGCAGGAATTTGACGCGCTGGTGGAAATCGGCGTGGACCGCTTCGGCATTAACACCGCCTCGGCGCTGGAAATTGTAAAAAGTTTTGCGTAAGAAAGAGGTGCGTGCTTTGGAAAAGATCATCGCATACGATCTAGGCACAGGCGGCATCAAGGCCTCCCTGTTTACAATTGAGGGCCATTCGCTTGCGGATGCCTTTCAACAGTATGATGTGACCTATAAGGCCAACGGCGTACACGAACAAAGCCCCGAGCTTTGGTGGGAAGGCATTCTCTCCTCCACCCGGCTGCTCCTCCAAAAAACCGGCACGCGAGCTTCCGATATCGTAGGCTTAAGTATTTCCGGGCATTCGTTGGGTGTGGTTCCTGTGGACAAGAACGGTCGTCTGCTGCGTGAAGCCACACCCATCTGGTCAGATACGCGTGCGTCCATGCAAACACCGGCATTCTTTGAAAAGATACCATACGAACAGTGGTACTTTACCACCGGCAACGGTTTTCCCGCGGAATGTTATTCCATATTCAAAATCATGTGGTATCGGGATAACGAGCCGGAGCTTTACCAAAATGCCTACAGGATACTGGGCTCCAAGGATTACTGCAACCTGAAGCTGACCGGCCGGATGTGCACGGACCATTCCTACGCTTCCGGAAGCGGCGTGTATGATTTAAAAGCGCGATGCTATGTGGACTCTTTTATTGAAGCTGCAGGAGTAAGACGTGATCTGTTTCCGGAAATTCTTAAATCCCACGAAGTGGTTGGGAATTTGACTTCGGAAGCAGCAAACGCCCTTGGGCTTTCCACCGATGTGCGCGTGGTGGCGGGCGGAGTCGACAATTCCTGCATGGCACTCGGCGCAAAGGGAATAAAGAATGGCAGGGCCTATCTTTCGCTAGGCTCTTCGAGCTGGATTGCGGCGATCGGCGATAAGCCGCTATTGGATTTTCAATACAAGCCCTTTGTATTCGCACATGTGGTGGATGGGCTTTATGCTTCGGCTACCAGCATATTCTCAGCGGGCAGCAGTTTCCGTTGGGTACGGGATACCCTCTGCCCCGACCTCGTGGAACAGGAGAAAGACGGCAAAATCGCGGATGCTTATGTGGAGATGAACCGCCTTGCTGCGCGCTCTCCCATAGGCGCAAACGGCGTGCTGTTTAACCCCAGCCTGGCGGGCGGCGCAATGATCGAAGAAACCAAAAACATCCGCGGCGGCTTTCTTGGGCTTGGCCTCGCACACGATCGATGCGATATCATCCGCGCGTCTTTGGAGGGTATTACCTTTAACCTCTATTACGCCATGACAATACTGGAAAAATATCAGGATAAGCTTCCGGAACTCCTGCTGGTGGGCGGGGGCAGTAAGAGCCCGTTCTGGCGTCAGATGTTTGCTGACATTTTTAATATGGATATCATTAAGACCAATATTGATCAGAACGCCGCCTCCCTTGGTGCCGCGGCACTTGCGGCTTACGGCCTTGGGTATTGGGACAGTTACGACGTAATCGACCAAGTACACGAAGTCCAAAGCGTTGAGCATCCGGATACAGAGCGCGTGTGCGCTTACCGTCCCTATTACGAGCTTTCCCGCTATGGGGCGCATTTCATGGCGCTCTATGGCGACAAATTGTACGCTAAGGGTTAAAACATTTCAGGGCCCCTGTCATCGGATTATCCGCAGACTCTCTCCTTTACAGCAGGAGAGGGTCTTTTTTAAAAAGCATTGACATGCAAATCGATAACAAATACAATAATAAATAATAGGAAACAACACAATATAATAAAGGAGGCCTGTATGAGCGCTTACCTGATCGGCGTAGATATCGGCACACAAGGCACCAAGGCCGCTTTATTCGATACCAAACTCACCCTTCTCGCGACCGCTTTCGAGTCCTCTCGGCTTATCTCCCCGGTACCCGGCACTGTCTGGCAGGAGGCGGACGATCTGTATTCTTCCTGCGCCAATACTATCAAAAGTCTCATGGAGCAGACCGGGATTTCCCCTTCCGACATCGCCGCGATCGGCTTGGACGGGCAGATGGCAGGCATCATGGGCGTGGACGCGGAAGGTGAGGCCTCCACGTATTACGATTCCTGGCTTGATATGCGCTGCGGAAAATATATGAATGCCATGCGCGAGCGCGCAGGTAAGCGCACCATTGAGATCACAGGGGGGCCCATTACGTATACGCATGGCCCTAAAATCCTCTGGTGGAAGCACGAGCATCCGGAGGCATATCAGAAGACGGCTAAATTTGTGTTGCCCCACGCTTATATTGTGGGCAAAATGACAGGCATAAAAGGGCATGACGCCTACTTTGATTATACGCTTCTGCATTTTTCGGGCTTTGGCGACAATGCAAAAAAGCAATGGTCCGATGAACTACTTTCTACGTTTGGTGTGGAAAGAGAGAAAATGGCGCGGATCGTCCCCCCGTTTGAAATCGTCGGCAAAACCACCCACGCATTTGCTCAGCTAAGCGGTACCGTGGAAGGCATTCCGGTCGTGGCCGGATGCGGGGATACGGCGGCCAGTACATTCGGTTCCGGAATGTTTGAACGCGATCTTGTGCTGGACTGTGCGGGTACTGCCTCCGTCATGTGCAGCGTGGTGGACGGCTTTGTGCCGGATACCCAATATGAGACGATGACCATGATGCGAAGCCCTATAGACGGGCTTTGGTTGCCGCTTGCTTATATCAACGGCGGCGGCATGTGTATCCGCTGGTTCCGCGATACATTAAGCGGAAAGCCCGCCGCCTCCTATGACGAACTGGAAAAAGAGGCAACGCCACTCTCGTCCGGAAGCGAAGGACTGCTGTTTATCCCGCATTTTTCAGGCCGCGTACTGCCTAACAATCCGAATATTAAGGGCAGCTTTTTGGGGCTTGACTTCAAGCATACGCGGGGGCACATGTACCGCTCTGTTATGGAAGCCGTCGCATACGAGTACAAATACTACCTTGATGTGCTCCGCACACTCTACCCGCAAAGTGATTTTTCGCGTATGGTCTCTATCGGAGGCGGCTCCAACTCCCCGCTATTTAACTCGATAAAGGCAGATGTCCTGGGCATCGGTGTAGAAACGTTTGAAACGGGTGAGACCGCGCTCATTGGCAGCGCAGTGATTGCGGGTATCGGCGCGGGAGCGCTTTCCGATTACGAGCAACCCATACAGGGTATTATGAAAAAGAGGCATTCGTTTACGCCTGATCATGACCGGTATGCCCAGTATAAACCGTATGCAGCGGCCTACCTTGCGGCGATGGAACACATCACGCAATTTTATAAAACCAACCCCTTTGCCACATAATCAGATTGACCCCCAAAATCAGCTTGCAAAACCAAGGAGGATCTATGTCAAAGCAGCCGGATATCGTATTCGCAGAAGTCCGCAAGCAAACCATCATCGATATCGTCAATAAAATGGGCAAGGCGACGGTCTCTTATTTATGCGATCATTTTTCGGTCTCCCCCGCCACCATAAGAAACGATCTGAGGGAGCTTGAGGAAGCGGGCGCTATCAAGCGCACGCATGGTGGTGCTATCAGCAGCATTCGCATCAATTATGAGCCCAGTACCTCCCAGAAAGAGGTGGTGCACGTTGCGCAAAAGCAGGCGATCGCACGGCTGGCGGCGACATTCATCCAACCCGGGGACGCAATTGCACTCGACACCGGAACAACGACGATGGAGCTTGCAAAGCTGCTCGGCGGAATTGAAAACCTGACCGTCGTGACGAACGATATCCAGATCGCTTCTTATCTTGAGCACAACACGGACGTAATGATTATACTCGTCGGGGGCGCGTTAAGGCGGCACTTCCACTGCACCGTGGGCCAGATGGCGATTGAAAGCATAGCAAACCTGCATGTGGACAAAGCGTTTGCCGCAGCCAACGGCATACATCCCACCAAGGGTATCACCACCCCCAACATGGATATGGCGGGTATTAAGACACACATGATCGAATCCGCGGATGAGGTTTACCTGCTTGCGGACAGCAGCAAGCTCGGGAAATCTGCCTTTATCACATTCACGACGCTATCCAATGTTGACGTTCTGATTACCGATCAGGAAGCAGCCCCCGCATTTGTTGATGCGATCAAGCAGATGGGCGTGGATGTCCATTTGGCGGAAATTGATAACAAACAATAATTATCGATAATAAACGCTTGAAAAATACGAGCAATTGATATATACTGTGCTTAACAAAGTAATTGTTAGAGTTAGGGGATAGTATATGGCAAATCAAGCGTTGGGCATTTGTTTGATCGGTGCGGGCCGTGCGGGGATGATTCATGCCAAGAACTTTCAGAACAAAGTGGAAGGCGCGCGCATGGTCGCCGTTGTGGACGTGGTGGTAGAAAGTGCAAAAGAGGCTGCCGCTTCGCTTGCAATTGACACGTATTATACAGATTACCATGAAGCGCTGACGAACCCGGCAATTGACGCTGTGGTTGTCGTTTCCCCCACCAACTTGCACAAACAAATTGTAATTGATTGTGCCAACGCAAAAAAACATGTGTTTTGTGAAAAGCCGATGGCGATGAACACTAAAGAATGCGACGAAATGGTAGCAGCCTGCGACGCAAACGGTGTGAAGTTGCAGATCGGCTTTATGCGTCGGTTTGATGAGAGTTTTCAGGAAGCAAAGCGACTTATTGAAGAAGGCGCCATCGGCGACCTTGTGCTCATCCGCTCCAATACGCGCGGGCCGAGCAAGCCGCGCCCTTGGATGTACGATCTTAAAAAATCAAACGGCATTTTAGCCGAAATCAATTCCCACGACATCGACAGCATCCGCTGGTTCGCGCAAAGTGAACTTGACACGCTCTACGCCGTTGGCGGTAATTACCGCAACCCCGACGCTGTGGCGGAATATCCGGATTATTACGACAACGTGGTTATGTCTGGGCAATTCAAAAACGGCATCCAGTTCTCCATTGACGGCGCTGCATATGTGGAATACGGCTATGACTCCAAAATGGAGCTTGTGGGTACCAAGGGCGTGTTACATGTAGGCCGTACGGAAGGCGCGTTTTTGAAGTGTTCTACCAAAGAGCATGGCACCTCCTCTCCCTTTATCAACAGTTGGATGACGCTCTTCCGGGACGCATACCTTGCGGAGGATATCGCGTTTGTGGAATGCATCAGGAACGATACCTTACCCAAAGTGAGCGGCGTTGACGGACGCATGGCTGTTGCGATCGTGGAAGCGGGCAACACATCCATATTGGAAAAGCGACTGGTCAAATTATCTTAAGGAGTATTAGCATGTTAAGTTTACGGCTGTTCGGCGCGAACGATATGCGCCTGGTTGATATTGAAATCCCTAAAATTGCGGACGATGAACTTCTTTTAAAAACGGAGGCGGCTTCCGTCTGTGGTACCGACCTGCGCATGTTCCAAAACAGTTACAAGAACGTGGACGCGGAGCACCCGCTCACCCTGGGGCACGAATTCTCCGGCACCATTGTGGAAGTTGGCAAGAAGGTTCCCTTTTATAAGTCTGGTATGCGCGTCGCAATGCAACCCAACATCGGTTGCGGCATCTGCGACAGATGTGTTTCCGGCAACTTCCACCTTTGCGATGATTATCGCGCGTTTGGCATTAACATGGACGGCGCTTTTGCGGAATACATCCGCATCCCAGCAGATGCCGTGCTACGCGGAAACCTGATGGTGTTGCCTGATCACGTGACGAGTGAAGCAGCCGCAATTGTGGAACCACTTTCGTGCGTATACAACGGCTTTTCTAAGTGTTTCGTCAAACCCGGCGATCTCGCGTTGGTGGTCGGTGCGGGCCCAATCGGCCTGATGCATGCAATGCTTCTGCAGATGGCGGGTGCTACCATCACAATGAATGACCTTAGCGCAGATCGCCTTGCCTACTGCAAGGAGGTCTTACCCTTTATCACCACCTACAGCGGACCCGACCTAAAGGGCTTTATTATGGAACAGACGAATGGGCGGGGCCTTGACGTGGCTATCACCGCCTGTCCGATACCGCAGGTCCAGGCCGCTATGCTGGAACTGATGAATTATGGAGGCAGAATCAATTTCTTTGGAGGCGTACCCGAAAGTAAGCAGCCTGTACCCATCAATACCAACCTTGTTCACTATAAGGAACTTTACCTGACCGGCTCCACTCGCTCAAGCATTGCGCAGTACCGCAAGACGATGGAGTTTATTTCCCAGGGACTGCTGGATGTCTCCAAAATCATCACCCATCGCTATGCGCTTAAGGATTACGAGCAGGCGTTTGAAAACGCCAGGCTCGCCAAGGGGCTCAAACACGTATTCCTGTTTGAATAATCGCTGTCAATCCTCCTTATTGGAAGGGCAATTATGATCAGAACCGTATTAGGCGATATCCCCGGCGACGCGCTGGGTCATGCGCAATGCCATGAGCACCTGTTTATTGAAAAGGGCGTTTCCTTTTCGGTCAATCCGGCGCTCTACATGGACGACGACGCAAAATCCAACACTGAGCTTCTTGCCTATAAAAAAAGCGGCGGCCGGGCGATTGTGGATGCCCAGCCCGTTTACTGCGGGCGCATGGCGGGCGCGCTGATGGACGCCTCCTCCCGCAGCGGCGTTCATATCGTTGCTACGACCGGGTTTCATAAAACGCATTTCTATGGCCCGGACAGCCCTATATTCGTTCAGACCGAACAACAGCTTGCAGATACCTTCATTTCCGAAGTACGCGAAGGCATGCTGGATGTCTCAGGAAAACGTATTGCAGCAAAAGCGGGCATTATCAAGGCGGCGCTAGACGAGCAGGGTTTGAGTCCTGTTTATGAAAAGCTCATTTACGCCGTGATTGCTGCTGCCAATACAACCGCAGCGCCTGTACTCATACATACCGACGCCAATACGGATGTATTGAGGCTTCTTCGCAGGTTTATGGATGCGGGCATATTCGCCGACCGTATCATTGTGTGTCACCTCTGCCGGAGTAAATATGATTTTTCATATCACAAAGAAGTTCTCTCCACTGGCGCATTTCTCTGCTATGACAGCGTAAACCGGTTAAAGTACATCAGCCATGAGCAGCTGGTCGCCCTAATTCTGGAAATGATCTCCTGCGGTTATGGGGACCAACTGCTCCTAAGTCTGGATACCACACGCGAACGCCTGCGCGCATATGGCGGTTATATGGGGCTTGATTACATTTTGAGCACATTCATATCCATGCTGCACGAACGAGGCGTGTCGAAACATGCAATAACCGCCATGACAGTGAAAAACGCCGCGCAAGCGCTTTCCTTTCTATAGTTAACAACCAAAGGCGGACCCCGTCTTATGAATTTGGGAGGAAGAGTACTATGCAACTTGTAAAAGCGACGCAGCCAACGATGTATTTTATCGGCGTCACAACAGGCAGCTCATCCATTATGAAAGTGTTCCCTGACTGGGCACAAGCTTTAGGCATTGACGCGGTCATGAAGGGAATCGATATTCCTATCCACGCCGACCGGGAAGTATACCGCGAGGTGGTCAGTTTTATTAAAAATGATCCCCTGTCTATGGGCGCGCTCGTCACCACTCATAAGATCGATATCTACAATGCGACGTATGATCTATTTGAGTATCTCGATCCTTACGCAAAAACGTTTGGCGAAATGAGTTCCATCTCCAAGGACGGTGATAAGCTCTGCGGCCACGCAAAGGACCCCATCACCTGCGGTATGGCGATGGAAGAGTTTATCCCCGAAGGGTACTGGAAAGAGCACCCAAACGCGGACGTATTCATTATGGGTGCTGGCGGAAGTTGCATTTCGATGTGCTCGTATTTCATGCGCAAGGATTTTGCGGGCAACCGCCCCCGCCGCATCGTTGTGGCAAACCGCAGCCAACCGCGCCTGACGGAACTTGAGGAAATCAATAGGAAACTCAATGACGGCACCATAATATGCGAGTATCATCTTACACCTGAATTTACCCAGAATGACGCCGTACTTGCTACCATCCCGGATTTCTCTCTCATCATCAATGCCACTGGTCTTGGCAAGGACCGCCCCGGCTCGCCGCTGACCGATTCAGCTGCGTTCCCCAAAAACGCCATGGTATGGGAAATCAACTACCGCGGAGACCTCAGGTTTTTGCATCAGGCGAAAGAGCAGCAGCAGAAGCAGTCCCTCAAGGTGGAAGACGGCTGGATGTACTTCGTATACGGCTGGACCCAAGTAATTGCGGAAGTGTTCCACAAGCCCATTCTTGGTGAGCTATTGCGACAGATGGATGTGATCGCCGCCAAACACAACAACCGTAAGGAGGAATAAATAAATGGCAGATTTTAATCCGAGCGCAATCCCGTTTGATCACGAAAAAGGCTTTACGGTGGACTTTGACCTGAAGACCGGTATGTCCTCCATGATGGAAACTGGTAAGCGGCGCTTAAGCTACATGAAAGGCATGTTCTGCGACGAAGCGGCGCTCAATAAAACTCTGGAAACCGAAGGCGATAAGCTCGTTTACGAGTTCCACTCTGCCTCCACACCGGAAACCGCCGGAGACCTGGCCTACGGATGCAGCATCGTCTACCCCGGTAAGGTGGGCAACGAATACTACATGACCAAGGGGCACTTCCACGTCATACTGGAAACCGCAGAAGTCTACTACTGCCTGAGCGGGCACGGCTATATGCTGATAGAAAACCCGGAGGGCGACTGGCGCGCTCTGGAACTTACTCCCGGCAAAGCCGTATATGTCCCCAAGCGCTATGCTCACCGCAGCATCAACGTGAGTGCAAATGAGCCTCTTGTGACCTACTACATATTCCGCGCTGACGCCGGGCACGATTACGGCACCATCGAAACCAAGGGCTACCGCAAGCTCATGGTTGAACAAGACGGCAAGCCCACCATCATCGATAATCCGAAATGGAAGTAACAGTATGAAGATACTTGTCACGCCAACCTCCTTTAAAAAGGTGGAAAATGCCGCGGCTCGGGCGATGCTCGAAGCGTTTGCGGATGAGATTATTTACAATGAAGCGGGCATCCCCCTGCAGGGAGATGCGCTCCTTGCGCTTTTGCAGGGCGTGGATGGTTACATTGCGGGTCTTGATTACATCACCGATGGCGTGGTGGAAAAAATGCCCGAAAGCGTTAAATGCATCTCCCGATATGGCATAGGGTATGATCGGGTGGATTTAAAGGCATGCTCAAAGAAGGGCGTTAAGGTCACGAACACCCCGGGCGCGAACGCAACCGCCGTGTGCGAGCTTGCTTTCGGATTGATGCTGTGCGCGGCGCGCGATATTCCTCGCCTGCACCGAGCCGTGGAGGCGGGTGACTGGCCGCGAAGCACGGGCTGTGAGCTTGCCGGGAAGTCGCTGGGTATTGTAGGCATGGGCGCGATCGGCAAGAAGCTCGCTCTGCGTGCCCTCTCGTTTGAAATGCAGGTTGCCGCCTATGACCCGTATTTTGACGAAGCGTTTGCCGCAGCGCATGGTATCAAAAAACTGGAGCTCGATGAGCTAATCACTACCTCCGACATCATATCGCTGCATGTACCATTGACCGAAGCAACGCGCCACATAATCAATGCAGAGCGCATTTCTGCTATGAAGAAAGGCGCCATCATCATCAACACCGCACGCGGCGGCCTGATTGATGAGGCGGCCTGCGCCGAAGCGCTCGTTGCAGGACAACTCGGCGGTCTGGGCCTTGATGCCTTTGAGCAGGAGCCGCTTTTAGAGTCCCCTTTAAAAGGCCTTCCCAAAGTCATCTTCACCCCACACACCGGCGCGCATACCGCCGAGGCCGTCTCCAGTATGGGAATCATGGCCGTGCAAAATCTCATCGATGTGCTTTCCGGCAAAGAGTGCCGTTACGTGTTGAATAAAGAATGAGGTGCCTTATGGAGAAGAGTGAAGTTCTAAAACGATTGACGGACTGCGGCGTAGTCGCCGTGGTACGCGCGGAAAACTCTGAGCAGGCGGAAAAAATCGTTGACGCCTGCATCAAGGCCGGTATCGTTGGTATCGAAATCACGTTTACAGTCCCAGGCGCAGTCGATATCATCAAAAAACTTGCTTCTACCTACAAACCCGAGGAAATCCTGATAGGCGCAGGCACCGTATTAGACCCTGAGACCGCGCGCGCGGCGATTTTAGCTGGCGCACAGTTCGTGGTCAGCCCCTGCCTCAATGTGAATACGGTCAAGCTGTGCCTGAGGTATCAAATCGCCTGTATGGCGGGCGCCATGACGGTGAAAGAAGCTGTAGAATGCATGGAAGCGGGTACAGATATTATTAAAATCTTCCCCGGCAACCTGTTCGGGCCCAAGATCATATCGGCCATCAAGGGGCCGCTGCCCCAGGCGCGCATGATGCCCACAGGCGGCGTTTCCGCGGACAACGCGGGCGAATGGATCAAGGCGGGCGCCGTCGCCGTAGGCGCGGGCAGCGACCTGACCAAGGGCGCAAAAACGGGAGATTATGACTCGATCATAGAGATCGGACGCCGCATGGTTGAAGAAGTAAAAAGAGCTCGTGAACGGTAGCAAGATATCCCCGTTTCCCCCCACGCAAAAGCGCCGGCAGTTCCGGCGCTTTTGCTTATATCTATTCTTCTCAGGTTTCTCACTCAATCACAATTCGTTGACCTGTCTTTGCTGACTCCATGGCGGCAAACACTGCCCGCATGGCATTAAGCGCTTCCTCGCCGGAAATATCGGGCGCTTTATCCTCAGTAAGGGAGCTAACCCACAGATCGATGACGCCCGAGTTGGTCTGGTTGTCGTTGGTCTGGATGCGATCGATGTCATAGAGCACACGCTCGCCGTTCTTCTTGACGACGGAAATGGAATAGCTCGGATCGTCATATATGCGCATTATGCCCTTTGTGCCGTAAAGCACGGTTGAATTGTCTTCCTCGCCATAATAGGTCCAGCTTGCCGTCATGGTCCCCACCACTCCGCCGCTCATGCGGTAGATGCAGATGGCGTTGTCGTCCACGCCGATCAATTCGCCATCTGGCAGTTTTTTGTCGAGTGTGCCGAGATAGGCGGAAACCTCCACCACCCGCTGCCCCGTGAGGAACTGAATAAGATCGGTCTTATGTATGCCAAGATCCGCCATCGCTCCAAATGCCGCAAGCTTTTTATCAAAGAACCAGACGCTATTCGGGTCGATCGTCCAGGTTTCAGGTCCTCCATGCCCAAACGTGGTACGGAAGGTGACGATCTCGCCTATCTCACCCTGCAGAATGAGTTCCTTGGCCCGCGCATGAGCGCGCGCCAGCCGCTGGTTGTGACCGATCATCAGGAATTTTCCGGACTTCCTTGCTACTTCCACCATTTGCTCGCATTCATTCAGGGTCGTCGCCATCGGCTTTTCGCACAACACGTTCTTACCTGCTTGAAGCGCTGCAACGGTAACCTCACAGTGGAAGGCGTTGGCGGTACATACGCTCACCGCATCAATCGCGGGATCAGAAAGCAGTTCCTGATACGATGCAAACGCTTTAGCGCCGTACTGTTCTGCTAAGGACGCCGTACGTGCATCATTCAAGTCGTACAGCCCATAAATCTTCACCGCCGGGTTTGCCGCATACTCCGGTAGATGCCGGGTCTGTGCAATTTTCCCACAGCCAATGACGCCGATATTGAGCACTTTTGTCTTCATCCTTTCCCCTCCTTAAAGTTCATTCATTGGAGATCTGCCTTGTAAACCTGCGCCTAGGGCATAACGACTAAGACGGGGGCCGGAGGCTTTGCCTCCGGCCCCCAACACGCCATGTAATATTGAATGTTATTGGATTTCTTCCACGACTACCCTGCGGCCTTCGTCAGACGACTTTTTAATAGCCTCGAGTATGCGGATGATCTGCGCACCATCGTTGAAATCCGGCGTGACGGGCGCTTTGCCAGCAACTGCCTTCAAGAAATCGTAGAAGGCGTTGACAAACGTATGCTCATAGCCAATGATGTGACCAGAGGGCCACCAAGCGGAAAGATACGGATGATCCGCCTCGGTCACAAGTACGCGCCTGAAGCCCTGCTCCACCCCGGGTTCTGTTGCATCTAGGAACTCCAATTCGTTCATGCGCTCCAAATCAAAGCGCAGGGAGCCCTTACTTCCGTACACCTCAAATGTATTGTAGTTCTTACGGCCGGTGGCAAAGCGAGAAGTTTCCACGCTGCCCAGCACGCCGTTTTTGAATTCAGCAATGGTAAATGAAGCGTCATCCACCGTGACAGGCACATAGGAGCTTGTATCCGTACCCGTCCCAGAGGAAAAGGCGGTAGCGCCCACGCCGGGCAGGGGTCGTTCTTTGATAATGGTCTTGTTCACCGCCGTCACCGCCTCCGGCTCTCCGATCAAAAACCTCGCCAAGTCCATGGCGTGCGATGTCAGATCGTAGAGCGGTCCACCGCCTGCGCATTCTTTTCTCAGTTGCCACGAGAGCGGGAAATTGGGATCGGTGATCCAATCCTGCAGATACGCGCCGCGCCAGTGGAATATAGTTCCAAGACGGCCGTCCTCGATGAGCTTCTTGGCATAGGCCACAGCAGGCACCCTGCGGTAATTATGGTTGAGGTAATGCACCACTCCGGCTTCTTTTACGGCCTGAAGCATCTCCTTTGCATCAGGATAGGTGAGCGTGAACGGCTTTTCGCATACGATGTGCTTACCAGCCTTGGCTGCGGCGATAACCATTTCCTTGTGCTCGAATGTGGGGGTGCCGATGTCCACAACGTCAATATCTGCGCGCTCCATAATGGTGCGCCAATCGTAAGTGACTTCCTCGTAGCCCCAACGCTCTTTAAATGAGTCAAGGTTTGTCTTGTTGCCCGCGATGACTTTCAAAACGGGCTGAAAATCAGCATCAAAGAACTCGTTTACCCTTAGCCACGCATTGCTGTGCGCCTTGCCCATAAATCCGCCGCCGATCATGGCGACATTGATTTTCTTTTTCATGGCTGTCCCTCCCGTCCTGGTAGCTTATTTGAACTGAGCGCCGATCTTCTTGAGATTTTTCACGGAGACGGCAATCGCTTCCTGTTCCATGCCCAGCCATTCAGGCGCGGGCGCATCGATTTCTACGGCCAGGAAACCCTTATATCCGGCTTTGCTCAAGAGCTCGGCCAGCTTCATGTTGTCTACCATACCAAAGCCGACGGGTACGCCGCAGAAGAAGAACCAATCCGTGGGGCGCGCGGTGGGATGGAGCTTCAGGTCCTTAATGTGCGTGGAGAATACGTAAGGAGCAAGCTTTTCCATACCGGCTACAGGATCATCCAGCAAGCGCAGGAAGTTACCCGTATCAAAGTTGATACCGAAATTAGGAGAGCCGACCTTTTCGATGATCTCAAGCATCTCGTCGGACGTATAATCGATATGGTTTTCCGCCGCCAGCCTTACGCCATGGTCTTCCGCGATCTTAACGGCTTCCTTGTACTGAGGTACAAGGCGCGCGATATGGTCGCGGTGGTTTTCGTGCCGCCAGTCGAACGCGGAGCCGGTGATGCGCATGACGTCGGTACCCAGCAGACGGGTCTTGGGAATGAGCGCTTTCATTTCTTCAAACGCTTCCTGGTTCAAGCCGCGCTCCAATCCATTGGGGTGGCCCCAGGCGAAAACGGTATCAAAGCCCATTTCCTTGATCTTTGCGCCAAGCTCCTTGAGGTAACTATCCTCAAGGCTCGGAAGGAAGCAAGTTTCAAGCGAAACGCCGTCCACGTCAAGTTCCTTTGCAAAGCTCAGGAAATCGTCTACGGTCGCAAGCTTTTCAGGCTTTTCCTGAAAATCATAGACCTCACCAAACAACCTGTGGTAGCAATAGCTGTCGATTCCAATCTTCATATCCTACATCCTCCTGTTTTTATTTTTTCATTCAGGCAGAATACATGCCAGTTTAACCTATTTTCAATACCCGTTTCTTGGACGGAAGAGAATTAATTCTCCCTGTCCTTGCGCTGGAGCAGTACTGCGAATATGATGATCGCGCCCTTGACTGCGTTGACGAGGTACACGTTCATACCGACCAGCGTCAGAATGTTGTTGATAATACCCAGTATGAAGATACCGAACAATGTCCCCACCATGTTGCCCTTGCCGCCCTGCATGGAGATACCGCCGACCACCGCCATGGCGATGGCGTTGAGCTCATAGGACGTACCGGAGGACGTGGAGTTGATGGAGTTCATGCGGGAAGCCTCGGTAACAGCGGCTACTGCTACGGCAATACCCAAGATGACAAAGGAAATGATCTTGATCATGTCCGTATTGATACCCGAGAGGCGCGTGGCCTTTTCGTTGGAGCCTACTGCATAGATGCGGCGGCCAAGAACCGTATATTTGGATATATAGAGATAAATTGCGAACATGACCGCGAAGTAGATGATAGGCATCGGCAGCCATCCGCCGAGGCTAAAGTTCGAAATATCCTGGAAGGCCTGTACTTGACCTGTGATACCGCGCGCGTCCATTGCAAATATGGAGACGGAGCGCAGCACGTACTGCATACCCAGCGTCACGATGAACGAAGGAACGCGGCCCTTGGTAACGATTAACCCGGTGATAGTGGAGAGCACGCAACTCGTGACCACGGCAACTAGGATCGCTAAAACAATGCTTCCTGTGGCGTTCAATATCGCCAGACATACGATACCGACCACAACCAACTGCGAACCGACGGAAAGATCGATATTGCCCGAGATAATGACGAAGGACATGCCGAACGCGATAATGCCCTGCACCGAGTTGTTGCGCAGAATGTTGATGAAGTTTTTGCCCGTCATAAAGGTTTGGCCTTCGAGCAATGTTGCAATCAACACCATTACGACTGCAACCAGCACGATACTGTATTCGCCCATTAATGTCTTCCAAATCAGACTGGACTTATTGTTTTTTGTGGTAGGCATAATTGTGTCTCCTTCGTTAATCTAAGGTTCCACCGGTGGAAAGGATCATGATGGATTCTTCCGTGATCTCGTGCCGATCAAGCTCACCCTTGAGTTCCCCGTGATACATGACGAGCACCCGGTCGCAAAGCTTTAATATTTCCTGTACCTCGCCGGAGGTTACGATGATGCTCATACCCTCCTTGGCAAGATCCATGATCAGAGAGTAAATTTCGTTTTTCGCGCCAACGTCCACGCCCTGCGTGGGATTAGAGAGGATCATAATATCCGGCTTAGCGTTGAGCCATTTGGAAAGCACGACCTTCTGTTGGTTGCCGCCCGAAAGGCTGGTGATGAGGTTGCCAAAGGACTCCACCTTAATGCTCAGGCGCTTTTTATATTCCTGCGCGATGTTCAATTCTTTTTTTCGTACAAGCGTCAGACCTTTCGTACAGTCTTCGAGCGTGACGATGGTCATGTTCTCCTGCACGGAAAGATCTTTGATGATTGCGTTTTCTTTGCGGTTACTTGGAAGATATCCAAACCCTGCTTTTTTTGCCTGAGAGGGATGCTTGTGCCGCATCTCCTGCCCGGATTTCAATATCTGCCCACTAGTGTGTTGAAGATCACCGAATATGGCGCGCACAAGCTCTTCCTTGCCGTCCCCCAAGAGGCCCGTAATGCCCAGGATTTCGCCTTTGCGCAGCGTGAAATTCATATTTCGCACCAAGTCGCCCAAGCAAAAATCCTTGATTTCCAGTACGACATCCCCAATTTCGTGAGGTTTGTAGACCTGAACACCCAACACCTCGTGGCCAACCATCATACGCGCGATTTCAGCCTGTGATGTTTTTGTACCGTTCTCCTGCATGATGTAACCGTCGGACACCTTTTCACCGTTACGGAGCACTGTGTAACTGTCGCAGAACTCTACAACCTCATTGAGCTTATGAGAAATGAATATGATGGTTGCGTCGTGGTCCTTGGTAAGACCCCGCATGATGGCGAATACGTTTTCCGTTTCCGCCTTCGTAAGCGACGTGGTGGGCTCATCCATGATGATAATGCGCGCGTTTCGAAGAACCGATTTTGCAATCTCCACAATCTGCTTATAGGAGGTTGCCAGATCCCGCATCATCGCTCTGGGGTCAATATCCACATGCATGTGGTCAAACATCCTGCGCGTTTCTTCGCACATGCGCTTGACGTCCATATTTCCGAATTTGGTACGGAGCTCATACCCCAAAAACATGTTTTCATAAACGGTAAGATCGTTTACAACGTTGAGCTCCTGATGTATAAATGCAACGCCCAGTGCCTGGGATTCTGCGGGCGTACTAATGCGCACGCTTTCCCCAAACAAGGCGATATTGCCGCTGTCCATCTGGGTGACACCGCCCAGAATATTCATCAGAGTGGTTTTTCCTGCGCCGTTCTCACCAAGAAGCGCATGGATTTCACCCTTGCGCACCTCAAAGTCTACGTTCTTTACCACTACAACACCGCCATAACTCTTGACGATATTGCTCATTTTCAATGCGCATTCCATAATGCTGTACACTCCTCTGCTTTCCCTCGAATAAAGGGAGATAGGCTGTTGGGATATCCGGGCGGAGCTAAAGCTCCGCCCGGCATATTTTGAGGTTAACGTTGATTAATAGGGAGCAGCTTCGGTGATGCCGTGTGCAGTCATGTAATCCTTGTAGTTGGTGCGATCGACGCACTCTGCCGGGATGATGGTCTTGGCTTCATAGGTCTGACCTTTGATAAGGCCATCCACCAGTTTGACGCAATCCGCCATCATGTACGGGGGATAGGTCTGGGAGGAAACCCAGATATCCGGATATTCGTCCATCATCTTGAAGTAGCTCTTGTCGCCGCCGCCGCCGGTGATGACCTTGATGTCCGTACGGCCAGCTTCTTTAATGGCCTGCAGGATGCCCTTGGACATTTCATCGTCGGTGGAGTAGATGGCGTCGATCTGCGCATGCTTGGTGAGAACGTCGCTCATGACCGGGAGAACGGTCTCAGGCGCGCCGTTGTCGGAAGCGTATTCGCCCAGGATCTCGATGCCAGGGTTTTTGGCCGCAACTGCCTTGAAGGCATCAACGCGCTCGGTGAAGATTGCGCCGTAGTTGGGGATGTTCATGATGACGACTTTACCCTTGCCGCCAAGCTTATCGACGATGTATTCACCGCCGAGCGTACCCATCTGAGAATTGCTGCCCGCAACATAGTAGTTGGGAACAACGCTGCCCAAGGTGCGGTCGAAGTTGACGAGAACGATGCCCGCGTCCATAATCTTCTGCGCGGCAACTGCGAGCTCGTCGTTCTGGGGGAAGAGCACGATGTACTTGCAGCCCATGCTGATGAGTTCATCGATCTGGTTGGCCTGGTCGTTCGCATTCTCAGAAGCAACAAGGCGATAGTTAAGGCCAAGCTGGTCGGCTGTCTGCTTTGCGGACCACTGCACAGCCGCAACCCAGCCAGTGGGGTTATTGGGTACGGAGATGCCTACGAGGGGTGCTTCAGCAGCTGGAGCTTCAGTCGCTGCGGGGGCCTCGGTTGCCGCTGCAGGTGCCTCGGTTGCCGCAGGCGCTTCAGGCTTAGCAGGCGCGGCGGGAGCAGCGCATGCTACGGCGCCAAGCACCATGGCGAGGCAAAGTGCGATGGCCAGAAGTTTCTTCATTTTTCTTACCTCCTGTATGATTTTTGCTTTCTTAGCCTAAGGCCAAGCTTTGATCTATATGGTAGTCCCTTCCAATTAGGGCGGGTTAGAATATACTGCGCAAAAATGCATATCCTTGTTGCGCAAGCGCATCCGGAGACTTAGCGAGCGGACGCCAGAGGGATACAGCCTTTGCAATTTCCTTGATTTCCGGAGTGAAGCTTTCAATGACTATGGGGCCCTGATAGCCCACGTCGTCAAGTGCTTCGACGATTGCGATCCAGTCGAAATGATCCTCTCCCGGCGTTCCCCTGTCATTTGCGCAGGAGTGAAAATCGAATATCCTCCCCTTTGCCATTCGAATGGCGGCGGGCAAAGATTTTTCTTCTATATTCATGTGGAAGGTATCCAGCAAAAACCCTGCATTTTCGTAGCCTACCAAATGCAAAAGCTCCAGCCCTTGTTCCACTGTGTTCATAAAATCCGTTTCAAAGCGGTTGAGCGGCTCCAATGCGAGCGCCACATTTCGCTTTGCGGCATAGTCCGCCACGTGTTTGAGGTTCTCTACGGCATAGGCGGTTTGTTCCCGTTTTTCTTCTGGAGTCGCCTGGCGCGCCCTTCCTACTGCAGCATACATGGGACCTGCCACATAAGGGGAACCACATACAGCAGCCATGTCAATGAGGGTTCGGATGTACGCCATTCCCTCTTCACGGTATGCTTCCACCGGGCTTGAAATATCCCGCGTTTCGCCGAAAGCGCCGCAAATGGTCGCTTCGATTCCGACGCGATCCGCTTCTTCCCGCACTTTTTCAATATTGATTAATTTTGGGTTCTCCACGGCGATTTCATAAATATCAAAGCCCAGGGATTTTGCATGGGCAAGCTGACTAAGCGTTTCCATGTGAAACGGGGAAACCCATACAAACGAACTGACGCCGATCTTTCTCATTGTTTACCCTCCCCGGTGTTGCTTTTTGTGCTTGCCCTGATTTTTAATTCAGACGGAAGCATGATCTCAGGCCGTATTGCGCCTTCCTCACGCATAAGGTCATATAACAGCTCTGCCGCGCATTCGCCCAGCTGATAGCAGGGCTGCGCCATAGTCGTAATGTAAGGGCGGAACATGGTTGCATGTTCGACATCGTCAAAACCCAGAATGGAAACATCCTCAGGCACGTTCAGGCCCATTGTCTGTGCGCCGTTGATCGCGCCAAGAGCTAACATATCAGAGATACAGAAAATCGCCGTTGGCCTTCGTTCCAAAGAAAGCAGCCCTTGAGCGGCTACCATGCCGCTCTGGAAGCTATAATCGAAGCTGCCGTACCGGATATAGTCTTCTCCCGCATAAATGCCCGCTTCCTGCAGCGCGTCAAAATAGCCTTTTAAGCGCATACGCGTGCTGGGGTAGGCGTTCACGCTGCTGATGGTAGCAATACGGGAGTGTCCGGTTTTGATAAGATGCTCAACAGCTCGCCTTGCTGCCTTGTAGTTATCCACCGCCACGTGAGCGATTTTTGTGCCGGGTTCGTACTCACAACATTGTACGAGGGGATATTGCCTTGCGTATTTTTCCAGTTCCTTGCTCTGCATAACTGAAGCAAGCAATATCGCGCCATCAGCACGCTTTTTCGCCAACATACTTAAGAATTCCAGCTCCTGAGCGCCTTCCCCACCTGTGGTACAGATCATAACGCTGTAACCGAGCCTTCTGGCCGCGGCACCTATGCCCGTCAAAATATTTGCGTAATATGGGTTAGTAATATTAGGCGCGAGAATGAGGATGACCCGGCTTTCGTTCTTCCGGAAGTTGCGCGCCAATATATTCGGTTCGTAAGAAAGCTTTTCGATCGCAGCCTCTACCCGCTGTGTCGTTTCCGGCATGACCCGTGAATTGTTGTTGAGCACTCGGGAGACCGTTGCCACGGATACCTTGGCTTCCCGCGCAACGTCCGCAATTGTTACCATGACACACCTCTCTCCGAGTTTTATATAATCGGATACAACAAAGAAACGTCCTATGCGATCACGTTTAGGTCAAGAATTGTCTACGCTGGTTCAAACCAAATTTAAAAGAGAGATATTTTTTGTAATCGATTACATGGTCAAAGGAATTTCATATTTATGATAACAGCGTGCGTTTCTATTGTCAAGTCATATCAAAAGATATGTAAAAACGATAGAAAACGATACAATCCGCCAACTTCTATTGAGCAAGTTCGCACCTTGGCCATTAACCCGCGATTATAACACGTTCGCTTCCCAGCCGAACACCTTGGCAAGCTGCAAAAGCGCAGGGGTAACGTCGCCGCTGATGATGAGAGAATGGTGAGAGGAAAGCGCATCCATCACCTTATGGCCGTCCTGATATCGGATCAATGCACCATTGCGGCAATCCGAGCCGGGATACTGTACGTAATTCTCAATTTCCGCCTTAATAATGGAAAGTTTTTTAAAACCGGGATAGATTTTTGCAAGCGTCACAGGTCCGACCGGCAGGCGGCCGTCGAGTACTATGGCGTCGTCGCTGACAATTTCGAGGACCTTTGGGCGCATGGTCCATTCGCTGCAGAACTGGCGGGGCACTAGGCCGAAATAGCCACAGTGTACGCCTAGCGCATGATTGTCCGGATCTGCAATATCCGGAAAACGATCGATTTTTTCATGAGCAAGCGCCGCCATTCCCACCAAAAAGGGATAGAGGTTGGTCATCATGATGGGCTGTTCCATGGAACGATATAGAATATAGGTAGAAAGAAGCGTGAGTGTATCACCTTCGCATGCCCAGATAATGTTATCGCGTTCAAAGAGCATATTCCATGCAAGGCAGGGCGTGGTATCGCAGTGGAAGGATTCGTTGAGGCAGTTAGAACCCACACCCGCGACATCCCCGATTTCTGCTATAGTTTCCTTCACGGCTATATAAACCTTGACGGCCTTGTAATAATTCTTTTGGCATACGCCTTCTTGGTTGATATCCCAGTCCGCACAAACCTTTGCAGCCTCTTCATCAGAAATTTTGCGTGCGCGGTCGTTAAGTTCCTTCCAGCTGCGGTAGATGAGCTTTAAACCGAACACATCCTGCATGGTGTCCGTGCTTTCCTGCTCCCACCAGTAAAAGCGCTTGAAAATGTTCGCCTGCATGCCTTCGCCCGGCGTATCCTGGAACATAAGGAACTTTGCGCCGTCCTTAAGGCTCTTTTTCACCGCGATGGCACGCAGTATGGTCTTTGCAAGCTCCACGGTATAAGGCGAGAACACATTACAGCCAATATCCCGCAAGTAGGTGACAATCTCCCAATCCCACATTTCCACCGTACCAAAGCGTGAAGTGAGCACCACAATAGGGAGTTTAATCTGCTCAAAAATATCATTGTGCCGAAACGCCGCAAATATAAGCTGCGGGAATAATACAGCATCCGCTTCTGGAAGATCCTGCCCAAGGCAGACGGGGGGCAGGAACTCTGCCACATCTGAATAGAACCCTAGCAGACGCTCCATTTGTTGCTGGAACTCTTTTTGTTCCCTTTCATTCGCTTCTGAAAAATAAACAGGAACCAACCGCGCCTTCATAACGTTCCCTCCCATGCCATAGACATGAACCAATATCATCGGAATGCAATTCCAAGGCAGATAGTATACAGAGCGTCATTTCCGTCCAACCGGAACCAGTGCATTTGCTTTTTTTCACCGCAGGCGTTTCATACCCGCAAACATATAATAACATACACTATCAAACGAAAGCAATCACTAATCAAAATTTCCTGTGTAAAAAACACAAGCTATTTTTGGGGCGCAAGAAATAAGTTCTCAAATTGGCAGGATACTATCCCAATTGATGTATTCAATGAATACTGCGATGCCTTTCTGGCAGAGGATTTCTTTGTATTGCGTCAATGAACAGCTGGAAAGCGCCGCTAACCGTTAGGCATCCAGTCACGAGGTGTAGATAGTCATCGGCTCCACTCTTATGTCGGAGTCCCAATCATCCGCGGCATGGATTAGCAGTACCAATAACTTGGATAACTGGTTTTACGTTAAAAGTCGAACTGGTACGGAATTGGTACCTGTTGAAAAGTCCCATGCTCTAGCCCATTGTTTATCCCAATTTATTGGAATAACTGGTGTTAATTACAAGCAACGGTTTTGTTTACTTAACAATATCAGGAAAGTATAATTTAATGAGCGAATGTCAATTAAGGCAAGATGATAAGAATCTTATAATGAATTTGATGCCCTCCGATAACAGATTTTGGGGAGGGTTCATCGCCTATATGACATGAGAAATCTCTAATTTTTAGGAGGTTAATATGAAAACATTTGAAGGCTATTTACAAGCCGATTATTCACCCGAAAACTGGGTTGTTTTACTAAATATCAAAGCGGAAGGCGATGCAAACATTGACAATGCCACCTCCGTAGAAGATGTTATGACAGCATTGGAAAACGCGCAGGCAGCAATGGCCGCCATTCATACACTGCTTGACGATGCTAAGGCAGCAGCGCATGCCAGTTTGAATGCCGTATTTGCAGTTAATCCGCAATCCGATTATTCGCCTGATAACTGGGCGATATTCAGTGAATGCAAGACAGCCGGCGACAAAGCAATCGATGCGGCTTCAGACCTGGGAGAGGTGGAGGCGGCGCAATCGGCAGCAACAGCGGAAATGGACGGAGTGCAGACGATCGCCCAGACTTTAGCTGCAGCCAAGTCAGCTGCCTATGATGCGTTGGCAGCTGCACTCGGGACCTATCATGAGATTGACTACACCGTAAACGCGTGGGTGGAATTAAATGAATTCAAGGCAGCCGGTGATTCTGCAATTGAAGCGGCTTCGGATCTGGCAGTAGTTGAAATGGCACAAGCGGCAGCAACAGCAGGCATGGATGCAGTGCAGACGATCGCTCAGACATTAGCCGCAACAAAGTCGGCCGCGCATGAGGCGTTGGCAGCGGCATTTGGGACCCCGCAGAGCAACGAACCCGTTGACGACCCGGCGGCAATGCCCGAAATCGAAGGAACTGTTGATATTGAAACAAATGCGGTTGCAGAAATTGCGGTGGCTGCTGAAGATGATGTGATTGCAGAGACTGAGGTGGTCGCAGAAACTGAGGTGGTCGCAGAGACTGAGACGGCAGCAGGATCTGAGGTGGCTGTAGAATCCGAGGTGATTGCAGAATCTGAGGCAGCTGCAGAATCTGAGGCGGCTGCAGAATCTGAGGCGGCTGCAAAATCCGAGGTAATTGCAGGAATAGATCAAATTGAAGATTTACCCACGGTGGATTTGCTGACTATTGAGACGGAAGCAGAGACTGCAGATGCGGACACAGCGAATGATATATTAACAGCTTCACAAGAGATGCCATTAACGGATAGCGCCCCTATTGTGGCAGAAGAATTGAACACAACGAACGAAACACAAGATTAATCAACGCGCAGGCATAATAGTAGAACTCATAATAATGGAAAGCTGATTGCAATAAAGCGATCAGCTTTCTTTACATTTTGAAGATTGTCACATCTTAAGAAATCTGATATGATTCTAACGAACTCGGACTGTTTTGTTCATCATGTCAAAGAATGACCGTTAAACAACTCGCCTGCCACGAATGTTTTTTCAAGGAGACGGCGATAGCGCCATCCAGAATGACTGGATCTGCAGCCGAAATCGTAAACGTTTGCGTTGAAGGTGTCTTCGATGCTGCATAGGTCTTTTTGCGAAAACGCTTGATGGGAAAGAATGCAACAGGGTTGTCCTGTCGGCATAAAATATAATTTTGGGAGGACTTGCATGAACGGCATCAACACCATCTTTTTCGACCATGGAAGCACGCTTCGCTGCGCAGTTCCTGATCCGGTTTTGCAGGCGCAGGCGGCAGAAAGGCTCTTACACTTATCGGGGCTCGATATGTCCAAAGATGAGTTTTTCGAAATGCTGAATGCAAACAAGAAAAAACTGCGTAAGTATCAGTTAGAGGAGATGCTTGAGTTATCAGAAGTCGAGCTCTGGCAGCAATTCTTGCTTCCTGATTGCCCGAAGGATGAAATAGCAAAAAAAGCGCGCGAGTTGACTCAATACTGGCGTGATTGCGATGGAATACGCTTGGAAAGAGCAGGAGTGAGTGAAACTATTAAGGAACTGAGTGATCGTGGGTATAAGCTTGGCATTATCGCCAATACACCGTCGGAATACGAAATTCCCGATTGGCTCAATGAAAGCGGTTTGTCAAAATACTTTAAGACAGTTTTCCTTTCCGCTAAAGTCAGATTGCGCAAGCCGGACCCGGCAATCTATTTACTTGCTGCCAAGGCGATTGGCGCAAAGCCCGAGGAATGCGCATATGTTGGGGATAATCCGTCCCGAGATATCGAAGGTACGCTTGCATCCGGTTATGGAATGGCAATTTGTATAGAAGAACCGAAAACCCTTGCAAAAGAACCACCTAAAAAAGAATACCCATCCAGCTGCATTATCAAAGAATTCCCTGAGTTGCTCGACATTTTCCCACAACTTGGTTAATCGGCAATACTGCCCAAAAATGAAACATGCCGTGCCGATGCGCAAGGTATGCAGCGGCTTGGCGAAAGGAGAAAAAATGCCAAAGCATTATGACATTCTGCTTTTAGGGCATTTAAGCAGAAGCGTACACATCAAACCTGACGGTGAGAAACTAACCTGGATGGGAGGAGCGCTGTGGTACGGTGTTCACAGCGCGTTTGCAGGAGGCAATAAAGTCGGAGCCGTGGTCAAGTGTGCCCCCGAAGACAACGAATCACACAGCATACTGCCCATCCCTCTCGAGGACATCTATTATTGCCCGGCAAAGACAAGCATGTCTATTCGCAGTACCTTTTTTTCGTCCGATAAGGAACGGCGGCGCAGCGAAGCTCTGAGTCTGGGGGAGCCTTTCACAATTGCGGATATCCCAGATGCGACGGCTGACGTATACCATATGGCCGCTCTGATGTCAGGTGATTTTGACCCGGAAGTAATCGTTGCGCTTAGCAAGCGCGGCCCCGTATCCATCGATGTGCAGGGATTGCTTCGATGTCCCAATGAAACCGGCGAAATGATTACCAGAGACTGGCCAGAAAAAATGAAGTATTTCCCATACATTACATACCTGAAAACAGACGCGGCCGAAGCCGAAATATTAACCGGCCTGTCTGACAGGCGTGAAGCGGCGAAAGTACTTCATAGCTGGGGTCCCAAAGAGGTTATGATATCCTACAATCAGGAAATGATGGTCTATGACGGCGCGGACTTCGCGGTATGGCCCGTGGTAGCGAGGAATCTCTCCGGCAGGAGCGGACGCGGAGACACCACGATTGCCGCATACATCACCGAACGCCTTCGTACGAACATGTCTGATGCATTGAGATATGCGACGGCCGCAGCTTCGCTCAAAATGGAAAGCCCGGGGCCGCTCAAAGCCTCGCGCGTTGAAATCGAGGCGTATATGGAGCAATTTCTCCCTGATCCGTCGAAGTAAGAAGTCATATTCTCCGTATCAAAGGTTCTCATGAAACCTGTTATTTAATCTGCTCTTGATACCAAATCCCCGCCGTGAACAACACGGCGGGGATTTTTCATGGTTGTGCATACATCCTGCAAATGCAGGTACATTAATCGATTAAAAACAAAACATTAGTACAGAAAAAGCCCATGATGAGGCTTTTTCTGTTTGTCCTAACTCAATTCTGTCACCCGTTTGCGGCGGTCAAAACAACCGTCCGAAAAAAATCGTCAGCGCCTTCCGGCATTACACGGTATGCCTTGCCGTTTACGATTACCCCCACGCCGGTATTTTTGCACTCCCTCATGCAAAACGAAGACTGCAACGCAACTCTATCATGCAGCTTATGCTCTTCCATCTGCTGCTGGAATGTATGGAGCACGTTGTACGCACCATTGATATGGCAAGCAGTTCCAATACAGACACAAAGCTCAATCATAGCTTTGCCTCCCCATGCATTCCCGTATAGTCCACATGCAGCAGTTCGTGCACGCGGCCTTTCAGAATTCCGCTGTACAGCGCCATCATCAGCGGATTTTCCTCAGACCGTTTGATGTTGCACAGCTTATCGGCGGCATAAAGCCCCTTTGCCCTGCGCTCTTTTTCCGCAAAGGCACTAAACGGCTGGCCTGCGCCCGAAACGCAGCCGCCCGGGCACGCCATGACCTCCACAATGTCGAAATGCTCCCCATTCAGAATGCGGTCTATGAGCGCTGCGGCATTCCCCAGCCCGCTTACGGCAGCTATTCTGAGAGTTTTGTCTCCATACGGTACACTTGCTTCCTTAACGCCTTCCATACCGCGTATTCCTGTGTAGGCGATGGATTTAAGCGCGGTTTGGGATTTATCGGAGCTGACACGCCGCAAAACAGCCTCCGTTACGCCTCCGGTCACGCCGAATATGACGCCCGCGCCCGTCATGGTGCCAAAGGGCATATCCACCGCCTCAGGCTCCAGCTCTGCAAACACAATACCGGATTCGCGAATCATCTGTATGAGTTCCTGCGTGGTAATCACATAGTCCACATTCGGAATTCGGTCGGTTTTAAATTCCTCGCGCGCCGCTTCGTGTTTCTTTGCTGTACAGGGCATGACCGCCACATGTACGGCCTCCCTGCTGGAATGCCTGCTTTGCTCCTTGATAACGGACGCAAACATCTGCATGGGCGAACGGCAGGTGGAAACGTGTTTTAAAAGTTGGGGATATTTTTTTTCGCAGTATTGCACCCAGGCGGGGCAGCAGGACGTAAACAAAGGCATATCCGCCCCCGTTTCCACACGATTGATCAATTCGTTCGCTTCCTCCAGCACGGTCAAATCCGCGGCGGTGGATGTATCGTACACTTCCTCGAATCCCATGCGGTGCAGCGCCGCAACTATTTTGCCCATGGCGTTCTCGCCGACTGCAATGCCCAACTCGGTCCCCAGCGCAACACGCACCGCGGGCGCTATCTGAACCGAAACCTTTGCATTGGGCCTGCTCAGTGCTTTCCATACGGCAGGCACGTCGTTTTTCACAATAATCGCGCCTGTAGGGCAGACGGCGGCGCATTGTCCGCAACCCACACAGGGGGATTCCGTCATCGGCACACCGAACGCCGTGCTGATGGACATTTTAGACCCGCGGCGCGCAAAATCGATCGCCCCCACGCACTGTACTTCATCGCACATGCGCACGCAATCCCCGCAGAGTATGCACTTGCTCTGATCCCGTGTAATGCAGGGCGAGGATGCGTCGATATTGGGAGTGGGCGCAGTATTCGGAAAACGAACACCCTGGATGTTAAACCGCCTGGCAAGATCCTGCAGCCTGCACTTCCCGCTGTAGGAACAGGTCGTGCAATCCCGGCAATGGTTGCTGAGCAGCAATTCCAGTATCATCTTGCGATGTTTGCGCAGCCGCTCGGTGTTCGTACGGATTTCCATGCCCGCACGCGGCGGCGTGGAACAGGCAGCCTCTATGCCTTTGCCGTTTTCCACCATGCACATGCGGCAGCCGCCGTAAATGGAAAGCTCAGAGTAGTAACAGAAGGTGGGCATTTCAATGCCGGCTTTTCGTATCAGCTCCAAAAGATTCTTTTCGCCATTGATCTCCACCGGAATCCCGTCGATGGTCAGCGTTTCTTTTTGACTCATTTTAGAATACCCCCTCGATTGCCCCGAATGCGCAGGCATCTATACAGGCTTCGCACTTGATGCATTTTGACTGCTCGATCATAAACGGCTCTTTTACCTTGCCGGATATAGCACCAGCCGGACAAATTCTTGCGCATTTGGAGCAGCCTTTGCACCGGTCGCTGTCAATCACAACGCGCTTTAACTTTTGACAGCTCTTCGCAGGACACCGCTTGTTGCGAATATGTTCTTCGTATTCATCACGGAAATGCTGTATGGTGCTCACCACGGGAGACGGAGCCGTTTTGCCAAGCCCGCAGAGCGCGGTAGCAGAAATGGTGTCCGCAAGCTCCAGCAGCAGCTCGATATCCCCATCCTCGCCATTCCCCGCAACAATACGCTCCAGAATAGCCAGCATGCGCTTGGTACCTTCCCGGCAGGGGACGCATTTTCCGCAGGACTCATTCTGCGTGAAATTCATAAAGAACCGGGCGACCTCCACCATGCAGGTATCGGTTCCCATTACCACCAGACCGCCGGAACCTATCATAGCGCCCGCTTTGATGAGAGAGTCAAAATCCAGCGGCAGATCAAGATGCTCTTTCGTTAGGCACCCACCCGAAGGTCCGCCGATCTGTACGGCCTTGAACTCACCGCCGTCGCGCATACCGCCGCCGATATCGAAAATGACCTCTCGGAGCGTAGTGCCCATGGGAATTTCAATCAATCCCGTATTTTTGATGTTTCCGGTCAGCGCAAAGGCTTTTGTTCCGGGGCTGTTCGCAGGGCCGATGCTTTTGTACCACTGTGCCCCCTTCTCAATGATGAGCGGCACATTTGCGAAGGTTTCCACATTATTGAGCACCGTCGGCATATTAAACAATCCCTGTTCAACCGTACGCGGCGGCTTCACACGCGGCATGCCGCGCTTGCCTTCAATGGACGCTGTGAGCGCACTGCCTTCGCCGCACACAAACGCGCCCGCGCCGCGGCTGATCTGTATGGTGAAGCAAAACTCGCTCCCCAGTATGTTCTCGCCCAGCAACCCCAGTTCTTCCGCCTGAGAGATAGCATTGCGCAGCCTGCTGACCGCCATGGGATATTCCGCGCGTACATAAACATACCCTTTGTTTGCGCCGCAGGCAAGCCCTGCAATCATCATGCCTTCGAGCATGCGCAGAGGATCGCCTTCCATGACGCTCTGATCCATAAACGCGCCCGGATCGCCTTCGTCACCATTGCAGACAATGTACTTCTGCTCTGCCTTCTGCCGCTTCACCTGCGACCATTTCCGCCCGGTGGGAAATCCTCCGCCCCCGCGGCCCCGCAGGTTAGACTCGGATATTTCAGTTACGATTTCATCCGCGGTCATATCGAACAGCGCTTTCTCAAACGCGCAGAAACCGCCAAGCGCCAGATATTCTTTAATGGATGTCGCGTCCGCATGTCCGCAGTTGCCCAGAACCAGCCTGGTTTGCTTTTGATAGTACGGAATATCCTCTTGTTTATGGTAGACCTTTTGGCCGTCCCGACAGCCAAGCCGTTCGATAAATTCGCCGTTGAGTATGGTTTTCTGCACAATTTCTTCGCAGTCTTCCGGCGAGACTTTCGTATAAAGATACCCCTGAGGCTCTATCCGCAGCAGCGGCCCGAGCTCACAAAGCCCAAGGCAGCCGCTCTTTTTCACGCTCACACCGTCATGGGGTTCATCGGCAAGCTCCACTTCGCAGTTCACGCCGCATGCTTCAAGAACCTGCTTGAGCCGTTCATACACCTCCATGGAACCGCTCGAAAGGCAGCCGGTACCCGCGCAAACAAACACTTTATTTTTCTGCGCGTTCAAAATCCGTTTGCATTCTTCGCGCAATTTACTGAAATCTTCTCTGTTCTTAAGCATGACTTGCAAGCTCCTTTTTCAATTCCGCAATCAACGAGGCAGCTTTATCCGGTGTCATGCAGGGATGCACCTTGTCGTTGACAGTGAGCGCCGGTGCAAGACCACATGCGCCAAGGCACGCCACTGTTTCAAGCGTAAACGAAAGGTCATCGCACGTATGCTTTTCTTCAGAAAGCCTGAGCTCCTTACGAAGTCTTTCAAGTATGGGGATGGATTTGCGAATATGGCAGGCTGTGCCGTCGCAGACCTTAATCACATATTTCCCCTTGGGTTCGAGAGAAAAGTTTTCATAAAAGGTTGCTACGCTGTAAATTTTCGCTTCGCTTACCGAAAGCCGCCCGGAGAGATACACAAAGACTTCCCGGGGGAGATAGCGATATTTTTCCTGGATGCCTTGCAGTATGGCGATAATCGCGCTGGGAGTTCGCCCGTGTGCGTCGATGATGCGGTCCAGTTCCGCATAGTCAATGTCCACATTCATACCTCTGATCCTTTCAAAAACTATATTGAAATTTTAAAAATAACTGATTTTAATCCTTTTCCCCATGGTTTTCAGGCACTGCGCAAGCTCCTCCACAAGATTCATCTTGATGCTGAAGCCAATGGGCAAGCTCGGGTTTTGGTGGGCAGGGTTTACGGCCCTTCCTACAAAAAAGCTTATATCGGTCGCTTCCGCAAACAGCAGCTTTGCAATCTGCGACGCGCCGTCCGTTTTTTGATTCCAGATTTCATATTTCTCGTTGTTGCCGATATAATCTTTCGCGTATTCCAGCACCCTGCTCATGGTGATGACGCCCTCCGTAACGAGATCGACGCCCTCAATCTTCGCGGTTGGAGGGATATCCGGATCGATATATTCCGGCCGCGCGTCCAGCGGCTTATTTAAAAAAGTCGCCGCGAGGTTAGAGGTCGTGCCGCCGCAGACAATGTGCTTGCCTTCGCGGGAGAAAAACAGCGACATCATTTTATTCGTATCGTCAATGCCGGCGGACGGTCCTATCATGACATTCATTGGCTCCCGGCGGCGTATTTTGATTGTGCAGACCGTCGTATCGTCGCCCGGTTTTCCTTCATATAGTGATGCGCATTCATTGAGCAGCATTGCACTCAATGTCTTAGCCGTAAGATCCCTGCGATACACGCGCTCCAAAAAGTCAACAATGTTCCTATGCTGCCAGCCAAAGTTCAGTTTCAGGCCAACGCCCGCGTGTACGGCACCATCGCTGAACATGATAAACGTATCGTCCTGCTGCAGACGAAGCTTTGATTTATAAATGGTTTTGTTGTCTATGGTCTCGGAGCTTTTTACAAGCTCCAAATATTTGCCGTCTCGAAGAAGGACTACGTCAGGATTGTCGTACTGTATGATTTCGGCATCCAGATTGTCCTTTATATGAATGATGGTAAAAGTAGAATACGCCACCTGCCGCACTTTACAGATGGGCAGTGTCTGCGCAACGGTGGAAACACATTCTGCCAGCGTCATGGAATTGGCCATCATGGTGGAGATGATTTTGGCCGTCAGTGTCGAAAGTATGCTTGCCTTTACGCCGCTGCCTAACCCATCGGCCAGTACAACGATGGTTGCATTTTCTCCGTTGGATGCGATTTCCACATGATCGCCGCAAAGCTGCTCGCCATATTTATTGAGACTCAAATACCCCACATCGGTACAAAGATTATTCATTGCCCAGCGACTCCTTGAGGTTGGTCAGTGCGATCTGCGTTTGTGCGGTAGTCTCCCCCAGCAGCGACGCAATCTCCTGTACCACTCGCATTTGTTTTTCTATGACTTTGTCCGCAATTTCGAGCGTTCTGCGGCTCATGGCTTCTTTGCTCTCACGCTGCCTCGCTTCTTCCGTTACATCGCGCATGAAGCATATGAGAATATGGTAGCTCTTGTCGTAGACGATTGTCTGGTCGACATACTTCTGGTAATCCGCAAGGTATATGCGCGAATTGCGCACTGTCTTTCCGGCCAGATAAACATCCAGGAACGGGGCGGGGTCCAGCAGCCGCACGACATGTTCGCCGAGAACCGTATTCGGATCGGGCAAATTCATCAGCCTGCACGCCGTCATGTTGATTTGCTGTATCTCAAGCGATTCGTTGAGCACCAGCACTGCATTGGGCGCGTTGCTGATGATATTATCTGAAAAGGATTCCGCACGTTCATTCAGATAAGGCAGGCACATCGTAAGATCCGCCTTCCCCAGCAGAACCGCCCTTGCTTTATCCCGGCAGGAATTATACCCGCAGCTGCCGCAGTTCAGCTCGTGCTCGGGCTTGGTTTTGCCTATCTTCCTCAAGACTTCTTCAATGGCAGAATCCCCGAAAGACACGCTGCGTGCGGCAAGCGAAGGAATATCCTTTTTCATTTCGGCCTCTGCAAGCGGCGCGATTGTAAAATCCCGTTTCCCGGCATAACTGTTCACGGCTATATATTCCAGCACCGGCGCGCGGCGGGTTTTATCCATAACCGGGCCTCCGATACAGCTTCCGGCACATGCGGACATTTCGATGAAGCATTTGCTCATGCCGTGGTACAATATATCGTTGATCGCATTTACGCAATTATCGATACCGTCGATGGTCAGATACGTATATGCGGGGTTATCGCGAGCCATTGAACGCAGTATGCCTCCTGATACAGGGAAAAGCCGGGTACTGCTCTGATCGTTGGTATCCTCGATATATTCAAGCGTTACGCCCGCTTCATCCAGCCAGTGTGAAAGTTCCTCAAACGTCAATACGCAGTCCACTGCGCCGGGGTAACGCTCGGCTTCATCCTTTTTTGAGATGCAGGGGCCTATAAAAACAGTTTTTGCGCCCTCATATCTGCGTTTGATATCCAAACAATGTGCATGCATGGGGGAAATGACGGGCGCAAGAAACTGCAGCGCTCTAGGATAATGTTTCTGTATCAAAAGATTTACGGTGGGGCAGCAGGACGATATGATGACATCCTGCCAGTTTTTCTTTACCAGAGCATCATATTGATTTTTTACCAGCGTCGCCCCGGCCGCGGTTTCCTCCACGCCCGCAAATCCAAGCGTACGAAGAGCCTTTTCCATGGACTTGATGGTGATATCTGAGTAATTCGCCACAAATGAGGGCGCGATGCTTGCATAAACCAAGGAAGAACTCTGCAGCAGCGCCTTGGCCGAAGCAATATCATTCCGAATTTCTTTTGCGTTCTGCGGACATACCACAAAACATTGCCCGCAAAGTATGCATTCTTCGCTGACGATATTCGCCTGGGCATCTGAAAAGCGTATGGATTTAACCGGACATTGCCGGATGCACTTATGACAATTTTTACAGTTAGATTTTTTTAGCCTCAGACAATCATCCACGGTATACGTCTCCTTTCTCCCTAAGAGCGCAGCTACACCCTGCCAATTGAAGCATCGGGCCGGGTATCGCCTATTCTGCGTAAGACTTCATTGTGAAAAAAGAGGGCGGTTGTTTCGGGCTTGAGCGAAAACAGCTCGTCTTCAATTTTCACACAAACCCCGTTGACGCAGTTTCCCATACAGAATGCGCCGCACAGCTCAATGCTCTGCTGCAGACCGGCTTCCGCCACAAGGCTTTGCAGCTGTTCCACGACCTGCCGGGAACCCTTGAGGTGACAGGAACTTCCTACGCATACCGTGATTTTCATGAGTGCCCCCTTATTCAAGCTTATATAGCTGCTCCGATAAATGCTTGGATAATACGGCAAGCGAACTTGCCAAATTCTCATTCTTAACGAGCACGTTGTCCGGCGTTTTTAACCGAATATGCGCGAA
Source organism: uncultured Oscillospiraceae bacterium (assembly GCA_964440115.1). Taxonomy (GTDB): domain Bacteria; phylum Bacillota; class Clostridia; order Christensenellales; family CAG-138; genus JAEWWD01. The sequence continues at coordinate 199,819 of CAYTPV010000004.1, read as the reverse complement.
GTTCAGTATTGCGAGCACTCCGCCTTCCACCAGCCTATCACACACTGTCTGCGCTTCACTGTCGGGCACGGTGATAATACCGATGCGAATTTTCATTCTTTCACATAAACCATGGAGCTTATCGCAGGAAAGTATCTGCTTCCCGCTCACGGCAGTTCCTATGACGGATTCATCCGTATCAAACGCCGCAACAATATCAAAGCCATACTCCGCAAACCCTTTATAGGAAAGCAAAGCCCGGCCAAGGTTCCCTGCGCCGACAAGTACGGCGCTGCTGATATCGCCATAGCCAAGAAACTGCTCAATGTCCTGTATGAGGTCAACGAGAATATAGCCGATTTTAGGGCGGCCGCCGCCGCTGACCAGCGCAAGATCCTTTCGGACCTGAACGTCATTAAGTTCCAACGCCTGTGCAATCATGGTGGCGGAAATATTTGAAGCACCGTCTTTGGGCAATGATTTAAGATACTTCAGGTACATCGGGAGGCGCTGCAGCGCTCTTTTTGAAATTACTACCGTAGAGTTTGCATTGTCCATCTCACAACATCCTTAATTGATAAATATGTATCGATATATCAATATCGATATTATAAATTCTAATATGTTTTGTGTCAATGCTCACTTTAAACAAACTATACGTTATAACGGTGGCATTGTGATGTTTGTATAATGGGTTTGTTTTCTTATATCCAGAATTCTGAAATCAGCGAAGTGATGTCATTTATCGTGCAAAAATGCGGAAAACTGCATTTATCTATGATTGTCCGGACATTAAAAGGCAACACACATGAAGTTTTAAACAATAAAGCATGTTTTAACGACTCTAGTGCATAATAAAGCGGACATGATCAATCCAAATTCAAACCAATAAACCTAGCACTTTATGATTGATGCATGTGAAAGCCCGGTTGCGTAAATACTATTTTCGTCCCCACTCGGCCGGGGATGAAACCGTCCGCCAAGCGGACAAAATCAAAGGAGAGATAGTATGGATACCCTTTCGTTGATCCTAATCATCATCGGCGCGCTGAACTGGGGGTTGATAGGCCTATTCCAGTTCGATCTGGTTGCTGCCATTTTCGGCGGCATGAGCGGTATTGTAACTCGTATCATTTACACGCTGGTAGGCTTGGCTGGCATATGGGGAATAACGCTGTTGTTCCGTCGCGATTATGTCCGTCATGAGCATGAGGGCGGCAGGGATTGAACAACGTGTAAAGCGTACAGCGTCCGGCCGGCGCGGACGACGCATGCAAAGCGGTAATGTGCTTTGCATGACAAAAGGATGCAATGACGCATCCTTTTTTTAATTCAAAAAGTGGCTTTCGCCACTTTTTGAGTTTTCTCATGAAGGCTTACTCACCGTTCGCCTTCATGCAAGGTGTCCCATCTGACGCACATGTCATCAGATGGGACATATTATATAAATGCGAAAATACTCACTTATCCATCCGGTAGGAAGCAAGTATCTGTCCAAAATAAACGGTGTGGGGATCGCCGTCGCCGCCCGCCTGCTGCTCAGGGTTATAATATTGATTGCGCAGGGCTTCGGCAAGCTCAGGCAGCTTCCCTGCCATTTCGAGCTTAAACACAACGCGGCATTCAAAATGCAGATCACATCCTGAAAGTGCGTCTATACCGCCTGCACGTGCAGGGATTGTCTCTAATCCCAGTTCTTCGCGCTTATTGATGGCTCTGCCGGATTTTGAACCGCAGAAGCCCAGTTCTTTTTTGTGCGCGCCGTCGAGGGGAACGGATACTGTAAAAATGCCGTCACGCTCGATCAATTCATGTGAATACCTGCTATGGCGCACGAACACCGTGCAAACGGGTATGCTCCAGACCCGGCCCCACTGACACCAACCAATCGTCATCACATTCTTTTCTTCCCTGCCGGTAATCAGGAAAGCGCCCTGCGCAAGCTGAGGAGCCGCTTCGGGAACAAAGGCTTCGTAAGACTGTTCATTCTGCATTTGTACACCTCCAAAGTATTTTGATGCGGCATCACCGCAAAAATATCCAACATTGGACTATCTTGAATCTCATGCAGCGTTATGCGCCTGCGCCTGTTCGCGAATTTTCTCAACCGCCGCCAGCAGCTGCGCATCGTCAGAATCGCTGACATCGTCGATGAGATCGAGATTCTTCTGCTTGATACGTTCCTTGACGCTTTGCGCAAGTTCCACCTGAATATCCGGCTGAATGCCTATTCCGTCGACATTCCTGCCGCTGGGCGTATAGTAAGCCGCGGTAGTCAGCTTGATCCAGCCGCCATTGGATTTCAATTGCATGGTGGTCTGCACCACACCCTTGCCATATGTCTTTTCCCCCACGATCACACCGGAGCCGCTGTCTTGTACGGCGCCCGCCAATATCTCGCTGGCGGAAGCGGAGTTCCCGTTTACAAGCAGTGCAAGCGGTACCTGCAGACAATCCGCATCAGATCTGTAGACTTCTTCCTGGCCGCCACCGCTGCGCACGGATACGATTACGCCCTTGCCAAGCAAAGCGTCCGCAATTTTCGTTACCTGAGAAAGCTCGCCGCCGGGGTTATCCCGCAGATCCACAACCAGACAGCGCATACCGCGGCTTGATAAATCCTTTAGCGCCGCAATGAACTCATCCGCAGCGGAGCCGGTGAATTTATCCAGCTGAATGTATCCGGTCTTTTGATCCATCAGCCGGTAGCTGACACGTTCAGAAACGCCCTCGCCCCTGATAATCCGCAGCGTCATTTCCTTGCCATCACGTTGGAGCGTTACGACAGCCTTTGTGCCGTCTGCACCCGCAAACAAGGCTTCAATATCCTCAAGAGCAAGACCTTTTAACGCGTTTCCGTTCACTGTGAGCAATATATCCCCCGGCTTGAGTCCTGCTTTCTGGGCCGGACTTCCTTTATATACCTTCAAAACCGGAACGCCCTGCGTTTCAGGCTGACCCACCAAAGCGCCTATGCCATGGTAAGCGCCGTCGAGCTGCTCGAGATATTTTACGTATTCCTTATTTGTATAGTACCGCGCGTAAGGGTCGCCTATGCTTTGCAGTGCGCCCCGAAGAGCCCCGTCGACCATTTGCGCCCCTGTAACAGGCTTACCGAAATGCTGTTCTTCTATGGTACGCATGAGTTCCATAATAGGAAACAGATCATCAGAAGTATCGGTAAGCGCCAGGCTTCCGCTTCTCTTGTTCATTACTGCCACCGTCGCCTCAACACTGACAAGCGCCGTGATGAGTATGATTGCGGCTAAATACAAAGTAATCCTGATTCTGGGCTTCACGCTTATCCCTCCAATACAATGGGAGACTACTCTCTGCCTGAATATCCAGCATCAGCATATGCGAATTGTAACAGTTTTAGGCCAGTGCGTCAAACAAGCCACACATTTAGCGTTGTTTTCCAAACCGGTCACGTGCAATCCATTGTTGACGCGCTAAGCGGCGCAACGATAGAATAGTGCATATGCTGTTTAGGAAAGCGGGTATACGATGACAAAGAAGAGATCGCTGCAGCTTATATACGGAATGATAATGCTGCTGTTCTTAGGCCTCATTTACGGATGGTCCGTTTTCGTCACTCCTCTTGAAACTGAATTCTCCTGGGTGCGTTCACAGACGTCTCTGGTATTTACGTTTTCCATGAGCAGTTTTTGTATCGGCGGTTTTATCAGCGGCCTCATATTAAAAAATCGATCGGCACAGTTCGTACTACGCATGAGCGCATTGTGTATGCTAGCAGGATTCTTTCTTTCCTCCCGCGTGAGCAGCCTGTGGGGCATCTATCTTTCTTATGGCGTACTCTGCGGTCTGGGTGTTGGATTTGGATACAATGCCATTGTCGGAACTGTTGCAAAATGGTTTCCGGAAAAGCCGGGTCTCTGTTCCGGCGTTCTTCTTTCAGGCTATGGCCTTGGCGGTTTGCTTCTGGGCACAGGCGCCGCTGTTCTGATTTCGGCGTATGGCTGGCGTACGACATTTCTGCTCTTCTGTGTGCTGTTTTCCTCTGTTCTTGTAGTGGGGTCGCTGCTGCTTCGTCCGCCAACATCGGAAGAAGCACAAACGCTCCCTAAGAGACAGTTGAGTGAATCGAATGAAAAAGGCATGACTCCGCGCGAAGCCGCGCGAAGGCCATCGTTCTGGCTGCTGTTTTTCTGGGCGCTGCTGCTCGTTGCCGTGGGGTTTTCCGTGATCGGACAGGCCGTCCCGTTTGCGGCGGAAGCTGGCGCTACTGCTGCAGTCGCTACATTGGCTTCGGGCCTTATTTCCGTGTGCAACGGCTTGAGCAGGCTTTTGTTTGGCAGCCTGTTCGATAAGCTGGGGCGCAAAAAAACCATGTTGCTCGATACAGCGGTGCTCGCCGCATCGATACCGGTGCTCTATGCCGCGTCGCGTTTTTCAAGCGTGCCTCTCGTCATCGCAGGCTTTCTGCTTTTAGGCACAGGATACGGGGGTGTGCCGGCATTGGTCGCATCATCGACAAATCACATGTACGGCGTAAAGTATTACGCGCTCAATTATGGCACCATCACGCTGCATATATTGCCTTCTGCTCTGCTGGGTCCTGTGCTTTCGGGGAATATTCGCATGATTTATGGCTCTTATGCCCCTCTTTTCCCCATTCTCCTTATACTGTGCGTGCCTGCGTCAGTATTGGCCGCCAGCATAAAAAGGGCATAACTTTCCCCTATTCCATCTGCCCGGCATGGGTGAATTGTGGCAATGCATCGGGGCATCTTCCGCCAACCACAGCATAGAATGAGGCATCAGCTTCTATATGTTTGAGGATGGTGAACCCATGCCACAGGGAACGATTATTGTGGAAGTAAAGCAGGCCGATCGGCCGCTTCCTGTCGCATATGCGCAGGTTACCATAACTTCGCAGGAAACTGGCGAAACATACTCGCTCGTCACAGATATCAGCGGACGGACTCCGGTACTGCCTGTGCCCGCGCCGCCCAGAGAGGCCAGCCTGCGGCCCGAAACCGCTCAATCCGCATTTTCTCGTTATACTGTTGCCGTCACCGCAGACGGATTTGCGCCGGTGCGTATTGTTGGCGTGCAGGTTTTCCCGGATATCGAATCCATCGTACCTGTACGCATGACGTCTTCGAGTGTGGCGGCATCCATCCCCGTATTCGCTCCCCGCTCCATCATGGCGATGATGCAGGTGGATACGGAGGAAACGGTGATTGAGATTCCGGAACCCGCCGTACTTCAGCCAGCACCGCGCAGCCCCGTGGGGCCTCCCGATCTTCGCGCCGCGCAGGCGTTTTCTCCTCTTTCCCCGCCTATTCAGTCCCTTTTCTCTGCGCCCGTATTTTCCGACTTTACGATGACTGCCATTCCGGCGCTTGCGCCGGATACCCGCGTACTCAGGACGGTTTATATTCCCGAGTCCATCACGGTGCATCTTGGCGCACCTAGCGCCAACGCGCGCAATGTAACCGTGCCTTTTACAGACTACATCAAAAATGTGGCCAGCAGCGAGATATTCCCCACTTGGCCTGATAACGCATTGCGAGCAAATATCCACGCACAGGTGGGCTTTGCTCTTAATCGTGTGTTTACGGAATGGTATCCAAGCCGAGGCTATAATTTTAACATCACCAATACCACCGCCTATGACCAGGCGTTTGTGGAGGGCAGGAATATTTACGGCAATATCAGTGAGCTGGTGGATGAGATATTCAACGTATATCCACGCCGTGAAGGCCGCCTGGAACCGCTGTTTTCAGCTTACTGCAACGGAAGTACCACCACATGCGACGGACTGTCGCAATGGGGTACCGTAACACTTGCGGACAGAGGCTATAAACCGCTTGAGATGCTGCAATATTACTACGGCGATGACGTGGAATTGGTGGAAACAGATAATATACGCGGCATAACCGCTTCGTATCCCGGATATCTGCTGCGCCGCGGCAGCCAGAACGAATATGTACGCGCCTTGCAGCGGCAGTTGCTGCGCATTCGGCAGGATTATCCCGCAATCCCCGCCATATCCAGCGCGACAGGATATTTTGGCCCGGAAACAGAAGCAGCCGTACGCGCATTCCAACGAATTTTCGATTTGAGCTCGGACGGCATCGTTGGCCCTGCAACCTGGTACGCACTTTCAAGAGTTTATACCGGCGTAACCGGCTTAAGTGAAATAGAAGGCGAAGGACTTCCCCTCCCTGACGCTATAGTGCCTTACCCCGGCCGCTTACTGCGGCAGGGCTCAAAGGGGGACGCCGTGCGGACGCTGCAACGGTATCTCAATGATCTTGCTTCCGCATATGGTGCACTGCTGCCAGTGGATGTGGACGGCACGTTTGGTACCCAGACGCGAAACGCCGTGCTGGCTTTTCAGCAGCTGTTCGGTTTAGCCGTGGACGGCATTGTTGGCCCTGCAACTTGGAATAAGCTGATGCAGGTATGGGATGCGGCGTATTGATGGCTGCCATGAAGTACATCTCAACCCCACACCATTCATTGAACTGTATCAAACGTCTTCCAATGAGCGCTGCTGAATATTGCGTAAAGCACGCCGCCCGATGGATTCATAGACGAGCGGTAACCCGGCCATAGTATCGAGCGAAAAGCAGTTTCTCCCGTCAAGTACGACTGGCACACGCATGGTTAAAAAAGCCGCAGGGTCAAGCGCAAGTATCTCGGGCCATTCCGTTAATATGAGACAGATATCGGCGTCCAAAAGTGCTTCCCCTATACTGCCGCAATAGCAAATACTCGGGTAATAGCGACGAAAATTATCTGCGGCCACAGGGTCCCATGCTTTCACTTGCGCGCCGTCATCAAGTAATATGTTCACATTATCCAAGGAGGGCGCTTCGCGCAAATCGTCTGTTCCGGGTTTGAATGCAAGACCCAATACCGCGACTGTCAGCCCATCAAAACTCTCATAATATTTTCGAGCTTTCTTTATGAGACGGATTTTCTGGTTTGCATTCACTTCAACCGCTGCCTTTACCGTTTTGAGTTCCTGACCATGAAAATTGGAAAGCCAGTGCAGCGCCTTGGTATCCTTTGGAAAGCATGACCCTCCATACCCTATGCCTGCGCGCAGGAAATGGCTGCCTACACGCGGATCCAATCCAACGCCGCGCGAGACATCGTCTATATTCGCATGCAATATTTCACAGAGGTTCGCAATTTCATTGATGTATGATATTTTCAGCGCTAAAAAATCATTGGAAGCGTATTTTATCATTTCCGCGCTGCATCTGTCCGTCACGACCAACGGGCTGTCCAGACCTTCATATACCTGCCGCATGATTCTATGAGCGTATTCGCTTTGTGCACCGAGGATTATACGGTGCGCATGCATCATATCTTTCACCGCCGTGCCCTGCGATAAAAATTCAGGATTACTGACCACTTCAATCGCAACGCCGCATGGCAAGTGCTTCTCGAAATATTGCTGCAGCCTGTCCCCCGTGCCCACCGGGACGGTTGACTTGACAGCCACAACGCAGCCTGACTGTGCATGTTCCGCAATATCAGCCGCTGCCGCATAAACATATTTCAGGTTAGCTGAGCCATCCGCCTGCTCGGGCGTCCCGACAGCAATGAAAATTACATCAGCTGAATGATATGCCTCAGAATCCATCGTAAAAAACAGCCTGTTCCGATTCTTTTGAAGAAGCTCGGGCAAGCCGGGTTCAAACATAACGCTTTCACCCGCAGTCAACCGGTCTATTTTAGCTTGGTCAATATCCGTGCAAGTTACATCGTGGCCAAGCTGAGCAAGCACCGCCGCCGTAACGAGGCCGACGTATCCCGCTCCTACGATGGATATACGCATGGAACACCTCCTGTTATAAGATAATGCGGCTGATTAATTTTCATTTCTGAATGCTATCAGTTCTTCTTCCAAACTACTCGTTGCCAAACGCCCTTTATCTGGTACCAAATTGTCAAGCTCAGGCGCGGGCACAGCAATTTAAGCAGAAAGCGTGTCCTATTCCACAACGATAATTTGCTCCGTACAAGACATAACGTGGCATAACGTTTTGCATGAGGCAGAAGTATGCTTGCTGCCTTTTGATCGCCTGAAAGCAAGGCAAACGCTCTTGTTTCTGCAGCTACCGCACTGTATTGTGCTTTTGCCAAGTTTGAAATGATTGAACCGTAACTTTCAACCAATTCTATCATACGCTGACGGGATTCAATTCTTGTTAAGTGCTTTTCACTGAAAGTATGCACCGCACTAGCGTTATGTACTCTGTAATGATAGAACGGCTTTGGTAGATAATACGCCTCACCGCTCGCAATAGCGCAACGCAGTAAAAAGAGTTCGTCCTCATTATAGAATAGGTCTTCATCAAGGCGGATACTATACTCATCAATCAGCCGTCGATCGATGAGCTTATTCCAGAGTACCCCTTTAAAATAGCCCCTTAAAAGCAACTGTGATATTAGCGCCTCGCCCTTTAACCTAATCGGCTTAGAATATACACTTTCAAACCACCGCTCAATACCCTGGAAATAAGTAATCCATCCGCACCCGATAATACGAACATCTTCATTTTTCATCCAATCATGGAGTTTTTCATACATATCTGGTTCTATCCAGTCATCCGCATCCACGAAACCGACATACGTACCGGTCGCACAATCAAGTCCCGCATTTCTTGCCGCACTAACGCCTTTGTTCGGCTGATGAATTACTTTTATGCGGGAATCTTTAGCCGCATATTCATCGCAAATATCCCCGCATCGGTCTGGCGATCCATCATCGATAAGCAGTATCTCAAGATTCTCATATGTCTGCTTCAATATGCTTTCGATACATTGAGGAAGATATTTTTCCGTTTTATAAACGGGAACAATAATACTGATACATTCCATTTCGCAGTTTCGGTTATTCATCGATTTCCTCTCAAAATCATTCGCTATTCTCTAAATTTCCGCCGCGCTCTCAATACCTACCAAATTGGAATAAGTCCCCTGAAGCATCAACGCAACACCCATGATGTCATAGCCAGCAGCTGCAACCCGTTGATATCCTTCACAACGATCTGCTTTGCTGTAATTCAATACCTGCTCGGCCCATTTGCTAGGCGTTTCCTTCAATGAAAGAAAAGACATTGTTTCAGTCACAGCAACATGCCTGGGAATATGCTCACCTGAAGCAAATACAGGAAGCCCTGCTGCCTGTGCTTCAATGAGGACATTTCCAAAGCCTTCAAAATGCGAAGGAAACACAAACACATCCATCGCCTGCATCAGACGATTGACGTCCGGCCTACTCCCCAGCAAATGTATCCTCTCATTTAGCCCCAAAGAACTCGCCTGTGATCGGATCTCATCCTCCAACTCGCCTTTGCCTGCCAATATGAGATGTGCATCCGAACGTTTCGCGGCTATTTCATGAAAAACCTTCAGAAGAAAAGCGTGATTTTTCTGATAAGATAATCTGCCAACATGACCTACAATAAACGCCTTTTCAAGCCCAAGCTCTCTACGAACTTGCTCCCTAATTTCTTGGGAGAATGCAAATGCTGTACAGTCTATACCGTTGGGAATCACCATTGTCTGAGCCAGCAAACGTTTCCCAAACATAAATCTATTTGCGTCTTGGGAACATCCCCAAAAATGTGTTGCCGCGCTAGGTATCATACGCTTTGCAAGAATACGAATAGGGAGCTTCCAATCCATATCAAAGCCATTGTTGTGGCTGTGTACAATGCGCGAGCGAATTCCCGCACGTTTTGCAGCCATGAGGGCAAAGCCTGACAACGCATCCAAATGAACCTGCACGATATCGTACGCATGATGGGTCCGAAAAAAATCCTCTAGCGATCGCAAGTAATGCATACCGCTTCGCAAGGATATTGGCGGTAGATAATAAACATTCCCCCCCAGCGTACGTATTTCGTCATCATATTCGCCGTCTTCCAAGCGATGCGTCAGGAAATCAAACGCAATAGCAGTCCGGTCGATGTGCCGGTAAACGTTCATCAGAACGGTTTCATATCCCGCCCTGTCCATTTTTGTTACCACATGCAGAACGCGTATCAATTTTGGCATTTGCCTTCCCCCAATGCCTGCATATATATCTCCTCCATACAGGCCATAACAAATCTTATGTCGAATTGATCGATGCTGTTGCGGGCTTTGCTGCCTATTTGTCGCCGCATCTCATCGTTTTCTTTTAACCTGAGTATGTTATTTATGAGCTCTTCCTGGTTCCCAAGGGAATATAAAATACCGTTTTCTCCGTCAGAAATCAAATCCGCATTGCCTCGAATTCTGGATGCAATACAGGGCAATCCAGATGCCATTGCTTCCATTAGCGCTACTGGAAGCCCCTCTCGTAGCGACGGAAACACGAACAAATCGGCTGCGCCATATAGATCCGTTAGATCCGCGCAGTAACCAAGTAAGCGCACTTTATCCGCAATATGCAGATCGGCGGCAAGCTGTTTCAAATTCTGTTCTTCGTCACCTTTACCTGCAATAAAAAGATAAATATCCTCAGCGTTGATCCAAGAAATTGCCCGCAGTAGTGCCTGATGATTCTTGTTCGCATTCAATTCTCCAACTGCAAGCACCAAGAAAGCATCCAAGGGAATCCCGAGTTCCTGGCGTTTCCCGCAGGAATATGCAACATCCCGATACTTGTTAGTATCTACGCCGATTCCGGGTATCTTCCGCACTTGACAGCCATAAGCAGGGAAATTATTTGCTTCTAAATAATCCTCTTCATTGATCGTAATCAGATAGTCAGTAAAGCGTGCCATGAAACGCTCCACCGGATAAAAGAGTAGCCACTTTTCTAATGACGCCCCTTTGTAAAAATGGAACCCATGAGCGGTATACAATACTTTTGTGCCATGTCTTCGTGCTATGCGCGTCGCCCAGCGGCCAAATACGCTTGCGACTGGTGTATGAAAGTGAATCAACTCATAGTTGTTTTCGTTTGTGATACGACGCAAATCGTGATTGGCGCGGAAGTTATCTAGGGAGAATGGAGTCCGCTGATAGCTGATATCAAATTTCTTAGAGCAATTCGGGAATGTTTCATTGCCATTTGCCGCTACATGCACTTCGTACCCGTGCCGTACAAACCATTCAATAAATGGCAAATGAAAATGCCTGATATGCTCATCTACTGTGGCGACAAAAAGTACTTTTTTCAATATAACTCTTCCTGTTTCTTTAATCTCCGTGTGTGAAAAACGCTCTAGCCAAAGTGTTCGTACGTTTAACATAATGTAAAACAATTGATTCACCTATTGTAAATCATTTCACAACAGGCCGATTCACAAGCGATTAGGCTAATAAATTATAACACCAGCCATATTGATCGTCAAACGCCGTATTCCAACCGGATTGATCAATGCTTTTCCAGAACCCGCCAAGCATTTCTGTTTACTTTCCCTTATACATACAATATAATTCTTGTTGTTAAGGTTGGAGGGATCATTTTGCGAAACCAAAAGAAAAAGGGCAGATTTATACAGCAGTCCCTGTTTCAGACAGACGCATTTTCGAGAATCTATCTTATTACAATGCTATGTGTATTTCCGTTGTTCCTTACAGCAGAAAAATACCTGACGCTCACTTCCACCAAGGCGACTTTCTTCTATATTGTAACGGGCCTTTATATACTGAGCATTCCTATGCTTCGGCTTACAAGATTTGACGGAAGCGGCAATCATAAGTCTTGGAAACCGAACTTCACGGTTGCAGAATGGGCGTTACTGGCGTTTTTGCTTTTCTGCATCATATCCGCACTATTTTCTCCCTATCCCAAGTATACCTTCTGGGGAATAAAGGAACGAAACGACGGCTTAGTGACCGCGCTGATGTACGGCGGTGCGTTTTTCATGGTTTCCCGGTATTACAAGCCTCGGCAGCTTGACTTTCTGCTTTTCGCCGGGTCCGCAGCACTCGTAAGCATCATTGCGATATTGCAGTATTTCAACATGGATGTATTTCGGCTGTTTCCCTATGACCGATTGCCCGAATTTACCCCCAAAACTATCGAATTCCGGACGACATTGGGCAACATCGATTTTATATCTGCCTATACATCTCTGACGATGCTGTTCTTCGGCATACTGTATATCAAAAGTGAAGGCAAGACCCGGTTTATTTACCTGGCCGCGGGTATACTCTGTACCGTGCTGATGGTAATTGCTGGTGCGGAAGCGGGAATGGTCGGCGCCCTGGTTGCGTTTGTGCTGTCCGTGCCATTTGTTTTAACAGACGGCCGCTCCATTGCACGCACTGCCTTTCTTGGCTTCGCGTATTGCCTTTCCATATTGTCTTTCAAACTGGCAGTAAAAGCTTCTGAAGGCGCGTCAATACGCGATATGCTGGGAAGCAGATGGCTGCTGTTATCTCTTGCAATGCTATTTATCAGCGCTGCCGTATATTTCATTTATCCGCATATACGCTTGCGCATAACCCGGCGTACGGTACGCATCATCGGAACAGCTATTATGGTGCTTATTATACTTTCAGGGTTTGCGTTTGTGGAAATCGTCGGCCATAATCCGGATATGGGTACCGTCTATCAGGCGCGTGAAATGATGCATGGCACGATAAAAGATGAATTTGGTACATACCGTGGCTATGTTTGGAATTGCTCTATCGATCTGCTCAAGGAAAAAACGCCGCTGGGGCAGCTTCTGTTTGGCTCAGGTCCCGATACGTTTGTAAACCGGTTTCGTCCGTTCCGTTCAGAAACCATAGATTTGCTCGGGGAAAACTATGACAAAGCGCACAACGAATATCTGCAGATTTTATTCTGTCAGGGAATATTCGGACTGGCTGCTTATCTGGTGTTTTTATTCGCAGCCTGCCGCAAAGCAGTTTCCCGTGCATTTAACGATCCTCTGGTGTTAGCTGCAGGGCTAGGATCTGTTGCATATATGGCACAGGCGTTTTTCAGTATCAGCGCTCCCATCGTTACCCCGCTGTTCTTTCTATTGCTTGCACTAACGGCACTGCGCATGCCCGCGGAGGGCTGATCGGCGGATTGAACTGCAACAGGATACAATCATAAGATGGAGTACACCATGCGTTATCAGTTTCAAAAAACCATCCGGCTGTTGATGCTGTTGCTGGATATCGCCTTGCTCGTTGCGGCATTCTACCTTGTGTGGACAATGATATACAGCACGCACATACCAATACCGTTTTTCCGCCGCGGCAATTATGTATTATATCTGCTGTATGCTTTTCTGCTGACAGCGTTTATTCTGCTTATGAAGGGACACCGGATTGGCACTTTGCGCGTATTGGAGATTCAGCTCTCGCAATCCATAGCCATCATGCTCGCCAATGCTGCACTGTACTTTCAGGTATCCCTGCTTTCCTACAAGCTTGTTTCAATCACCGGTTTTCTGATTATGACGGCCGCCCAGCTTCTGCTGATGGCATTCTGGGCACTGCTCTCTAACCGTCTGTATTTCACTCTGTATGCACCGCAGGACATGGCGTTTATTTATGATGATCCCGCTTCTCTTCGGATTGCGGAAAAACTGAATACCATGCATGAACGGTATCAAATATCTGCTTTTTATGATATCAGCAGCGACTGTGTGCAGGCCGAAAACGCGATACTAAGCTATTCTGGAATTGTGCTGGCAATCAAAGATTCTTCTTTGCGAGAGCGGTTTATTAATTTGTGTTACAGCAGAAATATCAATCTATACCTTGTACCCGGGCTTTCGGATATTGTGATCAATGGCGCGAAAGATGTAAACGCGATGGATACGCCGCTTCTTTTTTTCCGCAATGGCAGGCTGACGGCTGAGGAACGCATTTTTAAGCGCATATTTGATTTGATCTGTTCTGTAATTGGTATTACCATACTTTCGCCGGTTATGCTGCTTACCGTTATCGCAATCTGGCTCTATGATCGAAAACCCGTCATATACACGCAGGACAGGCTAACACGGGATGGACGGCAGTTTAAATTGTATAAATTCCGCTCTATGGTGCCCAATGCGGAAAGAAACGGAGCATGCCTCGCTGCAGAAAACGACGAGCGAATTACGCCTGTCGGACGTTTTATCCGCAGCACGCGCATTGACGAACTCCCCCAGCTGTTCAATGTTTTGATAGGAGATATGTCACTTGTTGGTCCCCGTCCCGAACGGCCTGAAATCGCGCGGGAATATGAGCAGACACTGCCCGAATTCCGCTATCGTCTGAATGTCAAGGCTGGTCTTACCGGCAATGCGCAGGTTCACGGCAATTACGATACATCCTCAAGCGATAAGCTGCTGATGGATCTGATGTATATCGAAAATTATACATTTCTGCGGGATCTGAGCCTGCTGTTTCAAACACTGCGTATCATACTCATGCCGGAAAAGGCAGCCGGCGTAAAGCAAACGCTTCACGCCGACATGAAGCAACAAAATACCACAAACCTCTAAAGGTAACGCAGTCGCTGTTTTATAGAGTATGACCATCAGAGCCCCAATCGGGGCTGTCAGAGTATCGGCAAGCCCTCTATGGGGGTGTGGGGGATTCAAAAATTCCCCACTTTCATTCCGATTTGGACGATTTATTGTGTGGCACAGCCACACATCATTCCTTGAAGAATACCCGAATGTATCATTCGGGTGCATGTGCGTCAAATCGGTGGAAAAAATGCAGCCATTAGCTGCATTTTAACCCACAGGAAACCCATCGGCAAAGTCCAAAGGACTTTGCCGATGGCCTGACAGCCCCAATCGGGGCTGTTTTTATTCCCCGAAAATCAGCGGATAAATGCCTTGTTTGCAAACCCGTAAGTATCTCCGTACTGCACGGCATACCATTCGCCGATTTCGCCGAGTATTGTCAGCTGATCTCCTTTTCGGGCGTGCGCAATGACGCTTGCATTCCTGCTCGGACCGCTGCGAATGTTGAGCGTGCCGCTAGAAACATTCACAGTTCCCGTGCGCGGCGCCGCCGGCCAAACAAAAGGAATATTGAAGTAATCTGTAAGTGACAGCGCAATGCTTCGCGCAATGGCATCCATATTGTCCTGAAGCCAGTTTGCATCCTCTTCATTGTCATGGTAACCGATTTCGAGAAAAGCAGAGGGCGCAACCGGCTGACGAACCTCGCCAATGCTGGTAGTTGGGAGCGCCCGGACAAGGTTGGGATCTGGATAGACGTCCTTGAAATTATCCGCAATGATGTTGGCAACCCGCTGCCCGCGCTGACTGTTAGGAGCATAGTATACGTCTATCCCGCGTATCTGCCCATAACGCCCCTGCGGCGCGGCATTAGAATGCAGTGCAAGATGCAGGTCGTATTTCCCCGCGTTGGACGCCCGGATGGAAGAAGCCGCCGTCATTTGAGGAGTATTGCGGGTGAACTGAATGCCGCTTGCGCGCAAGTACGGCTCCAGTGCGTCCGCAAGGAGATTCATATGATACTCCTCACTACCGCCAGTAACATATTCGTTGGATTCTTGCGTGGAAGGGCTCAGATAAATTCTTGGCACAGCGCACACCTCCGATGGAATTGCAGCACGGCAAAAAAGCCGCCGTCCTTCTTCACTATATGCTCATGCTGCATATTTGCGAACGCGAAGGGGAAAGTAGAGACGGGAGGTTTGTGCATGCTGATATTGTTTTTGCGCGCGATGATACTGTATGTTCTGGTGTTTTTAGTCATAAGGCTGATGGGGAAACGGCAGATCAGCGATTTGCAGCCTTTTGACCTCGTGTTTACGCTGCTTATTGCCGACCTCGCAAGCAACCCAATCGGCAACACAAGTGTTCCGCTGGTGTATGGCGTCATACCCATACTGGCGCTGTTTCTTTTGCAGCAGCTTGCAGCATTCCTTTCGCTCAAAAGCGAACGGGCGCGCGCAATACTGGCCGGCAAACCTCAGATCATTATTGCGAACGGCATCTTGCAGGAAGACGTCATGCGAAGTGCCTATTATACAATTAATGACCTCATGGAACAGCTCCGGGGAAAGGATGTATTTGATATCAGCGACGTTGCGTACGCCATTATTGAAACCGACGGCAATCTGAGCGTTCTGCTCAAAGGAGAAAAGCAGCAACCCACCATGAAGGATTGCAAGCTGACGCCAGCAGAAGATACGCTTTCAGAATTGGTGATACTGGACGGGAAAGTGCACGCCCGCGCACTTGCTATTTGCGGCCGTACGGTGGATTGGCTAACGGAACAGCTCAAGCAAATGGGTTTTTCATCCCCCAAACAGGTTTTCTTCGCGAGCTTATCACCTAACGGGCAGCTTCACGCACAGAGCTATCAAAAACATGGCGGAAGGGTCTGTATGCGCAAAACCGGCAAAACACAGGGGAACAAAGCATGATCAAGATCATAGCGAATATTCTGAGCATTCTGCTTCTCGCGGCGCTGTTTATATTCCCCTGCCGCTTTTTAAACGAATCAATGGACGAGATGATTTCGCTTTCTAAAGACGCACTCAATGCAACGCTGCAGGACGATTGGAGCACCGCTGTCAATTCTGTCACCCACATGCATGAGCGTCTTGATAAAGACAGGTCTACCATGCATTTATTCCTGAGCCATGAAGCAGTGGAGGGGCTGGAGGCTGCGGTCGGCGGATGTCTTCGTCTTGTGCAGATACAGGATAAGCCGCAGACGGTACTGGAGCTTGAGTTTATTATCACGCGCGCCGAGCACCTCAAGAGCATTGAGGATTTTGCAATATCCGTACTAATTTAACGTAAGACACACCGTCTCATCGTCTGTCGTGAAGCTTCAGCCGATATTTGCGCGTCATTCTGCTTACCACGCCGGATAATGCAAATACCGCAATGAGGTTGGGTATTGCCATCAGTCCGTTGAGCGTTTCGGATATGTCCCAAACGAAGGAAAGCTCGAGTACAGCCCCGAGCACTGTAAACAGAAGATAAAGCGACTGGTAGGGTAATATAGATTTGGGACCAAGCAGGTACTCCGCACACCGAATGCCATAAAGCGCCCAGCTCAATATCGTAGCGCCCGCAAATAATGTGATGCCGAGCGCAACCACAATGCTCGCGAGGCGTCCGCCAAACACTGTAGCAAACGCGCCTATTGTCAGCTCTGCACCCGCACTTGCGCCGTAAGCAATGGGAACCCCGCTGCAAAGCACGGCAAGTCCCGTTAGCGTGCAGGTCACGATCGTATCCACAAACACCTCGAAAATGCCATACAGGCCTTGCCTGACGGGGCTGTCGGTATCCGCCGCCGCGTGCGCTATGGATGCGGAACCCATGCCTGCCTCATTGGAAAATACGCCCCGAGAGACGCCGCATTGCATTGCCTGACCGGCCGTGATGCCAACCGCACCGCCGGCTACAGCATGAGTCTCAAACGCGCTTTTGACGATTTGCTGCAGCACGTTTCCTATGCTGTCGATATGCAGCGCTACCACCGCAAGGCAGCATACCACATACGTGATGCTGACCGCCGGGATAAGTCTTTCCGTTACGCTTCCTATTCGTTTGAGGCCACCGATAAGCACCAAGCCCGCAAGTACCGCTATGATTATGCCCACGCCTGCTTTTATGGGCAATTCCGCTCCTGATACTCCCAAGCTGTGGGAAAGCACCGTAACGGAGGAGGCGATGGTATTCACCTGTGCCATGTTTCCAATACCAAACGCCGCCAACGCGCCGAATATCGCGAACAGTACCGCAAGCCAGCGCCATTGTTTGCCCAGCCCTGCCGTAATATAATACATGGGCCCGCCGACCCAATCTCCTTTTTTGTTTCTTTTGCGGTAGCGCAGTGCAAGCACCACTTCCGCATACTTTGTTGCCATCCCGACAAGAGCGGACATCCACATCCAAAACAGTGCGCCCGGCCCGCCGATTGCGATTGCCCCCGCTACACCGGCAATATTGCCCGTGCCCATTGTGGCGGCAAGCGCCGTCGTCACCGCTTGAAATGAGGAAACAGAGCCTTTTCCGGATTGCGCCTTCTCCCCTGTCTGTCTTCCCAGTATCGTCTTCATCGCATGGCCAAAATGCGTAAACTGAAAAAACCCGCAGCGTACTGTCAGCCATACGCCCGTACCCATGATCAGCAGCAGCATGGGGACGCCCCACACCACGCTTTTGACAGCGCCATTGATACTGCTGATACCCGACAATAACCCGTCCATCTTCTCCCCCGCTTCCCTGTACTGCATACATATATGTTCATTGTATGTACCTGTTCGTGTACGGTATGCGCGATGGGATGCACTTTCGCCCAATGTACGCGACGGTTGACCCATGTATCGCGTCAGGCTATAATGTCAGGAAGCGCGCTGCGCCCATACCACGGCAATCAAGGGGGACAAATTATGACCAAAATAGTGATATTGGACGGCTACACGGAAAATCCCGGCGACCTTTCGTGGGAAGCGCTTGCGTCGCTTGGGGATCTCACCGTTTATGACCGCACTGATGCGAAAAATGTTGCACTGAAAATAGGAGACGCGGATATCGTATACACAAACAAAACGCCCATCACGCGCGAAACTCTTTTAGCCTGCAAAAATATCCGGTTTATCGGCGTTTTGGCTACCGGCTATAACATCGTGGATGTGGAAGCGGCACGCGAGCACGGCATTCCGGTGTGCAATATTCCCACTTACGGTACGGCGGCTGTCGGGCAATTTGCTATCGCGTTGCTGCTTGAGATCTGCCATCATATCGGGCACCATAACGAAGCCGTGCATGCGGGCAGATGGCAGAATAACCCGGACTGGTGCTTCTGGGATTATCCTCTGATTGAGCTTGCTGGCAAAACCATGGGCATCATAGGCTTTGGCCGCATCGGCCAGACCACAGGCAGAATAGCGCAGGCGATGGGTATGCGCGTATTGGCTTACGACAGTTATCGGAACCCGGCATTGATAAGCGAGGGCTTTGAATATGCCGAACTGGATGAACTGTATAAAGAATCCGACGTGATATCATTGCATTGCCCGCTCTTCCCCGAGACACAGGGCATGATCAATAAAGACAGCATCGCAAAGATGAAGGACGGAGTCATACTGCTCAACAATAGCCGCGGGCCGCTCATTGTCGAGCAGGATCTTGCGGACGCGCTTAATTCCGGGAAGGTTTATGCCGCCGGGCTGGATGTGGTATCCTCTGAACCAATTAAGCCGAACAATCCGCTGCTTAAGGCAAAGAACTGCATTATTACGCCGCACATCAGCTGGGCCCCGAAAGAAAGCCGCCAGCGGCTGATGGATATTGCGGTTGAAAACCTGCGCAAGTTTCTCGATGGAATGCCTGTTAATGTAGTAAACTAAATGGCAAACGCAAAATCGAAACATCGGGAGAAAAATAAGTATCGCCGCCAGTCGGCGGCGATGAATTCCTATTTTATTTGCGGGAGGGCTGTGCCCCCCCCCTAGAATGGCATAAGAAGTTTTGGTATTCCTACGAATCCATTAGCGAATAAATATCCAAGGGCCGCCCAAAGCTTTACTCTGGAAGCCCTTGTTCGATCCCTGATACAACATAGCTTCACAGCAAATCCTAATTACAGTCCTGAAGATACCGCCTCATAAATCTCTTTTGCGGTCATCTCCGCCTCCTGGACAAGCTCCCCGCCATCCCGGCGAAATCGCGTAGCATGCTCCGCGTCCACTCCGCCCAGATTGATACAGACGTTCAGCCACGCGCCCTTGGCGCAAGTGAGCAGGTTCAGTGCTGCCACGCCAAGATCGCTGGCCGCGTTGGTGTTGGAATGGCCGACCAATGTGCGCGCAATGCGCAACGCCTGAACGGAGAGCTCCAATGTTTCAAACGGTACTTCTGTTGCAAAGAGCGACGCCTTCGCGATAGCGGCAGTCCGAACCGCGATTTCCTCATCGGTAACCTTGGGCATCTTAAAAGCAGCCATGACCTGAGAATACGCATCGGTATCCCGGTCTATCTGCGCGACCAGCGCATCCTTGAGTACGGCGCAGGCTGCAACTGCAGTATTGCACAAGTCTTGTTCTGACTCATATTTTTTCCTGCCCAGCGTCAGCCCCGCCACCATGGCGGCAAGCGACGTACCCTGCGCGCCGCAAAGCGCGCTTGCGCTGCCGCCACCCGGCGCGGGCGCATCGGAAAACAGCAGGTTCGTGTATTCGGATACTGTAAGGTCTTTTAACGGCATTGAACGATTTCCCCCTTTTTGATGACTGTATGTGCCTGATTGCTGCCAAAGCGGTAGCAGAGCATTTCAAAATCCGGCGCGTCCCACAATACGATATCCGCCCGCTTGCCCACTTCCAGCGTGCCGATCTCGCGCCCTCTTCCGATTGCGCAGGCCGCGTTGAGCGTCACGGCAGTGATTATCTCTTCAGGCTGCATGCGGTATTTCAGATACCCAAGGTTCATTGCAAGCTGCAGGTTCAAGGAAGGACAGGAGCCGGGATTAAAATCCGAAGCTATGGCGACCGGAATACCGAGTTCGATCATGCGCCGGGCCTGCGCATAGCTCTTGTTGAGATAAAAAGAAGTCTGCGGCAGCAGTACGGCGGTGACTCCCGCTTCGGCAAGAGCGGCCATGCCACGTTCCCCGGTAGCGATGAGATGTTCCGCTGAAATCGCGCCGATCTCGCCCGCAAGCGCCGCGCCGCCGATCTCCTCGATTTCACCAGCGTGAATTTTAGCACGCAACCCAAGCTGTTTCGCTGTAGTAAGCACCTTGCGGCTTTGCGCTACGTCGAACACAGAGTCCTCGCAGAACACATCGCAGAATTCCGCAAGTCCTTGCCGTGCAACCTCGGGCAGCATAGTTTCGCATAAATAATCAATGTACTTGTCCGCATTGCCCGCAAATTCATCGGGCACGGCATGCGCTCCCATGAACGTGGGCACTAGGTCGACTGCGTGCGTTTCATCGAGCCTGCGAATGACGCGCAATTGCTTCAACTCATTCTCAATATCCAGACCATAGCCGCTTTTGGCTTCTGCAGTCGTGACTCCCATTGCGAGCATCTCATTAAGAAAGCCTGCGCTTCTTTCAAACAGCTCGTCCTCGGACGCCGCTCGCGTATGGCGTACGGTATCGAGTATGCCGCCGCCTGCGCGCAGAATATCAAGGTACGCCGCCCCGCGCAGCTTGAGCGGGATTTCATGCTGCCGCCAGCCGCCGAACACCAGATGCGTATGGGAATCGACGAGTCCCGGGGTCGCAAGCCTGCCGCCCGCGTCTATTACTGTCGCGCCTTCACAGGGCGGCAGTTCCCCGTCGGCCGTAATGGACTTTATTACGCCGGCATCGCACAGTATTGAGGCGTTGACAAGCTTTCTGTTCTTCGCCTGCGCACTGCCGCAGGCGCTTATGGTTCCTTCCGGCGTTTGCAAAACGCCGATGTTGCGGATTAACAGCACGAAGCACACCCCCTTTACAGCAGATAATTCTCCAGAACCTGCCTGTTCGCGTCGAACTGCTCGATCTGCAGATAGTATTCCGCTGAATCGATAAGCGCGCGCATGGGGGTTAACCCCACGATTTCGGTGCCTACAACATGCACGCCATAACGCTTTGCTTCGGCCTTCGTAACCTCCACGACGCGGTATAGCGGCGTCTTACTGAAGTTCGTCATATTGATGGAAACCTGCGCGATGTTGCGGCCTTCGAGCAGCACGCCCATGGCCTTCACGCAGTCAAATCCGCCGCTGCTGCGGCGAATAATCTTGGCGATACTGTTGGCGATATTCACATCGGAAGTTGACAGATTGATATTGAACGCGATGAGCGGCATGCGCGCGCCCACGGCGACAACGCCAGCCGTAGGGTGAATAGCCCTTTCGCCGAAATCCGGTGCCCACTCAACTTGCAGCAGTTTCTCCGCCATGCCTTCAAACTGACCCTTGCGAATGGTGGCAAGGTTAACACGGTCTGGAGTCTTAGCGGATTCTTCATACAAAAACACCGGCATACGCGCTTCTTCCCACACGCGCTTTCCCACCCGTTCGGATAATGCCACGCATTCCGCCATATCCATATCCTTCACGGGGATAAAGGGGATGACGTCCACCGCACCCATGCGCGGATGCTCACCGTGGTGCACCGTAAGGTCGATGAGTTTCGCTGCCTTGATCGCAACCGCCACGGCCGCTTGCTCCACACCCTCCGGGCTTCCGAAAAACGTAATCACGCTGCGGTTGTGGCTCGTATCGCTGCAATGATCCAGCAGCGTCACACCCGGTATTTTTCGAACCTCATCCACGACGGCTTCAACAACCCCCGGTCGTCTGCCTTCGCTGATATTGGGTACGCATTCTACGATCTTAGCCATGTCATTTGCCTGCCTTTTCCTGCACAAGTTTATTGATAAGCGCATCGTCCGCCAAATACGGCAGCGTGATATGCGCTTTTCCCTTCCATTGGGCGTTATAGGATGCCACAGTCTCGACGGAATGCTCGTTACGTGCCCAGCCGCGCCGGGCAACGCCGCCCATCACATCCCACATCATGGCTGAGCGAATGATATCGTCTGTACGCGCGCTGCCATCCAGCAGCAGACCGAATCCGCCGTTGATTGCCTTGCCAATGCCCACGCCGCCGCCGTTGTGCAGCGCGCAAAGCGTCATACCTCGCGCGGCGTTGCCCGCAAAGCACTGCACAGCCATATCCGCCATGACATTGCTGCCGTCCTTGATATTCGCCGTCTCCCGAAAAGGAGAGTCCGTACCGCTGACATCATGATGGTCGCGGCCGAGCATTACGGGGCCGATTTCGCCGTTTCGTACCATTTCGTTGAAGCGTAGCGCAATGCGTGTGCGCCCCTGCGCATCCTGATACAGTATGCGCGCCTGTGTGCCCACAACCAGCCTGTTTTTCTTTGCGTCGCGTATCCAGTTATAATTGTCCCTGTCCTGAAACCTGTACTCAGGGTCAATACAGGCCATAGCGGCCGCGTCGGTCTTTTCAAGATCCTCCGGGTTGCCCGAAAGGCAGACCCAGCGGAACGGGCCGTACCCATAATCAAACAGCAGCGGACCCATGATATCCTCCACATAGGAAGGAAACAGAAAGCCGTCCTTTTCATCCGCGCCGTTTTTAGAGATTTCTTGAACACCGCTGTCGTAGACGGCCTTCATGAAGGAGTTACCATAGTCAAAGAAATACGTTCCACGGCGGGTCAGTGTGCAAATCGCCTCGAAGTGCCTACGCAACGACGCATCCACCCGCCGCGCAAACGCTTCACGGTCGTGATGCAGCATTTCCGTGCGCTCTTCAAAATTCAAACCAACAGGACAATACCCACCGCCGTATGCGTCGTGGCACGAAGTCTGGTCGCTCAGAAGATCGATTTGAAAATCTTCACGAACAGCGGCTTCCAGCAAATCCACAATATTGCCGTGGTAAGCGATGGATATGGGTGTTCCGTTTTTCCTGTGCTCATCGGCAAGTGCGAATATGGCGGGGATATCCTCGTGTACGACATCCACCCAGCCCTGCCGCAGCCGCGTCTCGATGCGCGAACGGTCCACCTCTGCGAATATGCCTACCGCGTTGGCGATGGCCGCCGCCTTGGGCTGCGCGCCGCTCATGCCGCCCAATCCGGAGGATGCAAACACCTTCCCCGACAGATTGCCATCCTCGGAGATATGCAAAAACTTGCGCCCCGCCCCCAATATGGTGTTAAACGTGCCATGCACGATTCCCTGTGGGCCGATGTACATCCAGCCGCCCGCCGTCATCTGCCCGTAGTTGGCCACTCCCATCTGCTCAGCGATTTCCCAATCCTTCCGATTATCGAACATGCCGACCATGAGCGCGTTGGTAAGTATTACGCGCGGCGCGTCCGGTTTAGATGGGAACAGCCCAAGAGGATGGCCGGATTCCAGCACCAGAGTCTGATCCTCCGTGAGTTCTTCCAGATACTTCTTGATCAGCCGGTATTGCAGCCAGTTCTGGCAGGTCTGTCCTGTCTCCCCGTAGGTAACAAGCTCATAGGGGTAAAGCGCAATTTCAAAATCAAGGTTGTTATCCAGCATGACCTGAAACGCCTTGCCCGCAAGGCAGTTGCCCTTGTATTCGTCCACCGGCCTGCCGTAGATGCGGCCTTGTGGCCTGTACCGGTACGCGTAGATGCGGCCGCGCGTGAGCAGTTCATCTAAGAATTCCGGGGCGAGAACCTCATGCAGTTCTTCCGGCACATACCGCAGCGCGTTTTTCAGGGCGATTTTGGTCTGCGCTTCACTCAGGCAATATCCCCTGTCCGGCGCACGCCGAATTCCTTTCACAAATTCCGGATATACAGGCAGCGTGCCATCTAGTTTGATTGTCATGGCGCTGCCAATTTCTCTGTTATCCAGCATGCCTGTTACCTCCTTTTAGCGCAGCGTTCCGCAAACAATTTCCGCCGCTGCGACAAGCTCGCCCGATTTGACCATGCCGTCCAGCTTGACCATCTCATAATGCATGACGATATCCTTATGCGCGGGCGGTACGCTTTTTCGAATATGATCGTACACTGCCTTCGTGGCGGGTGAAAGCTTTTCTTCCCCACGGAGCCACAGCGCCTGCGCGGCCACGAACAGCTCTATGCCCACGACCTTCTGTGCGTTATCGAGTATGAGCCGTGCCTTGCGTGCGGCAGTGGTGCCCATACTCACATGATCTTCCTGATTGGCGGAAGAGGGGATGGAATCGACGCTTGCCGGATGCGCGTATACCTTGTTTTCGGATACCATGGAAGCCGCCGCATACTGCGCGATCATAAAGCCGCTGTTGAGTCCTCCATCCGGAATGAGAAAAGCAGGCAGACCGTCGTTGATCTGCGGATTGACCATGCGCTCTATGCGCCGTTCGGATACGTCGGCGTATTCCGCAAGCGCTATGCCTAAGAAATCGAACGCGAGCGCCATGGGCTGACCGTGGAAGTTGCCGCTTGATATGGCTTCGTCGTCATCGGGGAATATGATGGGGTTATCCGTTACGGCGTTGATCTCATTGGTCACGGCCGTGCACACGTAGCGAATTGCATCGCGGCTCGCGCCGTGTATCTGCGGCACGCAGCGCACGGAGTACGCATCCTGCACCTTGCCGGGAATGGTATTCTGTGCAAGCCCGCTGCCTTCTAAAAGTGTGAGTATGTTCTTCGCGGAGTCCTTTTGCCCCTGATGCCCGCGTAATTCGTGAATTTTTGCATCGAATGCCTTTTTGATGCCGTTTTGGGCTTCCGTCGTCATGGCGGCGGCGATATCCGCGGCTTTTGCGAGAAGAACAGAATCGTATACCGCTAGGCAGCCTATGGCCGTCATGATCTGCGTACCATTGATGAGCGCAAGTCCTTCCTTGGCTGCCAGTTCAATAACGGGAATGCCTGCCCGTTTCATGGCTTCCCGGCCACTGAGGAGTTCGCCATGGTACTCGGCATGGCCTTCCCCGATCATAACCAGCACCATGTGCGAAAGCGGCGCAAGGTCTCCGCTCGCGCCAAGGCTGCCCTTTTGCGGAATAATCGGATGTACGCCGCGGTTAAGCATGTTCAGCAGCGTTTCAACAGTAGAAAGGCGCGCGCCGGAGTTGCCGCGGCTGAGCGTGTTCAATCGCAGCAGCATGCTTGCGCGTACGGTATCGATATCCAATGGTTCGCCCATGGCGCAGGCATGGCTGATGATGAGGTTCCGCTGCAGTTCCGCCGTATCTTTCGCGCTGATAAACGTATCGGAAAACTTGCCGAAACCCGTGGTAACGCCGTATATGACCGCGCCTTCTTCAAGTTTTCGATCCACATAATCGCGGGCCTTCTGAATGAGACGGCTTGCGCGCTGCGAAATGCGCACCTGTTCCCCGCGGCGGGCTACGGCAATCACCTGTTCTATGGTAAGGCTTTTTCCATCCAGTACGACCATGCTTCGCCTCCAAATTGGTATAGTTTATTGGTATATCCTATTGCTATATAGTATTATTGTAGAATCTCGCCGTATAGCTGTAAAGTTTTCACGCAAATGTTGAACCAATCCTGCCATCTTCGTGCGTATGCTGCATGGATTTGCTTTTCATGATATACTTAAAGTATACCAATTCGAGGTGTATGCATGATACAGGTTCAGTTTGACGACCCCAAACCCATTTACAAACAAATCGTTGAGCAGGTGTTTGTACAAATCAAGTCCGGCGTATTAAAACCCGGCGACAGGCTTCCCACCGAACGGGAGCTCGCAGCCGAACTTCAGATAGCGCGCGGCACTGTGAAAAAGGCTTACAAGGAGCTTGCGGATAACAACATCATAGAAGTGATACAGGGAAGCGGCAGTTATGTATATAACGACAGAGACGCCTATGGTGCGGAACAGCGCAGGCTCGCGCTTGACCTCATAGACCAGACGCTGACCAAGCTCGAAAGCTGGAATATGACGGATAAGGAAATCTGGGCGCTGCTGAGGCTGGTATATTCCAAGCATACGATAGCCAACCCACTGGTACGCATCGCGCTCATTGACTGCAATCCTGAATCTCTGGCTCTTTTCAAGCGGCAGCTTGCATATATTCCAAACACTGCAAGCTCTGCCTTTCTGGTGGATACCGTAATCCTTGAAGACCATCCCGCTCGCCTGTTTGCCGATTTTGATCTGATACTGACGACGGCCACCCATTACGAACAGGTTTCACAAAGCCTAAAGGAATGCCCTGTACGCCCCGCTGCCGTGGATGTATCGACCAGCCGCCAGACGATTGTGAGCATATCGACGCTGCCGCAGGGATGTTCCCTGGGCATACTGTGCCAAAGCAATAAGTTTTCAAACCTTATTTGTGAGCAGGTGGAACTGTTTTCGGGAAGGCGTGGTCCTATCCCGGTATGCTTTGATACGGATATACGGCATGCGCTAAAATTCATGCAAAAATACGACGCGGTCATCGTATCTCCCGATCTTCCGCTTCTTGATCCGGTAGTTTCCAAGGGGGCGCTCGACGACTACCAGTCGCAGGGCAAAAAAATAATCCCGTTTGACTATTTCATCAACCGGGGTTCATTGATTTACATTGAAGAGCTTGTGGACAAAGCGATGCAGAACAAAACCGCTCACAAAGTATAGAAATCGCTTCCCGAACTAAAGTCCCTTGGGAGTTCGGGGGCCGCAGCTCCCGGAGGCTTCCTTCGCTCACGGTGGCATGTACACCGTGAGCGAAAGCCTTGCCGGGCAAGGCTTTCCTCTCAGGGACCGCCGGCCGTACCAAAGGTACAGGCGGTTCCTGCAAAAACTCAAAAAAAAGTGCCAAAGGCACTTTTTTGATTACAGCGGTTGGCATGAGCCGCGTTTGATGAGTGTGGGTGCTACGATACGGTGGGAATACCCTTCGTAATCGTTCTGGATTTTTTCGAGCAGCATTTCGACAGCGATTGCCGCGATTGCCCGCCGGGGCTGTTCAATAGTGGACAGATTTATTTTGGGCAGTTCCGAATACCGGATATTATCGTACCCGAGCACAGAAATATCCTGCGGGATGCGTATACCGCGCTCATCCGCAGCCTGCATGACACCCAACGCCAACGTATCCGTTGCAGCCAGCATGGCCGTAAAGTCCCAGGGCTGAGAGAACATTTCCTTTGCCAGTTCATAACCGATTTGGATACTGGTATCATTGTATTTGTTTTCAAAGAAGTGCGGGGTAATTCCATTTCTGATGCAGGTTTCTTCAAAGCCCCGCGCCCTGAGAATATGTGTGGCGCTGTTGCCATACCGGCCAAAATACATGATGTTGCGGTGTCCCAGCTCCAGCAGATACTCCGTACCCAGCCGTGCACCCAGCACATTATCCACCGTAACATAGCTTTCAGGCTTGTCCATGAGGTTCTCATTCACGAAAACGACAGGAACCTTACGCAGGTATTTTTTTAAATTCTGATAACTGTCCCTGCTGGCCGGAAACAGCATAATGCCATCGACCTGCCTGCCCAGCAGGAGTGTGAACGCTTGTTCCTCTGCTTTGAGTTCATGCGCAGAATTGCACAGCATGATGCTGTAATCGCGGCTGCGCGCTGTGCGCTCAATGTGATAGGCCAGTTCGGACATATATGGGTTATCAATATTCGGAAGGATAAGCCCTAAGAGCTTGGTTTCTCTTAGCACCATAGCACGGGCAACAGAATTGACAGTATATCCCGTTTCCTCACAAATATCCAAAATTTTCTGCCTGGTTTCGCTTCGAATGGATTGACTTCCCGACAACGCGCGGGAGACGGTCGCATAGGATACGTTTGCTTTTTTCGCGATATCCTTGATGGTAACCGGCTTTCCCTCACGTCCTGAAGCCTTCATATCCGTTCTCTCCCGTCGCAGTAAAGTGTGAACGTTTACACATCGTCAATTTTCGTCGAATAGCACGCTTTTTTAATAGTACTACACCTTATAAACAATGTCAAATAGCTGACAATGCTTTTGATGATATTATTGGCATCAAAGAACTGTAATTATATGTAATTTATTCGTCTCAAATATTAAAAAAATGTATTTGACAACACCTAACAGAAGCAATATAATACTCTCAGATGTAAACGTTTGCAAAACACGCGACGCAGCGTGTCATAGCAAACAGCATCCCCTTCATTCTATATGCAATCGACTGGACTCTTCCGACTTCCAAAGGTATCCCTAACACACAATTTATCATGAGCAGGAGATACGCAAATGCCAGCATATGATGCTTTTATCCCCGGCAGCACCCAAAATCCTGCAGAGTATGGCATTTATCCCAACTCAGTCCATAAGACCGGGACCGGCTCTGTGGTTTTCATGGCCAAACTCGCAGACGGGGATTATTTGATAGCGCAGGGCAAAACCGACTTCGTTGGCGAAACGTTTTTCAACGCTGCCGGCGAGGCTTGCACCAAAGCCCCTCTTACCCATGAAAACGCACACATACTGCGGGCGCTGTTTCCGTTTACCGCGCCCTCCCCGGTTTTGAACCAAGACCGCACGGTAGGCGTAGGAGACCGGCTAGGGTTAGCTACGCCCGGCCATATCCGCGTATTTGAAAAATATGATGCTTATCCGATATTCGCGCAGCAGTCCATCCGCGAACTGACGTTGACCAACCGCACGTATGAACACGTTCTGGATTGCGCAACATTCAGCGTATTCCGCGAAAATTATCAGCGCGGCTTCGGAGCCGACGGCGATCATCTCAAAACCCCTAAGGAAGTGGAATACGCGCTCGGCTGCGGATTTACCATGATCACACTCGACTGCAGCGAGCACATCCGCAACGATGTCAGCGGAATGACGGATGCCGAAGTAGATGCCGCTTATCAAAAGAATGCGGCGCTCGAAGCAGCCTATCTGAATAAGACAATTCAAGTGAACACAGATATCGCGTTGACATTTGACGAAGCTTCTTTTAAGAGAATGGCAATCATTTATGGCGCTGCTATATCGTTTGCAAGCGATATCTACCATAAGTATTTCAGCGACAGGACGGATGTGGATTTTGAAATCTCTATTGACGAAACCTCCACGCCCACCACGCCGCTGCAGCACTATTTCGTAGCAAACGAACTCATCAAGAGGGGCGTCAAATTTGCCACGCTGGCCCCGCGCTTCTGCGGCGAATTCCAGAAAGGTGTCGATTATATCGGCGATGTTGCGCAGTTCAGGCGCGAATTTGCCGAGCATGCCGCCATAGCTGAACATTTCGGGTATAAAATCAGTGTGCATTCGGGTTCGGATAAGTTCTCCATATTCTCCATCGTCGGCGAACTGACAAAAGGCCGCTTCCATGTGAAGACTGCCGGTACCAACTGGCTCGAGGCCATGCGTGTGGTTGCCATGAAATACCCGGCGCTTTACCGTGAAATCCACAAATATGCCCTGAGCGTATTTGAACAAGCGAAGAAATACTATCATGTCACCACCGATCTTTCACGCATACCCGATGTCGATACGCTTACCGATGAAGAACTGCCCGGTTTGTTCACGCAGAACGACGCAAGGCAGCTCATCCACATCACTTACGGACTCATTCTCAACGAAAAGAACGCAGATGAGTCGCTTCGTTTCCGTGGCAGGTTATATCAGTTATGGAGAGAACAGGACGCCCTGTATGCCGACATGCTTGAAAAGCATATCGGACGGCATCTGGAGCTTTTGTACAGCAAAATCTGACCTGTTTATGATTTAGTGACCCTAGCGGGCACATGCCCAGCCAAAATAAAAATCAGAGAGGTGTACTTCAATGGCAAAAATGAGAGGCGTTACCCTGAGCGCGACATGGGCTCCCAAGCCGGAATTCAAGCTTGGCGCAAAGGACATCGACAAAGTACAGACCTATCTCGGCAGCTTGGTTTGGAAGGATCCCAAACTGGATATCCGCGAATATGACATCCCGGAACCCGGCCCCGGACAGGTGCTCATTAAGGTTCGCGCCTGCGGCATCTGCGGCAGCGACGTGCATATGGCGCAGCCCAAGGACGACGGCTATATTTACTACCCCGGCCTCACCGGCTTCCCCTGCATCATCGGCCATGAGCTTTCCGGCGTTGTCGTGAAGTCCGGCCCGGGCGCAAAAGACAAGGTCACCAACAAGCCCTTCAAGGGCGGCGAACTGGTTTGCGCCGAAGAAATGCTCTGGTGCGGTTCCTGCCAGCCCTGTGCCGACGGTTGGCCCAACCACTGCGAGCGCCTCGATGAAATCGGCTTCAACGTGAACGGCGCATTCTGCGATTACATCGTTCTGCCCGACCGCTGCCTGTGGAGCCTCGAGCCCCTGCGCCGCCAGTATAAGAACGAAGAAGATATCTTCCTCGCCGGCTCTCTCGTAGAACCCACCAGCGTTGCTTACAACGCCGTTATCGAGCGCGGCGGCGGAATCCGCCCCGGTGACAACGTCGTTATCTGCGGCGGCGGCCCGGTCGGTCTTGCTGCGTGCGCCATACTCAAACGTCAGGGCGCTGCTATGTGCATCATGAGCGAACCCCAGAAGGAACGCGCTGAATTGGCCAAGAAGCTGGGCGCTGACTATGTCATCGACCCGACCAAGGTTGATTTTGCTGACGAAGTGCTCCGCCTGACGGACGGCATGGGCGCCGCTCTCTATCTCGAAGCCACCGGTCTGCCGACCATCGTATATCCCGGCATTGAAAAGGCGATCTGGGAAGGCCGCACGCTCAACGCCACCATCGTAGTCGTTGCCCGCGCCGAAGCAAAGATGCCTGTTACCGGCGAAGTGCTGCAGGTTCGCCGCGCCCGCATGATCGGCGCACAGGGCCACTCCGGCCACGGCACGTTCCCCCGCGTTATACAGTGCATGGCCAGCGGCATGAACATGCTGCCCATGATCACCAAGCGCATCAAGCTGGACGAAGTGCCTGAAAACGTCATCGCTCTGCGCACCGACCGTTCCAACTGCAAGATCACTTGTGTCATGGACAAATAAGGCTGCTTATTAACCAAGCGACAAATAAAACCCGGAGGAAATCGAAATGGCCAAACAGTCAATCAATTGGATCATGACGGATATGCCCGGCATCATGTTCGAGGATACATCCGTTGGCCGCCTGAAGAAGGAAGTCTGGGATATGACGGAAGAGCAGCTCGACGAGGTGCTCAAAGAGTACGGCATTCCCGCTGAATCCGAGCTCGGCAAAGCCGGCTGCTATATCCAGAACACGCCGCGCGTAAAGGTTATCGAAAAGCGCCGCAAGAACGACATCGTGTTCGTTCCCATCGGCTGCACAGAGAACCACGGTCTGCACGCCAACACCGGCCTTGACACCTTCATGGTCACCCAGATACTCGAAGGCGTACGCCGCTACACTGCCAAGCAGGGCCGTGAAATCAACCTCGCGTTCCCGGCGCTCAACTACGGCGGACATCCGTACCACCACATCGGCATGCCCGGCACCGTCAACATGCCGCACGAAGTCGTCGTCGAAACCGTCATCTACATGATGCTCGGCCTCTGGAACGACGGTTTCCGCAAGATCATACTCATCAACAACCACGGCCATCTGTGGATGCTCGAAAGCGCTATTCAGGAATTCTGCAAACGCTTCCAGCTTCCCGGCATATTCCGCGTGTTGGAGTGGCACCGCGCCGTGCGCGAGTTCTTCATCCCCAACAACAAGCCGGATAGCCTTGACACTACCTTCATCCACGCCGACGAGTGCGAAACCTCCGTCGCGCTGCTGCTGTTCAAGGACATGGTGGATATGAGCGCGGCAGAAGACAAGTGGGGCGAGAGCTACCTGCCTGACGGTCACTTCGACAAATCCATCGAGCCGTATCGCCGTCCGCATCGCTGGAGCGAAGGCGAAGGCCAGTCCTCCATCGAGATGGCGACCAACCGTGAAGGCGTTGTGGGTACCCCCACCATCTCCGATCCGCGCAAGGCCAAGCGCCCCATCGTCGCGATACTCAAGTATCTGACTCTCGTCAACGACCAGATACTCGATACGTTCCCCGTCGGCACCGTGCCCCCGGTGGAAAAGACGACGCTGCGCACCGAAGCGGAAATGGCGCCTTACCTCAAGGAGCCCTTCTCCGAAGGCTGGAAATCCGTATACGAAATCCCGATGCGCGGGCCCTTCACCAAACTGTAATTCGATACGACCCGGGGACGCAGAACGCGTCCCCGGGTTTCTCCGAACGCTTCAGCCGAAGCCTGGCAATACTGCCGTTCACGAAGCTTCGGAGTTCCGTAAGGGTACTATCCCTTGCTATACGGAGGAAGCAGATGAACAAAATCTCACAAACCGTCCCCTATCAGTTCGACACCGTGTTTTCCCCGTTCAAAGCGGCGGAGTTCAGCGGTGCTCTTGCGTTTTTGGCGCAGGCGGGATTTACCGGCATTGAGCTCGCCATCGCTTATCCCGACGAAGTAGATGCAGACGCGCTGCTCAAACAGCTTGAAGCGCACCGCCTTACGGCGACAGCGCTTTCAACAGGTCAGATTTATGGCCTGAAGGGTTTATTTCTTTCTTCCTTTGACGAACAGATCAGAAATCAGGCCGCAGCCGTGCTCAACGGACATATTGAGCTTTCGGCCAAACTGGGTTTCTCCGTCGTTACCGTAGGTTTGATGCGCGGAAAGCTGGAACAGGGAGAGAAACAGTTACTGCTTCACAATCTCAAAGAAGCCATGCTGCCCTGCGTGGAGCTTGCCAAGAAACGCGGTGTCACGCTGCAGGTAGAGCCCATCAATTCCACTGAGACCGTCATGATCCACAGCACGTACGACGGCCTCGCCTTTCTCAAAGAGCTTGGCGACCCTGAAAATGTCGGCATACTCTACGACACCTACCACTCAAACCTTGAAGACGGCGATATGCTTGAGGCAATCCGCGCGGCGGCCGGGCGCATTACCAATGTTCACCTTGCCGATTCGCATCGCGGCCTGCCGGGCTATGGTACGATCGATTTTAAAGCCGTCTATCGCGAAATTCAGGCAACCGGATACAAAGGCGCCTACGCGCTGGAAACGCTGTGCATCCCCTCCCCCGAATTTGTCAATGCGCATTGCTATGAAAGCGTGCGCGCCATAATGGAGTAAATCAGCCGTATTAACGGCACTATCCTGCATGCAGGATTACATGAAAACTAAAGGAGGATCAGCGGCATGATCAATATCGGTATTATTGGCGCGGGCCGTATCGGACAGGTGCATGCAAAGAGCATACTGACCGGCGTACCCGATGCAAAGATCAAGGCGATTGCGGACCCGTTCATGACGCCGCAGGTGGAAGCCTGGGCAAAGAGCGTGGGTATCAACAATGTGTACCTCGATCACAACAAAATCATCGAAGATCCCGAAATCGACGCGGTACTCATCTGCTCTTCCACGGATACGCACAGCCCCATCTCCCTGCAGGCCATCAAAGCGGGCAAGCATGTATTCTGCGAAAAGCCCATCGACCATGATCTTGCAAAGATCAAGGAAGTCGTCAAAGCGCTTGAAGGCACCAAAGTCAAGTACCAGGTCGGTTTCAACCGCAGGTTCGATCATAACTTCCGCTCGCTGCGCGACGCAGTAGCTGGAGGCAAGATCGGTGATATTCATATCATCCGCGTTACCTCCCGTGACCCCGCTCCACCGCCGATCGCTTACGTCAAGGTTTCCGGCGGATTGTTCATCGATATGATGATCCACGATTTTGATATGGTGCGCTATCTCTCCGGCTGTGAAGTGGACGAAGTCTACGCCACCGGCGCCGTACTGGTCGACCCGGCAATCGGCGAAGCTGGCGATATCGATACCGCCATCGTCACGCTCAAGCTCAAGAACGGCGCTCTCGCCGTCATCGAAAACTCCCGCAAAGCCGTTTACGGTTACGACCAGCGCGCCGAAGTGTTCGGCTCCAAGGGCGCTGTTAAGAACGGCAACGACTCGGCATCTACCGCGATACTCAGCAATGAAAACGGCATTACGTCCGAGAAGCCGCTGTATTTCTTCCTCGAGCGCTATATGGCCGCTTACCAGAGCGAAATCCGGTCGTTTGTGGATGCTATCGTCAACGACAAGCCCACTGAAGTCAACGTCAACGATGGTCTGCAGCCCATACTCATCGGCCTCGCCGCTCTCAAATCCCTCAAGGAGAACCGTCCTGTAAAAGTCTCTGAAGTGACGGAATAAGAAAGCCTAATTTCCGGTCATGGATATTACAGTTTGGTTCTTGAAAGGGGTATTACCATGCAGCTCAAACAAAATGCCAAATATGCTCTGATCGTGCCGACAAGCATGGGCGTGCGTATTACGCCGCTCGACCGCCAGCCGGTACACACCAGCAGCCAATACTATCTGCAGGCGACAAGCGCAGAGTCAAACGTTTTGACTGTATCGTCCAGCCTTGGCCTGCCCGTCAAGGTGCTGACCACATTTGTCGCGGGCAGCCCCATCGCGCAGCTCATCAAGAATGATTTGAGATCCCGCCACATCGACTATGAAGGCCCCGAAGTGCCGCAGGGCGGCCCGTGGGGATACCGGCACCAGTTCAACATCGCGGACAGCGGCTATGGCATGCGCGGCCCGCGCGTGCACAACGACCGTGCCGGTGAAGTGGGCCGCACGCTCAATGTGAAGGATTTCGATCTCGACCGCATTTTCAATCAAGAAGGCGTGCAGATACTGCATCTTTCCGGCCTGATCGGCGCGCTTTCACATGAAACAAGCCTGTTCTGCCTTGAGCTTGCACGCGCGGCCAAAAAGAGCGGCACGCTGATTTCTTTTGACCTCAACTACCGCGCATCGTTCTGGAAAGGCCGTGATGCGGAGCTGAGATCGATTTTCACTGAAATCGCTAGCATCTCCGACATACTCGTAGGCAACGAAGAAGACTTCCAGCTTGCGCTTGGCGTTCAGGGGCCGGAAGAAGGCGGCAAGGATCTTGCTTCCAAGATCGAAAGCTTTAAGGCTATGATCATGCGCGTAAAAGCGCAGTTCCCCAACGCGCAGTTGTATGGCACCACGCTGCGGCAGGTCATTTCGGCCAACGAGCATATGTGGGGTGCAATCGTTCTGGGCGGAAACGACTGGTTTGTGGAAGAACCCCGCGCCATCCCCGTACTCGACCGCATAGGCGGCGGCGATGGGTTCGTCGGCGGTTTTCTCTACGGCGTGCTCAAAGGCTTCTCAGCTGAAAAGTGCATGCAGTTCGGCTGGGCAACAGGCGCGCTTGCAGTCACCATGGTGCAGGATTACGCTCTGCCTGCAGATGAAGAGCAGGTATGGAGCATTTACGCAGGCAACGCACGCGTGAAACGGTAATCGACGCACTGTTTTTCCGGGGGACTCTGCCCCCGAACCCCCGCCAAAGGGACACTCCCCTTTGGACGCCCTTCCCCCGGAAACGCCCTATCTACTAGGGCGTTTTCGAAATGGGTTATGATGCACGAAGCCCCTAACTCACCCTTTTAAACACTCTCAGGTTTCAACAGCGTTGTCGTCCATATCCACGAAAAGACGCGGCAATGACTAATGAGGCGCTGTCGTCCAGATCCACGGCAATGACGCGGCGGCGACTAACGAAAGGAGTATTTCTATCATGAAAAAAGCGGACATCGGGTTAATCGGCCTCGCAGTAATGGGCGAGAATTTGGTCATGAACATGGAAAGCAAGGGCTTCACGGTGGCGGTTTTCAACCGCACCACCAGTAAGGTCACGGACTTTGTGGAAGGCCGCGCGAAAGGCAAAAACATCATCGGTACTTACTCCCTGCAGGAACTTGCGGATAATCTCGCCAAGCCGCGCAAGATCATGATGCTGGTCAAAGCCGGCAAGGCAGTTGACGATTTCATTGAAGCCCTTCTGCCGCTGCTTGAACCCGGCGATATACTCATCGACGGCGGCAACAGCCATTTCCCGGATACCATCCGCAGGACAGCATATGTGGAAAGCAAGGGCATGCTTTATATCGGCACCGGCGTGTCCGGCGGCGAAGAAGGCGCGCTCAAGGGTCCGTCCATCATGCCGGGCGGCTCCCCCGCTGCATGGCAGCATGTCAAGCCCATATTTCAGGCCATCTGCGCCAAAGTGGAAAACGGCTCCCCCTGCTGCGACTGGGTGGGCGAGAACGGTGCGGGCCATTATGTAAAAATGGTGCACAACGGCATCGAATACGGCGATATGCAGCTCATTTGCGAAGCGTATCAGCTGATGTGCGATTATTTGGGCATGTCCGCCGATGAAATGCATGAAGTGTTTAAGCAATGGAACACCACCGAGCTGGATAGCTATCTCATCGAGATCACGCGTGATATTCTCGCTTATAAAGATGAAGACGGCGCGCCCATCGTGGATAAGATACTCGACGCCGCCGGACAGAAGGGTACCGGTAAATGGACATGTATCGCGGCATTGGACGAAGGCGTGCCTCTCACGCTCATCGGCGAAGCCGTATTCGCCCGCTGCCTCTCCGCCATGAAGGACGAACGCGTGGAAGCTGCGAAGGAATTCCCGCGGATGATCGCGCCTTTTGAAGGCGACAAAGCCGCGTTCGTGGAGGATATCCGTAAGGCGCTGTTCGCCTCCAAGATCATTTCTTATACGCAGGGATACACG
Organism: uncultured Oscillospiraceae bacterium; assembly: GCA_964440115.1. GTDB lineage: Bacteria > Bacillota > Clostridia > Christensenellales > CAG-138 > JAEWWD01. The sequence goes on along the minus strand of CAYTPV010000004.1, from coordinate 162,870 downwards.
CTCATGCGCGCAGCAGCCAAGACATACGGCTGGAACCTCAATTACGGCGGCATCGCGCTGATGTGGCGCGGCGGCTGTATTATCCGCTCGGTATTCCTCGGCAAGATCAAGGAGGCGTACGACCTCAATCCTGAGCTCACCAATCTGCTGCTCGACCCGTACTTCAAGGCCACCATACAGAGCCTTGTGCCCGCATGGCGCAATGTAGCGGCGGCGGCTCTGCGTGCAGGCGTGCCCGCTCCGGAGCTTTGCGCGGCGCTTTCCTATTTCGACGGCTATACAAGCGCGCGCCTGCCCGCAAATCTGCTGCAGGCACAGCGCGATTTCTTCGGCGCACATACCTATGAGCGCATCGACCAGCCGCGCGGACAGTTCTTCCACACCAACTGGACAGGTGAAGGCGGCAACACCACAGCAAATAGTTATACCGTATAAACATCGGAATAGCAGTTTTCGCATTCCGCGTGTGAACCCCAACCAAATCGTGTAAATCTAAATGTGGGGGAACTATCAGTTCCCCCACAGTAAGAAAGGCAGGAATTCTACTATGAAACTTCCCTTTCAGCCTGACTTAAAAGGCAAGGTAGCTGTGGTTACAGGCGGCGCGGGCGTATTGTGCGCCATGTTTGCAAAAGCCATCGCGGCCTGCGGCGCGAAGGTGGCCATATTGGATCTTGCGGATGACAAAGCGCAGATCGTCGCCGATGAAATCAAGGCGGCCGGCGGCGAAGCGATCGCCGTCAAGGTCAACGTTCTGGAAAAGGAAAGCGTGGAAGCAGCGCATCAGGAAGTGCTCGCAAAATACGGCAAATGCGACATCCTGTTGAACGGTGCAGGCGGCAACAGCCCGCGTGCAACCTGCGACGATGAGTTTTTCAGCAAGGCTACACTCGAAGATCCTGCAAAGAAGAGTTTCTTTGATCTTGATCTTTCCGGCTTCAACTTTGTGTTCGGTCTGAACTTTACCGGCACATTGCTGCCGACACAGGCGTTTGCTATTGATATGGTGGATGTACCCGGTTCGGTCATCATCAACATTTCCTCCATGAACGCGTTCACGCCGCTCACTAAGATCCCCGCTTATAGCGCTGCGAAAGCCGCCATCAGCAATTTTACGCAGTGGCTTGCCGTGCATTTTGCAAAGGTCGGCGTGCGCGTCAACGCCATCGCGCCCGGCTTCTTCTCGACTGCACAAAACGCTGCGCTGCTGTGGAATCCGGATGGCAGCCCCACCGCCCGTACGGCCAAGATACTCAACAACACGCCTATGGGCCGCTTTGGCGAAGCCGAGGAACTCGTCGGCACGCTGCTGTGGCTGATCGATAATAGCTGCTCCGGCTTCGTAACGGGCGTTGTGGTTCCCGTGGACGGCGGCTTCTCGGCATACTCCGGCGTATAAACGATGCATCCACCTCGGAAGGAGGGAATCCCATGGAACTGTTCCTTCGCGAAGAAAACAAAGCAGGATTGAGCAGCGAGCAGATCAAAGCCGCACTGCTGCAGTCGCTAAAAGGGCGCTCGCTCAAGCATGCCCTCATCATCCCCCCCGACTATACGCGTTATCATTCCAACGCCGGGTTCATTACGAATGTATACTACCACGCGCTGACGGATATCGGCTGCGAGGTGGATATACTGCCCGCGTTGGGCACGCATGAACCTATGACGGCGGAGCAATCCGCGCATATGTTTGGGGATGTACCGTTTGAAAAACTGATCCCGCACAACTGGCGCACCGACGTCATAAAGATCGGTGAGGTGCCCGGTGAGTTCCTGTCCGAAATCACCGAAGGCCTGTGGACAGAGCCCATCAGTGTGGAGATCAACAAACTGGTGATGGATGAACGTTATGACCTCATCATCTCTCCCGGTCAGGTCGTTCCGCATGAGGTGATCGGCATGGCCAATCACTCTAAGAATCTGTTCGTCGGCGTGGGCGGCTGTGAGATGATCAACAAATCCCACATGGTAGGCGCGATCTACGGCATGGAGCGCATGATGGGCAAGGATCATACACCCGTGCGCAGAATGTTCGATTACAGTCTGGAACGTTTCTTAAAGAACCGCCCCATACTGTTTGCGCTGACCGTCACCACAGCCCCGGGCGGCAATATCCATACGCATGGCCTGTTCATAGGCGATACACGCGAAACGCTCACACAGGCGGTCGCCATGGCGCAGAATAGAAACATCGACTTTGTGGAACAGGGCATCAAAAAATGCGTGGTGTACCTCGACCCGAAGGAGTTTCGCAGTACGTGGCTGGGCAACAAGGCTATCTACCGCACCCGCATGGCAGTGGCGAACGGCGGCGAACTCATCGTGCTGGCGCCGGGCGTTACCAAGTTCGGCGAGGATGAGAAGGTCGACCACCTTATCCGTAAATACGGCTATTGCGGAAGACTCAAGGTGCTGGAGCTGTTCCGCGAAAACGCGGATCTGCGCGAGAATATGGGGGCCGCTGCCCACCTTATCCACGGCTCTTCCGACGGACGCTTTCAAATCACCTACGCGGTGAAGAACATTACCAAGGAAGAAATTGCGGGCGTACATTTCAATCCGGCGTATTACGACGAGATGATCAAACGCTACGATCCGGAAAAGCTCACATACGGCTACAATACCCTGCCCAACGGCGAGCAGATCTACTTTATTCCCAACCCCGCGCTGGGGTTGTGGATCGATAGGTCGCGTTTTGAGGCATAACGATCAAATTGTTAAGAACAAACAAAAACCGGCGCCGTATGGTGCCGGTTTTACTTTTTGAAAAATGATTTGAGGCTCTGCCTACCTCGCTTTGGGCGATCATGGCCCTTGGAGCCTATCGCAGAAAACCTTCCACATTTAACCGAGGTACGCTTCACGTACTTCCTCATTCTGCAGCAGCGCCGCGCCTGTTCCTGTGAGCACGATACTTCCAGTCTGAAGCACATAGGCGCGATCCGAGATCCTTAAAGCTTTTCGCGCGTTCTGTTCCACCAGCAATATGGTTATACCCTGCGCGTTGAGTTCTTTGATGCTCTCAAATATCTGCCTGACCAGCATGGGCGCAAGACCCATGGACGGTTCATCCATCAGCAGCGTTTCCGGTTCGCTCATAAGCGCGCGGCCAATAGCCAGCATCTGCTGCTCGCCGCCCGAAAGCGTGCCGCCTCGCTGCTTTCTGCGCTCTTTCAGCCGCGGGAAGAGTGTGAACACGCGATCCTTGCTGTTTTCCACGCGTTTGCTGTCGGTAAAGCGGAATGCGCCCATTTCCAGGTTTTCTTCCACCGTCATGGCGGGGAATATCTTTCGCCCTTCAGGGACATGCGCGATACCGCGCGCCACCACTTCGTGTGCGGGAAGCTTGCTTATGATTTCGCCTTTGTAAGTGATTTCACCTGACTGGGGTTGCAACTGAGAAGAAATTGTCTTCAGTGTTGTTGTTTTGCCCGCTCCGTTGGAACCTATCAGCGTAACGATTTCGCCCTTCTTCACTTCAAAAGCAACATCGCGCAGCGCGCAGATTTTATTGTAGTATGTGCTCACACCATTGAGTGTGAGTATTGTCTGCCTTTCTTCCATAGCACCGCCCCCTATTCATCCTCGTCGTCGCCCAGATACGCGGCGACGACTTTTTCGTCGCTTCGGATTTCATCGGGCGTACCATCCGCAATTTTTACGCCGTAATTGAATACCGCTATCCTGTCGGATAACCCCATCACCAGCTTCATATCATGTTCGATTACCAGTATGGTGTAAGATAGCTCATTGCGCAGCCGGATAATGAAATTCTTCATCTCCTCGGTTTCTTTTGGGTTTAGCCCCGCCGCCGGTTCATCGAGCAGCAGCAGCCGCGGTTCCGTCGCAAGCGCGCGGGCTATCTCCAGCCTCCGCTGATCCCCATATGGCAGGTTCTTGGCAAGCTCGTTCTCCTTGCCCTTCAATCCCACGTATTCCAGCAATGAGACTGCGCGCTCGTACTGCTCCGTTTCCTCCTGCCGCATGCGCCGCGTGCCTGCTACGATATCCCACAACCCTGCCTTCATATGCATGCCGCGCGCTACGAGTATATTCTCTACCGTGAGCATATTCTGGAACAACCGAATATTCTGGAACGTGCGCGCCACGCCCGTCTGTGCAACTTTTTCAGGCGTCAGCCTGTTGAGCGAACGACCGTCAAAGCGCATGGTACCTTCGTCCGGCGAATAATAGCCGCTGATCATATTGAAAAAAGTAGTCTTTCCCGCACCGTTGGGGCCAATCACGCTCACGATCTGCTGCTTCTCCATGGAGAAGTCCACATGATCGATCGCCATCAGGCCTCCAAAGGCTTTGGTGAGCCCTTTCACTTCGAGCAATGCCACAGATGCCGCCTCCATATATGTAATACCCGTGGTACGCAATGTACCTTGTAAGAATAGTGACTTCCCGTCATAATCCAGACCATCATGCCGTTACTTCTCGATCGCAGTCTCATCCTTCTTTTTGCGGAAAAATGTATTAATATAGTCCATGCTGCGCTTTGCCGGCAGGAAGCCCTGTGGGCGGAATATGCACATGAGTATCAGGATCAGCCCGAATACCATCTTCTCATATTTCGCCGGATCAAGCTGCGACGGAATGGTGAGTATGCCCATTGATGAAAGATCCACCAGGAAGGAGGAAAGTTCCTTCAGTATATTGAGCTGCAGCATGATAACGGCAACCGCACCCAGCACAACGCCGGAAAGATTGCCCATGCCTCCCATGATCACCATCGCGAGTATGCCGATCGATTCCATAAAACCAAAGCTGGACGGGTCAATAAACGATTGCTTGGCTGCAAAGAACACGCCCATCATGCCCGCAAGGCCCGCGCCCAACGAGAATGCAAGAAGCTTCATCTTCACAACGGGTATGCCCATTGTGCGTGCCGCAAGTTCATCTTCCCGTATTGCGGCAAATGCGCGGCCGATGCGTGATCGATTGATGCGGCTCACAAATAATACTGTTAACCCCAGTAATAGAAGGGCAATGAAGTAATAATGGATGGGCTGACTCAGTTCAATTCCAAACAGCTTGGGAGGCTCTATGGGCGTGATGCCGCGCGGCCCATTGGAGATATTGACCGGCTTATCCATATTGTTAAACAGAATTCGGATGATCTCCGCAAATCCGAGTGTAACGATAGCCAGATAATCCCCTTTGAGACGCAATACAGGCAACCCCAATAAAAAGCCTACACCTGCTGACAGCGCAAATCCCAATATCAGAAACAGCCAGAAGAAATCGCCGGAAACCGGAAATGTTCCGTTCGCGATGAAGCTATTTGCCTGAGTGGAAGCGAAAATGGCATACGAATATGCGCCCACCGCATAAAACGCCACAAACCCAAGATTCAATAAGCCTGCAAATCCCACCACAATGTTCAGGCCGATGGCAAGAATAGCGTAAATGAGTATCTGTGTGACGATATCCTGATAATACCCGTTGAATAGCCCAACCACGGGCATGACGGCCAGCAGGTCCACAATGCCGACAATCAGTTTCAGCTTTCGAGATAGCTGCTTACTTAGGTACAGTACCAGCAACGAAAGCAGAAACAGAATAAAAATGATGCCGTTGCGGTTCAACACAAGGAACAGCACGGGTGCTGCAAGCACCAGCAATAGGTGTGCAAGCCGTGTTGAACAGAATTGAAGAAAGCTTTGCCACAGTCTTTTCATGCGCTACACCTTCTCTCCCGTGGGCTTGCCCAGCAGTCCGCTCGGCTTGAAAATCAAAATCAGTATGAGTATTGCAAACGCAAATACATCCTTATATTCCGAGCCGAACACACCGCCTGTGAGCGCGCCGAGCGTCGCCGCGCCCAATACTTCCAGCAAGCCCATAATGATTCCGCCGATCATCGCGCCCGGAATAGAGCCGATACCGCCGAACACCGCCGCTGTGAAAGCCTTAATGCCCAATATATACCCCACGTACGGATGGATCAGCGTATACTGAACAGAAAATAGTGTGCCCGCCGCGCCGCCCATTCCCGCACCGATCAGGAACGTCAGGGAAATGACGCGGTTGACATTGATGCCCATGAGCTCCGCCGTGTTTCTGTCCTGTGCGCAGGCGCGCATGGCCTTACCCCATTTATGGCGGGTAACAAACATATGCAGCGCGAACATGATAATGATCGCGATGCCGAATATATACAGCACTTTCTCAGGCAATTTCACGCCGCCGGGCAGGGAAAACTCCCGTTCAAACAATACCGGCGTGGAAAGATAAAATGCGTTTTTCCACACGCCCTCGATAAGACGCACAAAATCCTGCAGAAAAAATGACATGCCGATTGCCGAAATGAACGGCACCAGCTTAGGCGCGCTGCGAAGCGGCTTATAGGCTATCCTCTCAATAATGACCCCCAGCGTGCCGCTGAATATCATGGCGATGACAATGGAAATGAGAAGCGCGACTGCGGGGGACATCTTAGAAAGCATGCCTTTGCTTTCAAGATACAGCAAAACCTCGGTGCCGGCAAACGCGCCGAACATAAAAATTTCGCTGTGCGCAAAATTGATAAACTGCAGTATACCGTAAACCATGGTATACCCGAGCGCTACGATCGCGTATACGAACCCCAGCGTCAGACCATCCATAAAAAGTTGCGGAAGCATTGATACAATTTGGTCCATTCGGTCAACGACCTTTCAGTAATTAAGGTATGATTGCATTGATCGTACAGGAAAATGAAAAGAACAGAAGTATGCCGGGGCGCGGGGTACCCCGAGCCCCTGCATCGTACATGCTATTTCAAGAAATCGCCGGCGGGGATTGCTTTTACCATTGTAGCGGGATACTTCGCCTCATCAAAACGGAATACGAAGATAATCCCTTCCTTATTGTCGCCCTTCTCGTTGAAAGTGACCTTCGTTGCGACGCCTACAAAACCGCTGGTCTGACGAACGGCGTCTGTGACCTGATCGCGGGTGGGCTTTTTGCCCCCGTTGGCGTCGATGGCGGCTTTGATGCCATTGAGAGCGACATTCATGGCGTCGTAGCCATAGAATGCATATCCCTCGGGAGCCTTCTTAAACTTATCCTGATATTTGGTAACAAACGCCGCGCCCTGCGGGGAACCGGAAGCGTCCGCCGCGGTGGTTGTATAATAGGTGCCGATGATGGCATCGCCGGCGATATTGGCCAGTTCTGCGCTATCCAAACCATCAGGGCCCATGAACTTGACGTCAATACCCTTCTGCTTGAACTGCTTGACCAGCAGTGCTCCTTCGGGATACATACCGCCGAAATATACGGCCTCCGCACCCGATGCGCGTACTTTTTCTTCTACCGCAGAGAAATCGCTTTCACCGGGTGTGATGCCCTCATTGCCAAGCACCTGACCGCCAACCTGGGTGAAGTACTTGCTGAATTCATCTGCTACGCCCTGACCGTAGGTCGTTTTATCGTTAATCACGAATACGGACTTGACGCCAACTTCGCTGAAAAGATATGCTGCGCCCGCAGGTCCCTGACCATCGTCACGCGCACAGATACGTGTTACATTCTTGAGTCCGCGTTCTGTGACGGCGACAGCGGTATTCGCCGGAGAAACCAGTGTAAGATTTTTCTCGGCATACACTTCGGAGGAAGGAATTGCTACGCCCGAATTCAAATGTCCGATGACAGCAAGAAGATCCTCATCGAGTATCATCTTACGAGCGACGCTCACACCCACTTTAGGATCGGCCTGATCGTCCTGCGGGCTGAATTGGAGGGTAAACCCAAGCGTCTTGAAATCATCAACGCGCTCTTCCAGCGCCAGCTGCGCGCCATTTTTAATTGCCTCGCCCATAGCGGCCTGCGAGCCGGAAAGCGGAGACACAGACGCTACCTTAATCACATTCCCGCCGCCGCCGGAACAGCCCGCCAGCATGCCCGTCAGCATCAATACGGCAAGCAGTAACCCCATCGCCTTCTTCATATTTCCCATACCCTCCTTTATATTGCCTGCAGCCGCCGTCGCGGCGCAAAACGGTTCAAATAGTAATAGTAAAAACGCTTCCGAACGACATCGCCATTCGGAAGCAACTTTGCTTCTTCTTTAAACCTTTAGGAATAGTTGAATTTTACAGCGCGAACGTGCTATTGTCAAGCTAAAGTGTCACAAAAATGAATTACTCGTGTTATAACCTTTCATAATGGGATAAATATACCGAACAAAAAACCGGTTGTTTGATCTCCCACAGTATCGTTTGATAATGAACGAACTATAGGGTTGTTCGGCTCTCTAAGTCCCTTTCGATGTATTTATCGTCATCAGCCTGATACGCGAATATTTTGCAATTTACAAATCTATATATTTCAACCAGCTCTCCAACCTGTATGCTGCCGACAGCTCAAAAACTGGTGATATAAAATGATATAAAACCTTACACTTACCAATACGAAATCCGGCGAAAATCGCCGGATTTTAAGCAGAGTATGATAGTCTGCGGGGGCAAGCAATTTACTTGAATATGCGTATTTTATCGCGCGGGACGATCAGCTGAATATCTTTACCGCTGAAATTTTCATCCCAGTCGGCAAGAATAGTCTGATCTTTAAACCGTATCACGTGCTTGTATTTCGAGCCGATATACATGGCGCTTTCCACTTTCGCCCCCAAGCACAGCACATCCTGCATGTGGCTGCAGTCGTATTCCGCGGGGAATATTCGAAGATCCGCTGCGCGCAATATGATATTCACCTCGTCGCCCTGTTTTACCGTGCCCGCTCCAGAGGCATGTATTTCGATATCCGCTATGATATTGCCGGAAAGCTCTGCCGCGCGAGGCGCTATGGCGGTTCCTTTCAATATGGTGCTGTCGCCGATAAACTCCGCAACAAACAGGTTTTCAGGCTTCGTGTAAATCTCTTCGGGGGTGCCGATTTGCATGATTTCGCCCTGCCTGAGTATGACGATGGTATCGGCAATGGAGAGCGCTTCCTCTTGGTCATGCGTCACATACAGCGCCGTAATGCCCACTTTTTGCTGCAGTTCACGGATATAGATACGCAGTTTGGAGCGGACCTTGGCATCAAGATTGGAAAGCGGCTCGTCAAGCAGCAGAAGCTCCGGCTCGATTACGAGCGCGCGCGCAAGCGCCACGCGCTGCTGCTGACCGCCGGAAAGCTGCGTCGGCTTACGGCCTTTCACAAGCATGCTCGGATCAAGACCGACCAGTTCGACGATATTGTCTACACGCCGCTTGATCTCAGCCTTATCCACTTTTTTCAGCTTGAGACCATAAGCGATATTGTCGTATACGGACATGTGCGGCCACAGCGCGTAATTCTGGAACACAAGCGCCGCGCCGCGATCCTGCGGCGGCAGCTTTGTTACATTGCGGTCGCCAAAGTATATGGAACCTCCGTCCACCTCCAAAAAGCCGCCCAAAGAACGCAGCAATGTGGTTTTGCCGCATCCGGAAGGCCCAAGCACGGCAGTAAGCGTGCCGGGCTTGAGATGCAGACTGACTCCGCCAAGCGCGGCGGTGGACCCGTAATTCTTCACCAAGTTTTCTATGCGTACATCGATCATCGTGAATGTCCTCCTATATGCTTGCCGCAAGCTTAGAGCCGGCCAAAGGACGAGAGGTATTCCGCCTTCATAAACCTCTGGAAACAGAACAGCAGCAGAACGCCGGGTATGGTAACGATAAGGCTGGTGACGGATGCGATCTGCATTTCATAGCCCATGGACGCTGTATACATCTGCACCGGCAGCGTTTTTACAAAGGGCGAACCTATCATCAGCGTTCCTGTGAACTCATCGAGCGAGTACAGGAACACAAGCAGGCTGGATACGAATATGCCCGGTCCGGCCAGCGGCAGCGCAACGTCGAAGAATGCGCGCAGTCTTGAAGCCCCCAAAGAAAATGCGGCGTCCTCCAGCACTTTGGGAATGGACTGATAGACAGATACCATTGTCCATATGGAATAAATGAATGCCGCGCCTATGTGCACCAGCGCCACGCCGGACATTTTGCCCGCCAAATCCCACCTGTAAAAGAGTGTCGCCAGATTTGCGAATATGGGCAGCGACGGAAACGCCTGCGGCAGCAGAAACAGCGCAAGTATGATGGCTTTAAACGGGATTTTATAACGTGCCAGCACATACGCAAGCGGTATGGAAATGAGCATAACCACACAGGTTGCGATGACCGCAATTTCAAGACCCGTCGTAAAGGAATGCATCATATCGCCGCGGAACGCCTTGATCCAATACGCTGTCCCCCACTGCTGCGGGAATATATTGGGCCAATACCACTTTTCAGCGAAAGACCATATGATAAGGCCGGAAAGCGGGCCGATGATAACGAATATCGTAATGAAGTACGCAAGCAGGCGAGCCGTCAGCCTGAGCGGGGTTTTTGTACGCACAATGCCGGTTTGCTGCGTCATATCACTTCGCCGCCTTTCTGAGGTATACGATAGCTGCACCCAACGCGAGCACGTAAGAAACCGAGCCCAATGCGTTCGCTACGCCCATATTGTTGAGGTAATTGATCTGCTGGTAAATATCCACCATGATATGACGCGCGCCCGTGCCGCTGCCCATCATCATGACGACGGAGAAGTTCTGTAAAAACGACGTGAATATCAAAACGGAGGATACCGCGATGCTTCCAAAGGACAGCGGCAGCAGTATCTCCCTGATCTGCCGGAATTTTGACGCGCCGAGGTTGCGGGCCGCTTCCAGATAGCTTTTATCCACCGACTGAAACGCGGACATGATCAGCAGCAGCGCAAACGCAATCTGTTTCCAGCTCAGCGCTATAATTGTCCCGATGGGACCATAGGCGTATTCCGGGGGAGCGTCGATGTTGACAAGGCCAATGAGACTCAGCAGGGAATTCATAATCCCCTTGGGTGCAAGGAATGTTCTCATGGCGTGGCCGACAACAACGAAGGGAATGAACAGCGGCAGCTTAAACATGAACTCGATGAACGGATTTTCATTGAGCGTCAGATATCCGCCGACAATGATGGATACCAAAAGTACCACGATCAATGAAGCTGCGCTGACAAATATGGTATAAAGAATGTCCTGACCATAAACTTCGAATATGTATTTGTAGTTTTCCAGAGAAAACTGGCCTTCCACCTGCAGGCTGACAAGAAAGGACTGGATGAACGGATAGACATACTCCGTCAATATCAGCAGTACGGCCGGAATAACAATCACGGCCCCGAGCAGCTTATACAGCAGCTCTTTTGTCCGCTGCCGCTGCTCGGTACGGTCAATCGCGGGTACCGGAGAAAGAGCTTTCATGTACGCTTCACCTCCAATTGGCTTGTATCGGGCAGCCCACCCCAAGGGCGGACTGCCCGACGGGGAAATCAAACCTTACCTGACTTCTTCATAGAGCTTGAGCAGATCCGCCTGATAGCTGGAAAGCATCAGCGCAAGACCTTTCTTGGAGATTTCGTCGGAAGTGACTTCGCTGAAGAGGCGTGTCTTTGCTTCCTCGGAGCACACATCAAACACCGCGCCCGCGTCTATGCCCGGATACCATGTGCTCTTCTCCACTACATACTTGGCCTGGATTTCGGGACGCGCAATGAAGTCCACAAACTTCTTGGCCGCTTCGGCCTGTGCGCCTTTGGCGGATACGACCAGGTACATGGGCTGGCCCGGGAGACCGGGTTCGGGCAGTATCATCTTCATGTTGGGGTCCATACGTCCGTCGCTCTTCCAGAGATAGAACATATCCACCCATACAGGACCCATGGCGATTTCGCCGCGGTTGAGCATATCGAGCGTACCGGCATTGCCCTGTGTATAGACGACGGGCAGGCTCTTGAGCTCCTTAATGATATCAGGCCAAGTCGCCTCATTCGCTGCATCGTAGACGCCGGAACTGAATGTCGCGTACTGGTTGGTCTTGTAATACATGTATCCGACTGTGAAGCCTACGCCGGACATACCGCCGGTAACGCCGTTGTAGCCGAACTTTTTGGGATTGGCCTTGATCCAATCTTCAAGCTCCTGGAAAGTCTTGGGCGGATTGGTCACGACGGAGGGGTTGTAGGCGATAACGACCTGTGACTGGAACATTGGCACAACATACCCTTCCACAGGCGTGCCCAGTGCGTTTTTGGAAGCGGGCGTATTAACGTATTTCGCGTTCTCCAATTCGCCTACGCACTTTTGAATAAGCCCGTCAGCAATGAGGTCACGCATAACACTCTGGTTAACGCAAGCGGCGTCAAGATCCCAATTGTCCTTGCCGGCGTCCAACTGTGCGCGCAGCTTGGTGTGAATGGTCTTGCTGCCGGAGTCGCCCGGGCCTGTGCCAACGACGTTGACGGTAATCCACGGATATTCTTTTACAAATTCCGGGACAATCAGGTTCTGGAAGAATTCCATCATGTTGGTGTCGCCCGCCGTCGCAAAATTGATTGTGACGGGTTCCGGCGTGGGTTCGGGCGTTACCGCCGGTTCCGCGGGCTTAGCGGATTCCGGGGCCGCGGTCACAGCGGGCTCGGCAGGTGCCACTGGCTTCTGAGCACAGCCCACAAATGTTCCAAGCATCATGAGCATTGCACACAGAAGCGCCAGAAGTTGCATTCTCTTCATTGATGTACACCTCTTTCTTTGTTTTTTAAAGCGTCCTCGCTTTAAGCTATAAAGCTATCTTCCATTACTCAAATGAGACCACAGCATAGCCGTCCGACAATAGGATTCGAACTGCCCGCGAACCTTCTTTGCCTGAGAAATAGGGAGGATAGCTGTATTCATCACTGAAAAGGAATGTTGGATTCGTATCGGAAAGCGTATTTCGTATTGTGCTGTATACCGCAGGATTAGAACTGTTGTATCGTCTGTCCGATGAAGATGTGGTAACGATTACGCTCGGCGATATGCCACGAACAGCCTGTTCGGTTACGCTGTCGATTTGCCCGTGGTGGGGCAGCTTCCACAGATCGGCTCTGAGCGCGCCGGAAGGAAGCAGGTACTGCCATGCGGGCGGGCAGCTATCCCCGGGAAACAACGCGGAACCGTCGTCGTCCGAAATTCTTAACAGCAGGCTCGCATCATTCGATAGCCTGTCGAGGGAGATCAACAAAGGCACAGCTTCTTCGTCGGAAGCCGTATTGTACGCTTTTCGCAGCAGGTCGATAAACTCCGTCTTTCTTCCCGCCTCCGGTCCAAGCACATCGATGCGCAGCCGACCGATCATAAGGCGCGAACAGTTTGCTGCGTCCAATTCCCTGATAGCCATTCCCTTTTCTTGCGCAGTCCGCACAATACGGCGAATACAGTTGAACGCGCGTGTAAAGAGTATGAGATTGTTTGGCGCGTTCTTGAGAGTATGCGCTTCCCTTCCGTCCAGAAATATATCAGGCGGATACGGCAGCCACAGTTCTTTCACATCGAACCGGTCGATAATTTTTTCCAAACCGCAGACATGGTCGTCGTGTATATGCGAAATGATTACGGCATCCAGTCTTTCAATTCCCTGCGAGCAGAGCCACGCGTACGATTCCGTACGGCTTCCGCTGAATTCAGCAGGGTTTGCTGTACCGCCGTCAATGAGTACACGGTGTTCTGCCGAGCGAATGAGTATGGAGTCGCCGTAGCCAACATTAATAAAAGTAATGTCCATGCTTTCCCTCGCTGTTTGCCAATATTTCGAGCGCCGCAAACATTGCGGCAAATAGAACAGCCTTATGTGGATTTTCGAATAATGAGTTCCGTTTTTACCGTGACATGTAATGTATCCACCGGTTTTCCGTTTATCATGGCGATCAGTGTATTTGCGGCTGCATGCCCCATCTGATCCGTATCCACCCGAATCGTCGTCAGTTCAGGCTCGACCATGCGGCAAATATAGCTGTCGTCAAATCCAACAACCGCCACATCCTCTGGCACACGCAGCCCGGACCGAAGCGCTGCTTTGACAGCGCCAACGGCAATGGTATCATTGGTACAGAACAATGCCGTCGGCCTGTCTTCCATTGCAAGTACGGATGTCGCGCACCGAATGGCATCGTCCAGCGTAGGCTCGATTGTCTGCACAAAACGATAATCGACTTCACAGCCATGCCGTCTGTGCGCATCTGTATACGCATTTAATCGCATATTGTAAGGGTGCGGAGAAAAACGTCCGGCAATGAGGCCGATCTTTCGGTGACCACGTTCGAACAGATGCTCCATTGCCTGAGTCGCACCGCCATAATGATCCGTGGTGACACTGGGCAAATCGGTGATATCCAGCATGTTATTGAGTAAAACCACAGGGATATGCTGACGCATTAAGCTCATTACGGTGTCGGTGTCCGTTTTGCCTGCTATAATAACGCCGTCCATCTGCTTTTTCATATACAGCTCACCGCTGGGCAACCTGAGATCCTTATCGGATGATACAAACAGGCTGTACCCATGCTTTGCACCCGTCTGCAATACCGCCTCAAATATCGGCGAGTAGAAAGGATTCAGAACAACGGGATACTGCTGCTCATAAATAATGAACGCGATGTTATCCGTTTTCTTCCGCACCATGGCACGTGCAATGGCGTTGGGCGTATAATTGAGCGTCCTTGCGGCTTCATACACCTTTTGTTTGGTTTCTTCGTTGACATGATCCGGTTCCACAAACGCGCGGGATACGGTTGTTTTGGATACTCCGCTCAGCTTTGCGACATCCCAGATTGTTGACGGCATATCGAATACTCCTTATGGGAACGTTCCCATTTAATCTAAAAAAAATATTATTGTAAGTTATGCGAATTTACGAAAAATCAACTTGTTTTACCGGATATTTCTCAATATTGATGTCCACTAGAAAAAGCAACAAATTAAAAAGAGGATAGAAAAACCATGGGAACGTTACCACCATAAAAAGTATATCACTGCCATTTATAGGTGTCAATCCCCTTAAGAATATATTGTAGATAAACCGCTTATTGGTAAGATCTCCGGCATCCGGTTCATAAAACCGGCGGTAAAGGCTTGCAATCGTCTTGCCGTCAATATCGAATTTTGACAGTTACAGTATACTATTGAAAAAAGACGCAAAATAGTGGATGATAGGAATCAAGGCGTGCAAAACGAAAATCCCAATGGAAGATTTGCTTCGCCTAAAATTTTATCTCACCTTAGGAAAGGCAGGTATCGTGAATGGAAAATACCCCGTGGTATCAGCGTAGCGTACACGAAGTATGCCACCAACTGAACACCAGCGCGGAAACGGGCTTAACTTCGCACGAGGCAAAACGCAGGGTCGAACAGTATGGCCTCAACGAACTGGCGCAGAAAAAGGGCAAAAGTATGTTTCAGATGTTTCTGGAACAGCTCAAGGACTATATGGTGCTCATACTGGTCGCAGCGAGCATCGTATCCATTTTGGTCGGCGAGGTTACGGATTCCATTGTCATCATCGGCATCGTAATTATTAACGCGGTGCTTGGCGTCATTCAGGAATATCGCGCGGGCAAGGCACTCGAAGCGCTCAAAAAGATGTCCGCGCCCAACGCAAAAGTCATTCGCGACGGCGAACCCGTCACAATCCCCGCACGGGAACTTGTGCCTGGCGATTTGGTAGTGCTTGAAACCGGAGACTATGTGCCGGCGGATGTGCGGCTTGTCAATTCCGTCAACCTCAAAATTGAGGAAGCCGCGCTGACGGGCGAATCCGTACCGGTGGAAAAACACGCGGAAGCCCAGCTTACCGGCGATATCGGGCTGGGAGATCAGGTTAACTACGGCTTTATGAGCACGCTTGTCACTTACGGACGAGGCAGCGGCATCGTAGCTGAGACCGGCATGAACACCGTAATAGGCAAAATCGCCGAAATGATACAGGAAGAAGGCTCCGAAGATACACCGCTGCAGAAGAAGCTCACGAAAATGGGCAAACTGCTGGGCACGGGCTGCCTTGTTATTTGCGCCATCGTATTCGCCATGGGTCTTTGGCGCGGCGAAGATCTGCTGAAAATGTTCATGACGGCCATCAGCCTTGCAGTCGCTGCCATCCCCGAAGGCCTGCCCGCCGTGGTCACCATCGTGTTGGCGCTCGGCATGCAGCGCATGGCGAAACACAATTCCATTATGAAGAAGCTGCACGCCGTGGAAACGTTGGGCAGCACCACCGTCATTTGCTCCGATAAAACAGGTACGCTGACGCAAAACCAGATGACCATCGTCAAAATGTACGTGCCGGGCATGGAAATCGATGTGCAAGGAGACGGCTATAACCCCGTCGGCGCCATGCTGGTCAATGACAGCAAACTGGATGTAGACAGCGAACCAGCCGTGAAGCGGTTATTGGAAATACAGGCGCTCTGCAACGACGCAAGGCTGGAGCACATTGTTGAAAACGATACGGATGAATGGCGTATCATCGGCGACCCCACCGAGGGCGCGATGATCGTAGCCGCCGCCAAGGCGGGCATTCGCTACGAAGCGCTCAACCAATCCATGCCCCGCTTGCAGGAAATTCCGTTTGACTCCAAGCGCAAGCTCATGACCACGTTCCACAAAGAAAAGGACGGCGCGCATATCGCGTTTACCAAGGGCGCACCGGATATACTCATCGAGCGCTGTACGCACATACTGCGGCGCGACGGAAGCGTGGACGCCATCACGGCCGCCGATACCGATGCCATATTAAAGGAAAACAAAGTGCTGGCGTCGCAGGCATTCCGTGTGCTGGCCATGGCGTTCAAACCGGTTGCCGAGATCCCTTCCGAGCCCACGCCGGAAGAAGACGAAACGAAGCTTGTCTTCTGCGGCCTTGTGGGGATGATCGACCCGCCGCGCGTTGAGGCCATCGAAGCCATCAAAGTGTGCAAATCGGCGGGCATACGCGTCGTTATGATCACCGGTGACTATCGTGATACCGCCGCCGCCATCGCAAAACAGCTGGGCATCATCAGTTCGGAAGATCAGGTGCTCGCTGGTTCCGATTTGAACCAGATGGACGACGCGCAGCTTGAACAGGCTGCCCGTACCGTCAACGTGTACGCCCGCGTATCGCCGGAACACAAAGTACGTATCGTGCAGGCAGTGAAAAACAACGGCGCTATCGCAGCCATGACAGGCGACGGCGTCAACGATGCGCCCGCGTTAAAGCGTGCGGATATCGGCATCGCGATGGGCATTACCGGCACAGACGTTACCAAAGAAAGTGCGGATATGATACTGACCGACGACAACTTTTCTTCCATCGTACACGCTGTGGAGGAAGGCCGCGTCATTTACAGCAATATCCGCAAATTCGTGTTCTTCCTGATGAGCTGCAATGTGGGCGAAATACTCATTATATTCGTTTCCATGCTGTTCAACTGGCCTATACCGCTGCTGCCCATTCATCTGTTATGGGTGAACCTGCTGACCGACGCGTTCCCCGCTTTAGCGCTGGGCACGGAAAAGAAGGAGCCCGGCCTGATGCAGGAACCGCCCCGCAACCCCGAAGAGCCCATCATCAACCGCGATATGCTCATCAACATCGCCGTGCAAAGCATTGTGATGACCGCCGCAGTGCTTGGCGCGTTCTTCTATGCCTGGAAAGCATATGGCATTGAAATGGGCCGGACTTACGCGCTCGTCACGCTCATCATCAGCGAACTGCTGCGCGCCTATACCTGCCGTTCCGAGAAATACACCGTTGTGAAACTCGGTGTGTTCAGCAACAAAAACATGAACCTCGCGAGCGTTGTGTCCTTCGGCCTGCTGGCGGTCATCATGTTCATCCCCAGCCTGCGCAGCGTATTCAACGTGGCCACGCTGCACCTGCATGACTGGGACTTCGTGGTGATCGTAGGCGCGATGCCGCTTCTGTTCGGCGAGCTGACGAAAATAGTAAAAGCAGCGATCCGGAAGAATAAATAATAGAGCGATCAAAAGCAATAAACAGGCCCTTCGATCACATCGAAGGGCCTGTTTTCATACCAAACAATTTATATCCGCTCCAAAATGGCGTTTGTCATGGCCTTGCAGCCCAAAGCCATCTCATCGCCTCTTGCGATATCCGCCGTGCGCAAGCCTGCCTGCAGCGTCCGTGACACTGCCTGCTCAATAGCGACCGCTTCTTCCTCAAGTGCAAATGACCAGCGCAGCATCATGGCCACGGAAAGTATGGTCGCGATGGGGTTGGCCTTATCCTGCCCCGCGATATCCGGTGCGGAGCCGTGGATGGGCTCATACAGGCCGCGCATTCCTTCGCCCAGCGAGGCGGAAGCAAGCAGGCCTATGGAACCCGTCAGCTGAGACGCTTCGTCGGATAGTATGTCGCCGAACAGATTGCTCGTGACCATCACGTCAAACTGTGCCGGGTCTTTGATCAGCTGCATGGCAGCATTATCCACTAGCATATCCGTTAATCCCACATCAGGGTATTCCTGATGCAGGCGATGCATGACCTCCCGCCACAGCCGCGAGGTTTCGAGCACATTTGCCTTATCCACGCTGACGAGGCGCTTTTTCCTGCGCCGCGCCATCTCAAAAGCCTTAACGCCGATTCGCTCTATTTCAAGCGCGCTGTACCGTTCGGTATCGAACGCTTCCGGCCCGAACGCCCCCTGTCGTCTGCCGCTTTCACCGAAGTACATGCCGCCCGTCAGCTCGCGCACGATGACGAGGTCAAAGCCGTTTTGTGCCGTTTCTTCACGCAGCGGGCAGGCAGATGAAAGTTCCTGCATGAGTTTCGCCGGACGGATATTCGCAAACAGTCCCATCTCTTTGCGAAGACCCAGCAGCGCCCGTTCGGGACGTTTCGCCCCGGGCAAACCATCCCATTTGGGTCCGCCCACCGCACCCAGCAATACGCTGTCACTATTGAGGCAGGTTTCCACCGTAGCTTTGGGCAACGGCTCGCCGGTTGCGTCGATGGCCGCACCGCCCGCCAGTACGGAATGGAAGGAAAACGCATGGCCGAACTTTTCCCCCGTTTTTTCAAGTACGCGGACGGCCGCGCCTGTAATCTCCGGCCCTATGCCATCCCCCGCGACGACCGCAATGGTATACTTCATAGTTTTCCTCCGCGAACCGCAGCCATCAGCCCGCCGGAAGATATAATTGTTTGCAGAAACGGCGGGAAGGGCGAGAATGTATCGCTTGTTCCTTTGGTAATATTGCGGATTACACCCGCGTCAAAATCGATTTCCACTGCGTCGCCATCATCGAACTGCGCGTCGCATTCGATAATGGGCAGACCGATATTGATGGCGTTTCGGTAGAATATGCGAGCAAAGCTCTTTGCAACCACTGCCGCAACGCCCGATTCCTTGATGGCAAGAGGCGCGTGTTCGCGTGAGGAACCGCAGCCGAAGTTGCTGCCCGCGGCGATGATATCCCCCTGTTTCACGCGCTTCACGAATGTAGGGTCCAGATCCTCCATGCAGTGGGCGGCCAGTTCCTGTGCGTTTGCGGTATTCAGATACCGCGCGGGGATGATGACGTCCGTATCCACGTTGTCTCCATACCGAATGACATTGCCCTGAATTTTCATATTCGCCGCCTCCCCCTTATTCATTCGGTGCAAGTCTGCCCGCAATGGCGGATGCTGCTGCAACGGCGGGGCTCGCAAGGTAGATTTCGCTTTCCTTGTGACCCATGCGGCCGACAAAGTTGCGGTTGGTGGTCGCGACGCAGCGCTCGCCTTTTGCCAATATTCCCATGTACCCGCCCAGGCAGGGTCCGCAGGTCGGCGTGGATACCACACAGCCCGCCTCAATGAACGTTCTAATGAGCCCCATTTCCATGGCGTCGAGATATACTTTCTGCGTCGCGGGAATTACGATTGCGCGAACATTCTTTGCGACCTTTTTCCCTTTCATCACTTCGGCGGCGATGACCATATCCTCCAGCCTGCCGTTGGTGCAAGAGCCTATGACGACCTGATCGATGGGTATCTCCGGAATATCATCGAATGTGCGCGTGTTTTCGGGAAGGTGCGGAAACGCGACAGTCTGCTTAATGGCTGACAGGTCGATTTCATACGTCCGCTCGTATTCGGCATCCGGGTCCGCAAAATAGATGGCGGGTTTGCGCTTGCCGTGCTCGCGAGAGTATTGCAGCGTGCTGTCATCTACCGGGAATATGCCGTTCTTGGCGCCCGCTTCTATCGCCATATTGGCAATACAGAAGCGGTCCGACATGGAAAGCGCCCTAACGCCCTCTCCGTCATACTCCATGGAACGATACAGCGCGCCGTCCACGCCGATCTTTCCTATTATATGTAGTATCACATCCTTGCCGGATACCCATTTGTTCAGCTTGCCGCTCAAATGAAACCGCATCGCTGCGGGAGTCTTCAGCCACACACGGCCCGTTGTCATGCCCGCGGCCAAATCGGTTGAACCTACGCCGGTGGAGAACGCGCCCAATGCGCCATAGGTGCAGGTGTGGCTATCCGCGCCGATCACAACGTCGCCCGGCACCACCAGCCCTTTTTCCGGCAGTAGCGCATGTTCCACGCCCATTTCTCCCACATCGTAATAATGCGTGATATCCTGTGCGTTCGCAAATTCGCGCACCTGCTTGCATTGCTCCGCCGCTTTGATATCCTTATTGGGCGTAAAATGATCCATTACAAGCGCGATCTTTTCCTTATCATATACACACTGGCAGCCCGCCCGCTCAAACTCATTGATGGCGACGGGTGAAGTGATATCGTTGCCAAGCACCAGATCCAGATTGGCCATGATCATCTGCCCGGCTGAAACACTCTTCTCACCGCAGTGCGCGGCGAGAATCTTCTGCGTCATCGTCATTCCCATATGCTACCTCATCCATTCGTATTCCGGTTGGTTGATGTGCTTAGCTGCCGGTCAAAACGTATGGCAATGCCTGCCGTTCGCCTGTAGCTACAGCATACCGCCCCCAGGGCGCTTCGCGCAAGAACGAATCCAGCCGAATGACTGCCGAATGCGTCATCGCGCGGCACCGCGGGACTTTATCAGGCTTCCTGTGCCGTTTCGGCTTCGTCGTATTTTCCGCCCATTTCAAGCAGTTTGTTGACACCGTTGATATAGGAGAGTATGCTCGCCTCCATGATATCCATGGCCAGGCCTCTGCCGGTGACAGTTCTGCTGCCCGATTTGAGTTTCACAACGACTTCGCCCAAGGCGTCTTTGCCTTCTGAAATGGAGTGGATGGAGTAATCCTCCAGCTCATATGCAGGACCGCTGATCAATTTGTCAATTGCGTTGTAGGCCGCGTCTATGGGGCCGTCGCCCAATGCAACATCCTGAAGTATGACGCCATCCTTGTCGAGCTGTACGACGCAGGAGGATTTCGACGTGTTGCTCGACTGCAAATCAAACCGAACCAGCTTGTATATGCCGCCGTTCTGCGCAATTTTACTGGAGATGATGGCTTCAAGATCGCTGTCGCTTACGGTTTTCTTCTTGTCGCAGAGCTTCTTGAAATCTTCAAAGTACTTGTTGATTTCTTCTTCGCTCAAATTGTATCCGAGTTCCTCAACGCGCTCTACAAATGCATGCCTTCCGCTGTGCTTGCCAAGAACCATCTTGGTTTTGCTGAGACCTATGGATTCCGGCGTCATGATCTCATACGTGGTGCGTTCCGAGAGCATGCCGTGCTGATGAATGCCGGATTCATGCGCAAACGCGTTCGCGCCGACGATGGCCTTGTTGATGGGGATGGGCACGCCGATGATTCCGTACACAAGGCGGCTCGCGCGCAAAATCTGCTTGGTATCGATGCGGCAGGATGCCTGGAGCGCATCCCTGCGGGTATTGAGCGCCATGACGATTTCTTCAAGCGCCGCGTTGCCGGCGCGTTCGCCCAACCCGTTGATGGTGCATTCGATTTGCTGTGCGCCCGCGCCAACTGCTGCCAATGAGTTCGCAACCGCCATGCCCAGGTCGTTGTGGCAGTGAACAGATATCACTGCCTTGTCGATGTTGTAGACGTTATGCATGAGGTAGCGGATAAGACCCGACATCTGCTCCGGCGTCGCGTAGCCTACGGTATCAGGAATGTTGACGTAGGTCGCGCCGTTTTCAATGGCCGCTTCCACGACCCGCCTTAAGAATTCCGGCTCCGTACGCGTGGCATCTTCGGCTGAAAACTCAACCACGGGGCACTTCGCGCGCGCGTATTTCACCATTGCCGCAGCGCGTTCGAGCACCTGTTCCGGCTTCATTTTGAGCTTGTAGTGCATGTGCACGGGCGACGTGGAAATAAACGTATGGATAAACGGCGCTTGTGCATGCTTTACAGCATCATAGGCCGCGTCGATATCCTTGGGCAAAGCGCGCGAAAGCGATCCGACCATGCAATTCTTTACGATTTCAGCAACTTTGCTGACCGATTCAAAATCGCCCGGTGAGGAAACGGCAAAGCCCGCTTCAATAGCGTCCACTTTGAGCCTTTCCAGCTGTTTCGCTACCTCCAACTTTTCCCTGATGTCCATGCTGCAGCCCGGCGCCTGTTCGCCGTCGCGCAACGTTGTGTCGAAAATACGAATTTTCCGCTCCATAATAGCATCCTCCTTTCATCAATTTTGTTAGTCTATGACCGCTCCGCTTTCTGCGGATGATACAGCGCGCGCATACCGCGCGAGATATCCTTTTTTCGCCGCAGGCTGTTTTGCCTGCATGGTTGATCTGCGCCGCTTGAGTTCTTCGTCGGATATGGCGAGGTCCAGCCTGTAGTTGGGAATATCGATGGAAATCATATCCCCTTCGAGTACATACGCGATATTGCCGCCTGACGCCGCCTCGGGCGATATATGCCCGATGGCCGCGCCGCGCGTCGCGCCCGAGAAGCGTCCGTCCGTTACTAGCGCAACCTTGTCGTCGAGTCCCATGCCCGCAATCGCGGACGTGGGAGAAAGCATCTCGCGCATGCCCGGCCCGCCAGCCGGCCCTTCGTAACGGATTACCACCACGTCGCCGGCCTGTATTTTGCCCGCCAGTATCGCGGCGATCGCCAGTTCCTCAGAATCGAACACTCTGGCTTTTCCCTGATGCACCAGCATGGAGGGCGCAACCGCGCTTTTCTTGACAACCGCACCGCCGGGCGCGAGTGAGCCGAACAGTATCGCAAGTCCGCCGGTTGCGGAATACGGTTCCTCTATGCTGCGGATGACGGAGCGGTCATACACCTGTGCCCCATTAAGAGCATCTTCGAGCGTTTGACCTGACGCTGTCATGACGGAACCGTTTAGATACCCACCTCTCATGAGTTCGCTCATCACACCATACACGCCGCCCGCTTTGTACAGATCCTGCATGTGGTGCGCACCCGCAGGGGCAAGCCTGCACAGATTGGGAACCTTTGCGGAGAGTTCGTTGATGCGGGAAAGCGGAAGCTCTACGCCCGCTTCGTGCGCGACGGCCATCAGATGCAGCACCGTGTTGGTTGAGCACCCCAGAGCCATATCCACACTCATGGCATTTTCGAACGCGGCAGGGGTCATAATATCGAGCGCACGGATGTTCCGATCCAGCAGTTCCATGATTATCGCCCCGGCAGTCTTCGCCAGCCGTATGCGCTGCGCATATACGGCGGGGATGGTGCCGTTGCCCGGAAGGGCGATGCCGATTGCCTCGCACAGGCAATTCATGGAGTTGGCCGTGAACATGCCGGAACACGAACCGCAGCCGGGGCAGGCGTTATCCTCGTAATACGCAAGCTGCTCTTCGTCGATGCGGCCGGCGTTGAGCGCGCCCACCGCCTCGAATACACTGTTGAGGTCGATGGGCTTGCCGCCATGATCCGTAAGCGAAAGCATGGGGCCGCCGGATACGAACACGCTGGGCAGGTTGAGCCGCGCCGCCGCCATCAGCATGCCGGGCACCACTTTGTCGCAGTTGGGAATGAACACCAGCGCGTCAAAGCAGTGCGCGCGGGCCATGCATTCCACCGTATCCGCGATGAGTTCCCGGGAGGCCAGCGAATACTTCATGCCCTCGTGCCCCATCGCAATTCCGTCACAGATGGCGATGGTGTTGAACTCCACCGGCGTGCCGCCCGCGGCGAGTACGCCGTCCTTTACCGCACGCGCTATCTGCTGCAGATGGATATGGCCGGGCACAATCTCATTAAACGAGTTGACCACGCCGATGATCGGCTTTTTCATCTGCGCATCCGTCATGCCGGTGGCTTTGAGCAGAGACCGGTGCGGCGCACGCGCCGTTCCGGTTTTGATCTGATCACTTTGCATTGTTGTCCGCTTTCTGCCAGCTCATCTTTTTGCGCAGTTCCGCGCCGGTCTTTTCGATGAGATGGTCTCTTTCCTGCTGCCTGCGGGCATTGAAATACGGGCGGTTCGCCTTGTTCTCCAGTATCCATTCGCGGGCGAAGCTTCCGTCGCGGATTTCATCGAGTATCTTCTTCATTTCCTTGCGGGTATCCTCGGTGATGATGCGCTTGCCCGTTTTGTAATCACCGTACTCGGCCGTATCGCTGATGGAATAGCGCATAAAGGAAAGGCCGCCCTGCACCACCAGATCGATGATCAGCTTCATCTCATGCAGGCACTCGAAATACGCGCTTTCCGGCTGATATCCGGCTTGGACCAGCGTATCAAAACCAGCTTTCATAAGTTCCGTCACGCCGCCGCAGAGCACTGCCTGCTCGCCGAACAGATCGGTTTCCGTCTCCTCACGGAACGTAGTTTCCAGTACGCCGCCGCGCGCGCCGCCGATGCCCATAGCATAAGCTAGCGCGATATCATGCGCGGCGCCGGATGCATTCTGGTATACGGCTACGAGGCAGGGCACGCCTTTGCCTTCCTGGTACTGGCTGCGAACGGTATGGCCGGGACCCTTGGGAGCAATCATGATAACGTCTACATCCTTAGGCGGCATGATCTGTCCGAAATGAATGTTGAAGCCGTGTGCAAAAGCTAAGGCCGCGCCGCTTTTCAGGTTGGGAGCGATATCTTTTTCATACAGCGCGGGCTGTTTTTCATCGTTGACCAGTATCATGACGACATCCGCTGCCTTCACAGCTTCTGCCGTAACCATGGCTTTAAGCCCTGCATCGCGTGCTTTCTGCATGGAGGGGGAGCCTTCGTACAGGCCAACCACCACGTCAACGCCGCTTTCCTTCAGGTTGAGCGCATGCGCGTGGCCCTGGCTGCCATAACCGACAACCGCCACTGTTTTGCCTTTGAGCAGACCGAGGTTACAATCCTTTTCGTAATACAGAGTTGCCATGTGATTTTCCTCCTGTTTTTTCAAAGATGTATTTATTTAAACTTGAGATTTTCGTCATTCCAGTTAGATACTACGCAAGCCTGCCACTTTGAACGCTTTATCCGTTTGAGAGACAATAATTGCTGCGGCCCATTGCCGTAGGTCCGGTGCGGGACATTTCAATGATTCCATAATCCTTGATGTACTCCAGAAACGCATTGAGCTTCTGCGGCTCGCCGGTGATTTCAATGAGTAGCGATTCCGGCGAAAGATCGATTACGCTCGCCCTGAAGGTATTGGCTGCTTCCGTGATTTCGGAGAGCTTGCTCTTTTCCACTTTGACCTTTACGATGAGAAGCTCCCTCTGCACCGTCTGATCCGGCTTCATGAGCTGCACCAGCTTAACATCCTCCAGCTTCATGAGCTGCTTGACGATCTGTTCCTTGATGTAATCGTCGCCCTTGGCCAGTATCGTCATGCGGGAAAACTCCGGCGTTTCCGTGACGCCGACCGTAAGGCTGTCAATATTGAACCCGCGGCGGGCAAACAACGCCGCTACCCTTGTCAGTACGCCGAACTGGTTGTTGACCAGCAGTGAAACAAGAAACTGATCCATATACAATCCCTCCCGCGATTATTTGAGTATGATGTCGTTGATGCTCTTGTTGGGCGGTATCATAGGAAGAACCTTGATATCGCTGTTGATCTGGCAATCGATGACCACCGGCGTACGATGCGCAAACGCTTCCTGTATGCAAGTATCAAATTCCTGTTTCGTCGTCGCACGCATGCCCACCGCACCGAAGCTTTCGGCAAGCTTTACGAAATCCGTTCTTCTGTGAAGCGAGGTACAGGAATACCGTTCTTCGTAAAACAGTGTCTGCCATTGCCGCACCATACCGAGCACGCCGTTGTTGAGCAGGACGACGATGAGCGGAATATCATGGGAAACTGCTGTCGCAAGTTCGTTCAGGTTCATATGGAAGCTGCCGTCGCTGGTAAAGAGCACCACACGCTGCCGGTTTCTTGAAAGACTGCCGCCGATGGAAGCCCCCATGCCAAAGCCCATTGCGCCCAAGCCGCCGCTGGTAAGGAGCGTGCGGGGCTTGCAAAAACGACCATACTGCATAACCCACATCTGGTGTTGGCCGACATCCGTCGCCATGAGATCGTCTTCCGTCATGATATCGCTGACGGTTTCTATGGCGTGCTGCGGCGTCAAGCCTTCATAGGGCATTGAGATATCGTTTTGGGGGCAGTTCTTCATGCTTTCCACCCACTCGCGCCATTCCGGATGTTCCATGGGCTCAAGCCGTTCACAAAGAGTCTGTAAGACCTCTTTGAGATTGCCGACGACACATTTGTCGACCGTGATGTTCTTGCTGATTTCAGCCGGGTCGATATCGATATGCAGTACGATCCGGCCCTGAGAAAACCGAACTTTATCGCCCGTCGCCCTGTCTGAAAAACGCGCGCCAACGGCGATTAAAAGATCGCATTCACTTTGCGCCTTGGTCGAGGCAAAGCGGCCGTGCATGCCCGTCATGCCGAGGAAGCGAGGATTGCAGGTAGGCACCGAACTCAACCCCATCATGCTGCTGCCGATGGGAGCGTCTATCAACTCGGCAAGTTTCTGCAACTCTTCGGACGCTTCCGCAAGCACAATACCGCCTCCGCAATAGATAAAGGGTCGTTTGGACTGCCGAATGACTGCAAGGGCCTGCTCAACTTCCGCCGTATCGACGGAGCGATACGGGCGGGGAACCTGCATGGGCATCACTTCGTATTCGGTGGTTGCAAGCTGCACATCCTTGGGAACATCCACCAGCACAGGGCCGGGGCGGCCGGAGATCGCAACCTGAAACGCTTCGCGCAGTATATCCGCGAGCCTGTCGATATCCTTGGCAATATAGTTGTGCTTGGTCACCGGCATGGTGATGCCGGCGATGTCTACTTCCTGAAAACTATCACGTCCGAGAAGGCCGGAGGGTACGTTGCCCGTTATTGCGACCATGGGTGTGCTGTCAAAGTATGCGCAGGCAACGCCTGTAACTAGGTTTGTCGCGCCCGGGCCCGATGTTGCGATGACAACACCCGGCTTGCCTGAGGCGCGAGCGTATCCGTCCGCCGCATGCGCCGCTCCCTGCTCATGGCAGGTGGTATAGTGCGTAATTTGATCCCGGTATTTATAGAGCTCGTCGTATATATTGAGTACGTTGCCTCCGGGGTAGCCGAATACAGTATCCACGCCCTGCTCCAACAACACCTTGATGATGATTTCCGCGCCAGTGAGCTTCATGCGCCATCCTCCCTTTCACAATGCATCAAATGAAAATTCTTGATATAAAGAAAGGCCCTGCAGTGTGTCCACTGCAGGGCCTGTGGTTTCGTGAAAACCTTACCCGTTGCTTGCAGTTATACACCTGATAACACGACTAACACCCCGCACCAGTACCAGTACCAGTCCGAGGCTAATAATGCTAATCAGGATGAAGCTGTTCGACATCGGTAACGTCATTTCAATAATCCCCAACACGAATTTTAATCAAGATAGCATGCCGGTACCATCCTGTCAACCGTTATTTTTTAAACATACATATATTCCTGCCGCGGCCGCGCCTGCGAGATTGCGCACCCTCGAGGCTGCGGCCAAAACCCGGCCATATACGGCGGGCGGCTCGTGCGGCTGCGGCCCGCAGCGCCGGATTGCTTGTATACATATGCAGTTTCATCATAAAATGTTACTGTTTTTCTGCAGATTCCCGATACTTGTAAACACGAACGATCATTTTCTTTTATGGAATGACTTTCGGAATACGATATCTTTATGGTATCATGTTGCATATCGCGTTCACCGGAATGGAAACTGCACGAAAGGATCAACGCAATGGACAAACGGACAACCGCACAGGAGGCCGTCATGCATATCCAAAATGGCTGCAGGCTTCTTATAGGCGGCTTTTTGCAGGGCGGCAGCCCCGAAACGCTTATTGGCGCGCTTCTTGAAACGAAAGCCACCAATCTGCATATCATCTCCAACGATACGGGCAACGCCAATACCAAGACCATACAGCTTATGAAGCAGGGACGCGTCAAACGTGTCACCGCATCCTATATCGGCCTGAACCCGGAAACGATCAGCATGCGTCTCTATAACCCGGACAGCGTGGAGCTTTGCCCGCAAGGAACGCTCGCGGAGCGTGTCCGCGCAGCAGGCGCGGGAATACCCGCATTCTTCACGCCCACTGGCGTAGGCACAATTGTGGAACAGGGCAAACAGAAAATCGAGCTCGATGGCCGGGAGTATCTGATGGAAAAGGCGCTCAAAGGCGACGTAGCGCTGATACACGCCACAATCGCGGATACCTCGGGCAACTGCTTCATGCGCGGCTCCACCAAGAATTTCAACGCGATCATGCCTGCCGCTGCAGATTACTGCGTCGTGGAAGCGGAGCAGATTGTGGAAGTGGGCGAGCTGGACCCTGAGCTTGTCACGGTCTCCGGCATATTTGTGGATGCCGTTGTGAAAGCGGGTGAATAACATGAGCACAGATAAAAAGAACTTTATCGCCAAACGCGTAGCCATGGAAATGCGGGATGGGGATGTCGTCAATTTGGGCATCGGTCTGCCCACCCTTGTCGCAAACCATCTGCCGCAGGGCGTTTCTGTCATATTTCAGGCTGAAAACGGCATTTTAGGCGTTGGGCCCGAGCCCGAACCCGGCAAAGAAAACAAGGATATTTTCAACGCGGGCGGCATTTACGTTACCGTACTGCCGGGCGCGTCGTATTTGAACAGCGCAGAATCATTTGCCGTTATACGCGGCGGGCATGTTGACATTACCGTACTGGGCGCATTGCAGGTAGATGAACAGGGCAATCTTGCAAGCTGGATGGTCCCCGGGCAGAAAGCGCCGGGCATGGGCGGTGCAATGGATCTCGTAGTCGGCGCGAAAAAAGTCATCGTGGCCATGGAGCATACCATCAAAGACGCGCCCAAAATACTCAAAGAATGCACCTATCCGCTCACGGCAGTAGGCGTAGTCAAGCTTATCGTGACGGAAATGGCGCTCATACGCGTGACAAAACAGGGCCTTGTACTTGAAGAAATCGCGCCGGGTTACAGCGTATGTGATGTACAGGCAGCGACAGAAGCGCGTCTGATTATCAGCGAAACGCTGAAAACGATGCCCGTTTGAGTATAAAACTCATTTCCATAGCAATGCAAGCGTTCCGGCCACAATCAGGAACAGACCGGCCGCTTCTTTCTTGCTGAGCTTCTCATGAAATACAAAGTAAGAAAACAGCACCGTGGCAACGATACTCAGTTTGTCGATAGGGACGACGACAGAGGCGGGGCCCAATTGCAGTGCTTTATAGTAACACAGCCAGGAAGCGCCCGTTGCAACGCCGGATAGGCAGATAAACCACAGATCTTTTTTCGGGATACCCTTCACCTGCTTCTGCTTTCCTGTCACGAACACCACCAGCCATGCCATGATCAGCACAACGCAGGTGCGAATGGCGGTACCCAGGTTGGAATCCACGCCGGAAATGCCGACTTTGCCCAGTATAGCGGTGAGGCTGGCAAACACTGCCGAACCCGCCGCAAACAGAAGCGCGCGGTTATTACCGGTCGCAGGCTGTCCGATTTCCGTCTGCACTTTCTTTTTCATCACCATGAGATAGGTACCCGCACCGATAAACAGTATACAGGCCACCATTATCAGAGTCACAGGCTCGCCAAGCAGCAAAAACGCCAGCAGCATGGTCAGTATGGTGCTGGATTTATCGATGGGGACAACCTTGTTGATATCGCCTATCTGCAAAGCTCTGAAATAGCAAAGCCAGGATGCCCCCGTCGCAAGCCCCGAAAGCACGAGAAACAGCATGGAATGCCCGCTGACGCTGCCAATGGAGCCGACCGATCCCGCAACGAATGCCATCAGCCATGCAAAAATGAGTACGACAATGGTCCGTATAGCCGTGGCGACATTAGAATCAACATTTTTTATGCCGCTCTTCGCCAGTATGGAAGTAATTCCCGCAAACAGTGCGGACCCGAACGCCAGTAATACCCACATATACCGTCCCCACAATCCTCGTTTGCTTAAACCGCAGAGTGTCTGCAACACCAGACGGCTTTTGTCATATCATAACACATTTGCTGTAATAGAGTAGCTCAGCGTTTTAAAAAAACAATGCCTATAAAATTCGGCCCCAGTTCAAAAAAGTCGCTGTACACAAATCCGGCCGCACATACGGTCTCTTCAATGCGCTCCCTGCTCATTCTGTGTTCCGGCGAAGGCCCAAACGGCGTAGGACCGGAACGGAACTCAATGACCGCAAGCTTTCCGTCGGTCTTCAACAGAGAGTATATATCGGCTAAAAACGGCTTCTGATCCTCTATTTCATGCAGCACGGTCGCTAACAGTACAATGTCCGCCGTATTCGGCGGCAAGCCAAAGCTCTCATCGCGCACCGCAACCGTATGCAAATGATGAAGTCCCTGCATATCCGCCCTTTTGCGGATCAGAGCGAGCATATCCTCGTCTATTTCCAAAGCATATACGTTGCCGCTCGTCATTTTTGCAGCCTGCAGGGCAAACAATCCGCTGCCCGCGCCGATGTCGCAGAACACATCATCTGCCCGCAAACCAATTGTGCGCAGTGTTATTTCAGGCGACAATTCTTCTACCCGATCCGGGTTTTCCAGTTTGAGCAGCTTGTTTGACATGTTTTCACGCTTTCCCTGCAAATTTTTCTACTATCATACCATAAGCCGCACGCGGCGCGTTCAATCATTCCTGTATATGTAAAACAGCGGCTTCAACAGCCTGATGCAATGTGATATGATACTTGCAGCACCCGAAGGCGGGTAACGGAAGGAGAATGCCGCAAAATGGACGCAACCGTCCTTGATCGAAACGGTCAGCCGCAGCGCGGCAGGCTGCAGATCTATTTTGGATATGCGGAAGGCGTTGGCAAAACCCGCGCGATGCTCGACGACGCGCAGGTACGTTTCCGCTGCGGCACGGATGTGCTCATTGGCTTTATGGAGCCTGATGCCAATCCTGAAATCATTGATCTAATGCGCGGGTTGCCTGCGCTGCCGCAGATAACAACACCGCTTCGGGATGGCGGACAGGCGGAATTCGACCTCGATACCGCACTCAAACGAAAGCCTGCACTCATCGTTGTGGACGAACTTGCACATTCCAACGCACCCGGCATGCGCAACAAGCAGCGGTATCAGGATGTAGAAGAATTACTGCATGCCGGCATTGACGTCTATACCACGGTGAATCTGCAAAACCTTGAAAGTCTCACGGATGTTGTGCAAAGCATTACTGGAAAGACCGTGTCGGAAACGGTTCCTGATTCTATATTCGACCGCGCAGATAAGGTTAAGCTGATTGACGTAGACCCTGAAGAATTGCTGCACCGGGTGAAGGAAGGGCGCCTAAGCACCGACGGCACGGGTTTGACCGTTCAGGATTTCTATTCCAATGAGACGTTAAGGCTGCTGAGGGAAATCGCCTTGCGCAAAGCAACCGAACGGATCAGCCATGAAAACCTGAGCGAACCCAGCATGTCGGGGAAAATTTCCGAAAGCAAGCTGCTCGTTTGCATAGGCGCGTCGCCTTCCTCAGCGAAATGCATACGTTGGACGGCAAGAGCCGCGGAAGCATTCCATGCCCCATGGACAGCGGTCTACGTACAAAGCCAGCAAAGCGACAGCCTCTCTGATAAGCAGAACGACACCCTCCGCGCAAATATGGTACTGGCGGAGCGGCTGGGTGCGGAAGTCGTAACGTTAATCGGTTTTGATATTGCGTCCACCATCGCCGAATATGCGCGGCTATCGGGAATTACCAACATTGTGGTGGGCAAAAGCCGAAATCGCCGAACGCTCCGCAATCTGTTTGAGCAGGATTTTGAAGACAAGCTCATTTCTCTTATTCCCGGCGTGGAAGTGCACATCATTCCGGATAATAGCGGCCGCACATTCCGGCAGCCTATGCGTGTGATGCAGACACTTTCATTTTCCTGGCTGGATACTCTAAAGTTGCTGGGCGTGTTCGCGTTAGCGACGCTTGCATGTTTTTTCGCACAAGACCTGCCGTTTGACAGCCAGAATATCGTGATGATCTATATTCTGTCCGTGCTGATTATTTCCAGAGTGACAACGGGATATCTTTACGGTGTCGCTGCTTCTGTACTGAGCGTCCTGGCATTCAATTTCTTTTTCACGTATCCTTACTTTTCCTTTCAATCTCTGGCGGGTTATCCGATTACATTTGCCATTATGCTAATTGTCGCGCTGATTACCGGCGCTTTGACAGTGCGCATCAAGGCGCAGGCCCGGCTTGCCGCGCATCGCGAACGCCGGACGCAGATGCTCTATGAAATCAGCAGAAAACTGCTGGCCACGCGCGGACGTGAAAATATTGCAAAATTGATTAACGAATACATTATAAAACTCTTCGGGCGTTCGGTGGCGTTCTATACGGATGACCCCTCACAGAATGCACCCGATATATTGCAGGCTCCGGGGTATGACGATGCCGCAAACCTTGGATCGGAGCAGGAGCGGGGAGCCGCGCATTGGGCATATGCCAATCAAAAGCCGGCAGGAGCGGGCACCGATACGCTCAAGGATGCCGCCGCATATTACCTACCCGTTATTTCGCAGGGAAAATCTTTGGGTGTTCTGGGCATCTCCTATGAAGGCGGGCCGCTGGACCAGAGCCATTTCATACTGCTGCGCCTGATCGCCTCGCAGGTCGCAATGGCGCTTGAACGTCAGCATCTATCCGACGAACAGCGTCAAATACTGTTGGAATCGGAAAAGGAAAAGATGCGCAGCAATCTGCTACGCGCGATATCGCATGATCTGCGCACGCCTCTCACGGGAATACTGGGGGCAAGCTCCGCCATACTTGAAAATGGCAAAGCATTGGATCAAGCAACGCATGACCAGCTGATTTTCAATATCCGGGAAGACTCACAATGGCTCATTCGAATGGTGGAAAACTTACTTTCTGTCACGCGCATTAAGGAAGGCACCATGAATGTAGCAAAAACACCTGAAGCCGCCGAAGAAATCGTGGCAGAAGCGGTGCGGCGAATCCGCAAACGTTTCCCCTCCCACACGCTGCATGTTCAGGTTCCTGACGAACTGATACTTATTCCGATGGACGGCACACTGATCGTACAGGTACTAATTAATCTGCTGGAAAACGCCATCAAGCACTCCCCTCCTCCCTCTCCCATTGAAGTAAATGTACTGAGGGCACAGGATTCTGCCATATTTGAAGTAACAGACCATGGAGAAGGAATTGCGGATCAGGATATTCCCCATCTGTTTGACGGTTTCACGTCCAACAGAATTGGCCCCGATTCCTCCCGCGGGATGGGCATAGGTTTATCGATCTGCAAATCCATTATCAGCGCGCACGGGGGCAGACTTGAGGCCAAAAACAACGGCACCGGCGGCGCAACGTTCCGGTTTACACTGCCGATGTAAGGTGGTCAAAGCCATAGGCTTTGACATTGCACCTTGATGAAATGTCGAAAATCCCGGGATTTTTGACGAAGGAGAGATGACTATGGATAATAAGGCTGTCGTCCTGATTGTGGAAGACGACGAAACCATTTCGAACTTTATCAGCGCCATTCTTACCTCCAACGGGTATGGCGTTCAAAAGACGTC
This sequence comes from uncultured Oscillospiraceae bacterium, assembly GCA_964440115.1. Classification (GTDB taxonomy): domain Bacteria; phylum Bacillota; class Clostridia; order Christensenellales; family CAG-138; genus JAEWWD01. The sequence goes on along the minus strand of CAYTPV010000004.1, from coordinate 129,038 downwards.
TAAGGGAAAAGAGGCCATGTCGATGGCATCTTCTTACTGCCCCGATATTGTGCTGCTGGATCTGGGACTGCCCGATGTGGATGGTTTGGAAGTATTAAGAACCATCCGCATCTGGACAGATACGCCAGTCGTGGTTGTATCGGCGCGCGGGCACGAAAGAGAAAAGGTTGAGGCACTGGATGCAGGAGCCGACGATTATATCACCAAACCCTTCGGCACTGCAGAACTGCTCGCACGCATACGGGCGGCCATGCGCCGCGGCCAGCGGACACCGGGCCACATGGAATCCCAAACCATCACGATAAACGATCTGGAAATCAATTTTGATAAACGTACGGTAACGGCAGGCGGCCGCGATATTCATCTTACCCCCATTGAATACCGCATTATTGTGCTGCTCGCGCGGCATGCGGGCAAGGTACTCACACATGATTTTATCATCCGTGAAATATGGGGCCCCTACACAAATGAGATACAGGCACTGCGCGTAAATATGGCAAACATTCGCCGCAAACTGGAAGAAAATCCGGCGGAACCGAAGTATATCATTACAGAGGTTGGCGTGGGCTACCGCATGGTGGAAGACATATAAAAATCCAACTATATATCAGCATCAGAGGCTCCGGCCTCTTTTTTATATGCTATCAAATTGAATGTGCAGACTAATGAAAGCTTCAATTGTTCTCGTACGTATCAGCTGCTCTCATTTCTTTATACAATCTTTATCCATAGGTATTCTTCCTTAATATCCCCTTCATTTCGTATTGACTATAATAAGTCGATAGTTAGTACGCGGCTTGCGTTCTTAAATAACGTTCGTCGATGGATTTATGGGCCGGTCGCCGGATGAAAGAGCAGGGGGTTGATTATGGGGGATGTTGCAGGCATTGTAATCTGGGTAATTTTCGTAATTTTGCTCATCTGCGTGCTGGTAGAGTGGTACAAATGCGGGCACACTAAGTAACGCGCACGCTCAGAGAATTACGAAGGGCCGGCCCATACTGATTACTGTCGTGAAAACGGCGGCGGGTATTCTATTAGGAAATGTGTTAGGGGAATGTATGAATACGAGTTACAACAGTGCCGAAACGAGCGGCACACCGGATATCCAAAAAATATCCATTAACGAGGTATACCAGGTACTGGATACCTCGGCTCGCGGATTATCGAGCGAGCAAGTGCAGGATCGCCTGAGTAAATATGGCAAGAATACCCTGCGCGAACAGAAAGGGAAGCCTCTGATCTGGCGCTTTCTTGCCAACTTTACGCATTTGATGGCAATTCTGCTGTGGATCGGCGGTGCTGTAGCATTAATAGCGCAAATGCCGCAGTTGACCATTGCCATTTGGCTGGTAAATATCATCAACGGTTCGTTCAGCTTTTGGCAGGAATACCGCGCGGAAAAGGCAACGGAGGCATTGAAGCAGCTTTTGCCCGCTTATGCGCGCGTTATCCGCGACGGCGAAGAGCAGAGCATATTGGCCGAGGATTTGGTACCTGGCGATGTGATACTGCTCAATGAAGGCGACCGCATATCGGCGGACAGCCGCCTTGTGGACGACAACGACCTTCGGGTAAACCAATCCACATTGACAGGAGAATCGCAGCCTGTACACAAAGCGAGATTTGAAGTACTGCGCGATGACCTTACCCGTGTGGAACAGCCCGATCTTGTGTTCGCGGGCACCACCGTCGCCGCAGGAACCGGGCGAGCAGTAGTTTTCGCAACAGGTATGTCCACCGAATTCGGAAAAATCGCCAACCTCACACAGACGGTCAAAGAAGAACAGAGTCCGCTGCAAAAAGAAATGGCCCGCATCACCAAACTCATTACGGTAATGGCGGTCAGTATCGGCACGTTCTTTTTCATAGCGGCTGTACTGTTGGCCAAGGCGGATTTAGCCGAAAGTTTTGTGTTCGGACTTGGCATGATCGTCGCGTTTGTGCCCGAAGGCCTGCTGCCCACCGTAACGCTTTCACTTGCGATGGGCGTGCAGCGAATGGCGAAACGCAACGCACTTATTAAGCGCATGAGCGCTGTGGAGACGCTTGGTTGCACCACGGTGATCTGCACGGATAAAACCGGCACGCTGACACAAAATGAAATGACCGTCAGCGATGTCTGGACGGCTGAACAGCAATACCGCGTAACAGGTGTAGGCTACTCTTCGGAAGGCCAGATACTCACCGGCAATCAGTCGTCGAATAACGATCCCGAGCTTGCGCAGGTCTGCGCGGCCGCGGGCATGTGCTGCAACGCACGCCTTGTACCGCCCAACGGGGAAGCCCGCTGGACTGTTCTGGGTGATCCGACGGAAGCTTCCTTGCTGGTTTTGGCGCAAAAGGGCGGCGTGGATTTAGCCGCCGAAGCCGAGCGCACGCCCAGGCTTCGCGAACTGCCCTTCGATTCCACCCGCAAGCGCATGAGCACCATACATAAGGCGGCCGACAGAAGCGCGGATCAGATTGTATACTGCAAGGGCGCTCCCAAGGAAGTATTGGAACTCTGTACGTTTGTTCGCCAGAATAAGCAGGACATCTCGATGGACGATGCCATGCGCACCCGCATCATGAACGCAAACGACCAGTATGCGCGTAACGGTCTTCGTGTTCTCGCTGTGGCAATCAGACGGCTGCCCAAGGGAACCGTTCCCGCGAGTCTGAGCGCATACACGCCGGAACTCATTGAACGCGAACTGACATTCCTTGGCCTCGTAGCCATGGCGGATCCCCCGCGCCCCGAAGTTGCGGCCGCGGTAGAAAAATGCCATCACGCGGGCATACGTATTATTATGATTACGGGCGACTATGGCCTTACCGCAGAAAGCATCGCGCGCCGCATAGGCATCGTACAGGGCGACAAGCCCCGCATCGTATCCGGCTTAGAGCTCGAGCACATGTCGCAGGAGGAACTCAAGCAAGCGCTCAGCGGCGAGGTCATATTCGCGCGCGTAGCCCCCGAGCAAAAACTGCAGGTTGTAAGCGCTCTGCAAGCTCTTGGCCACGTGGTGGCAGTTACGGGCGACGGTGTCAACGACTCGCCCGCGCTTAAGAAAGCGGATATCGGCGTTGCGATGGGCATGTCCGGCACGGACGTAGCCAAGGAAGCGGCCGATATGATACTGACGGACGATAACTTCGCCTCCATTGTCAACGCTGTGGAGGAAGGCCGTGCGGTATATAACAACATCCGGAAGTTCGCGCTGTACATTTTCAACAGCAACATGCCGGAGGCTGTGCCGTTCGTGTTCTATCTGTTTTCACGCGGCGCTATCCCCCTGCCTCTGACGATCATGCAGGTACTGGCCATCGACCTTGGTACGGATATGGTGCCCGCCGTGGCGCTGGGTACGGAACTGCCCGAGGAAGGCATTATGAGCCTGCCCCCCCGCTCGCAGAAAGAACCCATGCTCAACCGCAAACTTCTTGTGCGCGCCATGCTCTGGTATGGTATGATTGAGTCGGCGGTGTGTATGGCAGCGTACTTCCTATTAAACCATTTGCATGGCTGGCCTGCTGTACCGCTTGCGGGAGAAGGCATTGTGTATCGCATGGCCACCACAATGACATTCGCGGCCATCGTGATGTGCCAGATTGCTGTTGTTTTCGCCGCACGAACCGACCGCGTTTCGGTATTCAAAATCGGCATATTCAGCAATCGTCTCATCATCGTCGGCATTATTGTGGAACTGACGCTGCTTTGCCTGCTGATGTACTCGCCGGTAAACACCGTGTTCAATATGGCGCCCATCGGTTTGCGGGAATGGGGGTATTTGATCATTATTCCGCCGGTTGTACTGCTAGTGGATGAACTGCGCAAATACTTCCTGCGCAAACGCGGGAAGAAGATTTCACACAAGGCGTAAGAGATGCAGGAGGATGCTATGAAAATTATAGTTGTTGGCTGCGGACGCATAGGCTCCGGGCTTGCCGAATTCTTGAGCCAGAAGGGACATACCGTCACAGTTGTGGATTCTGATGCGGCGGCTTTCAAGCGTCTGGACCCGGGCTTCAAAGGAAAAACGGTAGAGGGCATAGGCTTTGACAGGGACATACTGCTCAAAGCGAAGATCGATAAGGCGGACGCGCTGGCTGCAGTTACCGCAAGCGATGAGTCAAATGCCGTTATTGCACAGCTTGCGCGCGAAGCGTATCACGTACCAAAGGTCGTCGCCCGCATGTACGACAGACACAAGGCAGAGATATACCGCAAACTCGGTATACAGACGATTTCTTCCACGACTTGGGGAATAAAGCGAGCGGCTGATTTGCTGTGTTACTCTCCTTTCAACGCGGTGCTTAGCCTCGGCGCAGGTGATGTCGATGTTGTCGAAATAGAAATTCCGCCCATGATGGATGGCCAGAAAGCACGCGATTTGATGGTAGCCGGTGAGATCAATCTGATCGCGATAAGCCGCGGCGGGAAAACGTATATTCCCACGCTGGGCACACAGCTCGAGAAGGGCGATCTGGCGTTTCTGGCTGTAGCGACGGCCTCAGCCGATCGGCTTAAACGACTGCTGGGCATGGAATAGCCTGCAAGGAGGATATTGCTATGAAAGTCATTATCGTTGGCGGCGGTCAGGTTGGCGCATACCTCGCAGGTTTGCTGCTCGGCCGCGGTCATACCGTAAAACTCATTGAAAACCGTGATGTGCGTTTTCCCGCGCTCAAGCGCGATCTGCCGGAAGAAGCACTGCTTTGGGGCAACGGCACGGAACCTCGCACTTTGGAAGAGGCGGGTATTAGTGGGGCGGATGTAGTAGCCGCCGTAACAGGTTCGGATGAAACCAACCTTGTTGTAGCCACCATGGCACGTATGGAATACGGCGTGGGGCGTGTGGTGGCGCGCGTCAACAATCCCAAAAACGCTTGGCTGTTCAACCCTTCCATGGGCGTGGATGTCGGCGTGAACCAATCGGATCTTCTTGCACGGCTGGTCGCGGAAGAAATGTCACTCGGCGACATGATGACGCTGCTTAAACTGAACAGGGGCAAGTATTCCCTTGTAGAGCAAATCGTTGATCCTTCATCCGGCACGGTCGGAACCAAGGTGAAAGATTTGAGCCTGCCGGTGGAATGCGTACTGGTTGCGATCATGCGCGAAGGAGATTTGGTCATTCCGCGCGGGGATACCGTACTGCTCGCAAATGATTCCGTAGTCGCTATCACCAAGGATGCGCATCTGCAGGAACTTGCCGCATTATTGGGCAGTCATTAACTAAATTTGCAGTTATGATGAAAGACGGGCTTCGATGAAGCCCGTCTTTTGTATAGCGAGATATAAGGGCTAGTATTCTGCGCCCTCAACGCATTGGGAAAGTACTTCGCCGATAGGCGCGTGAATAACCAATGCGGCACTGTTGTCCATGGGTGTCTCGCTCTTGTTGATGAGCACCACCGGGCCTCGCGCATGCCGCACCAATCCAGCGGCGGGATAAACAGAGAGCGAAGTACCGCCGACAATCAAAAGCTGTGACTGGCGGATATGGCTAACGGCGGTATCCAGCAAATCATAATCCAATTCCTCGCCATAGAGTACGACATCGGGCCTGATGGTACCCCCGCAGTCGCATTTGGGGACGCCCTGCTGACCGAGTATATCCGCAAGCGAATACGGCTTACGGCATTTCATGCAGTAATTGCGGTATACGCTTCCATGCAGTTCAAGTACGGTATTGCTTCCCGCAAGCTGATGCAGACCGTCTATGTTTTGCGTGATGACAGCCGTCAGCTTCCCCTGCCGCTCCAGTGCTGCAAGCGCCTGATGTGCCTTGTTGGGACGAGCATCCGGGTAGAGCAGCATTGCGCGGTAGTATTCGTAAAAAGTCTCCGTGTGCGAGATAAAAAAGTCGTGGCTGAGCAAAATCTCCGGTGGATAGCCGTATCGTTCAATTGCCGCAAATATCCCTTTTTCGCTGCGAAAGTCCGGTATTCCGCTTTCCGTGCTTACGCCCGCACCTCCTAAAAAGGCAATGCGCGACGCTTCGTGAAGCATCTCCCGCAGCCGATTAAGACCGGTATCCATATGCATCCCCCCTCATTCTTACACGCCTGCCAACTTGCTCTCAACACATTTTCCCTGCAAAGGACTTCGCGTTGATACGTATAGTATATTACAACCTGCCGGGAAATTCACTGCCCGGCAGTCCAAATAAAAGGTTGACGTACTCGTTGTGACGTGGTATCCTAGTACTTGCCGTTAAGAACGGCTCGTCGCGGGGTGGAGCAGTCTGGTAGCTCATCGGGCTCATAACCCGAAGGTCGTGAGGTTCAAATCCCACCCCCGCAACCAATAGATGCGCATGCTGTATGGTATGCGCATCGTCTATGGCGGCGTAGCTCAGTTGGCTAGAGCACTCGGTTCATACCCGTGGTGTCGTTGGTTCGAATCCGACCGCCGCTACCATCTAAAGCCCGTAACGTTCAGCGTTGCGGGCTTTGTATTTCGGTATACTAGGCTTGCTATTTATTACTCTGGCAAATTTCGGGCAAAATTAACAGTACGCAGCATAGGACCATCATAGATCACCACTTTATTCCGGCCATTACTTTTAGCTAAATATAGCGCTGAATCCGCTGCCTTTAGCAGTTCAATTGAACTTGTATACTCTAATTTCAGGGGCGCAAGACCGCAGCTTAATGTAATAATTTTCTTACCCGTTTCGTATAGGGAAGAGGATTCCATTGCCGCTCTAACATTCTCGCAAATCTGATATGCCTTCTGCATGCAGCAACCTCTGAATAGAATTGCAAACTCGTCTCCTCCTATCCGATAGGCGTTAATATTTTCTGTACAATGGCTTTTTAATATCTTTGCCAAATAGAGCAAAACGCGATCTCCTGCAACGTGGCCGTATACATCGTTTATCTTTTTAAAATTATCCACGTCAATAATTGCCAACGTAATGAAATCATTATCATTTCCGCGTTCTTCCACTAATTTCCGTATGAACTCATCAAGGGTTTTTCTGTTATACAGGCCGGTAAAGGCATCAAGTTTTAGCTGCTCCTGCATATTTCGCTGCTGATTTTGGGAACACATTAGGGCAACAATATTATCGTGTCCATATCGAATTAAAACTCTTGCCAATAGATAAGAACATAGAAGCATATCCCATGCAACGAATACATCCATGAGTATATTACTACGAAATCTTGCTTCAAAGTATAGTTTGACGCCACTAATCATCAGTGCAAAAGTGCCCATCCAAAACATCCATCGCGTTATCTTTGTATTAGAAAAAATTGCGGAAGCAAAAACAGGCAGAGTAAAAGAACCAAGCAATATGCTGGTAATTTTATGAGTTAGCGAAAGATAGAATGAAAAGATTAAAAAAAGAGTTACTGATAGATATTCCTTAAAAATAAGCGGGACTCTGTTTGAATATACCAAACAGCCTGCTGCCACATTTACAGATGACAATCCTATAAGCGGCAATATGATATAATCTCTCCAATAGATATCTGGTGGAGAGGCAAGTACTTCTCGCGCTGCGAAATACCATATAACATGAGCCAATGTAATAACGGCAACCGTAGCATAGCCTGCATTTACAATGTAATGACACCATTTCAATGGATCTGCAAAACTCTTTTTATTATCGAGGTTATATTCTCCATCCCTTGGCAAGATACTACCCCCACTCGACGGCTCCGTAATTTGTGGTGCTCATAACATAATTCGACATTTTATTGATATTCATTAATTCGGGGTATTTGTTACGTTGAAAGACAATAAAAAGAAATCGCTTTGATGATACTTAATTATCGATCTCGAAAAATACCTGCCAACACCAAGAGGTAAAAAGCAATCGGTATAAGAACAGGCGTGGCACTCGAAAGCCCGCCATTCATCTCTTGGTGTCGTATGTTCGAATCCCACCGCTTTACCATCTAAAGTCCTTGAAAGAGGGATTTTTTATTTGCTGCTTGCGCGTTTTGTTGTATAATCTGTTAGACTGTAAGAAAAACCTAATACGATTGCTGCAATGGCGCAGAAAATCTACCGGCTCGAATTTCGAAATGCGGTGATGATATGAGCAAGATAAATGATATGTGGATATTGATCTGCGGCTGCTTTGTGTTTTTCATGCAGGCTGGGTTCGTATGCTATGAAGTGGGTTTTGTGCAGCCCAAAAATGTGATCAGCGTCGCGATGGAAAACATCATTGCTTTTGTGGTTGCGGCATTGTCTTTCTTCATCTCCGGTTTTGCGCTTATGTTCGGGCAAACATTTCACGGACTGTTAGGAACGAACCATTGGCTGTTGTCCAATCTGAATAGCAATTATGATTACGTATTCATATTTTTTCAAATGATGTTCGCAGGTACGGCTGTCACCATATTTTCCGGCAGCATGTCGGAAAGAACGAGATTAAAATCCCTTGTCATAGCGGCGATCATTACCGGTGTCATTATTTATCCAGTGTTCGGGCATTGGGCGTGGGGCGGTATATACACACAGCAGCAGACTTTCTTGTCACGACTGGGGTATATGGATTACGCAGGAGCAACCGTCGTACATTCAACCGCCGGATGGATCGCGCTGGCCGGAAGCATTATGGTTGGCCCAAGACGAGGCAGGCTTGATCAAAACGGAAAGCCAATATATCAGGTCCGTTCTAATATCCCGTTTGCAACGCTTGGAACGTTTATATTGTGGTTCAGCTGGTTTGGTTTTAACGGCGGCAACCTTCTCAAGTTTGAGGATAAAATCGGCGTAATACTTTTAAATACCAATCTTGCGGCTGCCGCGGGTGTCGTAGGAGCGGTCGCGACAACTTTTATTCTGGCAAAAAACCAGAGCTTCATGGATGCCGTTTTTAATGGCGCACTGGGGGGATTGGTCGCCATTACTGCAGGCTCGGACATTTTGACGCCCGTTCAATCCGTTTTTGTAGGAATTATAACGGGTTCGGTCGTTGTACTGGGCAGCCGTTTGCTGCTGAAACTGAAGATAGACGATGCGGTCAACGCTGTGCCCATCCACGCATTTGGCGGCGCATGCGGCGCAATATTGTGCAGCGTATTTGCTTCGCCGGAAAATCTGGCTCTCCAAAAATATCAGCAGGTTTTGGGGCAAATGCTGGGCGTTCTTGTCAATTTCGCATGGGCGTTCGGCGCGGGGATGCTCATGTTCTATATCATTAAGAAGACGATTGGCTTGAGGGTTTCCGACGAAGAAGAAGATAAAGGCCTGAATATTGTTGAGTTTTCTGATTATTACACATTAATGCAGCGTCAGCAGGAAGAACGTTATGAAAACCTAACGCAGGACTTGAACCAGGCCATTGAAAAGCAGAATATCATACTCAAACGCCAGGCGTATATACTATCGGCAACACAGGAAAAAGAACGCGAAACGATCGCGCGTGAACTGCATGACGGCGTAGGGCAATCGCTTGTTGCGCTTAAAATTAACTTAGGCCTGATTCATCATTCTGCAAAAGACAGTTCTCTTAAAGAACAGACTTCCCAGTCAATCAAGCTGGCCGACCATACGATTGAAGAAATCCGCAATGTCATGTACAATTTGAAACCCGTCGGTCTAAAGCAAAACGGCCTCGCGGAAAGCATAGGCGATCTTTGCGATAAGCTCAACGAGCTTGGCCATATCCGCTTTACCTATGATATTGACCAGCATCTGCCACGGTGGAATGAGGCAGTGGAAATCAATATCTACCGCATTATTCAGGAGAGCCTCACCAACTGCATGAAGCATTCCGGCGCTACCGAGGTAAACGTCAACATCTTCTCAATAAACAAAGCCGCCGCTTTGATCCGGATTTCGGATAACGGGAAAGGATTTCATATAGGCGGGGTGACCTCCGGTTTTGGTTTGAATTCAATCAAAGAAAGAGCCGATATGATCAACGCCAGGCTTATCATCGACAGCGAAACGGACAAGGGAACAAGAATACTTTTGGAGGTTCCGTATGAGCAAAATTAAAGTTTTTCTTGTTGACGACCACAAGATTCTTCGGGAGGCGCTCATCATATTGCTCTCCCGGCAAGAGAATATCGAAGTGGCTGGAGAAGCTGCAGACGGAATTGAAGCCCTGAAAAACATCGCCCGCATACAGCCCGATATCGCCATAGTTGACATTTCGATTCCAAAACTGAACGGAATCGATGTTGCTTCCAGATTGAAGCAGGATTTCCCTCATATAAAAGTGATCATTCTGACCATGCACAAATCCGAGGAATTTATCGCGAAAGCGCTACAGGCGGGCGTGAAGGGATACATATTGAAAGACAACGCTCTGGAAGAATTAATCCAGTGCATTGAAACGGTATATCAGGGGGATATATTCCTTTCACAGGGCGTTACCCAGCATGTAGTCAACAGTTATATAAAAAATATTCCCGGCGAATATGCGGCAAGAGAACAAATATCCTCCCGGGAAAGAGGCATATTACAGCTTCTTGCAGAGGGCAAATCCAACAAGGAAATTTCAGATATGCTTTCTTTGAGTATTAAGACGGTAGAAACGCACCGTGCGAATATTATGCGAAAGCTTGGTTTCAAAAGCGTCATCGATCTTGTATTATACGCTGTTAGAAATCATATTATCGAGGTCTGAAAAATACAGTTCTTTTCATCTCAAATTACAGTACCCCCTGTATTTTCATAGATTATCCTGTCTATTATCATCATTCTTAAGAACTGATGATGGGGGTATTAGATCATGTTTGATTCCGGAAATACCGGCTTTATGATCCTGGCAGCCAGCTTGGTCATGTTGATGACTCCGGGGCTTGCATTCTTCTACGGCGGGCTTGTTTCAAGAAAAAACGTACTCGGAATCATGATTCAAAGTTTCGTTTCCATGGCAGTCACGACTGTTCTGTGGTTTGCCGTTGGCTATTCGCTTTGCTTCAGCGGTGATGTCGGCGGCATTATCGGCAACCTCAACCATGCATTTTTGATCGGCGTCAATCCTACCGATATTTTTTCCGTCAACAACAATATTCCTCTGTATGTATTCATCGTTTATCAGATGATGTTCGCAATCATAACGCCGGCGTTGATAACAGGCGCGTTTGAAGGAAGAGTTCGTTTTGGCGCCTATCTTATTTTCTTAGTGATCTGGTTGGTATTTGTATATTTCCCGCTCGTTCATATGGTTTGGGGCGGCGGTTTGCTGCAGCAGTGGGGCGTTCTGGACTTTGCGGGCGGTATCGTGGTTCACACATCTGCCGGTATGGCGGCTCTTGCTTCCATACTCTACGTTGGCAAGAGGAAGAAGATCAATCTGACGCCGCACAATATCCCGCTGGTGGCTTTGGGCACCGGTCTGCTGTGGTTCGGATGGTACGGCTTTAACGCGGGAAGCGAACTGAAAGTGGATGCCATCACCGGCCTCGCTTTCTTAAACACAGACGTGGCCGCTTCCTTTGCGGCGGCAACATGGCTCGCGATTGAATGGATTGCAACTAAAAAACCGAAATTCCTGGGCTTGCTGACGGGCGCTGTCGCGGGCCTAGCCACGATCACGCCTGCCGCCGGATATGTATCCACCCCGTACGCCGTATTGATCGGCATATTGGCGGGTGGCGTCTGCTACATGGCGATTGGAACAAAGAATAAGCTTGGTCTGGACGATGCGCTGGATGTATGGGGTGTACACGGCGTTGGCGGCATACTCGGCACCATACTATTGGGCGTGTTCGCCACGAAGGCCATCAATCCCAGCGGGGCGGACGGATTGCTATACGGCGGCGGCAGCTTCTTTGTGAAACAGATGGTCGCGGTCGTCGGCACAGCCATTTATACATTCGTTTTCACATATGGGATGCTGTATCTCATCAATCTGATTACTCCGGTCAGAGTGACAGAGACCGAAGAACTTACCGGATTGGATGAAACCCTGCATGGCGAAAGCGCGTATCTGAACTAGCGCGAATGGGCGCGAGAGCCCTCCCCTTTATTCTCCTTGCAAAAATAGAAATTTCCTACCGAACACAAAATCGGCGAGTCTTTCGTCGATTTTGTGTTTTAGCGGAATAGGATGACATTCGCAATAAAAAAATAGCTTGCGGGTGCACTCAGCCCGCCACGTTATGTCAAATGACAGCTTTTTTATCTATTTTATATCATATTCCATTGACTTATCGTTATATTCAGGCTAAAATGAAAATAATTCCAGAGATCAGGAAGGAAGCATGAACGGCACTGGCCGGAAAATACGCAAACGCATTCTGGACAGCTGCTCTCTCTCACAATTCGTTTGTGAATTTTAACAGTTGGACGAGATAGGATAAACGGATTGAATAACATGTTTATTAACATGATTGTCAGTAAAGAAAGACCGGGTGCATAGCGTGAAGTCTGACCAAAGAACGCAAAGGCTCATTGAAGTAGCGCAAATGTATTACATACAGCGAATGACGCAGGACGAAATTGCGCAGATACTCTCCACTTCCCGCTCAAATGTATCTCGTATGCTCAAGCTCATTGTGGATGAAGGAATTGTAGAATTTAAAATTCGCGGCATCAAACATGTAGTCCACGGCAAATCATGGGACGAACTGACAGAAACTTATAGGCTCAAAGAGCTGCGCGTAGCTCCTACGGGTAGCAGTACCGAAGAAACCAAGCGGAATATCGGCGAAGCTGCGGCTGAATATCTTTCGTCTTACGTCAAGGATCACATGAAGGTCGGGATCAGCTGGGGGTCAACGCTCCGTGAGTTTGTTCATTCATTGGGCGCACGCAATCCGCTGGTAACCGCCGACGTCGTACAACTGGCAGCCGGATATGGGCGCAAGCTGGGCCCTGCCGATGGTCTGGAAATGGCCAGAGAACTTTCCGGTGCACTGCATGGGGAATGTTATGTGCTTCGCGCCCCATTTTACATTGAGAACGAAGTTACCAAGGACCTGATGATGCAGGAAGCGGAGATGCAATCCCATTTTGAATTGTTCCCTAAGCTGGATGCGATTCTTTCCGGCATAGGGTTGGTGCTGCCGCAATACAACGCCATGTATAAATCCGGCTGTTTGACAGATGCGCAATGTGAGGAGATTGCCCTCCGCGGAGGAGTTTCCGATTTATGCGGAAGAGTAGTCAAAATGGATGGGAGTCCCTGCATCACCGATGTGGATCGCCGGATAGTCGGGATTTCTCTGGACGATATACGGCGTTGCCCCATGACGATTGCAATGGCAGGGGGAATACATAAAAAGAGCGCGATCATTGCGGCGCTCAAGGGCGGCTATATCGATACGCTCATCACAGATGAACAGACCGCCTTGAGTCTGTTGAGCAATTGAATATATCCGCATTTTCTTTCAATTTCAGTTTGCCTTTGTAACTTTCAGGGGGAAAAATCCCGGTGTTCACGGCGTTCCATGCAGCCGGAACAGGCCGCAACACTGGCCGCCCGACAAAGGACCATAGGCAAGAAAGCCCGCTGCGTCAAAACGCAGCGGGCTTTGTATTTACCGGACGAATAGCACCAGACAAACAAAGAATTTATATTCGTCCGACAAGCTTGCCCCGCTTCGCGATGATTTTCCCATCCTTCACCACGATACGCCGAGGTTTCTGCGTGATAATTGCTTCGGGCGCACTCTTTTCATCATAGAGCACAAAATCAGCCCTGCAGCCCGGCTGTACGCCATAGTCCTTGAGCAACGCATTCTTCGCCGGGCATACAGTACCCATGTCGTAAATGAGATTCAAAAGGTTTCTGGTGCCATACTGCAGTATCTGCGCACTCAACAAAGCCTCCTGCAGCATATCCGCGTTGCCGAAGGGGCGGAAATGATCGCGCACGTTATCGGACGCGAACGAGACATTCACACCGCGCTTCTGAAATTCGCGCACGCGCGTTAGCCCGCGGCGGATGGGTTCCTTATCCTGGCGGCCCATGAGATACAGGTTGCAGGAAGGTAGCGTGATGACGTTGACCTGCGCCTGCGAGGCAAGGTCCAGCACGCGTGCGGCAGTATCGTCATCCACCGCGTTGAGACCCGTTACATGGCTGCAGCTTACACGGCCCTGCATGCCGGTTTGTATCGTCTTCTTCAATACATATTCAAAGCAGCGAATATCCGGTGCATCCGATTCATTCACATGCAGGTCAACCGGCAGGCCGTATTGCAGCGCAAGATCAAATATGTGATCCACTTCGGCGGCATAATCGTCCCCACCGAGCAGTCCGGGATACCCGCCCACGAAATCAATATTCCCCTGTTTCGCCGCTGCATGCCACTGCGCATCAAATTCTTTGTACCAGGGAGTGATGTTGTAAACATCTATGATGCCGCGGAATTTTTGTTTCATATCCCACAGCACATCAAAGCCCGCCATATCATAGTACTCGTTGATAGTAATATGAGTCTTGACGGCGCAGGTACCCGCGGCGGCTGCCCAGCGAAGCAGTTTATCAGCACGCTTTTGAATATCCGATGCAGCACGGCCTCGTACGCTTTGAAAATAGCGGTTGGATTCTTCAATCGCATCCTTGAGGTTTTCCGATCCATCGGAGCTTTCCACCAGCGCTTTGTCGATGTGCATGTGAGAATCCACAAAGGAAGGCGCCAAAAAGCCGCCTTTTGCCTGTACGATTGTGTTAGCCTCCGCATGGATTGCGGGGCTCACCTGCGAAATTTTCCCATCAGATACGGCAACATCCATTCTGCCCGAAAATCCGCTGATAGAAGCGCCTTTGATCAGTATGTCCAGCATGATATAACCTCCGAAATGTACGGGCAATCATCCGCCCCATTGCGGAATGCCCATCAAGTTAATACTATTATAGACCACAAATGCTGCCCGCCGCAAACGAAATCCGACGCATGTAAATCTTTGCAACAGTTGCTTATAGACACCGAAGGATTACCTATTTGCCTTTTTACTTGACAGCCTATCACAATGGCTTACAATAGAATGCATACTTCTAAACTGGTCGCAACATCTAAAGCACGAAGGAGAACGCATGGATATACAGCAGAAACTGGAACGTTTGAAAGCGTATTTGAGGGAACTGGAAAGCGTGGCCGTTGCGTTTTCCGGCGGAGTTGACTCCACATTTCTGCTTGCCGTCGCGCATGATACATTGGGCGATAATGCTGTCGCCGTCACCGCGCGCTCCTGTTCCTTCCCCAAGCGCGAGCTGGACGCGGCGCAGGCATTCACAGCGGAGCACGGCATACGTCACATACTCTGCGATTCGGAGGAGCTATCCATCCCCGGCTTTTCCAGCAATCCGCCCAACCGCTGCTATTTGTGTAAATCGGAACTGTTCCAGACAATCGGCCGCATTGCTACGGAAAACGGGTTAAAGCATATCGCAGAAGGTTCCAACACCGACGATATGGGAGATTACAGGCCGGGCCTTCAGGCGATTGCTGAGCTTGGTGTGAAAAGCCCGCTGCGATACGCAGAACTGAGCAAAGCGGATATCCGGACACTTTCCAAAGAAATGGGCCTTCCGACATGGCAGAAGCAATCCTTTGCATGCCTCGCCTCCCGCTTCGTATATGGCGAAACCATCACCGAAGAAAAGCTGTACATGGTGGATCAGGCGGAGTCTCTACTTTTGAATATGGGCTTTAAGCAGGTACGCGTGCGCATACACGGCAATCTGGCTCGCATTGAATTATCCCCGGATGAATTTGAACGCATGCTGCAGGAACAAACGCGTAAAACCATACACGATAAGCTGCGGGAATATGGGTTCAGCTATGTTTCCCTCGACCTCAAGGGTTACCGCACGGGCAGCATGAACGAAACGCTCTGATTGAGTGACGAAAAACATATTGCGTCACATCGGCGCATAGGGTAGTATAACAATAAGCGCGTATCAGAAGGTACGCATGAAATAGTATTTCCCGGACAATTAGTTCCTGAACGGACGAATGCCATGAAGGCTTCGTGCGGCGAAAACGCCGCAGATGTTTTTAGGCATTCTTTTATTTTGGGGAGGTATTGTTATGCATATGGCAGACGCGCTGCTCTCTCCTGCCACAGGCGCAGTCATGGCAGCCGTAAGCTTCGGCGCAATGGGGTATTCCGCGTTTAAAATCAAGCAGGATGACCTGTGTGAAAAAAAGATTCCCGTTATGGCGGTCACCGGCGCATTCGTGTTTGCCGCGCAGATGATCAACTTCACAATTCCCGGTACGGGCTCGAGTGGCCATATCGGCGGCGGTATATTGCTCGCCGCCATGCTGGGCGGCTTTCCGTCGCTGCTGACCATCGCGGCGGTGCTCATCATACAGGCGTTGTTTTTCGCAGACGGCGGGTTGCTGGCTTTGGGGTGCAACATATTCAATATGGGTGTCATCCCCTGTCTGTTGGTGTATCCGCTGGTATTCCGGTTCATATTGAGAAAAGGTATCACTCATAAACGCTTGGCGTTTGCCTCGGTCATCTCCGTCGTCATAGCGCTGCAGCTGGGCGCGTTTTCCGTTGTGCTGGAAACGCTTGCCTCCGGCATCACCGTACTGCCGTTTAACGCGTTTTTGTTGATGATGCAGCCCATTCATTTGGCCATCGGCGTTGTGGAAGGCGTCGTCACCGCTCCAGTGCTGTGCTTCGTTTATCAGATGCGGCCGGAGTTAATCGACAGCACGATCAAAGGGGAACACATCGGTTCCGGAATATCCATGAAAAAGCTGTTGTTGACGCTTGGGTTGCTGACTGTAGTGACGGGCGGCGTTCTATCGCTGTTCGCCTCCGCCTACCCCGATGGATTGGAATGGTCCATACAGCGCGTAGCTGGTACAGCGGAACTCGAAGCGAATGGTGCCATATTGGAGCAGGCTTCTCAGATTCAGGAAAAGACGGCGTTCATGCCCGATTATGATTTCGCAAAGCCAGCTAATGGCGGCATATCCGGTACAACCGTAGCAGGGTTAGTCGGCGGCGGCCTGACATTTGTGTTGGCGGGCGCAACGGGCTTTGTTATATCACATATAAAAAAGAGAAAACAAAAGGCTTAGGTATAACACGAAACAGCAGGAGTTCCGGCTTCCTTAAGCGCAGGAAACCGGAACCTTGTAACCAAGGAGGGCTCGAACACGGCGGATATCACCGGCAGCGTGCAATCCATATATTCTATCGAACAGCTTTCCGGCAAGTCGACATGCATACACCGGCTGCATCCAATTGCCAAGCTTGTTTCGGCGTTCCTTTACATCATTGCCGTCGTATCCTTTCACCGGTACGCTTTTTTAGAGTTGATCCCTTACGTCTTCTATCCTACAGTCATGATGGCGCTTTCTGAAACGCCCTATTCCCTGCTGCATAAACGCGCAGCTCTCGCGCTGCCGTTCTGCATGCTCGCGGGGATATCCTCTTTGATATTAGATACCGCGACTGTGTTTCGTATTGTCAGTTTATCCGTCAGTTACGGCGTGCTTGCGTTTTTCTGCGTGCTGTTGAAAACCTATCTGTGCGTGATGGCCGTGCTGCTGCTTGTGGCCACAACTCCCTTCGCCCAATTGACGGACTCATTGCGTGCGCTTCGCGTTCCCGCAATATTCATTTCGGTCTTTGAAATGACTTACCGCTATATCGGCACGCTGCTTCTGGAGACAGGCTCTTTATATACCGCTTACCGGCTTCGCGGGGGCAACAGGCGCGGTGTGGATATCCGGCATATGGGCAGTTTCGTTGGGCAACTGCTGCTCAAAAGCATTGACCGTTCCGAACGCGTATACAACGCCATGCAATGCCGCGGATATGCGCTACGAACTTCTCGTGGCATGATGCGGCGGATATCGGCAGGCGATTGGATATACATGGCCGGAATAACATCGGCAATCGTATTCTTCCGCGTGTTTGATATCTCAACCCAATGGAACACCTTGATAGGCGGGCTACTTTCATGATACAAACAGAACGTTTGACTGTCCGTTATCCCGGCGGTATTGCCGCGTTGCGGGAACTGAGCTTTTGTGTGGAAAGCGGAGAAAGCGTGGCAATTGTCGGCGCGAACGGCGCGGGGAAATCCACGCTGCTGCACGCGCTCGTAGGCATTGCGCCGATTTCGGACGGCAGTATTCGCATTGACGGCATTGAGTTGAACAAATCCACGCTCAACGATATCCGGGCAAAAGCGGGTCTTGTGTTTCAGAACCCAGATGACCAGCTTTTTATGCCTACTTTGCAGGATGATATCGCCTTCGGACCCCGGAATTACGGTATGCCGGAAGCAGAGGTGCAGGTGGCGGTACAGGAAGTGCTGCAGAGACTGCACATAGAGCACTTAAGGGATCGATCGCCGCTTCGGATGTCCGGCGGCGAAAAGCGCGTCGCCGCCATCGCAACGGTTCTTTCTATGCGCCCTGGCGCTCTGCTGTTTGACGAGCCCTCCGCTTTTCTTGATCCGAAAGCGCGCAGGAATCTAATATTGCTGCTGCGTGAACTTACGCAGACCAAAGTCATCGCCACACACGACCTCGCGCTTGCCGTGGAACTGTGCGACCATGTACTGATACTCAAACAGGGAGAACTCTTTGCAACCGGCAAACCGCGGGAACTGCTCTTTGACGAGCGGTTGATGGATGAATGCGGGTTGGAAGCCATACAAACATCCTTCTGCAATTGATATTGCAGTTGCGGACATGCTGTGAACTATATTATATTAGGAAGAAAGTGCCCACAGGAGCAGATTATGGACAGGCAGGAATTGCTGGATTTGCTGCATTCGGTGAAATGCGGCGAGATCACGCCGGAACACGCCGTTGAAGCGCTGAACATCGCGCCTTTTGAGGATATCGGTTACGCCAAGGTCGATCATCATCGCGCATTGCGGCAAGGTGTTGCGGAAGTGATATTCGGGCAGAACAAAACGTATGAACAGATTGCAGGCATAGCGGACGCTATGCGAAAGCGCGGCACGCATGATATACTCATCACCCGGCTCAGTGAGGAAACAGCGGCGCGGCTCGCGCCTCGCTTTCCGTTTGAATATTACGCCATGGCGCGCCTTGGGGTCATCGACCGTACACTTGATAAACCGCGCAAAGGCTCTGTCGCCGTGGTATCCGCAGGCACCAGCGATATGCCGGTTGCCGAAGAAGCCGCACTGACAGCGGAACTCCTGGGCAGCAATGTCGCGCGAATATACGACGCGGGGGTTGCCGGTCTACACAGGCTGCTGGCCCATTTGCCCGAATTGACACAGGCGCGGGCGATCGTAGCAGTCGCGGGCATGGAAGGCGCTTTAGCCAGCGTAGTCGGCGGGCTTGTTTCCTGCCCCGTCGTCGCGGTGCCCACCAGTGTGGGATATGGCGCCAGCTTTGGCGGCATTTCCGCGCTGCTTTGTATGCTCAATTCCTGCGCGAGCGGCGTGAGCGTGGTCAACATCGATAACGGCTTTGGCGCAGGGTATCTCGCGCATATCATCAACAGCATGGAAGGTGTTTCATGAAGTCTCTGTATATAGAATGCAAAATGGGCGCAGCAGGCGATATGCTCTGCGCAACGCTGTATGAGCTTTGCGACGCAAAAGAAGAGTTCCTTTCCACGATGAACGCATTGCTGCCGGGGGTCTCTGTTCGCGCAGTTTTGGAAGAAAAATGCGGCATCTGCGGCACGCGCATGGTTGTGACTGTGAACGGCGAAGAAGAAAGCAGTACGGACTGTGTGCACAAGTCGGAAACAGCCTCCACACACAGCCACCCGCATGAACATGATCATAGCCAACCTCATACCCATGCTCACAACTCGCATCCGGATATACAGGAAATCATTCGAGCCCTGCAAATACCGGATTCCGTGAAGAACAACGCGCTTGCGGTATACGCTTCGCTCGCGCATGCGGAAGCGGCCGTGCACGGGAAGGACGTTTCCCTTGTCCACTTCCATGAGGTCGGCGCATTGGATGCTGTAGCCGATATCATTGGCTTCTGCCTGCTTGTGGATATGCTTGGGATTAATGAAATACTTTGCTCCCCCGTTCATGTGGGCAGCGGTATGGTGCGCACCATGCACGGCGTATTGCCTGTTCCGGCCCCTGCAACAGCGCAGCTGCTGTTGGGCGTACCCACGTATTCCGATGGCACGCCGGGCGAATTGTGCACACCTACGGGTGCGGCATTGCTGCGGCATTTCGCTTCGGATTTCTTACCCATGCCTTGCATGGCCTCTCAGCGCATAGGATACGGCATGGGCAAAAAGAACTTCCCTGCCGCCAACTGTGTGCGTGCGTTCCTGTTTGAACGGAACGCGCAGAGCGGCCCCAACGGCACAGCCGTGGAGTTACGGTGCAATGTGGACGATATGACTCCGGAAGCCGTTGGCTTTGCCATGCAGGCATTGCTGAAAGCTGGCGCGAAGGACGTATATGTACAGCAGGTGCTCATGAAGAAAAGCCGCCCCGGCTTCGTAATTGTCTGCCTTTGCGCACAAGCGGATGCGGACAGGCTGGCTCAATCTTTGTTTTTGCACACCACCACCATAGGCGTGCGCAGGTTCCCCTGCGAACGGTACGAGCTTGCGCGCAACAGCGAAACCATTTCCACGAGCCTCGGAAACGTGCGGATCAAACGCGCACAAGGATACGGCGTGAAACGGGAGAAACCCGAATATGACGATATCGTACGGCTCGCGGAAGAGCATGAAATGTCATTCCTTGAAGCGGAGCGGACGATACGGACCGAGTTAAACAATCTCTGATGCCTATCAGAGATTTCGTGCGTATGAATAATATGGAAGTACGTTTTGAATATCAAAACGTACTTCCAATATTGTAGGTATTCTCTTACAGGCAGGAAACCCACAGTACTATCAAACCGTCATACAACCCATGCGCAATAATCAGGGAAAGAAGCGTACAGTCCTTGACCTTTTCTCTGTATATGCAATAGATAAGGCCAATACCAGCAGTCATGAACACCTGAATGATATTGCCGCTGAATATATGGAACAGCCCAAACAGCACCGATGAAAGTATAATCGCAAACCAGCGGGAATTTTTAATTTCCAATAGCTTGTGAAACAGATATCCCCTGAACACAAGTTCTTCCGCAAACGCCACACCCAGGATCGTATAGATAAATTCAAAGAGGAACTGCCATACATGCTTATACGATGCGTCTGAGATCATATCTTTTAAACCCAGCAATATGGGAAGAACCGTCAATATTGCCGACATCACCAACGCAAGCAGTATGCCTGATAAAATCTGTTTAGCCAAATTATTTTTCGAAAAGCCCAGGTCGCTGAACTTTTCATTTTGTATCAGCATCAGTATGGCGGGCACGAGAAACAGCGTCCATTGCGTGACAATCATCAAAATCATTCTCGGAAACAGCGAGAATTTGAACAACAAGTGTTCATTAAACAACCTCAGTCCATATAGGGCAAGAAATACGCCGCAAATCGCTATAATGCTTTGCAGAACAGGCCTTTTTTTCGTCAGCATAATACCCTCCCATTGTTCTAAGCATATCAAACACATGCGCGTGTTACAATGTATGGTACATAAGAATACGCATTTCAAAACAATGGATTCCCTGCGCATGGAACCAGCAGTAGTTGATCTGCGTATTTGGAACAAGCATGGATGATGAGAAATGGAGGAAATATACATGAAGAATAAGAGAGTTTTTATTATACTGTTTGCACTTCTGCTCGCGGCTGCCCTGCCGCTTACAGGCTGCAGTGCAAAACCGAATGCAGGCGCGCAGATCCCTAATCCAATCGTTGAAGTAGAGGATTCGCAGGCGTTTGAGAAACTCGGCCTCTCTATAATACCGCCCGAAGGCGCGACAGACGTAACATATTCTATCATCGCCGACCATACTGCGCAGATTCAGTTTTCACTCGACGGTGCGTCCTACACCTATCGTACGGCTATCTCCGACGACGAAAACGAAGACATCTCCGGCGTGTATGAAGAGTTTGAAGAAGAAGAAAACGCCATGAGCGTAGATGCCGCGGACTGGTATGCCATCATCGTCGTGAAAACTATCAAGTCGGGCGGTTACCTTGCCTCCTGGCACTATGACAAGCATCTGTTCACGCTTTATACGCCTGATAAAGTGGAAGCGGAAGCCTTTAACAGCCTCTCCACCAAACTTGCGGAAAGCGCATATCGCTCCGTTTACAGCAAGTAGATACCATCTGAGGCTAATCAAGTATTTTGTGCCGCATGCCCGGATATCCCTGAAAAACTATCCCCACGCAAAAACGCCCATACGGGCGTTTTTGCGTGGGGATAGTGGCTTTGACACACGGGGGGCGTCCAAAGCCAAATCAGGAGGTAGTATAAATGGAGAAACCTCCGCCGTAAAGGATACGGCGGAGGTTGTATCCCAGAGTTCCTAAAATGAAGGAATTATCCGTTTATGCTTTGCCGCAAAGAGTAAGCAGCTCATTCCAGCGGGTATCTACATCCTTCTGGATTTCCTCGATAAGATGCTCGTTGCCCTTCTTGAACAGGTGCTTGAAGCGGCCCTGCAGCTTGAGATAATCCTCGACGGGCAGCTTGGCTTTGGGTTCATAGTTGAGCACCCATTTGCCGTCGATGACCTCAAACAGCGGCCATACGCAGGTATCCACCGCCGCCTTGCAGACCGTGAACAGATCGGCCGCCTCATAACGCCAACCACGCGGGCAGGGCGCCATAACATTGAGGAAAGCGGGGCCCTTGGTATAAATGGCCTTCTCCGCCTTCTCATGCAGATCCTTCAGATTGCTGATCAGCGTGGTCTGCGCCACATAAGGAATGTGGTGGTTAGCCATGATCTTGGTCAGATCTTTTTTGGTCTGCACTTTGCCGAAGCTTTCCGAGCCGATCGCGGAGGTCGTGGTATCTGCATACCTCGGCGTGGAAGAAGAGCGCTGGATACCGGTGTTCATGTACGCTTCGTTGTCATAGCAGACATACACCATATCGTGACCGCGCTCCATAGCACCCGACAGCGACTGGAAGCCGATGTCATAGGTACCGCCGTCACCGCCGAATGCGATGAACTTATAAGTTTCGTCCAGCTTGCCCTTTCTCTTCAAGGCGGTATAAGCCGCTTCTACGCCCGAGCAGGTCGCACCGGCATTTTCAAATGCGGTGTGTATCCAGCTGTCGTTCCACGAAGTGTACGGATACGTGCAGGAAGAGACCTCGAGGCAGCAGGTCGCCGAAGTGATGACTGCTTTATCCTCGGGATGCACAGCGCGAAGCATGGCGCGCACCACAACGGGGCTGCCGCAGCCAGCGCACATCCTGTGACCGGGAGCAAAGCGTTCGGGACGATTTGCGACTTCTTTGATGTTATATGCCATTGCTTTTTCCTCCTACTCCCGCACGCCCAAATACCTGCAGCTGGGGGCGCTGCCGCCTGCGAGTTCGGCAAAGACTTCATAGAAGTCGTCCACCTTCACATCGCGTCCACCCAAGCCGTAGATATAATTGGCGGTTTTAATACCGTCCGCATTGCCATAGAGCGCCGCGCGGACTTCCGCACCCAGCGGGCCGCCAGCCCCATTGAAGCT
Source organism: uncultured Oscillospiraceae bacterium (assembly GCA_964440115.1). Classification (GTDB taxonomy): domain Bacteria; phylum Bacillota; class Clostridia; order Christensenellales; family CAG-138; genus JAEWWD01. The sequence goes on along the minus strand of CAYTPV010000004.1, from coordinate 105,583 downwards.
GTCCGCTTTATCCATGATGCCCAGCGCCTTAACGCCCTTGACCGCCGCGGCGATTTCTTCCACGGGGAAGGGACGGAAGCAGCGAAGCTTGATCAGGCCGACTTTTTTGCCCTGCTTGCGCAGTTCGTCTACCGCAGTTTTGCCGGTGCCCGCAGAAGAGCTCATTACGATTACCGCGTATTCGGCATCATCCATTTGGTAGCTTTCCAGCAATCCATAGGTACGGCCGGTCTTTTTGCCATACTCGGCGCTTACATCCACGATGACCTTTTTGGCCGCGCGCATGGCTTCATGCTGTGCCTTTTTGATCTCCATATAGATGTTGGCAACGCCGTAGGTACCGACGGAAAGCGATTCCTTGGGATTGAGCAGGAACTTCTCGGGGTGATATTCCCCAACGAACTCCTTGGCAAACGCGTCGTCTTCGAGCGTAATATTCTCAACAGCATGGCTGGTGATGAAGCCATCCTGGCAAATCATCACGGGCAGCATGACGTCGGGATGTTCCGCAATGCGATGGGCCATGAGCATGTTGTCATATGCTTCCTGCGCGCTTTCACTGTAGAGCTGTATCCAGCCCGCGTCGCGGGAACCCATGGTGTCGCTGTGGTCGTTGTTGATATTGATGGGGCCGGTCAGTGCGCGGTTTACCGCCGCGATGACGATGGGCAGACGGGAAGACGCAGCCACGTACAGCATCTCGTGCATGAGCGCGAGGCCGCAGGAGCTTGTTGCCGTCATAGCGCGGACGCCCGCCGCTTCGGCACCGATACAGGCGCTCATGGCGCTGTGCTCGGATTCCACGGTGACGAACTCGGTGGTGATTTTGCCTTCCGCCTTATAGCTGGAGATATACTGCGGTATTTCGGTGGACGGCGTAATGGGGAATGCGGCGATGACGTCCGGGTCTATCTGTTTGATGGCGTATGCCGCCGCTTCATTGCCAGAAAGGCGTTCCCTGATGCTCATGCTTTATCCTCCTCTCCGACCGAGTGAATGCTGATTGCCTTGAACGGGCACACTTTTGCGCAGACACCGCAGCCCTTGCAGTGATCGAAATCAAAATCCGCGCGCTTGCTGTTAGATACCGGTATGGAACTGTCCGGGCACGCAACGTAGCACAGCAGGCACTGCTTGCATTTTGCTTCGTCCCACGCGGGGATTTCCGTGCGCCAGGCGCCGGTCATAAACTCTTCCGAATTGCCGGAACCGTAAACGAACGCGCCAGTCGTCATCTCGCGCCAGGTAGAACGTTCGTTAACGCCTTTCATGAGATTTTCTTTGCTCATAGTTTAATGACCTCCTCCCATGCGGCGTCGATGGCATTCATATTGCCCTCGATGACTTCCTTCTTGGAAGCAAATTTATGCGCAAAGGACCCGCGCATGTTTTCCAGGAAACTCGCTTTTTCCATAATGCCGCTGACTTTGACGACGGCAGAAAGAAGCGGGGTGTTCGGCAGGTTGCGGCCGACGTACTTTTCGGATACCGCACGCGCATCGATTACGTAAATATCCGCGTCGCAGCAGGACATTTCCTGCTTCACAGCTTCGGGGCTGCGTGAAGAGTTTACGATAATTGCGCCGCCCTTCTTGATACCGGCAGTAACATCCACCGGCCCTATAAGGGTTTCATCAACCACTACCACGATGTCCGGGTAATAAATGTTGGAGTGTACACGGATGGCCTTACTGTCCAGCCTGTTATAGGCCGTAATAGGGGCGCCCATACGTTCAGGTCCGTACTCGGGGAAACCCTGCACGTACATCCCCGTTGAGAAGGCCACGTCCGCCAGCAGCAAAGACGCTGTTTTTGCGCCCTGCCCGCCGCGACCATGCCATCTGATCTCGATCATAACATACCTCCTTATATGATTTGATTACAGCAATTCCTGTATTGCTTTTGCGATTTCATCCGCACCCTGACGTACTACGTCGTAACAGGGGGCGTGCACGCTCGCCTTTATCGCGGTAAGCAGTGCATCTTTATCTACATATGCGGCGTCATAATCGCCGCTGGTATAGCGAAACCTTGGATAATACGGGTTCACCGTGACCGCAATCGTACGGATGCCATGCGTCACGCCGATTGCCGCACCTTTTTCCTGCAGAAGATGCAGACTCGCGAACGCTTCTTCCGGGGTTCCCGCGAGCAGAAGCTTAATGGGATCGCCGAACAGCAGCAGTTTGCCCGCGATATGCTCGGTAAGCGCGAGCCTGTTCAGATATTCGCAGGCAATTACACCTTCAATGTGCAGCGTATCAGCTTTTTCAATTTCCTCAAGCAGTGCGTCATACCCGCTTTGTGTAAATACAGAGGACACATTTTGGACATGTCCCTGCTCCGGTATAACCGGCAAAGAAAACAGCTCCATGATAATGCCGCTTTCTTTTGAGAGACGCTCGATATCCGTATGACGTGCCGCACCGGTAGAAAGTATCAATCCGTCCACTTCAACAAGCGGAGCCATACGGTTCAACGCGCCATCCACAATACACAGGTCAGCGCCATAGTTATCCAGACGATTGAGCACATCCCGCAGTTCCCTGCGTTTATTTGGCCCAGCCAGCACCAGTTTCCCCGGCTTCTTAACGCGGCCGATGAGGATATGTCCCATAGCGGTCTGTATGCCGGTATCCTCCAGAACATCCAGCTGCGCTTCGCTGGCGCGAAGACACTTTTGCGCGACAGCCGTGATATCGCCTTCATACGCCACAATACGAGGTTTGGGCAGGCCGGTTACGTTATCCATTGCCTCACCGTCATACCCGATGCTTGTCAACGCCAAACGTATGTCCCGCTGCTTGAGGATATCCATGACAGCGGAAAGCGTCGTTGTCTTGCCGGTGTTCTTGGCGGTTCCAGCGATGCCTATGCTTTTCATTTTACTCTGGGCGACACGGTTCCCCTGCCGCTGCGGCCCGGGTATGCGCCGTCTTCCCTGCTGCCGAGTACGCCGTCGTACAGTGCCTGCACGAAGCTTTCCTTTTTCGCGACCTCTTCGAGCACATGCTCGATACCATCCACGATTTCATCCGCCCACAGCTGTGCGTTTTTGCTGACCTGCATCTGTGAATGTCCGAAGAACCGGAAGCCTTCCGCCGTAGCGCGAAGCGTGTCGATCTTAGGCGCAAGCGTGATGGGTCCGCCAGAATACGCTTCATCCGACGAGGCGATGGAGATCGCGTCCACGCCCAGCATGGCTGCCATGGCAGCATGGAATGCGGTGGAGGCGCTCGATTGCACGCGGTCTTCCGTCTGCGTGAGGAAGCCGATGGGAGCGCCGGGCCATATGGGAGCATCTACGATGGAACGAAGCGCGAGAATTTTTGCGGCGTTGAAATCAACGTAGTTGTCTTCCATCTGCCGTCCGATCATGACTTCCGGCGAATAGCAGAAAAGCGGCTGCAGAACAGGCCTGCATCCGAGCGATACCGCCAGATGTGCCAATATGAGTATGCCGGCGAATGCTTTATGGGCGGGTACGCCGCACAGCTCATCGTTGGTAACAATATCAAAGGGCAGGTTATACTGTTTCGCATACTTCATGGCGGCAACGCCGTCCACTGTCAGACGTTCGGGATCGGTTCCCGCGCCGAGCGAGCCATAGCACATGTTGATTTTCGTCATGTGCGCGCCGATTTTGCCGGCGAGTACAACCGTTTCCGGCGTATTCAGGCCGCGGTGTGCGCGAACCTGCCATATGGTCGACGGCTCCAGCGCGTTATAAATCCGGTTGAGGTTGGCGGGCGTAATGACTGTTCCGTCTTCCTGATGCGTGACAAAACCGTCAAAGAAGCCCTCTGTGCGCGCACCCCAAGAAGGATCAAAGTGCACGACGCCATCCGCGCCCCACGCCTCGCTGACCTTGATGTGCGCGATATCCATATACGGACAGCCTGTGCCATATTGGTTAAACAATACGGGCTTCGTGAGCGTACGCTGCAGCTTGGGCGTTACCATATGCTGCTTTGTGCGTTCCAGATAGGCTTCCAGTTCAATAACATCGTTGCGTGTGAAACGGCGAGTCTTCGGATGCAACTCGCCTTTTTCATAAAAGTTGCGCACCAAATCGCCGCAAAGAGCAGGATATGCCTTCTCGAACTCGGTCATGCGTTCATAAGCGCGCCAACGGGTAACATCCCACAGCTGATCGCGTACTTCCGCGCGCTGTATGCCGGGTGATGTCAGGCCTTCGGCCCATTCCCGCAGAGAAGGCGTTATCTCTTCGAGCAAACGTTTTATTTTATCATGTTTGAAGGCATAGGTATACCCTTGCGTGATATCCTTACGCGTCTTCTGACTTGCGCTTGCATCGACCACATATTCGCGGCCTTCCACGAACGCGAGAGCTTCCTCAACCGTCGTGCCGGGGCCAAATCCAGCGTCAAAGCCCAATTCCTGCGCAAGTTCGGGACGAATGGCCATGCCGCCGATTGCCATGCGGATATGATCCCGCAGTCCGGCAGCGTCAGCCAAATCTATAAAACGAGACAAAAGATCGGCCACGCCATATCCCAGCGTCCGGCTGATCAGTACAGTATCTGCTTTCTTATCGATGATTTCCTGAATGATTTCTTCCAGCGGAAGATCCGGCTGCAGGAGTATCGTTTCGTGTCCGGCCTCCCGAAGCCCACGGTTGATGATTTTCAATCCGATATCATGAACCGGGTCCAACGGCGCCATCAATATTCTTTTCATCATGGCCGCACCTCACCTGAACATTTTTCAAAGTTCAGCCACGGGTAAGCGTCGCCCGGACGGTTGATGTACGCTCTTACCCGAATGCGAGCCCCAGGCCCCGCAAACTGTATGAACACGATATCCGTATCCTTGAAGCCAAGATCCTTCATAAGCGCGAGTGCAAGCGCTTTTCCTTCCTCCTCGCTCTCACAGGCAAGGAAGGTCTCGATATCCAGCGCGTCCATCACATGCGCCAAAGCCTGAGACATAGCTCTCCCCCTTCTTTCGCATCACCACGTTCATGCCGGACGGTCATTGCCGCCCGACATGAACGCCGTGTGTCAAACAATCTTTACTTGCAGTTTAGTTGATTTTTTTGTAAACATCGGTCATGCCGGCCTTCGCCACGCGCTCTTTGATAGCGGCGATATCTGTGGTATAAAGACCGAGTTCCTGCATGCGTTTAAAATAGGTAGAACCGGAGAATGTATACTTCAGACCCATACCGGTTTCCGTCTTCATCAGCTCGTTGACATGCGCGATGGCATCGCCGATAGCCAGACTTTCCGGTATCACGAGCAGGTCAAGACCCATCGCATAACGCACTGCATTGTAACCCGCCAGGGTGCCTGTGACGATAGCTTCGGTATGGCCTACGAACAGACCGGCTTTTTCACCGCCGCAGAACAAATTCTTAGCGCCTATCACATGCATGGCGTTGTCGCGCGGGGAAAGGTTGAAGAAACGCATGGAATTGCCAATGCCGCCGGCATAAGGATCGTCGAAACGAGCATTTTCAAAGCCGGGCACCTGGCGCAGCAGATCCAAAGGATAATAGGGGCTCATGATCTTGGCATGGCCTGTATCGAGCAATATGATGTTTTCGGCGAATTCCTTGAGGGCGTACTGCTGGCATGCCTTTTTGCCGAGCATACCTTCGCCCTTGCGGAGGTTTTCGGGCAGGGGAATGACCGCAACGCCGTCACGTTCGAGCGTTTCGACGATTTCTTTAGAAAGGGATTCCTTGAGCAGCTTGCCGGAACCGCTCATAGCGCCTATGGAGCCATCCGCCTTCTTGCCCATTTTTTCTTCGATGCCGATTTTGGACGCGATGCTGACACGTCCGCCAAATGTCGGGCAGCGCAGTACGCACATGGCGCAGCCGTTGCCGTATTTGGTGCAGTTGTTCATGGGACCGGCCGAACCGGTGGTTTCAACAAATACATCGCCCTCTATTACTTCCCCGTCGTCGAGGGTAATATTGCGAATGTATCCGTCCACCGCTTCCGCATCTTTTACACGGGAACGTAAGCGAACTTCAATGCCCTTGTTAAGCAGCATAGAGCGAATAGCAGGCTCAATATGTGCGATATCGTACAGGCTTGCATGCTTGTGTCCCGGGAATTCCACATTTGTATGGCGGCAATTGGCGTCGATCAGTTGAAATACTTCGCCGCCGCCCATAGCGATTGCTTCTTCTGTAGCCGTGAAACGGCCATTGTTGCGCATAATACCGCCAACGAGGCCAGTACCAAGCAGCATATCCGCCCTTTCGAGGACGATTACGTCCGCTCCCGCGTTCTTTGCAGCTACTGCGGCGCTAACACCAGCCCAACCGCCGCCGATGACAACGATCTTTGTCATTTGAGTTGCCCCTTTCCATGTTCGAATTGGTTTGTGTACAAGTTATGCCGAAATGTGATGATACGCCGTCCATTCCGGCCCGGGCATTTTCCCGGGCCGGAACCTTCGGCGCTAGAAAGTCATGAACGCTGAGCGCGTAAATCGATTTGGAGTATTTGGCTCAATACCCGGCTTTACAGAATGCCAGCAAATTCGCTGACGATCTCGATAGCCTTAACCAGAGCCTTGATCGCCCAGCGGGTTTCCTTCTCAAGCAGCGCGCCGTTCTCGTCGGTGGTGCCCAAGCCGGTGGAGATGTAGATGTTGCCATCGTACGCCACGGTGGGGATAACGCCCATCTGAGCGACACCGGACTGGAACAGGTTGGTGTTGGAGTACATGTCTTCGATGGAGAAAATGGGGATACCCATCTTGCCGTTCTTCCAGGTGTTCTCGTAGTTGACTTCGATAGCCGTGGAGTTGTAGGACTTGGAGATAAGGATACCATCCAACAGCTCTTTGGGCAGCTTCGCGAACTCTTCCTTCACGATGGCTTCGAGATCGTCGACGGGCTTGGTGAGAACTTCGGGGGTATCGCGCAGCACGGTGAGCGCCTGGATCTGCGTGAGCAGCGCTTCCTTGCCGGGGTCAAAGCCAACGAAGGCCGCCTTGCCGTAGGAGCCAGTGGTGCCCCAGCGGTCGCCGTGCATGCCCATGGCGCGGCGGATGGTAACCATGACGTCTTCCTTACCGATGATAAGGCCGCTGGTTGCGGAACCGGTCGCCTTATCCATGCTGTAAATGACGGCATCGCATCCGGAGCCTACCGGATCGTAACCAATGAACGGCATACCCCAAGCGTTGTCAACAACATAGGGGATGTTGAATTCCTTGGCGATCTTGGTAATGTTCTTGCGCAGCTTGGGTACGCCGTCGGTGTCCCGTACGCTGTAGCCGTAACCCGGGGTCTCATAACCGAGGGATACGATACCGGTGAGCTGTGAGGCATGGATTTCAGCCACACGCTTGATGTTATCATAGGAAGCATCGGGATCGACATGTGAGAGCAGGGGAACGGGGTGGCTCTTGATACCGTGCACATCATACTTAGCGCCTGCGAGCGGTACGATGAGGGTGTCCAGGTTGTTCTGGCGTTTGCCGTAGAAACCGAGTTCGCCCGGGGTGGTGCCCCTGTCCGCCAGATAATCCTTATAGCGCGGGGGGAACGGACGGCCGTAACCAGCCTGGTGATGCATGTGCTTCTCGTAGGGAGCGATATAGCGGGCGCGATAGTTATCACCGCGGCCAGCGATCGGGGGGCTAAAGAGGCTATCAATCGCGGTCCAGATACCTGCTTCGCAGGTGGAAATGGGGCATGCATCGTAACCGTCGCCGTACACGTCCTTGACGATCACGCGCAGCTGCTCTACGAGACCAGCAAGCGGCATGACTTTGGTGGCACCCTTTTCACTGGCTTCCATGATGTCCTTGCGCAGCGGAGCGGGGCAGCCGGAGATACCTCCGGTCAGACCGAACGTATTTTTCTTCTCAGCGGGAATGCCCAGGTCAACCGAACGCAGCGCCTCATAAATCTTGGGGATGTTCATCTGCAGATTCTTGTACATTTGGAACTTGTACTTGGGTGTAGACATGTCATTTCTCCTTTCTATTGTTCAATACTGGTTATGATTACCGTTGGGATACTACTTGAGTTTGACGATGACTTCCACTTCGACAGCGGAGTCGATAGGCAGTTCGCTCACGCCTACCGCGGAACGCGCATGCTTGCCTGCATCGCCGAACACTTCACCGAACAGCTCGGATGCGCCGTTGATGACCTTGGGCTGTGCGGCAAAACCGGGCGCGCTGTTAACAAACCCCACGACCTTCACGATGCGTTCAATGTTATCCAAGTCGCCGATCACGCCCTTGAGCGCACTCAGGCAGTTAATAGCACAAACACGCGCCGCCTGATAGCCATCCGCCTCTGTAAGCTCTGCTCCAACCTTGCCCTTGTACTTCAGTTCACCCTTGACGAGGGGGATCTGACCGGAAGTGTACGCAAAATCTCCCGCCTTCACTGCAGGAATGTACGCCGCGAGAGGGGTGGGTGCCGCGGGCAGTTCGATGCCCATTTGCCTGAGTTTGTCTTCAACCATGGCTTTGTTCTCCTTTTCTGATGTTGTTATTTAAAATGTGTCGTTTTAGCTTATCACATGCCTGAATTCAATACTGCTTTCCAACGAAAACTCACGATCAACACCCGACAGACGTTCGCCGCTGATCACGATATTCAGATGGTTTGGCATATGCGTTTCGTCAAAACCCGCAATGACACCAATTAGGGTATCGCCGCAAACGACTTCATCACCCTTGATGATAACGCCGCCGGCTTCAATTTCCACAAAACCGACATAGGCAATTTTGTCTACGCTTGTGCCAGGGCCAATGCCCGCTTGATCGCTTACGATCAGTTCGTGGATTTCATTTTTCTTGACTGCTCGGGAAACCTGTGGGATAAGCTGAAGGCCTCGCTGCTCAAATTTGCCGTTTAATATGACTGCAAGTGTGCTTTTGATTGTCCTCTTTGCATAATAGGGGTTGCTCTGGAACATTCCGCTTTTATATGGATCGTTCATGTTACCCTCCTGAACACATCGCTCATTATAGATGAGTACTCAGTTAGACTTCTCTACCGCTCATTGATGATGAGCGGCTCATCAATGCAATCGTGCTTTTTGACAAAAACTTTATAGTGCCGTATTACTCTGCTTTCTGTTTGCGTTTTTTCTGTGCCAGGCCCCAATATTTGTTTACGTCGTCAATCAAACCATCAATATGTTTAACCATAAGCTGTTCCGCAGAAACAGAGTCTCTTGATATAATAGCCTCTAAAATACGGTTATGGTCAACTGCCATTTTACCGCCGACGCTGATACGCATATATTCCATGACGGGAGAAAACTTGCCGTTTTGCCAAATGAAATCATAAGCGGCGGCAAGCACGTCGTTCTTGCTCGCTCTGGCGACCGCCTGATGGAATACTACGTCCTGATCTGCGGATATTTCTCCGCGCTCAACATAATCGTTCTGACGGCGGAAAATATCCCGAATGTGCTCGATATCCTCTTCTGTAGCATTGATAGCCGCCAATCGCGCCGCTTCGCGCTCTATTCCCCGGCGGGCTGTTAGAATATTCAGCAGATTTGATTTGCTCTCAGCATCGACAGTTTCATAAAACCTGCTGCTGTATTTTGCCAGATCATCACGGTTACGCAGCTCGGTGAGCCTTTTCTCGCCCTGCTTGGTCAGCAGACGGCCTTTGTAACCCAATTTCAGCGTGATACCAGTATGATCCATCTCACTTAACATACGGCCGATAGTGGCAGCGCTGGTTTCACACTGCTTTTCTTTGAGCAGCAACGTCAGCGTACCAGAGCCGATCGGCACATCCTGGCCGGCCATGACGCCGAGTAAATCCAATTCAAGTCTTTCTTTGGGAGTTAACATGGCGCCACCTCAGTCATTACTCACTAACTATAACACACCAAATTCATAAATGCAATACGCTACTCATCATTGAAGAGCGGCAATTGCAAATATTTTTGATCACCGCTTGTACTTGCACTGAATCAGACGTTCTGTATGATCATCCAGATGCCGCTGATGCCAATAAACGCGTACACCCATTTGCGCAGTGTCGGAAAGCTCAATTTCCCATAAACAATGCCGCCGAGCGCCATGCCCACAATCATACCGGCAATACCGGCCGCTCCCCACATCAATACCTGCTGTGTAAGCAATCCGTTCAAATACCGTACGACAACGCCGTAGATATTTGTGATGACGTAATACGCCTGAATGGACGACATATATTCGTCCTTGTCATCAAACGCTGCGAGGCAGAAAAACACGACAGCCGAACCGCTCATGTTGAACATACCGCCCAATATGCCGGCCAATACGCCGATACCGATGGCTGAAGCCAAGTTTGCCTTTAAGCGCACCTTACCCTCAAAGAAAATATGCAGCATCGCCAGCACAATTAACACTGCAGCCAGAGATATGCCAAATATACTCTTGGGCAGTTTTGTAGAAAGGTAATTGAAAATGGGCATGATGGTAAAATAGGTGATGATGACCGGCAGCATTTTTTTAATATTAGCCTTGCGCCAGCGCCCCCCGCGCATCATCCAAATACCGCCCGCGAGCGTAATCAGCATCGAAACCGCCGCCGCATACGGCATATAATCAAAAAATAGGGAAAACAGGGCCATTGCGATTACGCCCATGCCAAATCCGATGATCGATTGTAAAAATCCGCCGCTGACGGCGGTCAAAAACACCCACAGGTAATCCATGCCGCTAGACCTCTTGCTCTGTTTTCTTATCGAGACTAATCAGGTAATCAGTCCTGCTCAGCTTCCATCTGTTCCGCGAGTTTGCGGGCAAATTCACCCAGATCCCCTTCCACATAGGAACGCATGGTACCAGCGCACACTGTATAAATCACAATATCTTCCCACTCCTTGGGAATATTGTATTGTTTAAGCAGCTTTCTGACATGTACTGCGGCGCGTATGCCTTCACCAGAGCCAACTTTGTTGATGAGCGGAACGACGTTTGAGTCGCCCATAACCACCTTTGCATACCCGGGCAGGCAGTAAGCGGCCTTTTCCAAAACGGACTCATCATCTGTGTTGACGACAACATATCCCGGCGCACCCAGCACCATGGACCGTGCATGACCAATGATCTTAGCGTCAACATACCGGACTTCCGGATACGCTTTTTTTGTGGCGTCGTCAATAACGCCCTCAGTCGCCATATTCATGACAACTGCACCGTTCTTTGCAATGGGCCCAATCTGTGAAGCTACCGCATTGACCACAGGTCCGGGAAGCACGATTGCAATAACATCCGCATCGTTTGCAGCTGACAGCGAAGTGTCGTACGCAGCGCCGATGCTTTCTGCCAGTTGCCTGGCTTTTTCAGCATCCGTATCAATTACGATCTTTTTTGCATCTGCAGGCATTTGCCTGCCAAAGAATGCGCCCATCCTGCCTGCGCCGATCAAAGCTATCGTTAGCTTCATGGTAATTCCTCCTGTTAATGTGAATTCAGTATGATGCATCTAAAACGGCGGCTCCAATGACGTGCCGAAGTAAATTTCAAAATAAAAAGTTCGCTTAGTCTATCACGCTCAATGCCAGAGTGGACTGAGTCCCATAATGATGCCGGCATAAATGATTATGCAAACCATCGCATAACGCCAATTCAGCCTCAAGCCGGTATACCACGTGCTCTTGCCGGATAGTCCGGCCAGTGTAAGGTTCAACGCAGAAAATGGAGACAGCATGTTGGACAAAAGCCAGGCGCAAATAATTGTCAATGCGAAAGTATAGGTATTTAATCCCACAGCGGCCGGAACGATCGTCGCAACAAGTGTGGTTCCTACCGCAACGGGGTGTATGCCAAGTTGCCCAGGTAAAATTACAAGCAGCATCAGTGCGATAATAAGTAAATACGAATGTCCGATCAATTCCTGAGGAATGAGTTTGGGGATCATGGCGCCAACGCCCGAAATCTCCAATGCGTATGCAAGAAGTCCTGCAACGCTGAACAGGCAGACTTCCATGCGGCTTTTATAAAGATTTTTATCGAAATAAGTTTCAAGGCCCATTTTAAGCGCTTTTGTCTTCTTTTGCAATAAGGCAATTACAGGCGGTAAAATAAAACTAACCAAAGGAACGATTGCAAGCAGATTCCAGCCAAGATACTGGTTGATTACAACCGTAATAAGTACAATACTCAGCGCAAGCCAACCCATTGTACGAATTTTCCGCCAATCCACCTTTGTTGACGTATCCGCAGGCAGCGTGGGGTATTTCCCGGGGTGACGCAGCATTTTTATTTTGATGCTTGTCAGATTTATCCCTATAGAAACTGCGGTAAACAGCAAACCGATGAGTATCAGGTGAACCCACGGAACATGCAATTCTGAAACAACCAGCATGACAGATACCCAAGATGTGCCCCAAAATCCGGATGTTGCGTAACTTCTGCCCAATGTTGCTAAGAAAATATCTTCCGCGTCATACAATTTGCTGGTGTTTAAAAACAGGTTGTAAATAATGGCAAACGCGGCAAATCCGGTCAGAGCTGCAAACACATGCGTTGGCAAAGCAATTAGGAAGTTGAAGGGGATCATGGTATGCATATACAATCTGGCTACGTTGATAAGTTCAGATTGATAATCTTCATACGTGAACGGCAAATGCAGCAGGGGACCGCAGGTGAATAGTGCAACAAGAAGCCCGTTCTTCCCCAGTCCTTCCATCCACTGCGATAAATCAGCATGAGCGTATATCATGAGCGCCGCGGCGCAGAGAAATAAACCCAAAATTACATAACTGCTGGATTTAGGCAGTGTGAACAGCGAAACAGCCAGTATGTATAACAGGCATATCATGGATAGATAGAAAAATGGTTTGAACGGAAAGAAGTAATTGAGTACGTTCAAACATGCAAAGGAAAACACACAAATTCTGATAAGATTGCCTTTTTTCATAGCCGCAGATCCCTTCAAGGCCATTCAGGAACATGCAAACAAAATAACAAATTGAATACATTTCGTCAATGTAATAGCTAAAATAAAACTCGTGCGGCATATGTTTATATATAACTTAGGGGGCTTGCCACTAAACAAATACAGTGTTATAGTAAAGGAGCAGTAGCTGCTGCCGCTTATGAATTTCGCAATTTTGCGGCGCAACGTACTTTCGCAAGACCATTTGGGAGCATATTTTTCTTGTCAGCGTAATGCAACAATATAGTGACATCATTGCAAATAACTATTGTCAAACCAAAAATGCAATGATATAATTCAGACTATGTTTGCAGTCTAACCTGAATTGACCGTAATAATAATACAATTACACATGGGAATCGTAAGTGCAGACGAACTATACTCTTTGAAAATTTAAGTTCGAACATATTGGCATATTCTGCGACTGCTCATCAGTGAAGAGCGAGGTGCAGTTGCGAGTATTCAAAAAAAGAGGAGGAATCGGGTTTGGACAACACGAATCAGCCAATTTTGTCCGTAAAGGACCTGAGCACATCTTTCTTTCTGCGGGATGGCGAAGTTAAAGCAGTTGACGGCGTCTCTTTTCGTGTGAATAAAGGTGAAGTGCTCGCCCTGGTAGGAGAAAGTGGCAGCGGCAAAACTGTAACAGCGCTTTCTATTCTGCGTCTTATCACCTGGCCGCCGGGAAAAATTAAATCCGGCTCAGTCGTGCTGGACGGCAAAAGCCTTATGGAGCTTTCAAAGTCTGAAATGCGCGAAGTTCGCGGTTCCGGTATCGCGATGATACTGCAGGAACCTATGTCTTCCCTCAATCCGTCTTTAACGATCGGTCATCAGATCGTGGAGGCCGTGGAAATCAACCAGGGTCTTAAAGGTGAAGAGGCGAAGAAGAAGGCCATCGAAATGCTAGAGATGGTGCGTATTCCTTCCCCTGAAAAGCGCTTTTACAACTATCCGCACGAACTTTCCGGCGGTATGAAACAGCGCATTATGATCGCGATCGCGCTTTCCTGCCGGCCCAAAGTGCTGATCGCGGACGAACCGACATGCTCTCTTGACGTGACGATTCAGGCGCAGGTTCTGGAACTGATGAAACAGCTGCGCAAAGAAATAGATACGACGATCATGTTCATTACGTCCGACTTGGGCATCGTAGCCGAAATGGCAGACCGCGTGGCAATTATGTACGCAGGTCAGCTCATTGAAATCTGCGACGTGTTCACTCTGTATAAGAACCCCGCGCATCCTTATACAAAGGGTATCACGGCATCCATTATGGATATGAAGAAGGGCGGCAGGCTCAACATTATTCCGGGTGATCCTCCGAACCTGATGCATTTGCCCACCGGATGCAAATTCCACCCCCGGTGCGAATACTGCCAGGAAATCTGCAAGACGCAGGAACCGACATACACTGATTTGTCCGGTACTGGCGAACATTGGATCCGTTGTCACTTCCCTTTAAATCGGGCTGCGGCAGCCAAAAAGGAGGATTAGTCTATGGGAATGGGTAAATACATTCTGCAGAGACTGGCATTTACACTGTTGGTCATTGTCGGCGTTTCGGTTGCTGTGTTTCTGATCACACACGTAGTCGGCGATCCTGTATCCATCATGCTCCCGCTGCAGGCTACACAGGAAGAGCGTGCCGCATTAACTCACAAATTGGGTATGGACAAACCGCTGCTTGAACAGCTGTGGGTATTCTTAAAGAGCGCAGTGCGTTTGGATTTCGGTACATCGTGGTGGCAGAAAATACCGGCCATGGACGTTATTTATGAAAAATTGCCGGCAACGCTTTTGCTGGTCGGGTGTGCAATAGCCTTCGCAATTGTCGTGGCTGTTCCGCTTGGCGTCATTGCAGCTTATAAGCCGAATTCAGCATTGGATCGTGCAGTGACGACATTTTCGCTAGTCGGCATTTCCATGCCGCCATTCTGGATAGGCTTGATGCTGATGCTGATATTCGCTGTTTCACTAGGCTGGCTGCCCACATCGGGTATCGGAACATGGAAACATGTCGTGCTTCCCGCTATCACAATGTCGTTCAGACCGTTGGGTCAGCTGTATCAAATCGTTCGTTTTGAAATGATGCAGCAGCTCGGTTCGAATTACGTGACTACTGCCCGAGCAAAAGGTGTTAAGGAAAGTGTCATTCTCTTTAAGCACGCTCTGAAAAACATCGCAACCTCCGCCATCACAATGGTCGGTTCCGATATTGGTAAGCAGATGGGCGGTTTGGCTGCGGCTGTGGAGGCTGTATTCGGTTGGCCCGGTTTTGGTCACTTGATCTCCGACACAATCAAAAACCTGGACTTTCCGCTCCTGCAGACAGAAGTGTTCTTTGTGGCAGTTTTCATCTGTTTGCTGAACTTGCTCATAGATATCCTATACGCGCTTTTAGATCCGCGTATACGGTATTAGAGAGGAGAGTATCAACATGGCCGGAAAAAAATACAAGAAAAAGGTTACCTTACTCAGACGCTTTAAGCACAATAAGCTCGCATTGTTTTCGCTTGTTGTCTTGATATTCATATTGACCGTGACGGTTTTCGCTCCGGTGTTTGCTCCGTATAGCGCATCGAAGACCGACCTTGTCGCTCGTCTCAAAGGGCCCACGACTGAACCCATCAAAGAAGGAAGAGTTCCTCATTACTTAGGTACAGACCAACAGGGCCGCGATGTGTTAAGCCGTTTGATATACGGTGCCCGCGTGTCTCTGAGGGTGGGCTTCATTGTAACAGGTATCGGCGCACTCATCGGCATCACTTTGGGCTTGATGGCAGGATATTTCGGCGGCTGGGTAGATATGTTGATCATGCGTATACTGGACGTATTTGCATCAGCGCCAACATTGCTCCTTGCATTGACATTCGTTATGGTGCTGGGACCCGGTGAGAAAAACCTGATCATAGCGCTGCTGATTAACAGCTGGACACTGTTCTGCCGCATGGCACGCAGCCAGGTACTTGTCATCCGCAGCTCCGCTATGGTAGAATCGGGACATGCGATTGGCGCTTCCAATTCCCGTATATTGATTAAGCATATTATGCCCAACATTATCTCCCCGTTGGTCACTACCTTCGTTATGGAGCTGGCACACTTTGTCAACGCTGAAGCGAACCTGAGCTTCCTTGGATTTGGCGTTCAGCCTCCGGCGGCTTCATGGGGTCTGATGATCGGCGAAGGCCGTGAGTATATTACAAACGCCTGGTGGATCGTTCTGTTCCCCGGTTTAATGATCGGTATCACCGTGTTGTGTCTGAACCTGGTCGGCAACTGGGTCCGTGAAGAATTCGATCCGTTGGCCGTAAAACTGTAGGGGAGGTAGTAGCGTGATTGATCCAAAAAACACTCTGGTTTCCGTAAGAAGCCTAAAGAAGTATTTCCCCATCGGCGGCGGCTTGTTCTCAAAAGCGAAATCGTTTGTGCATGCCGTTGACGGCGTTGACCTTGATATTCGGGAACGTGAAACGTTGGGGCTGGTTGGCGAAAGCGGCTGCGGAAAAACCACCATTGGCCGTCTCGCACTCAAGCTTTTGCCCAAGACTGAAGGCAGCATCTATTTCCGCGGCGAAGACATCTACACTTATGATGCCGAAAAGGAAAAGAAATTTCGCGAGCATGCGCAGTTGATTTTCCAGGACTCCTTCAGCTCTTTCGACAGCCGCAACCGCATTGGCGATATCATCGGAGAGCCTCTGCTGGTACACGGCGTGGCCAAGGGCGACGAACTTGACGACCGCGTTGCAGAACTGCTAAAGACGGTCGGTCTAAAGACCGATTTAATGTATGAGTATCCGCATACGCTGGCTGCCGGTCAGAAACAGTGTATCGGCATCGCCCGCTCCATAGCGCTTAATCCAAGCTTCATCGTGGCGGACGAACCGATTTCAGCGCTGGATGTTTCCGTACGCGCTATGGTTCTGAACCTCTTGAAAGACCTGCAGGCGAGCAAGAACCTGACGTACATGTTTATATCCCACGATATTCGCGTGGTGCGCTGGTTATCTTCCCATATTGCCGTTATGTACCTTGGCAAGCTGGTAGAGTATGCCGAAACGGAAGAACTGTTCCATCATCGGCTGCACCCCTATACGGAAGCTCTGCTCAACGCTGTGCCCATCGAAGATCCCGAAAACCGCAACGTTAAGCGCGAGATACTGTTGGGCGAAGTGCCTTCCCCCGTTGATCCGCCTCCGGGCTGCCGTTTTGCGCCGCGCTGCAAGTGCGCGAAAGAACGCTGCTTCAAGGAAGATCCTGTACTCGTAGAGCGTAAACCCGGTCATTTTGTATCATGTTTTGAAGATTTCCATGGGGAAAGTGAAATAAGCTAAACGGCGAAGTCACAAAAACTTTAGGAGGGAAGAGAACATGAAGAAAAGGTACACCTCTATCCTGGCCGTCCTGCTGCTGCTCTGCTTTGTGCTGAGTGCATGCGCCAAGCCGGCTGAACCCGCTGCATCCGCCGCACCGGAAGCTACCGCAGCGCCTGCTGAGGCAACTCCCGCGACACCCATCGAGCAGCCCACTCAAACAGCTAAGGATACCATCACCATCGCTCTGCAGGGCGAACCCACCTCCCTCGATGCCCAGTATCCCGACGACGGCAACATGCGCTATGTCACCGACAACGTGCTGGAATGCCTGTTCGCTCTGGATGGCCAGACCCTGGAAGTTATTCCCCGCCTGGCTACCGAAATGAAGATGATCGATGATGTCACCTGGGAAGTCAAACTTCGTGAAGGCGTGAAGTTCCATGACGGCGACACCTTCGACGCTGAAGATGCGGCTTTCTCCATCAACCGCATTATAGACCCGGATTTCGGTTCCCAGATCCTGAGCGACTTCGCTACCATCCAGGAAGCCAAAGTTGTTGATCCGACCACCATCCAGATCATCACCAAGGCTGCTGATCCTCTGCTGAACAAGCGCCTGACCAAGCTGGTTATGGTCAGCAAGTCCTTCACCGAAGCCCACACCAAGGACGAACTCACGCTGCTGTGCAACGGCACTGGCCCCTACAAGCTCGTAAAGTGGGACCGCGGCGTCAACATCACAATCGAACGCAACGACAATTACTGGGGCGAGAAGCCCGTTATCAAGACGGCTATCTATCGCGCCTTGGAAGAACCCGCAACCCGCCTTTCCGCTCTGAAGACCGGTGAGGTCGACGTTGCCGTCAACATGTATCCTGAATATGTGGCCGATATGCCCAAGGCATTCGCTGAAGTCAGCTATGAAACCTATTGGGTACGCTTCAATGAACTCTCCGGCGTATTCTCCAACCCCAAGATCCGTCTGGCTGCCAACCTGGCGGTTGACCGTCAGTCTCTGTCGGACGCTCTGTTCCTTGGCTATGCTACTCCCTGCCAGGGCCAGTTCGGTAAAGACGGTTTCTTCGGCTGGAACCCCAACGTACCTGCTTACGAGTATGACGTTGAAAAAGCAAAGGCCCTGCTCAAGGAAGCTGGATACAACGGCGAAAAGGTTCAGTTCATATCTGAGCGCGGCCGCTGGCTGAAGGACGGCGAAGTCACCGAAGCTGTTGCCTCCATGTTGATGGAAGCCGGCTTCAATGTAGAAGTGAAGATCGTAAGCTGGAACGAATGGCTCGACACCCTGTTCGACAAGGCCAAGACGCCCGACCTGCAGTTCAGCTCCTCCAGCAACGACTACTTCGATATGGACCGTACCTACAGCGCGCTGGTACACAGCTCCGGTACGCAGTCTGCGATCAACAACCCCGAGATCGACAAGGCAATCGAAGCTGCCCGTTCCGAACTGGATGTTGCAAAGCGTCAGCAGATGTACTATGATCTCGCTGTGAAGCTGCATGACGATCCGTTCGCCATCTACCTGCTGAGCACGAACGACCTGCACGGCGGTGCCGCGAACCTCAACTGGACGCCGCGTAAGGACTCCAAGATCTATCTGAGCGAGATGTCTTTCTCCTGATGATAATCTGAGGATTGTCTGACTAAACTATCCGAAACGCTTGTTCCGCACACGCGGAACAAGCGTTTCTCATCTGAAACATACACTCTAGGAGGATTGCGTCATGATACAGGACATACGTGCTGAGCTGCATTTTTACGGTCGTCATTACGATAAAGTGGGCATTCTCTATGTGGCAATGCCTAAGATTCCCATGTCGCATCCCGATATATTGTTTTTCTGCCTGTTTACGTTGCGGCTTATTACAACCAAAAAGCTCAGCTCTTCTGCCGTGGCGCTTATACAAGAAAAACTTTCTGCCGGGGCGGAATGGGAAAAAGTTTTTGCGAAGGATGAACAACGTCCCTTTGATCAGCTCATGGAAGTATGCGAGTATTCGTATATGACAAAGCGCGTCCTTCGTTCGCAGATACTCTTTCAGGGCGAAAACAAGTATAGCTTTATGCTGGGCTTTACAGGGTTTGGCTTCTGGCAAAGCAGAAAGCCCTTTGGACGCTGTGTAGAAGGCGCTGTTTATGGATTGCTGGAAAAGATATATACGCTCAAAAAAGAAAACCCTGAAGAACTTGCGTTGCTGTGGCGTGCGGCAGAAGAGCTTGGCCGCGTGCAGTTTACCGGCGACTTCAAGGGCGGATATAAGGGACTAGCCCAGAGTATTTACGAAGGCGTAATCAACGGGTAATCAAAAGCACCTATATCATATTAAAAGGAGGCTATTGCCTCCTTTTTTCTATTCTGCGATTTTTGTTTTTTTGCTCTTTTCCCGTTTTGCCTGTGCAGCTTCCTTGTTCTGTTTTGCCCGGAAAAGCACGATTTCCTCAATCAGCTCGAGCGGAAGCGGCCTGTCGAGTGGAAGCCGTATGGTTCCCTTTGACGTTTCAAATTCCTCCAGTTTATCCGCAAATGCTTCCACCCCGCTTGCGCCCGGATAGAAGCCGATATGGTGTTTGGCTGCCGCAAAATGCACGAGATTCCCATGCAGAGAAAAAGTCGCCATACCCCAGCTGATTTTCTCTTCCGCTTCGGGCGCCGCCTTGCGTATTACCTGCCGCAGCGTCTGCAGTCTTTCCTGAACCGCAGGCTCAAATTGACCGATATATTCGTCAATCGTATCCATAAAAGCTCACCCTTCTTCGGTCTACCCGATATATAACATACGTACGCCCGTACTTCGTACGGGCGCTTTCTTCCTATATTAAAATACCCTTGATGATCGGAGTATAAACATCATTTACTCCCCAACCTGTCAGGCCTGTGCTGCGCGGATGCGGTTTCGCTGTATTTTACCGGAAGTGGTTTTAGGAAGCGCCGAAACATATTCGATCACGCGCGGATACTTATAAGGCGCAGTCATGTGCTTGACGTAATCCTGCAGTTCGTGCGTCAGCTCGTCGCAGCTCTGGTAACCACAGTTTAGCACGATGGTAGCTTTGACGATCTGCCCGCGGATGGGATCGGGCGCGCCGGTGATGGCGCATTCCTGTACGCTGGGGTGAGTCAGCAGCACGGATTCGATTTCAAACGGCCCAATGCGATAGCCGGAGCATTTGATCATATCGTCGTTTCTTCCAACGAACCATAGATAGCCATCCTCATCCTTCCAAACCAGATCGCCGGTATGGTAGATATATTTCTCATCGTGCGCGGGCCTTAATTCGCCGTTATACCAATAGCCGCACAGCAATCCCTCGGGCTTGTATTCATCCAAACCGCAGATGACAAGCTCGCCAATTTCGCCCATATCGCACTGATCGCCGTTTTCGTCGATGATACGGATATCATAAAGCGGGGATGGTTTGCCCATGGAGCCGGCACGCGGGCTGAACCACGGGAAATTACCGACAAGAACGCTCGATTCGGACTGTCCGAACCCCTCATGGATTTTCAGGCCGGTGATTTCTTCGAATGTGCGCATGATTTCCGGCGCAAGAGGTTCTCCGGCCGTACCGCAGTGGCGGACGGAAGCGAAATCCTCTTTTGTAATGCCTTCCTTCATCATAAAGCGATAAATGGTGCCCGGTACGCACAGCGACGTGGGGCGGTAGGTACGGATGGTATCGATGAGTTTTCGCGGGCTGAATTTATTATCGGCATCGTAGCCAAGGATTTCAGTACCGCTGATCCACTGCCCGTAAATGGAGCCCCAGCCGAATTTCGCCCAGCCGGAATCGGCAACGGTAATATGCAGTCCGCCGTCCTGCACCTGCTGCCAATAACGTGCGGTCACGATATGGCCGATGGGGTAACTTTGATCATGCATGACCATTTTAGGCATGCCGGTGGTGCCGGATGTGAAATACATCAGCATGAGATCGCGCACCTTCAAAGACTCGTCCTTCACATAATCGGGCGCTGCATTTTCCATCCCCGCCGCGTAATCCAGCCAGCCCTCACGGCGCTCGCCCAGCAGCGCATAATGCTCCACGCTTTTACATTCCGGGCGGGCAGCTTCGACCTGTTCTATGACCCACGGGTCGTTCACAGCGATGATCATACGAATATTGGCCGCCTGTGCGCGGTAGATGATATCCTTCGCGGCAAGCTGGTATGCCGCAGGTATAACGATAGCGCCAATGCGGTGCAGCGCGACGGCTGTAATCCAATATTCCCAGCGGCGTTTTAAGAGCAGCATGACCATGTCGCCCTTTTTGATGCCCAATGTTGCAATATACCTGGCCGCCTGCATGGATAGGCGGGAGATATCTGAAAATGTAAACGTACGGCTGTTGCCATGATCGTCGCACCAGGTCAGCGCCCTGCGCCCAGGCTCTTCCTTTGCCCATGCATCGACAACATGCGTAGCAAAATTAAAATCTTCCGGATATGAAACCCGGTAATTTGCTTTAAAATCCTCATACGAGGAGAATTGAGTCCTGTTTGCAAAGCGTTCGATCATGGTGTACACTCCTTACTCATTGAGCAAATTCTCGAATTTTTCTGCAATAAAAAATCCACGTCCTGACTACAGGACGTGGATCACGCGGTACCACCTGAATTCGCACGGATAGATTCCATGCGCACTTAGCCGGAACAGAATTGCTTCGATTCCGCTTCCCTTATAACGTGGGGAATGCACGGCGGAGACTACTTTAACGGCCTAAGCCTTGTTCGATCCGCTGCTCCGAGGCTACTTCAACGATATCCAAACGCAACGCTTCCACCATCCGCTGCTCTCTATGCCTTGGGAAAACCGCTTACTACTCCTCTTCGTCGCCTTTGCCCATTCAATTTTCTGTATCGTAGCATACTCGTGTGCGGCTGTCAAGCGAAAAATATATTATTTTCGTTTTGTACTACCTATTACGCAGCACCGCCGGCGCGAAAGTATGCTTCCGCTTCTATTAGTATATTCTGTTCCCGTTTATCCGTGCAATGCAGCGAGTATCCGCCTCGCTCCACCGCATTCTTAAAATAAAAGGAATAGGCCTGTCAAACGCCATCCACGCATGCCCCTCTTCCCCGTCCCTGCAGGCATCGCGCCCGCATGTAGGTCAGCAGTTCATGCATTGTGTGACTATTGAGCACCTCGAACACAATATTTGGCCAAGCTTCCCGTGCCGTTCTAGCAGCCGGGTCGCGTCCATAGAATTACAGTAAGGAACACGCCATTGCAGCTATTGGCGTATCCTTCTGATCTTTACGCAGCAGCCGAACAAAGACGTTTTGAGAAAGGAGGTAGGACATGGCGAAAACGGTCAAAATCCTTGTCGCCTGCGGCAGCGGCATTGCAACCAGCATGCTGGTCGCCTGCGCCGTTCGTGAATACATGGAGCAGCAGAAGCTGTCCGTATCCATCGACGGCACAAGTGTCAACAACATACCTTTCCGGCTCACGGGCAACGACATCATTATTTCCTCCGCGCAGGTACCATTTAATACCGGACTGCCTGTTTTTAACGCATTGCCCATACTGACCAACCGCGGGCGCGAGGAATTGCTGGAGGCGATTGCGGCAAAGGTCAGGGAATTAAGCGAAAAGACTTAAACAGCATCGTTGTATGGGGCGCGAAACCGCGCCCCCTGAGACTGCAGGAAACGGGGAGGTTATCTATGCAGGTTCTTGACGCAATTCGCGGGATACTCGGTCAGCTTGGCGTATCGGTCGTCATTCCGGTCGTCATTATGATTATCTGCTTGGTATTGGGTGCGAAATTCAAAAAAGCGCTGATTGCCGGTATGACATTCGGCGCGGCGTATATCGGGCTGAACCTTGTCATAGGGTTGATGCTGACAACGATTTCGCCCATGGCCAATACCATCATGCAATCATTCAACGTCAACAAATCCATTCTCGACGTCGGCTGGCAGGTAGGCGCGTCCATCGCGTACAGCACGCCGGTCGGCTCCATGATTATTCTGGTATCGCTGGGCGTCAACATATTGATGATACTGACTAAAACGACAAAGACGCTCAACGTGGACGTTTGGAACTTCTGGAACCACGCATTTACGGCGTCCGCCGTATACATCGCAAGCGGAAGTCTGTTGTTCGGGCTGTTCGCGGGCGCGTGCCACGCGGCGCTGTGCCTGATTATTGCGGACCGCACAGCAAAGCGCGTGCAGGAATTCTACGGAATACCCGGTATCTCCATCCCCCACGGCTGGGGTGTGACATCCGTACCCATTATATTGGGCGTCAACTGGGTGCTCGACCGTATCCCCGGGGTACGGGATATCGTGTGGGATGAAAAGAAGATCCAGGAGAAATGGGGCATATTCGGCAACCCGCTCGTACTGGGCTTCGTACTGGGCGCGGCTCTTGGTTTGCTCGCGGGGTATTGGAGCAATATTCCCCTGCTTCTGAGCAGCAGCATCACCATCGGCGCGGTCATGCTCATACTGCCGCGCTTCATTGGTCTTTTTATGGAGTCCCTTTCTATCGTTTCCGAAGCCGTAAAGAGCTTTATGGATAAACGTTTCAAAGGCCGCGAGTTTTATATCGGCCTCGATACCGCCATACTCATCGGCCATCCGGTGACGATATCCGCTTCGCTGGTGCTGATCCCCATCGTTATACTGCTCTCGGTATTTCTGCCGGGCAACAGGGTGCTCGCGTTCGGCGATCTCGCGGCGCTCGCGTATTTCGTAGCGCTGGTGCCCTGCCTGAGCAAGGGCAATTTGTTCCGCTCCATCATCTGCGGCACAGTCATTATGGCAATCGTGCTGTGGATCTGTACATCGTTCGGTTCCAGCCTCACGCAGATGGCCGTGCAGGCCGGATACGCGCTTCCGGAAGGCACGTCGGATATCACGGCGCTTTCTGCAGGCAACTGGATCTGCTGGGTGTTCTTCCAGATCGGCCGCCTGTTCGGGGCATAACATTTTCACTGTAATGCGTCCGGCCGTGTCGGCACGGCCGGACGCCCACCGCTCTGACTACGGAATCGAGGTATACATGAAAGCCGCAGTATACTACAGCAATTCAGATGTACGCCTGCAGGAATTGCCCTTGCCGGTGCCTGAAGACGGAGGCATACTGGTTCGCACCGCCTGCTGCGGCGTATGCGTGGCGGATACGATGGAATGGTATAACATCAAAAAGGCTCCCGTGGTACTCGGACACGAAGCGACAGGCACAATCGCGGAAATAAGGGGACAGGCAGGCGAACTGCGCCCCGGCGACCGCGTGTTTGTGCACCATCATATTCCCTGCCTGACTTGCGGCACCTGCAGAAAAGGCCATTTCACCGTATGCAACACATTCAGGACCACCCGATACGATCCGGGCGGCTTTTCAGAGTACTTTGCCGTATCAGCCCGGCACGCGGCTATCGATACGATCAAACTGCCCGACCATATTGGATTTGATGAAGGCACGCTCATAGAACCGCTCGCCTGCGTCGTGCACGCGCTCAGGCGGCTTTTTATTGCACCGGATCACCGCGTGGCTATCATCGGCGCGGGTGCGATAGGCCTCCTGTTTCTGCAGACACTGACGGCTTACGGCCTGCGCAATGTCGCTGTGTTTGAGCGGGACGCATGGCGGCTTCAACGCGCACACGATCTTGGAGCCGACACATACTCTTCATCCGAAAAGCGCCATATAGCGAGTTTTGACCGCGTGTTGGTGGTTGCAAAAGATATTGCCGCCATGGAGCTGGGGCTTTCTCTTGCAGCACCGGGCGCGGAAGTTCTTTTATTCGCTACGCCGGGGCCGGAGGAATATCTGAAATTCTTTGTGCAGGAAGCCTTTTTCCGTCAGCTTCGGGTCACGCTTTCGTATTCGGCGGATCATCTGGATACCCGTGAAGCGCTCAGGTTGATTTCCTTCGGCATGGTCGACGCGAAATCACTCATCACACACCGTTTTGCGCTTTCTGACGTAGGCGCCGCCATCGCGCAGACGGCGGCGCGCGGAGCATGCCTCAAGTGCATTGTCGAAATCGGATGACGAGGAAGGAGGGCAAATGGCATATATGATTGACCTTACCGGGCAGGTAGCGCTTATCACCGGTGCAGGCAGAGGTATCGGCGCAAAAACCGCGCTGGCGCTTGCGACTGCCGGCGCGCAGACAGTAATCAACGACGTAATGAAGCCGGAGGACTGTGCTGCGTTAATCGAAGAAATCGGCAGCACAGGGCCGCGCCCGTATTATATCCAGTGCGATATATCCAATGAAGTCGCCGTGATCGACATGCTTGCGCAAATCAACCGGCTTTTCGGGCGGCTGGATATGCTTGTCAACAACGCCGGTATCGTTGCGGACTGGGGCAGAAGCTTTGGCGTAAACACCATGGGCGTGTATTACTGCACGGAGCACGCGCGCGAATACCTGAAGAAAACCGGCGGCAGAGTTGTCATACTCACCTCCGCATCCGTATTCACCGGCGGCACCGGCATTCCCGCTTATAACGTTACAAAAGCGGGAGCTTACGCCCTCATCATGTTTTTCGCGCGCAATTTCGCCAAGGACGGCATCCGTGTCAACGGCATCGCGCCCGCCGTCATCAAAAGCGATATGACGATTACGCGCTTCGGATCGGAAGAAAACATGCTTACACATTATAAGGACATCATGCCACTTGGCCGTGTTGGCACGCCGGAAGATGTCGCCTCCGTGGCGCTGTTTTTGCTTTCACACATGTCCAATATGATAACGGGCGAAGTACTCGTGGTGGATGGCGGCAGAATGCACATCGGCGGCGCATAGACCCATCAATTTACCTTTGAGAAAATGAAAGGAGTACATATGGATATCGAAAAAACGCTTGCGGTTTTAACCGCCATCCCCGCCGTGAGCGGGCATGAGGATCTGCTGATTGCCGATATCGTTCGCCGGCTTATGGCGCTGTGCGGCAATGTTCATACGGATAAACTCGGCAATGTAACCGCAACATTTAACGGTCGGCAAGGTCAGCCTTCCATCGCATTTTTTGCGCATCTCGACGAACTGGGGCTTATCGTCAGGCACATCGAGCCGGATGGCTTTTTGCGCGTGGAACGTGTGGGCGGCGTACCTGAAAAGGCGCTTTTATGCACATTCGTGGATGTACACAGCGTAGATGGCATGCGCAGCTACCCCGCCGTCGTTGGCACGACTTCGCATCATCTTACCCCCGCTGAAAAGAAATTTGCGGTCACCACCGTGCAGGAACTGTATGTGGATATGGGCGTCAAATCCAAGTCGGAGGCGGAAGCGCTGGGTGTGGGCGTGGGCAGCATGATCACCTACTGCGCCAACTTCCGCCATATCGGGGATTGTATCGCCTCCAAAGCGCTGGACGACCGCATGGGCGTGCTGACTCTGCTTGCTCTTGCCGAATATCTGCACGAACATCCTGTTGCAGCGACCGTGCATCTCATTTTTACCGTACAGGAAGAGTTCAGCCTGCGTGCATGCCTGCCCGCCTTTACGCGTTTGATGCCGGATGCCGGCATCTGCGTGGATATCGCGCCGTCCTGCGATACACCGGAGCTGAAAGGACGCTACGATGTGGTGCTCGGCAAGGGCCCCGCCGTACTGTATATGAATTTTCACGGCCGGGGCACGCTGGGCGGATTGCTGCCCAACCCGGCGCTCAACGCGTTTCTGGAGTTGACGGCAAAGGCAAACGGCATCCCTTTCCAGCGCGAAGCCATTATCGGTGTCATCACGGACGACGCGTTTTCGCAGTATGTCGGAACGGAAGGCATCCCCATGGCGCACCTTTCCATTCCCATGCGATACAGCCACGCCCCGGTCGAGGTCGCATTAAAATCCGATATCGAATATACGATACAGCTTCTATGCGCGGCTGCGCAGGCATTTGGCTCGGATGTTTCGCTGCTTCGCGGAGGCTTGCCCATCCGCTGATGCATGCACTATATGGAAGGAGTGTGAATTCATTGCCGCTCATATTGCCATCGCTCGCCAGCGCCAATCAGGCATGCCTGCGTGAAGAAATCACCCGCCTTGGGAGCAGCTGCAGACATCTGCATTTCGATATAGAAGACGGATGTTTTGTGCCCAACATTACATTCGGCCTGAAAACCATACGGGATATCCGGCGCATCACCGATAAACGGTTTGACGCGCATCTGATGACCGCCGACCCCATGCGGTACCTCGCACCTCTCAAAGCGCTGGGCTTTTATTCCGTCGCCGTGCATATGGAAGCCCTCCCCTACCCCGCACTCGTACTCAACGCAATCCGCGAGCAAGGCATGCGCGCCGGTATCGCGCTCAACCCGCGCACCCGTGCCGACGAGCTGATGGAGTATATGGATCAGGCGGACTATGCGCTCATACTCACCTGCGAACCGGATGGGAGGGGCGATCTGTTTAATATGGGCATGCTCAAAAAGATTCGTACCATCCGGCAAAACGCGCCTGAGGATTTTTCAATTCTTGCGGACGGGGATATCGGGGAAAAGGAGCTTCCATTAGTCTGCGCTGCCGGCGCGGATACCGTGGTGATGGGCAGAGCGCTGTTTCAATCCGAAGACCCGGCGGCCGCGCTAAATCGCTTTCAATACGGCGAAAACGCCAAGGCACTTCCACATGAATAAATGCACTGTCATGAATAACCTTTGCCTCATCTCACAAAACAATTTATAATATCGGTGAATACTACGAAGGGATGCATCGTGTGACATCCAACTGGAAAAGAACATTCGTAACGATCTGGACGGGACAGGCCGTATCCATGCTTACAAGCTCGGTACTGCAGATGTCCATCGTCTGGTATCTCACCATGCAGACGAAATCCGCCGCCATACTCACACTGGCCACGCTGACCGGCTTTTTGCCCAGAGCGGTGCTCGGTTCTTTCTGCGGCGCAATCGTAGACCGTTATGACCGCAAGCGGGTCATGATCATAGCCGATCTGTTCATAGCGGCAGTCAGCAGCCTGATTGCCATCGCAGGCATTTTCGGCGAAATTCCCATATGGCTCATATTTGTGGTGCTGTTTTTGCGCTCCATAGGCACGGCGTTTCATTATCCGTCGCTGCACGCATCCACACCGCTCATCGTACCTAAAGAACACCTTACAAAATATGCCGGGTACTCGCAGGGATTCGAATCTATCTCCATGGTCATCAGCCCCGGCCTAGCCGCGCTGCTCTACGGCATGTGGAAGCTGAACGTGCTGGTCTTTCTGGATATTCTGGGCGCATGCATCGCCGTGACGCTGCTGTTCTTTGTGAAAATTGAGCAGCCGCAACGCAGCGCTGAGCATGAGCTGAGCGTTTTTGCACAAACGAAGGAAGGTTTCAACGTTGCGCGGCGTGAGCCGGGCATCATTGCGTTGATGGTGATCAGCGCGCTGTACGCCATTATCTACTTCCCCATCGGCACGCTGTATCCGCTCATCACAATGACGCATTTTCTTGGAAGCTACAAGGAATCCGGCATCGTGGAAACGCTGTTTTCAGTGGGATTGCTGCTTGGCGCGGTTCTGCTGAGCAGGATAGGCCCGCGCATCAACAGGCCGCGTGCGTTTCTATGGTCCATAGGCCTGTATGGTGTCGGCATACTGTGTACGGGACTTCTGCCGCCGCAGGGGCTTCCGGTTTTTATGGCGCTTTCCCTAATAAACGGCCTGAGCGTGCCTTTCTATTCCGGTATTCGAACGGCGATATTTCAGCAGAAAATTGAAGAACAATATCTCGGGCGGGTCATCGCTTTGTGCGCAAGCGCCACCATGGCCGCCATGCCGATCGGGCTGCTTCTTGCCGGCAGCTTCGCCCAGGTCATAGGTGTTGCGGTATGGTTCCAAATATCGGGCGTATTGACAATCGTGCTCGCGCTTGTATCCACGTTCCTTCCTTCATACCGGCTGCTCATCAATGATGAATATCTTTTTCGAAAAAGTGGCTAAAAATAGCCAAAAAGCGATGACATTTTTATTCGATAGTGCTAGAATGTACAGGTGTCCTATCCATTCTATGAAGCGCATACATCAGCGCTGATATCTTTTCGGAGGAAGCCAAAAAATGCAAACATCCGGGGAAATGAGAATCCTGCATCATCCGATATTGGGTGACATCGACGGGCCTGTTACCGTGCGCATTACGGTGGACGGCAGGCAGCTTGAGGCAGTCAAAGGTGAAATGATTGCCGCGGCTCTGATGGCAAACGGCATCCGCATTCACCGCCACACGACCAAGCTTCACGAGCCGCGCGGCATATTCTGCGGCATCGGACAGTGCACGGACTGCGTCATGGTTGTCAACGGCAGACCGAATGTAAGAACATGCGTCACCCCTGTGGAAGACGGCATGGTAATTGAGACGCAGGAAGGCTGCGGAAAAGGGACGCGTGAAAATGGCTAAGAGAGAATTGGTAATCATCGGCGGCGGGCCGGCCGGTCTTGCCGCATCCATAGAAGCCGCGCAGGCAGGCGTGCATGTACTGCTCATCGATGAAAACAAGCGGCCGGGCGGCCAGCTGTTTAAACAAATCCACAAGTTTTTCGGTTCCAAATCCCACAATGCGGGCATCCGGGGCGTCAACATCGGGGAACAGTTGCTTGCGGATACGCAGCGTCTAGGCGTGGAAGTATGGCTGGACAGCGCCGTCATCGGCATATTCCCGGATAAGCGCGTTGCCGTACTGAAGAACGGGGAAACCGTTGTTGTGGAAGCGGAAAACGTGCTGGTCTGCACCGGCGCGGCGGAAAATGCTTTGAATTTTGACGGGTGGACTTTGCCCGGAGTCATGGGCGCGGGGGCCGCGCAGACCATGATCAACGTAAACCGCGTACTGCCCGGCAAACGCGTACTCATGATAGGTTCCGGCAACGTGGGCGTTATTGTCACCTACCAGCTTCTACAGGCAGGTGCGGACGTGGTCGGCATCGTGGAAGCCGCGCCTCGCATAGGCGCGTACGGCGTGCATGCCGCCAAGGTGCGGCGCGCGGGCGTTCCGTTCTATCTTAACCACACCATCATCCGTGCCGAAGGCGACGAGCAGGTAAACCGCGCGGTCATCGCACAGCTCGATAACTGGCAGGTCGTACCGGGCACCGAGAAGGCAATTGATGTGGATGTCGTTTGCATCGCCGCAGGGCTGCGGCCTACCTCCGATCTTGCGTGGATGTGCGGCGCAAAGCATATACTCATCCCCGAACTTGGCGGCTGGATGCCCGCGCACGATGAAAACATGCAGACGAGCGTACCAGGCATATACATCGCAGGCGATACGGCAGGCGTGGAAGAAGCCAGCACCGCTATGGATGAAGGCAGGCTTGCAGGTGCTGTCGTTGCACACAGGCTTGGGTATTTAAGCAACGCGCAGGCAGAAGAACGCAAAGCGGATATCCGTGATCGTTTGGCCGCGCTGCGGCTCGGGCCTTTCGGGGCAAAACGGCAGAATGCCAAAACGCGGATTATTGAAGGAGGGCTGCAGTAATGGAACAAACAGGGCTCGTATACACCGGCTGCCCTTCATTTGAAGAGATTAAGCAGGCAAACGGCTGGCCTGATGACCAGCGATTTGCAAAAGGACCCGTCGCGGTTGTGGAATGCGTGCAGGAAATTCCCTGCAATCCTTGTGAGGCGGCTTGTCCGTTCGCCGCTATCCGCGTAGGACAGCCCATCACCAATCTGCCGCAGGTGGACAGCAATACCTGTACCGGCTGCGGACAGTGCGTAGCCGCCTGCCCTGGACTTGCCATATTCGTGGTCAACAAATCCTTCAGCGATACAGAAGCAACGGTCAGCTTCCCGTTTGAATACCTGCCCTTGCCCGAAAAGGACGCGCAGGTTGAGGCACTCAACCGCGCGGGCGAATATGTCTGCATGGGTCGCGTCATCCGCATACAGAACAGCGCGAAAAACGACCATACAACCGTCGTTACCATCGCCATCCCCAAAGAATACGCGGACGATGTACGCACCATACGCCGGGCAAACGCGCCGCGTGTGCCGGTAAGCATACAGGCTGCCCAAGCCAACACAACGCTGCCGGACGATGTGCTTGTCTGCCGCTGCGAGGAAGTGACGGCGGGCGAGATCCGCAAAGCTATCCGCGAATACGGCGCTACCACCGTTACGGAAGTCAAGCGCCGCGTGCGCTGCGGCATGGGCCTGTGTCAGGGCCGCTCCTGCAGCAGAATCACCATGCGCATTGTAGCAGAAGAAACGGGCAAAGCGGCAAATGAGCTTACACCCGCTACCAGCAGGCCGCCGGTACGCCCCGTCACATTCGGCGAACTGGCCAAAGGAGGAAACGAAGATGCATAAAACGGTCGACATCGCTGTAATAGGCGGGGGCGCAATCGGCACTTCGACGGCATATTACCTTTCCAAGCGCGGATACAAAGTGCTTTTGATCGAAGCGGGCGACCTTGCAAACCTCACTTCAAGCCGCTGCGACGGCAACGTGCTCGCGGGGGACAAGCGTTCCGTATACGAAGCCAGCATGACAATGCGCAGCCAGGATCTTTTCGACGAGCTTTCAGAAGAACTGGATTACGATTTTGAGTGGGAACGCCGTGGAAGCATGCTCTTAATGGAATCCGAGTCAGAAATGGAAATGGCCCGCCGCCTGTGCGAAGATGTGCACGCAATCGGCATGCAGTCCCACATCATGGATCAGAAGGAACTGCGCGAACACGAGCCGTACGTCGCCCATGATATTCTCGGTGCCATCTGGTTTGACCGCGACGGCTGCCTGTACCCCATGGGACTTTGTTATGCGCTGGCGACTGGCATTAAGCGTCTGGGTAATGAAGTGTTGCTGCACACGCCCGTAACGGGCATGGAGCAAAGCGGTGAAGGTTTTATACTGCATACTTCCAAAGATGATATATACGCTGCTAAAGTTGTCAACTGCTCAGGCATTAAAGCGCCGCACATAGGCGCTATGATGGGGCTTGATATTCCTATACGGCCGCGGCAGGGGCATTTGATTGTCTCTGAGCAATCTTTCAAGGTTTCCCGTCAGAAGGTCATGGAATTCGGCTACATGATGGCCAAATTCCCCGGCCAGCAGGATTACAAGCGCAACGTCACGCCTCTGATGGAGAAATACGGCGTAGCGTTTGTATATGAACCGACTGGCAGCAACAACTTCCTGCTGGGCAGCAGCCGTTATTTTACGAAGGAAGACGATCATGTTGTAGAGATCGACGTTCTTCGCGCCATCGCACAGCGCGGTATCCGCTTCTACCCCGTGCTTTCGGATATCAAGGTGGTTCGCACATACGCGGGTATTCGCGGCTACACGCCGGATCATAAGCCCATACTGTCGGAAACACCCATCCCCGGTTATTACCTCGCCTGCGGGCATGAGGGCGACGGCATAGGCCTTTCCGCCATCACCGGCGTACTGATGACGCAGCTCATATCCGGCGAAACGCCGGAGTTCGATATGACTCCGCTGCGATTCGATCGGTTTTCCGAAACAGCACAATAGATATTTCGCACAAAAATTACGCCGCTGGTGAGCGGCGTAATTTTTTTCATTTTATGCGGTCAAGCGCATTTGCTTGATAAACTTCTACCCGTTTATAAATAATAAACGCAAAAATCCTCGCCAAAGGAGGCAGCGCTATGCGCGATGTGAACAAAACGATACTGGACGCGTTCCATTTCAGGCATGCCTGTAAGAAGTTCGACCCGACGAAATCAATTTCACTGGAAGACTTTGATACCATTCTGGAAGCCGCTCGCTTGTCCCCCAGCTCGTTCGGCTTCGAACCGTGGAAGTTGATCGTACTGCAGGACCCGACAATCAAACAGGCGCTATATCCCCTTGCCTGGGGGGCGCAAAACAGCCTCAACGGGGCCAGCCATTTTGTTATTCTGCTGGCGCGTAAAAAGCCCGATACCATTTACAATTCGGAGTATATTACGTACATGATGCGGGATATTCAACACCTGCCGGATGATGTTGCGCAAAGCAGGCGGACAAAATTCAGAGACTTCCAACAGAGCGATTTTCGTCTGTTGGAAAACGATCGCGCGCTGTTCGACTGGGCAAGCAAGCAGACTTATATCGTACTCGCCAACATGCTGACAACAGCGGCATTGCTGGGCATTGATTCCTGCCCGATAGAAGGCTTTGACAGAGATGCCGTGGATCAATTATTTGCACAGAACGGCCTGATTGATCCCAATCGCTTCGGCGTTTCTGTGATGGCCGGTTTTGGTTACCGAGCCGAACCCCCCCGCCATGAAAAAACGCGGCAGCACCTGAACGAAATTGTGCTATGGAAATAGATATGGCATAAATTATCGTTATAGAATTGGCTCCCTACATGGCTTCACAATATATACTGCTTCGTCCCGCTCTCCCCGTTACGGCCTTGATTCTCTGGCATCTGGGCAGTAAGAAAAATCTGCGGGGAACTTGTAAAGACGTGCACGTTTTGTTATTCTGTTAGAAGATCGACAAATATGGAGGTAAGTGCGCAAATGAAACCAGAACTCAAGCGGGAGCTGAAGGATTTCGCACTCCAGATCCGCCTCGCCTGCCTTGAAGAATTAAAATCATTGGGCTTCGGACATGTCGGCGGTTCGCTGAGCATTGCGGATCTGCTGGCGGTACTTTATGGGTCCGTCATGAAGATCGACCCGAAGAATCCTACCTGGCCAGAGCGCGACAAGCTTGTTTGCTCCAAGGGTCACGCGGGACCGGCTGTATACGCGACTTTGGCGCTTAAGGGATATTTCCCTTACGAAATGCTGATGACACTCAATAAGCCCGGCACTCTGCTGCCCAGCCACTGTGACCGCAACAAAACCCCCGGCGTGGATATGACGACGGGTTCGCTCGGACAGGGCACTTCACTTGCGGTTGGGTTGGCTATGGGCGACGCGCTTAAGAATCGCGGCAACCGCGTATTTTTAATCAGCGGCGACGGCGAGCTCAACGAAGGACAGACATGGGAAGCCGCCATGCTGGCAAGTGCCCGCAAGGTCAGCAACCTAATCTGGTTCGTAGACGAGAACAAGAAACAGCTGGACGGCCCGACGGCCAGCATACTGCCGCAGGGCGATATTGCGGCGAAATTCGCAGCGTTCGGCTTTGATACACAGCGCATCCCCGGAAACGATGTGGAAGCGATTTACGAGGCCATCGAACGCACCGCTTTGGTGCAGGATAAGCCGCACGCCATCATTTTGGATACCATCAAAGGCGCAGGCGTAAAGCAGATTGAGCAGACGGCTTCCAACCATTCCATGGCCGTCAAGCCCGAGGTATTCGACGAGTGGATCGCCAGCGTTCGCGCTGATCGCGAAGCGCTCCTGGCGGAGTAAGGGAGGAAAGCGTATGAAGATCGTTTACAACGGCAGCATGGACCCCGTCGCATTCAAGGATACGCTGGGCTCCACCATCCCCCGGCTAAGCGCTGAGGACCCCGACGTGATTTATCTGGACGCCGACCTGATGAGCTGTATCGGCACCACCAAATTTGCGAACGAACATCCCGAGCGGGCCATCAACTGCGGCATATCCGAAGCCAACATGATCGGCACCGCCTGCGGCCTTTCCGCGGCAGGCTTCAAGCCCATCGCCCACACCTTCGGACCTTTTGCTTCCCGTCGCGTGTTCGACCAGATCTTTCTTTCCGGCGGGTACGCTAAGAATAACATCACCGTCATAGGCTCCGACCCGGGCGTGACGGCAACCTTCAACGGCGGCACGCATATGCCCTTTGAGGATATGGCGCTTTATCGCGCAATTCCGCATGCCATGGTGTTCGATATCACGGATACCGCCATGCTGGAGGATGTGCTCAAACAGGCAAAAGATCTGCCGGGCGTCAAATATATCCGCGTCGGCCGCAAAACGGCTGCCAAGGTATATGAAACGGGCAGCGTGTTCCCCATCGGTAAGGGCATTCCCCTGCGTGAGGGCAAGGACGCCGTACTGTTTGCCAGCGGCATTATGGTACATGAAGCCATGCAGGCAGCACAGATGCTTTCCAAAGAAGGCGTTGAAGTTGCTGTGGTGGATATGTTCACCATCAAGCCGCTCGACGAGGAAATCGTGGTGCAGTATGCCAAAGCCTGCGGCGCAGTCGTGACGGCGGAAAACCACAACAAAATCGGCGGCCTGTTCAGCGCGGTAAGCGACGTGCTCGCAAGAAAGTGCCCCACACCCGCAGAATACGTAGCCGTCGAGGATGAGTTCGGCGAGGTTGGACCGCAGGATTATCTGCAAAAGCGCTTCGGTTTGACAGCGGATAACATCGTGACCAAAGTCAAAGCAGTGCTTCTGCGCAAATAAAATACATTGCACAGCAATCGCCCGTGAAGCTTGCTTCCCGGGCGATTATTTTTACGCTTTCTATTATTGTTCATCATTTCATACAATAGTATATAGATGGATTTACAATTTACACATTGATTTTTACGGCTCCCATGTTACAATGATATGAGAAATTAACTGGAGGTGCTTACAATGGCCTACGTGATCAACGATGAGTGCATCAGCTGCGGCGCATGTGAGGCGGAATGCCCGGTCAACGCTATTTCCCAGGGCGACAGCTCTTATGTCATCGATGCGGATACCTGCATTGAGTGCGGCGCTTGCGCAGACGTTTGCCCGGTCAGTGCTCCTAACCCCTCATAATTGCAACTTAGGTAAAGCATAGAAAGCGCCCCCGCGTCGGAGGCGTTTTTTATTTATAACTGCGTGTTCCCAAAGTAATAACCGTATAGGAGGACATTTTGATGTTCAACTTGCCTGCAATAAAAGAACAGTCCGAAAAATATGATAGTTTCTATTTATATGAAGAGAGCATAATACTTTCCTATACGCAAATGCTCAGGCGTGCGTTTGAGAATGTTGATTTTCTGTATTCTATCAAGGCAAATCCGCATCCCCTCGTCGTAAAAACGGTGTTTTCCCAGGGGTTCGGCGCAGACGCCGCAAGCCTGAACGAAGTGCTCTTAAGCAGTTCACTGGGGCTGCCCAAAGAGAAGATACTCTATTCTGCGCCAGGAAAAAGCAAAAAGGATATTTCGGAAGCTTTGGGGCAATGTGTACTGATTGCAGACAGCCTGAACGAGATACGCGCCATTGACGAGATTGCGCAGCAAAAAGGCATCACCGCTGAAATCGGTATCCGCATCAACCCGGATTTCACATTCTATTCCCAGACCGGCACTCCCTCCAAGTTCGGAATTGACGAAAAAGTTGTATTTGAAAATGCGTCGCTGCTTAACGGCTATCAGCATGTACAGATAACGGGCATACACGTGCATTCCCGGAGTCAGGAGCTCAAAGCTGAACTCATATTGGGCTATTATGAAAACATGCTCGCTTTTGCAGAAAAAGCGGAACAGCAGCTTGGTATTACGCTGCAGTATATCAATATGGGTTCCGGCATAGGCGTACCGTATGCACCGGATGAGAAACCGATTGATATCGACGCTCTGGGCAAAGAAGCGTCCAAGCTGTTCTGTGACTACCATACGCGGCACAAAGACACGAATATAATCATTGAAACAGGGCGGTTTGCGGTGTGCAAATGCGGCGTATACGCCACCAAGGTATTGGATAAAAAAACATCCTACGGCAAAACATTTGTGCTTTTGAGCAACACGCTCAACGGGTTTATCAAGCCATCGCTCGCGCAGATCGTTTCAAGCTATACTTCCGATGAAAAGCCCGCAAGCAGCGAACCTCTGTTTACCGGCGCAGGCGCACATGAGATCATCGCGCTCGGTTCGCAAAGCGAACAGGAATGCGTGACGCTCGGCGGCAATCTGTGCACGGCGATGGACGTAATCGCCAAGGATATCACGCTTCCCAAACTGGAAATCGGGGATATGGTGGTCATTACAAACGCGGGCAGTTATGCCGCCGCCATTTCGCCCATGCAGTTTTCTTCCCAAACGCCTCCGGCGCAGCTGTTTTTGTCGAAGGACGGACAAGTCTTAAACGCATAAATAAATTGATATCTAAGCATTTCAAAAGCGTCCCCATCGGGACGCTTTTTTGCCATGTATACTTCGATCATTGAACATAATTTATAAGCGAGGTCTTTACCCAACCATCGCAGTAATAACCGTAATGGCTTTCGACCGTTACCTTCTTCAGATCAAATACAGACGCGCATCCCTCAATGCGCAGTTCTTTTTTGTCGGCGCTTTTCGGGTTCTTCGCATAGTAATCCGGATACTCTCCGTAAGGAGCCAAAAACTCAGCCAGACGCTTCGCCGTATCGTAATCAATGAACCCCCGCTCTGCGAGTGCCTGCCTAATCTGGTGATTCAATTCATCATACCGCCACTGAATATCATTGATATGCCCTCGCGCCACCAACTGCGTCCAAGCGTCCATGGCGCAAAGGCGCATCTGCGGCATCAGAAAATGATTGGTGGTGATGTGCACGTTCCCCTGCGTTCGCTGCGGCGCAAAGTAATACCCCAAGGGACAGTTTTTTTCTTTGGGCGTACGGTTGATAAATCCATCGGGCAAAAACGCGCCTTCGAGCAGCTTGATATTTGGATTAACCGTTTGCTGGTAGTGCTTCCACAACTCCGGATTAAACGCGTAGTATTCTTCCGGAAACGCCACTTCGCACCAGCGGGCTATCGCGCCATTTACCAGCGGTGCGGCAGGATGCCCCTGCAGAAACGCTTCATCCGGCAGATACGGCCGCCAATGTGCGGGAGGATACTGCAGCGGGTCAAGCACCGGCCACGATGCGCCCGCTTCCATGGTACATGCCTCGTCGTTCGCTCCATCTGACAGCGCGTAATTCCATGTGACGCCGCGATTTGTGGAGAATATCACATCCGCTGCTTCCCTCGCGCTCCCGCCGCGCAGTATGCATTCCCGGGCAAGCAGCAAAGAATTCATGCCAAGCTGTTTAGGGTCGCAGTTCGCGGCAGGCGACATGTTGACGCCGACCGCTACGCCTTTTGTGTTCATAGCGCTGATACTGCCCACAATACCGGGAGCGGTGATGCTGACATAAGGATACACAATTTCCCCTTCGCCTTGCGAAGGTACATGGATGAAATGTGCAATGTATCGCTGAAATACGCCGCCGGTTACGAACATAAAATCCCGCGCGAAATAATGCCCGCCTCCCGCCAGCGCGCCGTAAACGGAAAACGCGTTGCACATCATGGTGAGACGTATGGCTTCGTGCGACAGATCCGGGGCACGCTCGCGCAGGAACCCGCCGGTATACGCAAGCGCGCACAGCGCGTCAAAGCCCATATTCATGACCGCCAACCGCTGATGGGTAACCTGCGTGCGCGGGTTGCTTTTTTTACATCCTGCCAGAATACCATCTACCTCTTCATGGATATGGGCAGGCAATGCATCGTATCCCGCATCGCACATCTCATAAAGAAGTGAAACCATCAGTTTATTAAGCAGCGGAAGAATATTTAGAAACTCGGCATCGATAAAGTCAAATATAATGCTGTCCGTAAACTTAACTGCCATCTGTGAAATCTGCGGCTCGGCAAGAAGGCCCAGCAAATACCCCCGCTCGTAGGGCGTCCCGTCCAGATAATAGCTCGTCTTGCCGCTGCCCGTATCATAGTCTTTTGAAGTATTGTGTACCGCCATTACACCAATCGCGTCGTTGAGGACATATGCTTTTACCGGACGAAATCCATCCTGCACATAGGCCCGATATACCGTATTCATACGCTGCTTCATCTGCGCATTCATAGACAACCCCCACCTCTTTTCACACATAAAAAAAACGCGCCGGTAACGGCCGCGCCTTAAAGTATATAAGTTCATTCGCGCCGCGCTACATTGTATGCACGCTAACGCAAAAACAGGAAAACAAATGCCAAACTCGCCATGACTATAAGACTATTGACCGCCCTGCGCGATCATTAGTATACGCATCGCCGCATCGTCTGCAAATTGCGCGAGCGTCATCTGCTGCGTTCCCGCGATCTCTATGTTGCAGCGTGTGCTCGGTACAAACACCTTGCGGGCATCCGAGCCGCCGACTGCCATGGCAATGGCAGGCGACACCTCCCCGTGCAGCGCGTTTGCAGCCAGCATGCCGATGGGGGCTCCGATGATATCACAGCGTTGTGCGCTGTAGCAAATGGCATTTTCCCCCGTAGCACCTTCATCCGCGCCCGCGCGCAGCATGGCGGATGTCGCCAGCGAATTCGTGCCCAATGCGAGCAATGTATGTCCTTTGCCGCGAAGCCGCTCTATGAGCGCACAGCCTACGCCGCCGCCCTGTCCATCGATAATGGCAATCCGCATGCGTAATACCCCCAAACTTATAAATATTGTCCAATTGCAGTCCATGCCGGAAGCTTATCGGCAAGCGTCCTGATCTTCTGGCGGGGAACGGGGCTGGAAGACGGCAGTAATAGATAAAGAATACCGTCCAGCCGCTCAAAATGTTTATCGTACATGTTCTGCGCAGCCGTTCCGTTAAAGCAAACGGTTCTTACTGCCGGATGCGTCTGTAAAAATGAAACGATATCGTTGGGTACCGCTTCTTTGATGTCTTTATCCAGACTGCCCTCACGCAAGCAGGATTGAATGACATCCCAAAGAGCGATATTGTGCCGCAATAGCATCGCAATTCTATCGTCATACGCACCGGGATCTTTCTCGTTTAGAGCGGCGCATATGAGCTGCCAAAAATGATTGCGCGCATACGCATAATACTGCTGTGCCGATAGAGATGCCGCGCCGGGCATGGAACCAAGCAGAAGCAGGCGAGCATCAGGGTTTGCTATAGGCGCAAGGCCGGTTAATCGCTGCATATCGTTATCCTTCCCAATACTGCGCATAGCATAAGTTCGCTTGCCGCATACTAATTCCGATCCAACGCGATCAATCCAGCTAGGAGGTAAAGGTACATGCAGAATAGCAACAACGGTCAGCAAAGTATCGGCTGTGAGGTAAACAGCTGCAAATTTTACGACAGCAACGCCTGCTCATTACACAGCATTGTCGTCAAGCCATGTTCAAAATGCAACAACGGCAAGGCGGAAGATGAGACCCTGTGCGGATCCTATCAGGTAAAATAGCGGACCGGCTTCCTTTCAGGTCGAAAAAGCGGCGTAAGCCGCTTTTTCGATTCATGCGGGCATTCCTGCGTCCCATTTCTTTATTAATCCGCTTAGGAACTTGCCGTTCCAACCCCTCATTCGTTCAAATTCGGCGATTCATTATCGTACAGCCGGACGCTGTACATCCTTCCTTGAAGAATACCCGAATGTACCATTCGGGTGCTCGCCGAATTTGCAAAAGAATGCCGCCATGAGCGGCATTCTAACCTACAGAAAACCCACCGACAAAGTACGCAGGACTTTATCGGTGGCCTAAATTATCTGCGTCTTGTGCTGTTTGCCATGCTTAATAGTCGCAGCAATGTAACGAGGCTGGCAAGAGCCGCTACCACGTACGTAAACGCGGCAGCACGCAGTACCGCTTTTGCCTGCGGCGCTTCATCGTAGCTCAAATACCCGCCGCCTTCGAGCATTTCAATCGCGCGATGGGAAGCGTTGAGTTCCACAGGCAGCGTCACGACCTGAAACAGAAGCATGGCGCCAAAGAGAATCACGCCGAATATCGCAAGATTAAAACTGCTCATCAGCAAGCCGATAATCACGATAAACGGCGCTGCCTGGGAGCCAAAATTAGCAACCGGCAATATGGCATTGCGTATACGGATAGGAACATAGCCCGTTTCGTACTGCATGACATGCCCAATTTCATGGGCGGCAACCGCGAGTGCGGCGACTGAGTTATCGTTAAATACAGCCTCGCTCAGTCCAACAATATTGCTGCGGGGATCAAAATGATCTGTCAGCCTGCCCTGCACGGGTTCGACCTGTGCAACGCTGCCTTCGCGACGCAATAATTCGCGGGCGACACTGGACGCTGAAACGCCAGCACTTGCCCTAACTTGCGCATATTTTTGAAATGTTTTCCGCACGCTTGATTGTGCGACCGCACTAAGTATGAGCACGCCAATCAGCGCAAAAATCAGATACCCGTTATAACCGTAAAAATACATTGGGTTTACCATTGCAACCCCTCCAGCTGCCAGTTTTCATTAGTATAGCACAATGTCCCGTGAAATTCTCGAAATTGCTGTGAAGCGTTTGTGTCAATCTGTTGTAAGAACTATTCTTCCAGGATATTATCAATTTTTTCGTTGTCGAATGCAAATGTAAATACGCGAACCGGAATGACGCCGTCTTTAGGAGGATAACAAAGGCCCAGCATCTGATCATCGTTGACATATGGCGCGCGAATGCCTGTAAAGCCGCCCATACAGTCGCGCACCGTCTGCGGTGTAAGCCCTGCCGCAAGCCCCGGTGAGAGATACGAGAATGCTTCGTCCCACAAGCCATACCGAACGGATTCGCAGAAAGCGCGCAATATCTCTTTCGTTGATAACAGATGACGCGGCGCATGCGTGAAAAATCCAAGCGCAGGTTCTTCGGCAATATACTTGCCGTCCGTTAACCGGTATACTTGCCTTCGTTCATGCATCAGCAGCGTATCCATCCGGGTAAACCGTATAGCGTTGTTGTTTTCCAACCCTACGGCGCTGCCGGTAATATGCAGCAGCTCCGTGTATTCCTTATCCAGCACAATCAGTTCCGTCCCATATTGTTCCGGCAATTCACCTCCGGGAATATCAGGCGAGCCAGCTGTAGCACAGAGCATGCCGTTCTGCAAAGGATACAGTTTCCCGTTTTGTGCTTCCCCCAGCACGGCGCCATAGCGCAGGCGCATGCCATCCTCCACAGCAAGGCGCAATCCGTTTTCATAGTACAATGTTGCGAGGCAGCCATCCGGCAATTCCGCCTGATCTATTGTGTAGGGAAATACGGCTTCGGGCTGCGTCGGAAAAACACCGGGACCAAAAACCGCTTCATAGATGCCGCCCGGCCACGCGTAAGCTTCCACATCGCTGCTGTGTTCACATTGCAGCACACCATTTGAAAACCGCAGCTTGCGTACAACGGGATAATACCTGCGTTCGTCGTCGGACAGCGGAAATATACCGATATAATACTCGCCGCTATCTGAAAGCGGCAGCGCGAGATGCCTATCCGGAGAGGCGTCCCCGACCGGCGCGCCGTTCATTTCCACAGCCGCGACTGCGTGCCGTGTACGAACCACCAGCGTAGGTATATATGGATTCATGTACATCGCTCCCTTACCTGTACTGCCTATACAGGCTATGCGGATATATGCGCCGTCATACTCGTCCGCTCATATTGCTCGCCCATCTTTTTTACAAAACACAGATGCCCCCTGCATTCGTATAGCGGTCTATGGTATACTGTTGCTATAGCACTTCTTAGGAGGAACGATCGATGAGGATCAAACTTGCGCAAGTGCAGGAAAACCCCGCATCATTCGCAGGAGATATCACTGTAAGCGGTTGGGCGCGTACTGTGCGTGAAGGAAAGACGGCAGGTTTTATTGAGCTTGCGGACGGCAGCAGCTTTAAGCCGGTGCAGGTCGTATTCCCGCGCGACGAACGTGATCTGGGCCGCGGCCTTTCCACCGGCTGCTCAGTTCGAGTAAACGGCGTACTTGTATTAACGCCGGATGCCCCCCAGCCCTTCGAAATACAGGCGCAGCATATCGAGGTGCTCGGCGAATGCCCGCCTGAGTATCCGCTGCAGAAAAAGCGTCATACCTTAGAATATTTGCGCACAATGCAGCATCTGCGCGCGCGCACCAATACCTTTCAGGCCACGTTCCGTGTCAGGTCCGTAGCCGCCGCAGCGGTGCACGAGTTTTTCCAGCAGAACGGGTTTGTTTATGTGCATACGCCCATTCTGACAAGCAGCGATTGTGAAGGCGCCGGTGAAATGTTCCGCGTTACAACGCTCGATATCGCAAACCCGCCGCGCACGCAAGACGGCAAGGTGGATTTTGCGCAGGATTTCTTCACCAAAGAAGCAAACCTGACGGTGAGCGGCCAGCTTTACGGTGAAGCCTATGCGCTCGCGTTCGGGGATATCTATACGTTTGGCCCAACTTTTAGGGCGGAAAATTCGTTTACCGCGCGGCATGCGGCGGAATTCTGGATGATCGAGCCGGAAATGGCGTTCTGTGATCTGGCGGGGGATATGGAAGTTGCCGAGGCAATGGTGAAATACGTCATCCGCACGGTATTGGAACGCTGCCCGCAGGAAATGGCGTTCTTCAACCAGTTTATCGATCAGGGTCTTTTAGGCCGACTGGATAATGTGGTCAACAGCGAATTTGCGCATGTTACCTACACACAAGCGGTGGAACTGCTCAAAAACAGCGGTGCAGAATTCCAGTACCCCGTCGATTGGGGCTGCGACCTGCAGACCGAGCACGAACGGTATCTGACCGAGCAGGTGTTCAAGCGCCCTGTGTTCGTAACGGATTATCCCGCCAAGATCAAGGCCTTTTACATGCGGTTAAACGACGATCAGCAGACCGTCGCAGCAATGGATCTGCTTGTTCCCGGCGTGGGCGAGATCATCGGCGGCAGCCAGAGGGAAGAACGCCTCGATGTGCTCGAACGCAGAATTCACGAACTGAACATGGATATCTCGTCCTATGACTGGTATTTGGAACTGCGCAAATACGGCGGCGTATTCCATGCCGGGTTCGGACTGGGCTTTGAACGTCTGGTGATGTACCTGACCGGTGTAGCAAATATTCGCGACGTGCTGCCCTTCCCGAGAACGACCGGATATCTCGAAATGTAAACGGATAATACAAAAAGCGGCGGGATGCAACCATCCTGCCGCTATTTTTAGTTGTTTCTACTCAGATTTGATCTGCATATCCGCTATGCCGAACGATTTTACCGGACTTGACTTCAGATACAGCACAACAGCAAGCAATATCAGGGGGATGCCGCCCAGCACACCTACGAACGCAGGCCCAAGCAGCTGGTTGAAACCGGGTTTGGCAAGGAAGAATGCAATGCCTGCACCCGCATTTACCGCGGAATGGATCATGGCGGCGGGAATTGCGCTTTTGAGCTTGATGGTCACATACCCTTCGATAATGCCCAGCGAAACACAGAACAGTATCATAGCAAGTATGCCAAGATAGGGAAATCCCCAATATGCCGTACCGTAGTTATGCCCCTGCGCGATGACCGGCGCATGCCACACGCCCCAGATAACGCCGGTAATCAGCAGCGCAGAGCGATCGGAATACTTCTGCTGCAGTTTGGGCAGCA
Organism: uncultured Oscillospiraceae bacterium; assembly: GCA_964440115.1. GTDB lineage: Bacteria > Bacillota > Clostridia > Christensenellales > CAG-138 > JAEWWD01. The sequence goes on along the minus strand of CAYTPV010000004.1, from coordinate 61,149 downwards.
GGTATCCCCTCCATCCCAACTCCTCTCCAAGCGTGGGGATGATATTGATAATGGGCCCCATGATCACGATCTGCGCAATGGTTACCAGAAGCAATTGTCCCGCTGACATGGACACACCGCTCTTTTCCGCCATATCCCGCAGTGTGGTCAGCGCCGGATCAAACGATCCGGGGAAGAGAAGGAAATACACCACGCCGCAAAGAAACACCATCACAGCAGGGCCAAAGAAACACAGCACATAGTATTTCCAGTTGCCCTTAAATCGCGGGCGCAGATACATATTGGAAAAGCCCTCTTTGGTTACGAGCCGGGTCAGTATGTTGCCTATCGTCGGAGCAAACATCGCGGCAGCCACCAGCACAATCGATGTACCCGTCCCATACGAAATGCCGAGTATGGGTCCCATCAGAAATAGTATCCATGCGATCACGAAGGTAAATACGATATACAGCATCAGACGCCGATTGATCGCCTTATTTGTTGTTTCCATTGTTTTATTCCCCCCCAAATTTCTAGCGCATTCAGCGCTTCTCTCCATTTTCTTTAAGTTTATCAAGTATGCGGGCAAATCTTACGTCGCTCTGCAGCACTGCATATGCCGGATTGAGTACGACGGCGTCCAGCATACTCTTCCGGATGGTCTGTTCGCTCCTCGGCAGACCTGCACCCAGATCCAGCTGCCCCAGCCAATGATCCAGTAGATCAAAGAAATCGTCGCCTTTCAGGCGCAAAGGATAGATGTTGCCGGTTACAATCTGCGTATAGCCTTCAAGCATATCGAGCGCCCTTGCCGTATTCCCCTGCATGCAGTATCCTTGAGCTGCGGACAGATAAATCCCTATCAGCACGGCCGGATGCAGCTTCTTCATATCAAACGCTTCAGAGACCGCTATGCCGCGCCGCAGTGTTTCATCGAACTTCTCGGGGTTGTCGATGTTGAGCATGAGGTACGCGGGCAGGAAATTGAACATCTCCACCAGGCACTGATACATGCCGACCTGCAGCGTTTCTTTTGCCTCCTGCATGCGCCCCGTCATCTGGTAGGCAGAAGCAAGCAAGGATTCCGGAGGCAGCGTGGGTTCGAGCGAGTTTTCGAGCAGCATCAGTGCGTCGTTCGGGTTGCGCAGCGCAATGCAGCTTAATGCCTCCATATACAATGCCTGCCTGATGACGGAGGCATCGTCGCTCTGTGTCCTCACGCGGGTGAACAGCGGCTTGATTTCCTGCAGCAGCGCCTCAGCCTTTTCCTGATCCTTCATAAGCTCAAGATGGTTGAACAGCAGGATACCCATCTGCAGCAGCAGCGGAAAGCACGAATAATACTTATGGATCGTGGCTCTGCATACTTCGAGTACTTCATCAAACGGCTTCTGTGCGAAATCCTGGCACAGATTGCGATACAGCTTGCGGATATCCTCTTTTTCCATCTGCGGCTGGTAATTCATCAGCTCGTCGATGCTGATGTTGAAATATGCCGCCAGCTGCGGGAGGAATGTCACGTCTGGGTAGCTCTGCCCCGTCTCCCACTTGGACACGGACGCCTTGGATACGCCCATATAGTTTGCCAGTTCGTCCTGCGTGACGCCCTTCTCTCTTCGCTTATTCACTATCACGCTTGCAATATTGATTTCCCTTGTCATTTTTCAATCACCTCTTATGGCTGTATTGTACTCTTGCCGGCAGTACAAAAACAATGGATTTGAAGTTTACTTTCGTTGAAAAAATCAACCCGTACGATACAATTACGATACTGCTTAACTCACATGATGTGCAAGAACGGAATTTGGAATTTCATATTGCAGAAGAGTATATGCATCCATTACAGTAAATACAGAGTAATTGAAATAAATCTGTGCATTTAGGGAGGTGAAATGCTATGGAACGGGGCAACAAAAGAACACCGGCTCAGTTTTGGGGAATGGGGACTGCCATTGGGCTTTGTGCCGCTGTCGGCGTAGCGCTGGGTGCTCTGCTCAATAACATCGCTCTTTGGCTTGCGATCGGTGCCGGACTGGGCGTCGTATTAGGGGCCATTACGGAAGCGAATAAAAAGAAGAAGCAATAGTGGAATCACCTCGCAAAAGCGTGCACAGAATGCGAGGACGAACAATAAGAAAAGCGGTATCCTTTGGTTGTAAAGGAGCGATGGATATGGATTGGCTCAAACGGCTCAACGAAGCGATGAACGAATTGGAAGAGCATCTGGAAGACGGACCGGACCTTGCGCGCATGGCACAGCTGGCCTGCTGCTCGGCGTTCCACTTTCAGCGGATGTTCTCGTATTTGGCGGAAGTGCCGCTTTCGGAATATGTTCGGAGGCGGAAAATGACCCGCGCTGCGTTTGATCTGCAGAGCACCGATGCGCGGGTGATCGATGTGGCACTCAAATACGGGTATGACTCCCCCACCGCGTTCAATCGCGCGTTCCAGAGTGTGCACGGCGTTGCCCCATCCGCCGCGAAGCGGGAGAACGTGACGCTCAAAGCTTATCCGCCCATCAGCTTTAAAATCACAATTAAAGGAGAGGCTGAAATGAATTATCGCATTGAAAAGAAAGACGCATTCCGTATCGTTGGCCCGAAAGTACACTGCAAGGTGGATGTAGAACAGAATTTTGCGGAAATCCCCGTGTTCTGGCAGAAGACAGCGCAAAGCGGTGCAATTCCCACGCTTTGTGAACTGATGGATGCAGAGCCCGCCGGAATACTCGGTGTGAGCACCTGCATGGATGGCAAAGATTTCGATTATTACATCGCCGTCGCAAGCAGCAAGCCGGCTCCGGAGGGCATGGAAGAATACGTCGTGCCCGCCTGCACATGGGCGATATTCACTTGCGTTGGGCCCATGCCATCCGCCATACAGACGCTGCAATCGCGCATCATTTCCGAATGGCTGCCCAGTTCCGGTTACGAATACGCCAACGCGCCGGATATTGAGCTGTATTTCGAGGGAGACCAGCAATCGGCAGATTACCGCTGCGAGGCATGGCTGCCCGTAGAAAAGAAGTAACCGCTCCCTGAAGCGCAACAAAGCGCGGTACTGCCGCGCTTTGTTGCATGATACAGACCAACGGGGAAAGGCGTAACGCCTTTCCCCGTCTGGTTTGCAGAAGTTTAACTCCTATTCTGTTAATCCCGCTGCGAGCTCATTCCCAAGTAAGGCTATGCTCCTGGCTAAGCTCCACGAACCGCTTTAGTGCAGGGCTCAGCCATTTGTTCTTGTGGTAAACGATTTGAGTATACAGCTGCAGTTCTGCGGTGCACGGTTTTATACGCACGCTCCCCTGCCTGGCTTCCTCTGCCACGGCGTAATACGGCAGGCAGGAGATCCCCATATCATTGCGAATGAACTTTTTGATCGCCTCCACGCTTTGCGTTTCCAGCACGTTGTAAGGGTAGCAGTTCCTGCTTTTCAAATACGCCTCATATGCCTGCCGATACGTGCATTCCCGTTCGGTATACAACGCCATATGTACGCCTTCGGGAACAAAATCTTCCCCGGTATAAGAAGCGGGCGCAACAAAACACAGTGCCTCGTGTTTGAGCAGAATGGAGTTCAAATTTGTGTATGGATAATCCGGCTGAAGCAGTATGCTGATATCCAGATCCCCCGCCGTAAGCCTTGTTCTAAGGTATTCGCAATGATCGTTGATAATGGAAACCTGCACCTGCGGATACAGTGCCTTGTATTCCTTCACAATGGGAAAAAGCCGGTACATCATCAGCGATTCCGGCGCGCCTATCCGCAGGCTCCCCTGTGGTTCGCCTTCTGTTTCGCTCAATACCTGCATCTGTTCATACAGCGTGAGGAGCGCGTCCGTGCGTTCGAGCAAGCGCTGCCCGAATGGCGTAAGCCGAATGCTTTTCCCCAACCGTTCGAATACAGGTTTCTCGTAATGCGTTTCGATGGCCTGTATCTGCGTCGTCAGCGTCGACTGGGCATACCCCAGTTCCTGCGCAGCCCTCGTAAAGCTGCCCAGTTCCGCTACTCTCTGAAATGTTTTCAGGTTTCGAAGCTCCATTCTCGTCACCAGCCTGTTTTGATAGAACAACGATATCATCGAAAATTTCGAAATGCAATATCTGAACTTTCAATTTTACAAATACCTGTCTCTCCAGTATCCTATACAAAGGATTGGGGGATGATTGCATTGAAAAAAACGCTGAACACTTGGACTCTGAGCGGGCTGATGATTGGCCCGATACTGGGCTCCGGTATCATATTTCTGCCGCCGTTTGCATACAACGCGCTCAAAGATCATGCGATCATCGCATGGATCATTATGATGACGCTGGGCGGCCTGTTTGCTTACTTATTCGCAAAAATGACAGTCATGACAAACAGCAACGAGGGCATGAGCCTTATGGTAGGGCGCATGCTGGGCGGCCATTTTCGTGAGCTTTCCTCAAATTACCTGATGGTGGCTGTATTTTTTGGGCCGGTGCCCGTTGCAAGGACTGCGGCATCGTTTTTGCATACGCTTCTTCCTGCAATCAGCGAGCCTGTTTTGTCGATTGCAGTGCTTCTCATCTGCTATTCTCTTGTCGCCGCGGGCGTATTTGCGATGGGAAGGCTGATACTTTTACTTTCCACCGTTACTGCGCTGCTGCTCATAGGCGGCAGCGTCGCGACGTTATTAAATGCTCCCGCGCTTGCACTGCCGTATGGTTTGCCCGATATAAGCGCGATGGGCAATACGCTTCTGCTCCTATTCTGGGCTGTCATCGGGTGGGAAATGATAGCAAACTACATTGAGGAAGTGGAAAATCCCAAGCGTACCATCATGCGAGCTATGAAAATCAGTCTGACCGCCATCATTGCGATATATCTGCTCACTACACTCGCACTGCAGACCTATTATCAGATGCATAAGGGAGAAGTGCGTATTGAACCGTTGCTGTATCCTCTTTTGGGTAACGCGGCAGGCATCGTATTTCCGCTGCTGGCCGCAAGCCTTTGCATCTGCACCACCATTTCGGCGGTAGGAGCCGTATCCCGGCAAATAAGGGCAAGAAGTGAGGCTGGGTTGCTGCCGCCGCTTCTAAACGGAAGACTTTCCTCGTTGGGGGCAGTTGTCGCCGTCAATTCCGTCGTATTCATCGCCTCACTATTCGGTGCTTTGGATGTGGAAAGTATGGTCAGCATAGCAAATACCTTTTTCATAGGCAACGCGCTACTGGGTCTTACAGCGGGATTTCTCTATTTCCCGGGCAAAGCTCTTAAGGCGAGCGCAGTGGTGCTGATGTTGATGCTTTTTCTGCTTCTGCTGTTCTCAAAAGTCTTCGCGTTGATTCTCTTTGCTGCGCTCACGGGCTATACATTATATCACAGCAGAACGTCCAGCCTGAAAAGCGGCCGCGCAGCAGATCCGACATCGCAGAACACATGATGGCAGTCAAGCGTTCCATTCAAACTGCTGCTGAAGGCCGTATATCATGTACTCCATCATCTGCTGCGCATTTCCAAACGCTGCGTCATATTGCGTGATAGCTGTCTCGTAGTCCTTGCCGTTTAGTTTTGCGATTAAGTTTTCTTCCATCTCGTATCGATGCCGCAGGAGTCTGTACCAAAATACTTTATCCCAGTAAGGGTTCATCTCCGCAAGAAAGCCGGACAGCTCCTCGGCGTTTTTATACCAGTCTTCACGCAGCGGCGAATAATCCTGCCCCGCATGAATCGTGGAAGTCATTTGCGAGAGCAGCACAATATGCTGCGTCATGAATTCTTCCATTCGTTTTGCTGCCTCCGGGCCATAGAGCGAAGAAAATGTTTGCGCAAAATCGGACGCATTACGAAGCGTCCGTACCGCCACAAAAGCAATATCCTGACGCTGCAGCATCAAACTGAAAATGTAATACCTGATCCAGAACAAATAATCCATCCACAGGCTTTCCATCCGCTTTTCCCAATCCATATCATCCCACCTTTTGGCAAATCACAGTATACTATATGCGAATACTGCGCGTTCTCATTGCTATTGACTGACAATTCTATGCATGATATGATCTGCCCGTATCAAAAGCAGTACTTATTTAAAGGGGATTTCATGCGGGAAATTACAGGGGTATACAATACCGCGATCGTTTTTGCGGATACCATAGACGACGGCGCAATCGGCCAGATTCAAACACTGTGTGACATGGCGTTTACGGCAGGCAGCCGCATCCGCATTATGCCGGACGCGCATGCGGGCGCAGGCTGCACAATAGGCACCACCATGACGATTGTGGATAAAATTGTACCCAATCTCGTCGGCGTGGATATCGGCTGCGGCATGGAAACGGCATGTATTGACGATACGCGCGTGGATCTGCCCAAGCTGGACAGTCTGATCAGAAGCCGTATCCCTTCGGGTATGGCTGTGCGCCAAAAGCCGCATCGTTACGCGGATGATATCGACCTCTCAGAGCTGCACTGCGCCCGTGAAGTCAATTTGGACAGGGCGGTAAAGAGCGTAGGCACGCTCGGCGGCGGCAATCACTTTATAGAATCGGATCGCGGCGAGGACGGCAAGCTGTATATCGTCATCCATTCCGGCAGCCGTCATATCGGGCTGGAAGTTGCAAAGTATTATCAACAGGAAGCCTACAATCAGCTTAACAAGAACCGGCTATGTGATCAGCATGCGTTGACCGCCGCCTATAAAGCGAAGGGGCGCGACAAAGAAATTCAGCAGGCGCTCAAAGAGCTTAAAAAGCAGGTGAAGACGGATATCCCGTTTGTACTCGCATATGCCGAAGGGGACTTGTTTGATTCTTATATGCACGACATGAAAATCATACAGCGGTTTGCTTCCCTCAACAGGCAGGCCATGATGGATGAGATCATCAAAGGCATGAAGCTTTCCGTTTCGGATAGCTTTACGACCATACACAATTACATCGATACGCAGGCAATGATACTGCGCAAGGGAGCGGTCAGCGCGAAAGCAGGGGAACGGCTGCTGATCCCCATCAACATGCGCGACGGCAGCCTCATTTGCACCGGATTAGGCAACGACGACTGGAATCAATCGGCTTCGCATGGAGCAGGACGGCTGTTCTCACGAACCGAGGCCAAACAGCGCTTTACCGTAAACGAGTTTAAAAAGCAGATGGAGGGCGTTTTTACCACCAGCATCGGTAAGGAAACGCTGGACGAATGCCCCATGGCGTACAAGGGCATGGAAGAAATCGTGCGCTGTATCCACCCTACGGCTAAGATCGATCAAATCATAAAACCGATCTACAACTTCAAAGCGGGTGAAGAATAGGCAAAGAATTTCCATGTAAACCTCGAAAAAGTGAAATTATTCACTTTTCGAGAATAAACGCCGTCCGGCGGCAAGGCTCGGGCGGCGTTCGTTTCGAATGGCCTTCTGGGGGGAAGACCTACTTCTTCATTTCGATGAACTCGAGTATTGCCCCGTCCTTTTTTACAAAACACAGATAACAGTCGCCGTTGTCCATTTTGGGCACGATCACTTCGTCGGCAAGCGATACATAGTGATCAATCGAGTCTACTTTCGCCGCGACATGAATGTTGTAATGCATGCACTCTGGGAATACGGTACCGGGTAGAAAGCGCACGTATTCAATCGCGAAGGGGGAAAGATCGGGCGGCGTTACATAGATTTCAGCGCCCGCAACATAGACTTCTCCTTCCTTCTTCTGAGTCGTGGGAATGCCGATATGAACAATTTCAAACATAAACTTCTCCTTCCTTACGCAGCTGCGCTCTTTTTGACGCTTGCTTCATACGCCATACGCAGCTTCACTGTGATGTACCCCCAAAGCAGACCGAAGAAGCAATATCGGAATAACAATTAACTTGCTGAACTTCATAAGCCTTCCTCTTGAATTTTAAGTACAGGGAATATAATCCAGCGATTTTCGCTGTCCGGTGTAATGAATGCCTTATGCTATTGCAGGTCAGGAATTGCTTTTGAGTTCCAGATATACCTCGTACGCCTGCGTATCGGTATAGTTTTCATGCACAACTTTCGCGATAGCCGCGCCCATGGCCGCAGGGCACTCGCTTTGGAATATGTTGCGCCCCATATCCACACCATTCGCGCCTTCCTGTATGGCGCGGTAGGCCATCGTGAGGGCTTCGTTTTCCGGCAGCTTCTTGCCGCCTGCAATGACAAGCGGCACGGGGCAGGCTGCGGCTACCTTTTCAAATTCTTCGCAGTAATAGGTTTTGACCAGCTGTGCCCCTAGCTCCGCCAATACACGCGTTGCGAGCAGGAAAAACTTTGCGTCGCGAGCCATCTGCTTACCAACCGCAACGACGCCCATTGTAGGAATGCCATATCGCATACCGGCATCTACCATACGGCACAGCGTTTCCAGCGAAGCCTTCTCCCCCGGCGTGCCGATAAATGTCTGGCAAGCCATGGCAACCGCGTTGATGCGGATAGCGTCCTCCACATCCACACCCAACCCGCTGCCAACGCTCATGTCGTCAAACACAACGGTCGAATCATAGGTAGCACGCAGGCAGACCGGTTTATCCGCAGTCGGAGGAATGCACGAACGGATTGCGCCGCGCGTTCCCATCAGCACATCTACATATGGGATGAGGGGTTCTATGACGACATCAAGCCGCTCCAGCCCTGAGGTGGACCCCATGATATACCCATGATCGAACGCCAACATGACCGTATTGCCCGAACGGGGATTGAATATGCGCGAGAGCCTGTTCTGCATACCCCATTCCAGGTGCGAAAGCCCCTTGACATGGAACCCTTCCGTTTTCGGCGGGATATCCAGATGATAGTCTTTGGCAATCTTGTTGCCGGTTGCGTCAGCCATAGCTTCCTCCCTATTTTTTGAATGCGGGCGTATATGCCGGTTTGCCCCACAGGCGCAGGAATTCATCGTCCCACTTCGCAATGTTGAGCTGGAACCCTGCCTGCTCCTGCACGGTCAGAAGTTCGCCTACCATGTTGGCTACGACTTTGATACCCAGCGATTCGAGGTAATTCACGCAATCACGGTAGAGAATGTACATCTCCATAAGCGTGGTAGAGCCGGAGCCGTTGATCATCACAAACGCCTTGTCTCCAGATGCAAGCGGAATATCCTTCACCAGCGCGTTGGCCATGATTTCTACTGTTTCCTTGGCCGTCTTCATGCGCTGCCTGCCGCCGCCGCCTTCACCGTGCTGACCCATGCCGATTTCCATATCATCGTCGCCAAGATCGCCAAATGCCGCGCCGGTAGCGGGATGTGTTGCGCTGCGCGCCGCGACGGCTATGGTCGCCATATTATCCGCGTACCTCTGGGCGATATCCGCTACTTCGTCAAGCGTCTTACCTTCCTTTGCGGCTGCGGCGCAGATGTGGTACATGGGAATCGCGCCCGCAAGACCGCGTCTGTCGTCGGAATTAGAACGCGGGGCATTGGAGATATCCTCCTGCGTGACTACCTTACGGATTTTTATGCCGGCTTTTTCCGCCATCTTCATGGTCATATTGCCGGAAAGCATATCGCCCGCATGGTTGAGCACCAGCCACAGCACGCCATGCCCCTTGTCCGCCATTTTGATGGCCTCGAAACAGATCTGCGGATTGGGCGCTGCGAATATATCGCCGGCTACGGAAATATCCAGCATGCCATCGCCAACAAATCCGCTCAGAGCAGGTTCATGTCCCGTTCCGCCCAACGTGACGATGGTGACCCTGTCTGCATTTTCCAGCGCCTTGCTGACCACCAGATTGCCCATTTTGAGCTCCACGATATCCGCATTTACCATTGCGAATCCCGCAAGCAGCTCCTCCGTCAGCTTCTGTGGGTCATTGATGAATTTCTTCATTTTCATTTGCGATCTACCTCCTACAGATTATTTCAGCCCTTCATCCATGCCGATGAAGAAATGCATAGCCGATACTGCGCCTGCATCCGGCGTGCCCAATGTTTGTTCCCTGTAGTTTTTCGCTCTTCCGAATTTGGCGACATACCCTTCCGTGTCCTTTGCTCCCTGCTGGGCCGCCATTGCTCCTTCATGCAGCATCTGCCTGATGTCGCCCGTGCTGTTTAAAATGGCCTCAACAGCGGGACAGATGCTGTCCATCATGGTCTTATCCCCTGCTTTTGCCGTTGTGATTTCCTGCAGTGCTAAAAGGCCTCCCTCAAACATGGCTTTGACGGCGTTTTCATCGAGCACTTCTGTGTCTTTGACCGCATTCGCCATACCCTCAAAAAAAGTACTCCACAACGGGACGGCTGAGCCTCCATTGATGGACATGATCTGAGAGGCTATGCCGCTGAGCGTTTCGCTGCCGCCTGTGCTGGCTTCCTGCTGTATGGCAAGAGCGATCTTCTCCATTGTCACGCCGTGATCCGCATCGCCGAAACGTGAGTCGATTGCGGTCAGTTCGTCTTTGGCGGCTAAAATACGTCTCGCTGCCGTTGATAACATATCATTCAATGTTACATATGTTACTTCTATGGGATTCGCCTTCTTTCGACAGATTTATTGGAGCAATACTTGGATCTTTTCTTGGATATCGGAACAGTGCCAGCAAATATGTAATTTGTTTATACGACTATATTAGTTGGATTATTATAATATGTCAATATATACAATGTATAGTAAATCATTATAATTTACATAATTAACCCGCCCTAGCTTGTGCAAGGGCGGGTCGGTTTCGATTATTAACATGGAAGTTTAGAGCTGCAAGAGCTGCATCACAAACTCATCGCTTGCCACGAGAGCCGTAACGAGGCCGGAATTGAGCGCGCCAAGCGCGGCTTCCATGCGCATGTTGCAGGCGCACAGCGCGATGACATTACTGGCCTTTTTAATCATGGGGATGGGAATCTGTATGATATTATCGTGCACGGGCTCAATAATTGTTCCGTTACGATCGTAATAGTGTGCAAGAAAATGGCCGACCGCGCCGCCTTTTGTGAGAAGGTCGCCGAAACGGTATGCTGTCGCGACGTCAGGCGTGGAAGGATAATTCGATATGTTCAGTATCGCCGTCGTCATGCAGGACCACTTTTCACGTATGTCGTGATAAGCCTCCGTATTTTCAAACAGCTTGCACTCCGCCTCTGAATCAAATATGGCCGGCATATACAGATAGGACGCTTCAAGCTCTGTTTTATCCGCAAATATGCGAACCAGCTCGTTGGTATGATAGCTGCGGTAGGAAGCGTTGATGCCGCCGATAAGCGGAAAAACTTCGCCCCGACCCAGCAGCGGCGTCTTCTGGGTTTCCAGATAATCTGCCATTTTTCCTATCATGGAACCCCAGCCTATGCCGATCAATTGCGGATCGCCCACCGTATCGAGCGCGAGCTGTACGGCGGCAGCCGCGATTTCCATATTGGTTTCCGCCTGCAGCCTTTGCTCGCGTACAATAATCGCGTCCCGCAGGCCAAATCGTTCCTTTACCTGTTCGCAGAGCATCTGCTGGGCGTCGAGTACCTGTTTGATAGAAATCGTAACGATGCCAAGTTCGCGGGCTTCGGTAAGAAGCTTACTCACCATTGGCCTGGATACGCCGATACTTTCGGCAATATCGCTCTGATTGAGGTTTTGCTCATAGTACATTTGGGCGACGGATACAAGCCGTCTGATCTTATCGCCGTTTGGAAGCATTGTTTACCTCTTGCATGGATACAAAGAAATTGTTCGTACGACGAACCGTCTTATGCACATATGTTACTCAATATTATCACAAAAGTCAAATACAATATCGGGTCATTCGGGTATGAAATAAGGCCGCCGGCAACATATTCGTTTACCGACGGCCAAAGAGAGGGGCCTATCTTACTTCTGGGCAAATGCCTGCGCGAAATCACCGATGATATCTTCGATATCCTCAATGCCGACAGAAATACGGATCATGCCGTCGGGGATACCCATATGCTCGCGATCCTCACGCGGTATCTTGCCGTGGGTCATGGTAGCCGGGTGCTGAACAAGCGTATCGAGATCGCCAAGGCTGACGCAGTACTTCGCCATATGCAGTTTCTTAATGAACGCCTGTGCGCCGGGGATACCGCCGTCCACTACGAAGGAAAGCATACCGCCGCAGCCGTTGGGCATCTGCTTTTTGGCGAGCTCATATTCCGGATGGTTCTCCAAGCCGGGATACACGACGGAAAGAACCTGCTTTTGCTGCTGCAGCCATTTTGCAAGCGCAAGCGCGTTGTCGCAATGGGCGCGCATACGCAGATGCAGGGTCTTCAGGCCGCGCAGCTGCAGCCAGCAGGCAAACGGACTGGGAACGGGGCCAAGCTCCTGATAGAACGAGCTGCGGATCTTTTCCACAAACGCGAATTTACCCGCGATGATGCCGCCAATGATGTCGCCGTGGCCGTTGATGTATTTGGTGGTGCTGTGCACGACAACGTCGATGCCGTATTCCAGAGGACGCACAAGGAACGGAGAGGTAAACGTGCTGTCCACTATGGAAGTAACGCCGTTTTCCTTAGCCCATCCGGCAAGCTCCGCAAGGTCAGCCACGCGCATGGTCGGGTTGGAAATCGTCTCGGCGTAAAGAACCTTGGTGTTGGGGCGCTTTGCGGCGGACAGCGTTGCAGGAGAAAGATCTTCCACAAACGTAACGTCGATTTTGAACTCTTCGAATATTTTGGTGAACAGCCCGTAGGTGCCGCCGTAGATGGTCTTATACGCGATGACATGATCGCCGGTCTGTGCGGCATTCATGACTGCAAGAGAAATAGCCGCCATGCCGGAGGCAGTAGCGAGCGCAGCTTCTGCGCCTTCCAATTCCGCAACCTTATCCTGCAGATCGTTCTGTGTTGGGTTGCGGGAACGGGCGTATGTGTAGATGCCCTCCTTGTCGCCTTTGAGATAGCGGTCCATCTTTTCGGGCGTCCAGACGTAAGTGCTGGTCATAAACATGGGAGCTATGAGCGCACCCGTTTCCGGGTCAGGCATTTGCCCCGCGTGCACGGCCTTTGTTGCGAACTTGGCATGCTTGGTGTCCATTGTGTTTATTCCTTTCCTTCGCCCACGCGAATCATGACTTTAATATGCTTCGGCCCATTTTGGATTAACTCCTCAAAGCCGTCTTGCACCAAAGTATCAAGAGTAACTTCGCGCGTGATGAGTTCTTCCGAATCAATCAGCCCGCGAGAGATATAATCGAGTGCTACGCCGATTTCATCCACATGCGCCTGAGAAGTGTAGAGCACGCGCTCCCCTTCCTGGAAGGTGTTCATATCGAACACCGGCTTCTGTTCGAACACGCCCATTACCATGAGCCTGCCGCCCGGACGCAGCACGGAAATCGCGCTGTCCAGCGTGCGCTGGCTGCCCACGCATTCGTAGGAAACGTCGACAAGACCGCCGTTCCATGCCTTGACGGCCTCGACGAGATCGGAGTCAAGCACATCGTGGTAAACGCAGCCGTATTTTTCAATAAGCTCCTTGCGGTCCTTGCCCACGCCGGCTACAAATATTTTGCCGGCGCCCGCGAACTTAGCCGCGAACATGCAAGCTAGCCCTATGATACCAGGGCCGACCACCACGACGGAGCAGCCTTTCATATCGCCCATCAGGCGGGTTGCGTGTATGCCGCAGGCCAGAGGTTCGGCGAGCGCGCCTTGACGCAGCGTCACATTATCCGGAACCTTGAACAGCCGGTCCGCATCCACGTTGACATATTCGGCGAACGCGCCGTCCGTGCCCACGCCGAGGAAGCCGAGCTTTTCGCACACATTGTAACGGCCGGAACGGCACATGGCGCATTCCTTGCAGCAAAGCGTACCGTTGGCGCTGACTCTGTCGCCGACTTTCCAGCCGGTAACGCCTTCGCCTACTTCTTCAATGACACCCGTAAACTCATGACCCAGCGTAAGGGGCGCGGTGCGGCCCGTGAGCCGATGCGGCTTTGTGACGGGTATAAAGTTGGGTCCGACATATTCATGGCGGTCTGTTCCGCAGATACCCGCGTACGCCACCTTGATTTTTACATGCCCCTTGGGCAGGGCGGCAACGGGCACGTCCTCAATGCGGACGTCCTTGTATCCATGCCATACTGCAGCCTTCATGATTGATACTCCTTTCAGGCAAAAAAGCTCGTATACAGCCGTTCGAGCACTGCGCCGGGCACCTGCTCGCTGCCTGCGAAATCCTTGGGCAGGCGTTCGCTGACGAATTTACGCGCGCCTTCGATAAACGCGACACTCGCTCTGCACGCGGCATCCGGGTCATCCCGATAGGGATAAATATCGAGCGAAAGCCAGCCGTCATAGCCCATGCGATCCAGCCAGTGGAACAGCTCGAAATACTGCGGCCAATGAACCGTACCTACGGGCATGTCGTCGTCCGCGATGCGGTAGTTATCGTTGAGATGCAAATGGAACAGCCGTCCCTGCGAAAGCAGTATGGCCGCCATTTCCGCCGGGTTTTCACCCGCGTTGAAAGCATGGCCGACATCCATCGTAATGCCCACGTTTGCGCAGCCAGATGCAAGCGAAGCGGCCAGCGCCATACCCGCGTTTTTCATCATGCAGCTCATTTTGGGTTCGCTGGTTTTATATTCGATGCCCAGCAGTATGGAAGGATCATGCTGTGCGCATTCGCGCAGAGCATCGACGAGGCGTTCATAGGCCTTGGCGTAATCCGTCTGGAACACGTAATCAAAGCCGTCCTGACCCAGCCACAGGCTGACGACCTTCACGCCGATCTGATGCGCAAAATCCATTGCACCCTTGACGAGCTTGATTGCTTTTTCGCGCTGTGCCAGATTTGCGCTGGAAAGGGAACCGTCCTTCCATTCCTTGTCGCACACAAGCTCTACGCCCATGCCCGCAATCGTCAGGCCGCACTCTTCCAATACCGGCTTGACCTGCGCCCAGGTATTCTGGTTCACATCGTTGGGGTACGTAATTTCAATGCCCTCAACGCCTTTGAGCTTGCCGATGCGGCGTACACGTTCCAAAAAATTCAGCTTATCCTTGTATCCGTCGCCTACATAACGGTCGGTGCCCATGCCGTAATCCCAAACGCCGACGCATATTTTATTCTTCATATTTGCCTCCTATTCCCTGTTCGCGTAGGTTTTCCAACCGCCGGTCACATTCTTAACATTGAAGCCATGCTGTTTGAGTATGCGATACGCGGTATGCGCCCGCACGCCCACCTGGCAATATTCGTAGATCTCCTTCGGCGGATCGATTTCGTCAAGCCTGTCCCGCAGCTCATCGACCGGAATGTTCAAAGCGCCCGGCACATGCCCGCGTTCGAATTCGCGCGGCGTGCGTACATCCAGCAGCATAGTGGTCTGCGGGTCACGCGCAAGCGCTTCATCGAATGTCGCCACTTCAACCAAGCCGGAGAGCACGTTTTCCGCTACATAGCCCAACATATTGACAGGGTCTTTGGCGCTCGAATACGGCGGCGCGTAGGTCAGCTCCAGGTCACACAGATCCGTTGCCTTTGCGCCAAGACGCATGGCTGTCGCAACAACATCAATTCTCTTATCCACGCCGTCAGCGCCGACAGCCTGACAGCCGAGTATGCGTCCGTCCGGGCTAAACAGCAGCTTCATGGAAATCTGCACAGCACCGGGGTAATATGTCGCGTGCGAGAAGGGATGGGTATACACGGCGTGATAGGGAATATTCTGCCGCTTGAGCGTGCGTTCGTTTGCGCCGGTCGCCGCCGCGGTAAGAGAGAACACTTTGATTACCGCGCTGCCCTGCGCACCGCCATAGGTATGGTCGATGCCCGCAATGTTATCCGCGACAACGCGCGCCTGCCTGTTTGCGGGGCCCGCAAGCGGTACGGCCGTGGGCTGCCCGGTTACAAAATCCTTAATCTGCACGGCATCGCCCGCCGCGTAAACGTCGGGGATATTGGTCCGCATATGCGCATCCGTCACGATGTGCCCCCGAGGTCCAAGCTCCACTCCCGAGTCCTTCAGGAATGCAGTTGCAGGACGAACGCCAATCGCCATCACGACCATTTCGGCATCAAACGATTTACCGCTTGCGAGCGTTACTTTGGCCTTGCCGCTGTTTTCTTCGATGGCGCTGATGCCATCGCCCAATATCAGCTCCACGCCATGCGCGCGCATTTCCTTTTGCGCGATAGCGGCCATTTCCGCGTCAAACGGAGCGAGTATCTGATCGAGCGCTTCCACAAGCTTCACGGCAACGCCGCGTTCGCGCAGATTCTCCGCCATTTCAACGCCAACAAAGCCGCCGCCGATAACCGCCGCCGACTGTATGCCGTTTTCCGCGATATACGCGTTGATTTTATCCGTATCGTTGATGCTGCGCAGTGTAAACACGCGTTCAGGCGCAGTGTTGACGATGCCCGGCACAATAGGTTCCGCGCCGGGACAGAGTATGAGCGTATCGTAGCTTTCCACGTAATCGCCGTCTTTGCTTTGCACGCTGACCGTCTTTTTGACGGTATCCACGGCGGCAACGCGGCTGTGCGTGCGTACATCAATCTGAAACCGCTTGCGCATGGCCTCGGGGGACTGCACGATCAAAGCGCCGCGTTCCTGAATAGCGCCGCCGATATGATACGGCAGACCGCAGTTCGCAAAGGAAATATACTCATCCTTTTCGAACATGATGATCTGCGCGTTTTCGTCCAAACGACGAAGCCGTGCCGCGGCAGTCGCGCCGCCCGCCACGCCGCCTACGATTACAATTTTCTTTGCCATAGTGTTACTCTCCTTCGCAGGTTGTGATGGAAGGTGTCCCACCCTTTTTGTAATCTAAAAATCCTTCTTCCATGAGTATCTCGGCAGTCCACATGGAGGCGGTTGCGACAACTGCGGTGCATTTATCCGCCGTATGCGCGCCGGCCTTTTCGAAGGCTTCCTTTTGATCCGCCTCGCGGATGTAAAAAGCCCTGCCGAAAATATCACGGTGAATATCGTGGCAGATGACGCTGCCGTAAGTTTCAATAAAGCGGGAATGCAGCTTATCCGCCAAATGCATGCTCAAATCCTTCTCCGCCTTGTCGCCGTCGAAGAATTCAAAGCGCCGGCCAGCATACGTACCCATATAAAGCAATCCGCCGGAATACCCGCCGCAAACGCCGTCGCCGAACAATCCCATGCCTGCCGCAAAGCCGTTTGCTGCGCGGAACAGATGCTCCTCACGCTTGCCAGTAACGCCAAAGAGCGCGGCGATGGTGCACTGTGCGCAGCCGCGGCATACTTTTTCGTAATGATACCCGTCTCGATACGCCTGCTTGAGTACGTTCACCCGGCGTATATCCTCTATAATGCCACCTTCCCGAATGGCGATGCACTGTTTGTAGATGAGCTGTACCGCATCCGGTTCGCGCAATAAGCCCCCGCGATCCCGAATGGCATCGCGCAAGCCCTGTCCATCTAGGTCTTTATTGTTCGCAAACAGGCACGCAGCAGCCTTACTGAGCCAATAAGGCAGCTCGCCAGTCATGCGAACAGCGTGGATGGCGTCGAATATCGCGTCGTCCGGCGCATCCGCAGGCAGCTGTCCTATTGCATGAAGTGTTTGGCCTGCTGCGGCCTGCGCGGCTTCAACCGCCGCGCAGCGCGTCAACTGTTCCGCCTCGTGCGTTTGCGCAACAGCGCAAAACGCACGATATGCGGCCCCAGCCGTAAGATTAATATCCATGGTTCCTCCTGAATAACGGGAATATACCCGCGCACAACATTGTGCTGAAAGGCTGCGCCTTAGCGCTCGGGATCGATCATCACTTTGAGGCCCTGCTTGTTGCGGACAACCTCAAACGCCTGTTCCCATTCGCTCATCGGGAACACATGGGAGATGACGGCATCTACGTTGATTTTGCCCATGCGCACGAGCCGGATGGCTTTTTCCCAGGAGGTGGGGATCTGCGCGTGCGAACCCTGCACGGTCAGTTCCTTCTTCTTGATGTTATGGAAGTCGATATCGATGGTGTGATTGAACACGCCCATGGGCACGAATGTACCGCGGCGCGCAACTATGTTCATGGCGAGGTCCACTGCCTTGCTGGAACCCGTGGCTTCCACGACGATATCCGCGCCGTAGCCGTCCGTCAGTTCCTTGCAGACTTTGCCGAGGTCTTCCTTCTGGAGGTTGACGGCGCGGTCGATGCCGAGCACATTTACAGCAAGTTCCAGACGGGGTTCATCCTGTGTAAGACCCGCGATGACCACATAGGAACCCTGCGCCTTCGCAACCTGCGCGGCGTAGAGACCGATGGGGCCGGGTCCAAGTATGACAACCACATCGTTGACGCCGCACTGCGTGCGTTCTGTCAGCGCGTGTACGCCGCAGGAAAGCGGCTCTATGGAAGCGCCCTGGTCGAATGTCATTTCATCCGGCAGACGCATAACGCTCTTTTCCCATACGACCACATATTCCGCAAACGCTCCGTTTGCCGCAGAACCTATGCCGCGGCGCTCGGGGCAATGGTTGTATTCGCCGCGCTTGCAGAAACGGCAATGTCCACAGACATGATACGTGGTCTGTGAAAGCACGCGGTCGCCAATTTTATAATCACGGACATTTTCGCCCACCATATCCACCACGCCCGCAACTTCATGGCCGAGGACGACGGGGGGCTTAAGGGCAAACCCGCCTTCGTTGACATATACATTATCCGTCTGGCAGATACCGGCGCGTTTAATCTTAATCCTGACCTGATCCGGACCCGGTACCGGTGTTTCGATCTCCATCATTTGAAAGTTGCCCGGTTCAATCTTGGTCTTTACCAATGCACGCATAGTACTTCTCCTTAGCTACGAAATTCAATATCTCACGCACGGTACTGCCATGCGGTGTTTCTTTTCTAGCGCGCCCGCCAATACGGCGTCATATCCTTGCGCAGTTCCACAAACATTTTATAGAGTCTCTCGAATACCACATGTGTCTCTTCATCCGGCGAAAACGCCTTACAGCCCTGTGCAGCGCTTTCTCCCGCTGAACCTCCGAGCGCCATACGCGTTACAATGCCAATCCCGCGTATGCCCAGCTCCTGATAAGGGGGACGAAGCACAGTCTTGTTGAGAGCGCTCGCTACGAGAGAACACAGGAAGTCGCTTTGTGCGCCGCCGCCGCAAAGATACAGCACGCCGTCCGTTTGGGGCAGGCTGTAAAAGCAATCCATCAGTGCGAGCGCCTGCCCTTCGTAGGCTGCGCGCACGAGTTCCATGCGCGAGTGCCCCGCCGTGAGGCCGTAAAACCCGCCGCAGGCATGCGGCTCGCGAAACGGTGCGCGCTCTCCGTACAGATACGGGTGAAACAATATGCCGTTGCTACCAGCCGGCACCTGCCTAAGCGCCGCATCCAGTTCAGCAAACCCCATTTGGGGACACAGCAGTTCTCTTACCCAATCGAGCGAGGCAGAACCGCTCAGTGCTGCCATCACGCGGTTGTATTTCTCGGGCAGTACGCTGCAAAGTGCGCTGCCGTTGGTATCCGTAACGTCCACCTGGGAAGCGTCGAGAAGCAATTCGCAGCACAGCGTGGTGCCCAATATGCAGCATCCGTCTCCAAGCCGGTCTACGCCTGCACCCAGTGCGACGGCGGCAACATCGATGCATCCCATCGCCACGGGCACGCCAGCCGGTATGCCGCAGGATTGCTCCGCCTGCACAGTCACACCGCCCAGCACATGCGTGCTTGGGTAGAGCGGCGGGAGCGCCTGCTTCATCTCCGGAATGTCCAGCTTATCGAACAGCTCCGATACATACTCCTTGGTGAATATGTCGATGGAAGCGGTGGATTGATCCGAATAATCCGAGGCGATAACGCCGGTCAGCCTGTAGTTGAGCCAATCCTTGCAGTGCAGCACATGCGCAATGCGCGAATACTTGGACGCGTCGTTAAGTTTCAGCCATTTGAGCAGCACAGGGAATGCGCCCGCAAACAAAGCAGTTGACTTCTTTGATACCAGAAACTCGCTCAGTTGCGCGTCCCGTTCGATGCCCAGCCCTCTGGTGCGGGTGTCGTTCCACAGCATAGCGTGCCCCACAGGGCAGCCTTGCGCATCGATCGGCCACATACCGTCGCCCTGCGCACAGATCCCCACACCCTGTATTTCACTCCACTGCGCGGGGGCTTTGGTCTTGAGTTCCTGCGTAACCGAACACAGATGCTGCCAAAGCGCTTCCATGTCCATTTCACATGCACCCTCGAACGGCAGCAAAACCTCAACGTTGCGGTCTGCCATGGCTATGATATTTGAGTTCTCATCCACCAGCGCCGCTTTGAGCCGCGTGGTGCCGGCATCTATGCCCAGATAGACGGACATGCGTCCTCCCTTTTAACTCTGGATACTTCCACTTTTTCGAACGCTGAAAGCGTTACGCTCCCAGATACGCCTTGCTCAGGGTATCGTCCCTTAGTATTTCTTCTCTCGTGCCGGACAGTTTCAGGTATCCTACCGCAAGTATATACGCGCGGTCGCAGATTTCCAGCGCCTTATTAGCGTTCTGTTCCACCAGGATAATGGAAGTGCCCTGCTTGTTGATTTCGCGGACGATATCAAATATCTGCGACACGATAATGGGCGCAAGACCCAGAGAAGGCTCGTCGAGCATCATCAGCTTAGGACGCGCCATGATGCCGCGGGCAACCGCCAGCATCTGCTGTTCGCCGCCCGAAAGCAGGCCGCCGTATTGGGATACGCGCTCTTTCAGACGAGGGAACATGGTGAACACGCGCTCGTAATCCTTCTTGATTTCTGCGGTGTCCTTGCGAAGACCGCAGCCCACGCGCAGGTTTTCGAGCACCGTCAGCTTGGAGAATATCTGTCGTCCTTCCGGCACATGCACAAGGCCCGATTCCACTACGTCGTAAGGTTTTGTAGGAATGGGCTTATCCATGAACTGTATAGTACCGGCCGTAGGTTTCATAACAGAGGAGATGCACTTAAGCAGCGTGGATTTTCCCGCGCCGTTCGCACCAAGCACCGCCACGATTTCCCCTTCATTCACCTCAAGGGAAACATCCTTGAGCGCTTCAATGCCGCCGTATGCCGCTTTGAGGTTATCTACTTTGAGTATCATTCTTCCACCCCCAGGTATGCGTCTATGACGGCACGGTTGGTGCGAATTTCGGCGGGTGTGCCTTCGGCGATGGTCTTGCCGAAATTGAGCACGGTTACCGAATCACACAGGCTGGTGACGACATCCATATGGTGCTCGATCATGAGCACGGTGATATGGAAGCGCTCTTTGATCTGACGTACAAACTCCACCAGATCCAACGATTCGTCGGCGTTCATGCCTGCCGCAGGTTCATCCAGCAGCAGCAGCTTGGGGTTTAGAGCCATGGCGCGCGCGATTTCCAGCTTGCGCTGATGTCCATAAGGCAGACAGTTCGCGCGCTCATCCGCGCGGCTGTCAAGTCCGACCACAGTAAGAAGATCCATCGCTTTATCGCAGATTTTCTTTTCCGCAGATCGATAGCTTTTTAGCCTAAGCAGCGCGGAAGGAAGTTTATACGTCGCGTCCATGGAGCTGGCCATGATGACGTTCTGCAGCACGCTCATATTACCGAACAGGCGGATATTCTGAAACGTGCGTCCAATTCCCATCTGGGCCGCTTCGTACGGGCTTACAGTGGTAATATCCTTGTCAAAAAAGTGAATGCTGCCGGCGCTGGGTTTATAGATACCGGTAATGGTATTGAATATCGTCGTTTTTCCCGCGCCGTTGGGTCCGATAAGTCCGTGAATAGCACCCTCGGACAGCACGACGCTGAAATCATCTATTGCGCGAACTCCGCCGAAGTGCTTTTCGACATGGCGCATTTCAAGCACTGGGTTCATACGCGTTCCTCCTTACCGCCGCGCTTTGCGCTATGCTTGGCAGGCAAATTCCTGAAATACGCAATGATGCGCTTGATCGAGAACTCTTTGTAGCCATACAGTCCATCCGGCTTAAGCAGTATGACCAGCACCACAGCGATGCCGTATACGAGCATGCGGTATTCCGACAGACTGCGGAAAAGTTCCGGCAGCAACGTTACCATCAAAGTACCGAGCACCGAGCCGGTCAGCGAACCAAGGCCGCCGATAACGGTGGTGGTGATCAGTTCGCAGGATTTCGCAAGATTGAACATGGCGGGGTTGATGAATGTCAGGTAGTGTGCGTAAAGACCGCCTGCCCAACCTGCAAACACTGCGCTGAACAGAAACGCCATGCGCTTATACTTGAACACGTTGATGCCCACTGCTTCGGCAGCCATCTCGTTCTCACGGATGGCCATGAGATTGCGTCCGTACTTGGAGTGGATAAACATCCACGCGATGACAAATGCGGCAACAGCACATACGAATGCGATGAGCGCCGTTGTCTTTGACGGTATACTGGAAAAGCCCTTCGCGCCGCCTGTGATAGGCTGAATGTAATTAAACAATACGCGGATGCTTTCGCCGAAGCCCAAACAGGTAATAAGGAAATAGTCACCCTTGAGACGTATGGTCAAAGAACCCAGTAAATAGCTGATAAAGCCCGCCATAATTGCGCCGCACAGCACAGCTATAGCAAAGGGCACATGCAGCTTCACGCTGAGTATGGCCGAGGTATACGCGCCTATTGACATAAAGCCAGCGTTTCCGAAGGAAAACAGCCGGGTGAAGCCGGTCAGCACGGACATGCCCAACACTGCGATGACGTTGATACAGACCAATATGATGACGCCTTGCTGGAATGAATTTAACACGTGGTACTCACCTACTTTCTATCAGGCCTTTTCCTGCACGTCTACGCCCATCAGGCCGCTCGGCCTGACCAGCAACAGGACAATGAGCAAAGTAAAGGAAATCAGGTCCCTCAGCCCGGAGCTTAAATACCCCGACGCAAACGTTTCTATTACACCAAGCAGTATCGCGCCCGCTATGGCGCCGGGCACGCTGCCTAAGCCACCCAATACCGAAGCGATAAACGCTTTTAAGCCGACGTTGCCCATTGTGGGATATACGTTGTATTTCAGTCCGAGCAGTATACCGGCCGCACCGGCAAGACCGCCCGCGAGTAAAAACACCATCGCAATGCTCTTATCCACCTTGACGCCCAGCAGGCCGGCCGTCTGGCTGTTGCAAGCAATGGCGCGAACATTCAGTCCAAATTGTGTTTTTTCAATAATGACAATCAGAATGATCAGCATGACCGCTGTGATGATGAGGCTCACGAGATCCAGAACGCCGATGTAAAACTGGCCGATCTGCACGGAAGAAACCGGCAATACCGCAGGATACATCTTAAATTTCGCGCCGAATATCAGCGTCGCTGCGTTCTGATACGTTGTCGAAAGACCCATGGCGGCGATCATCAAAAACATATTGGGGGATTTGTTGTTTCGAATGCGTCTGTACGCGACGCGTTCATTAAGGAAGCTGATCAGCGCCGCGCCCAGTATACCCAGTACAGCCGACGCAAGAAAAGGCAGCTTCATGGCGGAAACACCCATGAACGCGACATAAGCGCCGAGCATGGCGACTTCGCCGTGCGCCCAGTTGGAAAAGTCCAGCAGGCTGTATACCAGGGAATAGCCCGTAGCGATGAGTGCGTACACACCGCCGATCGAGATGCCCGTAATCAACTGTTGGAGGAACATGCATTACACCTCATTCTCTGTTTTGCGCCTGTGGAACAAAATTGTCAGGTCTTATAAGTTTCCCGCGGCAGCAGCGATTTACGCCATTGCCTGGTTTTGATCTACAAGTCACAATTAAGGGGGAGGGGATTTCCCCTCCCCCAATCCGTTGTTTTGGTTATTCGCCGGAATAAACTTCGACGAAATTGAACACGCCGTCTTTGCAGGTGAAGATAGCGCAATCCCTGCCCGGGTTATGGGTAGCGGGATCCATCTTCATGGTGCCCAGCAGGCCCGTGAAGGTATCAGTGTTCTCGAGAGCATCGCGGATCGCGGTGGGTTCAGCGGAGCCAGCGCGTTCGATGGCGTCCTTGAGCCACATGAGACCGTCGTTGCCGAACAGGCACTCAGCTTCGAGGCCGATGTTGTACTTCTTGGTGTACTCTTCGCCGTAGGCCTTAGCTTCCGGGGTGTTGAAGCCGATACGGGAGATGTAGGAGCTGCCTTCGAGCGCTCCGCCAGCGAGACCGGCGAGTTCAGCGGAATCCCAGCCGTCCGTACCGAGCATGACGCAGTTGATGCCCAGTTCGCGAGCCTGCTTGGCGATCAGAGCGACGTTCTGATAGATCCAGGGAATGAACAGAACGTCAGGCTGTGCCTTTGCGATCTTGGTGAGCTGCGCGCGGAAATCGTTATCACCGTTCTGAGCTTCTTCAGAGGCAACCATGGTGCCGCCGGCAGCTTCAAACGCCTTGGTGATGTAGGAGCCAACGCCAGTGGAGTATGCATCGGTGATGTCGGTGATGATCGCGCCCTTTAAGAGGCCGAGCTTCTTGGCGGCATAGTTGCCGGCCACGGTGCCCTGATAGGAGTCGATGAAGCAGAGGCGGAAGGAATAGGGATGCAGTTTGCCGCTTTCGTCCACGGTAACCAGCTCGTTAGAGGCGGCGGTGGCGATGACGGGAACCTTCAGTTCATCGGAAACAGCAGCGATGGGGATGTTGCAGCTGGAGAAGTTGGTGCCGACGACGGCAACGACTTTTTCTTCCTCGACCAGCTTCTTGTAAGCGCTGACGGAGTCGGCGGCGTCGCCTTTGCCGTCCAGACCAACGATCTCAACCGGCCTGCCAAGGATACCGCCGGCAGCGTTGAGCTTTTCAGCGGTCAGCAGCATGCCGTTCAGGCCAGCCTGTCCCCAAAGGGCGGTGTCACCGGAGAGAGCGCTGACGTAGCCGATTTTGATGGGCTCAGCAGCGGCGGTGGGTTCAGCGGTAGCGGCGGGTGCGGCGGTCGCTTCAGCGGCGGGCGCCTCGGTTGCTGCAGGCTGTGCCGGTGCGGCGCATCCTGCCAGAGCAGCTGCCATCAAGAGGGCTAAGAGCATGGCAACGATTTTTTTGGACATGTTTTTTTCCTCCCGTATTTTATTCCTAAATCCGTTCATTCCATAGACGCCGACCACCACCGTTGGCAGAGTGCGCTCCAATGAAACGCGCGGTTAGAAACGACGTTGTGAGAGCGTGTGTTTCACGCTCAGTGAAAAAGTTACGCCAGCATACTGCGCGCGGTGAGGCTGTCTGTAATGAGAATATCAATACAGCCAGTATGCAAAGCGCCGACAATGGCATTTCGCTTATGCAATCCGCCCGCCACGGCTACGACATGCGGTATGGATTTGAGCGTTTCGTGACGGATCCCCAGCGTAAGGCTGCTGAACTCGCCGTCTTCGAAATTGCCGTTGATATCAAAATGGTTGAAGCAGAAATCTCCCACAAAACCGCCCTGCCGCAATGCGGTGAACTGGTTTTGCGTAATATACCCGTTTTGCACGGTAGTGGATTCGTCGCTCAGTTCGCCGATACCTACCACCGCGATATCACATCGCCGCATATTTTCCAATACGCTATGGACGCTTTCTTCCTTAACAATCATGGCTTTCGTCAGATCGTTATTGAATGTAGCCGGCGCGTACAAATTCTGATAGGTGCAATTGAGTTTTCCCGCCAGCATTCTTGTAATTTCATCGGGCTTGTTCATACGCCCGTTTGTATTCATGCCGCCTACTAGCTGCACGACATGACAGCCCGGCTTGGGTACTGAACGCATGGAACTCACGGTTTCTCCTACGGTTGAACCCCAAGATATACCAATGATGTTTCGATCTTTGATAAATTCATCCAGAAACTCTGCGGCTTTACTGCCAAGTACATGCAGCAGAGGCGATTCGCTGTGGTCATAATCCGCTACGATTGCCTGTCGAATTCCAAAGCGTTCCTCAATGGCGCTTTCCAGCCGTACGTTATCCTGGTCCAGCCCGTTGATTTTGATGGTGACGATGCCGTCTTCCACGAGCGTGTTGACTATTTTGTTGACCCTTTGGCGGGGAATCTGCAGACGTTTGCCTATTTCCTCCTGCGTCAGGCCCAACTCATAATACCAATGCGCTATGCGGATGTACGTTCGCCTGTCCATCACCATGGCATTTCCTCATTTCGTATTGCTGCTTCTATTTGGGAGCGAATGTGTCGAATCCTGTTTTGATCGGACATTTGTCACGGTCAAATATAAATGTCTTGCTTGTGCTATTATCATAATCATGTATTCATGCGATGTCAAGCACATTATCGCGGCGGGGTATTGGTAATTATTATCGTATATTAGGTTGTTTTGAAATTTTTCGGGAGTTTTGGGGCTTTATAATATATAAGAAAAACCTAGGTTTATGACCGGACATTTGTCACGTTCCAAACCTCATGTACATTGGAATTCGGCCTGTCTGTTCAAGTGCGTTCATTGACATCTGCGCGCCGCGTATGCTACCATAACCCCGTATTTGTATGCGATTGGCAGTTTGCCGTGGGCGTGTGAAAGGACAGAATACATGCGCGAAAACTACAAAAATATCATGGACAGCATCGCGGGGGGCAGCCGCGCTGCATTGGTCACCACTTTACCCAATGGCGGAGTACCTCAAAAAACATTGTTTCAGGAACCCAATCTGCGGGATATTCAGGCGGAAGATATTGCGGATTCTGAAGCCGCACTGGCGCGCGCGGCGCTCAATGCTAGTGAAATTCGCTGCGTTACCCTTGCAGACGGAGGATTGCGATTTGCGGAGCCATTCATTCCCGAACCCCGGCTCATCATTCTCGGCGGCGGACATATTGCCGTGCCGCTGTGTGATTTTGCAGCGAAATGCGGGTTTCGCGTAATCGTTGCGGATGACCGTATGGCGTTTGCAAACCGCGAGCGTTTTCCGTTGGCAGCGGACGTGATCTGCGACAGCTTTGCAAACACGCTAAAAGCAGTCGCACCCGACAGATACAGCTTTGTAGTGGTCATTACACGCGGCCACAGGCATGACGCTGACTGCCTGCGCGATATACTCCAACGTGATGTTGCGTACACGGGCATGATCGGTTCTTCAAGGCGCGTTCGAATCGTTTTGGATGGGCTTTTGGACGATGGGTATACAAAAGACCAGATTGAAAAAGTGCACTCCCCCATCGGCCTGAAAATCGGTGCCGTTACACCTGAGGAAATTGCAATTTCCATTTTGGCTGAAGTGATTCTTTACAAGCGAACGCTTGAAAAGCAAAATTGGCCGGAGCTGGACCGAGAAATATTGGAAACGCTGGCCGCAGCGCAGGATACACCGTTTGCCATCGTCACCATTGTGGAAGCCAAGGGATCGGTGCCGCGCGGCGCTGGCGCGAAAATGTTGGTATACCCGGATGGAAGAACGCTGGGCAGCATTGGCGGCGGCTGCAGTGAAAGCGCCGTCATGCAGCAGTCTTATGAAGTTATTCGTACAGGAAAGACTTGCGTTCAAAAAGTCGATTTAACCGGCAGCGCGGCAGAAGATGAAGGCATGGTCTGCGGCGGTATCATGCGCGTAGCGATTGAGCGATTCGAAGGGTAAGAAGGGTAATAATACCATTTTAAAAGGGTGCAGTTCGCAGGCTTTTGCCTACGGGATGCACCCTTTTTCATGCTAATGCGCGTTTGCAATCACTTAGTCAAATTAAAGCGTTCAAGTACCTTGATCGCGACCAAGCCCAAGGCAACGCCTATGACATACTGTATCAGATTAAGTGGCACACCGATCAGGGCAGTCGCGGCGCCATAAAGCGCTGTTTCATACAGGAAATACCCGAGCGGCATCAGAATGCCGGCGCACAGCAGCGCAATCAGCTTTTTACCCTTCCAGGTTTTCAACAGTTTTGCTGCCACAAACGCCATCAGGCCTTTGATCAGAAACGTCGGTCCGGCGTAGAGCATACTGCCCAGCAGTATATCCGCCAACGCGCTGCCTACCGCTGCCGCCAGCACGCCCCACGGGGCGCCCAGTAAATATGCAGCAACATACACGCCAGTATCGCCTGGGTTGATATACGCCCCCGCCATGTTGGGGATGGGGATAGGCACAGCAATGGTCAGCAGCAGGACGCAGCCGGCAAGCAGACCGGCGAGCACCAGTTTGTGCAGCGGCTTGTTCAGGTCGATCTTCATATTCCGGATACCTCCTTCACGCGGAATTTCCGCATGATATGTTTATACCATTTCAAGCAAAGGAGGTCAAGCCGGAGAGATCCCTATTCCAACTGGTTTGCAGACAAAAAAACAGGATGCATTCGCATCCTGTTTTTTCGGTCAATGTTTGCCGATTAGTTGCAGCCACAGCCGCAGGTGTTGCAGCGGCGATCGCTGACGTCACTGCTGGTGTCGTTGCGGCTGCTGCAGATCAGGAGCAGGGCAATGATCCAGACAACGTTATCGCAGACTACATCACGTATGCAGTCCAGGCAGCCGCTGCAGTCGTCATTGCAGACAAACAACAGAATCAGGATTATGATCCACCACCAATTATCACCGGCACATCCAGAGAAACAGCCCATACAAAAAGCCTCCTTGTTTTTTGAGCGATTGGCGCACGGCGCCGATGGTATATAGTACGCATAGGCCGGAAAATTGGTTACAACGCCCAATTCACTCCAAGTCGGGAAAGAAATACTTCTTCGTTCATGTTTTTCTATGTTCGTGGTATACTG
The DNA here is from genome assembly GCA_964440115.1 of uncultured Oscillospiraceae bacterium. Taxonomy (GTDB): domain Bacteria; phylum Bacillota; class Clostridia; order Christensenellales; family CAG-138; genus JAEWWD01. The sequence goes on along the minus strand of CAYTPV010000004.1, from coordinate 32,591 downwards.
AGGTCAATATGCGTGTAAGGGGCATGGTTTATGAAACACTACAGGCTGGAGATCGAAGGCATGGGATGTTCGCACTGCGTGCACAGCGTGGAACGCGCCCTTCTCGATTTGGGCTCCTGTGTCAATGATATTCAGATTGGGCTCGCCGACGTGCTTTGGGACGGCAGCAAAGATGCGCTCAAAGCGGCCGTCGAACAGGCCGGATACGATATCAAGGCCATCGTGGAGCTTTAATGCCATGCAAAACGCAAGAGTAATGGTTGGAATGTCCGGCGGAGTGGATTCCGCCGTTGCGGCCCTTCTGCTCAAGCAGCAGGGCTATGATGTGATAGGCGTCTTCATGAAAAACTGGGAGGAAGAAGGCGAAGACGGCGTATGCACCGCGACTGCGGATTATGAGGATGTAAGGCGCGTTGCTGACGCCATAGGCATACCATACTATTCCGTGAATTTCGCCCAAGAGTACCGCGAACGGGTTTTTGATTATTTCCTCTCGGAATATAAACTCGGCCGTACGCCCAACCCCGATGTTTTGTGCAACTGTGAAATTAAATTCCGCGCATTTCTGGATCTTTCGCGCACAGCAGACGCTGCGTTTCTAGCGACCGGCCATTACGCACGGCTCAGGCGAGAAAACGGACGCGTAGAACTGCTGCGCGCCATAGACTCAAACAAGGATCAAACGTATTTTCTTTGCGGACTAACACAGGAGCAGCTGACAAACGTGCTGTTCCCCATAGGCGATATTGACAAAGGGGAAGTGCGGCGTATCGCGCGCGAATACGGCCTTGTCAACGCCGAAAAGAAGGACAGCACAGGCATTTGCTTCATCGGAGAGCGCCGGTTCAAGCAATTTCTGATGCAGTTCCTGCCCGCACAGCCCGGCGATATGGTGGATCTTTCCGGAAAGGTCATCGACCGGCACGATGGACTGATGTATTACACCATCGGCCAGCGCAAGGGGCTTGGGATAGGCGGCAGAAACGACGGCAACGGCGAAAGCTGGTTTGTGATAGGAAAGGATTTGAACCGGAACCGGCTGATCATACAGCAAGGCGAGCAGGATGAACTGTATTCACTTGGGCTTACAGCAAGCCGCGTGCACTGGATATCCGGTTCCCCGCCCGCTGCCTCGTTTGCCTGCACTGCGAAATTTCGCTATCGTCAGCCGGATCAGCCCGTGGAAGTCACCATACAGGATCAAGGCGCAAACGTTCGTTTTCTTTCCCCGCAGCGCGCCGTGACGCCGGGCCAGTGGGTTGTTTTTTATCAGGGAGAGGTATGTTTGGGCGGCGGACCCATCGATACGGTTACACCCAAGAAATTCTTCGCCCTGTTATAAGTGCTTCTTTTTCACAACAGATGCGCACAGGGCAGGACAAATTGCTGCACAAGGCCGAAACCTCTTGCGCCTGCGCCGCAATATGTTAAAATATCAACATAAATGTTTCCCGGACAATCGTCCGGTACAGGACTGTCTGTTATAAGAATTGTTTATTAATCATATTTCAGGAGGAATGCATATGGCAAAGAAGACCGTTCAGGACATCGACGTCAAGGGTCTCCGCGTGCTTGTACGCGTAGATTTCAACGTGCCGCTCACTCCCGAAGGCACTGTTGCGGATGACAAGCGCATTTCCGCCGCCATGCCTACCGTGAAATACCTGCTTGAACAAGGCGCGAAGGTCATACTTTGCTCCCATCTTGGCAGACCCAAGGGCGGCAAACCCGAACCGGAATTTTCGCTGCGTCCTGTGGCCGTTCGGCTTGGGGAACTTCTGCCCGGTGTAAAAGTGGCATTCGCCGAAGATACCATAGGGGAAAGCGCGAAGGCTGCCATCGCCGCCATAAAACCCGGCGAGATCGTACTGTTGGAAAATGTTCGTTTTTATAAGGAAGAAACCGCCAACGACCCAGCATTTTCCAAAGAGTTGGCCTCCCTTGCGGATGTGTTCGTATCCGATGCGTTCGGCACCGTACACCGCGCGCACGCATCCACGGCGGGCGTGGCGGCTTATTTGCCCGCTGTTGCCGGTTTCCTGATCGGCAAGGAGCTTTCCATTATGGGTGAAGCTCTCGAAAACCCGGTACGCCCTTTTGTCGCCATACTCGGCGGCGCTAAGGTATCCGATAAAATCGGCGTCATCACCAATTTGCTCAACAAATGCGACAGCCTCATCATCGGCGGCGGCATGGCGTTCACGTTTCTCAAAGCCATGGGCTACGAAATTGGCTCCTCTTTGCTGGATGCGGAGAACGTCGGGCTCGCCAATGACCTGATGGCGCAGGCAAAAACCAAGGGCGTCGACCTGCTGCTGCCCGTGGATGTGGAAATCGCCACAGCGTTCGCTGCAGACGCGGAGCATAAAACCGTCGACGCAAACTCTATTCCCGCGGGCTGGATGGGTCTGGATATCGGGCCCAAGTCCTCCGAACTCTTTGCAAAGACCATCCGCGACGCCAAGACCGTGATCTGGAACGGACCGATGGGCGTGTTTGAATTCCCGGCGTTCACAAAAGGCACGGCTGCGGTTGCTGAAGCCTGCGCGCAGTGCGGCGGCACCACAATCATCGGCGGCGGCGACTCTGCTTCCGCAGTTAAGAAACTTGGCTACGCGTCTAAAATGACGCATATCTCCACAGGCGGCGGCGCTTCCCTTGAATTCCTTGAAGGCCAGATACTGCCCGGCGTGGCCGCGCTCAACGATAAATAATCGTTTTACAACTTTGACGAAAGGGGCAGTCAGCCCCTTTCGTCGTTACAATACTAATGTAAATCAGCAAACTTTTTTGCATCCATAGGAGGAACAATATGCGTAAACCCATTATTGCTGGCAACTGGAAAATGAACATGACTCCCGGCGAGGCAGAAGCACTTGTAAAAGCATTGATCCCTCTGGTCAAAAACGCTTCATGTGAAGTTGTTGTTTGCCCGCCGTTTGTTGATCTGTTCGCGGTAAAGCCGCTTATCGAGGGCACCAATATCAAACTCGGCGCACAGAATGTGCATTGGGCGCAAAAGGGTGCGTTCACCGGCGAAATCAGTGCGGATATGCTCAAGAGCCTCGGCGTGAGCCACGCCATCATCGGCCACAGCGAGCGCAGGCAGTATTTCGGCGAGACGGATGAGACCGTCAACATGCGTGCAAAAGCCGCCATCGCTGCTGGTCTCACGCCCATCATCTGCGTTGGGGAAAGCCTCGAACAGCGCGAAGCAGGCGAGACGGATGCCTGGGTTTCCGGCCAGACAACCGCCGCGCTTAAGGATATATCCGCGGAAGACGCGGCGAAGCTCGTGATCGCTTATGAACCCATCTGGGCCATCGGCACCGGCAAAACGGCAACCAGCGAGCAGGCCAATGAAACGATCGGCGTAATCCGTGCTGCTGTTGCAAAAACGTACGGCGATGAAACCGCACAGAAGGTACGCATTCAGTACGGCGGCAGCATGAACCCCAAGAACGCCACCGAACTGATGGCGATGCCTGAAATTGACGGCGGTTTGATCGGCGGCGCAAGCCTCAAGGCAGAAGATTTCTCCCTTGTCGTCAACTATTGAGGTGTACATGAAACCGATCACCGCACTGTTGATACTTGACGGCTTCGGCTGCAGAAATGAACACGAAGGCAATGCCATACTCGCTGACGGCGCGAAGAATTTCAAGTCCCTGTGGCTGAAATACCCCCACACCCGTATCGGCGCGAGCGGCATGGATGTCGGTCTGCCCGAAGGCCAGATGGGCAATTCCGAGGTCGGGCACCTCAACATTGGCGCCGGGCGCATCGTGTACCAGGAATTTACCCGAATCAGCAAATCCATCGTCGACGGCGACTTCTTTGATAACAAGGCGTTCCTTGCGGCGATCGAAAACTGCCTGAAAAAGGGTACGGCGCTGCATTTGCTTGGGCTTTGTTCCGATGGCGGCGTGCACAGCCACCTGACGCATCTGTACGCGCTTGTAAAGCTCGCACACAACCACGGCTTGGACCGCGTATTCATCCATTGCTTTATGGATGGCCGCGATGTACCTCCGCAGAGCGGTCTGGGCTTCATTGAAGCGCTGGAAGCCGAGCTTGAAGAAATCGGCTGCGGCCGCATCGCCACGGTGATGGGCCGGTATTACGCCATGGACCGCGACAATCGTTTTGAGCGTGTGCAGCGCGCATATGCCGCCATGGTATATGGCGAAGGCGTAGAAGCCGCAAGCGCAGTTTCCGCCATGGAACGCTCCTATGCGGATGGCGTGACGGATGAATTTGTTCTGCCTGCCGTGATCATGCGAAACGGAAGCCCGACAGCAAAAATATCCGCTGACGACAGCGTGATATTCTTTAACTTCCGGCCTGATCGTGCACGGGAAATTACACGCGCATTCCTGCAGCCTGATTTTGCAGGATTTGAAAGGAACAACGGCTGTTTCCCGCTGCATTATGTTTCTCTTACCCAGTACGATAAAACGTTTGAACCCTGGCTGTCCGTTGCATACCCGCCTGTATCGCTGGACAACACACTCGGGGAATACCTCGCATCTCAGGGCAAGACACAGCTTCGCATTGCGGAAACGGAAAAATACGCACATGTGACGTTCTTCTTCAACGGCGGTGTGGAAGCGCCCAACATGGGTGAGGACCGCTGCCTCATTCCTTCCCCCAAGGTTGCTACATACGACCTGAAACCTGAGATGAGCGCCTATGAAGTCGCCGATGAAGCTGTACGCCGTATCAACACCGGGCTTTACGACGTCATGATACTCAACTTCGCCAATCCTGATATGGTCGGGCATACCGGCTTTATGGACGCCGCAGTATCCGCTATCCACGCGGTGGACGCTTGCCTCATCAAAGTAGTGCAGGCAATACTTGCTGCCGGCGGCCGCTGCCTCATCAGCGCAGACCACGGCAATGCGGAAATGATGATCGATCCCGAAACCGGAGGCCCGTTCACGGCGCACACCACCAATCCGGTTCCCTGCATACTCGTAGATCCTGAGCGTATGGACGCCGTGCTGCGCGACGGCGGTCGGCTGTGCGATCTCGCGCCCACCATGCTCGAACTCATGGGGCTGCCCGTCCCGCAGCAAATGACCGGTAAATCACTCATTCAAAAAGCCTGATACTGCAAGAAATGCTTGCTTTGCAGTCCGCGGCATGATAAAATGTTTTTTGCAGTCATGGATGGAGGTTGCTTGGAATGGAAGTAGTGCGTCAGATTCTGACCATCATCATGTTGATCGTAGCCGTTGTGCTCAATGTTGTCATATTGATGCAGCAAAGCAAGGAAACGGGACTGGGTGCGGCATTCGGCGGTGAATCGTCTTCTCTTTCTTTAAAGGGTAAGGCTGCCACGAAAGAGGCCAAGCTCAGGAAGATCACAGTGATACTTGCCATCACGTTAGGCGTGTTTGCGCTGATCATGTTGGCACTGCCGGCATAACATCCGGCTGATCCAAATCAAAACGACACGGCACGCTCTGCGTGCCGTTTTGTTTTTCAAAAAAGTGCTTACGCACTTTTTTGAGTTCTCAGGAACCGCCTGCGCCCATTAGCGCGGCCGCCGCTCGCGATTCAAGCCTCAAAGTGTTAAATTACAAAACTATGGTATTGGGATTGAAGCAGCAAGGTTGAGGGTAGTATATAGATTAGGACTGCATACATACAGGAAAGGAAGAACACGAATTTTTCATGCAGGAACAAATTATTGCAGCGCTCACGGCCGCAGGAAAGCCATTGTCGCCGGACGCGCTGATTGCTCAATTTGAAGACAGGGAGGCCGCGCAGGCAGCCATCGAAGAGCTCATGCAGAGCAGCCGCATTTTGCTTACGCGCAAGCGCAAGCTTGCGCTGCCCGAGCATACCGGGTTAACGCCCGGACGCGTGCAGGGACACGCGCGCGGTTTTGGCTTTTTTGTGCCGCAGGGAGGCGGGCAGGACGCGTTCATACCGGCGGACGCCATGCACGGTGCCATGCACGGCGACAGCGTATGGGTGCGCTATACCGACCAACTTAGCCGGAACGGTTCGCCTGAGGCGGAAGTGGCTCTCATATCCAAACGCGCGTATACGCAGATTGTGGGCACGTTTGAAGGAGACAGCCGTGCGGGCGGATACGTGGTGCCGGATGACGCCCGCATTTCAACGGATATGCTCATCCATCGAGACCGGACGCTTAAGGCGAATTCCGGCGATAAGGTCGTTGCGACCATACTCGATTATCCGGACGGACGCAGGCCCATTTTGGGTGCGATCAAAGAGGTGCTCGGCAACAAGGATACAGTGGGTACCGACGTATTGTCCATCATCCGCCAGTTCGATCTTCCGGAGACATTCAGCAAAAACGCTCTGAGGCAGGCGCGCCAGACGAACGCATCCGTTGTGGAGGACGACCGCGTGACGCGCGAAAGTCTGGTGGATAAAATGATATTCACCATCGACGGCGCTGACGCAAAGGATTTTGACGATGCCGTCAGCCTGGAACGGCTGACCAACGGCAATCTGTACTTAGGCGTGCATATCGCGGATGTGGCGCATTACGTCAAAGAAGGTAGCGCGCTCGATCGCGACGCGTTGGAGCGCGGAACCAGCGTGTACCTCGCGGACCGTGTAATCCCCATGCTGCCGGTGGAGCTTTCGAACGGCATCTGCTCGCTGAACCCCGATGTGGACAGACTCACACTTTCTTGCTTTATGGAGATCGACTCTGCAGGGCGCGTATTGCGGCATCGACTTGCTGAAACCGTAATCCGCTCCAAATACAGGCTGGTATATGAAGATATTACCCGGCTGCTGCAAGGCGACGCCGCCATGCTCAAGAAATACGCGGAAATCGTGCCAATGCTTAAAGAGCTTGAAACGCTCTGCGGCGTGCTCAACGAGAAGCGCATCAAACGCGGCAGCATAGATTTCGACCTTGCGGAATCCAATATCAAACTGGATGCCTTCGGAAAGCCCATCGACGTGGAAAAAGCAGAACGCGGCATAGCCAACCGCATCATTGAGGAATGCATGCTCATCGCCAACGAAACAGTGGCGCAGCATATGTACGACCTCAAGAGCCCCTTCCTCTACCGCGTTCATGAAACGCCGGATAAGGAAAAGCTTACGGAACTCAATACGTTTTTACAGTCCCTCGGTTACGGCATTCGCAATCTGCGCGAAATCCAGCCCCGCTCCATACAGAAAGTACTGGACAGCGCACGGGGCACGCAGGAAGAAAATATCGTCAGCAAAGTCGTGCTGCGCTCCATGCAGAAAGCGCGCTACAGCGAGCAGTGTTTGGGGCATTTCGGCCTTGCCGCAACGCGGTATTGCCATTTCACCTCGCCGATCCGCCGCTACCCCGACCTCATCGGGCATCGTATTATCAAAATGATGCTGCACGGCGAGCTGAATGAGAAGCAGGTGAAGCGGCTGAACGACCGCCTGCCGGATATCGCGGAGCACACCAGCAAACGCGAACGTGTGGCTATGGAAGCCGAACGCGCGGTGGATGAGCTCAAGAAATGCGAATACATGAAGGGACGCATAGGCGAAAGCTTCGCGGGGGTAATCTCCGGGGTGGTGTCCTTCGGTTTTTTCGTCGAGCTGGGCAATACGGTAGAAGGACTGGTTCGCGCCAGCACGCTCGACGATGACTATTATGTCTTCGACGAGAAAGGTTACCGTATGGTGGGCCGCAGCCACGGGCATGTCTACCGGCTCGGCGATTCGGTACAGGTCCGCGTGGCGGCCGTACATATGGATTCAAGGAACATCGATTTCGAACTGGATCGCACATAAAAACATACGAGAATGGCAAAGGGCGGCTCAATGCCGCCCTTTTGTTTATGCAACCTTCAGTTAAACTTTCGCGCCGCACCTCGGGCAATTTCTTAACCCGGAAGCAACGACCATGCCGCAGGCGGCACATACGGATTGCCATGCGGGAGCCGGTTGCTCCGTCTCCTGTTCCGGCATCTGAATGCGTTCTATTACAAAAGATTTAGCGGAAAGATCCACAGGAGGCATCACGGGAGAGTCTACTGGCGAAATAACCGGCACTGATGCCGCAGCAGGCTCCGGCTGTGACAACCTCGCACCGCAGCCGGTGCAAAACGCCATGCCCGGAGTACGTTCTTTTCCGCAGGTTGGGCAAACATTACCAGCCGGTACCGGAGCGGACACTGGCACTTCTTCAAATGCCAATTCCTGTATTGGCGTTGCAGCAATATCCGGCTCGGGAACTGGCTCAATTTCAGCAACAGGTTCCGGTGCAGATACCTCAGCTGGCTCTGTTTGCGGCGCTGTCAGCCGCGCACCGCAGCCGGTGCAAAACGCCATGCCCGGTATGCGCTCTTTCCCGCAGGTTGGGCAGGTGCCTGCCACAGGTGATGGTGCAGGTACAGGTACCTCTTCAAACGCAAGCCCCTGCATAGGCGTTGCGGAGATATCCGGCTCAGGCTTAGGTTCAATGTCCTGTACAGGTTCGGGCGCAGATACAGCTGCAGGCTCGGCCTGAGGCAACCGCGCTCCGCAATTGATACAGAACGCCATCCCCGCAATGCGCTCTTTCCCGCAGGTCGGGCAGGTGTCTGCCACAGGTGATGATGCAGGTACAGGTACCTCTTCAAACGCAAGCCCCTGCATAGGCGTTGCGGAGATATCCGGTTCGGGTTTCAGCTCGATTTCCGGTACAGGTTCCGGTACAGACACGGCGGCAGGCTCAGCCTGAGGTAACCGCGCTTCACAGTTGATACAGAACGCCATGCCCGGAATGCGCTCTTTCCCGCAGGTTGGGCAATGATTCGCCGTAATTTCTTTTTCGGACTCTTCCGCATCCGTCAATTCTACAGAGACAGCCTCTATATCGGCAATCGTTTCCGATACAGGCTCGGGTGTCGTCATAACGAAAGATTCAGTTTCACTTTCTATGATGGGCTTCTCTTCCGGCTCAATGATAGGTTCCGACGATAAAACAAGAACCGGTTCAGGCAAGGAAATGTCATTAGCAGATAAGATCTCCGGCTCAGGCATTGTTGCAGGCTCGGTATTGGGCAAAAGCTCCGGCGCGGATGACGGAACCGGTTCCGTTTTCTCGTCCTTCTGCGCTGCCCCCGATGCTCCCGCGCACGGAGTGCCGCACAGATTGCAAAAAAGGAAGTCCGGCGCAAGCTGCGCCCCGCAGCCCCGGCACACGGATGTCTTTGGCGTTTGGTCCACTCGTCCGCCGCATTTATTGCAGAACAAAGAGCCGGGTGGCAACTGTGCACCGCAGGCAGCACAAATCAGCGGCTTGGGCAGTTCATCCATGCGTGTACCGCATTTGCTGCAGAATTTTGCCTGCGCAGACAGCATGGTGCCGCATGTCGGGCAAATCTTCCCTGCAGGCGCAGTCTGTACACCCATGCGCATACCGCAATACCTGCAAAACGCGGCATTGGGCGAAACGGGCTTTCCGCATTTCGGGCAATTCATCCAAAGACCCCCCTATTCAATTATTCAGTGGTAGAAGCGCCTTATGAACCGGCTGAGCGATTACCCAGCCGGGAAAAAAACCGAAATGTCATGGGCCAGACTGCCCCAGCAACAACTGTGATTATAAAATACTGAGCGGCATATACCGCCGCATATCCGCGAAAGAGTGTAAAGAGCGGCTGCAGCAACAGCGCCTGCAATGCAAGCATTAGGCCAATACCTATAGCGCATTTGAGCAGCTGCGCCCACCAGACCGCCCGTACAGGAAAGCGAAGAAACCTGTCGTCCAGCCACCAGATCACGATAAGCCCAAGCATCGCGCCCAGCAGTGTAAATGTGCTTTGCATGCCCTGTGCATCAAATTCCGCAACATTTCTGGGAGTGGCCGGCACGATGATCAGGTAAAGCACCGATGCCGCACATACGAGCAGCCCCGCGCCGCCAATTACATAAATCGCCTTTTTGCCGCTGTCCGCTTTGCGAAACAAATATGACATCAGCCATACCATCAACAGGCCAATCAGCAACGACGTCCCCACATCCAGCGGCGTATGCACGCCCAGATACAGGCGGGAAAAGCCCACCAGCAGCGCCGCCGCAACGCATAAAATGGTTACCCAACGTTTTCTTGCCCAAAGGGCAAGCCCGCCAAACAACATGGCCGCGCCTTGCGTGTGCCCGCTGGGAAATGAATACCCGGTCGCCGCTTCACGCGCACTTTCCACTATACGAAAGGACGGATCGGCCACCCAGGGGCGCGGAAGCAGGAATATGCCCTTGAGCAGCTGATTGACTGCGCTGCCGAGCAATCCCATATAAAACAGCCGGTATCCCCATTTCTTATCCACACACCAGAGTATGATGAGCCCGACTGCCATAAAAACAGTCTGTTCCCCCAGAAATGTGGCATATCCCATGATCGTATTCCAAAACGGCGTGCGCACGGCTTCGAGCGCGCGAAGAAGCTCCATGTATTTCTCCCTGGTTATAAAATGGTTTGGTCCCTTGCGGAACGTCCGCAGGAATTGTTAACCGTTCTGAAGCCGGTTAGTTTTCGAATGATGTCGGATGAAATATGGCGTCGTCTCCATCCAGTGACCAATCCCCTGCCACGCCCCCGTGCGCAGCACCCAGCTCCAGATGCAGCATGGTAATGCCGCAATCAATGTATCCGAAGCCGAAATTATTGCCTGTGCAGCGTACGCGGATATCCTCGCCTTCGATGATATACCGCCACGGCTGCGTATTGGTGGCCGAAGGCGCAAGCCGCGCGCATTCAAGCGCGTACCGCTGCCATTCCGGCAATTCCTGCAATCTGGACTGCGGCAGACCTGTCAGCTGATCCAGAGATCTCCTCGGCCGGGCTGCATACGGCTCGGCGGGTATACCGATGGGCGTAATACAGGTTAACTGCTCGCCGCTGCGCAGCTTGGCGGCATCCGCGGCAGATCGTTTGTTGTATAACCCCAGCCAACAGGTGCCAAAGCCCATGGCAGAGCATTCAAGAACAAAAGCTTCCCCGAGATACCCTACCGTACGCTCATCCGCATCGGTATTCAAGAATGCCGCAAACCAGCCGGTACCCCTAACTTTCCCTGCCCCCAACAATATGGGCGCAAACGCCTTCTGGTCATGCGCAAGCACGATACGAACGCCGCGGGCGGACAGCATATCCGCCTGCATCCGCAAAGCTTCGATTTCCTCTTCGGAAGGTTCCTCCCTGTACTTGCGTACAGAAAACCGCTGCCCTACGGCGGAATGCCAGCGTTCCATCGTAAATGCCATTGCTGCGCCTCCTGCTATTTTGCTGCGATCGGCCCCCGTTTACGCATGCCCGTGAAGCACTTTGGAGAGAAACTGTCCGGTATAGCTATCCGTATTCTCTGCCACTTCTTCGGGAGTCCCCTGCGCGACAACGGTGCCGCCGCGATCCCCGCCTTCGGGGCCCATATCGATAATATAATCCGCCGTCTTGATAATGTCCAGATTATGCTCAATTACAAGCACAGAACTTCCGCCTTCACATAGCCTTTGCAGTATCTCCAGCAGCCGTTCGACATCCGCCATGTGCAATCCTGTGGTCGGTTCGTCGAGTACATAGAGCGTACGCCCGGTATCCCGCCGCGAAAGCTCCGTTGCAAGCTTTACGCGCTGCGCCTCGCCGCCCGAAAGCTGTGTGGAAGGCTGCCCGAGTTTGACATACCCCAAACCTACGTCGTAAAGTGTCTGCAGCTTTCTTGCGATTTTGGGAATGGGCGAAAAGAAGGCAAGCGCTTCCTCCACCGTCATTTCCAGCACTTCGTAAATATTCTTTCCCTTATAGCGCACTTCAAGCGTCTCTCTATTATACCGTTTGCCGCCGCAAACCTCGCAGGGAACATATACGTCCGGCAGGAAGTGCATTTCAATTTTGATGATGCCGTCGCCGTGGCATGCTTCGCAGCGGCCGCCCTTTACGTTGAAACTGAACCGGCCGTTGGTATAGCCGCGCAGCTTGGAATCCGGCGTCATGGCGAATACCTCGCGCACGAGGTCAAACAATCCCGTGTAGGTAGCCGGGTTGGAGCGCGGTGTCCTTCCGATGGGGCTCTGGTCTATATCTATGATTTTATCAAGATATTCAAGACCCGTGATGCCATCGCAATCTCCCGGCCGCACACGCGCGCGGTTGAGATCGCGAAGCAGTGTCTTCTTAATCAGTTCATTCACCAAACTGGATTTTCCCGAGCCGGAAACGCCTGTCACGCAGGTGAACACGCCAAGCGGGATGTTTACATCAACATTCTTCAGGTTATTGGCGCGCGCTCCCTTTACTTTGAGCCACTTGCCGTTGAGCGGCCTACGCTGCGGCGGGACGGGGATAAAACGCGTCCCTTTCAGGAATTGGCCGGTGATGGATTTTTCGCAGGCCATGATTTCGTCAACTGTGCCCGCGGCCACGATTTCGCCGCCATGCTCGCCCGCGCCGGGTCCGACATCCACGACATAATCCGCCGCAAGCATAGTCTCTTCATCGTGTTCGACGACAATGAGCGTATTGCCCAAATCACGCATGTGCTTGAGCGTGGTAAGCAAACGTGCATTGTCCCGCTGGTGCAGGCCGATGCTGGGTTCATCCAATATATAGAGCACACCAACGAGACCGGAGCCGATCTGCGTGGCAAGCCTGATGCGCTGCGCTTCGCCGCCTGAAAGCGTGCTGGCCGCGCGGGAAAGCGTAAGATAGTCGAGTCCAACATCCACAAGGAACCCAAGCCTTGCGTCTATTTCCTTCAGTATCTGCGCGGCGATAATCGTGTGGGAGGAGGAAAGCGACAGCCCTTTTAAGAACGCACGCGCATCTATCACGGTTGCATCGCTCAATTGCGCGATGTTCTGATCACCCACTGTTACAGCAAGGCTCTCGGGCTTCAGACGTCTGCCGCCGCAATCCGGGCAGAGCGTATTGGCCATATACGCCTCAATCTCCTGCTTGGCATAATCACTCTGGGTTTCCTTATATCGGCGCTCCAGATTGTTGACGATGCCTTCAAACGGCGCATCGAACGTACCTGCGCCGTATTCGCGCGCATACTCGATATGCAGCTTTTCTTTGCCGGTGCCGAAGAGTATGACATCGAGCGCTTTGGCGGGCAGTTCGTTGACAGGCGTGTCCAAAGAAAACCCGTAGGTCTCGGACAGCGCCTTAAAATACATGCCTGCGATGCTATCCGGCGCGTCGGATCGCCAGCCGGATATGCTGACAGCGCCCTGATTGAGCGACAGGCTTTTATCCGGTATCACAAGCTCAGGGTCAACCTTGAGCAGTGTACCCAATCCGGTGCACTTGGGGCATGCGCCAAACGGGTTGTTGAAGGAAAACATACGCGGGGTCAGCTCTTCCATGCTGACGCCGCAATCCGGGCAGGCGTAGTTCTGTGAAAACAGCATGGGTTCGCCGCCGATTACATCGACGAGCGCCAGACCGTCCGCAAGAGAAAATGCCATTTCGATAGACCCGGTGAGTCTGCTTTCCATGCCGGGCTTTATGACGAGGCGGTCTACGACAGCTTCGATGGTATGCTTGAACTTTTTATCGAGCGCGGGCACATCGGCGATATCATACTGCGTTCCATCCACGCGTACGCGGACATAGCCGTCCTTGCGCAGCTGATCCAGCAGTTTCTGATGCTCACCTTTCTTTGCGCGCACGATGGGCGCCATGATCTGTATGCGCGCGCTTTCAGGCAGCGCGCACACCTGATCCACCACCTGATCGATGGACTGGCGCGAGATGGGTTTGCCGCAAACGGGGCAATGCGGCATGCCGCAGCGCGCGTACAGCAAACGCAGATAATCGTGCACCTCCGTCACGGTGCCAACTGTGGAACGCGGGTTGTGGCTGGTGCTTTTCTGGTCGATGGAAATGGCCGGAGAAAGGCCTTCGATATACTCCACATCCGGCTTTTCCATTTGCCCCAAAAACAGCCTCGCGTAAGAGGAAAGACTTTCCACATAGCGACGCTGTCCTTCGGCGTAAATGGTATCGAACGCAAGCGAAGATTTGCCCGAGCCGGACAAACCTGTCATAACGATGAGTTTATTGCGCGGCAGCGTAAGCGACACATTTTTGAGATTGTGCTCGCGCGCGCCGCGAATGACGATGGAATCCTGCATAGTTCCTGTGTTTCCTTTTCCTGTACAAATCTATTTCCCGCGGCAGGTGGTTTCAAACCCTCCGCATGGTTTCAATGCTGCTATTTCCGCGTTCTGCCCCGCGCGGGCTTGCGGCTGCCAATGGTGCCCGGGGCGGGTTTCTGTGCGATGACCGTCTCGCCCTGCAGGGCCTTGAGTTCGTCACGCAGCTTGGCGGCAACTTCGAATTCGAGCGCCTGCGCCGCTTCGCGCATCTGCTCGGTCAATATGGCAACGCGTTTTGCGCGATCCTCCGTGGACATGGCGACGGCGGTATCCTGCACGCGCTTGGAGATTTCCAGTACGCTGTGCACTGCTTTTTGCACGCTGCGCGGCGTGATGTTGTGCTCTTCGTTGTATGCCTGCTGTTTGGCACGACGGCGGGCCGTTTCATCCATAGCGCGCTGCATGGAGGGCGTGATGACATCTGCGTAGAGTATCACTCGTCCGTCCACATTGCGCGCCGCGCGACCGATGGTCTGTATCATGGAGGTGGTAGAGCGCAAAAAACCCTCTTTGTCCGCGTCCAGTATGCACACAAGCCCGACCTCGGGAAGATCCAAGCCCTCGCGCAGCAGGTTAATGCCCACCAGCACGTCGAATTCGCCCAAGCGCAGATCGCGGATGATTTCCATGCGCTCGATGGTCTCGATATCGCTGTGCATGTAACGCACGCGCACGCCCATACCGTCGAGATATTCGGTCAGATTTTCGGCCATACGCTTTGTCAGCGTGGTAATGAGCGTGCGGTAGCCCTGTTTCGCCGTCTCCCTTACCTCGCCCAGTATATCGTCGACCTGCCCTTTGACGGGCCGGATGGTGACTTCCGGGTCAACCAATCCTGTGGGACGTATGATCTGCTCCGCCACCTGCGTACACAAACCAAGCTCGTAGTCGGCTGGTGTCGCCGAAACGCAAACCACCTGATTGATGCGTTTCTCAAATTCCTCGAACTTGAGAGGCCGGTTATCGTACGACGAAGGGATACGGAAGCCGTATTCCACCAGATTATCCTTGCGGGCGCGGTCACCGCGGTACATGCCGCGTACCTGCGGAAATGTGACATGGCTTTCATCCACGAATAGCAGAAAATCGTCCGGGAAGTAATCCAACAGTGTGAACGGCGGCTGCCCCGGCTTGCGTCCGTCAAAATAACGGGAATAATTTTCAATGCCGCTGCAGTAACCAAGCTCGCGCATCATTTCCATATCATAGAGCGTGCGCTGTTCCAGACGCTGCGCTTCGATCAGCTTGTCCTGCGCCTTTAGTTCCCGCACGCGGGCATATAGATCCTCTTCAATCTGCAGCATGGCGGCGTTAAGCTTATCACGGCTGGTGGCATAATGCGAAGCCGGGAATACCGCCACATGCGCGCGGTCAAGTATGATTTCGCCGGTCAGCGCGTTGACTTCGCTGATGCGTTCGATTTCGTCGCCGAAAAACTCCACGCGCAGCGCCTTTTCCGACCAGTTCATGGGGAATATCTCCAACACATCCCCGCGTGCGCGGAACGTACCGCGCGCGAAATCGAAATCATTGCGCTGATATTGAATATCCACCAGCTTGCGCATGACATCGTCGCGGTCGATCTGCATACCCTTGCGCAATGAAATGGATAAACGCAGATATTCCTCCGGATCGCCCAAAGCATAGATACAGGAAACGGACGCGACGATTATAACATCGCGCCGCTCGTTGAGCGCGCAGGTTGCGCTGTGCCGCAGCTTATCGATCTCTTCGTTGACGGTAGAGACCTTTTCTATATAGGTATCCGAAGACGCGATGTACGCCTCCGGCTGATAATAATCGTAGTAGCTGACGAAATACTCCACCGCACTGTCCGGAAAGAATTCCTTGAACTCCGAGCAAAGCTGCGCGGCGAGCGTTTTGTTGTGCGCCAGCACGAGCGTGGGCCGCTGCACACGCTCAATCACCTTTGCCATAGTAAAGGTTTTACCGCTGCCCGTCACGCCAAGCAGCACCTGCAGCTTATCTCCCCTGTCCACGCCCTTTGACAGCGTGTCGATGGCCTGCGGCTGATCGCCCTGCGGCTCGAACGGGGATACGACCTTAAATTCACTCATGTAATATCTATACCTCGAGATAGTGTCAATCAATCTGGCACGGCATACAGTTCATTCGTCAAATACTATAATCCACCGATACGGTACCCGTACGGCGCGCCTTTATAAACGCGCGCACTTCTTCATGCGCGGGATGGTGATCATACGCATGCAGCCCTTCCATATCATCAAATGTGGCAATCAGCACCAAATCGAACGCGCGTTCGGATTCAAGCTCGTTCACGCCCACTTCCATGCTGCGCAGTGTGGGGACCTGCCCTACCAATGCGCGAAGCCTGCGCGCTGCCTCCGCAGAGTCCGATTTATCGGCAAATTTCTGGCAAACCACGTGCCTTATCATAGCTGCTGCCTCCTGTTTTTGTATCCTACGAGTGATATTGTACCAGAAACAATTTAAAAGGAAAACTACCGGATACGAATATTTGTTTTTGTTTTGGCTTCATCGGCCATTTCTCGTTTCTATTTCCAACACTTCCAACAAGCCCCGATTGTATGCCTGTCAACCTCATGATAAGGTATATATAGATTGTAACGGGAGGGAACGCATGACAGCCGCTTTCATATTCTGCGCGGGCATCATTCCCATCGTACCTTTGATAGGTGCCGACATATTCAGACGCCGCAAGGACCACGTACGCAGAAACGTATGTCTGGGGCTCTTCCTGCTTCAGCTGGTATTGAGCATATGCTATGTGCTCGCCTGGCTCAGAACGCATTGACATGCGCAGTCCCGTCACAACATTTTGCTGTCGCTCGTTTTAGGAGGGCATACAGATAGATAAGCCCTCCAACGCCACTCAAACCGCCGGTACTGCCCGGCGGTTTTTTTCAGATAATATATAACCTTGTTATTTGGTTGACAAATCGTTTAGGACAGTTTATAACTTTAGCGGGGCAAGCCATCAAATTGCTCCATATTGACGTATGCGGCGAAGCAGCCGCTACAGTTAACACATCAGAATAGGGGGAAGATATCTGTATGGATGGAGAACTCAAAAAGAGATACGGCCTTTTGACCGCGATCGCAATGGTGGTAGGCATCGTCATTGGCAGCGGCGTGTTTTTCAAGGCTGAAAAAATACTCGTCGCCACCGGCGGCAACCTGCCGCTGGGCATACTGAGCTGGATTATCGGCGGCCTCATCATGATCGTGTGCGCATACACATTCTCCATTATGGCTACCAAATACGAATACGTTAACGGCATCGTGGACTATGCAGACGTGACCATGGGCAGCAAATATGGCTATTACGTAGGCTGGTTCATGGCGACCATCTACTATCCCACGCTGACTTCCGTGCTCGCATGGGTATCCGCGCGCTACACCTGCGTGCTGCTGGGCTTTGATATCGTAGGGCCGCAGTGCATGACAATCGCCGCGTTCTTCCTCATTGCAAGCTACGCGCTCAACGCGCTCTCCCCCATACTGGCGGGCAAATTCCAGGTATCCACTACCATTATTAAGCTGATTCCGCTCGCACTGATGGCGATCGTCGGAACCATCGTCGGCCTTTCCACAGGCATGACAGCACAGAACTTTACAACCGTCGTTTCTGCCGAGGTCAATTCCAGTACGGCGCTGTTCACCGCCGTCGTTGCGACCGCATTCGCTTATGAAGGGTGGATCATCGCGACAAGCATCAACGCGGAGTTAAAGGATGCCAAGCGCAACCTGCCCAAGGCTCTGGTGCTGGGTACGCTCATCGTCATGTGCGTTTATATCCTCTACTATGTCGGCCTTGCGGGCGGCATCACCAATGCCGAGATGATGCAGGGCGGTCAGCAGGGCGCCATGACCGCGTTCGAGCGCATATTCTCAAAAGCGGGCGGCACACTGCTGTTCGTGTTCGTCGTCATCTCCTGCCTCGGTACGCTCAATGGCCTTATGCTCGGCTGTACCCGCGGCTTATACTCCCTCGCTGCGCGCAACCTCGGCCCCAAGCCGGAGCTGTTCAAGCAGGTGGACAAGGCCACCAACATGCCCGCCAATTCCTCCATATTTGGCATGCTGCTGTGCGGCTTCTGGCTGCTGTATTTCTACGGCGCGAACCTGACGGATCCCCTCTGGTTTGGCAAGCTCAGCTTTGACTCTTCCGAGCTGCCCATCGTGACCATATATGCGGCGTACATTCCCATATTCATCATGTTCATGCGCAAGGAAAAGGATCTTTCTGCCGTGAAACGCTTTATCATGCCCCTGCTTTCCATTCTGGGAGCGCTCTTCATGGTCGTAGCGGCCGTGTTCGCACACAAGATGGCAGTTGTGTGGTATCTGGTAATATTCGCAGTGATCATGGTGATCGGCGCGTTCTATTCCAAGAAGAAAGCATAATATCACAGCAAACTGGCGGTTTATTAGCAAAGTGAAAAGCAAAGCGAGCCTTGATCTTGGTCAAGGCTCGCTTCTATTTAGCCGAAGTATGCCAAATATATTGGCCTTCACAAAGAGTTTCACCATCCAAAGCACACGGATTATCTTGACGGCTCGTTCAGGTTCCCTTCGCTGCTGTAGCCTCTTGTCTCCCAATAGCCCTGATAACTTGCATCATCCGACAGCTCGATGCGGCTTACCCACCTGGCCCATTTATACCCCCATTTGTCCTGCGCCACAAGTATGAATGGATAACCCATTTCAGGCGGCAGCGCGATGCCGTTCGCGTCATAGGCCAGCATGAGGTCGTTGTCCAATATCTCCTGCAGCGGCAGCGACGTCGTATACCCATCGGTGGCATGGAATATCACCGTATTTGCCTCCGGCTGCACGCCCGCCGTTTCAAAAAGGCTCTTGAGCGTAACGCCTTTCCACAGAATTGTCGCATTCCAGCCTTCCACGCAATAGATGGTAACAAGCCGCTGCTCGCCGGGCAGAGCCTTTACCTGCTCATAGGTATAAGAAGCAGGCGTATCCACCAGACCATCCACAACGAGCTGATAAGACGAAATATCCACCTGCTGGACGCCCTTGATCGAATTATCGCGGGGGCCAACGGCTGGGTCGAGCTTCGTGCCATTGTATTCGCGCAATTCCCCTTCACGATACCGTTTCATCGTGGCGGAGGTTACGGCATCCGGTTCGCCCGTGCTGTCACCCGGCGGGGCGGCACAGGCGGTCAGCAGCAAAACAATCCACAATAAGGCAAGCAGTCTTTTCATAATTTGACTCCCTCCTGCAAAATATCTTCTTCAGTACGGCTAATGATCAATAGCCACTATTATGAGATTAATAAACCATATTCTTGCAGGCAAAGAATAATATTCGCCGAATTATGAAGTACCATCCTTAAGTGTTCCTATTTGCATATCAAATGCGTACAGACAAGCAAAAATGCTTCCATATAGCGAAATGGCGCACCCACATGGGCGCGCCATAATCTGTTTTTCTTTTTACTTGATATACCCGTATCTGTTGCCTGACAGCGCGCGCCAAACCGCATCACAGGCCGCCAGCGTTTCCTTGCCAAGCATTTCCCCATCAAGAGCGGCGATATTCTGCACGATCTGCTCGGTTCGGCTCACGCCGCTGATGATACTGGTAATGCCGGGCTGCGATGCGGCCCACTTCATGGCCAGTTCCAAAATGCTCATGCCCTGTTCGGAAGCAATCCGCGCAAGATCATCCACCGCTTCAAAATTGTCGTCAGACCAGTACCGTTTATAGTACTTGGGATTGAAGGAAAACCGCGTGTTCTCAGCAGGCTTGCCGGGCTTGTGCTTGCCTGCGAGAAGTCCGCCCGCGATTGGGTTGTATACCGCCATGCCCAGTTTATGCGCTTTGCTGAATGGCACAAGCTCTGCCTCAATCCCCCGGGTAAGCAGGTTATATACATTCTGCGTAATAACCGGCGCGGCATAATTTCGTTTGTCGCAAATATGCAGAATATCCGCAACCTGCCACGCAGCAAAATTGCTTACGCCGACATACAGAATTTTGCCCGCCTTTATCAAATCCGTCAGTGCGTCAAGCGATTCCTCAATGTCCGTCTGATAATCCGGCTTGTGCATGTAATAAATATCGATATACTCTGTGCCGAGTCTTTTGAGACTTGCATCCGCCGCCGCGACGATATTGCGCCGACTCAAACCGATATCATTCAGCCCCGTGCCCATTTGACCGCAGACTTTGGTGGCAAGTACTGTTTCACTCCGGTGGTCTTTGAGCCATTTGCCTACAATCCGTTCACTTTCGCCCTGGTTGTATACGTTGGCAGTATCGAAAAAATTGACTCCGTGATCGAAAGCGTAATCCATGATTGAAACGCTTTCCGCTTCGTTTGTTTGTCCCCCGAACATCATCGTACCCAGACATATCTGCGAGACTTTCAGATTTGTTTTGGGAAGAGTATTGTATTGCATACAGTTGCTCCTCTCATTGAATAATAAATACTAATGCAAACGTTTACGATATGTTAATTCTATTGTATTGTGATAGGCGCAGAGTGTCAATAGAGGATAGTGATAACTTTTTTATGAAATAGAATCTTGAATACCTGATAGAAACAACCGTCCGAACGTAGTATACTATCAAAAGGTTCTTGCGTTTGAACAGTTCATACAAAGGAGAAAGCAATGATGAAGAAATTTGCATGTTTGTTTATGGACAGCAATTATATACCCGATGTACATAAGGCGCAGTTCGAAACCCCTGGCGGTATGACGTATATTTACACTGTAAGGGATTTCCAAGAGGCGTGCGATCTGCTATTATCGCTGCAGAAAGAAGGCTTCGGCGCTGTGGAACTTTGCGGCGCGTTCGGGGAAGAGAATGCCCAGAAACTCATCGACCTCACCAACAACACCATCGCCATCGGCTATAGTGTGCATAAGCCGGAACAGGACAGTTTGTTTGAAAAATTCTTCTCATAACAAGCCGCACATAGAAATAACGCCTCATCCCTAAAGGGTCGAGGCGTTTTATATTGTTTGAAGTTATACTTCGTAGGTGGTCATTTCCTGCGCGACTTCAGCGGTGGGGAAATCAATCCGCGCTTCCTGCAATATTTCTTCTTCAACCGGTCCGCCGCCCCATAGATGCGAACAAATCAGACGCCCTACGCCGGCAGTCCGCGCAAGCGTTCCGGCTTCGCGCGCTGTCAGATGCGGCGCAAACTCCGTCGTCTTTTCACGGGCAAGCAATCCGGTATCCGCGAGCACCAGCGATGCGTTTTTGCACAGCGGAACCAGCTTTTCGTTCCAGCCTGTATCGCCGGTGTATATGATACGCCGCGGAACAGGCTCGTCGCCGTAAGAAGGGGGACGCGGGGGGTCTTCCTCCAATAATTCCATTGCGAAGGAAGGCACCGGATGCAGCATGCGATGCAGCGTGACGGTCATCGCCCCAAATCGCAGCCGCATACCGTCTTCGGCGCGTACCATATCAAAAGTACCCGAAGAAGCCAGCATGCGAAACTCCGCCTCAGGGGTCGCAGGCGCTACCACATGCAGCGGCATGGGTACCGGCTGGCCCTTCTTATGCAGCTGCTGCAGCGCGTAGCGCAGCACAAGCATATCGGACATATGATCGCTGTGCAGATGGGAAAGCAGTATGGCGCTGATTTCCTGCGGAGGGATAACGGCGAGCAACCGTGAAAGCGTGCCTGCGCCCAAATCCAGAACAATGCGCACGCGCTTCTCGTTCCGCTTCCCTCCGGGTATAGCGGGCGCGTCAATCAAATAGGACGAGCACGCGCCGCCCGGCGCGGGAAAGGGACCATACCGGCCCAGCACCATCAACTTCACATTACTTCAACTGCCTTTTCGGTGTTGTGGGGAAATCGTCTCTGTGCAAAGCAAAGCCGCCTCCCTGCCGATAGGTTTTCCCGCCCATCAAAAATAATACAGGAAGAGCAATAAGGCCGCTTGCGATGACCTGCAGAATATTGAAAGGCAAGCCGATCGCCGCCAGCACATAATCGCCGCGTATTACAAGATCGTACAGGAAGTAGCCCAGCACCATCACGCCGCCTGCAAAGCCGATCGATTTGATCAGATGCAGCACCGAATGGCCGCGACGCGCATGCGAAAGAAATACAATGGGCATGAGCGCCTTAATGATGATGCTTGCCGGGGCATAAATCGCCTGCCCAACAATGATATCCGCAAGCGCGGAACCCGCGGCGGCGCACAGCGCGGCCCAAGGGCCGCCAAGCAGCGCGGCGGCGATGTAAATACCCACATCTCCAAGGGTCCAATACCCGCCAAGCTTGCCCTGGTAGTGGATATCCACGCGCAGAAGCCAGGTCAGCAACAGGATTACCACAAACATTACGCCCGCCAATATGAGCGTCTTGTCGTCAGTTCTTCTCATGGGCTGTTCCCCCTCTGTCCGCTTTGTTAATACGCCTTCGCAAAATATGTCATCGCACGGGCCGGTTTGCCGCAATGCACGCAGACATGGCCCAGATCCTTCTGTTCGAACGGCATGCAGCGCGTGCTCGCGCCGCCCGACTTTTCTTTGATTTCCAGTTCGCAGGCAGTCTCGCCGCACCACATGGCGCGTACAAAGCCTTTTTGCACGCCTTCACGCAGTTCATCGAACGTGTGCGCGTCGACGGTTTTGCTTTCACGCAGGGCAAGCGCCTTCTCAAACAAACCTTTGTGTACATCGTCAAGCATACCCTGTATGGTTGTTACTAAACCATCCATAGATACGAATTGCTTCATAAGGTCATCCCTGCGAACGACGACGACCTGATTTTGTTCGATATCCTTGGGGCCGACTTCAATGCGCAGCGGCACGCCCTTCATTTCCCACTGGTTGAATTTCCAGCCCGCCGACTGATCACTGTCGTCCACCTTTACGCGGATACCGGCCGCCCTGAACTGAGCGGCAAGCTCAGCGGCCTTTTCAAGCACACCCGGCTTGTGCTGCGCGATAGGCAGTATGACAGCCTGAATGGGTGCTACGCGCGGGGGCAATACCAGACCGCGGTCGTCTCCGTGTACCATGATGAGGCCGCCGATCATGCGGGTGGATGTACCCCAGGAAGTCGTGAAGCAGTATTCGAGCTTGCCTTCCTTGCTCAGGTACTTGATATCATAGCCCTTGGCGAAGTTGTCCGCGAGGTTATGCGAGGTGCCCATCTGCAATGCTTTGCCATCCTGCATCATGGCTTCCATTGTATAAGTCGCAAACGCGCCGGCAAATTTTTCCTTTTCGCTCTTGCGGCCCGTGACTACCGGAATGGCCAGCACGTTTTCCGCGAACTCACGGTAAACGCCCAGCATGCGCATGGTTTCTTCCTGCGCTTCGTCGAATGAAGCGTGTGCGGTATGGCCTTCCTGCCACAAAAACTCGCTGGTGCGCAGGAACGGACGCGTCGCTTTCTCCCAACGCACGACATTGCACCACTGATTCATCAGCACCGGCAGATCGCGGTAGGATTGAATCCACTTGGAATACATAGAGCCTATGATCGTTTCGCTGGTGGGGCGGATAGCCAGGCGTTCCGTCAGCTTTTCACTTCCGCCATGCGTAACCCATGCCACCTCAGGCGCGAACCCTTCCACATGCTCGGCTTCCTTTAGAAGCAGGCTTTCGGGGATGAACAGCGGGAAATACGCATTTACGTGCCCCGTATCCTTAAAGCGCCTGTCCATTTCCGATTGTATGAGTTCCCATACGCCGTATCCATAGGGCTTAATGACCATACAGCCCTTGACGTCGGAGTAATCCACCATATCCGTCTTCAATATGACGTCGGTGTACCACTGGGGGAAATCTTCGTCGCGCTTGGTAATGTGTTTTACAAATTCCTGGTCGGTATTCTTAGACATACGATACGATACTCCTTCATGCTATCTCTTCGTCCGCCCGTCAACAGGCCGGACGTATTACTCGCCAATAATTTCATCAAGCAGGCTGTCCAGATCAACGTCGAGTTCCTCAGGCATTTCGGCGGGGGTCTGTACGCCTTTTTTAATAATCTCATCCACCGTCCAAACGCGCTCTTCGGGTTCTTCCTGCGCAGGCTGTACGGCAGGCTTTTCTTCGGGCATTTCATCCATTCTGTTTTCCAGAACAATTTCCTGCAGCGCACGCTCTGTGTTTACGGGTTCTTCCTCTTCTTCAGTTTCTTCAAGCGGAAGTTCCCTGCCCTGCAGCTGATAAATGCTGTGCATGAGCTCCTGCGGAGTGCTGTAATCGACGGGCAGTTTCCCCGCGCGTTCTTCTATCAGTGAAGACAAGCCCCTGCTTTCCTGTAGTATTTCCGGAGATTCCTGATGCAGTGCGTCGATTACCGCCGAGAATTCCATTGCGCGCTCGCGCGCCTGTTCCGCGGTGTTCTGCAATATGGCGTTGAGTGAATTCAGGCGGGCTTGAAAATCCTGTACGGAGGCTTCCGTCTGCGAGAGCCTGCGGGCAGACTCGGACTGCGCCGCCTCGATGATGGCGGCCGCGCGCGCATGCGCCTCTTCCGAAGCCGCTTCGGCATCGCGTATGATCTGCGCCTTTTGGGCTTCCGCTTCCTGACGGGTACGGTCTGCCTGCTCCTGTGCCTGTTCGATCATTTTCGCAGCGCTGTTCTTTGCTTCGTCAACATGCCGCGACGCGCTGTTTTGTGCCTGCGTGAGCGCCTGCACGATGGCCTGCTCCTGCGCCCGGTAAGCGTCGATCTGCTTGTTGAGTGACTGAATCTGCGCATTGAGCTGCACGATCTGCGCATCCATCTGTTCGACCTGCTGCTCCAGTTCCCGCCTCTTCGACATCTGTTTCGACCTCCGATTTATACTTTTAACTATTGCTTACCGATGCTAAAACTCCATGCGCGCCTGAACCGGTCCCTCATTGTGCGGCACCGCGCGCCCTAAGTGCGTATATGCCGAAGGCAGTGCCACGCGACCGCGCGGCGTGCGGGCGATAAAGCCCAACTGCAGCAGATACGGTTCGTAGACATCCTCTATGGTGGTGGCATCCTCACCGGTGGCGGCCGCCAATGTATCCAACCCCACAGGCCGCGCGCCGAATTTATCTATCATGGTTTCCAGCATGCGCCTGTCCACAGGATCAAGTCCCAACGGATCAATCCCCAGCATGGTAAGCCCCTGCTGAGCTGCCGAAAGATCCACGATACCGTTGCCGCGCACTTGTGCGTAATCGCGTACGCGCTTTAAAAGCCGGTTTGCAATGCGCGGGGTTCCGCGCGCGCGCGAAGCGATTTCAACAGCACCTTCTGTCTCCACCTCAATGCCAAGTATGCGCGCGCTGCGCGCGATGATGGTGCACAGATCTTCTTTCGCATACAGCGCAAGCTGTTCTTTGATGCCAAAGCGGTCCCGAAGCGGGGAGGTCAAAAGCCCCATGCGGGTAGTCGCGCCTACCAGCGTGAAGCGGGGCAGGTCAAGACGAATGCTGCGCGCGCTTGGGCCCTTTCCAATTATGATATCCAGCGCGTAATCTTCCATCGCCGGATAAAGCACTTCCTCAACGCTGGCGTTGAGACGGTGAATTTCATCGATAAACAGCACGTCGCCGGGGGCAAGATTGGTCAAAAGCGCCGCGAGATCCCCTGCATGCGAGATAGCCGGGCCGGACGTCACCCTGAGATTGGAACCCATTTCGTTTGCGATGATGGCCGCAAGCGTTGTTTTTCCCAACCCCGGCGGGCCGTACAGCAGCGCGTGATCGAGCGGTTCTCCCCTGTCCCTCGCCGCCTGTATATAGATGCGCATGTGCTCCTTGACGTCGCTCTGTCCGATATATTCGTTCAAAAAGCGAGGGCGCAGGCTATATTCGGTTTGTACATCCTCTTCGCGCAGCGACGAGGTCAGTATCCGTTCTTCCACTATGCGGAACCCCCGGGCGGCAATGCCGCCGCTTTCCTAATTATATCGGCAGTTTTCAGCTTTTCGCGAGCTTCCGAAGCGACTGCGTGATGAGTTCTTCGATGCTTTGCGCATGTTCCACGGCCATAACAGCCCGCGAAGCGGACGCACCATCGTAGCCCAGCCCAACCAGCGCCGCTACAGCCTGCGCGCGCATATCGGGATCTTCCCCGCCGCCCGCGCCTGCCGTTTCCTGCGCGTCTACTTTTTCTTTCAATTCCAGCAGCACGCGCTGCGCTGTTTTTTTGCCCATGCCGGGGACGCGCGCAAACGCGGCGGCATTATCCGTCACAATCGCGGCCGCGACATCCGAAGGCGTCAGCACGGAAAGCACCCCCAGCGCAAGCTTGGGTCCAACCCGTGTTACGGAAAGCAACCGGCGGAACATGGCGCGCTCCGCATCATCCGCAAAGCCATACAAAGCAACGACATTTTCCGCCATATGCAGATGCGTGAGAAGCTTGGCAGTTGTTCCCGCCCGCAGCGTATCCAGCGTTTTTGAGCTGCAGAAAAGCTCGTAACCTACCCCCGCCGCCTCTATGACGGCGCGGTCTGTTCCGAGTTCTGCTACCTCGCCCCGGATATGCGCGTACATGCTGCCTCCCTCCGGCAATCAGCCGTTATCACTTAATTCTGTATTCCTCCGCCGCAGGACCCATGGTATGCGCGTGGCAAATGGCAACCGCAAGCGCATCCGCCGCGTCATCCGGCTTGGGTACGCAGGAAAGGCACAGCAACGCCCGTACCATGTTCTGCACCTGACGCTTGTCCGCATGTCCATTGCCCGTTACCGCCAGCTTAATCTGCATGGGCGTATATTCATACAGCGGCAGTCCGCTCTGCTGTGCGGCCAGCAACGCAACGCCCCGCCCCGCGCCCACCTGTATGGCGGTTGTCACGTTGCGGTAAAAAAACAGTTCCTCAAACGCCACATGTTCCGGATGAAATTTCGCTACAAGCTGTCTGGTTCCGGCATACAGCCGTTCCAGCCGTTCCGGAAAGGGCATTTCGGCGGTGGTTTCAATAACGCCGCAATCCACAGCCCGGAGCGCCGAGCTCCGGGTTTCCACCACGCCATATCCCAGTATGGCATACCCCGGATCGATGCCCAATACAATCAATTGCCGCCCGCTCCATCCGTATATTCGTTCTATTGTATTGTAGCACAAACGGGCGATTGCCGTAAATGCCAGCCTTCGGAAAAATCGGCAGACTTCCCCGACGATGGAATTTAAAAAGCGAACAATTCAGCCGCAACTCAACAATATAATCTGATTTTTTGCCGTGCCGTGGGATACAATCCCGGAAAAATGCCCGAAAATATGGAGATGTTTGATTGTGTCGGGATGATAAAGCTGTTATAATAGTCCATATTTCTCGCAGGAGGGCAGTATGCAGCGCATTTCTACGCGTGAGCTCGTGCTTTACGCGCTTTTTGTAGGTATGATATTCCTGCTCGGCCTTACGCCGCTGGGTTTTATCACGTTGCCCATCGCCGCGATCACCACCGTACATATCCCCGTGATCGTCGGCGGTTACCGGTTTGGCGTGAAAGGCGGCGCTCTGCTGGGGTTCTTTTTCGGTTTGACCAGTCTGATTTCGTGTTTTACGCGGCCGGATGCCATCGCCGCAATCGTTCTGGGCACGAACACTGGTTTCGGGGTATATAACCTGCTGCTGATACTGCTCGTTTTGTTTCTTCCGCGCATACTCACAGGCATATTTTCCGCGCTGACCTATGGCGCGCTCCGTACGAAAAATGAACTGCTTGCCATGGGCATTGCCGCGTTTGTGGGTTCCATGACCAATACGGTGCTGCTTCTGGGCAGTCTGTATATTTTCGCATTTGCACAGACAGGGGCAGCGTTTGGGCTTGCCGCCGGGTTTACCGCTGCGCAGTTTTTGAAAATACTGCTTGGCATAGTAGCGCTCAATGGTTTGCTGGAGGCTGCGGCGGCGGTCATACTCTGTACCGCAATCGGCCGCGCGCTGCTGCATTTTGAGAAGAATTCACTTAAGACTCGGCAGGGCAGGTGAATATAGAATGCTGCTCACACTCGATATAGGGAATACAAACATAAAAACCGGCCTTTTTGAAGCATGCTCGCTCAAGCATTCCTGGCGGCTGGCGGTAGATAAACACCGCACGGCGGATGAATACGGCGTACAGATGGAGAGCTTTTTTTCGCATCTGCAGCTTCGTACAAAGGATGTAGACGGCATCATATTTTCTTCCGTAGTGCCGTCGCTCAATTATACCATTGAGCATATGTTCAGCATTTATTTCCCGGGCATTCGCCCCATGCAGGTGCATGCCGGACTGCGCACCGAACTCGCGTTCGACTACGACCACCCGCATCTGCTGGGGTCAGATCGTATCTGCAATGCCGTAGCGGCGCGCAATCTGTACGGCGGCTGCTGTATCACGGTGGATTTCGGCACAGCCACGACATTCGGCGTCATTCGGGAAGACCGTTTCCTGGGCGGCATGATCTGCCCCGGATTTAAAGTGAGCACAAACGCGCTCATTGAAAGCGCGGCCATGCTTCCCAAAGTGGAATTTGTGAAGCCCGCGCGCGTCATAGGCACCAATACAGAGCACTGCCTGCAATCCGGTATACTTTATGGCTACGTCGGCCTTGTGGAATATCTCGTACGAAAAGTCAGGCAGGAGCTTGGCTGTCCGGCACGCGTCATAGGCACCGGCGGCATGGGCGATTTGATCGCAACCGAAACGGACTGCATCGATACGCTCAATCCCACAATGACTCTGCAGGGGCTCGCCATGATCTACGAAATGAACCGGTGAAGCATAGACTTCAATCGGTCTTAAATACTCGTTATCATTATATTGGGAGGATTATATGAAACAGTTCAAGATCGCACTCCTAGGCTTTGGAGTCGTCGGTGCCGGCGTATACCGTGTGCTGACGGAGAACCATGCCGACATCCTGCACCGCGAGGGGCTGGATTTGCAGGTTGCCCGCATACTTGTGCGGGATTTCGAACACGAGCCCAACCTGCACATGGCTCCGCGCGAACTGTTCACTACCAGCATCGCCGATATTACCGGCGATCCCCCTATTTCCATCATCGTGGAATGCATGGGCGGCGTCGAACCCGCGCGCACATTCATACTTTCCGGCCTGAATGCCGGAAAAACTCTTGTTACTTCTAATAAAGAAGTCGTCAGCAAGAACTGGTTCGCGTTTGACGAAGCAGCCCGCAACAACGGCGTTGGCCTGTATATTGAGGCCACGGTGGGCGGCGGTATTCCGCTGCTGCGCACCATCACCGATTCTCTGCAGGCAAACAACATTACGCGCGTGATGGGCATCATCAACGGCACCACCAACTTTATCCTCACAAAAATGAGCGAGCAGGGCCGCGATTTTTCCGATGTGCTCAAAGAAGCGCAGGCGCTTGGGTATGCCGAGGCCAACCCCGCTGCGGATGTGGAAGGATTTGACGCGACATACAAGCTTTCCATACTATCCTCGCTGTCGTTTCATGCGCATATCCCCATTGACGCCATCCACCGCGAAGGCATTACGCGCCTGACGGCCGCCGATTTTGACGCGGCACGTAAGCTCGGCTATGAAATCAAGCTGCTTGCCATAGGCAAGAAGACGGGCAATCAGGTGGAAGTGCGCGTTCATCCGACCATGATCCCCCGGTCGCACCCGCTCGCATCCGTACGCGATTCCTTCAACGCCATATTCATCACCGGCAACGCAGTGGACGACGTGATGCTCTATGGCCGCGGCGCGGGGCAGATGCCCACGGCTTCCGCCGTGGTCGGCGACGTGATTTACGCCTGCCACAACGACGGCCGGCACCGCTACACCACATTCCGCAATATTCCCGATATTGATCCTGCCGTTGAACTGGTGCGGGATTGGGAAAGCATTTACTGTATCCGCACGCGCGTGCAGGATCAACCCGGCGTGCTGAGCGCGCTCACCGGCGTATTCGCAAAATACGGCGTATCGCTTAAATCCGTGCTGCAGTTTGCAGAACCGCACGAAGGCAAAAACGGCTTTACGGCGACCATCACGTTCCTTACGCATAAAGCGCGTGAACTGGCTGTACAGAACACGCTCAAAGATATCGCCGCGCTTAACTGCACCGAATGCGTGGAAAGCGTAATCCGCGTGGAGGAATAAAGTTTAGATCGTCTCACAAAAGGCCGCATTCATCGAGTATCTTGAATGAATGCAGCCTATTTTTGATACATTCGAACTGGTTCTATGTCTTTCACCCTATCAAAAGTTCTGGGGTTCAGGGGCCAAAGCTTCCGAGGCTTTCATCGCAAGCGGCGGCATGCACGGCGCTTGCGAAAAGCCTTGCCGCGTCAAGGCTTTCCTTTCAGAAATCGCCGACCGCACCGAAAGTGCAGGCGATTCTGCAAACTCAAAAAAGTGCTTATAGCACTTTTTTGATTGATAAAAGGCTCCGTTTCCCTATCACCGGGAAACGGAGCCTTATTCATGCGGCCGCGCATCTGCCCGGGATGCTTGCCGCGCGCCAGATTCAGTCTTCATGTTCCCATTCCACGGTAGCCGCGCTGACCTCGTAGGCCACGCGGAACTGTATGGTGCCGTCCGTCAGGCTTTTCTGATACGGACGGCTCTGTATGCGGCCAATGACGCAGAGCCTGTCGCCCACCGCCAGTCCGCTCACAAAGCGCGCGTTGCGCCCCCAGGCAATCACGGGCAGATAATCCGATTTATGATACGGCCGGTTGACAGCCAGCAGCAGATCCGCAATTTCACGCGCAAAAGGAGTCGTGCGATACACAGGCGGTTTGCAGATATATCCGATGAGCGTAATTTCGTTGCAATAAGGCGCGCCCTCCGGCTTAGGCGCTATGCTGCGGGCAAATACCGTAACGAGAAGCCGGTTGCTGCCGTCGCACTGCATGTTATAGGAGCGAAGCTGCCCGCTGATCAGCAATTCTTCCCCTTCCTCGGGTAAGTTCGGCAGCAGGCGTTCACCCGCCGTAACGGGAAGCACATCCTCCGTTCCGGAAAGTCGCGGCACAACAAGAGGAAAGGTGTAGAACGCCTCTCCATAGAGAGAATGACTAAAGGTCGGCGTCTGCTGCACCCAGCCCGAAATGACGACTCGGTTACTCTCCCTGTTTGTTTCCATATGTACTCCTTCTATCGGACGCGCTTTCATTTATGTGTATTCAACATATTACCTCTGTATGACCAAACATGTTTTGGCTCTTTTCACACAAACTAGATCAAACAAGTTCAAAGGGGGAACCCAAATGCAGGTACCCGACCGGCGCAGGCGGCGCCGCATGCTGTTGGCCTTTTTTACGCTTGCCGTACTGATTATCGGCGTGAGCACCGTCGCGCGACTCAAGTCACTGCGTGCAGATCCTCTGCGCGCATTCTCTACGCCCGTTCCCAATCAATCTTCGTCGCCTTCCCCGCTAGCGCAGGAAACACGTGTGCCGGCGATTATCAATCCTGTGGTGCTCAACCCCGTTTCCACTCCCACGCCGGAACCGGCGCGGGTGCTTGGGGCCAATACCATCAACATCGTATTGATGGGACTGGACAGCGATACAGAGCGCGAAGAAGCCAACCGCGGCTGGCGCAGCGACACCATCGCTGTGCTGATCATCAACGTCGAAAAGCCGTCCTGCACGGTGCTGAGCGTACCGCGGGATACGCGCGCCCAAGTTGAGAAGCTTTCAAAAAGCGGAAAAGAGTTGGGGGCCCAATATAATAAAATCAACTCCGCATTCAGCTTTGGCGGCGGCCCCGACGCGCGCGGCCATGAAAACCTCATCGCGTCGCTGGATAAACTGCTGTTCGATGGTCTAAAAAGCGATGTGCACTTATACTACTACGCCAGCATAGATATGGACGGTATCCCGCTGCTCGCAAACGCAGTGAACGGTGTGCCCATTACGCTGGATTATGATATCCCCGGCTTTGGCACGAAGGGCCAGACAATCACGCTCACCGGCGAAAATGCGCGCTCATTTGTCCGACTGCGGCACGGCATCACCGGCGGCAGTGATATCGGGCGGATCGGCAGGCAGCAGGCGTTTATACGCGCGTTTGCGACACGTGTGCAGCAACTAGGCGCGCGGGACGCCATCACGCGGCTATGGCAGTCTCTCGCCAGCAACGTGCATACCAATCTGAATCCGGAACAAATGCTGGTGCTGGGCGATGTGCTTACTAAGCTTTCGCTCAAAGATGTGGAGTTTATCACGCTGCCCGGAAGCTGTAAAACGATAGAAGGGCGCAGCTATTATCTGCCGGATACGCGGGACATCCGCACGCTGGCGCTGCAGCTTTGGGGAGAATAAAACTTTCGAAAAAATTTGCCGTCTGCCGCGCAAGAAACGCAAAAAAGTGCCTAAATCAGGCACATTCCGGGCTCGGAAATTAAATGGAAGAAAGTGCGGCAAATTGAGTGAATGTTATTGACAGCGTCGCGTTTCATGCGCTATACTAAGTATCGTCACTGTGAAACGAGGGAGCATAGCTCAGCTGGGAGAGCATCTGCCTTACAAGCAGAGGGTCACAGGTT
>CAYTPV010000003.1:271-525702 GCA_964440115.1 uncultured Oscillospiraceae bacterium | reverse complement strand
ACTCGATCTTTTGTCTAACTTTTGGGGTTCAGTTCAGGGCCGCAGCCCTCCCGCTTTTAAATAAAATAGGTTTTCGTCGCCGCCCAAAGGCGGCGATACCTTAAGAAAAATACTTCCGCCAGTTCGAATGGCTGTCCATTCCAAATGGATTACGCAAAAACGCATCAAGCTGGCGCTGATTTTTGATCACAATCGTTTTATCCCGATACGTGTACACGATATCCCGGTAATGCCGGATGATTTCCGGCGTTTTTCCCTGATATAATATCCACCACAAAAATTCCAGGTCAAATTTTTCGTCGCACTCTTCTGCCATGCTTTCGCGGGAGGTGTTTTTATAGAGAAGGTAACGCTTGTAAGCACGCCAAACGCAGTTCAGCCGCGAAAAGTTCAGGAAGAGAATATGATCTGCCTGGTCAAGGCGCTCTTTTTGCAAGAACGATCTGTAATTGCCGTCGATCACCCACTTTTCCTGCTTCATGAAATCGGAGACTATTCGACGCGCCTCGTCCCTATCCCTAAGTACCCAATTTGCTTCGAATTGTACGGTGTCGAGGTACAAAACGGGGATGCAGAATAGCGCTCCCAACCGTTTTGCGAGTGTGGATTTTCCGCTTCCGCTGAAACCGAGTATGGCAATTTTCATAAGGCCCTCCGCCTTTTGTAAAAGTGGGCCCATCTATTTTACTGCATTTTTGTTGAGCGCGGTACCATTGGGCTGCATTTGTCTCGGGTCTTGCGTTTCTTAAGGTATCGCCGCCTTTCTGGGCGGCGACGAAAATTAGTCTATTGTGGGGGCAAAGCCCCCACCCCCCCAAAGAAACGGGGTGCAGGTAGCCAAGCTTGCGTTGTGTGTGAGCCATTCCTTTGGGGGGACGCGGGGAGTCGGAGCCGAGCGCCGCCTGTGGCGGATGAAGCGAGGCGAAAGACCAGTGAGCAAAGGAGCGCAAGGAAGCGGTGCCTGCCGCGACGCGGCGCGACTATTGTGAACTGCGTAAGCCCTCCCGCTTTTAAATAGAATAGACTTTCGTCGACGCCCTTAGGCGGCGATACCATAAGAAAAAAGCGGGACATTTTACTGCCCCGCTCATTCATGTAATCATAACCGGTATGAAATTTTAATCTGTCAAAACTGACGACATGCGCGTCAGTTTTGACACCTTGCGCAAATGCCGGCCGCGCCCGGAGGGCGCAGGCATTTGCGAGAAAACCCGCCGAAGCGATACTCGCTCAGATGCACGCAGTACATCTGAGCGAAAGCAACGCTAGTTGCTCAAAGGAACAATATGCAGTTCCTCCGCCAGATCGCAGTCGAGCACATAGCACGGCCCAAGCGATTTCTCGCCGGTTCCGTCGATATACCCCTGCCACTCAGCTTGCGTCATATACGACACCACATAGTTGTACCAATCCATATCCTGCGGCATGGGCAAAGTCGTTGTCTCAATGAGGAAATACTCGCCCCATCCCGGCCAGCATTCCACGGCTACCTGCGCGTGTCCCGGCGGGAATATGAGCATGCAGTGCATGCCCGCGGATTGCAGCGCGGATGCCATCAGCAGCGAGGTTTCAATGCACAGACCGCTCTGGCTCTTGATGACGTCATCGGGCAGCTGCACGCGCTGCTGCGAACCATCCGAGAGCGAGAAGGAGGTGTTGACATACTTGATCTTCGCGATATCGCTCATCGCGCCCTGCAGCGCGATGGCCTGTAGCTTTGTATTGACAGAAAGATCGCTGGAGATGCCGTAATCCTGATATCCCACGAACGCATTGGCCGCGCCGTCCGTGATGTAGGAAAGGTAATCCACCGCCTCACGCTTGAGCTCCAGAACGCCTTCAGATTCCGGCGTTAGGAACGCGAGTATGTTGTCGTTGTTGCTGTCCCGAAGCTCGGGCGTCCACCACACCACGTCGTACTTGCTCATGATGCGGATAGGCCGGCTGTCCTGCAGCAGCAGATCGCCGCTCGCGGTATCCGTGACGGTCAGCTTCAGCTGTGCGTCCTTCTCAGAGGAAAGGTCGATATCTCCCGTCAGCAGCGGCGGGCGGATATTCAGCTTGGTGATCTGGCGGCTTAACTTGGTTTTCTGCTCGTAGGGCTGCGTAAATCCGGGGATCTCCACCTGAATGAGTACGTCGCGCTCCGCATCCTCGCTGGTGCCCACAAATGTGGCCACCGCGTCGGTGGAGCGGTACAACGACGGGAATATAACGTCTTCAGAAGTAAAGCTGATCTCCGGCTCCGCCGCTTCCTTGAGGTAGGAATAGCTGACGTCCGGCAGCTTGGCCCCGCCAGAGGTGAGCGCAACAGCCGCAATGGCGATCACCGCCACGCCGCCGATGATGCCCGCGATCAGCCCGCCGCGCTTTTTCTTGGGCGGCACTACCACGATGGGCGCGCCCGCCTGCGCATACTGCTGCGGGGTCATGGGCTGCTGGTAGGCAACCGGAGGCCGCGCCGCCTGCACAGGCTGCACGTACTGCTGCTGCGGGGGCTGCACTACGATCGGTTGTACGGGTTGCTGCACAGGCTGTTGCTGTGCGATTGGCTCCTGCGGGGGGAGCTGTATGGGCGTGCCGCAGCGCGGGCAGAATTTGCCGGGCTGCTGTATATCCATGCCGCAGTTCTTGCAGATCATATCGTTTCCCTCCCTTACCCTATGGCCTTAACCAGCGCATCGATATTCGTATTGAGCTCAGAACGCAGTTTGGATACACCGCCCTCTATTCTGTCGCGCGCCTGCCCGAACTGTAAATTGAAATCCTCATCGAGGTTGCGGCTGCACTGGGAAAGCATAATATCCAGCCTTGATACGCGGTTCGTCCACGACGCCATGCGCAGCGGGTCGTTGAGCTGCACGGCCTTGGAAAGATCCTGACTCAGCCCCTGGTATTCGCCCACACGTTGTTTGAGGGTATCGTGGCTGTCCTTCATGTAGGCGGGGTAGGATATCTGCTCGAGCGCTTTCTGTGTCTGCGAAATTACCTGCGACATCTGGCCCGCGATGAGGGAATAATCCGTTACTCCCGTTGTGCTTGCGGCCGGTTCGAATTCCGACATGGGCTTTAGGGCTTCGCGCACATCGAAATAATACTGGAACATGGTCTGCATATCTTCGGCGGAGCGCCGGATATCCGAAATATAGGTCAGATACGCCTGTTCCGTCATATCGAGCTGCTCCACGCCTGTCTTATCTCCCTGCGTATAAGAGCTTTCGATTGCGGAAAGCGCGTCCATCTGCGCCTTGAGCGTATCGGCCTGCGCCTGTACTTCCTCGAGGTTGTCGTCCTCGGCCAAGTCGCCTTCGGTGCCGTTCGCGAACGCTTCGTCGTATTCTTTCCAGTACGCTTCGGCGGAATCGATCTGCCAGTTCGCGATTTCCACGAGTTTCTCACAGATGGGTTCCGTCTCTTTGATGTTCTGCTGCATGAGGGTAAGTTTTTCAGGGAAGTCTCCGTAGTTGCCGCCGCAGCCTGTGAGCAGGGCAGGCAAAGCAAGCAGCAGAACCAAACACAGGGATACTGCGCGCCGTTGTAAAGGGTTCATCGCTCTTCATCTCCTTTTTGGAATCGGGTCGCGCCATACGCGTCTATGCGTACGCGCGGCGGATACAGTTGACAGGTGACCGGTGATGCGAAAAAGTGTGAACTGCGTTAGCCATCACTATTTGAGTATTATTATAGGCCATGAGGTATGCAATTGGAATATACCCGCAACGTAAAAATTTAGCGCAGTTTATAGTGCATATTGCTATCCCTTCCGTTATCTTATCGTCACATCAATGTATAAACTTTAAGTTTTGACACGGTTTTTAAGACAGCATGCAGAACCAATGACATGTGGCTGTTTCTGAAGGTATCGCCGCTTGCAGCGGCGACGAAAACTTTTTTATGTGGGGGCAAGCCCCCACGCCCCCCATATGTACGGGGAAATAGACAGTGAGCATCTAATTTCGTTAGTGCCTGTATGGTTCGCCAATTTGCGTTCCTATGTGGGGGCAAAGCCCCCACCCTCAAGAAAATTGCCTGTCGCAGTTTGTGGGATGCATGTAACTTCAAAATAAGTACCCTCAGGGGGCGCGGGGAGTCGGAGCCGAGCGCCGCCTGTGGCGGAGAAAGCGAGGCGAAAGACCAGTGAGCAAGGGAGGGCGAGGAAGCGGCATCTGCCGCAACGCTGCGCTACCAAATTGCGAACTGCGAATAGCCCTCCCACTTTATAATAAAAAAATCATTCGTCGCCACCATAGGTGGCGATACCTCATGAGATAAGCAAAGCCCGCACGTGATTTGATTGCGTGCGGGCTGTCTCATACATAAACTGTCTGCTATTGCTGCGCGGGAGTAGCGGATACCAGCGTTCCTTCTTTGATATACTTCCCAAACCCGTCCGAATACTTCACCGACCCGTCCGGGAACAGCCACAGCGCTTCCACACCCTGCATGGATTCTATAAACTTCAGCCCCTGCTCAAACGGCATATTGTAAACCGCCGTTGTCAGCCCGTCCGCCAGCCCGCTGTCCTTGCACAGTATGGTGATGGATGTGAAGTATTCCGCCGGAAACAGCGTATCCGGGTCTATGAGGTGATGATACTGCTTGCCGTTTACCGTGTAATACCGCTCATAATTGCCGCTCGTCACCAGCGACATATCGTTGAGGTTCACAACACATACGAACGGGTTTTCCTCCGTACCGAAGGGATTTTCTATGCCCGTCGCAAACGGTTCTCCCTTGTCGTTCTTCGCGCCGATCGCGCGCACATTGCCGCCAAGGCTCAGCAGCGCGTGGTCAAAGCCCAGCTTCTGCATCTCAAGGGCCACCTGCTCGCAGGCATATCCTTTTGCGACAGCGCCCACATCCAGCGACATATCGGGGTCTCTGAGAAACACGGTGGAGGCCGCTTCGTCTATTACAACATCGTCGATATTGGCGTGCTTTGCCGCTTCCGTAAGGTCTTCCATGGGCGGCAGTTTGGCGGTTTCGGGGTTTTCCACGCCGGCCTCACGGTAATCATGCCATATGGTCAGCACCGCACCCATCGCGATATTCAGCTGTCCGCCCGTATTTTTGCATTTGTCTATGGAAAACTTTAAAAGATCGATGATGCGCTTGTCGACTTTTACAGGCGAAACGCCCGCGTTGTCGTTGATAGTCTTGATATTGTTTACGCCGGGATAATCGTTGTAGATATCATACAACTCGTGATATTCCTTCACTTTGCCGCGCAGTGTTTCCACGTAATTTGTGAAGGTATCCTTATCCTTGGAATACCCCACTACTGTCGTAACGGTATCGAACAGTTCCAGAAATTGCGCCTCATACCGGTTCAGTTTGGGCGCGCAGGAGGTAAGGAGAACCGTTATGCATAGCAGCAGCAGGGCAAGTAAGCGTCGTTTCAATATGATCACCTGTATCCGTTTCTTGTCGTATAGCCGCGCGCAGCCCGCGTGGCTTTTTCCATTATACTATAACCCATAGGTGCGGGGAATTCTCCCCTTCATAAATCAAATCCGGCGATTGCTCGCCGGATTTGCATGAAGTGCCATATGCGGCAGTTTCAATCTGTACAAAGCCCGCCGCCACCTCCAAAGGAAGCAGCGGCGGATCAAATTACTTCGCGCTGCTGGCCAGAGCCTTTTCAACAACGCTGATCATATCGGTTACATGCACGGTGACGGAGCTCGCAAGCTCGGTGCCGGATGCCGGTGCGCCTTCGGTGAGGGAGATGCCGGAAACGTCGGCGACCTTCTTGCCGGTGACGTACTTCGCGAATGCGTCGGCCTGCTCAAACCATTCCTTGCCGATGGCGGAGGAAGCCTTCATGCCGTAGTCGAAGCCCAGTTCGTTCTTGGTCTTGAAGGTGCTCGCGAGATCGGTGGTGATCTTGCCGGTGGCGTCGAAGCCTACGTTGGTCTGGGAAGCGTCGATGATGCAGCTGGTGATCTTGCCGTCCTTGTCGAAGGTGCTGACGGTGTAGTAAGAGTAGAACTGCACATTGCCTTCCGCGTCGGCGGTGGGTTCGGTGGACTTGGCGATGTTGGTGGTGATGCCCAGACCTAGCTTATCCGTAGCGGTGGCGCCCAATTCCTTGGCGTTTTCCACAGCCTTGGAGATGGCGGCAATGTAATCGCCGATGGAAACGGTGACGGAGCTTGAAAGTTCTGCGTCGGTGGGCGCGCCTTCTTCATTCACGGCAATGCCCTTTACCTGGTCGATGGTCTTGCCGAC
This sequence comes from uncultured Oscillospiraceae bacterium, assembly GCA_964440115.1. Classification (GTDB taxonomy): domain Bacteria; phylum Bacillota; class Clostridia; order Christensenellales; family CAG-138; genus JAEWWD01. The sequence continues at coordinate 519,471 of CAYTPV010000003.1, read as the reverse complement.
AACATACTTGCACAGCGCGTCAGCCTGTTCGTTCCATTCCTTGCCGATACCGGAAGCGGCCTTCATGCCGTAATCCGCACCCTTTTCCTGCTTGGTCTTGAATTCGGTGTCAAGCGGCGTGGAGATCTTGCCGTCAGCGGTGAGGCCGGCGGTGGACTGCGCGGTGTCGAGCTTGCAAGCTACGATTTTGCCGCTGCCGTCAACGGTAACAGCAGCCACAACGGAATCAGCTTCTGCAGTGCCTTCGGCGTCTGCCGCGGCATCAGAGGAACGGGCGATGGAAGAGACAACGGCGAGGCCGGTCTTAACCTTTGCTGCGCCGCAGCCGGTGAGGGCGAAAGACGCCATCAACAGCACCAGGGCAAGTGCGATAATCTTCTTCATAGGGTCCTCCTGTATTGTTTTATTTTATCCGCTGCCCGCAGGCTGCAAAATAAATCTGTAAATATGTGCGCATTCTTCAAATAACATAGAAGCCTATCAGTCTTCTATGCTTAAAATACCACATTTGATATAAAAATAACGTAGTACACAAATATTATTTTTTGCACCCTTGCAAAAAATAATGTACTCGAATTGGTTATTAATTTAACATAACATCGTACAGATGTCCAGATATAAATAGATTGTAAACGAATAATTCGTTAAAGTATTATTTACCAGAGGGTTGCATGGAATCAATGCGCGGCTTTGCAACCCCGTCATCCACGGCTACGGTCTCCGGCGGCGTGAGCAATACTTCGGGGTTTAACAGCAGCCTGCGCAGCAGTTTCATGGAAGTGGCGTAATAATAGCCGTCGCAGATGCGCTCGTCCGTAACGAATTTGAGGCCGATAAAACGCCGCATCTCGCGCTCGCCCGTTTCCGTCATGGTATGCATGCGCGTTTTGTTGCCCATGGCGGCAAATACGCTGACCGTGCCGAACTCGTAGAGATGATGATAAATGGGGCCAATGCCCAGAGAGCCCAAGTTGGTTAAGAACATGCTCGAATGGAACGGGCTCGCGCTTTGTATGGAACGGGGCAGCTTGCCTATGTTGTCGAGCGACCTTAAAAACCACACCACAAAGCGCATGAGGAAAGCGGGCATATACCCCAGTATGCGCGCGATTTTATCCGTGTCGTTATCCGCGTTTTCCATTTTATTCTGGTCTACAGCCTCCGCCACCCGTCTGACGATATCGGCAAGCGTATCGGTCGGCTCGAATTCCGGCTTGACGATGGTTTCCTCGCCGCGATCCGTCATGGATCGCTTGATAGCCAGCGACAGGCTGATGGAATTGCGCGCGTAAATCTTGTTCCATACGATAAAGCGGTTCAGGTACGGACGCTGCGAGAACATGCGCACCATCGCCGCGATGATAACGTGCATGAACGTGATATCCGGCATTGTCTCCTTCTGCTTGCGGATGAATGCTTCCAGATGCTCGATGGGGATTGTTTCTTCGAAGAAGCACTGAGAATCTATACGGGTACGCAGTATAAAAGGCGCTACGCTGAAAAAAGTATCCACATTGCGCACACGCCAGCCATCGTAGCGGTCAAAAATCCCGCGCCGGAAAGTCTTCTGCATCATTATTTCCCCCGTCCGCAATTAATAAATAGATCAATGGGTACCGGGCATTTGGAATAGTATACTTCCTTTTCCCGCCGGTGAACACCCAAGGAAAAGTTATAGCTGCTGCTTTTGAATGTGCGCAAGGATTTGCAGCATGTCCGAACCATTTGCAAACCGCATAAGAATTCACTATACTGGGTTCATACCGAAGTTACTCAATGAGGAGGCGGCGCATGCTCACGGCGGATCTGCATACGCATACAGTTTTCAGCCACGGCGCGGGCACGGTGGAACAAAATGTATGCGCGGCGCTTGAGAAAGGGCTCAAACGGATTGGAATGGCCGATCATGGGCCAAAGCATATATTTTATCCCGTGAAATGGGAAGCCTTGCTGCGGTTACGGCGGGAAGTGGATCGTATTGACAAGATATACGGCTCCCGCATCGAGGTGCTGATGGGGCTCGAAGCCAACCTGCTGGGTGACGGGCTGACCGACGTACCCGAGGACGACTCCATATTCGATTTCATACTGCTCGGCTACCATAAGGGCGCCTGGCCGCAGGACGCCATCAGTTGGGGCTGGACGCGCAATATCCTAATTAAGCAGAACAAAGAGCGCCACGGCGCAAGGAACGCCATGGCCTATGCGCACGCCATGGACAATACGAAAAAGCTTGCTGCCATCACGCACCCTGGCATTTATATTCCGGTGGATCATGCGTTGCTTGCGCGTGAAGCGGCAAAGCACGGTGTGGCGCTGGAAATCAACGAATCGCACCGCAACGTTACGGCGGAAGACCTGAAGATCATAAAAGCCGAAGGAGCCAAGCTCCTGATCAGTTCCGACGCCCACCGGCCCGGCCGGGTAGGCGTTGCGCCCAAGAGCATTGCCCTTGCGCGCGAGGCGGGCGTACTCGATAGCGTCATCAATTACGAAGAATAATTGCCACTGCATTCTGCGAGCGGGAGGCTACACCATGTATTCTGTTGGCATATTCCTGTTTGACGATATTGAGCTGCTGGATTTTGCGGGGCCGCTGGAAGTATACTCCGTGACGGGGCAGCTGAGCGAGGATACATTTTGCGCTTTCGCCATCACGCAGGACGGCAAGGCCATACGATCCGTCAACGGGCTGAATGTCGTGCCGGATTACAGCTTTTCCAGCCATCCGCCGATAGACGTACTCGTGATCCCCGGCGGCGTGGGCACCAAGGCCGAAATGGGCAAGCAAGACGTGCTTGATTGGATTATGAAAACGCACAAAAACGCCAAGATCACCATGTCCGTGTGCTCCGGCGCGCGGCTATTAGGCAAGCTGGGCTTATTGGACGGGCGTGAATGCACCACGCATCACGAGGTGGCGGAACATCTTAGCGAAATAGCGCCGTCGGCTTTTATCAATTTGGATAAACGGTTTGTCGGCGACGGCAGGCTGTATACATCCGCCGGCATATCGGCTGGCATTGATCTTTCGCTGCATATCGTGGAAAAGCTGTTCGGGAGCGATGTGGTGAGCAAAACAGTAGCGTATATGGAGTATGGGGATTGGAAGCGGAAATGATATCCCGTGGGAGAGCTTTTGCAGTTCGCAATAGTCGCGCCGCGTCGCAGCAATGCTGCATGCTTGTGCAGCAAATAGAAAAGCGGCATCAAGCCCATCGATAAGCGCCGCCTTTCCTGGCTCGCATCTTTGAATAGCTCAAACAGTTTTGTTCGTTCTATCAGATACTCAGCTTCTTTTTGCATTTTCCCAAATCCTTAGGGGAATTTAAAATACCTATTTTATGACTTAAGGGTACAAAAAAGCCGTTTTCATAATGAAAACGGCTTTTTGTTAGATAAGCTTGCTCCGATCAACAAATCTAGAAGATTGGTTTACCCAGACCTTTGTTTACTCCATTGATAAAACTTACGGTGAACACTACTTCATCGGTTCCTGCATCATATACGGTGACGGTATCTTCGAAGACAACATACTTTGGAACGCCATCGGGTGTATAATTGCCCCAACCAGCATCGTATGCGCCAGCGGCCTCATATTTTGCCCAACCTTTAGAATTATCAGACACTCTCATGATTTTCGAGAACTCTTCAATTCTATAAGTCCCAGTCCCAAAAGTATTCATAGTCTCCCAGCCGTACCATGTATCCTTGCTGTAATTATTTGAGTACCACGTCCAGTGGTTCGTCGTCCATGCTCCAATCGGTTCATCTGCCATTGGAGTCCAGTCCTTTGAGTATTTCATCATAATATTTGCGTCGGGGTATCCCATGTAGCCAGCCATCATTTTCTGCAAACGAGCTGTGTTATTCTTTCCGTCAACAAATCCAGTGCCAGCCATTGCCGGAACCGCCATCAAGGCAACTAAACAAATCGCGACGAGAACACATACCAGCTTTTTCATTTGCGCTACCCCACTTCATAAATTTGGTATCATCTACCACGTTCTATATTAAATAGAAAATACTATTTTGTAAATGTCAAATTGTGTCGATTAGTGGTTGATACTTCTTCGCATGTTTCCCAAATCCTCCGGAGAATTTCAAATTTAGCCCGTGCGTCACAGGAGGGTGGGCAAGCGGTTCGCCGGCAAGGGCGCATTCAAAAAGGGGCGCATATGCACCCCTTTTTCGTAAGGTATCGCCACCCACGGGCGGCGACGAATTCTTATTTTATTTAAAAGCGGGCGGGCTGCGGCCCCCCGCGCCCCCTAAAGAGTTATCAGTGGAACATCAATACTACTGAAGCCGGATTTAGGCCGTCTTCAGGGGTAGCGGGGGGCGAAGCCCTCCCGCACCAAGAAAACATTCGTCGACGCCCTTAGGCGGCGATACCATTAGAAAAATGGAGCGCATCATACGCTCCATTTTACTTTTATCCCCCGCGCCGCAAATACTCATGTATTCGCTTCTACGATATAAAGATATCTGCTCGCGTAGCCTTTCTCGTACAATTCCAGGCCCAGCGTATCTTCCCTGCGCTTGTTCTCGCAAAGGTCTCCGTTTCCTTCGGCTTCAAAAGCCTTTGCGTATTTTTGCAGTGCCCGCAAAGACGCTTCATACAGGTGAAACTCGTTCTCGCTGTAGTCCACCGCCGTAAACGGTATGCCGTTTTTATTCAGAATAGCGCCTATCGTTGTATTCCCGCACGCGAGCATGCTTTTATCCGCGGAAGACTCACCGAACAGGTACTGTGAGTAAAACAGATACAGCCTGTTGTGCGGAATTCCGCGCAGCTGCCGTATCAATGCGTCCGCGTCCGCGCTGAAATACAGGCTGTCGATGCAAAGCGTGACGGTCGGGTTCAGATGATAAGAGGAAAACGCGTCGATATCCCCCTTGATGTAGGAGACTGTACCGCTATTTACGCCTTTAATTTCTTCCTCCAGTTGATCGATGCCTGTGCCATTACAGCCGTATTTATCGGTGAGCAGCCGCAGTATACTCATGGGCCCGCATCCCAAATCCACGATTGTATCGTCCTTTGATAAGGGTATGGATTGCATCACAAAGTCAAGCTGCGCTTGATCCATCATATTGAAAAGGGGAATGCGGTAGCCACACACTTCTTCGCAGTAGTCTAGATACGCGCTGCTTTTCGAAAGCCGCAGTATTTTATTGCTGAACTCCTCGTTAACGGCAGCTTTATCAATACCGGACATCTGTTTACTCCCCCATATACGCCCGTTTGAGTTCCGCTATATCGAGCTTCTTCATCACAAGCATGGCCTGCGTCATGCGGTCGATCTGCTCCCGCGTACCCGAAAACAGCAGATCTTCCATCTCGATAGGCACGATCTGCCACGAAACCCCGTATTTGTCCTTCACCCAGCCGCAGGCTTCCGCTTCCGGAACGGCGGATAATTTGTCCCAATACGCATCCGCTTCCTGTTGATCCTCACAGTACACGATGAGCGAAAGCGCCTCGTTGAACGCATCGCCGTCCACATCCGCGTGATCCATGGCGCAGAATGTCCTGCCTGCAAGCTGAAAATCCATGTACGAGACTTTCGGAATTTCAGATTCCAGCTGATCGGGCGCATAGCGGCTTACATATCCCATGCTTGAGTTGGGGAACAACCCTGTATAAAACTTTGCCGCTTCTTCCGATTTGCCGCATACATCGCCCGCGAACATGAGCGTCGGGCGGATGCCTGCAGGTTCGTCCGCAAGTGTGATCAACTGCCAGTTCAAACCGTATTTATCCTGCAGCCACGCGTAGCGGGGGCTGAACGGATATTCCCCCAACCCCATCAGCTCGCTGCCGCCCTGTATTAACTCTGCGTGCAGCCGTTCGACCTCCTGCGCGGTTTTGCAAACCGCCATGAACGATATGGAGGCATTGAGCTTGAATTCCGGACCTGCGGCGATGGCCTGAAAGAGTTCGCCGCAAAGTATAAACCTTACGGATTGCGCATCGCCCGACGGCGTGTTTTCCAATATCACGCTGTCTAGTAAGCGCGAGTTGGGGAACAGCCCTGTGTAAAACGCGGCGGCCTGTACCACATCTTTCTCAAGCCAGATATGGGGTGAGATTTTTCTGAGCATGCTGTCCTCCTGCGGTTTTTGCTTTTGTTGGGTATTGTTATGAATATACCCCTCCGCCGGTGCGCTGAACAGCGTTTTCGTAATTTTCCAAAGTAAAAAGGCTTAAAGCGCCTGCACAAACCGCGCGCCGAACTCCCGGCAGGCGGCAACGCCCGCTTCATCCGGCACCCAAAGCATGCGCAGACCGTCGTTTACTACCTGAAAACCACTATCTTTCAGTCCCTGCGTGAGTTGGGCGACCGCTTCTCCGCTCCAGCCATAGCTGCCGAACGCGGCGGCTTTCTTGTTCTTGAATTTCAGGCCCTTCGCCATTTCCAGTATTCCGGCGATGGAATATAAGTACCCGTTGTTGATGGTGGGCGACCCGAGCAGTATGGCCTTCGAGCGGAATATTTCCGTCATGATATCGCTCTTATCCCGTATGGAGGAATTCATAAGCCGCACCATCACGGAAGGATCAGCCATGCTGATGCCTTCTGCAATGGCTTCCGCCATCATAAGTGTAGCATTCCACATGGTATCGTACACCAGCGTAATCTGGTTTTCCTGATAATTGTTGGCCCAGTTTAGATACAGCTCCACGATCTGCCCGGGATTATCCTTCCAGATCACGCCGTGGCTCGGGCAGATCATGTTCAAAGGCAGATTGAAAGAGAGTATTTCGTTGATCTTCTTCGTTACGAACGAGCTGAACGGCGTCAGTATATTCGCGTAGTATTTGATGGCTTCCCCGTAAAGCTCTATCTGATCCGCCAGATTGTTGTACAGCCCTTCCGTGGCGTAATGCTGGCCGAACGCGTCGTTGCTAAAGAGTATACCTTCGCCCGTCAGGTAGGTGAACATGGAATCCGGCCAGTGCAGCATGGGCGCTTCAATGAACATCAGCTGGTTCTGGCCAAGATCAAGCCGATCGCCGGTTTTGACCGTCACATAGTTCCAATCCTGATGGTACTGCCCCTGCAGCGCCTTTGCGCCAAACGCCGTGCAGTAGATGGGCTTGCCGGGGATTTCACGCATGAGTGCGGGCAGAGCGCCGCTGTGATCCGGTTCGCTGTGGTTGCAGATGACGTAATCGATGGCCGATAGATCGATACCCTGCCTGAGCTGTGTTAGAAACTCCGCAGCAAACGGCTGCCTCACCGTGTCGATGAGCGCGGTTTTCTGGTCTTTCACCAAATAGGAGTTATACGACGACCCCCTGTACGTGGATAATTCCCTGCCGTGAAATGTGGCGAGATCCCAATCCTCCACCCCAACCCAGCTTACCTTATCCGTTATCTGCTTCATCTGCGCCCGACCTCCAGTCCGCGGTTTTTTCCTATTGTTGAGTTTTATGCTGCCGCGTATTCTGACTGACCGGTTTTTATTGCGTCACGCAGAATATTTTGCAAACTGCGTGACACCTATTGTACGGAAGCGGCTGTTTCCGCCACGGCAGGCGCATCGCTGATATAGTTGCGGTCGTAAAGGAGCGCGGCATTCAATACCACAAGCACCGACCCCGCGTTGTGCACAAGCGCGCCGGAAATCGGCCCAAGTATACCAAGCACCGAAAGTACGATGGCGATGAAGTTGATGCCCATCGAAAGCGAGATATTCACTTTGATCAGCCGTATGGCGGCGTTGGACAACCGCTTGAGATACGGAATTTTCTCAATATCGTCGCCAATGAGCGCGATATCGGCGGCCTCTATGGCGATATCGCTGCCCATGTTCGCCATGGCTACCCCGACATTCGCCGTCTTTAACGCAGGCGCGTCATTTACGCCGTCGCCGATCATGCAGACTTTATGGCCTGCCTGCTGCAGGGAAAGTATACGCTCTGCCTTTTGGGCGGGGAGCAGTTCTGCATATACTGCGGTAATGCCGACCAGCCGCGCAAAATAGTCCGCGGTCTGCGCGTGGTCTCCCGTCAGCAGCACAGCATCCGTGCCGGTCTCTTTGAGTTCCTGCAGCATGGTCTTCGCGGCGGGTCTAAGCGTATCGCTGAGCGCCACAACGCCGATCAACGCTTTTCCATCGGATACGAGTATGGTCGCCTTGCCCTGCTTCCGCAGCCGTTCCAGCGCTTCCTGTCCCCTGTCGTCTGCGGAGACGCCGTTTTCCGCAAGAAATGCGGCGCTGCCGAACAACAGCGTGCGGCCGTCCACTTGGGCGCTTATCCCCTTGCCGGGTAACATATTGAAATTTTCGACTTCTCCAAAGGCAATGCCGCGCTCTTTTGCGTAAGCCGCGATGGCCTTCCCAAGGGGATGTTCAGAGCGGGATTCTGCGCCCGCCGTGATGCGCAGCAATTCTTCTTCCGAAATTGATGCGTTGAGAGGGAGTATATCGCTTACGCGCAAACTGCCGCTGGTGAGCGTGCCTGTTTTATCGAACGCCACGATATCCGCCTTGCCCATGTTTTCGAGTGCTTCGCCGGATTTGATGATGACGCCGTGCTTCGCGGCCTGCCCAATCGCCGCCATGATGGTGGTGGGCGTGGCGAGTGCGAGCGCGCAGGGGCAGAACACCACCAGAATGGTGACGGCGCGTACAATATCCCGCGTGATGAGATAGGTAACTACCGCGATTGCAAGCGCGATGGGCACCAGCCACGTTGCCCACACGTCCACAATGCGCTGCATGGGGGCTTTGTTGTTTTCCGCTTCCTGCACCAGCCGGATGAGCTTCTGCAAAGAAGAGTCCTTGCCCACTTTGGTCGCTTGCATATCGATGGAGCCAAACCGGTTGATTGTGCCGCAGAACACTTCATCCCCCGCCGCTTTATCCACCGGCAGAGATTCGCCCGTGATGACAGATTGGTCTACGCTCGTGTTGCCGGATAGTATTTCGCCGTCCACGGGTATGGTTTCGCCGGGCAGTACGCGCAGCACGTCGCCTTTATGGATTTGTTCCACAGCCACGATTTCTTCGGAGCCGTTCAAAATGCGCCTGCCGGTTGGCGGCGTAAGGCTGATGAGCTTGTGGAGACCCTTTTTTGCCCGTTCCACTGTTTTATCTTCGAGTATGGCGCCTATCGCCATAATAAACGCGACTTCGCCCGCGGCAAAAAGTTCGCCAATGGCGATGGACGCCACCATAGCGATGGTGATGAGCAGTGCAGACGATACCCAGCCCGAGGATATCAGCCGGGTGATGGCAAGATACGCGAGCGGAAACCCGCAGCTCACGACGGTGACCCACGCGGGGTCAACCGGCAGTTTGGTGTTCGTGAGCATCAGTGCAAGGCTGATGGCGAGAAAAATACCGCCAACGACGGTCGCTTTGACGCCGGAAGATAGTTCAAACAGTTTCTTCATGGATATTCCCCTATACGATTCTTGAGAATTGCTCGATTGCCGAGGAAAGCTTTTGTATGACTTCGTGCTCGTTGCCGTCGCGTATGCCGTCGAGTATACAATGGTGCAGGTGCCCTTCGAGTACCACCTGCCCGGTTTTATGCAGCGCGGCTTTTGCTGAGCCGATTTGGATGAGAATATCCTCGCAGGGCTTATCCTCTTCTATCATTTTGATAATGCCGCGCACCTGGCCTTCGATTCGTTTCAGCCGCGCGGTAACGGCTTCCACGTCCATGCACTGTTTCATATGCCCTCCATGCAGATAGGGTATACCCCTATGGGGTATACCCTATCTTAAACAAAGGTGCTCCGCCTGTCAAGCAGGCATATATTGCAGGGGTTTTACCCCTGCACCCCACCAAAGGGACATGTCCCTTTGGAATTCCCTTATTGGAAATACCCTATTCTAGGGTATTTCCGAGAATGGGTTCATAGGGCCGTTACGGCCCTATGCGGGAGCTTGAGGGCAGAGCCCTCAATATTACCTTTAAAGTTCAACAATGATTAGCTTTGTGCCGCCCAGCGCGCGTCCTCCAGCTTCTGATACATGCGGTACCAGCCGTCTTTCTCCCGAAGCTCCTGCGGCGATCCGGATTCCACGACCCTGCCGCCGGAAAGCACATGCACCGTGTCCGCGTCGATAATGCCGCTCACGCGGTGACTGATGGAAAGTATGGTGCGTCCCTGCCCCGCCTGCCTTATGGCGGCGAACAGCATCTGCTCCGTTTTGGTGTCGAGTCCCGAAGTCGGCTCATCCAGCAGCAGTATCACAGGATCGGCGGCGATCGCGCGCGCAAGGGATAAAAGCTGCACTTCGCCACTACTTAGCCCCGCCGCACCTTCGCCGATAACGGTCTCATACTGCTGCGGCAACTGCAGTATCACCTCGTGCAACCCCACCGTTTTGGCAGCGGCGGTGACCTGTTCTTTCGTAATTGCGTCGTCGCGCAGCGTGATGTTTTCAAATACCGTACCGTCGAATATCTGCGGCATCTGCGGCACGATACCGATTAGGCGGCGGCGCTGTGCGGGCGGCAGGGTATACGGGTCCGCACCGCAGATGCGTACGCTGCCTTTGCCGCATGCGTAAAGCCCTGCCGCGATATTCATCAGCGTCGTCTTGCCCGCGCCGCTGCGGCCAATCAGTACCGCCTTTTCACCACGGGCGATAGTAAGGCTTATGCTTTTGAGCACCGGCGGCCCGTCGTCATACGCGAAGCCGACCCCCTCGATTTCTATGCCCCGGCTCATATCCGCCGCCTGCTCCGTCAGCCTGCGGTCTTCGGTGGGCTGGTTTGCAAATTCCCGCACACGCTCCAGCCCCGCCATGGCCTGCTGGATTGTCTGGAATTCCGTTGCGAGCGCTTCGAGCGGAGCGAACAGTTTGCCCACCAGATCCACCATTGCCGCAAGCGTGCCCACGCTCAGCGCAAGCGAAAGCGTCGTTCCGTTTTTCGCGCCCAGCCATAAGGCGACGGCGATGATGACCGCCCGCAAAGTCTGCATGACGCAAGGAAACCAGCTATCGTAGAACGACGCCGCGTTGATTGCCGCAAGGTGCTCCCGCAGCGGCTGCTGAAACTTGACTTCCCCGCCGCCTTCCATGCCGTATGCTTTTACGGTGCGGATGCCCCTGAGCCATTCCTGAATAAACGTGTAAATCGCCGCTACGCACGCGCGTACGCGCTTTTCCGCGCGCAGTATGTTCTTTCTGAAATAATTGGCCAGCAGATATACCGTAGGAACTACGGCGGCCTCCAGCCACAAAAGCTGCGGCGCAAGCAGATACAGCGAGGCCAGCAGGCCGAATATCTTGAACAGGTCGGCGATCATGCTGACCACGCCCGATGAAAACAGGCTGTTGATGGCATCCACGTCTGTGGTCAGGCGGCTCATAATCTCGCCGGTAGGCGTCTTCACAAAATACTGCATGGGCAGCTTCGCGAGCCGTCCGGCCATTAAAAGCCTAAGCCGCACGAGTATTTTCTGGCCCAGTATGGTGGTAAGCACGACTTTTACAAATTCTACGGCGTTCGCCCCGGCGGTCGCGAGCAGGTACAATACGGCCAGCCGCCACACGCCCGCCAGCACGCCCTTTGAAAAATTCTCGTCAATGATGCGGCGCAGCAAAAACGCGGGGATGAGCTGCAGCGATATGGAAGCGGCAATTGCGATGGCAAGCAGCGCGAACAGCCACCAGTTTTTGCGGAACACCTGCGAAATGGAACGGCCGATGAGGCCCTGCTTGTTATTCCGCATGGCTGTCCCCCCTCATAAACTCCTGCGCCGCGAATATGTCGCGGTATATGCCCGGCTCGCTGAGCAGCTCCTCATGCGTGCCCGCCTGGCCAATGCGCCCCTTTTCGAGCACGATCACGCGATCCGTCAGCGGGAAGGTAGAAAGCCGGTGCGAGAACAGCAGGATGATTCTATCCCCCTGCCGTTCGCGGATATTGCGCATAATGCGCCGTTCCATGGCGATATCGATGGCCGAAAACGGATCATCGAGCAGCAGCACCGACGCGGGGGAGTTCCACGCCCTCGCAAGCGATATGCGCTGACGCTGCCCGCCGGAAATCCGTACGCCGCGCTCCATCAGCCGCGTATGCATGCCGTCGGGGAAACCCTCTATATCCGGCGCAAGCTCCGCAAGCGAAAGCGCAGCATCCAAATCGCTTTGCTCTTGGCCGAGCGATATGTTGAACGCCACATCATCCGAAAACACAAAATGCTCCGCGTCCATATACGCGATGGCTGCCTGCCTGCGCGAACCGAGCGCGGATAAATCAACACTGTTTACCGTCACTTCGCCGCCGTACGGATACAGGCCGGAAAGCGCGGCGGCCAGCGCGCTTTTGCCGGAGCTTACCGGCCCTGTGATGCCGATCAGCTCACCCGGCTTGGCGCAGAAGGAGATGTCGTGCAGGCAGTCCTCGCCGGAAAACGGGTAGCGGAAAGACAGAGCGTTCACGATCAGCGCGCAGCCATCCTCAGGCGGCGTTTCTTCGGACGCGGCGGTATCGGGCTGTTCAACGCCCATTTTCTCGCAGATCCTGTCCCACGACGCCTTTGCGCCGTGCCAGGTGTTCATGACCCGCGCGGCTACATTCGTGCGCACCGCCATTGCCGTGAACATGGAAAGATACGCGGTGAACACGCCGATGCTCCAGCTGCCGTTCACCACGCGCTCGCCGCCCATGCCGACGACAAGCACAATGCCCAGCGTCGCGGTCAGTATGTAAATGGGCGTCATGCCGTTCTGCAGCGCCGTGCTTAATACATTCCATTTGAGCTGTTCGTCGAGCAGCTTGGAGAACAGGTTGCGGTCCTTCTCTTCAAGGCCGAACAGGCGCAGCAGCGCAATGCCGGATACATTGTGCTGCAGATGCACGTTGATATTGGACGCGGCAGAGCGTGATTTCTGCGAAAGCGTATACAGCGGCCTCCTGATCATCTGCGCCATCAATACCGTAAACGGGATAGGGATAGCGGCCAGCAGCGTGATTTTCGGGCTGTAGAACATGCACGCCACAAAATAAGAAAGCATGAGCAGAACGGTATCCCATAGCTCGGTGATGGTGGTCTGCACCGACTGGCCGACCTGCTCCACATCGCCTATCATGCGGCTCATCATATCCCCGACTTTTTCGCCGTTCAACGCGACGAGCGGCATGCGAAAGAACGCGGATAACAACCCCGCGCGGATATCGCACTTCATGCGGTTGACGATTTCGCGCATGTAATACCGCTTGAAATAGCGCGCGGCCTGAAACAGCAGGGTGAACCCCAGAAAACCGAACAGATTGGCGTAAAAGAAGGGCAGATCTGCCTGCCCCTGCAGCACCAGATTGGCCGCGTCAATGGCTTTGCCCAAGAAAATCGCGCCAAACACCACGACGGTGTTGTAGAGTATACCGCCCGCGGCCTGCAGGAGGAACTCCCGAGGGTATTTTCGTACATAGGCGGTCAGCTTCAGGCGGTTTTCGGGCGGTTCGAAAGGAATGTCTTTTTGCATCGAACAGGTACTCCTTTGCGTGATGGGATGCGTAGGAGCCGGCTTTTATAGACTGTGTGACAGGATGCAACAAACCCAAAATGGTCAGCGAAATAGAATATCTACAATAGAATAGCTGCAAATAGCGACATCGTCAATAAAATATCAAAAATAAAAAAGAGATGGCATATCGCCAGCTCTTTATGTTGCGTTCGGTTTTTTTGCGGAATTATTTTACGGGCAGCACGCACGCCGCCACAACATAGGCTACAAAGCCTACAAACGTAAAGGCGAGAACAGCCCACACGATACGTACGATGGAAACATCGATATCGAAATAGTCGGCCACGCCGCTGCAAACGCCGCACAGTATTTTGTTGCTGGTATTGCGATACATTGTTTTTGCCATAGTCTTCCCCTCATCCATCTTTTGTTCATTATATCAGAATATCGGATACATGCCATATCTGTCGCCGCCCGGTGGCTTGCTTATCTGGTGGGAGGGCTCTTCTCCTACTCGCTCCCATGGTATGGGCAATAGCCAGTTGTAAGCCATTTAAAGTCACGATCCATATTATCAATTATAAGGTTATTTGTGAAATATTGCATTGACCTTACTGTTCCCTGCCAGTTGATTTACTCCATATACACTCGCTATTATTATGATAGAGCCAATCACCTGATAAAATCCGAAGTTTTCTTTCAGAATAAGAACACCCGCTAAGATTGATATAATCGTTGTTATATTTGCAAATATTGATGCTTTTGCGACATTAAGATAAGTCATTGCATAATTAAGCATCAAAAAGGCTCCTACAGAAGATACTCCCGCCAAGAAAATTACGGATATCCAGAATCCAGCATTCCTCGTCGGCATAAAGATCATTTCCAGTATATTTCCCCTGCTTTCAATAAGTGCCATGCCAACAAATGCGACACATCCCAAAGCAAACATGACATAGGTTCTCTCGAAGGCGGTAAATTCCTCTGATATTTTCCTACTCAACATGTTGAACATTGATGCCGCGCATACTGCGCCTATAAGCAAAATAAAACCAATCAAGCTAAAGCTTCCAGAAGCTTGTCCAAGTGTCGTAAGAAACACACCCACCACAGAAATCAAGGCACAAAGCACCTGAAAAGGCCGGACTTTCTCTCCTAAGAATATAACTCCTAAAACAATACTAATTACCGGCACCAACGCTAAAATAGTTCCCACAAATGATGTTGTTGAAAGCTTTACACCATAATTTTCACAGATAAAGTATATGATCGGTTGAAGAATACCTAGAAGCAGTAGTAATTTGATGTTCTTGCCTTTTAAGTTGATTCTAAATTTTCCGGTAAGTACAAGACAATTCAGTAATAAAAACGCAACCGTAAAACGCACTGCCAACAGAACAAATGGTGTCGCAACAGCCAATGCTTGTTTTGAAAAAATAAAGCTAAAACCAAATATTGCGTATCCCAGGAAGGCAAACAATAACGATAATCTTTCATTCTTACTTCTCAACTTTATCCTCCAATGCTTAGCAATTGTCTTCTTTATTAATACTTAGCAGTTATTATTTGAAATTGTAACAGTTTATAATCATAACACAATGCACCGGTAATGTTAAGCTACGGCCATGTTCATTGATGGGGTCAATCGACCGGCCAGACGAAGTAGTAGCAGCCTTATCAGCTGCTTCACTGGTCACTCTTCCGCTATGCTGGACTATCCTCTCGAGTTGCTGCTCTCTCTCCTCCCGATACTGGATAATCCCCATTTCCGGAGTGTAAACATAATGCGAATCTTGCACTTAGTGGATATTGCGCTCATATGAAGTTGCACTCGGCAATTGATTTTACATAATTTATCACAACTAATATAATAGCCAATATGATACGCTTAGAAAAGGGTGATTTTAAAGGATGAAACCATTTGATACGAGTGGAAATGGATTACACAGAGCAGACCTGCACATTCATTCCTGCTATAGTGCAGATGGAGAATATACGCCTGCTGAGCTTGTTCAAATGTGCATACATGCGGGCATTACCATTATGGCGATAGCCGATCATAATTGTATAAAAGGGGCTCAGGAAGCAATTGAAATAGTGAAAAATACGCAATTAGGCTGTTATCCTGCTATAGAAATTGACTGTGCCTATCAAAACAGTGATTTTCATGTTCTTGGGTATGATATCAAACTAAAAAGTCCTGATTTTGAAGCCATAGAACAGAATGTAAGAAAACAGTGTGTTTATGCTTCTAAAGAAAGTCTCCGACTGGTAAACAAGTTGGGCTTTTATCTCACCGAAGAAGATCTGAAGGAGGTAACCGCCGAAGGATATTGGAGCGAAAGCTGGACGGGAGAGGCTTTTGCTGAAGCCCTGTTGAAGAATGAAAAGTATATTGATAATGATCTTTTACGTCCTTATAGAGAGGGTGGTCATCGAAGCGATAACCCATATGTCAATTTCTATTGGGATTATTGTTCACAGGGAAAGCCGTGCTATGTAGGCATGACATATCCCGATTTACGGGATGTGATTGATATCATTCACCGCAATAACGGCAAAGCTGTATTGGCTCATCCGGGCGTTAACCTGCATGGAAATTTTGATATGATCGATCAGCTGATCTCATTAGGTCTTGACGGAATCGAAGCCTATAGCAGTTACCATTCTCCTGAAGTTGCCCAGTGGTTTCTTGAGAAAGCCCGGCACCACGGCATTTTTGTAACATGCGGAAGCGATTTTCACGGTAAGACAAAGCCGGCGATAAAGCTGGGTGATTGTGGCGTACCGTCTCCTAATATATAAAAAGTATGGCTGCATTTTTCTCCGATTTGATGCGCATGTCGTCAAATTGAATTGAAAGTGGGGGATTGTTGAATCCCCCACTCCCCCAAAGAGGGTTTGACGATACTCTGGCTTATTGTAGCTTAGTGCCCTTCACGGTAGATGTCGTATACGTGCGCAGCCGGCTTTGCAGGCGCTCGCGCTTTAATATCGGCATCAGCCCGCGGAACAGTTCCGCCTTGGTAATGCCAGAAAGCTCCATCAGCATGGCAGTCGCATCCTGTATGGACGGGCTTTCATCGCAGTGCAGGGAAATTTCATCGTCCTTGACACGGAACGTGAGCACGCGCGTACAGGGCGTCTCGAGAAAATACACATACAGCCGCAGCAGCGTTTCACCCGATGTCGTCAGCCCGCAGCGGGCGCTCACGCCGACGGCGTGCGTTTCTTCCCGCATGGTGGCAAGCGTGCGGGTAAACGCATCCCCCTGCACATGGATGGTGTTCTGCGCCTCACCTTCGCTGAAGGAAATCGCAAGCGACCCATCCTCTTCCGCCGTAAAGCTCACATGCGTCAATCCCGTCGTATAGTTGTTGTGCACGCTTTGCAGCACGATGGGGAAAAGCCCGGTCACATTATGCTCCATCGTAAAGGAAGCGCCGTCGAGCTGCGAGCGCAGCCAGTGGAACGGCATGGACAGCGCGCCCTCGATATTGAGATTTTGCCTGCCCTGACAGCTGAGCCCATTGAGCGCGTCGGTGAGCGCGCGGTGCGCGGCGGGCTGTTTGGGCAGAGTATCGTCCTCCGCGTGCAGCAGCGCCTGGCTGACGTAGGACATGATGGAACCCTGCGCGAACAGCCGTGCAGTGCCGCTGAATACCACCACGACGGCGTCGTACTCCGGCAGCGCGAGCATATACTGCCCGAACGCGCCGTTGAACAGGAACCCGCCCGGGGTCGGCGCGATCCACACCTGATACCCGTAACCGTCGTGGCATTCGCCGTTTGGCGTATCGATCTGTACGCGGGTGGCGTCTTCCACCCACTGCTGGCTCACTAGCTGCTTTTGGGTGCCGCCGAGAGTCCAGCGGCCTTTCTGCAGGTACAGCTGGCCTATTTTTGCTACATCCTCGAGCGTGAGCGAAAGTCCCCAGCCGCCTTTTTCAATGCCCATGGGACAGGTTTCCCAGTTGACGGCGGAAATGCCCAACGGCTCAAACAGCCGCGGCCGCAGGTATTCCACCAGCCCCTGCCCTGTTTTGCGGCGCACGATGGCTGCCAGCATATAGGTATTCAGCGAATTGTAGTAGAATTGCGAACCCGCCGGGAAGCGCACGCCTGAATCCAGAAACTCCTGTTCCCAATCCGACCCGAGCGCCGTGCCCGCTTCATTGAAGCGCACGCCGGAACTCATAGTCAGCAGGTGCCATACGTTGATATCCTTCTGCGGGTGCGTATCCGGGTTATGAACCTTATCAGCAAATATATCCACGATGCGTTCGTTGAGCGTCAGCCTGCCCTCGTCGATCAGCATGCCTATGGCAGTGGCGGTGACGGATTTGCTCAGCGAATACAGCTGATGCGATAGCTCGCGCTCGTACGGCGCCCAGTATCCTTCCGCGATCACATGGCCATGCCGCATGACAAGCAATCCCTGCACATGCGCTTCGGGGTCCGCGTCCACAGCGTGATACAGCGCCAGCAAGTCGGAACTGCGGATGCCCTGCTCTTCGGGTGTAGAACGCGGCAGGGAATTGGCCGTCGTTCCTTCGGGCAGCATACGGCGCGGCTCCGGCTTTTGCAGCGCGTAGCCGTAGGTATAGATATGCTGCATATCCTGTTTGAGGAAACGCCACACAAGATCCAGCGTGCGCTTTTCCAGCGATTTGTCCACCAAAGCCAGTTCCTTGCGGAACAACCCACGCTTTCGCTTGAGTGCGGCCTTCTCCTTTTCCACCAGCGCCTGGTAGCGGTCGATCACGTTGTTCATGACGATCTCCCAAGGTATCGGAATGCTCTTTTTCGCTTTGTCACCGATACGCTTAAGCCGCGCTGTATCCTGCAGCGCACGTTCGATGACATTACTTAAGCTTTCCGCAGAATCGTCGCAGATAAACCCGTTTTCGCCGTCGCACACCACTTCTGCGGGTGCGGTGTTGGAAAGTACCACGGATGGCGTGCCCGCGGCAGCCGATTCGCGCACAACAAGCCCTGCAGTATCGTAAGCGGAAGGGAATACGAACAGTGACGCGCTTGCGTACAGGCCGTTGAGCAGGCGTACTTCGCCGATATGACCCGTAAACGTCATGCGTTCGAGTATGCCCAGTTCCTGCGCAAGTGAACGGATGGCTTTTTCATCCTGTCCCTGCCCCGCCATGACGAGCTGAAAGTCAACGCCCTTCATTTTCGCAAGCGCCGCGGCGTTGAGCGTAAGGCGAAGGTTCTTTTTCCAGTCCAGCTGGCCAACATAAAGCAGTATGGGTTTGTTGGGCAGGGCGTATGTGTCCCGCGCAGCGCGAATATCCGCTTCTTTTATCACGGGGATATTGGTGCCGTTGGGTACGATTTCAATACGCCCGCGGTAGCCGTAGGATCGAAGCGTTTCCGACGCGGCGCGGCTGACTGTCCACACTTCGTCGCAGCGATCGAAGAAATCTGCCACGTATTTTACGCCGATCGCTGTCAGGCTTTCATTGCGCGTTAAGCGCAGGATATCCTCATGGTATTTGGAATGAAACGTGCCGATGAGCGGCACCTTGTGCTTGACGGCAAGGCGTATGCCCTCAAGGCCCGAAGGGCCGGGGCTGTGCGCGTGTACCAGATCGATTTTTACGGATTCCATGCGGGCCAGATAATGCGTATCAAACGCGGCAACGCCTGTGTGGTACTGCGGGGAGCGCGGAAGCGGCATGCCCATGTAATCCACTATTTCAAACGGGAATTGCCCGCGGTAGCCTGTGTTGGTCATGGGGGTGATGACATAGCATTCGTTTCCCCGTTCGCCCAGCGTGCGGGCGTATTGATAGGCCACTCTTCCTACGCCGTCCACAACGGGCAGAAATGTATCGTTGCATTGCGCGATGCGAAGCATTTGCGACCTCTCCTTAGTGTACTTGTTTCCATCATTTTAACACGGCCGGGACGATATACGTGTGAAAGAATTTGACGAAACAGCAAAGCTATAATGAATTCTACATGAATTTGCGCGGACGGATGCCTCAGAGCCAGTTGTTCACCATTCCTTCACGCCCAGTGTGCAGATGCTATGATATAATCCTTGCAGGAAAATGCCTGCCGAAGATTTACAATGTATCGCCGCCAAAGGGCGGCGACGAAGGAATATTTTATTTAATAGCGGGAGGGCTGCGGCCCCCCCCCTGAGGAGTGAGACGTGAAAATGCCTTGGAATGCTCTCAGAGTATCGCTTAGCGTAGGAGGGGGCACGGGGGAACGAAAGTTCCCCCATCACAATAAAACATCCGTCGGCTCTGCGAGCCGATACCTATTATCATAAGGAGTTAGCAATGCATCTGCCGCGCGACATCGATATCGAAACCACGCTGTTCTCAGGCCAGACGTTTCTTTGGAAACGCTGCTCTGACGGCTATTTGGGCTGCGTCAACGGCATTGCTGCTTATATCGATTCTGCACGAAACCTGACCTGGGACGGACCTGTGGATGAAACATACTGGCGCGGCTATTTCGATATTGATCGAGATTACGCATCCATCGCCGCCCGCCATTCGCATGATCCGTATGTAGCCGCCGCATTCACCCGCTACGGCGGCATGCGTGTGCTCCGCCAGCCCGCGTGGGAAACGTTGTGTTCCTTCGTTATTTCTGCCAACAACAACATCGCGCGTATTACAAGTATCATGACAAAGCTTTCCGAACGCTTTGGGGATGAACTGCATTTTTGCGGGCATACGCTGCACGCGTTCCCTTCTCCCGAGCAGATGCTGCAAGCCGGTGAGGAAGGGATTCGCGCTTGCGGGCCCGGCTATCGTGCCCCATACCTGCTGGAATGCGCACGCCGCGTATGTGCCGGGTTTGATATGCAGGCGCTTGCGGATATGGGCTACGAAAATGCGCTCAAACAGCTCATGACTTTGCCCGGCGTGGGCGAAAAGGTGGCGGATTGCATACTGCTGTTTGCCTGCGGGTACGCTAGCGCATTCCCCGTCGACGTATGGGTGCGCCGCGTCATGCGTACCCTTTATGGGGCGGAAGATAAAAACGCCGCCATAAAAGCCGAAGGCCTGCGGCTGTTCGGCACGGACGCGGGAATTGTACAGCAGGTGCTGTTCCACGCCGCTCGTATGGGGCTTTTCCCGGAACTTTGCAAAAAGGAGCCGACCGTCTGCGCGTGCGGGGAGTAAAGGTGCTGAAACGGGACTGCGCTAAGATAGCACAGAACCATTTGAGGGATACGGCCTACGTACCCCAGGGGGCGCGGGGGGCGGAGCCCTCCCGCTTAAAAAAATTCATCGTCGCCGCTCTGGGCGGCGATACATTGTAAAAGAAATGGATTTGTTTTATAGTCGGAGTATCATGTATCAGGAACTGATAACAGAAAGGAGCATTGCAGTATGAACTTCTGGGACGCGGTTAAAAATCGGCACAGCATTTACTCTTTGAGCGACGAGGAAATCGTCCCCCGAGCGCGCATCGAAGAGATTGTACGCGATACGCTCAACTACCTTCCCTCCACCTACAACGTCCAGAGTACGCGCATGCTTCTGGTGTTCGGCGAGGAACATAAGGCGATGTGGCAGATCACGCTTGCTGAACTGGAAAAAGTCACCCCGCCCGACCGTTTCGTGCAGACCACCCGCAAAGTCAACGGTTCATTCGCTTCCGGGTATGGTACAATACTGTTCTATGAGGATAAAGCCGCGACGGACGGACTCATCGCCTCCTACCCCACCTATGCGGATAAATTCACCGCGTGGGCGCAGCACACCAATGCCATGCACCAGTTTGTCGTCTGGACGGCATTGGAGGCCGAGGGATTGGGCGCGTCGCTGCAGCATTATAACCCGCTCATCGACGAACCTGTCGCCAAGCGCTGGGATATACCCGAAAGCTGGCAGCTTATTGCGCAGATGCCGTTTGGCAAGCCCACGGCGTCCGGCGGTGAAAAGCCTAAGAAGCCCATCGAAGAGCGGCTGAAGATATTCGGGTAAGAGATATGAAAGATTTGGGGGCTTTGCCCCCATTCCCCCGCTTAGGGGCGTAACGCCCCTAAGTACCCTATTCCAAAGCGACTTGGTCGCTTTGAGGGAAGAGAAAACGAAATAGCAATCCCCCGCAAACGCCTGAAAGGGCGTTTGCCTATGGGGTTCTCAGGGGATGTATCCCTTGAGTGGGGTTCAGGGGCAAAGCCCCCGACGTTCTTATAAAGCAAGACATACACCGCTTTCGCGCCGTGTACACTTGAGATAATGAAACCGTTGGAGGATAGTATATGACGATATTCATCGCGCTGCTGCTGGGTGTGGTGCAGGGCCTGTGCGAATTCCTGCCGGTGTCCAGTTCGGGTCATCTGGTACTGCTGAACACGCTGTTCGGCATCAAAGAAGGCGCGCTGTTTTTCACCATATTGCTGCATCTGGGCACGCTCATCGCACTGTTTATAGTCTACTGGCGCGATATCTGGGCCATGATCTGCCGTCCGTTCCAGAAGAAGGTGGGCATGCTGATCATCGCGTGCATCCCAACGGCGCTGATGGCCTTCCTGTTCAACGATTTCTTTGAAAGCTCCTATTCGGGCAGCTATCTCGGGTTTGAATTTCTGCTGACGGCCGCCATACTGCTCATCGCGCAGAGCGTGCGTGCGGGCAAAAAAACAGCTAAAACCATGGGCGTAATGGATGCCGTGTGCATAGGCTTTATGCAGGGCATATCCATACTGCCCGGCGTATCCCGAAGCGGTTCCACGATTGCGGGCGCGTTGTTCTGCGGCATGGATCGCAAGGAAGCGGCGGATTTCTCGTTCCTGCTCTCCATCCCTGCCATTCTCGGCTCTCTGGTGTTCGAAGTGCCTAGACTGCTTGACGAGGGCGTGGGGCATGTAGATGTTGCGGCCGTACTCATCGGCGTTGCTGCGGCGGCGCTGGCCGGGTATTTTGCCATCCGGATCATGCTGCGCGTCGTCACCGGCAAAAAACTCACACCGTTCGCGGTTTATGTGGGCGTGCTGGGGCTGCTGATACTTATCGATCAGTTCGCGACCAACCTGTTTTTCGCCCGCCCGTTCTAAGGAGAGCACAATTGGGCAGACGTCCCGCGCGGTTGACAATGCCGCCGCGCGGGTTGTATAATAAACGATGCGCGACTGGCCGAACTGTGTTTTGGATTGCCAGACTGGACGGTCTGCATCAACCGCATATTGTCTCCGTAGCTCAGCAGGATAGAGCGTCCGCCTCCTAAGCGGAAGGCCGTGGGTTCGAATCCCGCCGGGGACGCCAAACAAACAGACACCCCAAAGGGGTGTCTGTTTGTTTGGCCCGGCGGGATTCGAAGCCGGACTTAGGTCTATAAAAACACTCGTGTTTTATCTTTTAGAGATAGGATTTTTATTTTCGTCTATTTTAATAAGCAGTCTATATCCTCGCATTCCAATGAAATTTGGAGTAATGCTGCAAGCAAACTCGCATACCCGCACATTGGCGTGGACTTTCCCGCCCCATCTGTGTATGATAGTTCCATTAAGCCAAAAGGACAGGAGTATAACAATGCCACACGACGAACACTGCGGCTGCGGCTGCGGCTGCGGTCACGACCATGAGCACCCCCGTCGGGCCGATGCCTCTGCCACGACGATTGAGGTGACGGAAGACCAAAAGGACTTTCTCCATCAGCTCGGCCACCACCATTACCTGCCCGTGGCCCGGTTTGCTCTAAAGGATAGCCGGCAAGCGGATTTTGTCTCCATCGCCCTGGCGCCGGTTTTCCTGCGCTCGGCGGACGATGACATGAAAACGGTCAAAGAGGCAGGCGCCTTCCTGAAAAGGTTGGAAGACTTGGGCCTTGTCACCCTAGATTATGATATTCCTCTGAAGGGGTACGGTTATGAGGAGTACAATGCAAGCGCGCTCTACGAGTATTTCCGCGCAACGGTGGCGGAGGGGGCGTCCATGCCCAACTTTTTGGGCAATACCCCGGTACTAGAACTGGGCAGCATAGCCTTGACCGACGCGGGGGAGAAGATTGCCGCCGCGCACTGCGACCACGGCAGCCATCACCACGGGTAGAGAAATTGAAAAGGTGCTCTGTTGACGGAACGCCCTTAGAAATGCCTCAGTATTGTTTCGTTTTTGGAGGGAAACACTGCTTGTTCATTGCCCAAAACCTTGATTTTATAGGATTTGTTCATGTACATGCGGTAGTGACACTCGCACCAACTGCAAAAGCCACCCTGATGGGTGGTTTTTAGTTGGTATGAAAGTTCGAGGGGATTTGAAGGGCAGATCAGCAAACGCTCCAGTGACGCGTTTGCCCGCCCCGGTGAGTTCGTGCCAGGCCGTTTTGCGCAGTGCGTAGCCGCCCTCGGCGGGAGACGCCTTCGGGCACTGGGCCTGTGGTCCGTCGTAAGCACGGCCTGCCGATGGCCGAAATCGGAATCCCGCCGGGGACATATTCAAGTCGGATTCGAAGCCGCGTTAAACGCCGCAGTGCGTCGATTAGGGGATAGGTAAGGTGTCCTAAGATGAAAAGTGCGCGTTTTATATGCTTGCAGAATGAATTTGCTTCTGCTATTATAATTAAAAAATTAAGCGCGTATAATTGTTCAGCGCATTCCTTCGTTGGAGTGCGCTGTTTTTATATGCAGCAAGAAGGAGAAATCAATGGACTTTCACATGAAACTTCCGCGCACGAAAAAAGAATTTGCTTTATTCATGGGGATTATCTCCATCCTGTCGGTAAACATCATAGCGCCCCTGATTACTTGCTTTGAGTTTAAATTCCATCTTAGTGTCTGGGCGAATGTGCTTACCGTCATCCCCTTTTTATGGCTTGCAGTTGTAGTTCTTGTTCTTATTACCTATAAACCTGCCGAATGGCTAACGCACCGTATTGTTAGCCAGGGCGATAGCTTCCGTTCGGTAGTTACCATTAATACTCTCTGTACGGTTTTTCTATTATCAATTATTCTCACTGTTGTGGGGACATGGATTGGCAGCCGAACGATTAGCCTTGAACCCATCGTGAAATTCTTTTACAAATGGCCGCGGAATTTTGCAATTTCCCTTGGCGTGGAACTGCTTATTGCACAGCCGATTGCAAGACTAGTTATGCTGAAATTACATCAGCGCATCGATGCAAAAATGGAAGCGTAATCAAAAGGGTGCCGTGAAGGCACCTTTTGTTTTTTCGATTTAGTGATGATTAGAAGCGTGCCGACTTATGCACACTGGCAAGTTCGTGCCCAGGCCGTTTGCGCAGTGCGTAGCGGCCCTCGGCGGGAGGCGCCATCGGGCACTGGGCCTGCGGGCCGTCGCAAGCAAAACGATGCCGATAGCCGAAATCGAAATCCCGCCGGGGACGCCAAGCAAAAAAGCCCGTAACGTCTAGCGTTCATAAACGGCACGCATAAGTAAAGAATGAGAGCGGCATTAGTTTATCTTTGAAAAAAGATCCCGCCACCACAATGGTGACGGGATTATGCTTTAAGCAGCCTTCATAAGTAAGCTGTTTTCACTTAGGCTGACAGCTTTGAAGCGTCAATTGCCTTCGGAATAATCAAAGAGTATATAAGCTCCCTGAAATATATCGTCAAATTTACTCTTAAATTCGGGGGTCTGGGTTACGGCAACAAGATCTTTGGCCCACTGTGCCTCTTCTTCCCCCTTGTTTACTATAAGCCCGGTGGGATAGTTCACATAATCTCCGTCTTCTGCCAGATAGGAACTGGCATCGTAGCCCGCATTGCGCATCACGCTGGAAAAGGAAATGCACGCATCCGCATCCTTATATGAACCGGCAGTGTTGGTGGTCTCTACCTCTGCAAGCTGTAAGTTCTTGGGATTATCTTTTATATCCAAAACAGTGTAATAGTTACTTGCTTTTTCCCCAAGGGTAATGAGCCCAAGCTTCTCGAGAAAACGCAAAGAACGATCCATATTGCTGGGGTCATTTGAAATAATGATGGTGCCGTTTTCCGGTAAATCCTCTACGGACGCATGCTTTGAAGAATATAGACCAAACAGCGACGCATACGTAAAACCCTTCACCAGCGTCAATTCAGCGTTGTTCTGTGCATTGAAGTTCTTGATCCACGGCAGATGATTGAGTATCAGACCATCAATCTCATCCGCCTTGAGCGCTTCGGCCGGGAGGTTGTTGCCGTCAAAGACCATAACATCGATATCGTAACCTTTGGGCGCGAGCAGTTCTTTAATAGCTTCAACCGCATCCTTATTTAACGGCATACAACCAATCGTGATTTTTGTATTCTGTGCCTGCGGAGCTTGCGTCTCAGATGGTACTTCTGAAGCGGCAGGGGCTTCTGTGGCGGCGGGTTCTCCCGCAGCCTTGGGTGCACAAGCTACACAAATGGACAATACCATGAGCAACGAGAACAACAGTGCAATGATACGTGTGGATTTTTTCATGACTTCCTCCTGATGATAGGTTCTATAATAACCCAGTGCGGGCTTTACAGCACTTTGTTGGACTGACCGACCGACCCGCCCTTGTAGCAGCCATCGTCGTAATTATGTCCGTATACGATGAAAGGCGCATCTTCGTCAAGGTCCTGCTCCTTAATCCGTTGCGCGATTGCCCGCTTTTGCGGATCGCGTTCAAGCGGATTGACAGTCGCCTTTAATCCGGTCACAATCTGAGAAAAAATGTGATAGGGCATGCCCAAAGCCATTTCGCTGTTATTCCAACCGGCAAGAAGCCTTGTCCCCGAACACATCAGAGATAGATTGATCTGATCATTCTCAAACGGAAAAGAGGTACATTCCTGACAGATTGCCTGCATGCCGGATAAGCAAATATCTTTTGCATGCCCATGGGAATACGCGTATGCCTGTACCAACCGCATCGCTTGAAAAGGCTCGCATACGATAATGACCACATCCGGTTCAGCTGTGAATTCGTCAAGCGGCAGCACTGCGACGCCAAAGGTGCTCTGACAGTATGCCATGTGTTTGGAAACCTTGCGGCACACGCAAAGATCTTGATACGCCCCCTGTTTATAACGCCGTTCTCCGGTGAGCATTTTCTCAGTAGGTTTATCCAACCCAAGCGCTACGGAGCCTCCCGAACAAGCCATATGTCCCGAATGAAACTTACTTCCAATTCCGTCGCTTGCGCGCCGTACCAGAGTGCAATAAGACATTCTGTTCTTAGGCTCCTGCGCGGAGAAATGGTTGTAATCGTCCTCAGAAAGCAGAAACTTAACCCCCACTGGCTTTCTTGTAACATCCAGCAAAGCTTCGAGCCATTGCGCATCCTTGCGAATTCTCATGAAATTCTCCTTCAAAGCAACTTTTTGTACAGCCATTCACCGCAATACTGCACCAAGTTGACCATAATCAACAATACGAATACGCCCAAATACAAGATTGTATTATTGAAACTCTGATACCCATAGGTCAACGCGATAGCACCCAACCCGCCACCGCCAACCGCACCGGCAATCGTTGTTGCGGCGATGTAGTTTACTGTTGCAAGCGTAATGATGGAGATGATGGAAGGAATCGTCTCCTTGATAATCACTCTTCGTATAATTTGCAGATCTGTCGCGCCGAGCGAACGTGCGGCTTCAATTAGCTGCGGATCTACTTTAATGAAGCAGCTTTCCAACATCCGTGCAATGAATGCAGTTGCGGCTATGGATAGAGGCAATATAACGGCTTTTGTGCCGATCGTCGTCCCGATAACTGTCCGCGTAAAGGGGGCAATGGCTACAATCAAAATTAGTATTGGAAAAGAACGTATCGTATTAATTACAAAGCTTAGCACCGCGTATAGCCGAGCTTTATAATGCAAGCCGGTTGGGCCATAAAGAGTCAGCAATACTGCAAGCATAAATCCAAATATAGTACCGATGAGTATGGTAAAAAAGACAATCTTGCATGTTACAAAAATGGACGGGAATATCAGCTTTCCCCAATACTGTTGCAAGGATTCCATGAAGCTCATGCGCGTTTCTCCCGGGTCATCTCCCTGTATGGAATATTGTGTATATCCAGATACTTGCACATCAATGTACATTGATCGGCTGAAGCGTGAACTAACATCGAATCTATTGTCTTATTCTTCAGAACAAGCGTATCGTTTCCTGAAATTCTGAAGTCAATATCCAGTTCCCTAGCCATACGCGTAAGCAGCACCGCTTCCTCGCTCTTGCGATCATAAAACAACGCAAGGCTGCGGTTGCCAGCTGGGATTTCTATATTTTTCTCACCAAGAAGATTGTGCAGCGCGGGAGGATGTTTAACAAAAACATCTTCTACAGAGCCCGTCGCTGTAACCACTCCATTTTCAATAATCGCCATGTTGTCGCACAAGCCTTTTATCACATCCATCTCATGTGTAACCATGACTATCGTAATATGAAATTTGCGGTTGATATCGTTCAAAAGTGAAAGTATACCCAGCGTGCTTTTGGGGTCCAGTGCCGATGTAGCTTCATCGCACAACAGCACCTTGGGATTCATCGCAAGGGCACGTGCTATCGCAACACGTTGTTTTTGCCCGCCAGAAAGCTCTCGTGCTTTGCTGTTTATCTTTTCAGGTATCTCAACGACATCAAGCAGTTCTTTTACTCGCTTCTCAATGGCAGACTTTTCGCATTTCCATATACGCATTGGCAATGCAATATTGTCATACACTGTCGCGCGCGAAATGAGCGAAAACTGCTGAAATACCATACCCACATTTTTCCGAAAAAGCCGAAGCTCCCTTTCGGACAGACAGTTAACCTCGGTATCCGCTACTTGTAAGGATCCTGAATCATATTTTTCAAGGCCATTAATACATCGAAGCAGCGTGGATTTTCCGGCACCGCTTCGTCCGGCCAAACCAATTATTTCGCCCTGCTTGATACGAAGGTCAATTCTATCTAGTACAACAGAATTGCCATAGGATTTAATTAATGCGTTAATTTTTATCATTCTACAGCTTCCATTTTTAGTATCGTTATATCTTCATTAGAATAACGAGCCCATTAATGATAGGTCATAGTCGCATCATTTGTCAATAGAAAAGGTCGATAATGAAAATGTAGAAATTTGTGGCACGAGAACAATCTGCTTGGGGTCCCGTATAGGTTAAACGGCCTCCTAAGCGGAAGGCCGTAGCTTCGAATCCCGCCGGGGACGCCGTCTTTTCAGTTGGCCTTTTCTTCAGAGGGATTCGAAGGGCGGAGCAGCAAACGCGCCGGTGACGCGTTTGCCCGCCCCGGCTATTTCGTGCCCAGGCTGATGTTAAGGTCCAGCGTTCCGGGCAATGCTGCTACGAGCATATTTGCTTATTAAAACAAAGATGGTTGTGTTGAATCGACTGTCATGGAGTTACTTGTGAAACTATGCGGAATAGCGTAAACTCCGAATATAGCAAATGTATATGAAAAGAGCGTACAGGGGATCGGTTGATAATGAAAATAAGAAGAATCAAAGGATCTTTATCAAATTACAAATCAAAATTGTCAGAGGATACGAGCAGACGAGCAATGATTCTGCTCATGATACAAATTGCCTTAACAGTATTATTATTTGGTACCATTATTTTAGTGTGTCTAGTCGACAATAACGGGCGGCTTTCTCTTTATTTGGGGATTATAATAAGCTTAACGTTTCTTCAAATAGCTGCTCTGGTATTGAATTTTTTGAGTAAGTATGAGTTATCTGCATGGCTGACAACTATAAGTTTGGTACTGGGCCCGTGGGCATCGATTTTACTGGATCATACAGTAATGAATGGTGATTTCCTTCCGCTAATATATGTTACTTTATCAATTCAGATCTGCTCAATATTATTATCTGAAAAAGCAACATTAGCAATTGCTGCTATTCAATTACTGGCACTTGCAGGCTTCATATTACATAGCCCAATTCTAAAAAACAGTAATTGGCCAAGTCTGATTGCCTTTGTTGTTTTTACAGCTACAGTTGGCATCGTGTCGAGTTTCGCAAATCGCAAGCAGATAGAGCTGATTGAGAGACAAAGAAAACAGTTGGAGAAGGATGAGGCAGAATTACGTGGAATATCAGTACGAGATTCTCTGACTGGGGTATTTAATCGTCGTTATATGGAAGAGACACTCGACAGAGAAATAAGAAGAGCAATCAGGAAGAATCAAAGCCTTGGAGTTATTATGGCTGACATTGATCATTTTAAGAGTATTAATGATACTCTTGGCCATACTCATGGCGATGCTGTATTAAGTCATGTAGCTAATATCTTAAGGATGACTCTTCGAGATTCTGATATTGTATGCCGCTATGGTGGTGATGAATTTATTTTAATACTTCCGGAATGTTCACTAGCCGATTCGGTAAAGAGAGCAGAAGAATTGCGTAAAATCGTAGAAAACACGTTAATTAACGTAGAAGAAAAGGATACTCATGGTATTACTTTATCTTTGGGGGTTGCTGTGATGCCGGATCATTGCTTACAAAGGGATGAATTATTAAAAGCTGCTGACAAGGCAATGTATGATGCAAAAAAAGGAGGAAGGAACTGTGTGAAACAGTACCGCTTATAGGGGTTTGTTGTGTGAGCTTTTCTCTATACGCTTAATCTCGACTATATAGAAAACATGAGCAGTAGTTGGCTAATCTGGATGCACGCCGATTACAGCAGCGTGCCGCCAACGACCACACAAAAACACACCCAAATACACCAGAGGCCAAAACCCCTATTTATCGGCGTTTTCGTTGGGGTTTTATTCAGATACATTAATCTCAAAGCCACTACGCGCGCTAAAGGAAACAGAACCCCTTCCCTTGGGGCGTCTGTTCATATCTCACGCTTCACACCATGCTTTAAACAATTAGAAGGATCAGAGCAATCGCACCGCCGATGATCGCAACAAATCCCAATACCGGCAGCAGGCATCCGCCGCCTGTTACCATGCGGCCAATTTTCGCTGCCTGCCTGATCGTGTTGTGGGTATTCCCGTCATTCGCGAAAAATTGCTTTTCGCGCGCGAAACGCCGGTAAATCTTTTCCATGAAAACCCACCGCGGTTCATTAGGCAGCCTCCTATAAGAAATCTCTATATATAATAGCATAATATTACAATATTGGGTTACAATATCAGTCCAAAATGATATAGTATTATCAACACAATTTATAGAAGGGGAAAGTGAAATGAAACGAGTTATCAGTATAATGCTGGCCATTATTCTTTGCCTTGCGATATCCCTTCCCTCTATGGCTGCGCCAAAGCCAACACCTGCGCCCAAATTTAAGGTTACCATATCCTATAGCGCAAAGCTTGTATCCAACGACCATGTCGGCAACAGCTGGGTTACCAATCTGCAGGTTGGAAAAGAGACGGTAAAAAAGGGCAAGACCCTTACGCTTGAAGTCTCCAGCAAAGACAAGATTAAGATCTTATGCAATGCGACTGAAAATGATAAGATACCGGATAAAGGCAGCGCAACGATAGAGATTGCCGTGAAGGATCTGAAAAAGGGCAAAAATACCTTCAAAGAAACCGTCGAGGTGACGGAAAACAGGGGTAGATACTCCGGCAATACAGCGGAATGGGCGTTCACGGTGACTGTAAAGAAGTAACGTTTATGCTACAGAAAAGAATATAACTGCAGCCCCGCCGCCGATGTGTGGCGGGGCTGTTCCTTGGATAAATATATAATAACCATGTGATGAGCAAAGGCTGTGGAACCCTCGCTGTGACGCGGTCAATCACAAGGTTTCTAAAAGCGGCTCCGGCATTCTAAAAAATCAGAGTCGAGTTGAAAAACACCCAAAAAGAATAATGACTTGCAGATACGGGGGTGGGTTCATTTGAAATACGATGCCATCATTATCGGCGGAGGCCTTTCCGGCCTGACTGCGGCCAGCTTGCTGGCCAAACGGGGGCTTCATGTGGCTGTGATCGAAAAGTCTTATAACCCGGGGGGATCCTGCGGCATATTCCGGCGCAGAGAGGTGACATTTGATCAAGGCTCTGCCATGCTGTACGGCTTTGGAGAAAACGGCTTTAATGCTCACCGTTTTGTATTCAACTGCCTGGAAGAGCCCATCGATATGATCCGGCACGATCTTCTATACTGCGTTAACTTCAAAGGCCGGCGCATACGCTTCTTCGCGGATATCGAAAAATTTGCGGATGAGCTTTCAGAAGTGTTTCCGGGTGAAAAAGAGAATATTCACCGGTTCTATCACGACATGTTCACGATGTACCGCCATGTAATGGTGGAAGCCCCCAGCTACACAACCGCAGACGAAACGGATGGCAGAACAGCTCTTAAAAGCATGGTGAAGCACCCGGTTTCCTACGCCCGTTTTCTTGGTTTTCTGAATAAAAGCGCAAAAGACCTGCTTCAAAAGTATTTCTCTGATCCGGAGATATTCAAGTTTTTCGATAAACTGACCTCCACGTACTGCTATACAACGGTGGAGGAATCCCCGGCTGTGTTGGCGGCGGTGATGTTTGTGGACAACCATGTCGGCGGCAGCTATTATCCGGCAGGTTCCACATTGTTTGTTCCGGGCAAGCTCGAGAAAGTGATCGAAGAGCATGGCGGGGATATGCATCTTCAACGGGAGGCTGTATCCATACTGTTTGAGGATGGCAAGCCTGCGGGTGTGAGGCTCGATGACGGACAGGTGCTTACCGCCCCGGACATCATCTACTCAGGAACAGTCTGGAATTTATTCGGTAAGCTGATCGACCCCGCGTATTCCACTGAGCAGCAAAGGGAGTGGGCGGCAAAACAGGTTCCCACATATCCCAGCGTTGTGCTGTACGCTGTCGTGGACAAGGGGGCAATTCCTGAGGATACAGTTCCCATAGAGATGCTGGTGGGCAATCCGGATCAACTGGATGAAAGTGAAGTGACTGCCTACATACTCAGCATCGACGACAGAACCCTGTGCAAAGAGGATGAACACACCGTTGTCGCAATCGGCCCCACATTTGAAAGCTGGGATACACAAAGCCGGACGGAGTATCAGAACAAAAAGCAGAAAGAACAGCTTCGCCTCATCGGCGTGCTGGAAAAACGGTTTCCGGGTTTTGCAAACGCCGTACGCTATGCCGAGGTGGCAACACCTAAAACAATCGAACGGTATACATTGAAAAACGGCGGTGCGGTGGCGGGTCCCAAACAGATGCTCGGGCAGCATATGTTTCATCGTCTGCATACGCGCACGCAATGGAACAACCTTTTCTGCTGCGGCGAATCCACAGTGATGGGAACGGGGACGCCCACGGTAACGACTTCCGGGCTTTCAGCGGCCAACGCACTGCTCAAAAAGTTGGGCAAAGAACCATATGTCTATCAGGAGAATATGAAAAACTATGTTCGCATGGTGGACAAGCCCTTTACGGCAGACCGGCTTTACGACGGATACGCAGAAGCGGATCGCGAAGTGATGTTGAAAGCCATGCGCTGCAGACTCTGTGAACACCCAACCTGCACACACGACGCGGATATACGCGGCATTATGCGGCGGGTGGCTGTCGGGAATTTTGCTGGCGCCCGCAAGTGCTGCCTGCAGAACCCGCAGGATACCGGAAAACTCGAACAATACGAGGCAAATTGTATCTGCGCATGCGAAAACAATGGTGCTGTGAAAATCAGGGAGGTCATTGCATACATCAGCGAGGTGCATGTGTGAGCACGCAATATGATGCGATTGTGGTGGGCGGCGGTCTGGCGGGTCTTACCAGCGCGGCATACCTGTGCCGATATGGTTACCGCACACTGCTCTGCGAAAAATCTCAAAAGACAGGCGGCTTGGTGGGTACATTCTCTCATGAGGGCTATGCTTTTGATGCGGGTATTCGTGCGCTTGAAAACTCCGGCATACTATTTCCCATGCTCAAAAGCCTCGGCATAGAAATCGAGTTTGAAAAGAGCCCTGTATCCATCGGCATCGATAACCAATGGACAAGGCTGCGTTCACGAGACAGCCTAATAAGCTACGCAGACATGCTGACGGGTATCTTCCCCGAAAACGCGCCGGATATCGTGAAGATCTCTCAGGAGATTAAAAAAGTCATGGAGTATATGGATGTACTCTACGGCATTGATAATCCACTGTTTCTTGATAATTTCAACGACCGTGAATACTTAACAGAAACGCTGCTTCCGTGGCTGCTGAAATATCAGATCAACATCCGCAAGGCAAGCCGCCTGCAGGAGCCGGTTGTTCCCTATCTGCGGCGGTTTACGCATAATCGGGCCCTCATAGATATGATCGCGCAGCATTTTTTCGAAGGTACCCCAACCTTCTTTGCTTTGGGCTATTTCGGGCTGTATCTGGATTATTGGTACCCGAAGGGCGGTACGGGCGTGCTGGCTCAAAGAGTGTCGGAATATATCCGCATGGCTGGCGGCGATATCAGTACGAACGCCGCGGTGACGAAGGTGGACGCGCATCAAAAACAGATCCTTACGGCGGACGGTAACACATACCGCTACAGGAAACTGGTTTGGGCGATGGATCAAAGGACGCTGTATGCCTCCTTGAGCGGACAGAATTCGTCCCATATAGAAAACCAGCGCAGGCTCGCCGAAAAAGGCAGCGGCAGCGACTCCATACTATCCCTGTTTATGGGCATCAATCTGGACAGAGACTATTTTCAAAGTCGGTGCGGCGCTCATGCGTTTTATACACCCTCTGCCCAAGGCCTTTCTTCGCTGACGGGTTGGGAGGAAGCTGCCGCTTCAGAAGACGGAATATACGTCTGGATCGGACGGTATCTGGAGCGTACCACATATGAAATATCATGTCCGGCCCTGCGGGATGCAACGCTCGCACCGGATGCGAAGACCGGCGTCATCGTCAGCACGCTGATGGATTATAGCCTGGTCAGGCAAATATCTGATGCCGGCAGATATGATGCTTTCAAGGAATTTTGTACGAAGAAGATTTTGGAGGTGCTCAACGCATCCATTTTTCCCGGCATTTCTGAAAAAGTTGAATTCGCCCTGTGCGCCACGCCCCTGACGATTGAGAAAGAAACCGGTAACTTTCAGGGCGCTATCACGGGGTGGTCGTTTACCGGCGATAAGCTGCCGGCAGAAAACAGGTTCAATAAAATCACCAGTTCCATTCAAACGCCTATTCAAGACGTCTACCAATGCGGGCAGTGGACTTTCAGCCCATCCGGGCTGCCGGTATCCATATTGACCGGAAAACTGGCGGCGGATGCCATTCATAAAACGCTGAAGAGGACCGGTTCATGACGTTGACCCTGCACAAGACGGCAGCCCTGTCACCTAGTGGTGGCAGGGCTGTTCTTGTATAACACTACAACCATGGGATGGGTAATGAGGACTTGCGACAGATGGAGGTATCGGGAATGGGCCGATATTGATCGAGCAAAGGCGAGTAAGTATAAAAGCACATCGTCTGTGTATTCTCGTTGATCTCGATAAACCGCATATACCCTGAACCGCCTGCTGTATCTATCTCCTGATAGTTTGCTATGCACTGGTAAACCGTTCGGTCTATGCTGCCGTCCCCGTTGTCGTCAAATTGTGCCGTGATGCAGTCCTGCGCATAGCGGTGCCCGCATAGCACCAAATACACGTTCGGATTGGGTTTTACAACCTGTTGCTGCAAAGGGAGCGCCGCTTTTAGCAGCGACGAGTCCGTATTGAGATACTCATGCAAGCAAAGCACGCCAATTCTATCGGCATATTTTTGAAATATCTCATTAGCCCAGCGAATGCTCCGCTTGTCCGGCCTGTAGCCAAGATATACAAAAACATATTCCGTATTCCCCATCGTGATCAGGTCATAGTGATTGCGGTTATCCAGCATGCTCCCGCCGTAATATGGATATTTGCTGAATTCCTTCTCCCCGAAATATTTACAATAGTTTGTATAGTTCTGCTTCTTCCCCACATCGTGGTTGCCTGCAAGCACGCCATACGGAATGCCGGAGAGTTCATTCATCGCATTCTTGGCAATTTCCCATTCCGGTATTTCGCTGTCTTTATCTACAAAGTCGCCTGTATGCACGACATATCCCAAATGCATTTTCTGCCGATTGTTTTTTAAATATTGTGTCATGACAATATAGGTATCGGTGAATTCAACGCTGTAATGCTGTGTATCCGATATCCATGCAATCGTGTATGTGGGGATTTGGGCATTCTGTATCCGCGCCTTTGGCGCAGGAAGAGGCGTGGTTCGGGTGGGCGTGTTTTGAGGCGTCTGGGGCTGTGCGGATTGCGTATTCTGCGGCTGCTGGTCAGTGGTGCACCCCATGGTCTGGGTCAATAATAAAACAAGCAGCAAAATGGAGAATGCTTTTGAAAAGTGATGCTTGTTTATCATAAAGCCCGGTTCCTCCTGACCTGCCGCACGTTATGGGTACAGTAGTATGTTCTCTTTGAGCATGTCGCTATTATAGTTCCCAAGTATTGAAAAAGCCTGAGCAGGGTGAGAAATAAAAATACAAATCGGAACTTCCCCTGGCGCGAAAAAAATACACCCTGAAGGTGTATTCTTTATGGACTAATAGCAACGGGTGACTCGCAATATTCGCACTCATTCGTTGATTGCCTCAATGCCTTGCCGTTTGAGTTCTGCAAGGTGCTCCAGCATGTGCGCAAGCACTTCCGGCGGGTGCCCTTCCCAACCCAAAACCTCGTCCACTACGCGAAGCGGATATTGGGTGCGGTAGGATCTCGTAGGATTTCCCGGAAATCTCTTATTCGTCAGGTTGGGATCATCCTCAAAGGGACCCGTTGGTTCTACCTGATAGATTCGCCCGGGTCCGTCGCCAGAAGCAAGTTCCGCTCCCCAAATGGCCGCGTCCATTGTCGCGGTCAGGTACACGTAGTTGGCTTTCTTTCTCTCGCCATAGTTGGAACTGTAGCCGGGTGTCAGCAGATCTCCCGGCTTCAGGTCAGCCTTTGTGCCATGGTAAAAAGGACCCAAGTCCAATACGCTCGACGCTGCCTGCCCGTTCTCATTGTTCAATTCTTAACCCTCCTGCCTGTTTGGCGTGGCCGCTATTCTCTATTTCACAGCCGATCTTGCCTCAACTTTGCGCAGAAAATATTGCAGTACGCTCAAATCGTCCGTCAGTTCCGGATGAAAAGCCGTCACCAGAATATTCCCGCTTTCGGCGGCAACCTTGCATCCGTTTACCGAAGCCAGCACCGTGACATTGTCGTTCGCCGTTTCGATATAAGGCGCCCGGATGAAAGTCATGGGGATTTCGCCGATGCCCGCAAAATATTCCGTCGAGCGAAAACTGCCCAGCTGCCTGCCGAACGCGTTCCTTTTTACTGTAACGCCTATACTGCCAAAGTATGTATGTGCATCGTTCGCAATTTTCTCTGCCAGCAGTATCATGCCCGCGCAGGTGCCGAATACGGGCAATCCGCCGTCGATCAGCGCCTTGATCGGCTCGAACAACTGCGTTTCTATAAGCAGCTTGCCCATCACAGTGCTTTCCCCGCCCGGTATGATCAGGCCGTCCAGACCATCGCGGAGGTCATCTCTTTTCCTTATAGTAAAATTGGGGACGCCCAGTTTGTCAAGCGCGGCGGTATGCTCTATAAATCCGCCCTGCAGGGCTAAAACGCCTATTCTCATTGCCCGCGCTCCGCCATGAGAAGCCTGATTTCCTGCTCGTTGATGCCGACCATGGCTTCTCCCAAGTCCTCGGACAATTCCGCCAGAATGCGCGGATCGTTGTAATTGGTGACCGCCTGCACGATTGCCCGCGCGCGCTTGGCGGGATCTCCGGATTTGAATATGCCCGAGCCTACGAATACGCCTTCCGCGCCCAGTTGCATCATGAGCGCCGCGTCCGCAGGTGTCGCCACGCCGCCCGCCGCAAAGTTTACAACAGGAAGCCTGCCGTTTTCAAATACGCTGCGAACGAGATCAAAAGATACCTGCAGCTCCTTTGCGGCCTGAAACAGTTCATCCTCGCGCATATTCTGAATTTTACGTATCTGCTGATTGATGAGCCGCATGTGACGCACGGCCTGCACGATATCCCCTGTCCCCGGCTCGCCCTTGGTGCGTATCATGGATGCACCCTCAGATATGCGCCGCAGGGCTTCGCCCACATCTTTCGCGCCGCACACAAAAGGTACGTCGAATTTCGTTTTGTCTATGTGAAACACATCATCCGCGGGGGATAACACTTCGCTCTCGTCGATGTAGTCGATCTCTATGGCTTGCAGTATCTGCGCTTCCGCAAAATGGCCGATGCGGACCTTGGCCATCACCGGAATGGAAACGGCAGCTTGAATGCCCCGTATCATTTTCGGGTCGCTCATACGCGATACGCCGCCCGCGGCCCGGATATCGGCCGGTATGCGTTCAAGTGCCATGACGGCGCACGCGCCCGCGTCTTCGGCGATCTTCGCCTGATCGGGAGTCGTAACGTCCATAATGACGCCGCCCTTGAGCATCTGCGCCAGATTCTTGTTGAGTTCATATCTGCTGTTCATTCTGCTTTACCCCGCCAACTGATTGAATTTCCGAAAGGATTGCCTTATTATAATTGGGAACTGGATGTATAAACAGTATCAGTATGTGATTATTTGATGGTATCAGATTGGATGGAAGCTATGAGCGAGATCACATTGCGTCTGAATAAAGAGACCTCGACGCCGCTTTTTGAACAGCTGTATGCGTTTATAAAAAAGGAGATCGTAGCCGGAAACTTTGCAAAAAACGAGAAATTGCCGTCTAAACGGAAGCTGGCGGCGGATCTGCAGTGCAGCCAAAACACCATTCAGGCGGCGTACAACCAGCTGGTGGATGAGGGGTATCTCATATCCCGTAATAAAAGCGGCTATTATGTCGCAGAGCTCGATGGCATACTGCGCCTTGAAAAGACCAATCAGGCAGCCTCTACTAATCAAAATGAGCCGCTGACCTATGCGTATGATTTCACCCCGCAAGGCGTCGATTTCGATCATTTTCCGTTTTCGCTCTGGCGTAAGATTTCTAAAGAGGTCATCAACGATTACGACAAGGATCTGTTGAGAACAGGCGACCCCAAAGGCTATCCCGGCCTTAGGAGCAGCATTGCCCGCTACCTGCACAATTCACGGGGTGTAGAATGCCATATGGATCAGATCATCATCAGCTCCGGCACGGAATTCCTGCTGCAGCTTCTGATACAGCTTCTTGATGCTTCCTCCGTGTACGCCATCGAAAATCCCGGGTATGAGAAGCTCAATCTGCTGTTCAAAAGCAGCCGTGTGGAATATGTATCCGTACCGCTGGACGCACACGGCATGAAGCCGGAGACTCTGGAGGAATATCATGCGGACGTGGCGTGCATCACCCCTTCGCACCAATTCCCTACGGGCTGCATCATGCCTGTCAACAGGCGCATTCAGCTGCTGAACTGGGCGTATGAAAAGCGGCAGCGCTATATCATTGAAGACGATTACGACAGCGAATTCCGGTATTCTGGCAAACCCATCCCATCCCTGCAGGGCATCGACCGTGAGGGGAAGGTCATCTACATGGGCGCGTTCTCGAAATCCCTCTCCCCTGCGCTTCGGGTAAGCTATATGGTTCTGCCCGAACAGCTCATTCGCCTGTATCACGAAAAACTCAGCTTCTATATTTGCCCCGTACCCACCATCGAACAAAAAACGCTGCAGCGGTTTATAGACGAAGGGCATTTCGAGCGGCACCTCAACCGCATGAGAAACCTGTACAGGCAGAAAAGGGAAACGCTTGTCGCCGCAATTCACGAAAAACTGCCCGGCGCACAGGTGGAAGGCGCATCTTCCGGTCTGCATTTCACTTTGTGTGTAAATAACGGCATGAGCGAGCAGGAGCTGATCAACGCAGCTGCGGACTGCAAGGCAAAGGTATACGGGATATCCCGGTATTATTCCAGCCTGCCATCCGATAACAGCGGGAACACGCTGCTGCTGGGCTTCGCTACTCTCAAAATTGATGAGATTGACGATGCCGTTTCTCTGCTGAATAAGGCTTGGTATAGCGTGGAAAGGCATACATGATTTCACTGATTATAAAAATGCAGCGTCCAGTATTTACATGTTTTTGCATGAGATGTCGTTTATGTTTTCGTGCTGACAGCGAATAATAATCATGCATATGTTCACTCGCATTGCGTGTAAGCGTATAGCATTGGAAAGGAGGATGAAAGTGAAAAGAAAACTCATTTTTTTCCTGTCCACACTCATCTTGGTTACCGCGCTGTCAAGCCCGGCTTTGGCTTCAAACGCTGCGTCGCCAACCCCAAATAATCCGGTTGGCACATCGCGGCCGCACCGGCAAGGCCGAGCCAAGCTTGACAAAAAAGAAATCACGGCGTTTGTCGATGAGCTTGTAGCCAACAAAGTCATCACCAGAGAAACGGGAGACAAGCTGCTTGCCTACTTCGATCAAAAACGTGAAGAACACAAGGCCGAGCGTCAAAAAATCAGCTCCATGACGGAAGAACAGCGCAAAGCTTACTTCGAGGAGCGAAAGGCAAAACGGGATGCGGAAGGACCATTTGCCGAGTTGGTCAAGAACAAAACCCTGACACAAGCGCAGGCAGATGCCATTGCAAAGGCGATGCGGGAATACAGGAAGAACAAGTCGTCCTGAATGATTTCCGCAAACACAAAAGACCGGCGGGGTCCCCCGCCGGTTTTTCTGTAAGAACGCAAAATACGGCTCTCATTGCAGTGGTTTCTAAGCACGCAGACGTTTCTTAATAACCCAGTACTCTTAACATGAGCTCTATTCTAATTTCCGGCGTTTTTCATAGGTTTTATAAAGTAGATAATGGACTGAGCTGTATGAAAGACAAAAAAAGCGGTTCTGATTTTTTATATATCATTACCATTCTTTTGTGTTTACTCACCGTGTTTGTCCACTTCTCAGACAGCGTTTTGAGCGACTCTTTTATACATAATTCCGGACATCCCAACTATTCTTCTTTTGAGGAGGATGAACCCGTTGATGAAGTCTGGTGGCAGATCGTTGTGGATCTGGATCGGAATTCGCTTAGCGTTTATAAGAACGGCATGCTTGAAAAAACATACCCCTGCTCGGGCGGGAAAAACGAAACACCGTCGCCGACGGGTGATTTTATCATCATCAGCAAGGAATCCTGGGGCGAAGGCTTCGGCGGAGTTTGGATGGGCCTGAATGTTCCGTGGGGGATATTTGGGATTCATGGAACCAAACAGCCCTGGGTGATAGGCAAAAAGAATGTTTCAAAAGGCTGTATCAGAATGCTGACAGCCGATGCAAAAGAGCTGGCGGATATGGTCCCGCTGCAAACCCCGGTCAGAATTCAGCAAAAGAACAGGCCGTTCTTCACGCTGTATACCGGTGACACAGGATCGGAAATATGGAACTCGCAGGTCATTCTATATAAACTCGGTTATTACAACGGCGAGTTTGACGGAAAATTTGGCGAACAGACGAAAGATGCCATACTTGAGTTTCAGAGTGACTTTGGTTTGAAGGAGACCGGTTCACTGAATAAAGATACATACGATACCATTTTGAAGAATCGCAATACGGTATAATGATACGAGGAAATTAAGGTATCGCCGCCTTTTGGGCGGCGACGAGGATTTATTTTATTTAAAAGCGGGAGGGCTGCGGCCCCCCGCACCCCCTATGAGTGAAATTTTTCAATATTTGCACTATATCCTGCTATCTGTTGTAGTACTGGACTACAAAAAATGACATTTCTTTGTTACAATAACATACATAATATGGATTAACTAAACTTAAACAAAACACAAATAAACTCTTAGATCTAATCTTAATCTTATTTTTGAGGTGAAGAGATGGACGATAAAGGATTTGATCCCAAATATGATGACAATAAAAAAGCAGATGAAATTGTGTTTACAAAGGCTACAGCAAAGCCAAATGGCTCCACTTTCAGAAAAGTGGAGTTATTGTTAGAACCTGAGTATACATTTTTGTCGGACAAGGTCGCTGAATCATTAGAACAACCTGTCGAATTCAATGTTGAAGAAAAAGTTGTTCTATATTCCACACGTGGTGGGCAACAAAAAATCCACTGCTGGCTAGTTGAATCTACCGATGGAAAACATGTGGATGCCGTTCATATTTCGCGCAGAACGGAAAAGGGTACTTATGGGACAGAAGAGATTACCCTATTACCTGATGCTGTTCGTGCTTTGAAATTCTTTTTAGATAGGCTTTTTTCAACTGAAACATTAGATAAGTCAAAATTAAAGATTCCATTAACCCCGACTGAAAACTCTGCGAAGCAAATACTAAGCCAAATAGAATTTGCTCAACTCATAAAAGCAAATATCAAAAGTACGGATGACTTTTATAAGTTGTTGTCTATTCAAAAAATGGAATTGTCAATTGCAGAACTCGAAGACATTATAAAAGGCAACTATAAAAACGAGGTTGCAATACAAATGTTTCTAAAAGAGAATCTTTGGATGTTTGGTAATGACTATGCACATATTGTGGAGGAGAATAAAATTAACGCTCGAAACATTCTGGATATAATTCCTAAGAACATTGAAAGTTACATAGATATTATCGAAGTAAAACTTCCTGATGAAATTCTCTTCCGTTTTGATGAGAGTCACGGTAATTACTACTGCTCTTCGAATCTTACTAAAGCAATTGCACAAACTCAAAATTATATTTTTGAATTAGAGCGCAAGAATACCGATGAGATATATCAAGATAAGAATGGTTGCAGAATTATTAGACCGCGCGGTATAGTTTTATACGGTTCTAGCGTAGAGTTGGATTCAAGCCAGTCTCATTATTTGCGTATCCTTAATGCTTCATATCACAACATGCAAGTAATTACTTATCAGCAGCTTCTAAATAAGGCAAAGAGTACCTTGGTGTTTTCTAAAAACACACAACATTGAGCCTGCCCACAGGTGTCACCTCGGCGGCTAGCGTCCATTTCGTGCCGTCATGCGAATCTTTTCAAAACATCCAAATAGCAATATATGAACTAAGAGGGGCAAAATATATACAACAAGCTATGCTATAATACATATAACAACTAAATGACAGGGGGAGTTCTGCTTCATTGCTTCAATATCACCTTATGAATAGATAAGGGAGGGACAGAAGTATGAAATCTGCCACAATTCTGAAAACTGATTTGCCTCTCATCTCAGAAGTTTTTAAAGAGAGATACAGAATTCTGTGTCAAAAAACGCCGGAAGAACCGAACATCCAGGAAGCAGAATTCTATAAAGGCGCATGCCGCCGGATCATGCATGAGCTTGATAATCAAACGTTGACCTACTCATCCAATCTGGCCTATTTGATCATACAAATGCTCGATGAACATACAGCAAAGCATCATGATAACGAGTACGCCGAACTTCGCCGCCGTATCGCATCGCAGCTTAGGGACTAGATCACGGCCCGTGCATCCACGAGATAAATGTACTTGCTCGCCTGATCCTCATCCTTCCACCTCGCTTGACACAGGTTTCACATCGGCAGTTGTCGTCCATTTTGTGCCGTCATAGCGCCAGATGGTATCGAGGGTTCCCAGCACGTCCAGCTTGTGCAGGCCGCGGATTTCCTGCGATCCCCACAATGTCAGCACGCCCTTCTCATCCGCAAACGAAAGCGTGGAAAAACCTATGTGCTCATCAAATACATGCGCGGTGCTGGTCAGCTTGCCCTGATTGTCGATCCAGCCCGATGCTTTATAGGTGCTCAGATCCGTGGGCTTGAGACGGAATTTTTGGCCGCTGGAAAGAGTCAGTACGGCGACAGGGCCGTCCTGCATGGTCAGCGTATAGGTCATGCCGTTGTCGCGGTATTTTGAGAATATGTCCGAAAAGCCGCCCTTGGTATACTTCAATACGGAATACCCCACGTGCGATACAGTGCCGCCGTATTGGCCGCCCGCAATCACATAAACGGTGGTCTTGCCCGACTTCTTAACGGGCAGCACTGTAAGCTGTATGGATTGCTTTTGCAGGCCCATATCAAACGGCAGCGACAGATCCATGTGCTTTTTAGTCGCGCTGTTGACGGCGGATACTGAAAGACGGGATACGGTGTCCGATACCGGCTCGCTCTGATACAGCGCAATGGCGTCTTTTACGCCGTCGCCGTCCAGATCGTAATACTCTAAATCGATCAGCGCTTCCTTGCGTATGCCCAATATTGAAAGCACGGATTTTTCGCTCAGCGGCGTCGGTTTCGGCGTCGGCGAAGCAGTGGGCTTTACTGTAGGCGACGCGGAAGGCTTCGCTGTGGGCGAAGGCGATATCGCCGCGCTCGGCGAAGGACAAGGCGTAGGCGATGCCGTGAAAGTAGGCTCTGCGGTGACGGGCGCGGCGGTTGCTGTCGGCGTGGCGGATGGCGATGGCCAGGGCGTATTCTGCGGCGTTTTACCCCCGCCGCAGCCGGATAGTGCCACCAGTA
The DNA here is from genome assembly GCA_964440115.1 of uncultured Oscillospiraceae bacterium. Lineage (GTDB taxonomy): Bacteria > Bacillota > Clostridia > Christensenellales > CAG-138 > JAEWWD01. The sequence goes on along the minus strand of CAYTPV010000003.1, from coordinate 475,659 downwards.
TACAGCATGCGGTGCAAAAAATTGCCCGCCTGATTTTTATTCGTCTGTTTGTAAGCATATCCATTTTCCGTCCTCCGGTTGTTTGATGGTTCATATGAGATAGTATGCCTTTGCCTGCGCGCACTTATGAAAGCCATGTCTTTTCTTTCGCAGTGATGCATGGTATTCTGAGCAGGAAACCATGCAAAGATAAGGAGTGCGCAATGCTGGAGTTTAAATTTGACGTGCAGCTGCTCATCGAAGGGCAAGACCTTTCGGAAGACGCAATCATCGAATACATCACAAACAACATACAGGGCGACTGCCTGCTCGCCGTGGGCGATGAAAGTCTTATAAAAATTCATTTTCATACAAATACGCCTTGGTTGGTGCTCGAATACGCCGCTTCGCTGGGTGAAATTTACGACATCGTCGTAGAAAACATGGAACGTCAGGAAAACGGACTGCAGGGGTAGTGACTGCATAGATACGTTGGAGGCTCTGGCCTCGCAATGGTCGTATATTCCTTACAGGGCTATTCTCCCTTGCTCACTGGGCCTTCGCTTCGCTTGTTCCGCTACAGGTGCGCTCAACTTTGGCCCCCAAAACTCTGACAAGGGCCGTTACTGCCCTTTAAACCCTCCATGGGAACGCCCTATTAGGGGCGTTCCTAGTAAGGGGATTCCAAAGGGACGTGTCCCTTTGGTCGGGTGCAGGGGTGAAGCCCCTGCAAAAGGGCTTTATAGAACTACGCTGAATAACTGCCCAGAGAGATGCATTATGAAAACCGCTTATAGTAAGTATATCGCCGCGCTGCTGCTGTTTGGCTTAAACGGCATTGTGGCGAGCCATATTGCCCTAAACAGCTATGAAATCGTGTTTACCCGCAGCCTTATAGGCAGCGTGTTTCTCGTGCTGCTGTTTCTAAGTACCCGAAAAAAGGGCGGTGCGCCGGTCAATAAAACGCATCTGATATATCTTGTCGCGTCCGGTATCGCGATGGGCGCGAACTGGATGTTCCTGTACGAGGCATATCGGCAGGTCGGTGTCGGCGTGGCCACGCTTTCATGTTATTGCGGGCCGGTCATCGTCATGGCGCTCTCCCCCTTGCTGTTTGGGGAGCGCATTACATGGGTCAAAGCGGCCGGTTTTGTTTGTGTGCTGATTGGTATGCTGTTTGTAAACCTGCGGGTGCTGGATGGCGGGAAAAATCTGTGGGGTGTGTTTTGCGGCATTATGTCCGCGGTGATGTATGCCGCGTTGGTGATACTGAATAAAAAAGCTGCAAGCATCAGCGGTATACGCAACCCCATGTTGCAGACGATTGGCGCCTTCGCGGTGGTTGCCGTGTTTCTTTTCATTCGGCAGGGATTTGCGCTGCGCATCGAACCCCATAGTGTGCTGCCCATAGTCGTGCTCGGCGTTGTCAACACCGGTATCGGGTGCTACCTTTACTTTTCATCCATCGGGCATCTTCCCGTGCAGTCGGTCGCGGTGTGCGGATATCTGGAGCCACTTTCCGCCGTATTCTTCTCCGCTTTGCTGCTGGGGGAAACCATGAATGCCCTGCAGATATGCGGCGGCGCGCTCATACTCGGCGGTGCCGCGTTCGCGGAACTGTACCGGCCCAAACGGGTGAGTATCGAGCCGAACGTTTAGGCAATTGCACCATCGGAATTTCCTGCCCGGAAGAGTCCGGGCTTTTTTGTGCCAATATTATTGACATATGCCGATAATGCTGCTATGATCGACACAATAAATGGCATATGCCGAAAACGCGAAGCTGAATGAGGTGAATTCTATGCCAAGGCCAAGAAAATGCCGCCGCGTCTGCTGCATGCCCGAAAGTCAGAGCTTCGGCCCGCTGGACGGCCGTGAACACGAAGGGCGCGGCAGGATTGTGATGAGCTTGGATGAATACGAAACCATACGCCTCATCGATCTTGAAGGCATGAGTCAGGAAGAATGCGCACGGCTTATGGATGTCGCCCGCACCACCGCGCAGGCCATATACGCAAGCGCGCGGGCAAAACTGGCGGAATGCCTTGTCAAAGGCATGGAACTGATCATCAGCGGCGGGGATTATACGCTCGGCGGTGGGGAACACTGCGGCTGCGGGTGCGGCCACTGCCATCGCAGACGATGCAATCGGCAGGACGATATGGATGCGCAAAATCAATCGGATATCACGGAAACAATCAATCAGCCTGAAAGGACGGAACAGGAAAATGAGAATTGCGGCGACCTATGAAAACGGGGAGATATTCGGCCACTTTGGCCATACGGAACGGTTTAAGGTATACGATATCGAAGACAATCAGGTGAAGCTTTCCACGACGGTGAATACGAACGGCAGCGGGCACGGCGCGCTAGCGGATATGCTCAAGAAACTGCATGTGGACGCGCTGATCTGCGGCGGCATCGGCGGCGGCGCAAAGCGCGCGCTATCTGAGGCGAATATCAAGCTGTACGCAGGCGTAACCGGCGATGCGGATGCCGCCGTGGATGCACTGCTCGCTGGAAACCTCGTTTACAATTCCGACGCCACCTGCGATCATCATGGGGAGCATCACCACGGCGGGGACTGCGGCGAACACGGCTGCGGCGGCCATACTCATTGAGCGCGACAGTCTGACAAAACAAGCCCGAAGCTGTTGTTTCGGGCTTGTTTTTTGGGTTATCTCTCAAACATTATTCGTCTATCCCAATCATCACGTTGGATGCTTTTACGATTGCATATGCGTCCATTCCTGCCTTTAACCCAAGTTCCTGCGCCGCGTTGTTGGTAATACTGGAAGTAATGGTTCTGCCGCCGCCGATATTGATCACAACGATTGCGTTGACCGCGCCTTTTTCAACGGATATGATGATCCCTTTCAGCTGGTTCCTCGCACTGATTTTCATATGCCTGCCCTCCTGCGTTTCTTGCGTATAGTATTGCCCTTCTGCGGGAGACGCCCAACACGAATACCCGCAAATTTTACCCATTGCCAATCCGACGCCTTGTGACACGATTCGTGCCAAGTTTTTGACATTGCCAGTCCGTGCAGGGATATTGCGTAACAGCAAGCGCATAGATACAATTGGAGCAGGGAGTATGGAATACTCTTTGCTTGTTGAACCATATGCATTTGATCCGGCGGTGTCACATACATACAAAACATCTGCAGAACTTATCAGAAACCTACAGGGGCTAATTTTATGACAGTTCGCAGCATACAGGCTGCGGCTTCAGGGGGTAGCGGCGCATGCCGCAGGGGGGTAGCCCGCGTTCCGTAATGGGGCGCGGGCGCAGAATGCTATATAAAGGGGGAGTATGCTCGTGTTCTGTACGAAGTGCGGTCATCCCAATGCCGATACCAGCGCCTTCTGCGGCCACTGCGGCGCGGCGCTCATACCTCCGGCCACGGCGCGGCAGCAAACACCATCTTCACAGCCACAGCAATACACCCAGCCGCAGCAATATGCCCAGCCGCAGCAGTACGCGCCGCCGCAGCAGTACTACCAGCAACCCGCAGCCGCCTATATGGCTGCACGCAAAAAAACCAAAACGGGGCTTATAATTGGGCTTATCGTGGGGTTTGTGGTGCTGTGCGGGCTTGCGGCGATATTCCTGCTCAATCCCAGCGGCGATGTGCCTGCCCTTGGCGTATGGTACAGCGACGAGTACGGCGAGGTCATCGATTTTCAGGAAAAGGGCAAAGTCGAGGTTTACACAGACGAGCAAAATTACGGCGGCACGTATGTTTTCAACGAGAAAAAGGGAACCGGCGTGCTCTATGCTGACGACAACAGCTTTAAGTTTACGGTGAAAGCCGATGAACTTGTCATTGAAGGCAAACGGCGGTTCGTGAAAGCAGAGTCCGGTTTCGATATTGAAAAATTCATGAACGGTCCGTCACCGACGATCAACCCCCAAAGCACACCAAAGCCTGCCATGCAGCAACCCACCGTGATACCCACCGCCGCGCCTGCGAAATCCAGTGTGGTGGAACAGGATATCACACTGCAGATGGCATTTGGCGAACGCACCGGTTATTATACCGGCGAGCTGGTGAACGGCTTGCCGGACGGCGCGGGCTCCTTTACTACAAAAAGTCCGGATGGAACAAGCTGGACATATGAGGGCAACTGGAAACAGGGCCATTTCAGCGGGGAGGGCGCAACCTACTGGGAAACCGGGTTTACCGAAAGCGGCTGGTACGATAACGACGCGCTCAACGGGCAGGGTCAGGAAGTCTGGTACGACGCGCTGCAGTATGAAGGCGGTTTCCGCAACAGTAACTACCACGGCAAAGGCACGCTGTACAACTGCTTTGAGGATACCGTATACTCTGGCGAATTTGAAAACGGCTTCATCGTGGAAACAGAACAGGCGCGTGCGGATCGCGTCAACGCGTTCAAGAGCAAGTGCAAGCCCATCAAGCACGAGGATTTATATACCGCCTGCCAGGAGGGCAGCGACCTGTGCATCAGTTGGACCGGACAGGTATCCGAAGTGTGGGTCGATGCGGATAATGACCCCGGATACTGCTACCTCTATCTGTTCAACCCTGATACAAACGATTACGAAGAGGTAGGCGTGTTTTACACACTGAGCAAGGGTGAAGCGCCGCCCGCCGTAGATCAGATGGTGACCATCTGGGGCACGCCGCAGTATTTGTGGACTGACACATTGGAAGACGGCACGGAATGGACGATTCCGCAGGTGATGGCGTGGACAGTTGAAGCCAAATAAGTGCCGTACGCACTTATTTGGATAACGCCGCAGTGCCGGTTGGCACTGCGACGATTTTATATCACCTAAGTGCCAAGGCACTTAGGCGAGCTTCCCCGTGCATTTTCGTCCCTCGGTCGCCTACGGCGAACTGTCGGGCCGAAAAGCACTCTAAGGTGTCATTTTGCACCGCGCATGCACCCGAATGACACATTCGGATATTCTTCAAGGAATGATGTGCGCCCTACGGTCGCACAACCAATCGCCTGCAAAATGACGGATTGGAAGCCTATGAAATTAACGACCGGATAGATAGTCTGAAAACAATCGAATAGATTTCCGCCTAATGGAACAGGCTGAAATGCTGTCATGATGGATTTGCATATGCAATTCGGAATTAGTCCTTGACGATTTTTGCTCGGTACATGCCTTTTTCTTTCAGGCTTTTTATCACATCCCTAATATCCTTATCTTTGATATGCACCCTGCTGCAACTACCCGGGTGCTCTTGTGAAAATGTATCCCATGCTGTAATCAAATGGTCAGTTTCTGATATTCCGTATTGATTCATAAGAGGAATGTATTTCGCGATATCTTTGCTAAATATGGCAACTATTTTGTATTTTTGAATGAATATCTCGTCTCCGCTTCTGTGAGAGGCAACTCCAAATTGCGACATTCCATCTTGAAATAGTATCTCACCGAATTGATCCATAATTTCGCTTATCTGTTCTTTTGTCTGTCCGTCCAAATATAGCACTTCTGCATGAAATTGACTTGCGTCCTTTTCAAGCAGCTTTTTTTCTTCGTCTCCATTAAGGGGATTATGAATGAACAGAAATAGCGGCTCCTGCAGACTGGTAAGAAAGTCTTCAAACAGAGGTTTTAACTTTTCAAAACTGATATTCAGAATAATGCAGTTTTGCTTGACAACATACTCTTCTGCGATTTTCTCGGGAAATGGTATTTCTACTCCGGGTGCAGTTTGAAACATTGCTACACTCCTTTCCATTATGCAGTAGTGTGTCCACTGCTTCCCCCCACAAACCAATACGAATGAAACCCCGACATCTGCTGCATGCTGCCCTTTGGCATCTGGCGGGCGGCGTTGTATACGTTCAGGTAATCGCCCACGCCCATGGGTATGGTGAATATGGAACAGGTAAACAGCAGGTTGCTGTATGCCTCCTGATACGGAAGGACTGCCCATAGGATCAGCGGCAGCCAGCCTAAAGCAACCGTGGGCAGCAGCGATAGCACGATAAACCGCGTCTTCGATACGGGCTGTGTGGATACGACGAACATCATCAGGTTCTTGAACGATACGTAAAACTCAACTTCCGCGTCTTTGCCAAAGCACACCGCGTGCAGCAGTTCATGCAGAGGCATGCACAGAAACGACAGCACCATCCCCAACGGAAAGAACGGGCTTCGCACCGATACGTGAAGTTTTCCGAAACAGGCATAGGATGCAGCAATCACAATCCCCATCATCAGCAGCGTGGGCAGCACAAACTTCGCCGCCGCTTTGTTGAGCTCCAGCGCTGTTTCAGGCTCCACAAACCGAACAGCGTTCTGCGGCAGCGTTCCTTTGGGCAGCTGGTCGTCGCTGTGATAATTTCCCTTGTAGATAAGCTTCAATACGGTTCTCCTTTATGAGGGGCTTCATAAGCATAAGTATACAGGTTTTTTATGAGCCAATCTATATAGCTGCAAGAATTTGTAATAACATCCGCGCTTACATCGGCCTGCAAAATTCTGTTATAATGAAATTACAACGAGCGGTTCTGTGAATGAGGGCGTAAGTCCGGTTGCATGGAGCCGCTTTGCGTTTATCCGATGGCAGGCATTGGGCGCAAGGTCGCGATTTGCCGCAGTAAAATAACACCGAAATCCGGCTATTTGCTTGCGGATCGGGGCAGACTAAATGCAGGAAACGGCAGGAAAACACGGGGGGATCTCATGGGAGCACTGAGTAAATATTCAAACACGGAGCTGCTGGAGCTTCCGGATTGCGAAGGCCTTCGCGAAAACGGCAAGTGCAGGTGGCTGCGTGAGCCCTGTCTGGGCGAAAAATGCCAGTGGCTTAGCCAGATCGACAGCCTGCAGCGGGCGTACGCGCGGCTGCGGTCGCTCGATGAAGAGCAGCAGGAACGGATTGCCAGCAAGTACTATTATGGGGTTCGCCCCTGGATGGAAGCCGCAAGGCCTCGGAGGTAACATGTATCAGGTGGGAGATATTATTCAGTACGGTATCGTGGGCGCCTGCCGCATCACGGATATTTCCGTAGATGGCGCACCCGGCTGCGAGGGCAAGCCGGTTTATGTCATCCGTCCGCTGTATTGCGAAGGCACGATATACGCGCCCGTGGAATCGGGCAAGGTGTTTATGCGCCCCATCGTAAGCCGTCAGGAAGCAGAGCGCATCATAGGAACCATACCGGAAATCCGGCCCAAATACTGTGAAATGCAGACGATCGGCCAGCTCGTGGAATATTACGAAGGCTGCATCCGTACCCACGAATGCGCGGATCTTGTGCAGCTGACCATGTCCATTCACTCCAAAAAGAAAGCAGCGGAGCAGGCAAAACGCAAATTCGGCTCCGTGGATGAAAAATACATGCGCCGCGCGGAGGACCTTTTATACGGTGAGCTGGCGGCGGCGTTAGGCATGGCGCGCGACGAAGTGCGGCATGATTTCGAGCGCAGGGTCAGCGCGCTGTCCGGCGCGTAATATTTTCGAAGTACTGCGCTGCCGCATGCGATACCAAACAGAATTATTTACGACAGGAGTATATGCCGGAGGGACTAACCCGCATATACTCTTTTTTAAGGAATATCGGAGGTATCGCGTGAAAAGAAAAACCATCGCGTGGGGGCTGGCCTGCCTTGCCGTAATAGCGGCTGCAGTTATGATTTTGACTTCCAAAGTAGAAAGCACCAGTGCGCCGCTTGCGGATTTTCGGTCGCGGCTTTCAAAAAAGGGCAGTATTGTTGTCAGCAAGGATGCGCAGCAGCGGGAATTTTCGGGGGAAGAAAAACAGGATTTTGTAAAGCTCATCAATGATGCCAAGATGAACCCCATCAACGGGCCGGAACGCACGCCCGCGCCGGGGCATCTGTGGTCATTGCACAGCAAGGCGGAAGATGGATCGTCCGAAGCCGTCATATATATTGTGGGCAATCAGGAAGTCGTCGCGTATGTAGACGACGAGATATCCGACTACAAATTGAGTACGGAGGAATACCTGAAGTTCCTCGAAGGGCTGGAGGAATTGTTTTATACTTGATAAATATGCAAAAAGGAGCAGAATTTCTGCACCTATTATTATGGGATTCCCAAGGCGACGGCCCGCAGGCCTAGCATCCGGGGGCGTCTCCCGCCCCCGGATGATCCATTGATTTTTGGGTGGGGGTATGGGGGCGAAGCCCCCACGCACATCAATATTCCCTCAGCACCAGTTCCGTCTGGCCCTGATTAAGCCCTATTTCCAACCGCAGCACCTTAGGGTGGCTGCGGTATTCCTTGCGTATCATATCCCGCAATCCCGTGCCGCGGATATAGCCGTGGATAAGCCGAATGCGGTAAGTGCCCGCCGCGGCGCGCTTGAGCGCGCTGTCGATGCAGGCTTTTGCCTGTATGCCCGTCATGCCGTGCAGATCCAGCTCCAGTACGCCCGGCTGCGGAGGCATCCCCTTCGCGCTCATTCCGCTGCGGACGCATCGCCGCCCGCACGCTCGTATAGGTCGTTTCCCATGGCGTCGATAGCCACAATGGCGGGCACGCCGGCAAATTCCAGCTTGCGGATTGCTTCCGCGCCCAAATCCTCAAACGCGATTACCTCCGCTTTCACGATGCGGCGGGAAATAAGTATGGCCGCGCCGCCGGTGGCCGCGAAGTAGACCGCCCTGCGCCGCATGGCATCCTTCACTTCTTTGGATCGCTTGCCCTTGCCTACCATTGCGCTCATGCCGCGCTCTATAAGTGCGGGCGTGTATGCATCCACCCGCCCGCTTGTAGTGGGGCCGCAGGGGCCTATCACCTCGCCGGGCGCGGCGGGGCATGGCCCTGCGTAGTAGATGCACGCGCCGCGCATGTCGATGGGCAGTTCTTCGCCGTTCTTGATCAAATCCGCCATGCGCCTGTGCGCCGCGTCGCGCGCGGTGTAAGCCGTACCGAACAGCTCCACCTCGTCCCCCGCGCGCAGAGTATCGATATCCGCCTGTCTAAGCGGCAATTGTACACGTTTTACCGGCATACGCATTCTTCCCCCTGTAACGATATGCTTTTATGCCGCGCGCAGTGGCACTGCACGTTGACGGCAACCGGCAGTCCGGCGAGATGCGTGGGCAATTCGCCGATATGAACGGCCAACGCGGTGGTTTTGCCACCCAGCCCCATGGGGCCTATGCCTAGCCCGTTTACGCGCGAAAGCGCGTCGCGCTCAAGCGCACAAAGTTCTTCTGTTTCAGCCTTGGAGCCTATATCGCGCAGCAGCTGACGTTTTGCCAATAGCGCCACTGCTTCCATTGTGCCGCCGATGCCGACACCGAGTATGACGGGCGGGCAGGCGTTCGCGGCGCCCAACCGCGCCGTTTCCACAATAAAATCCAGCACGCCTTCCACTCCCTGTGCGGGCTTGAGCATAACAAGACGGCTCATGTTTTCGCTGCCAAAGCCCTTGGGCGCGATGGTAATATGCACCTGATCCCCCGGAACGAATCGCACATGCAGTACGGCGGGGGTATTGTCGCCGGTGTTCTTGCGCGAAAGCGCGCCGAGCGAGGATTTGCGCAGGTACGCATCCGTATACGCGCGGGAGACGCCCGCGTTGACAGCGGCGTTCACGTCCCCGTCTATGAAAACTTCCTGCCCCACATCCAGAAAGACTACCGCAAGGCCGGTATCCTGGCAGCAGGGGCGGCGCGAAGCGCGCGCGAGCTGTTCGTTCTCCAGTATCTGCCGCAGGGTGATGCCCGCCGGGCCTTCTTCCTGTGTATAGGCCAAATGCAGGGCGTTTACAACGTCGTCGGGCAGGGCGCAGGTCGCGTCCACGCAAAGACCCGCTACCGCCGCCTCAATGGCGGCTGCCGAAAGTATGCGCATGAGGGGAGTTCCTCCGTTGGGTGATATGGAAATAGTATACCATGAAATATCCGCTCAGTAAGCGTACAGATCAGAATTGCTGAAGAAGCAATCTGTGAAGAACCCCTGTATTGCCCATGCGCTTTATGAGCTGTATACTGAAATAAATCTGCAAAATCTGGAAGCGGGGTGTAATACGCGTGAAAAAGAAAATTGCGGCAAAGGCGCTCATTTGTATGTGCATTGTGTTTGTCATCGGTCTGGTGCTGATATTTGCTGCTCCATCCCTTGGAAGGAATGCGGCAAGTGTCGCTATTCGGGAAAACGGCGGCAGCATGGATACCAGCCAGTATGAACGCATCATCGACCACACCACCACGTCGTATCTGACGGGCGGGTTTGCGATTGCCCTTGTCGGCGGCTTCGGCCTGCTGCTCAGCGGGTATGCGCTTTACAGGGATGCGGAGTGAACAAACCTACAGCAAAAACAGGTGCTTTTTAGAGAGGCGAAGGATAAGAATATGCTTGAAATCAAAGGCTTGACCAAAATCTATTCCGGCCATGTAAAGGCTGTAGATAATTTGTCGCTGACCGTTGAAGACGGCGACCTGTATGGATTTATCGGACACAACGGAGCCGGTAAGACCACAACCATTAAAGCCGTCGTCGGCATCCACTCCTTCGATGAAGGGGAAATACTGATTAACGGATTGTCCATCAAATCGCAACCGATAGAGTGCAAAAAATCAATGGCGTACATCCCTGATACGCCGGATCTGTATGAGTTTATGTCCGGCAACCGGTATCTGAATTTCGTTGCAAATATGTATGATGTTCCTATGGAGCATCGCAAAGAACGGATTGAAAAATACAGCAGGGCATTCGAAATTGAGCAGGATCTGTCCTCGTCGATTTCTTCCTACTCACACGGCATGAAGCAAAAGGTCGCGCTTATTGCGGCGCTGATTCACGAGCCGAAACTGCTGGTTCTGGATGAGCCTTTTGTCGGCCTTGACCCGAAGGCGGCATACACTTTAAAAGAATACTTTCACGAATTGGCCCAAAAAGGCTGCTCCATATTCTTTTCCACTCACGTGCTTGAAGTTGCACAAAAGCTGTGCAACAAAATAGCCATCATCAAGCACGGCAAACTGGTTGAGTGCGGAAAAACCATAGATGTCGTGGGGAACAAATCCCTTGAAGATGTTTTTCTGGAACTGACGGGAGGGGTCTCGGAAAATGAGTAAATTTTTCGAACTTCTGAAAGTCAATATTTCTCTAGCGTTGATGCAGATCAATGTCAGCAGATTCGCCAAAGGGAAAAAGCGTTCCCCCGGCTACATTTTTATTGCACTCGCTGTCTTTTTGATGATATATATGGGCTGGGTCGCCAATACCCTTTACAACTCGACAAGCGGGTATGGGCTCGGTTGGCTGCTTGTTGCTATGGGAATTTTCTTAGTGTCTTTTCTCACACTGGTCACGGGAATGTTCAGCGTCAACACCGTGCTTTTTGAGTCGCGGGATTTGGATCAGCTTTTTTCTTATCCCATCACGCCTATGCAGATCCTTTTTTCAAAGTTGTTTGCGCTGGTGGCGGAAAGCTGGCTGATCGGCATTGTTTTTTATCTGCCTATGCTGGCGGTTTACTGTTACAATGCGCAGCCGAATGCGCCGTTTTATCTGTATGCCATACTGGGTTTTGTTTGCCTGCCGTTTATCCCGGTCTGCCTTTTCATTGTAATTGCATTCTTTATGAATATCATCACCAGCGGAAAGAGAGCCAAAAACACAATCAACGCCATCATCTCATTCGGACTCATATTTGGCCTCTATTTTGCAGTACAGGGCCTTACAGCAGGCTCTAATGCACAAGGCGCCACTATTCCGGATTTGTTTGATCAATTTAAAAACTTTTATCCTCCCCTGGGCTATCTCACCAGCGGGATTGTAAAAGAAAACATAAGCGATCTGCTCGTTGGACTGTTATGGAATACCGTTCCGTTTGCCGCGTTGTGCATTGCTTTGTCATTTGGTTACAAATCGTTGTGGTCCAGGTCCAAGGTGGTATACAAAGCCCGGCGCAGTAAGTTTTCATTCGGAGTGCAATCCCCGTTTTCGGCCTTATTGCGCAAAGAATTTTCAAGATACTTTTCATCTGTGATGTATATCATGAACTCGTCCATTGGTATGATCCTAATGACGCTGTTTACGGTTATGTCCGGATCGGGCGGGGCACAAATGCAAATGCTGGAGTCGTACTTTCCTCCGGATATGAGGATACTATTCATATTGCTTGTTTATGGATTTATTCTTGCAATCACCAATACGGCGGCGCCATCCATATCCCTTGAAGGGAAAAACATCTGGATTATCAAAAGCTTGCCGGTTGATGAAGGGAAGATATTGCTTGCAAAACTGTGCGTGCATTTGACGGTGACAATCCCGCTGCTTCTTGTAAACTGCGTACTCGCGGCGTATACCCTGCAATTACGTATTGCAGATTGTGTTGTCCTTTTCGTAATCTGCGCTCTTTTTGCAGTTCTTAGCGGACTGACAGGGCTGATTTTTAATTTGTACTTCCATAGATTTGATTTCTACAATGATACGCAAGTGGTAAAAAACAGCGCAAGCGTATTGCTGACGTTGTTGACGATGACGATCATCGTCGCCGCTTTTGCCGGCGTGTATTGGCTGATGCGTACGACGATTGTGCTGAACTGGTTTTTATTCGGTATCGGTGTTGTGCTGGCCATTCTCGCAACTGCTGCTGCGGCATTTGTATTTACAAGAGGCAAACAGCTATTCAAAAACCTTGCATAAACCATGGCAGGAAAGGCGTTCACATGGCAAAAGAAGATGGACAAAAGATGAAATAGAACAATGGCACGAGGAACATCAAAGTTTTGTCTATTGCAATGAACAGGACAGTAACCTTATTGTTTCAAAGCGTTACGGGTTCGGCTTCACTTTCAACTGGGGCAATCCTCTGTCTTGGGTGCTTCTGATTGCATTGTTAGCTGCTGCTGTCATAACAAAGGCAATCAGCTAAAATTCGCAAGATCAAAGCAGATCGTCTTTTTCTGCTTTGCCAAAACCTGCGGCTCACATGATGCCTTTAAGGGCATCTTGTGAGCCTTTCTTCTGTCTTATTTAGTTACCCCCTATATCCCATCTGCCCGAGTATGCGGGCCAATACGGCAAAGCGTTCGCCAAGGCGCTCGCTTTCCTGCGTGAGCGCATTCTGAAACAGCGCGATATCTTCATCGATGCGCGGGTTATCCGTGCAGACGCTTACCGTCATGGCGTCACCCTGCAACCCGACGCGATCGATCTGCGGATGTTCCGGATCGTAGAGCTTTTTATGCCGGTAGCTTTCTTCCTGAAAGTACTGCATGCTGCGCGCAACGAGTATGGCAAGATCCAGCACGCGCCACAGCGGCAGCTCTTCGCTCTGACGGGACCATTTTTCACCTGTGTAGCGCCATACCTTGGCGGAAGAATCCACGCGTCCCCTATCGTTCCACTGCGCAAGGCCCAGCGAAAGCCCCTTGGAATCGGATTGATACGCGTAACGGCCGTCCACGTTTTCATAATTCTCGCAGACGATCACCGGCTTGTGTTTGAGTTGTGTTGGTATTTGCATTGCAAACCATCCTATCTAGTAAATTAGTAATTTACTAAGTCAGTATATGCAAATGCCGTACCAGAGTCAAGCCGTATTTCGTTTCCCTGTAAAAATGGTTTGTCTGAGGTGATGGAACCCTCTCCTACCAAATAAACGCTGTTGTCCGTAGGAAAAAACAAGTATCGCCGCCTTTTCGGGCGGCGACGAACTATTTTTTTATTATAAAGTGGGAGGGCTTCGCCCCCCACTCCCCCTTAGTGACGGCGCAAATCCAGCTTTGTTGGTGCACTGTGTTCCATTCCTAAATCTTTAGGGGGCGCGGGGGGGCCGCAGCCCTCCCGCTATTAAATTAAATAAATCTTCGTCGCCGCCAAAGGCGGCGATACCTTATGAAAGAGGTATCGGCTGGGATCGCTGGGCCGTCAAAGTTCCTACGCTTCCGCTTGAGCCCCATGCGTCGCCGCCTTATGCCGCGCGATACGGTTGGCGAGCAGCGTAAGCAAAAACGCCAGCGCGGTGGCAGTCACCATGGAAAGCGCGAAGCCCCACGGATTGTTGGACATAAAGGGCGCGGAAATGGCGGGCACATACGCGATGCCTTCCGCACCGAATATACCGACCAGCCCGCCGGATACAGCAGCGGATATCAATGCCGCGCCGAACACCAGTTTATCCGAGAACATGAACGGATACGCGGCTTCCACGAATGTGCCGAACACGGTATTGATAAGGAAGCCGGGCAGCGCGATGGCGCGGTCACCGTTCTGGCGCGGATATACGATATTTGCAAGCGTAATGCCAGCGGATACCATGACAAGGCCGGTCATATCGATGGCCCCAAGGAAGCTCATGCCCTTCTGGCTCATTTCCAGCATGACGATGGGCAGTATGGCCGCGTGGTATACGCCGCCGATGATGGCAGGCCATATGAGTACGCCCGCGATCACACCCGCGAGCACGGGGCTGAAATCGATGGCTGTCTGTATGAGCTTGGCGATGTTATCGCCCACCCAAAGCGCCGCGGGCGCAATGAGGAAGTATACGAACAAGCCTGCGATCAGGCCGGAAACACCGCCGGATACGATATTGGCGGTAGTAGCAGGAAAGCGCAGGCTCAGGCACAGACGAATGAAATAGAATGCCAGCACGCCCGCGATAATACCGCCGATGAGTCCGCCGATCAACCCGCCCTGTGTGGATAAAAGCCCCGCCACTACGCCCGCGACGACGCCGACTTCGTCAAGACCGGATACCTGACGTGCGGCAATGGCGGCGATGACGACCGGAATGCCCGATATGAGCAGATTGAACACCGCTTCAAGCGGGGCCAGACCGGGGATCTTGCTGATGGCGAGTATGAGCGCCATGGCGATAAAGCCGGGCAGCGACGCCATCATAATGCCGCGGAAGCTGATGCGCTTCCATATGCTGCCCTCCACCTGTGCGCCGCCGGATGTGGAGCCTATGATGGGCGTATACCTGAGCTTATAATGTCTGCTGATTGCCGTGATCGCCGCGACCGCTCTTGTGCGGTTGGTAGTTCCCGTTGTGCCGCTGACAGCGATGACGGTGCAGCCCATGGATTGTATGGCCGCCATGGATGCGCCGCCGGTGCCCACGATGGGCGTCTTGGCGCGCGCGGCGGCTTCCATGGAAAGCCGGTTGACCCGCGCCGGGTCCGCGCTCATGACGATGATGGCGTCGATTTCGCCCGCGTCTATGCGAGAGGCTAACGCCGCGTCCGCCTGCGCCGCCTGCCCGTTTGCCTGCTCAAGCGATACTTGCGCGCCGCAGATGATATCGCCGCCCTTAAGCGTATACAGCGCAGCAGTCGTATCCTTGGTGATGGAATCCATGGATGTGCTTGCGCCGATGAACACGATATCGCTTAGTTGCATCTGTGTGTTTCTGCATTGAAGCTGTATCTCCCCCAACAGCTTCTGCGGGTCTTTCCCGCCCAGATTGTACAAATTTCCCCCGCTGGAGCCTATCACCGCAATGTTTTTCATGATACCCCGCCCTCCAAAATACTGTATATTTAGTAATGCCGGTTGCATAGTTATATTTTGCCACAAACCGAACGGATTGAAAAGCAAAAAATTTAGCGTATTACCATACTAAATTGCTAACGCAATAAAAAATCCGCATTTCGAATGCGGGTTTGTTTATATTCTTGAATTTTTATCCTCGTACATGAGCTTATCGATATGGCTGAAAAATTCAGATGGCGTCATGCCGCAAACCGGGTCGTATACATCGCCGCCCATGGAAAAACTGATCTTGTAGGGACGCCGCTGCAATGCATTGAACGCATCCACGCTGGCTCTGATTCGCCGCATCACCATCATGAGGCTGGTTCTTTCGTCAAGCGCGAGCACCACCATAAACTCGTCCCCGCCGTAGCGCGCCAGAAAATCGTTGGGGCGCAAGTTCTTTTTGATGATTTCCACCGTATCGCGCAGCGCGGCGTCGCCGACTTCATGGCCAAACTGGTCGTTGATCTGCTTGAATTCGTTCATATCCAGCAATATGGCGGAAAAAGATTTGCCCTCGGTACTCGATCTGATTCTCATACGGATATATCCGTCCAGCTCCCGGCGGTTGTATACGCCGGTCAGGTAATCCGTATTCAAATCGTGATTCTGGATATAGAAATAAATAATCAGAAGGGATATCGTCATGCCGGCCCAGTTGTACGATGTGCCATAAAAAAGCCATTGCAGTGAGATGCCAATCGCCTGCGGCACAAAGAACTGTATGAGCGATAGAAAGTGCAGGTTGCCGAGCTGCTTTCGGCTCAAGAGAATGAATATGAAAGAATAGAATACCAGCGCAATGCAATACACTTCGTATACGACAAACAGCGAACCGCGGCTGTAAACGTTCTGCGCGTCCACCTGAAAATACCAGCCGTACTCCAGGCTCAAGAGGCTGAGCAACGCGTTGACGCCTATGAAGAGAAGCAGAATATTTGAAAGCCGGCGCAGGCGAGTCACGTTTCTGTTGACGCGGTAATCCACATACACAATCCACAGCGAAGGCGCGATTGGAATGCAGATATACATGAGCAGATTGAACGTTATGTTAAGCGTACGGTTGAGTGATCCGGGAAGGCAGTTGAACGCCCAGCCCAGTATGTCGATGATCACCAGCGCCATATTTGCAAGTACAAGGTACAAAAACAGCTTATTTTGCAAAAACGCACGCTCGCAGCTGTTGTGTACGTTGTAGAATATCAATATCAGTATCATGAACGACATGATGTTGATATCCAGAGTCTGAAATGTATGCATGTCTACCCTCTTCCCTCTGAAAGTTGAGGTTCAGTCAAATGCCTCAGGCAGGTACGCGCCTGCCCGGCTTCATGAAAATCTGCAGCAGAACCGCCGCTACGAGCGACATAACCGCGCCGAACACAAACGGCGCAAATGCACCGACCGCGTCCCACAGCACACCTGCGAATATACTGGCGGGCAGCAGCGCAATACCTATGAGTGTGGCATGCATGCCGAGCATAGTTCCCTTGTATTCCGGCGGAGATATTTCCGCGATAAACGCGCGTTCCACGCCCGCAATCATGGCGGTATATGCGCCGTAAAGCGCAAACGCGCCTATGATGACGCCCTTGCCCGAAGCGAACGCAAACCCCAGATATACGACGGAAAACACGGCGTATCCGCATACCAGCAGGCGCTTGCGGCCGACTTTATCCGAAAGACGGCTGAGCGGTATGGAAAGCACGGCGGCTACCGTATTGAACAATAGATACAGCAGTATTACGGTTGCGTCGTCAAACCCGGTACTCTTGGCGCGCAGCAGCAGGAACGCGTTGGACGAGTTGCCCAGCGTAAAGAGGAACGCGACGAACAGATACAGCTTAAGCTCATACGGCAGCTTTTTCGCGTTTTCCCAGAAACGCTCGCGCGGCTTGATCACGCGCTGTACCTTCTTTTCTTTTACGAAAAAAAACATGGTAAGCCCAATCAGCGCCGGAATTGCGGAAATGGCAAACAGAAATTTGTAGGAAACCGCCTTTTTCGCAAGATCTATGATGAGAAAGCTGATGAGTATGCCTACAGCGGAACCCGCCATATCCAGTGCCTTGTGTATGCCGAACGCCTTGCCCAGCGCGTTTTTATCCGCGCTTTCGCTGACCATAACGTCGCGCGGTGCTGTGCGTACGCCTTTGCCCAGTCTGTCGATGATACGTGCCGTGAGTATTCCCGTCCAGGAAGAGGCAAGCAGCAGTGCGGCTTTATAAACAAATCCGGCGGTATAACCCGCAAATGCGACGGGCTTCTTTTTGCCCCACCTGTCCGTTACATAGCCGCTGAATACCTTCAGTATGCTCGCTATGCTTTCCGCAATGCCTTCAATTAAGCCCAGCAGCGCGGGTGACGCGCCAAACGCGGCGGTCAGGTATAACGGCAGAACCGGGTATACCATTTCCGTACTGACATCCGCAAAAAAACTGACCAGTCCCAGAAAAAAGATATTTCGCATGAACTTCTCCCATACGGTAAAACCGGTTTTACAGGAAGCCGACCAATGCTGTGCTGCGGCGGGATATGGGACATTCTGCAGGCAAAAAAGCCGATCCGGCGGCGACGCATTTTCATGCGCAAGCGAAAAGGGCCCGGTGTATAACGAACAAAAACAACACGCCTATAAGAGCAAAGGAGCATCATGGCGTGCCAGTGAAGTACCTATAAAAAGTATTTATATAACTATACATTATGCATCACGTAATTGCAAGTTGTCCCTGCATGAAGCTACCATGCTGCACTGTCCCTATTCGCAATGGGATAAACTGGCATACATTATGGCTGCACTTCCGTTTTTTTAGCGGGAGGGAACTTAAGCCGTATGGTTGTGCCGCGGCCCGGCTCGCTCGAAAGATCCACGCGTGCGCCGTGCAGCAGCGCGCCGCGCTTCACGATGGAAAGCCCCAGTCCGGTGCCGCCCGTTTGGCGGGAATGGCTTTTATCCACGCGATAAAAGCGTTCAAATACGCGGGCTTGATGCTCAATGGGGATGCCAATGCCGGTATCTGATACTTGGGCGATTGCGCCTGTATCCGGCGCGTTCGAGATGGTGACGCGAACGCTGCCGCCGGGCGTGTTGTAGCGGATGCCGTTATCCACCAGATTGTAAAGCATCTCTTCAAGCACCTGCCTGACGCCATATACATGTGCGCTGTCGCCTTCGGCAGTGACGGTAACTTCGTTCACCTGTGCCGCCGAAGCTAACCTGTCGATTACACCATGTGCAAGCGAAAGCAGATCCACGCGTTCCCACGGCAAACCCGCGCCGCC
Organism: uncultured Oscillospiraceae bacterium; assembly: GCA_964440115.1. Taxonomy (GTDB): domain Bacteria; phylum Bacillota; class Clostridia; order Christensenellales; family CAG-138; genus JAEWWD01. The sequence goes on along the minus strand of CAYTPV010000003.1, from coordinate 456,934 downwards.
CTCGTCCAGTCTTGAAAGCCGCAGAATGTCATCAATGAGCGCCAGCAGCCGGCTGCTTTCTTCGTGTATGCGAGTAGCAAAGACCGGCGCGTCCTCGGGTTTGGCTACGCCGCTCATGATGAGTTCCGCATAACCGGAAATGGAAGTCAGCGGCGTTTTCAACTCGTGCGATACATTGGCGGAAAACTCACGCCGCATGCGTTCCTGCGCCCTTTGTTCCGTTACGTCGAGTATGAGCGCTACGGTGCCCGTGATGGCGCCCTTTTCGCGCACGGGGCTGGTCAGCAGCTGATATTCCCGGCCGCGCAGCGACAGAAGACCTTCGGCGGGAACGCCGGCGGATGCCTGATCCACTGCCGTCTGCAATTGCAGGCTTCTGTCCAGCGTCATAAAATGCCTGCCCTCGCAATTGGTGCTTACGCGGAACAGCTTGCGCGCGCTGTTGTTGATGGATAATATAGTGCCGCGCGCGTTGAGCACCACAAGGCCCTCGCGCATATTATCCGCGATGGCCTCAAATTCGTCGCGCCGGACAGAAAGCTCGAGTATCTGGGCTTCGATCTGTTTTTTTTGCTCATGCAGCCGCCGCAGCAGCGGTGAAAGCTCGTCATACGCCGTATTGCTCAGAGGTTCGTCCAGGTTGAGCGCGTTGAGCGGGGCGATCACGCGCCGTGTCAACCTGCGCGCCAGCACGAACACTACAATCAGAGCAAACAGGCTTAAGCCTGTGAGCGCGGGTACGGAATTGTATACCATGCCGCCGATGCTCTTCTGTGTTGCGGAAACCCGAAGCACCGTGCCATCCTGCAGAAGCTTCGCGTAGTAGAGTGTCTCTACACCCATGGTTTCAGATGCGCGCGTGCTTTCACCTTCGCCCGTTTTGAATGCAGCTTGTATTTCGGGGCGGTCGGCGTGGTTTTCCATGGTCGTTTCATCTGCCGCGCTGTCGTACAGTACCGTACCGTCAGAAGATACCAATGTAATGCGCGTTTTACTCGCGGGTACGGCGCTGTTTAAAAACGCGGTCGTATAATGCGTGTATAACAGGCCTGCAGCTACGTATTCCGCTTCGCTGCGCAGCTCCTGCTTCAGCCGCTTCGTAAACGCGCCATACAGCACGCTTACAATCAGCGCGCAGCCAAGCAGCACCGACGTAAACGCAATCAGGAACAGGCTGCGGAAAATACGCTTTTGCATGGCATGTGCTCCTTGATTTTATCGGAGGCACAGCACCTCCAAACGACTTTTCGGGGGTTCCACCCCCGAACCCCCGCTCAAGGGCCGTCACGGCCCTTGAGAATCCCATTGTCAAAGCGACTTTGTCGCTTTGGGGGAAGTATTATAAAACGGGCACGACATCCGTATCCCGGGATGTGGGCACCCTAGATACCGCGTGTGAAATTCAGGGGGTGCGGGGGGCGAAGCCCTCCCGCTTTATAATAAAAAAATATTCCGTCGCCGGCCACGACGGCCCACAGGCCTAGTGCCCGAGGCGTCTCCCGCCGAGGGCGAAGGCGGCGATACCTCCAGAATGCCTGAAAAGCACTCCATCATTCTTTTGCTCTATATCCTACCCCGCGAACAGTTTCAATCACATCCGCGCAATCGCCCAGCTTCTGCCGCAGCGTCTGCACATGTACATCCACCGTTCGTGTGCCGCCCACATAATCATACCCCCACACGGCGAGCAGCAGTCTGTCCCGCGAAAATACGCGTCCCCGGTTTTCAAGCAGGAACCGAAGCAGCGAGAATTCCTTAAAGGAAAGGACCACCGGGCTGCCGTTGCACGTGACAGTGTGCCGCTGTTCATCAACGGCTATCCCGCCGCATTCAAGCAGATCGGTTTTCTCCTGCGGGGAAGAACGGCGCAGCACCGCGCGTATACGGGAAACAAGCTCCATCATGCCAAAAGGCTTTGTTATGTAATCATCCGCGCCGCAATCAAGGCCGGTTACCCTGTCGTATTCCGCGCCGCGCGCCGTCAGCAGTATCACCGGCAGCGAGCGTGTCGGTGCGGCTCCCCGCAGACGCTTCAATATGCTCAGTCCGTCCTCGCCGGGCAGCATCAGGTCGAGCAGTACAAGCTCCGGTGTTGCTTCCGTCATAGCGGTCCAAAAGCCGTTGGCATCCGCAAAGCCGCGCGCCGAGAAGCCAGTCTGCGTAAGCGTATAGAGCACCAGCTCGCGGATATTGGCGTCGTCCTCCACATAATAAATCATGGCGGAACTCCTTATGGCTGCTCGTCGCTCTTGTGTACGCCCGTAATGGAAAACAGCACCCATTCGGCTATATTCGTCGCGTGGTCACCGATGCGCTCAAGGTATTTGGAGATCATGAACAAATCCAGCGTGTGCGTACCTGCCGCCGGGTCCGCAGTAATACGGGATACCAGCCTTTCGCGCACCCGCACAAACAAATCGTCGACTTCGTCGTCGGAATCGATGACGGCCTGTGCGAGCTGCGCGTCGCGTCTGACAAACGCGTCGATGCTTTGTGTCACCATGCGGATGGTGGCAGCAGCCATATCTTCTATTTCATCCGGCTGCTGGCTTCCCTGCATGCCTTCCATCATAAGCACGATTTCCGAAATATCCCCGGCCTGGTCGCCGATGCGCTCCATATCCGTGATCATTTTGAGCGCCGCCGATATAAGCCGCAGGTCCTTCGCTACCGGCTGCTGCTGAAGCAGCAGCTTCAGGCACATGCTTTCGATCTGCCGTTCCTTTTCATCGATCTCATGGTCAAATTCAATAGCCTTTTTTGCCGCTTCCGCGCTTCGGGAACTCAGAGCAGCGCAGGCACTCTGTATGGCGTGCTCGATAAGCGCGCCCATTTCAATCAGCTCGTCGTTTAAAATCTCAAGCTGCGTATCGAACTTATTCCGCATCAACCGAACCTCCCCGTGATGTAATCCTCTGTCCTTTGGTCCCTGGGCATGGAAAACAGATTTTCCGTCTCTCCGTATTCTATCATTTCCCCAAGCAAAAAAAACGCTGTTTTATCGGATATGCGAGCTGCCTGCTGCATGTTGTGCGTGACGATGACAATAGTATATTGCCCTTTGAGTTCCGTCGCAAGGTCTTCTATGCGCGAGGTGGAAATTGGGTCTAGCGCGCTGGTTGGTTCGTCCATCAGCAGCACCTCAGGCTCGACAGCCAAAGCGCGCGCAATGCACAGCCGCTGCTGCTGCCCGCCGGATAATCCGAGCGCACTTTTTTTAAGCCTGTCCTTGACTTCATCCCATATAGCCGCGCCGCGCAGGGATTTTTCCACAATATCGTCCAGCTTCGCCTTGGATTTCATGCCGTGCGTGCGAGGACCGTAGGCGATGTTGTCGTATACGCTCATGGGGAAGGGGTTGGGCTTCTGGAACACCATGCCGACCCGCTTTCTTAAGAGATTGACGTCCATGCCGTTGAATATGCTTTGCCCGTCGAGCAGAACCGTGCCGTCGATCCGGCAGCCTTCCACGAGGTCGTTCATGCGGTTAAGCGTTTTTAACAGCGTAGATTTGCCGCATCCGGACGGGCCTATGAGCGCTGTGATTTCGCGTTCCTCTACAGGCAGGGCTACATTTTTGAGCGCCTGAAAGGAACCGTAATATAGGTTCAAGTCCTTTATATCAAATTTCAATGTCTTCTCCATATGAAATCACTTCCTTTGTAGGTTTTAGTTTAGCCGCCCAGCCGCTTCACGAGCCTTCGCGCCACGAACGAGGATAGCGCGTTGATGCCCACCACCACCAGCAGCAGTACAACGGCGGTCGCGTACGTCTGGTTGATGTTCAGACCCTCCCGTGAAAGGGAGTACATGTGAACGGAAAGCGTGCGCGTGGAGGAAAATACGTTTTCCGGTACCTTTGCGACGGTGCCCGCCGTGTAGATCAACGCGGCGGTCTCTCCCACGATGCGGCCTATGCCCAGTATCACACCGGCCAGTATGCCCGGTATCGCCGCCGGCAGTACGATGGAAAACACCGTCCGAAGCCTTCCCGCGCCCAGCCCGAAGCTGCCTTCGCGGTACATATCCGGAACGGATTTGAGTGCCTCTTCCGTCGTACGCAGTATGAGCGGGAGTATCATGACAGAAAGCGTAAATGCACCCGCGAGCAGAGAAAGCCCCCACTTGAGCTGCGTTACAAAGAATAGCAGGCCGAAGAGCCCATAAACAATAGAAGGAATGCCCGCAAGCGTCTCCGCCGTAACTCGCACAACCGCCACAAACCGGCTGCCGCGCTTGGCGTATTCCGCCAGATATACAGCGGAAAAAATGCCGATCGGCGCGGCGATCAGCAGCGAAAGCGCCGTCATGAGCACCGTGTTGATGATGGCTGGCGTCATGGATACATTTTCTGCCGTATAGTTCCAGGCGAACAGATCAGGCGTCAGATACGGAACACCCTTGACGAGTATGTACACAACGAGGAACAGCAGCACGGCAACTGTCAGCACCGCCGCGAAATACACAAGAGCGCGCAGCGCCAACGCCGATTTTCTGCCCGGATGCGCAACCTGCGGATAGGAGGAGAAAGCGTTCGTCATGTGTTCGACCTCCTTTTGAGCAGCGAAAACAGCCCGTTGATCAGCAGTATGAATATGAACAGCACGACTGCCGTGGCGATCAGCGCTTCACGGTGCAAATCAGCCGAGTATCCCATTTCGATGACAATATTGGCAGTCAGTGTGCGAACGCCTTTGAGAAGACCCGCAGGCATGCGCGCCTGGTTGCCCGCCACCATGATGACGGCCATCGTCTCGCCTATGGCGCGGCCGATGCCCAGCACGATTGCAGCGAACATACCCGACCGCGCTGCAGGCACTACCGCAAAAAACACACTGCGCTCGTGCGTTGCGCCCAGAGCAAGGGAACCTTCATAGTAGTTTTCCGGCACGGCGCGGATGGCGCTTTCCGCTACGCCGATGATGGTGGGCAGTATCATGATGCCCAGCAGCACGGATGCCGTCAGCATGGATGATCCACTGCCGCCGAATGCGGTGCGTACAAAGGGTACCATCACGACCAATCCGAAAAAGCCGTATACCACTGACGGTATGCCCGCCAGCAGCTCGGTGGCCGGTTTTAAAAATTTGTATAATTGCCTGGGGCAGAACCGTGCCATAAATATGGCCGTCAGCAGCCCGATGGGTACGCCAACCAGTATTGCGCCCGCCGTCACGTAGATGCTGCCCATGATCATGGGGAATATCCCGTAAATATCCTGACCGGGCTTCCATGTTCTTCCCAGCAGGAAGTCCCCCGGGCCTATCTTGAATATGGCAGGCAGGCCGTTGGCGAACAGAAATATGCAGATCAGCGCGACGGATAATATGGAGGCCGCGGCAGCCGCGGCAAACACCCCGCGCATAATCTGTTCCTTCCATTGCTTCATTTGCTTTCCTCCGTTAATGGTGTAAGAATGCGTAGCTCACACAGATTGTTCAATATCCCGTCTCCATGAAACGTGCGTTTGCCGCCCGGTAACGCTGCAGGCGTATGACGGGCGGCATCACGTGGATATGATGTTCTATGCCGGTGATTAGGCGACCTCATTCCAGTTAAGGGCTTCGCCGGTGAATATGGCGCGGACCTGATCTTTGGTGAGGCCGGTGAGCGTGTTCTCGTTGTTCACGATCACGGCGATGCCGTCAAGCGCGATCTGGGTGGCGGTCAGGCCTGCGCCGGTCTCGCTGTCTTTGAGAGCGCGGGAAGCCATACCGATGTCGCAGGTACCGTCGATGGTGTTCTTCATGCCGGTGGAAGAGTCGCTCTGCTGGATCTCGATTGTTACGCTGGGGTTGACTTTCATGTACGCTTCAGCAAGCACTTCCATGACCGGGGTGACGGAGGAGGAACCGGCGACGACTACCTTGCCGGATACCGTGGCGGGGGTGTACGCGGTCGCGGCTTCGTTGATCTTGATGTATTTTTTGCCTTCGATTACGTTCTGGCCGTCGGCGCTCAATATGTATTGAATGAAATCCTGCGCGGCTTCACTGGGGGTACCCTTGGTGGCAATGTTGAACGGACGCTGAATGGCATAAGAACCGTTCTTCACGTTTTCGGGGGTGGCATCAACTCCGTCGATCTGCAGTGCTTTTACGGTATCGTTGAGGGAACCGAGCGATACATAGCCGATGCCGTAGGGGTTGCCCGCGACGGTGGTGAGCATGACGGCGGTGTCGTTGGTGATCATGGCTTCTTCGGTGGTGTTATCCACCTTTGTGCCGTCAGACTGTTTGGTTTCCACGCCGGTCAGCTCTATAAACGCGCCGCGCGTGCCGGAACCTTCTTCACGGGAGATGACGACGATCGCCTGGCTGTTGTCAAAGCTGGAAGCGGGGGCTCCGGTGGCTGCGGGGGCTTCCGCCTTGGGGGCGCATCCGGCAAACAGGAGCAGCGCCATAAGCGCGGCGGCGATAACGATAATCGAGCGATTGTTCCTCATAGTGACTTTGTTCCTCCATTTCAATCTTTCCATTACTTTCAAACTTACAACTAAAGAATAACGCAATAATGTCACGCGGCAGTTTTGAGAGTATCAAATCCATGTAAAATCTCACATATCGGCTGATGTACTTCGCAGTCATTAGTATAGGAAGAAATCTCCTGAACATTCGTTTTTCTCAGGCGGGCAGCGTATTCCGGCAGGTATACCTGCGGTGCATTTGACCAAACATAAGAACTTTAGGTATTCATCCCGAATCATTCGTTTTGGACAGGCATACGGGGCAAATCCCATAAGAATGGCGCAATCCGGCATCAGATATAAAAGGCTGCTCAGGAAATAAAATCAAATATTTTTAATAAAAAGAATTTTTGTCGGAAAATCGGGCAATCATTGATTTTGTGAGCGTTCGAAGGTAGAAATACTGTTTTTACCAATTTGGGCGGCAAATAAGAGCAAAATAAAATTCGAATAAGAACGTTCTGTGACTGAGCTGTGACCGGCGTATTGTATGATAATCCCAAGATTTAGTCATTTGCGTTCTGCCCGGCATATGAGGCCGGGCAATTCCAGCTAAGGAGTGAGAAGCGGGATGAAGTTACAAAGCAAAAAACTGATTTCACTCATACTCGCCGTTGTACTGGTTCTGGGCATATTCCCCATGGCCGGTTTTGCGGTGGGAGAGGATTCCGGTCAGGAGCCCGTTCTCGCCCAGGAGCTAGAAACGCCTGGCACTCTAACGACGGACAATCCTTCGTCGCCTTCTTCCCTGCCGGTGGAAACGCCGTCTACTCTGCCGCCGGAAACGCCCGCAGAACAGACGCCGTCTACCCTGCCGGAAGAGACGGCTACGCCCACCCCTACGCCGACGCCGACGCCAGCGCCCGCTGCGGTGGATGTATCCGCGCTTTCGGGGCAAGAGTTGTATGCGTATTTACTTACACTCGAAGGGGATGCGCTTAACGCAGCGCTGATAAATCTTACAGAGCAACAGTGCGCTTCCTTGGAAGGCATACCGGACGAAGCTACGCTTTCCCAGTGGGCCGCATTGGTTGGAACCGATGCAGATGCACCGTTTGTGCTTGATTCTAATTTCAGCGGCAGCGTAGGCTCCGTACTGGGTAGTGTGACTACGGCCGGCTCGAAAAGATCGCTTATGGCAGGCCGTTCAGCAACGGTTCTGGCCGTCACTGAGCCTACGTTGCCGACCCCTACATCAAATCCAAACCTTATTACTTCCAAAAAAGCCGCCGCGAACTCCGATGGTACCTATAATATTACAATCACCGCGTATACCGCTTCTAATATCGTAATATCGCCTATACCATGCGATATCGTAATGGTGTTGGATCGATCGGGGAGCATGGGTGACAATACAACAAGTTATACTTACAAAAAGAATAACAAGCCCGATTCGGATGGAACTTATTTTATTTATAGAAATGGCGGGTATACGTCCGTCACATACGGAACTTACTCTGGCAACTGGTACTATGGAACGTGGCCCAACAACACCTATATTGAATCCAAAGCGAATGGAACGGGAGTCGATTCGGACGGGGATGGACTGCCTGAGTATCAGTTTTATACAAGAGCCCAGACCACCCAAACCAAACTGGCCGCTCTGAAAACGGCAGCGAAGAACTATGTGGATACTGTAAATTCGATTTCCCCGCAAAGCCGCATTGCAGTTGTAACATATGCAGGTTCTGCGAGTTATCCGACCAATGCTTTCTTAACAGTAAATAGCAATGTCACCACTTTAAAAAACGCCATCGACGGTATGTCAGACGGCGGGTCAACGCGTGCGGATCTTGCGATGAACCAGGCAAAAAGCGCTTTTGACGGTGATAATAATCCTCCGGCGGGCACGCGTTCTAAAGTTGTTATACTCTTTACGGACGGCGTGCCTACTAGCAGCGATACTTTCAATGAGACTGTTGCCAACACTGCGATTTCTACGGCAAATACTCTGAAAAAAGCATCGTACAATGCTACAATTTATACGGTTGGTTTCTTTACCGGTAATGAGACTAGCGACTTCCGTGTTGGTCGGTTTATGTCGTATACCTCGTCGAATTATGCTGGACGGGATACGGCGCTGACTGTATCAGATAACGTAAGCCCTGACAATGGCACTAAGTATTACATTTATACAAATGACTCGTCTGCGCTCAACGACATATTCCAGTCGATTGGCAATGAGACGGGCCAAACCATAACCGGTGCAACCGTGAAGGATGTCATCACCCGGCAGTTCGAACTGACTGATGAGTCCCGTGCCGCCATATTGGCGATACCCGGCACCACTATTACGACAGATACTTATGGCAGAGTGATCATCACTTGGCCGCACGATTTTACGCCGGTTCAGATGAACGACAGTAACCCGGTTACGACCGATCCGGGGTACTTCTCCTTTACCTTTACTGTGCAGCGCAAACCCGGATACATCGGCGGCAACACCGCATACTCCAATTACAGCGACTCCGGTGTATACACCGGGACGACGCCCATTGAAAATTTCGACATGCCCACGCTGAATGCTACTATTAAGTACGACGGTTTTGTGGAGAGCCGGAACAATATCTACATGGGCGACTCCGTGGATATTGCTACGTTCTTCAGCGAGGCGAAGTATAGCATCGGCGGAGTGGAGTACGAGATAGACGGCGTATATAACAAGTATGTCAAAATCGTTTACACGCTGAAGCAGGGCAGTACGGCACTGGGCACCTATACCATACTTCCGGGAGCAACAACTGGCACTTGGGCGGGCAACGGATCGTATGCGGGCGGCACCATCACGGGATTGACCGCGGATACTAGGTTTGACATCGAAGTCGCCATCACTCGGATCGATAGTGGCGCAGCCCCTGCGGTTGGCACGGTTGCTACAAACAAGCTGATTAACGATGCGGTTACCGTTAGCGTATACAAGCCCGTCATTTCCGTGCAGAACTTGGCTGTGTACCTTACAAATTCTCCCGATCTGAACAGCGCCGTCGCCGGTGTTGTATGGGAGCATAACGGGACAGAAGCGGATACAGATGAGATGGGACCTAACCCCGCGCTTACCTATACCTTTACGTACACATCACCCGTCACTGATTACCTTACCGGGGATACCGGTGTAAACATCACGGGCGTGAAGCGAACGGTTAGCAACTATGTCATAGCGGCAACGAACTATACCGTACACAACGCCGCTGGTGTTGATACCACGCCAGACTTCACTGTCTACGTCTATAAGCCTGTCGTCACCGCGACCGATGCAGAAGTGTTCCTCGGGGATACGACAGACCTGAGTGGCCGTTACAGCCATGATATCGATACCGGGTGGTACGCTACCCTTGGCGCGCCAGCCAAACCCGCCACAGCACCCAACCTCACACTTACCCCCGCGTTAGTGCGCGGTACGGCGCTGCCGAGCGACATTACGGCATACGCGCCTATTATGGAATCCGACTTCACGGTGAATGTAGTAGCCAATGGCAAGACCATTACGGATAAAACGAAGTTCATAACAGCGGAGTACTCGGGTGGCGTGATTGGCATTCCCACAAAGGACGTGAATGGCAATGGCGTGGACCACCACTTCACAATACGCGTGAAGACAGGCACGCTCACCATCACAAAGCGCATACCTGATAGCGCCGATACGCCGAAGTCCGGCGAAAGCTTCCTGTTCACCATAACAGTGAACAAGGGAAGCAGCAGCTACACTTTTAATGAGGTCATATCTGCGAGAGATCTCGTCAATGGCGTAGGTAGTAAAGTTATCACCGGCCTTCCCAAGGGTACCTATACTGTCACCGAGGATACCAACTGGTCGTGGCGTTATAACAACAAGACGGGTCCCACATGGACAGATACCATCTTGGATGACCAGAAGTTAGGCGAAACCAACGAGGATACTTCCATCGCCTGCACCGTTACGAACTCCAGCAGAACGCCGTTCTGGCTCTCGTGGGAGACATACGCTCCCAACCTATTTGAATAACGCCATAACGGAGGAAAATGACCTTTGCCAAAGACAATATTGAAGATCTGGAATGCGCTGACTACCCTGTTGGTGATTGCGGCTGTGCTGTTGGCCGTGCTGCTCGCCGGGGTGCGCGTGGTAGGCTTAACGCCGTTTGCGGTGCTTTCCGGCTCCATGGAGCCGACCTACCATGTAGGCAGCCTCATCTACGTACAGAAGACAGCGCCAGAGAATATAAAGGTTGGCGATCCCATTACATTTGTCCTCAACGAGGATTTGGTGGTAGCGACCCACCGCGTGGTAGATATCGACGCAGCCAACCAGTATTTTTACACCAAGGGCGATGCGAACGATACCCCGGACGGCGCGCCGGTGCACTTTAAGAACCTGCTGGGCAAGCCCCTGTTCACCATACCGCAGCTTGGGTATGTGTCCAGCTTGCTCAGTACCACCAAGGGTATGATACTTGCCGGAACCGCCGCACTCGTGATACTCATTCTGGTCTTTGTGCCGGATATGCTGCACGCGGCGGATAAGGCGGATAAAAAGGCGCAAAGCCGAGAAACAAAGCACTGACCGGAGGGAAAACCATGAAAGAATTCGTCCGTACCCACAAAAGAGCGTTCCTGCTCGGCCTTGCGGCGGTATTGCTCATGGGCGCTGCCATCGGCGGCACGCTCGCATGGCTTACCTCTAAACCCACTGGACTTATCAATAGCTTTACACCGGGTGAAGTGCCTAACAAGATTGTCGAGAAATTCGACGGTGATACAAAGGAGAATGTAAAGATTCAGAATGTCGGAAATGTCAAGGCATTTATCCGTGTGGCGCTTGTACCCGTTTGGAGAAATGCGGATGAAACCACCGGCGCGGGCATAGAACCCAAGCTCGGCGTCAATTATACGATGACACTGAACACGGGTTCCGGCGAGACACAATGGACAGCCGGCGGCGATGGCTTCTACTATTACAATTCCGCAGTAGAGCCTGGACTTCCTAGCGCCACGACCAACCTCACGGGCATTCTCGTCACCTACTGTGCCCCGGTATCCCCGCTCCCTGCCGATTGCGTAGGCAAGATATTTGAGCTCAACGTGATTTCGCAGTCCATACAGGCGGAAGGCATGGGCGCATCCAACGCACAGACGGCTTTTGCAAAGGCGCTTGAAGCAAGCGCAACCAGCCCAATAAAAACCCCTTGATGCCATAGCCACAATCGCTGGGCTTTATATAGACAATATTATTTTAAAATAAACGGAGGAAAACAACATGAAGAAAAAGGCATTATTGTTTGTTCTCGCGGCTGCGATACTCGTAGTTGCAAGCGTCGGCGGCACCCTGGCGTGGTTGAAGGATAGCCAGTCCGTTACCAATACGTTCACGGTTGGAAATCTGGATATTACGCTGACAGAGCCGGATTGGGTTCCGGGGGCAGAACACGTAATCGCTCCTAATGTGACTTTTGCCAAGGATCCTACAGTTACGTTAGTAGCAGGAAAAGCGGACACCGATATTTATATGACGGTTACGCTCGCTCCCAGCATAAAGACGCTTGTTGCTGATCATAAAATTACGTTTACGATGGGTACCGGATGGACTTGGGATGACACCAACAAATGCTACAAATTCGATGGCCCGCTCACCGCTGGAGAAACAAACCCCTTGTTTACTGAGGTTAAATTCTTGGATACCCTGACGAATGCTGATTTAGCGGCGCTCCGAACTGCTGCTGGAGAAGGTGGAACCCTTGGTATCACATTGATGGCTTATGCGAAACAGTCGGATGCGCCTATATCGGAGCTTGCGATTGCTGCCGGCGATAAGATAAATTAAGTATTACCATATTTAGGGCCGCCTGAGCGGCGGCCCTAAAGAAAATAATCTAACCTGTATTTTTTCTCGGAGATGGCGCTCCGGAAGAAACATAAAAAAACGATACTAATAGGAGGAAACAAAGATGAAGAAGAAGATTTTGGCTATCTCTCTCGTCGTGTCCCTCGTGGCTATCGCTGCGCTGGGCGTCACGCTGGCTTACTTCACCGCCGATGATGATGCGGTGAACACCTTCACCGTCGGCAACATCGCGATCGAACTGCAGGAACCCGCATGGGGCACCTCCGGCAGTATTGACGCTGACACGGTGTACCCGGGCGAAGCCCTTGCCAAAGACCCCAAGGTCGTCAGCACCGGCACCAACCCCTGCATCGTTCGTTTGAAGGTTGAAATGCCCACTATCCCCGGCGTTACCAACCCCGTAACGCTAGAAAATCTGGATACAGCCAACTGGTATAAAGATGGTGATTACTACTACTACCTGAAGCCCATTGCAACCCCAGGCACCGGATATCCCACCGTACCGGATTCTGCAACTACAGCTTTGTTCACGCAAATCCGCATCTCCACCGCGGTGACGAATCATACTTCCGAAACATCTTATGACGTCAAAGTAACCGCGCAGGCGCTGCAGGCGCAGGGCATATTCTCCAAGTTTAAGGATATGGAGGATGGCATCAGCACGACAAATCCCCCCGTCTATAGCGGCGGCACCACCAATGAAATAGCAATGGTCATAGCTCGGTTCAACGGCACTACGTTCTAAGTTGATCATCTCCCGGGGCGCATCCCTGCGCCCCGGGGGTTACCTGAAGAAGACATCGATTGGAATTCCTGAACCATCCGACCGCCCGCGAGGCGGCGAAATAGGGGGATGAAAGACAATGAAACGCTTTTATAGCCTGAGGAGAATTTGCGTCGCGGTAATGAGCCTGCTGCTGTTGTTTGCGTTTGCCGCAACGGCTTATGCGGCGGATTCTGCCGTGGACTACAACGGACGGTACGCAAGCTCCGTATTTGGCTTTGTCCCCACGGACACGGATTTGTTCCGGAACTTCAAGGGGCTTATGCCGGGCGATACGGTTACGCAGAACGTCACCATCAAGAACCGTTCCGGCGATGATATCCGCGTTTACCTGTTCGGCAAGCCGGAAAGCGAAAGCGTAGACCACTTGCTGGACGTCGTGAAAATCACCGTGAAGGATGGCGGCACGACCATCGTATCCGATTCGGCAAGGGCATCCTGGCCATCCAACAATACGTATTATAACCTTGGCATGCTTGATCCGGGCGAAACGAAAACGCTCGTGGTAACCATCGAACTGCCCATCACGATGGGCAATGAATACCAGAACGCCGTCGGCAAAGTCGAGTGGGGGTTTCAGGTAAACCAATATGATGACGATGATGACCACCACCATCACGATCCCGATATCCCGCTTGGCCCGCCGGAAATCATCATTGACGACGGCGAACAGATCCCGCTCTCGCCCGGTACCGGCGACAATACCAACCTGTATGTCTGGGCGGGCGGCTTCGTAGTGCTCTCTTTGGGGCTTGCGGTGCTCATAGCGAAAAAACGCAAGGTTTCCTAAGACCCTACATTACTTCGAACATGCAAGGCGGCCGTGGCGGGTAAAGCGCCGCAGCCGCCTTTTTATTTGCCGGTTATTGGATAGGAACGCGATATGGAACAACCCCGTAAGAATAATAAGAAAATTCTGCTCAATGTACTCATCGCGCTGTGCGCTGCGGGCATGGTATTTTGCGCCGTTATGTTCGTGATACCGCTTATAGAATACAGCGCGGGCGATCAGTTGTACGCGGACTTAGCGAAATCGGAAGCAACGCAGCCCGCGCCAGCGGTTACATTGCCGCCGGAAGCTACGCCCACGCCAAAGCCGCGGTTTCAGCCGCATTTTGAAATGCTCAAAGGCATCAACGACGATATCGCGGGCTGGCTGATCTGCGAAGGCACCGTCATCAATTACCCCGTGGTGCAGGGAAGCGACAACAGCTACTACCTGAACCACCTGTTCAACGGTTCCAGAAACCGCATGGGCACGCTGTTTATCGATTGCGACAACGCGCCGAATTTTGAAGATCCCAACACCATCATTTACGGCCACCATATGAAAAGCGGGGCCATGTTCGCCTCGCTTCTGGGATATCGGGAGCAGACCTATTACAATGTGTATCCCACCATGCTGCTGCTGACGCCCAATGGCAATTACAAAGTGGAGCTGTTCGCGGGGTATATCACGCCCGCGGCAAGCGATATCTACCGCAAAACATTCTCAAGCGACGACGCGTTTGCGCAGTATCTCAAAGACGTCCGCTCAAAATCGGATTTCGTCAGCGACATTGAGGTATCGCCGCAGGATCACATCATCACGCTATCCACCTGCACCTACGAATACGACGAAGCGCGATATGTCGTGCAGGGCAAGCTGGTGAAGCTGGAACCGCAGGGCTAAGTTATATTCTATCCACGATGTTTTCCATTTCCTCTTTACTGTGCGCGCCGCGTGCAGAGGAAATAATCTGCCTGCGTTCGTCATGGCTGAGCCTGAAAAAGTGTTCCATCGCGTCCGGGTTATGTCCGAGCGCCTGCAAAAACCCTTGGGGAAATTGCTCGATCATGCCTTGTCACCTCCTTAGAGCCTGCTCACGATATGGTCGATTTCCTGAGCGCTTTTAGCGGTATGCGCCCGCGATACGACATCGTCCTTCTCATTGTCGGGCAAGCCGGAAAACCGCTGCATGGCGGATGCATCCTTGGATAATGCGGATAACAATTCATCCGGTATTTCTGTCAAATTCATCACCTCCGCACTTATCTTGCGCCCGCGCTGTGCGCGGTATCCGTGCATTATTTGTCATTTACGAATCGGCTCACGCGCATTTCTAAACAAAAAAGGCCTGTATCACAGGCCTTTTGTTGCGTTGTTATAATATCGGCATTACATTTTTCCCTGCTCGCGGAACAGGGGCTTCAGGTTATCGCGCGAAGCGGATTGCGAACGCGGCACCGTCTGTTCATCGGGAGTCATAAAATCATAGAACATTTCGAAGTTGTCGCGTATATTGCGCAGGTAATCGAGCTGCTGCGCGCGCTGTTCCTTATAGTGCGCCGTTGTATATTCGAGCTGCCGGGTCAATGACTGTATCAGCTCATCCTGCTGCGCGTTCTGTTTGAGCGCCGCCGCAAGTGCCTGCTTGTATTCGTGAATGTGTCGGCTGTGCTGCTCGTCCTGACCGTCCGGCTCGCTGCTGATGACAGAGGATTGCAGCCTCGCAATAGCCGCTTCATCCGCGCTGCGCTGTTCCTTTAATGCAACGATTTCCTGCTGCGCCCTTTCGAGCGCTTCTTCCGCCGCCTGTCTGCGGGTAATCTGCACACCGCTTTTTGCGCGGAAGTTTTCGAGAGACTCTGTGGATTGCGTGAGCTGCTCGCTCAATTGTCTGAGCTCCACCCGAAGGCTTGCAAGCTCCTGCTGGTGCTTCATCTGCAGCTTTTCCACCATGGGTCTGAGCCGCTCGCGTATCGCCTGCTCGTCCGGCGGCAGCTGCTGTGCAGGAGAATGCGGCGCTTTTTCCAATTCCGCTAGCCTGTCCTTCAGGCAGCGGTTTTCGGAATTGAGCACCATGAGCTGATCCCTAAGCTCCTCGGTATCGCGGTAGAATACGCGTTTCATGCTCGCGATGGTGTTTGTCTGTTCCTCCACCATGCGTTCAAGCTCCGCACGTTTTAAGCCCCCCAGTCCGCCGCGCGGGAAGGCCTCGGCTGGATCAATCTGCTCCCGCAGACCGAATATGTCATCCGATTGCTTTGACATACTCAGGCTCCTTGTAATCCTCAATCTGAACGATGTTGCCGCAGTTGAGCTGCGCCCAGTGATGCGCGGGCAATTCCAGCACGCTGACCGCCCCGTGAATATACCAGCCCAGTCTGCCCGGCTCCATAGCCGTTACGACGGATAACACCTGACCGCCGCGGTCGAGATAGATGACGTCGATGGGTTCCCGCATAAAATAGGTGTGCACCTGCGAACAGGGATACAGAAGCAGCCCTTCATCGATGTTGCGTTTCCCCATCAATCCGCGAAGCCGCGTGAAGTAAGTGTCCGCCACGCGTACGCGTTCCAATACTCTGCCGTTTTCATACAATACTGCGTATTTCATAAGATCACCCGAAAGTCTTCATGAGGTTGAGTACGGTCGGTCCCATCAGAATGATGAATATAACCGGGAATACGAACGCCACCATAGGCAGCAGCATCTTGACGGAGGCTTTCATACCCTTTTCCTGCGCGGCCTGCTTTCTGTCAGCCCTGAGCTGTGCGGCCTGCGTTTTGAGTACATTGCGTATGGGCGTGCCCATCTGCTCGGATTGCATCACGGCGGCAGCCAGCGTTTTGAGCTCCGCAATGTTGTTGCGTTCGCCCAACTCAGTCAGTGCGATGCGCCGCTGCTTGCCCATCTGTATCTCCATGGAGGTTACACTCATTTCCTCTTTGAGCGCGCCCGTGAATTTGTCCAGAGCGCGTTTCAACGCGATATCGAAGCTTAAGCCTGCGTCTATGCTGACCGTCAGAATGTCCATCATATCCGGGAGTTGATAGCGAATGTTTTGCTGCCGCATGCGTGTGCGTACGCTGACAATATACATGGGTGCAAGCAGGGCGATGAACATCGCGCCGGCTACGATCAGGAATTTGAGGGATGTCTGCATGGATGCGCCTGCGATGAGAATAAGCACCAGCAGCATCAGAAAAACCGCACTGCCCATGCGAAGCATGCCGAACGAGGATGTGCTCATATAGATCCCTGCCATCCGAAGCTGCTTTGCCAGTTTCTCGTTCTGTACCGACGACCGTTTGGATCGCGCAAATGACCTTGCAAGTACGCGCTTGAGTTTCGTAATCTGCGGTTTAAAAAAGCGTTCGTAAAAATTCGCGTTCAGTTCGTCTATGAATATCTTTTCCGTTTCTGTTGCGAGGCGCAGCCTTCTTTCCTTCGCGCTATACAGTCTGCGCGGGCGGCTGAACGCCAGCAGCAGCAGTACGTACATCAGTATGGATGAGCTGATCACCAACAGCGCCATTTGTTCAGCCTCCTTTGAGCGAATACTCTTTAGTATTTTACCGAAACCACCTTGCGGATGACGATATACCCTATGGCTTCGAGCACGGCGGCTGCAAGCAGCATATACCGTCCTTCTATCGTCGTAAAGAAAATCGACATGTAATCCGGGTTAATGAGCATGAGCATCAGCCCAAGCCCAATCGGCAGAAAGCCAATCACCATGCCGGATATGCGGCCGGTGGAAGTGATGGTTCGGATATCCTGCTTGATCTTGATCCGGTCGTTTACCGTCTGCGCGATATTATCCAGCACACCGGATAAATTGCCGCCCACCTGCTGGGAAATCAGTATCGCCGTTACCATAAGCTTGACGTCCGCGCTCGGCACGCGTTTGGACAGGTTGGTAAGCGCGCGATCATATGTATTGCCAAGCTGTATTTCCCGAAGAACCCTCGCAAACTCGCGGGAAATGGGCTCCGGCATCTGATCCGCCACATTCTGCATGCCCTGCTGGAATGTCAGGCCGCTTTTGATGCAATTGCTTATGCTCACGATGGCGGGGTTCAGCTGTTTTTCAAACGCAAGTAGCCGTTTTGCGCGGCTGCGCCGCACATACAGCGGCGGCAGCGCCAATCCCATACCGGAAAGCGTGATTGTCACCAGCAGATGCGCCCCGAACAATGTGCTCAGCGCGGCGGGGATAAACGCAAGAAGTACCCAGATCAATAGAAACTCTTCTGCGCGCATGGGCACGCCCGCGCTTGCAAGCTGATCGATGAGTACCGTAGAGATTTTGATAGGAGGCGTGCGCTGCTCCCTTAGACGCTTGGGAGAAAGCGGCAGCAGCTTTTCGCCGGTCAGCTTATTCATGCGCTCATCCGTACGGATACGGTTGCGCAACGTGGTGTTCAGTATGAGCGCGGCGGCACAGAACATCAGCAGGCTTGCACACAGCGAAACAAACAGTCTAAGCATTCGGCCGCCCTCCCTTCCTTGCTGCAGTCATCACGAAAACCACTCGTCGTGCACGGCTACGCCGTTGGTGCGGATTTTGTTGATACACTTCGGATATATGCCCGTTGATTTAAAACGTCCGTTGAAGCGGCCCTGCCCGTCCATGGAGCCGTCCGTTTCAAACGTGAAAATATCCTGCATGCTCACGACGTCGCCTTCCATGCCGGTGATCTCCGTGATGCTGGTAACGCGGCGTGTGCCGTCGCGAAGGCGGCTCTGTTGCACGATCACGTCGAGCGCCGATGCGATCTGGCTGCGAATGGCGAACAGCGGCATTTCTACGCCAGCCATCATAACCATTGTTTCGATACGCGCAATCATATCGCGCGGGGAGTTGGCGTGGCCGGTTGTCAAAGAACCATCGTGACCTGTGTTCATGGCCTGCAACATGTCCAGCGCTTCGCCGGAACGAACCTCGCCGACTATGATGCGATCGGGGCGCATACGCAAAGCGTTTTTCACAAGATCGCGTATGGTGATTTCGCCTTTGCCCTCCAGGTTGGAAGGGCGGCTTTCCAGCGTGATGACGTGCAGCTGGTTGAGCTGCAGTTCCGCCGCATCCTCTATAGTAACAATGCGCTGATCCGGGGGAATGTAGCTTGAGAGCACGTTGAGCAGCGTTGTTTTGCCGCTGCCAGTTCCTCCGGCCACCATGATATTCAGGTTTCCCTTCACGCATGCTTCCAGAAAACTCGCCATGCGCGGCGTCAGCGACCCGAAATCTATCAAATCGTGTACGGTGAACGGCTTTTTGGAGAATTTTCGGATGGTAATGACCGGCCCCGTTAATGACAGCGGCGGGATGATGATGTTGACGCGCGAACCGTCCTTCAAACGCGCGTCCACCATAGGGCTTGCTTCGTCCACGTGACGGCCAATCGCGGCCACGATTTTCTCTATGATCTGCATGACGGCTTCGTCATCCCTGAGCTTGACGTCCGAAAGCCGCAGCTTGCCGCGTTCTTCCACAAACACATGGCGGGGTCCGTTGACCATGATTTCCGTTACGCCGGAGTCGCTGAGCAGTTCTTCCAGGGGCCCAAGGCCCATGACCTCGTTGAACATGACGGAAGAAAGTCTTGTACGCTCCACGCGCGTAATCGTATCCGCATGCTCTAGAAGGACCTCGTTGATGACTGACTGTACCTGCGCGGCGTCAGGTTCGGCTGTCTGCCCGCGTAGTTTTTCGATGACGGCGCTGCGCACGCGATCTAATATTAGCTGGTACTGCTCCTGCCGCGTTTCGCCCGGCGGCGCTGCAGCGGTCGTATTCGGGGAAGCGGAACGCTCCTCGAATGCCACAGTTTCTGTAATATTTTTGTTCAGCCGCGCTTTGAGGCTCATTTGGCGTATACCCCCAGCGCCATTTGTTTCAACTGCTTGCCCAGCGGCGTGCGCGGCTCTTCCAGCACAACGGGTCGGCCGATGCACTGGCAGCGGTCCGTGATTTTTTCGTCGCGCCAGAGCACATATTCCGGTGTCACGGTGAGCACACGCTGCGCGTCCTTTATAGATAGAAAGGATTTGGCGTCCTTGTTGAATACATAACTGATTTTTTCCTGCATCTGCAGCGAAGATAGCACCATCGTCGTCATATGCGCGGCTTTGATGCTCGCAAGATCCGGCTGCATGACGACGAGTATGCGATTGCTGTTTTCCATAGCGGCTATTGTGGTATCCGAAAAATTTGAGGGAAGATCCAGCACGATGCAATCGAAGAACGGACGCATTACGGAGAGCACGCTCTCCACATGCCGCGCTTCCACATATTCGCCGCTTTCCGGCGTATTGGGCCCGGCGAGCACCGTAAGCCCGCTGTAATGCTGTACGGTAAAGCCGCGCAGCACATCCATTGTCATGTTGCCGCGTTCCTGCGCAAGTTCGGCTATGGTATCCTTGGCTTGAATGTCGAGATACAGCGCGGCGCAGGCGCAATCGAGGTTCAGATCCAGTATGGCGGTTTTGCGGCCTTGCTTAGCTAGCGCGGCCGCAATGTTGACGGCAATTGTCGTCTTTCCTGTGCCGCCTTTTGCGGAATAGACGCTGATGACGCGCGATTTAAGTGCGGAAGGCCCCTGTGTCGATCCGGCTTTCGTATGTTCAAGCGTCCCAGCCCGGCGTACCGCGTCCAGTATTGCGGAAGGATCTTCTTCGAGTGAAACGAGCAGGCGTATACCTGCTGCGAGAGCGTGCTTGGTGAGCTCTATGGTAAGCTTTTCGCACAGCAGCACCAGCGCGCAGCCGGGTACACTCTGGTAGATGCGCTGTGCTACGTCCAACGCGGCGGCGTTTTCATAGTAAAGCAGCGCGACATCCGGCTGCAGACCCTGTGCCTTTTGTACAGCAGATGCTGCAATTTCTCCGTAGCCTACAATGGCGATATCGTCCGCATCGAGTATGCCTTTGAGACGGTAACGCGTTTCTTTTTCGGTGCTGATGACGAATACTTTCAACTGATCCATATACGCGCCCCCTTAGTCTTTCTCGCTCCAGACATAGAGCGGCGGCGATACGAGTTTATCGTCCTGCGGCGCGCGAAGCGACAGATACACGCGGCCGTAACTGATTGCGTAGTAGAGCTTTGGAACATCATCCGGCGAAATGCACAGCGTAACCGAGCCGTAGGAATAATTGGGTTCTGCATCCTCTTTTTTTGCGGCTTCGTTCTGCGTGCGCGAACCTACCTCAAGCACCTTGATGTTTTCAAGCACCGTGTAGGTTGCGGGGATTTCCACATCATCGCCCTTTTCGTCTTTTTCCTTGAGTGTGATGGTGGAAAGTATGTCTACATAGTCGCCTTTGCACAGATACCCGCCAACGCCTGCAAGTTCATCCGTGGACAGCGTAATGGCGCGCTTGCCCGGATCAATCACGTAGGCAAGCTGTCCGCCTTCATTGCCGCTCTTGGCCTCGCTCAACTGTGCGTTGACAATTTGCTGTCCGGCCGGTATCCAGTATTTATTTATCTTGCCGACTACAGCGGAAAGGTCCACCGCCGCGTCCGCGTTGATCCATTCCAGCGCGGTTTTCTGCAGCGTCACCATATCCGCTGTAATCTTGGTGTTTTCATCGATGGGAGTAACCGCCACCACTACGGTGCCCGTGGGGATTACGACGGTGGCTTGCTTTTCAAGCTGTGCGGCGTAGAGGTAAACCGCCGCCCCCGTCAGTATTGCCGCGAAAACCGCTATGATGTAGATCTTTTTCATGAAATCCTCCTGCGGCAGGCTATCCGCTGCCGCGGCTGCTGAGATTGATATACCTTATGTAATAATTGCTTAGTCGTTCTCTCTGATAAACACTCACCGCGGGGCGGCTGCAGCCCCGTCCAGCAAGCTGATTAACCGAATTTCATTTTTGTGGATGCTGTAAGCTCAAACGTGTTTCCCGTTGTGAACAATGCGGCGATGGGCGTGAGAGTTGCGACATCATTTGTAACCGTTACGGTAACGCTTTCAGAGCCCTTGCTTATGGAAACAGCCAACGTACCGGGGCTGATCACGATGCCCTTTACCAGATTCGTTACGTCAGTCGAAAGGGAGGCTGAATCCTTGTTGACGATTGCGTAGCGCGCGCCTTCGCGGCTGCCGTTTTCCACGCTCATCTGGTTGTAGAAGTACCACCCGAATTCCATAATTCCCATGAGGAGCAGCAGCAACAGAGGCAGCGTGATCGCAGTCTCGACAAGCGCCTGTCCCTGTTCATGTTTGCGCAACTTCTGCAAAATCCTCATATCGTGCCCTCCTTTCCCTCAGGGTAGATCCGCCCGCGCAGTATGCGCGGGCGGAAAATACGGATCTGTCTCTGGCGATTATCCGCTTAAGGCTGGGCCTTGGCCATCTCGGTCTGCGTGGCTCCGAAGAGACCTTCCACCCCGTTACCCAGTGCGATGACTGCGCCGACTGCGATGATGGCTATTAACAAGAGTATAAGCCCATATTCCACCATGCCCTGGCCGTTTTCATCGCGGAGAATTTGTACAAACATTGCCTCAAAAGTTATTGCGCTGTATTAACACCAGGAACTTCGGCCAGTTTATCCTTTGCGCCGGTAAAGATATCGCCCACGCCATTACCGAGTAATACGACCGCAGCAATAGCAACCAGAGCGATCAGGCCCAGGATCAAACCATATTCCACCATGCCCTGGCCGTTTTCATCGCGAAGAATTTCCATGAACTTTTTCATTGTTGTATCTCCTCTCAAAAATAAGTAATAGTTGTGTTGGTTGTTAAAAAATCGTATGCAACACTGGAAACACCATTGTGGCTATCGCGCCGACGGATAAATATGGACCGATCGCGGCCAGAGACTTAAACCCTCCGCGGCGGCTGATGATCAGGTAAACCGTGCACAGGCCTAACCCCAGACCCATCACAATTGTTACCTGCAGCAGCCCCATTAGGCCAAAGCAGAAGCCGATCATTGTCGCATATTTGATGTCGCCCCAGCCGATGGGATACAGTCCCATCTGGGCCGGCATGGTAAAGAGCACGGCTGCGATGCCAGCCCCCAGCAGGTTGTCGGTAAATTCAGACCATCCAGCGCTGAGCGTGTGTCCCAACGCGTATACGATGAACAGCGCCAACAGCATCTCGTTGGGAATTCGCCGAATGGCGATATCCACCGCGCTCAGGCAAAGGAGTATCTGAAATACCAGCAGACATTGAATGAGCCGAACCATCGCCGAAAAACCGATCAGAGCGGCGATGAGGGCGAAGCCCAGCGAGCCAATACCCATGAATAATGCCACCGAAAGCCTGCCGCGCAGCAGCCAGCTTTCATCGGGGTTCCCTTCGCGTGCGCTCACAAGCCTGCGACTAAGCAGTCTTGTTCCAACAGCGCATGCGGCGCCCAGTATGGCTAAAATGAGTATCAACATCGCCGGGCCTCCTAAAAAAACGTTGGTTTGCTTCCTGAAGCCGTCCTTTATCGGCTCATGCGGGAGCCGAAAAGGAAAAGCCACCAATCGGATAACCGAATGATGGCTCGTCGTCTGCGGAGCGTCCCGCCAGGCGGGGCGTCGTCCATCCCGTGTGGGAGTACGGGGGACGTATCCGTAAACAAAAGCGTTGCTCCATTCGGCAGCTGGCTGTCATGGGCTTTCGCCTTTAGACCCTGTAGCTTTGCGCAGACAATCTTTCGATTGTGTTGCCATTATCGTTGAAGAGGTACTTTTGCAGTATTCGCGTTTTGTGCCCCATAAGGGCAGTTGTGTAAGTGCTTATGATCCGCTGTACTGCGGACCGCAGTTGATTGCGTCTCTTGACGCAGTCGGTGGGGTGATACCCGGCTGAACAGTTCTCAGCCTTGCAGCAAATTACCGGGCTGAATATACGGACAAACGCACCGCATAATAGCGGATTGGGCCGAATGCGTTTGGCCGGTTTGACCTGTCACCTCCATTTCGTTTTGGCTGCCCATCGTCATAGGGGGAGTTTTGCGTTCGTACTGTATTTACGCTGGTTGCGGGAACACAAAAAGGCAACCACGTTGCGCAGTTGCCAAATACTCTCACAGGCGGCTGTGAAAATGTGAGCGGCAACTGGCTGCCATAGGCTTTCGCCTTTAGGCCCTTTAGCTTTGCGTCACCGGCTTTCACCGGCTATGCTATTAATACGCTTGTATAAGTACTATAAACAGGTATCAGAAATCTCAAACAACAATTCCGAATTCTATTTCAATTATTTTACCAGCCGCACCGCATCCTTGCTTGAGCCTCCGTAAGGAAGGGGCGAAGTCGGCGCACGCATGATGAGATCCGCGGGAATGCCTGTAACGCGGTAACCAATGATATTGCCGTAGAATGTCGTGGTGTTGCCATGCACCGTAATTTCCCCCTTGGGAGCGTATACGATACCCGTGACGGTGGTGCTGCCTGTTTCTATATAGATATTCGCGTTCTTCGAATATACGCAGACTGAATCGCTTGCGCGCAGCTGCACGCCGCCGCCCTTGAAGTTGATGTTGCCGCCCGCAAACACATTGCCAGTGCCTATGAACGTATTTTCAAAGGTGATGCTGCCCGTAGCGTATATCGTGCCGTTGAGTGTACAGGCTGGCGCGCCGCCCGATATGGATACATTGCCATTTACAAATACTTTGCCGTCAATAGCGGACATGTTGCCGATGGTGAGGTTTCCATTTACATAAAGCGTATTTCCGCCGGCCAAAACTCCCTTGCCGGTGATGTTGAGGCTGCCTTCACAGTGGAATGTGTTGTTAATGGTGAGTTGCTGGCAGTTGATTGTCGTATTGCCGGTGGCAACTGTGTAGCTGTTGAATGTCTGTATTGACTGCCAGGGAAGCGAACCTGAGCCGATACTGGTATAGACGGCAGGCCGGATGGGCAGAGTTGGGCGGACAGTTGCATCAACGCCTGAAAAATCCGGCATGTCGATGTATTTTGCGCTGGGTACCTGCGACCCTGCCGTCATGGTCCACTGGTTGCAGTATACCGTTTTGCAGGCCTCTACTGCGCCGAGTATTTTTCCCCATGCCGGCGAGGCGTAGTATGATCCGTTTGCGTGCACGCTGCCGCCGACATCAAATCGACCGCCCATGGTGAGCGTGTAACCGGGGTCGCCGCAGAATATGAGGTAATCGAACGCGCCACTGATGGGTGTTTTGTATTTTTCGGCACTTGCAAGCGCCCGCACCTGACTTTGCTCATGCCCCATCACGCGGGAAAAGCCTGCCTCCACTGACTCTGTGCCTTCCGCTGTGATGATCATATTGCCGTTCTCAAACGTAAACGTAACGCCGTCCGCGGAAAACCCGTTGCCTATGATATAGGATTTTGCTTCCGCGATCGCCGCGGTTTTATCCGGCAGCAGCGACGCTCCCGCGAGCACCCCCGCGTCCAGCGCATTCTGTAAGCGCGTTCGTTCCAGGTACAGCGTGCTCATATCCACGGCAAACGCGCCGCACGCAAGCAATACGCAAAGACCTGCCGCCACGATGACCATGCTTTCCCTCCTCGCTGTATCAAACCTACGCCGATTGGACATTTCCCGATAAAACAAAAAACCGCAGCTGACCTGTACCAGTCAGTTGCGGTAACGACCAATTCCCGCCTCAGGCAATCTGCCCAACGCGATCCTCGATTGTGGCAACTGGCTGCCGTGGGTCTTTTATAGACCGGTAGGCCCTTTAGCTTTGCGCCACCGGCTTTCGCCGGCTTTGCCCTTTTTCACCTTATTAGGTATGAATTAATATATACCCGGTATTGGGGCTTGTCAATATGTAAATTAAGGAAATATATTATTTTTTATTTCAGCAGATATCCGTATCCTTCTTTCTCCATATCCTCTTTGGGAATAAAGCGCAGTGCCGCGCTGTTGATGCAGTACCTTAGCCCGCCGTGCTGCCGCGGGCCGTCGTTGAACACATGGCCAAGATGCGCGTCGCCCACGCGGCTCCTCACTTCCGTTCGGTGCATGCCAAACGCGTTGTCCTGCTTTTCGTGGACGGTGAAGGGGTCGATAGGTTTTGTAAAGCTAGGCCATCCGCAGCCCGAGGAGAATTTATCGGCTGAAGAAAACAGCGGCTCCCCCGTCGTGACATCCACGTAAATGCCTTCGCGGAAATCCTCATGGAATTCGTTCTGAAACGGAGGCTCTGTAGCGGCACGCTGCGTTACATCATATTGCAGCGGTGTAAGCGAGGATTTGAGCACATTTTTATCCGGCAGCGTGTATAAGCTCGGGTCTACGCGCGCATGCCGCGCCTTTTTGATTTTATCCATGCTGATATGGCAGTACCCTGTCGGGTGTTTATCGAGATACCGCTGGTGGTAATCCTCAGCCGGGAAGAACTGCGCAAGCGGTTTGCATTCTACCGCAGGCTTTCGCCCCAATCGTAAAGCGAGCTTATCAATAGATGTCTGAATGACGGGTTGATCTTTTTCATCCTCAAAATAAATACCCGTGCGGTATTGTTCGCCCGTGTCATGCCCCTGCCGGTTGACAGAAAGCGGGTCGATAACATCAAAAAACAACTCTAACAAAAACGACAGAGGCAGTAGGGAAGGGTCATATTCCACACGCACGGCTTCCGCGTGCCCCGATCCATTGCAGACCTGCTCATAGGTAGGGCAAGCCGTTTTGCCGTTCGCGTATCCGGACTTCGTTGAGGATACGCCGGGAATCTCTCCCAAATATTTTTCAAGCCCCCAGAAACAGCCGCCCGCCAGATAAATCACTGCCATAGTACGCACCTCACTCGCCGTTAAGATCATTCCTTGGTTTACTATACCCCGTTCCACCCACCTGTAAAACAAAAACGCCCCCTTGTGGGGACGTTAAGATTGTTGAAGCACCTTGTGGGTGAATGAATGCATTTGATATAGGCTTTATTCGTGAGCGGCGACATGTGCGGCGCGAGCGAAGAGCCTTGCCGCGTCAAGGTTTTCCTTGCAGGGACCGCCGACCGCGCCAAAGGCGCAAGCGGTTCCTGTGAACTCAAAAAAGTGCCGATGACACTTTTTTGATAGAGGGTTACTCTGCCTTTTCAACGGGCGCGTCGGGCGCGTTCTTTTTCACACTCTCGATGCCGTTCAGGCAGGATGCCTTGGCCTTGTAGCCTTCGCTTGCGGCGATTGTCTGCCCATTGGTGGCGGTCAGGCGGAAACGGTATTCGCCGGCTTTATCGGTATACACTTCAAACTTGGGGTTCTTCTGTACGGCATAGCCTTCGGCTGTCTGGTCTTCCACCTGTGCGGCCGGAGCATTCTTTTTGACGCTGTCGATGCCGTTCATGCAGCCGGCTTCGGATGTGTACACTTCACTTGTGGCAATTGTTTCGCCGTTCGCGGCTTTCAGATGAAACGTGAAGCCCGTTTTGGTTGTGTTTACTACGAATTTGCCCACAGCTGTATCCTCCAAATTATTGTATGATATGGAATATACAACTAATATACCACGCTTATTATCCGTGTCAAACAATCGCGTAATAATTCCTTTTTTGCCGCTTTTTTACGGGCGTTGATCGTGGTACTATAAAGTCGCAGACAGTAGTGCTGCGGCGGAGGAAATGCATGCAAATTGACGGCTATGGAACATACATCGCGGCGGCGCTCCTTGTTTATAATGTGATCGTGTTCTTGGTTTATGGTGTGGATAAACACCGCGCCCGTAAGAAGGAATGGCGGATACCCGAACGTACGCTGCTGCTCATCGCGGCTCTGTTTGGGGCAGCGGGTGCACTTGCGGGCATGCTGGCGTTCCGTCATAAAACGAAGCACGCGCGGTTTTATATTCTCGTGCCGTTGTTCCTGCTGCTGCAGGCGGCGCTGATTACGTATGTGTGTTTTTCGGTTAAATAATGACTGCGTTTGGGGGGCGTCTATTATGGTTCGCAGACTATCTCGGGAAGAATTGCCCGCCGCGGCGGAGCTGGTGAAAAGCGTATTCGATGAGTTTGTCGCGCCGGATTACCCCGAAGAGGGCGTGAATACGTTCTATGAATTCTTAGAAACGTTCGCGCATCGGGAGTCTCCCGAGGGCGAACTGGTATGGGGGTACGAAGAAGACGGCGTGCTCGCGGGCATATTGTGCGGCCGCGGCGTAAACCATATCAGCCTGCTGTTCGTGCGGCCAGCATATCACAAGAAAGGCATTGCGCGCGCGCTGTTCGCAGAGCTTAAAAAAGAAGCGGCGGCAGCTGAAGCTGATGAAATTTCCGTCAACGCCTCACGATATGGCATCCCCGCCTATGAAAAACTGGGGTTTGTGGTGCAAAGCGAGGAGCAGATGCAGAACGGCATACTCTATACGCCCATGTGCTACGCCATGCGTCCTTCGTTCACATTGCGTCCGTGGCGTTTAGAAGACGCTGTTCTCATGCAGCCATACGCGAACAACCCCAAAGTTGCGCAGAATCTGCGCAACGGGTTCCCCATACCCTATACGCCGGAAGACGCGCGCGGCTTTATTGAAAGCTGCGTCTCAAACGACGGCAACCGGCGCATTCTGCGCGCTATCGAAATAGATGGCGTGCCTGTGGGCAGCATAGGCGTATTTTTAGGCTCCGACGTGTACGAAAAGACGGCGGAACTCGGTTATTGGCTGGCGGAGCCGTATTGGGGGCGCGGTATCATGCCGCGCGCCGTGCGGCAAATCTGCGCGCAGGCGTTTGCGCAGTTCGATCTTGAATGTATATACGCGGAGGTGTTCAGCGGTAACCCCGCTTCCTGCCGTGTGCTCGAAAAAGCCGGCTTCACGCGTGAGGGCATAAAAAGACGCGGCGTTTATAAAAACGGCCGCGTGATGGACGGCGTGCTGCACACGCTTCTCAAAGACGAACTTAACGCATAAGCAGCTCCAGACATTTCTCCCATGTTGTTACCGGCGCCTGACAGGCGCCGTTTTTGCACACGTAATACGCCGTCCCTTCCTCAGGGAAGGGATAAGAGGCTGTAAATGGCGCAACTTCATTGAGCGTTTCAACTGAGGACGGCGTTTTTACAAGCACGGCCACATGCTGCGGGATCTGTCTGAGGAGTTCCGGCCAGTCCTGCTCTTCTTTAGTTACGATCACAAGCTCCGCGCCGGGGTACACATATTCCGCCACAGCGAGCAGGCCGAAGCAATGCCCCATGGGCGCTTCAGCCGCATGCGACGCTGTAAACTCCAGCTGTCGCCGAGATTGTTCCATAAAGAATGGCTCGCCGGTCAGCCGTGAAAGCCGCGTCAACAGCATGGCGGCAGCCGAATTGCCCGAAGGCATCGCCCCATCGTACGCTTCCTTGGGGCGGGATATGAGCTGTTCCGCTTGTGAGGAATACGCGAACAGTCCGCTTTGTTCATCCCCGAACAGGTCGAGCATGCGCCGCGCGATCTGCGCCGCACGCTTAAGCAGCGGCGCGTCGGCTGAAACGGCATACAGCTCCAGCAACGCCAGCCCGTAAAACGCGTAATCCGCAAGCTGCCCATCGTGGTCCGCACGCCCGTCGCGGTAGCGTACAAACAGTTCGCCGTTGAGCTTAATCAGGTAAGTATCGATGCATTTCATCGCGCCGAGCGCCGCGTCCAGATGCTCCCGCCCGCCCAAAGCGCGATATGCCCGCGCGAGCGCCATGATCATCAGCGCGTTCCACGCGGTCAGTATTTTATCATCTGTCGCAGGCGGCACGCGTTCGCGGCGGTAGGCAAACAGCCGCTCCATATCCATCTGCCGCGCTGCGTCCGGAATGGGGGTATCCTTATGATGCAGCAGGTTGGGAATGCTTCCACCCTCGAAATTTCCGCCCTTTGTTATACCCAGCCAACTGCAGATATCCTCTCCGTGACCGGGCAGCGCGGTGTCGGCCTCTTCCGGCGTGAACACATAATATTTTCCTTCCACGCCTTCGCTGTCCGCATCCTGTCCGCAGTAAAACCCGCCCGTTTTATCGCAAAGCTCGCGCGTTGCGTAGGCGACGATGCGCCGCGCGACATAGCGATACAGCGGGTTCTGCGTTTGTGCGAACGCTTCGCTGTATGCCCACAGCAGCAGCGCGTTATCGTAGAGCATTTTTTCAAAATGCGGCACCAGCCACTTTCTATCCGTGGAATAGCGGGAAAACCCGCCGCCGATATGGTCGAAAATGCCGCCGCGATACATGTGCGCGAGAGTCTCTTCCGCCATTTTTAAAGATGGGTTATCCCCCGTCTGCTGCGCGTATCGCAGCAACAGCAGCAGCATATGCGGCATGGGGAATTTGGGCGCTTTAGAAAAGCCGCCGTACTGCGGATCGAACGACGATTTGAGCTGCTGCGCGGCGCTGCGGATGAGTGCTTCGTCCGGCGACTTTTGCCGCGGCCTGCTTTGTTCCTGCTCTAAAAGAAACCGGGTCGTTGCCTCGCCCTGCTTGACTACGCGCTCACGTTCATCACGCCACAGCTCTAAAAGCGCTGGCAGCAGATCCATCATTCCACGGAAAGGTCCGTTCGTCTCTTTGGGGAGGTATGTCGCCGCAAAAAACGGTTTCTGCAATGGCGTCATAACGATAGTCAGCGGCCACCCGCCCTGCCCCGTGAACGCCTGACAGACCGTCATGTATACGGTGTCGATATCCGGCCGCTCTTCCCGATCGACTTTGATGCTGACAAAGCCGTCGTTGAGCAGCGCGGCGACTTCTTCGTCCTCAAAGGATTCCCGTTCCATGACGTGACACCAATGACAAGTTCTTAAATAGAATCAATCTAGCTATACCCAATGGAAAGAAAGATAGGTTTATCTTCCCGCTTTGCTTTATCAAAAGCTTCGCTTGACCACGGGTACCAGTTTACAGGATTATACGCATGCTGTATTAGATATGGAGATTTTTCGTGGATCAATCCATTGGGCTGTCTAATTGAGTTCATAGCACCACCCCCTTCCATGATTTATTTAAACTTAATTTGAATATCGATATTATTGTGCACCCTTGTGCAGATTATACAGTCTATAACTGACCAATATAATTTATTTTTTTCAATATCTGTTAAGGTATCGTTAATGTGTGGTCATACTATGTCTCTATCCTTTAGGGAGATCGACGAATTCCTGAAAATTTAAAGCCTTGCTGGTATCGAAATGAAATTGGTACCAAATGTCCCAACAAAGGTATGGTTACAACCATACTATATAAGAGCATTAATGAGCAATTGATAAAATACAAAGAAGAGCTTTTAGAAAAGATTGACGATGTCGATGTAGATATGAAGAGTGCAGAGATAACCTCTAATCTTAGCCATCTCACCGAACAAAAGATCAGTAAGGAAAAAACAATTATAAGGGTAATGGATGCTTTTGAGCAGGGTGTATACAATCTACAACAATTTAATGACCAAAAACAACGCCTTGAAAAAATGATTGCAGATTTAAATGAACAGATCAATATTCTCCACCTAGAACAAAAGGAATATGAAAAAGAGAATATACGTGATAAGTATGAGTTGCTCAACAAATTTATAAGCAAAATATTTGTTCCCCCATCTTTCATACTCATAATGATAGGGGGGGTCTAGCATTCGTCCACATACCTATTCTAGCTCCGACCCTTTTTCCTTGCATCAAGCGTTTTACAATCTGCGTATACTCTATTATGCATAGGAGAGTAATGCCAAAGCAAAAATATCCAAGAAGCTAAATGGAACTGGAAATAAATTAAAAATATATCTATAATAAGGGTGTAATAATGAATTATTGGAAGCATCAGAATATTTAAATTCGATTGATGATGGGGAGTATACTATGGCTAAAAGATTGATACCCATTGAACTGTTTGCTCACCCCATTAGAAAACCGACTTTAGAACTTGGTTCTATTTTGCTGAGGCGTTGTTGCACAGCATTAGCCAATTCTATCACTAATTTTTTAAATGTCATAGTGAAAGATATATAATTATCTAAAAGTTAAATGTTAACAATATTACTATTATGAAACAAGGGGATTAAATGATTGAGTGACATGTTCATGAAAGCGGTAATTTGTACTGGATACGGGGGGCCTGAGGTTTTAACGTTAAAAGAATTAAAAAAGCCGGTTCCTAAAGACAATGAGGTTCTTATAAAAATACATGCAACAACAGTGACTGGAAGCGACGTTATAATCAGGCGTATGAATTCCAAAAAATACGGGCTAATAATGCACTTGCTATTTGGATTCACAAAACCAAGAAACCCCATCCTGGGTTTTATATTAGCGGGTAATATCGAATCAGCAGGGAAACAAGTTAAACGTTTTAAAAAAGGCGATAAGGTTTTTGGATTAACCCTTAAATCAAACTTTAATTTGCGTTCAGGCACTTATGCCGAATATAAATGCCTTCCGGAAGACAGTGTTATATGCCCCATGCCAAAGGGAGCTACCTATGAGGAAGCTGCCGCCATCCCTTATGGGTTCTCCCTTGCTCTTGGTTTTCTTAAGAGGGGGAATATCCAAGCCGGAAAAAAAGTGCTCATTTACGGCGCTTCAGGTTCGATAGGCACTGCCGCAGTACAGCTTTCCAAATATTACGGTGCATATGTTACAGGCGTTTGCAGTACAGTTAATACACAGCTTGTAAGATCACTCGGCGCGGACAACGTTATCGACTATCAGAAAGAAAACTTTATGGAGAGCGGGGAGCTTTATGATCTTATCCTTGATGCCGTTCCTTCTGGCATGGTCAAAAGAGAAGAATTAAAAATGAAGTGCTTAAAAATGCTTACCCCTGAAGGAAAGTACATATCGATAGATGATAAGGTAAAATCATTTAGCCATGAGACGATAAGTTTCTTAATAGAGCTTTTTGAAACAGGAAAAATATGGCCGGTGATTGGAAAATGTTATCCGCTGGAGCAAATATCCGAAGCTCACAGCTACGTTGACGAGGGGCATAAAGTTGGCAACGTGGTTATCACCGTATAACAATATAACCAATATTTGATGAAACTTTGAACGGATTGGATGTTCCTTCTCCATCAAATTGAAAAAGCACGGAATCGGTTGTTTCCAGGCTTTTTTCTTTTCAAAAGGGGTTATATCTGCACTTTCCCTATATAACGTCTTTCTTCAACTTCTCATAATAGTTGTATAGTTCTTCCGTAGCGAGCGCTATTTTCGTAACCGAGAAACCAGAGCCCTTCGGATAGATATAATAGGTATCCGCCAAGGTGGACAAATCAATACAATCCCCATTCCCCATATAGTCGTATTCGATATGGCAGGAATACATGGACAGAGGATCTTTTTCAAGCAGAAATTCCTGGTTATCAAAATTACCTTCAAGCGTAAATCCACTCATGGTATGGGTCAGCTTTGCCTCGCCCAATCGGATATAGCCTTTTGCGTTGGGCAGGCTGTCGACTGTCGCATCTGAAGCAAAATGATAGGTTCCCTCTTCAATCTGCCTGCGCACGTCTGCCCTCTGGTATTCGTACCAGTCGGGAACATGAATGCTCTCGGTGTCAGATCCGGCTTGTATCAGCTCACCAAGGCTGGACATTGTCCATTGCGTACCGCAATGATTGCACCAGATTTTGTTGCCCGCAGAATCCATTCGGTACTCGGTGCCGCAGTGTTTGCATTTGTATAAGACCTTGTGCAAACCTTTGGCCCGGTCCTTGTAGTTGACCTTGATATTGTTCTGCTTTTGCCACAAGAATTCATCATAAAAGAAGGCCTGATTGATTCTTTCGTTGATTTCCTGAACGGACAGGCTTTTGATTTCTTCCTGCCGCACGATTTGTGTCATGTCCGCTGATAACCGGATGTTTCTTTTGTGAAGGTTCCAGCATGGAGAATAGATAAAATTCCCGTCCATTTTGAGCACGACGACCGGAACACCCAAAAGCTTAGCAAGCTTGCCCAAAGAAGCGGGAAGGCAGGCGTTCGTGCCGATCAAGGAATACCGTGCTTCAGGATACAATACCAGAATATCCTTGTTTTTGATCACTTTTCTCAGGTTCATGACCAATTGGATATCGTTCGTAAACTTGCGCTTGCATATGCAGCCGACATTGCGGAGCAGGTTTTCACGTCCTATAAAGCCGTCAATTGCAACCACATAATTGGCCCGATGAGGAAAAATGCAGGCTGTAGTGACCATGAAATCGATAAAGGACTTGTGTGTGCACAGCAAAAAATAGGGCGGCTTTAAGCCCTCCATATGATTTTTGTTGATTTTCAACCGGCGTAACCAAACAACCGGAAAGCTTATGATCCAAGTCAGTATTTTCAAATGGATTTTCTGTCTTATGGGCGGCTTTACCATATCAAACCGTTCTATCATGAAGAGTCCCCTTTTGCTATTACACGAAATATACTTCGGAGTATTGCATATATGCAGAATGGAATAAAAAATACTTCGGTGTATTATATCAGGTTTTTTGGCGGTTTCATAGGAATATCAGAATTCGGCGTCGATTTATGGGGAATATAAAGTTGGTACATATTTCTTTGTGGAATTTCAGTTTTCTTTACAGCGGAAACCCGCCATCGGGCAATCTCATCGCGCAGGTGCACTGGCTCGCGCATGGCAATCATTTGGGGCTTGGCTGCAGCTTAACGGTGCTGCTAAGCGAGTTTGCCAATAAAGAGTGGCTGGTTTATTCAGTGGTTACGGAACGCGCACCGCTGGGTGCTAGCTCAGCCTGAATTCAGTTTTCCAAAATCGTTCGGCGTTTCCGGCATAGGCGTGGATCATGTGTTGTTCGCGTTGAAAGAATAGTCCGAGGCGCATGCCTGATGCGAGAGGAGAGCACGCTCTCCTTTTGCTGTTTTGCCTATATTTCCACTGTGTATGGTTAGCGGGGCAGCTGGATGTACAGGCTCGAAAGGCATGCGCGAAAGACGGTGCATTTTTGCCGAATCGCTGAATATGTGTCATTATAGAGAGGAAATATGTGAAAAATCTTTATATATTTTCAATTCATGAATTGTAATTACTGGGAAAACATGATAATATACTGTTAATAACAAGTAGCACAAAAAAATTCCATATAGATTACAGTATCTGCTTTGTATGTCAACAGTTGAATAGATTGCCCTGAGAATAGAGCGAGGGAATAAATGGCAGGAAACCTGTCGTTTTTACCAAGCTCTTTTTTTCTGGCTTCGTTTGACTGAATAGGACGGGGGGTGGATGTTTGGATCAGGAATTCTACAACGCCGTAACCAGAAATCCGGTGATTGCAGCCATCAAGGATTACGATGGGCTGGAACACTGTCTGGTTACGGATGAAATCCAGATGGTGTTCATACTGTTCGGCAACATCTGCAACATCGGGGATATCGTGCATCGCGTGAAGGCAGCCGGCAAATTCGTGCTTGTGCATGCGGATCTGATCGAAGGACTCTCGAGCAAAGAAATCGCTGTTGATTACCTCAAACAAAACACAGAAGCAAACGGCATCATCACGACACGCCAGAACTTCATACGCCGCGCGCGGGAGCTGCGCATGTGCAGCATACTGCGCATTTTCGTCATCGATTCCATGGCCCTTTCCGGCGTGAGCAACCTTGAATCCGCCCGGCCTGATTTTATTGAAATACTACCCGGCATACTTCCTAAAATCATACGAAAAATCTGCAGCATTACTTCCATTCCCATACTGGCGGGCGGGTTGATACAAAGCAAGGAAGACGTGATCAGTGCTCTGGAAGCCGGAGCAATGGCAATCTCCACAACCAATCAGAGCGTATGGCTGATGTAGCGATACGGGAAGGGGGAAGCCGTCGATGTGCTGTGATACCAAACAGAGAATTGCCTCATGCCTGCGACAGCTCATGCAAAAGAAGCCCTTGTACCGAATTACGGTAAGCGATCTGATGGATTACGCCAATATGAGACGTCAGAGCTTTTATTACCATTTCCAGTGTATCTACGATGTGGTGTATTGGGACTGCGAACATGCATTGGTGCAATTTCTTACCTACACCCCCGGCGAGGATATGATCGGTTGGCTGCAGAAGTTTCATACGCTGCTGGACACCGACAGGCAATTCTATAAACGCGTGCTAGAAGCGGCGGATCGCCAGAACGTCGTAAAATTCCTTGATCCCGTGCTGCGCCCGCAAATCATGCGCCTCATATTCGGGGAAAACTTTGTGGAACCGTTGCTTGCCGAACAAAGTGCCGCCATCGATATCATGATCCGTGCGGCAGTGTATTACTTTATTGATTTCGTTATGGAAAGAAAACCGATGAGTGCAGAACAGACGCGCGCGGAATTGGAATGCCTTTTCGCTTTTCTCAATATCGACCAGTCCAAACAAAGGGCTGCCATTCATGCGCGGGGCGGCGCCGCGCGTCTGGTCGGTTAAGGCGGCTAAACTGTAACCCGGGCGGGTAACGCCCAATCCCATGCTCGATTTTTGTCGGATTGTTGCCGGGAGCGTACACGGCAGTACGCTCTGTTTGGGCTGTGCGCATTGTTTCGATCCCTCAAAAAAAGTCCAAAGGGTTCGGACAAATGCGGGATTGTGTCTAATGACATGCCGGGAAAGACGGTGATAGAATTTAATTGCACAGGTATCCTATCGTTTCTTTATGACGCATCTCAAGGGTAGGGGATTTCGTTCCAGAGGCAGCAAATCGAAAAAGGAGGTCGTTTCATGGCAAAGTACGTATTGGCGTTGGACGCCGGAACAACCAGCAACCGCTGTATCCTTTTCAATGAAAAGGGCGAAATCTGCAGCGTTGCGCAGAAGGAATTCACACAGATCTATCCCAAGCCGGGCTGGGTCGAGCATGACGCGAATGAAATCTGGTCGACGCAGCTGGGCGTAGCGGTGGAAGCCATGCAGAAAATCGGTGCCACTGCCGCCGATATCGCTGCCATTGGCATCACCAACCAGCGCGAGACCACCGTCGTGTGGGATAAGAACACCGGCGAGCCGGTATTCCATGCGATCGTGTGGCAGTGCCGCCGGACCAGCGAGTACTGCGATGAACTCAAAGCAAAAGGACTGACCGACTCCTTCCGTTCTAAAACCGGCCTCGTTATTGATGCTTATTTCTCCGGCACCAAAGTGCGCTGGATATTGGAAAACGTACCCGGCGCCCGCGCCAGAGCCGAAAAGGGAGACCTGCTGTTCGGCACGGTTGACTGCTGGCTGATGTGGAAGCTTTCCGGCGGAAAGGTGCACGTCACCGATTACTCCAACGCTTCGCGCACACTGCTGTTCAACATCAACACGCTCGAATGGGATAAAGAAATCCTGAAGGAGCTCAATATCCCCGAGAGCATGCTGCCCAAGGTATTGCCCTCGAGCGGCATATTTGGGTATTCCGATCCGCAGTTCCTTGGCGGCGCCATTCCCATGGCGGGCGCTGCGGGCGACCAGCAGGCGGCACTGTTCGGCCAGACCTGCTACAAACCCGGCGAAGCCAAGAACACCTACGGCACGGGCTGCTTCATGCTCATGAACATCGGTGAAAAGCCCACGTTCTCCAAGAACGGCCTTGTCACCACCATCGCGTGGGGCTTGGAAGGCAAAGTCACCTACGCATTGGAAGGCTCCATATTCGTAGCGGGCGCGGCGATACAGTGGCTGCGCGACGAGCTCAAGATCATCGACTCCTCGGCAGACTCCGAGTACCTTGCCCAGAAGGTCAAGGATACCAACGGCTGCTATGTGGTTCCTGCGTTCGTCGGCCTTGGAGCGCCGCACTGGGATCAGTACGCGCGCGGCACAATCGTCGGCCTAACCCGCGGCTGCAACAAGTACCACATCGTGCGCGCTACGCTCGACAGCCTTGCATATCAGGTCAACGACGTGCTGACCGCCATGAAGGCAGACTCCGGCATTGATCTTGCGGCGCTCAAGGTGGATGGCGGCGCGTGCGCCAACAACTACCTCATGCAGACGCAGGCCGATATCATCAACGCGCCGGTCATGCGGCCCACCTGCGTCGAGACGACGGCAATGGGCGCGGCATATTTGGCGGGCCTCGCGGTCGGCTATTGGCCCAGCAAGGAAGACGTCATCAAGAACTGGGCCATCGACAAAACATTCAAGCCCCAGATCAGCGAAGCCGAGCGCGGCGAGCGCGTAAAGGGCTGGAGCAAGGCCGTCAAGTGCGCTTACGGCTGGGCCAAGAACTGATGCCTCAGATCCTGTATATAACAAGAAAGGTGGGGTAATATGATAACGAAGTTTCTTGGGGAATTTCTCGGCACAATGTTCCTGATCCTGCTGGGCGATGGCGTGGTAGCAAACGTGCTGCTCACCAAATCCGGCATGAAGGGCGGCGGGTCTGTACAGATCACGTTCGCTTGGGGTCTTGCGGTTATGCTGCCCGCCATGATGTTCGGTCAGGCTTCGGGCGCATCCTTCAACCCCGCGCTGACCATCGCGCTGGCTGCGGGCGGCTACTTTGACTGGGCGCTGGTTCCCATGTACATCGTAGCGCAGGTTGCGGGCGGCTTCGTAGGCGGCATACTGGTCTATCTGCTCTTCAAGGATCATTTCGATGCAACGGAAGATCCCGGTACCAAACTGGGCGTGTTCTCCACCGGGCCGTCCATTCCCAATTGGGGCCGCAACTTCCTCTCTGAAATGATCGGCACCTTCGTACTGGTGTTTGCCCTCAAAGGCATTGGCAATGTTGCGGGCCTCGCCTCCGGCGTTGACAAACTGCTGGTGTTCGGCGTCATCGTATCCATCGGTATGTCGCTGGGCGGCCTGACCGGTTACGCCATCAACCCGGCTCGTGACCTTGGACCTCGTCTTGCGCACGCCGTGCTGCCCATCAAAGGCAAGGGCTCCAGCAACTTCAAGTACGGCCTGACTGTTCCCATTTTCGGGCCCATCGTAGGCGCGCTCCTCGCGATTGGCTTGTTCAACATCATTCCGTGGTAAGCTTTCGGGCTTACCCAACCTAAATCCTGAATATCGGGCCCTATGAGAATGAGTATCCGGGCAATCCGTCCTTTTACAGAAGGGCAATGCGGATTTGCCCGGATATTTTATAGGGGTAAACGAGAAGGAGTGAGGTTTCATGTACGATATCGTGATCATAGGCGCGGGTGTAACGGGCTGCTCCGTTGCGCGCGAGCTATCCCGCTACAGCGCCCGTATCTGCGTTGTGGAAAAAGAAGAGGATGTGTGCTGCGGCACCTCCAAAGGCAACAGTGCCATCATTCACGCGGGGTTTGACGCCGCGCCGGGGTCCCTCATGGCAAAATTAAACGTGCAGGGCATCGGCATGATGGATGAACTCACACGGGATCTGGATATTGCATTCAAACGCAACGGCAGCCTGGTGGTCTGCCTAAGTGAGGATGACCGCCCCGCGCTTGAAAAGCTGTATCAGCAGGGCATCAAAAACGGAGTCGAGCATATCCGCATCATCGAGCAGGAAGAACTCCGCGCGATAGAACCAAACATCAGCCCCAACGCCGTTGCGGCGCTCTACGCTCCCGATGCGGGCATCATCTGCCCGTTCGGGCTGACCATAGGGCTTGCTGAAAACGCGTTCACCAACGGCGTGGAATTCCGCTTCGATACACAGGTGACAGGGCTTGAAGCTTCAAGCGACGGGTTTTCCATACAAACGTCGAAAGGTACGTTAAAGGCCAAAGTTGTCGTCAATGCCGCAGGCGTGTATGCCGACGTCATTCACAACATGGTCTGCGCGAAGAAAATACATATTACGCCCCGCAGAGGCGATTACTGCCTGCTCGATAAAACGACAGGCGATTTCGCCAAACAGGTTATATTCCCGCTGCCCGGCAAATTCGGCAAAGGCGTGCTCGTATCGCCGACCATTCACGGCAATACCATCGTCGGCCCCACCGCCATCGATATTGAAGACAGGGGCGGCACCAACACCACGGCGCAAGGGCTGGAAGAGCTGATTGCAAAAGCGGGCTCCACGGTGAAGGATCTGCCGATACGGCAGGTCATCACCAGCTTCGCGGGCCTGCGGGCGCACGAGGACGGACACGAATTCATCATAGGCGAGGCTGAAGATGTTCCCGGTTTCATTGATTGCGCGGGCATCGAATCACCGGGGTTGACCTCTTCCCCTGCCATTGGGAAAATGGTGGGCGATTTGATTAAAGAAAAGCTGCAATTAAAGCCCAATCCGCATTTCAACGGCAAACGCAAGGGCATACTGGACCCGCGCGCGCTTTCGAAGGATGAACGCGCCAAGCTCATCCGCCTGCAGCCTGCCTATGGCAACATTGTGTGCCGCTGCGAAGGCGTTTCCGAAGGCGAACTGCTCGACGCCATCCACCGCCCGCTGGGCGCAAAGAGTCTGGATGGCTTAAAGCGCCGTACGCGCGCCGGTTCTGGCCGTTGTCAGGCGGGGTTCTGCACGCCGCGCTCCATGGAAATACTCGCGCGCGAACTGCATGTCGATCAAAGCGAGCTCACAAAATGCGGCGGATCGTCCAGACTCATCGTCGGTATGGTCAAGGACCGTATTTGAGGAGGCAGGCATGATACAGCACGATATCGTCATCATCGGCGGCGGACCCGCCGGGCTTGCCGCTGCGGTAGCGGCATACGACGCGGGCGCGCGCGACGTGCTTATACTCGAACGTGACCGCGAGCTGGGCGGCATACTCGGACAGTGCATACACAACGGGTTTGGGCTGCATACCTTCAAAGAAGAACTGACCGGCCCCGAGTACGCGCAGCGGTACGTAGACGAAGTAAAACAGCGCGGCATCGCGTATAAACTGTTTACCATGGTGCTCGAGCTGAGCCCGGATAAGCGGATTACTGCTATGAACCGCGAGGACGGCCTGTTTGAAATACAGGCGGGTGCGGTGATATTGGCAATGGGCTGCAGGGAAAGAAGCCGCGGCTCGCTCAATATCCCCGGCTACCGGCCTGCGGGCATCTACACGGCGGGCACAGCGCAGCGCCTTGTCAATATGGAAGGCTTCATGCCCGGCCGCGAAGTGGTGATATTGGGATCGGGGGACATCGGACTCATCATGGCGCGCCGTATGACCCTTGAGGGGGCCCGGGTCAAGGTTGTGGCGGAACTGCTGCCGTTCTCCGGCGGTTTAAAGCGCAACATCGTGCAGTGTCTGGACGATTACGATATCCCCCTCAAACTGAGCCATACGGTTGTAGAAATTGAGGGAAAAGAGCGTGTGGAAGGCGTCACTATAGCGCGCGTGGATGAGCGGCTCAAGCCCATTCCCGGTACGGAGGAACACTATACCTGCGATACGCTGCTGCTTTCCGTAGGGCTGATCCCCGAAAATGAACTGAGCCGGGGAATGGGTGTAGCCATAAGCCCCGTTACCAATGGCCCCATTGTGGATGAAAGCCTTGAAACCAGCATACCCGGCGTGTTCGCTGCAGGCAATGTGCTGCATGTGCACGATCTGGTGGATTACGTATCAGAAGAGGCCGCGCAGGCGGGCAAAAACGCCGCGGCGTTTGTAAAGGGCGGGCGTACCGCAGCTCAACACCGCGGGATACCGCTCAAGGTTGAAGGCGGGCCGCGTTATACGGTACCCGCTTCCATAGACCCTTCGCGCATGCCGGATACGCTGACGGTTCGCTTTCGGGTGGCGTGCGTGATCCGCAACCACTATATCAGCGTATATTTCGACGACGAACGCCTGCTGCACAAGAAGCGGCAGATCATGACGCCGGGCGAAATGGAAGAGGTGAAGCTGCCCAAAGGTTTTTTTGACGCGCGGCCCAACCTGAAAACGATAACTATCCGGGTAGAGGAGGCGTAGACGCATGGATATACGGACTCTCACCTGCATAGGCTGCCCGCTCGGCTGCCCTGTGAGCGTGATGCTCGACGAAACGGGCGACATCGTGCGCATCGAGGGCAATACCTGCAAAATTGGCAACGACTATGCCCGCAAAGAGATTAAAAACCCTACGCGCATGGTGACCAGCACGGTGCGCGTACACAACAGGATAAAAGGCGCGGCCATGGTATCCTGCAAAACCAGAACCGACGTGCCCAAGAGTAAAATATTCGACGTCATGCGGGATATACGCGATATCACGGTGACTGCGCCCGTACATATCGGCGATGTGATCAAGGCAAATGTCGCGGGTACTGGTGTGGATATGGTTGCAACAAAGGAAATTCCCTAAGGCGCGCGCAGGCTCCCCACATTGCGCGCCATGCCCGACGGCAAAGTAGGCTGCATGCTTTGCCGGCGGGCTTTTTGTGTGTCTTGCGTTTCCTCACTCAATGGGGATGCACATCTATGGAGATTTATGGTATTATTCATACAGAGTTTTCATAAGACGGCATTTCCATAATTGTACTTGATTTTAAGCTTATATACGCATAATCACCGGCGGAGCGCTTACGTTTAGCAACAGAAAAACGCAGGGAGATCGTAACATGAAACGAACATCTGCATTGGTTATTTTCTTGCTGGTTCTGTTTGCTCCTTTTTCTGCGGCGCATGCTAATTCCATGCCGGGCCATTGGGAATACGGCGAAAGCAGCGGCTCTGTATTCGTACTCTCCGGGGAAAATCTCGCAGTGGAGCATGAAACGCTGTCCTTTGATATTCCGCAGACTTCCGATGGTATGATTCCCGCAGCAAATGTCAAAGCGGAATACCGTATTAAGAATAGCGGTGAATCCCGCACTGTCACCATGCTGTTCCCAATATTGTTCTCCGCAGAAGATGTACCTTCTTTGGCGGAAGATATGCAGGTATTTGTCGATTCTCAAGAGCAACCCTGCACATTTCTTCTTATGAACTTTCCTGGCGAAATAGCTTATATAGGGGCTGAAGAATTGAGGGCATTTCGGGTGGCCTGCCAAATCCAAAACATACTCGCACAAATGCAGGTGCAGTCCGTTGCGAAAAAGCAGTTTACCCCTTCAGAACTTGAGCAGAAGTATAAAGAAGCATCACAGAATGATGAAACATCTCCTAATTTGCTTCTCGTAATGTACGAAACCAAATTCGATGCAGGGCAGGAGCACGACGTGGAATTACAATATATGCAGCGCTCCGCTGAATTAAGTGACGACGCGCCGAACGATTTGACAGCAAAGTTCTACTGCATGCTCAACCCGGCAAAAACATTCGAGGAATTCGGCACGCTGGATATTGCCATACAAATCCATAAACCCAACACTCAGCTTACTGCCGATGGATTTGCATTTAAGCTTCAAGACGGTGTGTACCGAGCATCTTTTAACACATTGCCGACGCAGGATCTTTATTTTACCGCCCGCCACGACAGCCGGACAGAAGTGCAGAAAAAAGACCCGGTGTCAGGATTTATCGGAAGCGCGATTGCGGTGCTGTATATCATTGTTGGCATTGCAGTGTTTAGCACGATTGTGATTGAAATTGCCGCGATAAAGTCGGTATTGAGCAGAAGACGTTACAAAAAGGATCATTGAAAGCGATCTGAAAACCATACTTTTTTGGTAGTTGACAAAATGCATACGCCGACATATACTATCGTCATATCAAATAATTTTGATATGAGGTGACTTTTGTTGACGATTTACCAAAGCCATGCGCGCGTATTCCGCGCGTTATGTGATGAAAATCGCCTGCGCATTTTGGAAATATTGCGGCAAGGCGAAAAATGCGCTTGTATGCTCATCGATCAGTTGCAGATGGGTCAATCGGCGCTGTCCTATCACATGAAAATACTTGTGGAATCGGGTATTGTGGAAAGCTGGCAGGTTGGCAAATGGACGCATTACAGAATAAGCGAAAAGGGCGGCGAGTACGCGCTGGAGCTTCTTAAGGAACTGACGACACCCGCGCATTTAGATCGGGCGGATCACAGCAGCTAAAACTGAGCCAATGCAAAACGGCTTTTTTCCGGGGATTTAATATCAAAAATTTTTGATTTGACGGATGGTAAAGGTATGAAAACAGTCTGGGAGTTCTTCCAATATCAGATACTGGGCATGCGATGGCTCAACGACAGCATAGGCGCGCTGCTTCGCGCGCTGGGGCTGGATACGGGCAGCCGCTTGGGCGGCAGCCTGCAGTTCTTTTTCTTTGACGTAATCAAAATATTGATACTGCTGTCGGTGCTGATATTCATCATCAGCTATATACAAAGCTACTTTCCGCCGGAGCGCACGAAAAAAATACTTGGCCGCTTCCGCGGTATCTGGGCCAACATACTCGCGGCGCTGCTGGGCACTGTGACGCCGTTCTGCTCGTGTTCCTCTATTCCGCTGTTTATCGGGTTCTCAAGCGCGGGGCTGCCGGTGGGCATCACGTTCTCGTTTCTGATTTCTTCGCCGCTGGTGGATTTGGGCTCGCTCATACTGCTCATGAGCATATTCGGCGCGAAAGTTGCCATCGCGTATGTCGTGGTGGGGCTTGTGCTTGCCGTTACCGGCGGCACCATGATTGAAAAGCTCGGCATGGAACGGTATGTGGAGGATTTCGTAAAGTCGGCCAAAAGTGTGGATATCGACGTGCCGGATCTGACGAAGCGGGACCGCGTGAAGTATGCCGTCGAACAGGTGCAGGCCATCGTAAAAAAAGTTATTCTATATGTACTCGCCGGCGTAGGGATAGGCGCGCTCATACACAACTGGATACCGGCGGACTGGATTCAGACAGTGCTGGGCAGCCGTAATCCGTTCTCAGTCATACTTGCTACGCTCGTAGGCGTTCCCATGTACGCCGATATTTTCGGAACCATCCCCATCGCGGAAGCGTTGTTTGCAAAAGGCGTAGGGTTGGGGACGATACTGTCGTTCATGATGGCCGTCACC
Source organism: uncultured Oscillospiraceae bacterium (assembly GCA_964440115.1). Lineage (GTDB taxonomy): Bacteria > Bacillota > Clostridia > Christensenellales > CAG-138 > JAEWWD01. The sequence goes on along the minus strand of CAYTPV010000003.1, from coordinate 412,406 downwards.
GCGCTTTCTGCCCCCTCCCTCGTTATGCTGCGCCGCGCGGTGAAGCCCAAGCTGCTGGCCGTATTTACGGGCATTGTCACCGTGGGAATTATGATCATAGGTTACGCGTTCAACGCCCTGCAGTTCCTGCTGGTGTAAGGAGGCAAACAAATGACCCAAAGGCGGTATAAGAGCGACCCATCAAAAGCAAATTCCTCGCGGCCGCAAGCGCCCTGCTGCGGGCAAGCGGAAAAGCGCGTGGTTGTGGAATATCTGTATCTCGATCTGCAGACCTGTAAGCGCTGCATCGGTACGGACGTTGTGCTCGAAGAAGTCCTCGCCGTGCTGTCTCCCGCGCTTGCGCTTGCGGGGTATCGCGTGGAATTTAAAAAGACCGAGATGAAGACGGCTGAGATCGCCAAAGAGTACCGATTTATATCTTCCCCCACCATCCGCGTCAATGGACGCGATATCGGCGGGGCTGTTCAGGAAAACAGCTGCGGCTGCTGCAGTGAAATCAGCGGAACGGATGTGGATTGCAGAGTGTATGAATACGATGGAGAGAACTTTGAGGTGCCTCCCAAAGAAATGCTGGCGCAAGGCATACTCAAAGCCGTATTCGCAACATCGCCCGCGGAACAAAACGAATACGAGCTGCCCCAAAACCTCAGAACTTTTTTTGAAGGCAAGAAAACCAAATGTGCTTGCTCCGGCGGCGGAAGCTGCTGCGGCTAAACTCTAAACTTGAAAAGGAGACGAGAATATGTCACTGTTTAAGAAAAAGGAACAAACCACTGCCTGCAGCTGCGGAGGCTGCTGTGAGCAGGATGCGTTGCATTCGCAGGATGCGCGGGTAAAAATACTCGGAGGCGGCTGCGATAAATGCAACCAGCTCGAAGCGGCCACAAAAGCGGCGCTTGAACAGCTGGGCATGGATACCGCCATCGATCATGTAACCGATTTCACAAAGATTGCTGCCTACGGCGTCATGTCCACACCCGCGCTTGTAGTGGATGGAACTGTGCTTTCCTACGGTAAGGTGCTTAAGGTCGATGAGGCCGTGAAACTACTGGAGAAATATAAATAAACAGACTCCCGGTGCGAACGAAGGAGCATATGTTTACTGTAATTCTGTATTGCCTTGCGGGGATAGGGCTTGCGGTTTCGTTTTTCAAAGACCGCGGCAAGACAAAGAAGGCGCTGCTGAAGGCTTGGAAATCATTTGAAAACATTTTGCCCCAGTTTCTGGTCGTACTGATCATCATAGGCATGGCGCTTGCTGTGCTCAGCCCGCAGACCATTTCCAACCTGCTTGGTACGCGTTCGGGCGTTTGGGGCATACTGGCGGCGGCATTGCTGGGCTCTATTACACTGATCCCCGGGTTTGTGGCATTCCCTCTTGCGGCGGCGCTCCTAAAAAACGGGGCCGGATACATGCAGATTGCCGCGTTTGTATCCACGCTTATGATGGTGGGCGTCATTACCCTGCCGCTTGAAATGAAAACATTCGGAAAGCGGGCTTCGATTATTCGCAATGTTGCGGCTTTTGTGTTTTCTTTGATCGCCGCGTTTGTGGTTGGGACGGTGCTTTCATGAAAGCTTTCTTCAAGCGTTACCGCGCGTTTTTGCTGCTGCTTGCCGTCAATATCGCCTTGGCTATATTTAGCCCGGAACTTGGGCTAAAGTCCGCAAGAACGACCATGCAGAACTTTATGGAGATGATGTCCGTCATTCCCCCCATATTTATATTGCTCGGGTTGCTGGATGTATGGGTGGAGCGGGAAACCATGATCAAATTTACCGGCAAAGGGTCTGGTCTAAAAGGCATACTCATATCGTTTCTGCTGGGCACGGCGGCGGCAGGTCCTCTTTACGCCGCGTTTCCGGTCGCCGGGGTCATGCTCAAAAAAGGCAGCAGTTTATCCAATGTGCTCATATTCATAGGCGCGTGGTCGACAACGAAAATCCCCATGCTGACATTTGAGGCGGCGAATTTGGGATTGGCGTTTACGATGACCCGTCTGGCGCTGAGCATCGTCGGCATAAACGCCATTGCATATATTACGGAAAAAGCGCTCAGCGAGGAACAGAAACAGCAGATATACGAATTAAACAAATAGCACGCGCAGATGCTGTGCAAAGGATGGTGATGATATCATGGCATATCTGGTCAGACAAATGACAAAGGCGGATTGGCCCGCGGTCAGCCGCATCTACCAGCAGGGCATGGATACCAATATCTCGACATTCCAAACAGATTGCCCCCCGTGGGAAGAATGGGACGTCTCGCATCTCCAAACCTGCAGGCTGGTGATTGAAGAAGCAGGTGAAGTTGCCGGCTTTGCGGTACTGACAGCTGTCTCCAGCCGGTGTGTGTATGCAGGTGTGGCCGATGTCAGTATATATATCGCGGAGTCACACCGGGGCAGGGGGGCGGGCAAACAGCTGCTTACAGAACTCGTCCAGCTTTCCGAACAGAATGGATTCTGGACTCTTCAGTCGGGTATCATGCAGGAAAACGCCGCGAGTATCCGCCTGCACGAAAGCTGCGGGTTTCGAACGGTGGGATACCGGGAAAAACTGGGCCGGGATCGCTTCGGCGTCTGGCGCAATACGGTGCTCATGGAAAAGCGCAGTGCGCGGGATGATTTGGATAGCGAATGCTCCTGCGGCGGCGATCTTTAAAAATAAGAATTTAAATTAGTAGTAGTTGAGGAACTTATAATTGAGCAAGAATAAGACGAGCGGAATTGGTTTTTTTGAAAAATTTCTAACTTTATGGGTAATTCTCTGCATGGTTGCGGGCGTACTGATTGGGAAGTTTTTGCCGGGGATTCCGGCGTTTCTTGGGCATTTTGAATATGCGAATGTTTCCATACCCATCGCAATATTGATCTGGGTCATGATTTATCCCATGATGCTCAAAGTTGATTTTCAAAGCATCAAGAATGTTGGCAAGAACCCCAAAGGCCTGTTTGTCACATGGGTGACAAATTGGCTGATCAAGCCGTTTACTATGTTCGGCATTGCATGGCTGTTCTTTTTTGTCATTTTCAAGACACTGATACCCGAACCCCTTGCCAGAGATTATCTGGCGGGCGCTATTTTGTTGGGCGCGGCCCCCTGCACGGCAATGGTGTTTGTGTGGAGCCATCTGACAAAGGGAGACCCGGCATATACCGTGGTTCAGGTCGCAACAAATGATCTGATTATTCTGGTTGCGTTCACGCCAATCGTCGCGTTGCTTCTTGGGATAGGAGGTGTAGTCATTCCATGGGATACGCTAATTCTTTCCGTAGTATTGTTTGTTGTTATCCCATTGGCTGGCGGGGTGATCACGCGCAGCGTTATCACAAAAAAACAGGGTCTTTCGTATTTTGAAAACACTTTTATACCCAAATTCAGCAACGCTACGATCATCGGTCTGCTGCTGACGCTGGTCATCATATTCTCGTTCCAGGGTCAGGTCATACTCGATAACCCGTTACATATTGTATTGATATCTGTCCCGCTGACTATCCAGACATTCCTGATTTTTTTCATCGCTTATTTTACCAGCAAAATGCTGAAGCTTCCCCATGACATCGCCGCGCCTGCCGGTATGATCGGCGCATCCAACTTTTTCGAGTTGTCCGTAGCAGTCGCGATCGCGTTGTTTGGTTCAAAGAGCCCTGTAGCATTGGCAACAATTGTCGGCGTATTGGTGGAAGTGCCGGTCATGCTGACGCTTGTTAAAATCGCAAACAACACGAAAGGGTGGTTTACGTATGAGTAGACCGAAGGTTGCTTTTATCTGCGTACATAATTCCTGCCGCAGCCAGATTGCCGAGGCGCTTGGCAAACACCTCGCCGCGGACGTATTTGAAAGCTATTCGGCCGGAACGGAGCTGAGGGATCGCATCAACCCCGACGCGGTGCGGCTGATGAAGCAGCTCTACGGCATCGATATGGAACTGACCCAGCGATCCAAACTGCTTGCGGAACTTCCGCCGGTGGATATCGTTGTGACGATGGGCTGCAATGTGGAATGCCCCTACCTCCCCTGCAAACGGCGTGAGGATTGGGGGCTTGACGACCCCACGGGCAAAAGCGACGAGGAATTCATACGCGTCATACGGACGATAGAGAATAAAATCCTGACCCTTGCGGATACACTGCGGTAAAGCATATGAAATGGCTGGCGGTTGATTGATCGTCAGCTTTTTTATTGCCTCGTCGCAGCATGGCGGCTTCATGGCACTCCCTTGTTCTGCGCTTTATTACAGATGGTTCGCGTCTCTGGCTTCCTGCACCCTCTGAGTAGCAGCTCCACGCTTGCAAGGAAGGGAGTGCAGGGGGGAACGTAAGTTCCCCCCTGCATAAAAAGAATATCGTCGCCGCCCGAGGCGGCGATACCTTGAAACCATCGAGCAGGTATCAAAAATTTGCGTCGCATGGGTATTCATTAACTTCAGCAATTTTTAAGATTTCCCTCCATCCTGCCCGGTTTTACGATAATTAGCCGCTGTGTTATACTGAAATTGGAAACCAATTGGATGATTTACGGATAAGAGGGTGCCATATGTACCGGGTATTGATTGTGGAAGACGACGCTGTCATCGCGTCTGAAATACGGCAGAATTTGATACGCTGGGGGCTCAACGCCAGCGTTGCAGAGGATTTTTCAAATATTCTCGCGGCGGTGGAAAGTACAACGCCGCATCTCATACTCATGGATATTTCCCTGCCGCTGTACAACGGCTATTACTGGTGCTCAAAAATTCGCGAAACCTCGCGCGTGCCAGTTATATTCCTATCATCAAGATCGGATAACATGGATATCGTCATGGCCGTAAACATGGGCGGGGACGATTATATCATAAAACCGGTCGGCATGGAGGTACTGACGGCGAAAATTCAGGCCATGCTGCGCCGTACTTACGATTATGAAACGCCGAGCCTGCCGACAATCGGCGCGGCCGCACTGGATCTGCCCGGCCTGTGCCTTGTGCACGACGGCTGCCGCACGCCGCTTACGCGCAACGAAGCGCGCATACTGCAATTGCTGTTATCAAAGAAAGGCGAAATCGTCAGCCGCGAGCAATTGATGCTCGCGCTGTGGGACAGCGACGAATTTGTGGATGATAACACGCTGACCGTCAACGTCAACCGTTTACGAAAGACGCTCGCGGACGCCGGTATAGTGGATTGTATCGTCACCCACAAAGGCCGAGGGTATGCCGTCCATGAATGATCTCTTGGCATTTTTGCGGTACAGGCTGTCGCTGCTGCTGTTTTATTTTGCAGCGGTGGCAGCTACGTTTTTGGTGCAGTACTTAGCGGGGCAGAATATGATATACGCGCGCTATACCGTTCTGCTCATGAGCTTCTTTCTCGTGGTTTTGCTGCTGCTGGACGGCGCGCGGTTCTATAGGCGCAAGCGCGCGCTAAAAGAACTTGCTGCGGGCCTGTTCAGCATACAGCGCGAGCTTCCCGCGCCTCTTGACGCAATGCAGGCGGAATATGGGAGCATGCTTTGTGAACTTGGCGCGGCATACGACAGCCTGCGCGCCCGCATTGGCGCTGCGCGCGGCGAATCGCTTGAATACTATACGCTGTGGGTGCACCAGATCAAAACGCCCATCGCCGCGCTCACGCTTGTATTATCGCAGATGGATACCGAGCAGGCGGGAATTATGAAGCAGGAGCTGTTCAAAATTGAACAGTACGCCGATCTCGCGCTGCGGTATGTCAAGCTGGAGAATATCTCATCCGACCTCGTTATAGAACGCTGCAATGTAGGCGAAGTCGTGCACGAATGCGTGAAAAAGTTCGGCGTGCTGGTGGTGTACAAGAGGCTTTCCGTCGCCATCGACCCCATCGACACGGTCGCCTTAAGCGATAGGCGGTGGCTTTCCTTCATTCTCGAACAAGTGCTTTCCAATGCAGTGAAATACACGCAGACAGGCGGCATCCGCGTCCGGTTTGCGGATAATAAGCTGATTGTAGAGGATACCGGTATCGGCATACGCCCCGAGGATGTGCCGCGTATATTCGCTAAAGGCTATACCGGCCACAACGGCAGGCTGGATACCCGCGCTTCCGGCATCGGTCTGTATCTTGCCAAAAAGGCGGCGGACGCGCTCGGCATTCGCATTGGCGTGCAATCCCGCGTGGGCGCAGGCACCGTGGTAACGCTCGTTTTGCCGGCGGAGGAAGCAATATTCTATACATAGCCTTTTTCAGGGGTTTCACCCCTGCACCCCACCAAAGGGACACGTCCCTTTGAAATCCCTTTTTCGGGGACGCCCTAATCTAGGGCGTTCCCGAAGATGGGTTCTTAGGGCCGTTACGGCCCTAAGCGGAAGATTGAGGGCAGAGCCCTCAAACGTATCTGCCGCTTAGGTGCATGGATGCTAATGTGACAAAACTGTTCGTTTGCGGGCGTCAGCTGTAAGCCGCAGCAATGGCTGCGCGGCTTTTTTTTCGGTACCATACCCTCAGAACGACATGGGAGGTTTGTTTTATGGAGCTTTTACAGGTACAGAACGTCAAGAAGATATATAACCTCAAACTGCGCATGCAGCAGTGCGTCGCGCTTCGTCAGGTGGGCTTTGAGGTGGGCGAAGGCGAGTTCCTTGCCATCATGGGCCCTTCGGGCAGCGGCAAAACCACGCTTTTAAATATCGTCGCCTCGCTTGACAGGCCGACGGAGGGCGATGTAATACTCGATGGCAAGCGCTTCTCGCAGATCCGCGAGCGGGAGCTTTCGGAGTTCCGCAGGAAGCATCTCGGTTTCGTATTTCAGGATTTTAACCTGCTGGATAATTTCTCGCTCAAAGACAACATTCTGCTGCCGCTCGTGCTTTCCAATACGCCCATCGCGGAGATGGAGCGAAGGCTCGTGCCTATCGCGCAGATGCTCAATATCCAGCAGCTTTTGAATAAGTTCCCCTACGAGGTGTCCGGCGGCGAGAAACAGCGGACAGCCGTAGCCCGTGCCGTCATCACCGATCCACGCCTCATACTCGCGGATGAGCCCACCGGGGCTTTGGATTCCAAATCGTCCGCGCACTTGTTGGGTATATTCAAAACGCTCAATCAATCCGGCAAAACCATACTGATGGTTACGCACAGCGCGTTTGCCGCAAGCTACGCCTCGCGCGTGCTGTTCATTCGCGACGGCGAGATATTCTCGCAGATCTACCGCGGCGAAAACAATAACCAGCAGTTCTTCGAGCGCATCGTGGCTAATCTGTCTGTGCTGGGGGGTGCGGACGTTGGCTAAGGCGTTCTATTTCCGGCTTGCGTGCTCCAATTTGAAGCGCAACCGCAAGACGTACTACCCTTATATTCTGACCACCGCCGTCATCAGCGGTGTGTTCCTGCTCATAGGCGGGCTGCTGTTCTCCAAGAGCCTGAGCAACCTGCCCACCGGCAAAACGGCGAGCATGCTGTTCTCGCTGGGTATTGTGGTGTTCGCGCTGTTTGCGTTCTTCTTCATGGTGTACATCAACAATTTCATCGTGGGCAGACGCAAACGCGAGTTCGGGCTTTACGGCATCCTCGGCCTTGAAAAGCGGCATGTCGCGCGCATACTCGTGTGGGAAAGCCTCATCACGCTGTGTGCGGGCGTCGTTTGCGGGGCAGTCTGCGCGCTGGTGTTTGGAAGACTGCTGTTCTTGCTGCTGTTAAAGCTTATTCACGCCGCGCCAAATAGCGTATTTTCCATTTCCCCCATTGCGTATGCCCTCACAGCCGGGCTGTTCTTCGCTGTATTCGTGGTGACGTCGCTGCTCTATCGGCGGCAGGTGCGGCTTGCGAGCCCCATGGAGCTGATGAGCAGTGAAAAGCGCGGCGAAAAGGACTCCGTGCTCATGTATCCTCTGGCCATGGTCGGGCTGGGGCTGCTGATCGCAGCGTATTATTACGCTTGGACTACCATCGTGCCCGGCGTAGCGCTCGCAATATTCTTCCTGCTGGCGATACTCGTCATCATCGCAACAAACATACTGTTCACGTCCGGCAGCATCGCGGCGCTCAAAGCGCTGCGCGCCAACAAGGGGATTTACTACAAGCAGCGCAACTTCATCGCCATCGGCGGCATGTTCCAGCGCATGCGGCAGAATGCGAAATCGCTTGCGACCATCTGTATACTTTCCACCATGCTCATCGTCACGGTATCCGGCTCGCTCGCGCTGTATCTGGGGCGGGAGCAGATGTACGCGGGCATGTATCCCTTTGACGTGTGCGTAAACGTCGGAAAAGATGCACCCGCGCAGACCATTTTAGGATACGAAGACGGCCTGCTGCAGCTTGCAGATAAGCACAATGTGGTGCTGAGCGCGGATAAAAACAAGCTGACCTATGACCGCCCGACGGATGATCAGCCGATCCGCAATAACTATGTGGAAGAAGGCTCCACGTTTGTCGATACCAAAAATCTCATCTGTTTTGACGGCACGATGGTGTTTGACGCGGACGGCAAAGAAGAAGATTGCCTCGCCTTTATCGCGGATGCGCGTACGCTGTATAAATCCACATTCCCGGAAACGAAGGGGCTCCATATCAGCGATATGTTTACTGCACGGGAGGATGGCTACGGCTTCTATGGCGGACTGCTGTTCCTAGGCGCGTTCTTCGGGATGCTGTTCCTGGCGGTGACGGTGCTGATCATCTACTTCAAGCAGATTTCAGAAGGCGTGGAGGATAAGGCGCAGTTCATGATACTGCAAAAGGTGGGCATGGACGATACGCAGGTGAAAGCGGCCATCAACCGGCAGGTATTGCTCGTATTCTTCATTCCGCTGGGCATGACGCTGCTGCACATGGTATTCGCCTCTAAAATCATGGCGCGTATGCTGCAAAGCTTCATGCTGTATGACTGGGGGTTGGTGCTCGCCTGCATCGGCGGTGTGTGCGTTGTGTTCGCACTGCTGTACCTGACGGTGTACCTGCTCACCTCGCGCGTGTACTACAGAATAGTGAAGTGGTAGTTCTTACAAAGATACCCTACAGGAACCGTCTACCGAACCTGTGGTGCAGGCGGTTCCCGCAGACTCAAAAGAGTGCCGCAGGCACTCTTTTTTGAACAAAAAAAGAGCCGTTGAAAAACGGCTCTTATTTTTCTCACGTTCACGAAAAGGGGTAAAGAAACTCTCATTTGCAACTTTAGTATATCAAGCCTGCATATGCTTTTCATCACAAAAGCGTTACAAGTTTCTCAAGTCTTTCTGAGGAATGTTTTAAGATACACCGAAAAGCCTTTAAAAACCTGCATTTTTACTTCGTGGCCGGGGTCTCTTCCACTTCCGCTTCGGATGCAATCCGCACCCGCATACCGGTGCATTCCCCCGACGTTTTTCCGTTTTGCGCCTCGGCATTGCCCGTTACATACGCGGCGACGCTTGTATACCCATCCACATAGCACAGCGGACGCAGTTTCAATGTGGTATTGGTCTCGTCATACGAGAACGAACACGGGATGGCGTTTCCTGCGTCGTCCGTCAGATACACTGCCTTGTTCCAATCCTGATCACCCGCCATGGGCAAAGAGAATTGAATGCGGATACTGAACGATCGGCTGCGCGGCACACTTGTTTCCTCCAGCATCGTCCCGGTTTTTGTTTCTTCCGGCAGCGTAAGAAGCGGAATGCTTTTGTTGCCTGCGCCCGAAGTATCCGCGCAGTAATACAGCGTTGCGCCTTTTTGCTCCAGATACCAGAAAGCGCCTGAATCGTCGAGTAGCTCCTTGTTCCCATCCTGCGTGAGACGGTAAAGAAATCCGTCATTGGCGCTGAGGTAATACAGCATTTCGTCAAAATACACCATTGAATAGCACGAATCGCCCTGAATGAGTGTGCGTCTGTTCGTGCAGTCCAAATTCATTGCGTCTATGCTGTCCGCATCGCTGATATATGCCGTATTGTGTTCCACATCAAACGCGTAGCAGAAGCCATCTGCATACGCGTTCAGGCTGGTATCCGTGCACGCGGGCGGAGCGCCGCGATCACCGCCGGGATAGCCGAGTATCATGGGTTCCGCGGCGTAGCCGGAATCGATAATGCTTTGCTTGCGGAAGGCATCGTCCATAAATAGATACCGGCTGTTGTTGCGCTTATCCCATTCGTTGCCCACGCCCCAGGTGACGTCCGTGTGGTAATACGTACCGTCAAGCTTGACGATATTCCAGGCATGCGCTTCCGTGCACGCATAGTCCACGCTTAGCCCCAGCTTTGTAAGCGTGCTGCACATGAGCTCGGCGTATCCGCCGCAGATGCCCTGATTGCGCACCAGTATGCCATACGGCGTAAATGTCGCATAGTCTTCCATATTGGAAGAATAGTCCGAATTGGCGCAGATGAATTGATAGATTCCCACAAGCTTCTGCAAATCCGTATCATCAGTTTTTACTACATTGTTCTTCAGATGACTCAGCCGCGCAAACAGCGTTTCCCTGTCTCTCGCGATTGCCGGTGCATCCATATCCGTATAACGGAATTTGACCGTATTGTGATCGCCGCTCAGCTTGATGCGGCTAAGATCAAACAGTTCGTAACCGCAAGCGGAGTAGAGGCTCTCCGCGGCGGCGCTCTTCTCTCTATCCGTCAGGTCAAAGCCCGAAACATCGGCGCTCGGCTCGTGCGCGTACGCCGCCCGATACAGGTAGTTGTACAGTTCCCGATCGGGATGGTAAATCGAGAGCGTATTGGGATTGATGTTTGCATAGGGGTCGGCGGTATCCGCCTCCTCTACGGGCGGGTCGATTTCAAGTGATATCGACTGTACGCGTGGTCTGGGCGGCTCCGGCGTGCATGTGGGAATGGGACTCTGGATGGGCTGCGGCAGGTTGTGCGCGCATCCGCCCAGCAGCAGGCATAAAAGAATACAGAATATTGGTCGCTGCAATTTCATGGAAAAACACCTTGATTTATGGGTTCAACCGTTGGTATTGCCTGGGAAATATACCCCAATATGCCACCAACGAGAGGCTAACTAGCCCTGGTCATTTGGTGTAGCGGCAGGCTTATCGAAATAGTCAGTCGGGTTTACGGAGCCATCCTCCTCCAATATCGCCGCTGCCGGCACAAATGAACGGACATATTCGTAGGGTGCGTGATCGTAAGCGTACTCCGTCACATAGGGCAGAGGTGCAGCGGCAAGCCCCTGCGCCTTGGCCGCTTCCTTCGCGTCGGGCAGGCCGAACATGGTATACAGCCGGAATTGGAAGGGCTGGTGCGACTTGCCGTAGTAGATGTCGTCGAAGTATTTGCCATAGCCGTCGTATAGATTGCGCACATGGTCGAGGTATACGCGGATAATGGTAAATTCACCCGTCTTGAGCGGCGGAATGGGAACGACGCTTGGCTTGTATACGCGTGTGGAGTCGCCGAAGCTCATGCCCAGCGTTCCACCGGGGGAAGCGTGAATATCGGAGTAATTGGATACCATCACATCCACATACGCGGGCCGGTACAACGTTTTGGTGGATAGCCGCAGGAAATCCACGTTGAAGGGATTTTGCCGCGTGGCGATCATGGCGTCTTTCAAACCGTTCGCCATGCCTTCCGCCACCTGCTTGGTCACCTGCTCCGTAATTTCCTTTGCGGCTGCGCTGTCCGCCGGTACGCCCGCCTGCTTAAGCGCTTCGTCGACTGCCACCCGCAGCACATAATCCATGGAGCCCTCCGCCAGTACGTCCAGATTGGGCAGGCTGGGCGGCAAGCCGATAGAGGCAAGGCCGTAGTCTATGGCGATCCGCGCCGCCTTTTTCAGGTACTCGCGCGCGTCGTCGCCGATGAGCGGGATATAGTCGATTGTAGATATGACGGCGTCCTTGGCGCCGGCGTAAGCATCCTTTACGGAATTATAGATATCCGACAGCAGCGAGAAGAACTCGTGCCAGAATCCCGCCGGTTCGGATTTTACATAGTGGAAGCTCGCGCCTATCGGCAGCATCTCGTCGAGCTTCTGCTGGTATTGCTCGCGCGACCAGCCATATTTGGCAATGTGCAAATCGTAGGGCAACAGGAAATCCCCGCTCCCGTCCGTCTTCTTGATGGAAAAGCACATTTCCTCGGCTTCGATATGCCGTGTCACCTCGAAATTCTCGTCGTAGTTCGGGTCGGCCCACTGTACGGGTACATAGCGCAGGAACTGCACGAAAGGCAGATCGGATCGCACCGTTACCTGCTTTACCTCGTTCTGCGCGGCTTTGGTGACTCGGTAGGCGATGGTCAGCGTTTCAGACGGCACGGGACGCAGCGCGGAGGGGTTTTCCTGATCCGGCACATAGAATACGGCACGGGCGTAGTAATAGATGCCGCCCAGCTTATCCAGTTCTTCCTTTTTCAGCGCAAACTCCTTGTATTCTATGCCGTGGTACCAGGGCGTCATGTACGAATAGCCGTCAACGGTCTCGCATACGTCCGGCGCGGTGTCGACATAGCTGTACACCAGCCCTGCCGGCTGTTTGTAATCCTGTACGGTTGAAGTAGAAAACGCTGATGTCGCCACCTGAATTTCCACCTGCACCGCATCGCGCATGGCGGCGGAGGCTTTTGCATCGCCGTCCGTGGCGCTCAGCAGCAGCATATCCGATGGGGAGGATACATCGCGGTTGAGTACATCGGGGGCGATTCGCCGCCACTCATATTCGGTGTAGTACGGCATCTGTACGAGTACGCCAATATGGGAGTCCTGCGCTGCGGACCCTAAGTTTATATCCGGTCGAATTTCCGGTGCTCCATAGGTGAAGAAAATGCCCTGCCCCGGGTCGCCGATGCAAAGGCCGTTCTGATCAAGCGCTATCGCGCGTACATAAAACGAATACACATCCCGCTTGGAAAGGAACGGCATCTGTGGATCATCGGAGGGTTTGCTTAGAGACTCGCACAGCGCGGGCAAGTCTACGCTGAATTCGCCATCCTTGCCGATTTCGCCGCTTACAAGCGGCGTATCGTAGGCGAAGCTTTCCTTTGTTCCCCAGAACGGTTGATCCGAGATCTGCCAAATCAGCTTGGCAGCTTCCTTTGCGCTGTTTTCCGCTTTGAACCAGACCGGCTCGCCGGTGGATGTGATGCGTCCCCCCGGCATATCTGTATATTGCACCTGCGGATCGACGTAGTCTTTTATGGGTGCGGGCGTTTTAGGAGATTCCACAAGCGTGAACGGACGGGTGTCCGCCTGCGCGTACGCAATGTCGCCAACCATGGCTGTTACGCGCAGCACGCAAGCTTCGGCTGCGATTTTCGGGAACGTCAGTGTTACACTGTCCCCTGTCAGGCCTTCATCAAGCGCTGTGAAGCTTCTTCCGTCGTCGCTGCTAAAGGATACCGTGAATGTCGCGTCACGCCCCGCTGTATAGACCCAGCGGAGCGTATACTCCCTGCCGGTGAATTGCGGGGTTTTGATGTCCGGTTCAATCAGGTATAGCTTCGGGAGCTCTATATTGGGCAGAGAAGGACGCACCGGCCGCACGCCGGGCAATATGAGGCCGGGTCTTAGTGTAGCGCCGGGAGAAGGCGCAGGCGTGGGCTCGGGAGTTTGTTCGGGTTCCGGGGTTTTGAGAAGCTGCGGATACTCCTTTGCAAGCTCTTGCGGTCTTGGCTGCCCCGGACGGGAACCGAGGTTGGAAATGAACACCTTCACTGGCGCGTCCAACACGGGGTGGGCAGGGTCGTGCGCCGGGTCGTAGGCCGCGAAGCAATCCTGTTCACTCAGCCCTGCCGCCCCAACCTCCGCGAACGACACTCCCTTGGGAGGCTCGCCCGGCACGTATTTTGAGGGGGCTGGACCGACGTTTTGAAATGGCTTGAAGACCAGCACGGCACAAATCAGCAGCAAAGCTGCAGCTCCTGCGATGATCGGTATCGTCCGCATTTTCCTGTTTTCCATCGGCGTACCCTCCCAGATTGCTTAAGGCAAACGAATGAAACGATACGTTCCATAAGCTCAGTATACCGCGAAATGTTGATATCCGGAGAAACAAAATTAAGCCCGGTTCAGACGAAATGATACCTTTAGCGGATTATGCGGTGATACAAGAGCATGTATCAGCGTCGTATGGCACGACTCATGACTGTTTTATATTGTATGTATGTACTATTTTTGATATATTGAATCTAAGAGAAGGTGCATATCATGCCGTTTTGTGAAAAACTCAGCTTCCTCATGGATGTCACCAAAACTTCCAACAGCGCGCTCGCGCATGCCGTAAAACTGGACGCCTCCTATATCAGCCGCCTGCGGGGCGGTAAGCGCCTGTGTCCGCGTGACGACGGCTGCATTTATGCAATGGCGTCTTATTTTGCGCGGCACTGCGAGGCGGATTACCAGCGCAGGGCAATCGGCGACGCGTTGGGCACGCATGCGCTGCCGCAGGATACTGCTGCGCTTTCCCCGCTTCTCGCACGGTGGCTGTCAGCTGAAAAAAGCGGTGAGGCCGGAGCCATCGGGCAATTCCTGGGCGGGCTTTCCGGCCTTCGTCCCGCGCTGACCATACCGGCTTCCACCGTGGTTTCTTCGGAAGTGAAACAAACACCCCTGGAAGTATTCTATGGTGTTGAGGGTAAGCGCCGGGCGGTGCTGACGTTTTTATCGGAAGTCGCAGAGCGCAAATCCCCGCAGACGCTGCTGCTGTTCAGCGACGAAGAAACGGGCTGGATGGCGGATGATCCCATGTTTGCCCGCCAATGGGCTGCGCTGATGTTCCGCGTACTCAAAGAGGGCAACAGCATACGGATTATCCACACCATACAGCGCGATCTCGATGAAATGCTGCGCGCCATAGGCCAATGGATGCCGCTGTATATGACGGGCAATATCGAGCCGTACTTTTACCCCAAAAAGCGCGACGGCATATTCAAGCGCACGCTGTTCATCGCGCCCGAGACTGCGGCGGTGGTGTCTTCTTCTGTAGGGGAAAGCGTATTCGAAGCGGCAAATCTGCTGTTTCGCGACGCGACGGCAGTCTCTGCCTATACGGCGGAATTTACGCAATATTTGCGGCTGTGCAGGCCGCTCATGCGCATATTCACCTCGCGCGACGGCAACGCATGTGTAGACGCGCTGCTGGAATTTGAGCAGCAAACGGCAGATACGCTTGTATGCACGGAATCTCTTTCGCTTCTGACCATGCCGGAGGATCTGCTTCGCCGCATACTGCTCCGGGCCGATTTCAAAAACAGGGAAGCCATTCTTTTGCTTCACACAAAACGGCGCGGCCTGTTTCTGGAATTGCTGCAGACTTGTCGCTTTTATGAACTCATTCGCTTGCCGAGCAGTGAGGAGCTTTCCGCCGGCACAGTCAAGCTGGCGCTATCGGAAATGCTGCGCGGCGGTGCACTGTGCTATACCGCGGAGGAATACAAAGAACACCTTGCCGCTATACTCGAACTCATGAAAAGCTTCCCCAACTACCGGGCATACACCGGAAATTTCCGTGAGCAGGGCGGCTATGCCGTGTATGTGCGCGATTCAAGCGGTGTGTTCATATTCAAAACCTCCGAACCCCCCGTGGTGCTCTTTATGAACGACGGCAACATGGTCGCCGCATTCTGGGATTACCTGCAGGGCAAAATCGGCGAAAAGGCATATGAATCCCCCGATTTCGCAGCGTCTGTGAAAACCGTTCAGGCGTATATGGAGAGTCTGGTGTAACAAGTAAATCATATCCGAACGCTATACTGAGATTTGTAAAACAAAAACAAAAATCCCATCGGAAATCTGCCGATGAGACAAGCCGTTTCTATTGACATGATAAAACGACGGGTGCTAAACTGAATACAGTTTGTAACCATATGTATAATGATTACAATATCTCTATTTTCATTATACAACGAAAAGAACGGCTTCGTCAATATGGTTTACGGAAATTTTTTTGAGAGGTGCAGGTATGAACGAATTCGTCTGGCGACAGGAACTGGAAAGGCTCGAGACAGTGCTCAAAGAGGCCCGCAAACAGTATGAGGAAAATTGCGAGATCAATGAAAAGCTTGAAACGGAGGCTCTTGAAACGCAAAAAAACCTGTGGGAGAATGTCGGCTCCATTTCCATATCCAACGGCCTAAACCAGCTTGTCGATTTTCTGGAATTCGTGGATACGATGAAACGGCAGAAGCGGAGCCACGGGTTCATAGAACAGCTCAAAGAAAAATACAGAAAAATGCTGCTGTCCCCCTATTTCGGACGGTTTGATTTCATGCAGATCGGCGAACAGGCACAGCCCTATTATATCGGCATATCAAACCTTATCAACGACGCGTATGACATACTCGTTTACGATTGGCGTGCGCCTGTTTCGAGTATGTTTTACGATTATGAAACCGGCAGCGCGCAATACACCTGCCCGCAGGGAGTCATCAGCGGCGAAATCACGCTCAAACGGCAATATAAAATCAGCAACGGTAAGCTGGAGTATCTGTTTGACAGCAATCTGAAAATAGACGATGAAATGCTGCAGCAGCTTTTGAGCAAAAGCACGGACAGCAAAATGAAAACCATCGTTACATCCATTCAACGAGAACAGAACAAAGTCATCCGCAACGAGCAATACAAGCACCTTATCGTGCAGGGCGCGGCCGGAAGCGGCAAAACATCCATCGCGCTGCACCGGGTGGCGTATTTGCTCTATAAATACCGCGATCAGATTACGCCCAAAAACATCGTCATATTCTCCCCCAACTCCATATTCAATGATTATATCTCCAATGTGCTGCCCGAATTGGGGGAAGACAACATGCTGCAGACCACGTTTGAGGAATATATGGATGCCTCACTCAATGTGAAATTGAAAAAGGAAAGCAGTTACGACATGATGGAGTACATACTTGCCCACCAGAACAGCCCGGTTTATGCGCAAAGGGTAAGGAGCATAGCGGTCAAGTCGTCCGTGGAATTCCTGACTATTTTGAAAAAGTACGTCGCACATGTGGAGGCGAACTACAAAAACTTTCCGGATATCGTGGCGTTCGGCAAACCGGTGATCACAGCCGCCGAATTGAGGAAACTGTTCGAGCAGGATTATTCCTCGCTTACCCTGAAATGGCGGCTTGAACAGATCCGCTCAAGGGCACTCTACCTGCTTAAAAACCGGGAAGAACAGCGCGTGCGGGAAATCACAGCCATGCTGAATAACTCTGAAAGCTCCATGAACAGCGCCGAAATACAAAAGGAAAGCATATCCATTGTAAGAAATGAAACGCGCGAAGCGCGGGAAACCATCGAAAGCCTGACTTGTGTGGACGCGCTCCGCATGTACAGGCAGCTTTTTGAGGGCATTTCAAACTTCGTTGGCGGCGAAAGGGCAAAGGAATTGCGGGAGATCAGGAAATACACGCTCGAAAACCTCAATGCCGGACAGCTGTATTATGAAGACCAGATTGCGCTGCTGTATCTGCAGGGGGCGTTGGGGGTAGCCATGGATACCTCCGCCATCAAATTTGTCATCATCGATGAAGCACAGGACTATTCACCCCTGCAATACGAAATATTCCACCAACTGTTCCGTAACGCCAACATCACCATGCTGGGGGATATTTCGCAATCCATCAACCCCTATATGAAGATAGGGGATTACGACAATATCTCGCACATATTCCCGCCGGAAAACACGTTGCTGCTGCATTTGAACAAAAGCTACCGCTCCACGGTGGAAATCACACGCTTTGCGCGGCGCATACTCCAAACGCATCTGCCGGAAGAAACGGTGGAACGGCACGGCGACGAACCGCTCTTACTCCCGTTTTCGGATGGACAAGCCCTCACAGACCGCATAGCGAAGGATATCCGAGCGTTTACGGAAAAAGGGTATCGATCCGTCGGCATACTCGCCCGCACAAAAAACGAAGCGGACGATGCCTATCGTCTGCTCAAAGATAAGGCGCAGGTCAGCGCAATCGTCAGCGGCAATCAGGAATATGTCAGGGGCGCTGTCGTCATGCCGGCGTATCTTGCAAAAGGTCTGGAATTTGACGCGGTGATACTCTACAACGCCGGGAACGGCAATTACAGCCGAGATGAGGAACGGCTGCTGCTGTATACGGCCTGTACGAGGGCACTGCACGTGCTGCATATATACCATACCGGCGAGCGTTCGCCGCTGCTGCCCCATACGATCTGAGTACACGCACACCCGCAAAAATCGTGAACGGATGGCTGTTCGACGCTGTCATGATTCGTGCCAGTCTTTTGTCATTGCCAGTTTGATCCTGGCTATTCAACCGGCGCTTTGTATTTTGTATAGTCATATTGGGTTCCTGTCTCATACGGAGTTTGCTTTTCAATACCGAAGGAGGGAAAACATATGAAGCGCATGAATTGGCGCCCGGTGTTGGCGCTGCTGCTCATACTGGCATTCTTGTTGACATCCGCCGCCTGCTCGCCCAAGCAGGAAAGCTCCGGCGGCAAATCCGGCGGGTTATTTGCCGGTGTAAAAGACAATCCCAAAGCTACCCCTGAGCCCACCCCCGAGCCCACGCCCGTGCCCATACCGGTGCAGTTTCAGGCGGGGCTTGAAACTGTGCTCAACAACGCCGTCACAAAAAGCGAGAGCATGAGCGGAGCAGGACTTGGCTTTCTGTTCGACCCAACGGGAATAGATACGAGCAAATCGTCCCGCGTGGAAACGCTCATCAGTGTTCAGCAAAAAGGCGAGGATGAGCAGAAAATGAAGACGGTGTCACTGATGGACGCAGGCTCCGGCGATGCGGCGTTCACCATAGCGGCCGTCGCGGGTTCGGAAACCAAAGGCGAGGGCGGCATGTATTTTTCGGGCGATGCCATGCTGCTGCGCCGCGCAGATGCCAGCAAGCCCATCATACGCTTTGTACCGGATGCTGCGCTTGCCGCCTCCTATAAAGATCAATCCGCGCTGTCGCGTGCGGGGCTTGCTCTTAGCAAAGAACAAAAGCCCGTGCAGTCCAAAGATGAATGGGCGCAGCGCATCACATCTTTTGCGGCGCTTGTGCTCGCGCAGTCGGCGGATGCGGACTATGCCGAGGGCACGGAGGATCTTACATTGCCCGGCGGCTCGGGCAGCGCGAAGACAATAGAACTCTCTCTTTCCGGCGAAACAGCCCGCGCCGTGCTGACGGATTATGTGACGATGATTTCTGAAAACGGCGGCATCAGCAACATGGTAAACAGCCTCGAAACGGCGGATCAGAAGGATACGAAAGTGACCAGGCTCGACGCGCTCAAACAGGCCATACAGTCCGGTGAAGCACAGCTGAAAGTGGTTTTGCTGTCCTATGAGGATCAGCCCGTCGGCGTGGATCTTTCGTTTGCCGTGGATGGCACCGAGAACGCTTGGCGTCTGCTGTTCTATGAAAAGGGCTTTGAGCGCCGCAACGAAATATCCTTCCAGTTCGGCGACGGCGCGCTCATGTCGCTGTCTGATACCAACACAAATGCGGGCGGCGATTCCTATACGGGCGAAATTTCCGCAGAGTCTGTCAATCTCAATGGGGAAAACGTAAAAATCACGTTCGCGTCGCAAAGCACCAATACCGACGCGCTCTATGATATGACGGGCACGATCTCCTTCACGCAGACCACAATGGATAACGGCAAAGCTGACACAAAGACAATGCCCATTACGGTGGCCTGGAAACAGCAGAAGAACGCTTCGGGCGGCGTGGATGCCACAGGCACCATGCAGGCGACCGACCCGGAAGATAATTCCGTAACCGATACGGCTATCACGTATGGCAAAACGTATGAGGATATCGCAATCGAAGCCCCGCAGTTCATCGAAGGCTCCGGTATGAGCGCCGCAACGCGCGAGGAAGTGTTCAAGGAGCTGGATATGGATGTAGAGCAGTTCGATTCCATGCCTGCGCCCTATCGCGGCCTTATGCTGCTGATGGCGCTTTCGCAGTAATATGGCCATGCTGATCGCTGACGGGCTAGGAAAAGCCTATAAAAATACGCAGGTGCTGCGCGGTGTTTCCCTGACGCTTGAAAAAGGGGAAGTGCTGGGGCTGTTCGGGCCCAACGGCGCAGGTAAATCCACATTGATGCACATACTCGCGCTCATTGCGCTGCAGGATAAGGGCCAATACGAGCTGTTTGGCCTGGAAGCGCAGAAGAACGCGCCTGCTCTCAGGCGAAGAATAGGATTTGTGCCGCAGGAAATCGCGCTGTTTGAAGAACTGTCGGTGTGCGATAATCTGCTTGCGTTCTGCAGGCTGCGCGGCAAGGCTGCGCGGGAAAAAGCGGAAGAAGCGGCGCGCGAGCTTTCCCTTTCGGATGTGTTCAAAAAGCGCGTCTCCTCCTTATCCGGCGGCACCAAACGCAGGGTAAACCTCGCCGCTGCGCTCATCAACGACCCGGAACTGCTCATACTCGACGAGCCTCTGGTAGGCGTGGATATCCGCCACACGGCGCATATACTCGACCTGCTGCATAAAAAGGCGCAGAATGGCACGGCAATCGTCATCTCCGGGCATTCGGCTGGACAGCTGTTGCCGCTTTGCAACCGGGTGATGACTCTTGATTGCGGCGAAACCGTATTTTTAGGGTCGCCGCAGGAATTTCTCGCGGGCAGCGGCAACCCCGAAGAGGCGCTGCTTGCCCGGCTCAGGCTTGTAATATGAAGCTGATCGCCATTGATTTTAAGCGGGTGTTTGCAGGATGGGGCACGGTACTGCTGTGCGTGCTTGCCCCATTCTGCGTCATGCTCGCGCTTTCGCTTGTGGCCATGCCCATGTTCGCAAGCACTAAACTGACCAAATTCAGCGCCATGCTCTGCGACGAAGATGGTTCCGAACCGGTGCGTCAATTTATTACGCAGCTTGTCAACTCACAGGCGCTCAAGGATCTCATCGTGGTATACCCTGTGGCCACGCCGGAAAAGGGCTTGGAGCTTTTAAAGTCCGGCGACGCTACGATATTCATCCATATCCCGCCCCACATGTTCGACGATATGTCTCAAAAGCGCCATGTCCAGCTCGATATTTATGCCGCCCCGGGGCATGAGTTGGAAGTTGCCGTAGTGCGCAGCGCGCTTTCGGATTCTCTGGCGGCGGTCGGCAAATCGGAAAACATACTCGAGCTTGCGTACTGGAGCGTGCGCGGCGCGGGCGTTCCCCAGAAACAGAGCGACGATTTCTTTTCCAAGACAATGGATTATGCCATCAACCAGTACATGAGCCGCCGCGAGGTGTTTGGCGATATGGGCGTCATTACGCCTTTAGGCGACCTGGTGCCTGTGCAGTATTACCTCGCGGCGGTGTATACGCTGTTTAGTGCGCTTGCGGCGCTGCCGCTTTCCAGAAAAACAGCGAACGACCTCAATGGCACATTGCTTCGTCGCGGCGTGCTCGCAGGGCACAATGCCTCACGATTTTTCTTTGCGCGCATACTTTCCGGCATGGCGTTCATTCTGCTCATACTGCTCACATTGATCCCCACGGGGTCTTTGTTCAATATCGCCAACTTCATGCGCAGTGCGCGGTTGGTGGGCAGCGTGCCGGCGATGCTGTTTGCCATGCTCCTCATCGCCTGCTGCTTTTCCGCGTTTGCCGCTGCCCTGCCCCTTGCTGCACGCAACAAGGATACCGCCGGTTGGGCGGGCTTCTTTGTGATACTGCTGCTCGCGTGCTGTTCCGGGTTGTTCATTCCCGAAAATCTGCTGCCGGATGCCGTGCGTTCCGTCGCCCGTGTGCTGCCGCTTTCTGCGAGCATGCATATCTTAAGCGGCACGCTGTTCCGTTTTGACTCGGCGGCGTTTTGGCGGGATGCGGGCGTTTTATCCGTATGGTGCGCGCTGCTGCTGTGTGCGGGGTACTTCACCTACCGCAGGAAGGAGCGTGCAGCGTGAGGATATTCAGCCGCTTCTTTCGCGTAAGCCTAAAATCGGCGCTGTGCAGCGCTTCTGTGGTGTTTCTGCTGTTGGGAAGCTTGCTTTCGCTTGCGCCCATTGCGTTTGCTGAACCGGATGCAGAAGAGGAGCTTTCCCTCGCTATTGTCAACGAGGATGAGGGCAAACTGGGCACGGAGTTGGTCAACGCTTTGCTTGCGCAGGAGAGTATGCGTGTCATCGCGCTAACGCGCGAACAGGCCATGCGCATGCTCGCTTCGGGGAAAGCGGATGTCGCCGCCATCATAAGGCCGGAATATTCCGCGCGCATCGGGCAGGCGGAATTCCGCAATACCGTGGAGCTGTTCGTTTCCTCCGCGTCCAGGGCGACTGCCGCGGCCAGCGAACCGGTGCTCAATCAGACCATGCTGTTCTACATGGAAGAAATAGCAGTGTCTCGCACGCGCACGTTTTTGCAGCAGCAGGGGCTGACCCTGACACCCGAACGCGAAGCCGCGCTCAGGGAAGAAATCCGCGCCGTGCACCATGGGGGGGCGCTTGCAAAAGCGGTGGCGCATATCCCCGAAGAGGAAAGCATCATCGACAAAGCCAATCCGGCGCAGACGGCTTTGCGCTATTACGCGGCGTTTTGCGTATTCTACATACTTGTGAGCGCAGGCTGGGTGGCGGATGTTTCGGGTACGCATCTGACGCTGCGCATCCGGCTGATGGGCATACCGCGCGCCGCGCTGCTGCTGAGCGCTGGCATGGCGCACGCCGTGCTCTGCCTGCTGTTCGGCGTGCTTGCGATCTACGCCGGGGCCATGATTGGCGGCGGCGTTATAGATCCGGGGCTGTTTCTTTCGCTTGCGCTGTATTTGAGCGCGGCGGTGGGGCTGGCCATAGTGGTAGCCACGCTTGCGCGGCAGGCGACGGCGCTGTTTCTGGTTGCGCCTGCCGTTACCTTCTTTAACGCTGCGCTTTCGGGGCTGCTGTTTCCGCTGCCGGATTGGGCGGCACTGCTTACATTCGCATCGCGCGCACTGCCGGGGAGGCAGCTTGCGCTGTCCCTGTCGTCTGGGAATATGAAAGGACTTGCGCTTTGCGCTCTATGCTATCTGGTGGCGGGGCTGCTGCTTGCGCAGCTTGTTTCCGGGCATGAAAAAGCAGAAAAGGCAGAAAGAAAAAAGGGGGAAGGGCATGAAGACATTATCGCAGAAAGTACAGTCTGAACGGCGGGCGTCTATCGTATGGGGCATACTCACGCCTGTATTTCTGCTGCTGATGGTACTGCCGTTTATTGCCGAAGGACTCATTGAATTTGAAGGCGGCATGGCGCTAGCATTTTTTTCGATGGTGATGGCTATCGTTTCCTTCGTGACGTTCGGCATATATGCAAGGCGCAAAAAGCTGCTGCTGACGCTTTGCGATCCGTCCGAGCTGCTGGCCGAATGGAATTCGCCTGACTCTTATCAGGAAAACGGAGGAAAGCCCATCCCCGCGCTGTTTGGCAGAAAGGGCATATTTTATGCGGGCAGGCCGTACTGCATGCGTTCATATGACTGCGTCATCAAGGGCGCACAGATCATATTCGACGAAGAGACGCCTGCGCTTTCCATCCAGTATACCGTACCCGGCAGCAGGTCAGGTCTCAGACATAAGAGCGTAGTCAATATTCCCATTCCGGAAGGGAAGTTCGCGCAAGCTGAACAGCTGCGCGAGTACTATTCCAATGCCGCGCAGTCCGCAGCGCAGTAGCCCCCGAAACGTGTTGTGTATTAATAAAAATTGATCTCAAACGGCGCGTCCTTTAACTGCTGTTGTGCAGCGCCGCGCAACTCTTCGGGGAGCTGCACCTGTTTGAGCGAGGAAAGCTTTAGAAGCGGCGTCAGGTCATCATTTGTAATGGAACCAAGCGCTATGGTTTGCATATGCGTCAGTTCCTCGATGCCCTCAAGTGAAGAAATCGCCGTCTTTCTCAGGTACAATTCTCTGAGGTTCGTTAAGCCCGCAAACGCCGTCATGGATGTGACGGGCGTGCCGCCCGCGTCGATCACCCGAAGCGCCGGGCAGGCGGCGAGCGATGAAAAATCCGAAACCTGCGTGCCGAACACGCAGAGGGTTTCAAGCTTTGGTGATTTTGCAAGCGGCGAAATATCCGCAACGGGATTATGCCGGATATCCGCGTATTCCAACAGTGGCAGCGCCGCAAGCGGGGAGATATCGTCGATATCCTGCAGCGCTATATACGCGGTGCGCAGGTTTTTCAGTTTTACAAGGTCCTCCAGCGTGTGCATGCCGCCGTTTTGCACCGTGCCGTCCTTGTTCACCATGCTGTCGGCGAACGCGCGAAATTGCGCTTGGTCGGCTGCGGCATGATCGCCGTAAATGAACACTTCCGTTGTGTTGAGCAAATCCTGCTCCGTAATGGGCATATCATCAGATTTTTTTAGAGCTAGCCGCACGGATTGCTCCGCGAGAGGTTCCCAAAACCGCACGCCTGCAGGTTGAAAAATCGCGGGGGATGCCTTCGTATAGCGACCCACATAGAATCCCACACAAAAGAACAGCAGACAGACCGACAATACGCCCGCAGCCCGCAACAGGCGTTGTTGGATGTGTCCGTCGGCGTGAGTAAGAGCTGCTTTCATTTGCGCCGCGCTTTTATACCGCTGCGCGGGCGCGAACGCAGTGCTGCGTTTTACAATGCTCCGCAAACGCGGATTTTTTATTTTATCAAGCGCGGCGGCGGTGTCCGTTTCGCCAGTAAGCAAAAAGCACAGCAGCACGCCTGCGGAAAAGATATCCGCACGTGCATCCGTCTGCGAAAAACCGTATTGTTCGGGTGCTGCAAACTTGCGTGTGCCAAAGCATACGGTATCCGTATCTGCCGTTTCATCAAACACGCGAGAAATGCCGAAATCGATGAGTTTGATACTTCCGTCCTGCGCGATTACAATATTCTGCGGCTTGATATCGCGGTGGATAACGGGCGGCGTGCGCGTATGCAGATAGGTAAGGATATCGCACAGTTTGGTAAGAATATCGGCGCACTGTTCCTGTGAAAGTCTTTTCTGATGTGCGGCAAACATATCAAGCGTTTGGCCCTCGATATATTCACGCACCACGCAAACCATATCGTTGTTTTCATATTCCCCGATGAAGGCGGGCAGGCCGGGGTGGGATAGGCTTTTTAAAAGCGCAGCCTCGCCGCAGCGGGATAGGAGGGATTTATCGGAATAGCATTTGGCAACGCGCAGCTTCCCCGTTGTGCGCTGCTTTGCAAGCAGCGTTTCCGTACCGTCGTGGAACGCGAGGCATTCCATGGCCTCGTAATCGCGTAAAAATCCGGCCGGAAAGCGGCTGTCGTCGAACTGTGTGAGAAACTCTCTGATGAGCGCGTCATCCATTGCGGTCGTCCCCTCCGAGCATTGTCTCACCTAGCGCCTGCAGCGTGCTCTGCGTTTCGAGCACACTCAGGCCGCGGTTGAGACAATACAGTATCACCGCATCCCGCCGTATGCGCGGGTACAGCGCGGTTTTCTGCGCAATACGCAGCAGCTCCTGCGTCTCATCTACCGTCAATCCGAAGCCGAACGCGAGCTGCAGCACCTTATCACGCGAAGGGCGGCGCGTGCCGTTGAAAAGCTGGTGCCCGTAGGTCCGGTCGATAGCTGCGCGGCGGATGATCTGCTCGGGAACCTGTCCCGCTTGGCTGCACAGTTCGGAGATAAATGTGTGAAACTGCGGCGGCTTAGCGATATGCGCGCCGTCCTGCAAAAACGCCGCGATATCCGGCGATTCAAACAGGCGGTTAAGCAGCGCGCTCGTGCCAAGCCCATCCTCGGGTTTTGCCATATACGGCCTCCGGCGGACAATATTGGGGTCGTCTCTAAGCAGTATTATACCCGATGGGCAGGAGTGACGGAAATACAAAATCCATCCAATAAAAGAAAAATGTGTACGTATACTTCATACCTATAGATTTTATTCTAATACCGGCTGTACAGAATGGGAACGGCTCAATAATTTACAAATTATACCGATACGTATGGTGAAGTCGTTTACCGGGGGCTGTTCGCATGAAAAAGTATACAGTGTTGCCCGTATTCCTGATACTTCTCGTATTCTTCGCGGCGGTGACGGCAATAGGGTTCGTGCTCAAAGCGGAATTCGTATGGGGCATGGGGCTAAGTCTGCTGCTGTTTGATGCTGTACTTTACCCGGCGTTCTTTGTGCGCAAACAGCGAATCAGCCGCATAACGACCGGCGAACCCATCGTGGAATTCACGTATACCTTTCATGAAGCGGATCTGCTTGCCACCGTGCTGCCCAAAAAGAATATGAAAAAGCGCAGGGGCTACGCGCTGCTCATCTGTATATGCCTCGCCGTCTGCGGCGGCATATTCATTGATGTCGTGCATCAGGGTAATCCCGCTATTCCGCTGTGGCAGTTGTTTGTTCTGCTTGCGCCCGCAGTACTTCCCTATATCGTGCTGTGGATATACACGGCGTATGAAAAGGGCCTCATATTGCAGTACCCGTGCAGGTCTTTGATAGGCAGAGACTTCCTTGTGCTTGCCAATACGCGCCCCGTCGTCAACGAAAGGGCGAATTTAACAGCGATCATGGCAAAGATACAGCAGATTGACGGCACACCGTACCTGACGGTGACTTATAAAAGCACGTTAAAAGCGCGGTATGGCGGCACTATTCGATTTACTGACACGTTTGATATCCTCATCCCCGAAGGGCGGGAAGATGCGGCATGGCAAGCCGCCGCAGCAATCAACGCACACAAATAATGTCGGGTAACTCAAAGATATCGCCGCCCGGGGCCTGCTGCCTTGGGCGGTTTTCTTGTATCGATCAATTCATTTTCCAAAAATAAGTACAAGTTTACTCTTGTGCTAAGAGGTTTAACGTGTTAAACTAGCGCTAAGGTTTAATGCAATAAACCAGCAGGAGGATTGTATGGCAGAAAGGCTTTTCGACGCGGAGCGCCGCTTTATGGACATTATCTGGGATGCCGAACCCGTCAATTCCACTGAACTTACCAAGTTGACGCTTCAAGCCTTGGGCTGGAAAAAATCCACCACCTACAATATGCTGCGCCGGTTGGTCGAGCGCGGATTTGCGAAAAACGAGGATGCGACCGTGTCGTCGCTCGTTTCCCGCGAGGAATATTTATGCCGCGAAAGCAGCGATCTCATCGATAAAAGCTTCTCCGGTTCCATGCCTGCGTTTGTGGCTGCGTATTTACGTGATCGCAGGCTGAGTCAGAACGAAATTGAGGATCTTCATCGCATGATCGAGGAGGCGAGGGATTAATGGAGCGGATATTCCGCGTGCTGCTCAATATGAGCTATACCGGCGCGCTCGTGGCACTTGCCATATTGCCGCTGCGTCTATTGCTGCGCAAAGCGCCGCGATGGCTGAACTGCGCGCTGTGGATGCTGCCGTTGTTCCGTTTTCTTTGCCCTGTTTCCATACAAAGCGCCATCGCGCTGCTGCCCGGCACGGAGCCCATTCCGGCGGAATTCCTTACGACACAGACTCCGCAGATCCATACGGGCATACCCACACTCAATTCAACCGTAAACCCGGCGATCACCGGCAGCCTTGCCGCTTCGCCTGCGGCTTCCGCCAACCCCGCACAGATATTGCTGTGGGCGCTGGGCTGGGTATGGCTGATCGGCGTGGCTGTGTTTTTGGTATACGCGCTCGTATCTTCTTTCCGGCTACGCCATCATCTGCGCTTTGCCACGCTCCTGCAGCCGGGCGTATATGAAAGCGATCACATTCCCACGGCATTTGTATCGGGAATCATTCACCCAATGATCTACCTGCCTGCGGGGATATCCGAAGAAAGCCGCGCGCATGTGCTGCTGCACGAGCAGGCGCATATCCGGCGGCGCGATTATCTGCTGCAGCCGCTGTTTTTTGTAACCCTTGCGCTGCATTGGTTCAATCCGCTTGCGTGGTTGATGTATCTGCTGTTCGTGCGGGATATGGAGCTTGCCTGCGACGAAAGCGCCGTACAACACGCGGGCGGAGATATCCGGCAGGCATATTCGAAAACGCTGCTTTCGTTGTCAGCGGGCCGTGGCCTGCGCGGGGCACTGGCCTTCGGGCAAAGCTCCACCAAAGCGCGCATCAAGAGCATACTCGATTATAAAAGGCCCGCGTTCTGGGCGGTGGCGGTCGGCGTAGTCGCCGTATGCGCCGCTGGTGCGCTGCTGCTTTTGAATCCTCCCTCCAAACAGGGAATAGCGCCGGGTACACAGAACCCCGGGCAAGTGTATCTGGAGCCGCTGAAAACGCCGCAACCGGCCGCCACAACAGCAGCATCCCCTGTCCCCACCTTACCGGAAAATACAGATGCGGTCGTGTTTTATAAAGGCGGCGCCATCGACCGCATCGTTTCCTTCGATACGGAAGAAAACAAATACTTTATCGACACCGTCATATTCGATCATATGATCCGTTCCGCCGCGTGGCCTGCCTTGGATATGAACGCATACCCGGACCGCATCGATATTTACCGCAATGACAGCCCCTCCGCCGAAGGATTGCCTCAGGGAAAAGTGTATCACGTATTTCTGCAGGATGGGAAACCCTGTCTGCAGTGGGGCGATGACGGCATGTGGACGTACATGTTGGAGGATCTGTATAACAAGCTTGTTTTGTTCGGTACGCCGGAGTTCCCGGATATCGTAATCCCCACCCCCAATCCCTTTGAACCCACTCCTGCGGCTGTTCCTGCCCCCGTGGACGCAACGCAGGGCGAGGCTGCGGCAAGGCCGTCCGCAATTGAACTGCCGACTGCCGCGCCCGTAAGATAGGCGCTGAACACATCGGCTTCTGTGGCGGCTTCTTCCACCGAAGCTGCAGCCGAAGCAGCTGCCGAACCGCTAAAGACGATTGCACCTGCTTCATAAAAAAGTTGAATAAGTATCCTGAGCGGCCGCAGCCGCTCTTTTTATGATGATAGTTGACAAAGTCCACGATATACCTTATAACTGAATCAGTTGACGAAGTCTACTAATTTGGAGGAATTATCATGGGCACAAAAGCCGATATGATCAGCGATATCCGCGGGTTCAACAGGTTCTATACGAATATACTGGGCCTGCTCGATAGGCACATCCTGCAATCCGAGTACTCGCTGACCGAGGCACGGATACTCTTTGAACTGAACGAGACAGGTATCACTACAGCAAACGCGCTGTGCGCCAAGCTGAGCATCGATAAAAGCTATATGAGCAGAATGCTGTCCGGGTTTGAAAAGAAGGGCCTGATACAAAAAGAAGTATCCAAGGACGACAGCAGGGCGTATACCATTACGCTGAGCGATAAAGGCCAGCAAGTCATGCGCGAACTGAGCGCAAAATCCAGCGAGCAGATCGACCGGTTGCTTGCGCCGCTTTCTGACGCACAGTGCAGGGAAGTCCATGCCGCCATGCAGACCATTCAAAAGCGACTGTCGCAGGCTGCTGCCGCATGCGTCATTCGTCCGTTCCGGCAGGAGGACGTCGATTTTATCATATCCGGCCAGATCCGGCTGTACGAAACGGAATACGGGTTCACCTCGGATATCTGGAAAGGCTATGTGAGGGACGGCGTACAAAAGCTGGTGGCGCAGTTCGATGAACAGAAGGACTGCGTTCTCATACTTGAGGCGAACGGCGTGCCCGCGGGCTGCATTGCCATCACGCATACCGGCGATGATACGGCGCGATTACGGTTCTTCTTTGTGGAATCGGCCGCGCGGGGCTTAGGCGCTGGCCGCAGGCTGATGGACATGGCCATTGAATTCTGCCGCAAAAAGCAATACAGGCATGTATTCCTGTGGACCTGCGATCAGCTCGATGCCGCGCGGTATCTCTACGCAAGCTATGGGTTTGCAATTACCGATACGCATAAAAACGATGAATGGGGCGCGCCCGTGGTGGAAGAGCGCTGGGATCTGGAACTGTAGTTTACCTATTTGTGCAAAAAGCGGGGCGCTAAAGCGCCTCGCTTCATTGTGTCAATAAACGCGCTTGGGTTTTTAAGGTATCGGCGCTTTAAAGCGCCGACGATTATTCTTATACTTTGGGGAAACTGCGTTTCCCCAACCCCCTTCCTCAGGAGCGTCTGTGTTCAGGGGGCGCGGGGGGCGAAGCCCTCCCGCTATTAAATAAAATAATCATTCGTCGCCGCCGCAGGTGGCGATACCTTGAGAACAATATGTAATGTAGTAGCTAGCAAAGCTTATGCCGCTGTGAAATACAACGAAGCTTTGAACAAATCTCCATCCGCTTCCAGAGTAAGCTCGCCCTTCTGCAGTTCCATCAGGCTCTTGGCAATGGAAAGCCCCAGTCCGCTGCCTTCGCTCGTTCGGGATGCGTCTCCCCGCACAAAGCGTTCCGTAAGCTCCGCAGCGGGTACGCCGATTGGCTCACGTGATATGTTTTTGATGGTCAGCGCCACACGCCCGTTCTGCACGGCAGCATCACAGTACAGCCGCGTGCCGGGCAGTGCATATTTGCAGGCGTTGTTGAACAGATTGTCGAGCACCCGCCAGCTCAGCCTGCCGTCCGCGAGTATGGAAGGCAGACCGTCCGCAATGCGGACGACGGGCGTGATCTGTGCCATAGAGAACTTTTCGGCGTATTCCGCAAGCCCCTGATGCAGTATCTCCCGCGCGTCGGTGGCCGAAAGCGTTACGCTGATGGCTCCGCTTGACGCTTTGGAAGCGTCCACAATATCTGTTGTGAGCTTCTTAAGCCGCTGCGCCTGCCGCGATAACACTTCTACATAGCCCTTGGCCGTCTCATTTGCAAGCTCTTCCTTTTCCAGCAGATCGATATAATTGACAATGGAAGTCAGCGGCGTTTTCAAATCGTGCGATACATTGGCAATGAGATCCGTTTTCATGCGCTCGCTTTTCATGCGCTCGTCCACCGCAATGCGCATGCCGTCACCGATGCCGTTCAACGCGTCCGCGTGCGCTTTGATATCCATGTGCATACCTCTCGTATCGATGCGGTGCGCAAGGTTTCCCGCCGCGAGCGCCTTGGCCCCTTCCTGCAGCTTCTGCATCTGCAGCGCGGCAAAGCACAGTGCAAAGAGCATGGCCGCTGTCACAAGCAGAAACAGCAGTGTGGCAGCACCGTCATGATTGGCCGCCGAATACAGCCACATGCAAAGCAGTCCGAACGCCATATAGACGAGTATTGTTTTATACAACAGCGTGATATTGCGGAACAGGCCGCGAAATAAGCGCCACAGAAAAACGAGTATGTACGCGATCACGTTATTGCGCCACAGCGTGCCTGCTTTGATGCGCACCGCCAATGTCATGCACAGCATCAGTGCAAGGAGTATCATCGCCGCAAACAGCGCGCCGGCGGGCAGCAGTACCAGTGCCGTAAAGCTCAGATCGCTTATCCCACGCATTCCTGCGAACAGAGGGATATAAGCGACGAGGGCAAGAGCGACAAGCAGATCAAACGGAACGCGGTCCAGCCGGGAAAGCGTAAGCTCCTCACTGTCTTTGCGCTTGCCCGCCGATGAAAGCAGGAACACAAACAGCGAGATAGCGAGTATGGTGCACAAAAGCGCCGCCGCAACCACCCATCCCGTCATGATGCTCGCGGTGTATCCGATATTGCGCATCCAATACTCTGTGTTCATCATGTCCCCCCGCGCAAAGGAGATCCCGGCCAGCATGGCGCCAAAGCTGAACAGCGTGGCAAGAGTCAGTATTGTAAACAGAAATACGGCGACAGCTTTCGCCCAGAACTGATGCGTGAGCTTTTTCATGACAATCCCCTTTCCATCTTGTAACCGTGGCCCCAAACTACTTTGATGTATCTTGGCTCCGCCGGGTTGATTTCCAGTTTTTCTCGTATGTGCCGGATATGCACGGCCACTGTGTTTTCCATGCCCACCGCGCTTCCCTTCCACACCGCGTCGTATATTTCGGCGGAAGAAAACACGCGGCCCGGCTGTTCCATCAGCAGCTTGAGTATGGCGTATTCAGTGGGCGTGAGCGATATCGGCTCCCCGTCCAGCGTCACCGTCTTTTGCGCGTCGTCCAATACAACGCCTCCGATGATGAACTGTTGTTCCTTTTGCTGCATGCCGCCGAGCATGGTGTAGCGCCTTAACTGCGATTTTACGCGGGCCAGCACCTCTATGGGGCTGAATGGCTTTGTTACATAATCATCCGCGCCGATAGAAAGCCCCAGCACCTTGTCGCTGTCCTCGCTTTTGGCCGTAAGCAGTATAACGGGAATATTGGATGTCTCGCGTAATTTCGCAGTAGCCGATATTCCATCCAGACCCGGCATCATGATATCCATAAGTGCTAGGTGTATTTCGTTTTTCTCAATGGCTTCAAGCGCTTCGCGACCGGAATAGGCAAGATGTGTAGCGTAGCCCTCCGCGCGCAGGTAAATATCCAGCGCCGATACGATATCGCGTTCATCGTCGCAGATGAGTATGTGGTGCATGTCATTCCCCCCTTATGGGCATTGTACAGGATTTTACCATGAAGAAAACAGTAGCAAACACATTAAGAACGGCTTAATATATCGCCCATAAAGGCTGTTGATAAAGCCTTTGCAG
The DNA here is from genome assembly GCA_964440115.1 of uncultured Oscillospiraceae bacterium. Taxonomy (GTDB): domain Bacteria; phylum Bacillota; class Clostridia; order Christensenellales; family CAG-138; genus JAEWWD01. The sequence continues at coordinate 380,029 of CAYTPV010000003.1, read as the reverse complement.
GGATTTCACCCCTGCACCCCACCAAAGGGACGCATCCCTTTGGGAACCCATCTACGAGAACGCCCTAGAATAGGGCGTTCTCGTAGATGGGTTCCAAGGGCCGTAACGCGCCCTTGGCGGTGGTTTGGAGGCAGAGCCTCCAAAGTATCCTTTTTTGACACGCTGAATATAAAATTGAAAAAATTATTTGATATAGCCCTTGACTCTGCCCTTACTGGAACCTCTATACTCCAAATAGAACATGTTCCAAATAACCGGCCGGGTGGTGCACATTATGCTTACAATAGGGGAATTCTCCAGAATCTGCAGGGTATCCGCGAAAACGCTGCGGTATTACGACCAGATCGGTCTGCTCAAGCCCGGGTTTGTCAGCCGGGAGTCGGGCTACCGGTATTACGAAACTGTACAACTGCAGGATATGCTGCTCATCGGGCGGCTTAAACGCTACGGGTTTTCGCTGCCGGAGATTTCAGCGGCGCTCGTTTCCCGCGACCCGCAGGCGCTTGCTGAACAGCTTCGGGGCAAAAAGGATGCGTTTTTGCGCGATATACAGACCCAGCAGCATGTATTGCTCCAGATGGAGAGGGACATTCAAAAAATAGAAAGGCGTGAAAATATCATGCAGACAAATTATAGCGTCACTGCCGTACAGGTGCAGCCCAAGACGATTTGTTCCGTACGCCGCAGGATGAGCCTGCGCGACTTCAACGAGGCGTTCGGCGCACTGTATGCCGAAATGGAACGCAGCCATGTGAAACCGGCTGGCCCCTTCTTCTCGATTTATCATGACGAAGAGTTTAACCCCGAGAACGCCGATATCGAGGTAGCGGCGGAAGTTGCCGCAGCACAAACTGGCGGCAGCGTACGCAGCTTTGATCCCGGGTTCTGCTGCATGGTCACCCATGTAGGCCCTTACGACGATTTCAGCCCGGCCTACGCGGCGATTATGGAATGGATCGAACGCGAAGGGTATACAATATCCGGCCCTCCGTTCGACGTGTATATGAAAGGCTGTGAGGCGGGCGGCCCGCCGGAGGAGTATGTGACTCAGATCTACTTCCCCATCAGGAAGTAAGCTTAAGTGATGAAGAAAATTGTGCCGATATCAAAGGGCCGCGCGTTGCGCGGCCCTTTGTCGCATAAATGGTTGACGGTGGCGAGGCGGAGATAGGAAGGGGGCCTCGGGGTCTTATCCGGAAAATCTCCGGCAAAACAATAAGAGCCGCGCATATCTGTATGCGCGGCTCTCTAAAATCTTATAAATACTTATCGACGTATTTGTCTATGCCGAATGTGCGTATCAGCTTTTCTATGGTGGTCGGCCCCGCTACGCCATCTGCGTGCAGGCCGTGATCCTTCTGGAATTCCATGAGCGCTTCCTTGCAATCCAGGCCAAAGTATCCGTCTGCCTTAATATCATACCCCAGCTTGTTAAGCATGTACTGTATACGTTTGACGCGCTTTTCCACCTTACAGCCGTATTGCGGCCATTTGTATGTCCGCTCGAACAAGGCGGGCGGGATGCTGTCGGTTCTGCTGCGACCGCTGTAGCTTTCGGTATAGAAGCAGTGGTTGCCGATCTGACCGTAATAGTCGTGGCCGCCCCAATCCTGCCCCGGCGTACGGTTGGAATTAAAGAAATACACGTTCTGCGGGATCACCCACACCTGACGCTCCAGCACCTGCCTTGCGGCCGATTTGCAGGAGGAATTGGGCCGGATGGAGGAAGAATACCCTGAAAACTGACCGGATGCGGTAACGACTTGTTTGACGGTCTCACCCGGATACCCGCGCGAGAGTACGCGGTTCATTACCACATTGCCGACGGCGATTTTACCCTTCGTCGATTCGCCGCGCGCTTCGCCGTATATGAGCTGTGCAAGCATGTACACGTCGTCTTCCGTATACTCATAGTAGTTGGAGGAATAACCAACCTCGTTGTAATAGAGATCCGCTTCCACCATGTAATATTTGAGTATTTTATCCATATCCACAGGATGCGGCGTGGGTGATGGCTTAGGAGTTGCGGATGGAGTGGGCGTTGCCGAAGGCGTCGGCGTGGGCGTTGGGGTAGGCAGAGCCGCATCCAATACGTCCCCTTCCGGTGTGGCGGAGGGCGCGGCAGCGGCCAGATATTCGTTGGTGGGCGCAGGGGTGATAGCTGCGTTGATGGTAGGCTGCGCGCCGGCGGAACCCTGCACCACGTGCTGCCCGTCGATCTGAACGGTCTTTTGACCTGGGATATCCAATGTCTGGCCGGATTGTTCCGGCTGCATGGCAGTCGTTTGAGGGGGCCCTGCAAATATCAGTATCAACGCAATCACAATTGCCGCGCCGCCGCATGCGATATAGACCGTCCGCCTGGTTCGCCGGCTGCGCTTGGAGCCAAACGACCTGCGGGGTCTCAACTGGCTTATGAAGCTTTGAAAAGCCGATAAGCTCGGTTTTTTCATCATGCGTATTTTTCTCCTTGCATCGCGCCGGGCCTATTGCGTTTGCGCCCTTGCTCTTTTGCGTTTTCCCGCGGGTGTATCATAGAAAACGCCCAAATCCTGCGGGTCTGAGCAACATTATATCATCCCGGCGCATCCGCGCCAGATATTTGGGGTATCGTTTCAAAAAACTTCATAGTTCCCTTGGAAAATAGGGCTATATGAAGGCTATTCTATGCTCAGTATACTATAAATGTCAGCACTTTGCTACTATCGCGCCAAAGTACGGGAGATTGCGAAAAATATATAGAAATCGGGGTTAAAACCAGTTCTTTCTTTTGAAATACCCAATGCAGACAATCACAACGGCAACGCTGAGCGCTATGACCATGGAATAGCTGTGCGGCCAGCTGTATTCCGGCATTTTCAAGTTCATGCCATACCATCCCACTATGAGCGTCAGCGGCAGGAATATCGCCGTGATGACAGTGAATATCTTCATGATGTTGTTGAGGCTGATATCCACTTCGGCCTGATATGATTCGCGTACCTGCGTCACATAATCCCGCAAATTCAGTACGCCGTGGTACAGCCTGTCCACCCTTGAGGCGTACAGGCGAAAATACCGCATGCCGTGCGCGTCGATGAGCTCGTTTTCGTTCTGCTGTAAAGAATCGAGTGCGTTAAGCATCTGTTCGTAATACCGCTTAAGCGCCATGAGCGTACGCCGCAGCGCTACGATTTCCTTTACACAGTTGCGCTTTTTCGCAGCGAGCAGTGCGTTTTCGAGCTCCGTAATTTCGGTTTCTATGCTTTCATGCATGTGCATGTGCCGTGCGGTCAGCAGCTCTAGAAATGAGAACAAAAATCTTGGCAGCGTCAGGTTATGTTCGGGCAGGCATTTGAGCAGTTCCTTTTCGGTTTCGGCCGCTGTTTCGCTTACAAACAGCAGCAGACCTTTCTGGAACAGCACAGTCGCCGAAAGCACCGGACCCGACGCGTACCGGCTGTGAAAGCCTCTCACACAGAATACGTCCACGTAATCGCGCGCGTCAAACGTAATGGCCGCGCCGCATTTGATGCTCGAAAGCTCCGCGCTCACATGCAGCCTGTCCGCTTCCTCTGCGGCCTGTTCGGGCGTATAAAACCCGACATATTGTTCATAAGACGAAAGCTCGCCCGCAGGCGCGGCTAAAAGCGCGTCCTTTTCAATACGGTACAGCAAAAGAGTTCCCCCTCCCGTTTACGCGTTCCCCTCGCGGCGTGCGGTCTGCTGCTTCATGCTCAGCGCTATGCGTTTTTTGACAGGGTCGGCGGAAAGCACGCGAACGCGCACTACGTCGCCCACCTGCACGACTTCCGACGGGTGTTTGATATACCGATCGCATAGCTCGGAAATATGCACCAGCCCGTCCTGATGCACGCCGATATCCACAAATACGCCGAAATCGATAACATTGCGCACCGTGCCCATAAGCTCCATGCCGGGCATTAAGTCGCTTATTTCCATAATGCCTTCGCGCAGCAGCGGCGGCGGCAGAGAATCGCGTATATCCCTGCCGGGCTTCATGAGCTCCGCCGCTATATCCTTGAGCGTCGGCACGCCCACGCCGCAGGCGGCTGCCGCGTTCGCCTCACCCAGCTTGGCGATGCGCGCGGGAAGATCGTTTAGCTTACCCGCAGCGACATCCGAAAGCGTGAAGCCGCAGATTTCGAGCAGCTTTTTCGCGGCGTCATAGGATTCGGGGTGGACTGCCGTGTTGTCGAGTATGTTTTTGCCGCCTATAATGCGCAAAAATCCGGCGCACTGTTCAAACGCTTTGGGCCCAAGGCGCGGCACTTTCTTGAGTTCTGTTCGGGATTTGAAGCTGCCGTTCTCATCGCGGAAGGCGACTACATTCTGCGCAGCCGTGGCGTTGAGGCCGGATATGTGCGAAAGCAGGGATACGGAGGCGGTGTTGACGTCTACGCCCACGCTGTTCACGCAATCTTCCACCACGCCGGCGAGTGTGGAGTCAAGCCGTGCGGGCGGCAGATCGTGCTGATACTGCCCCACGCCTATGGATTTGGGGTCGATTTTGACCAGCTCCGCCAGCGGATCCTGCAGCCGCCGCGCAATGGAAACGGCGCTGCGCAGCGATACGTCGTAATCCGGGAATTCCTTGGCGGCCAGCTTGGAAGCAGAATATACGGATGCGCCCGCCTCGTTGACCACCATATAGGAAAGATCTCGGTGTAAGCCCTTAATCAGATCCGCCACGAATAGTTCGCTTTCGCGGGAGGCCGTGCCGTTGCCTATGGCGATGATGCTTACATCGTGCTTTTCAATGAGATGCGCAAGTGTTTTCGCGGCCTCTTCCTTTTTACTTTGCGGCGGGGTGGGGTAGACGACGGCGGTTTCGAGCGCCTTGCCCGTTTCATCTACTACTGCGATTTTGCAGCCGGTGCGGTACGCCGGGTCCAGACCCAGCGCGCGCTTCCCGCGGACGGGCGGCTGCAGCAGCAGCGGCTTGAGATTGAGCGCGAACATGGAAATGGCCTGTTCGGATGCCATATCCGTGAGTTCCGAGCGCGTTTCGCGCTCTATGGAAGGCCGCAGCAGCCTTTCCCACGCGTCCTCTGCCGCTTCGCGCACGCGTTTGGCGCATGCGCCGCCGTTGGGCTTTACGAATTTCTTATCCAGCAGGGCGACAGCCGCGTCTTCGTTCATGACGACGCCGACCTTTAAGAACTCCTCGCGTTCGCCGCGGTTGATGGCGAGCACCCGGTGGCTGGGGATGCGGGCGACAGGCTCGGAATAGTCGTAATACATACGATATACCGAATCTTCCTGCTTGAGCGCGCGCACCGTCAATGTGCCGTCTCGGCGCATAAGCGCGCGCAGGAACTTGCGGGTCACTGCGTCGTCCGACATACGCTCGGCCAGTATATCCTTTGCGCCGTCTATGGCCTGCTGCACGGTTTCTACGCCCTTTTGCACATCGAGATACGCTTCGGCGAGCGCTTCTGGCGAAGCGGCGGCTTCCTGTTTGAAAATGGCATCCGCCAGCGGCGCAAGCCCCTTTTCCTGCGCGATGGATGCGCGGGTGCGGCGCTTGGGCTTGTACGGGCGGTAAATATCCTCTACCTCGGCAAGCGTGGCGGCAGCGTCCAGCGATACCTTCAGTTCATCCGTCAAACTCCCCTGCGCTTCTATGCTCTCCGCAACTTCCTTTTTGCGCGATTCCAGGTTGCGCAGATAAGTCAAGCGATCGCAAAGTTCGCGCAGCACCTGGTCGTCGCAGGAACCGGTCATTTCCTTGCGGTAGCGGGCGATGAAGGGTATGGTGCTGCCCCCGTCCACCAGCGAAATAATGTTGTTGACATGCTCGGGTTTCTGGTTGAATTCCTTTGCCAATACGGCGGCTATTTCCATATGTTCTCCTGTCATCAGTGAATTTCTGTGATCAGCGTCTTAGCAGTTGCCTGTATACACGTATGATACATGCTCATGCGCGATTTTAGCAAGCTTGTAAATTGTATCCACCGGTGTAGCAGGCTTATCAAGCATTTGATAGCGCGGGAAAAAGCGGCTGATGTGCAGCGGGATATCCTTGTTGACGGAAGCAAGCCACTTTACAAGCTCCCGCATTTCTTCTTCGGAGTCGTTTTCGCCGGGGATGACGAGTGTCGTTACTTCCACATGGCAGGATTTTGCGGCAAGCGCTATGGTTTGCCTCACCGTTTCCAAATCGCCGCCGAGTTTATGATAGAACCGTTCCGTGAACCCCTTTAAATCGATGTTCATGGCGTCGATATAGGGCAATAGCTCCTGAAGCGGCTTTGCGCAGATATAGCCGTTGGTCACGACTACATTGACTAACCCGCGTTCATGCGCGAGTTTTGCGCAGTCCAGCACGAATTCATAGCCTACAAGCGGCTCGTTATACGTATACGCCACGCCTATATTCCCGCGCGATTGGAGTGAAACCGCAGTATCTATGAGTTCTTCCGGTGTAATGCGCTCGAGCGTCAGCTTGGATCCGTCGGACTGGGCGATATCGCAGTTCTGGCAGAAGGGACATCTGAGGTTGCAGCCGTAGCTGCCCACAGAAAGTATGGTACTGCCAGGGTGAAACCGGCGCAGCGGTTTTTTTTCTATGGGGTCTAGCGCAAGCGACGTGACTTGTCCGTAATTTGCGCAGATCACTTCGCCGTCGCGCGCTTCGCGCGCGCGGCACAGCCCGCGCCTGCCTTCTTCAATCGCGCAATGGTGCGGGCAGATGCGACAAACCGTTTTCATGTGTGCCGCACCACCGTAAAGCGCTGCAGCGTAATCTTCTCCCCTTCACGGATGTTCGCCTTGCGCCGCGCGATATCGATTTGCTCTTCTACGGTATCCACCCCCGCGAGATCGGGCAGCAGCAGACCGCGCTTATAGCCCGCGCTGACGATGACGCCATAGCGTTTGGGGTCCAACTCGGCTGCTGATACGATGGGCTCGGCTTCGCCCAGCACATCCACGCTGTAGGTAATCGTGTGCAGTTCTTCCTCCGTCACCGGGTCAAAGCGCGGGTCTTCCGTCCCCGCGCTGACGGCGTTGCGCAGTATCTCCAGCGCGAGGCTTTTCGCCGTAGGCTCCGTGGTGCCGATGCAGCCGCGCAGCTGCCCATCGATTTTGAGCGATACAAACGCGCCCGCGCGCGTGGTTAACAATTCTTCCGGCAAGCCCTCCGGCAACGATGCGCGCGAGCCTGTTGTGATATAGGTTTCCAACGAATAGCGCGCAAGCCGCACGAACGCGTCCTCGTTAGCGCGCCGCCTCTCGGCATCTTCCAGTCTCCGGCGCTCATACACATCGCCGAAGCGGCGGTTTTCGTCCGCGCCAGTGGGGGTAAAGGCAGCCACGCCGTACCCAACGCCGAACGGGCCTTCATAGGAAAGCAGCTCGGATGTTACGGCCAGCCCATCCAGAACGCCTGCGAGCAGCATGCAGCTTCGCAAGCCGCATTCGGCGGCGGCCTCCGCAAAATCCGGATCGAACGTCAGGAATTTTAAGAAATCCCCCTCCGCCATGGCGCGGGTGATCTGCTCGTCGAATTGCGGGCCTTCGGCAGCGAAGCCGTAGGGGCCCTCCTGCGTCAGCTTATGCGATAAATCACCGCTCGCGACGAATACGATATTGCGGCCCAGCGTATCCGCTACCTGTGATATGCATTGACCCAACCGATAATGGATGAGCGGGGAAAGCCCCGAAAGTCCCATGCGGATCACCTTGCAGCGCACGCCCGCCTCATCAAGGAACCGCAATGGTATGAGTGTACCGTGGTCGAGCTCACGTTCGCGTTCACCCAGCGTGCCCGCCGGTATATGTTCCGCTTTCGCAGCGTCCGATATCGCACGCACCAACGCTTCGTCGTATTCCACCTTCACCGAAACGCTCGGCGCACGGAATTTGCGCATATCGCCCTTAGCTCCGCTTCCGGGGCTGATATGGAAATAATCCGCATATAGCATGGCGTGCGGCGAAGCGATGATCACCGTATCGGGTTTCAACTCTTGGATGCGGCGGGCTACTTCTCGGAAAGCGTCCGCCGTCGCCTGTATGCGCCGCTCTTCTCCTTGCCCCACCTCCGGAAGGAGTATGGGCGGGTGCGGCAGTATGAAAGCGCCCTGTATCACTTGGCAGCATCCTTTCGAAAAATACTTGTTTCCAGCTTAATGCATCGTTCATCTGAATGACGCATTCGAACTTATTAGCAATTAGTTTGCAACCTTCTGCTGCGGCTGCAAAACGACACGTATTCGTTTTTAGGGGGCGCGGGGGGCGAAGCCCTCCCGCAATTAAATAAAATAGTCTTTCGTCGCCGGCCGCGACGGCCCGCAGGCCTAGTGCCCGAGGCGTCTCCCGCCGAGGGTGAAGGCGGCGATACCTTAAGAAAAATAGCCCTTACAAATATTTTACCCCTTTCCATCAGAGCTACGCAATATAACCGGTTGCGCGGAATATGCCGTACTGCGGCGCAATACGGTAAATTGTGCAAAATGATTTGACACAGGCATACAAAAGGGATTACAGTTACGCAGGCGGGCGGTATTTCCCGCGAAATAATTTTGTACAATGCCGACTGCTTGTCCAAAAATCAGGAGACTTCATGCGCAAACGAAACTGGCTCTATTTTGTTTATTACTTCATGTATTGGCTCGCCATAGGCTGTTTGTCCCCTTATCTCGGCTTGTTCTACCAGCAGCGCGGCTTAAGCGGCACGCAGATCGGCATATTGAACGCCGTCGCTTCGTTCGCCACCATCCCCGCGGCGCTTTTCATAGGACCGCTTGCGGATAAAAGCCGTTCGCCGCGGCGCATACTGCTCATACTCCTCGCAGGCATATTGGCGGTATTCGGCGCGCTGTACGCGCTCAACGGATTTTTCCTGTTCGCGCTCGCCATTATGATTTACGGCTTTGTTTCCAACCCCATCAGCGATGTCGCGGATACGCTTCTGATGGGCCAGATCAAGGAGAAGCCCGAAACCTACGGCAATTTCCGGCTGGGCGGCTCCGGCGGATATATGCTGGGCGTTGCGGCGGCAGGCGTGCTCTTTAAGCTGACCGGTATGCCCATGCTGTTCGTTGCCGCCTGCTCCATGCTGCTTGTCACCATGGTCGTCGTGCGCATGCTGCCGGTGGGCGAACATACGCCAAAACCCGCGGCAGCAAAGCCCGTGTCGATGTACAGCATTAGCAAAAACCGTGCGTTTGCTCCCGCCTTTCTGACGCTGCTCATCTGGGGCATTACGGACAGCGGCACCATTTACTTTTTATCGCTGCATGTGGTGGCGAACGGTCTGGACGCTTCTTTTACGAGCGTGCTCATAGGCGCTGCCATGATCGGAGAGATGGCGTTTTTCTTTCTTGCCCCGTACATTCTTCGTAAATTCGGGCCGATCAACGCCATGGCAATAGGCTTTGTGATGCAGACGGTACGCATGGCGGCGCTGTTTACCATACAGTGGTTGCCGGGGTATCTGCAGATCGCCTCGCAGTTCATCGGCGGCGGCGCGTTCGCGCTTGTATATTCTTCCGATACGGAATACATCCGGCAAAGCTTCTCGCAGGATGTCGCCTATACGGCGCAGTCCCTCAAGTCCATCGCCAACAAAGGCATAGGCATGGGGGTTGGCGCGCTGCTGTTCGGGCGCATGCTGGATGTTGTCACCACCAACGCCGCGTTTTTGTGCATGGGAGCCGTATCCGCCGTATATATGATAGCGTTGCTTATCATCAATGCCCGCTTCAAGGCAAAAGAAGCGCGCATAAACGGATAAACAGCGCGCGACACGACCGCCTATTTCGGCGGGCTTTCGCGTGTATCGATAGATTTCGACATTGTAAGCCGCTTTACTGTAGGGTGTATTACGATGCTGTATTTGCGGGAATTAACGGAGGTTTTTTCGTAACCTGTCAATTGGGCCGTTCTGCGGGCGAAAAACACCGCATAGCGGCCTTTTTTATTAACAAATCCTTGCATTTTGGGCCCGTGCAATATAGCATAAATACAACACATCTCGCTGGCGGAGGGGACAAGAATGAAAATAGACGGGAACGAGCTCAGCTGTGCGGAGCTTCGGCTTGCGCGCGAAGGGAAAGCGGAAGAAAGCCTTGCGACCAAACTGGAATTTCTGCGGCGCGTCAAAGAGGATGGCGAGGATCACTGCACCTGCCCCGAAGCGTGCAGGCACCACGGCAACTGCTACGAATGCGTAATCCTGCACCGCGGCCATCGCGACCATCTGCCCTACTGCATGTGGGATATGATGAATGAAAAAATGTATGCTCTGTTTCAGGCCACCGAGGGCAGCTTAAGCAAATACCAGCCTAAATAAATTCATCAGCAAACTATTCTTGATTTTCAACCGATTTGACCATACAACCGCATAGAGAAGCAGGGGGGATCAAATATGGAACGCATGCGCTGGGGCGTTTTGGGGTGCGCGGATATCGTGGAGCGCCGATTCGTTGACGCGATCGGGCAAGTAAACAACGGCGAGTTTTATGCCCTCGCGACGCGGGGCAAGAGCGACCGTCTTGCACGGGTGCTGGCGGCCTGCAGCATCCCCAAAGTGTATTACGATTACGACGAATTGCTTGCTGATCCGAATATCGACGCGGTGTACATCCCCGTGCCCAACAGCCTGCATACGGAATGGACTATCCGCGCGGCCAACGCCAAAAAGCATGTGCTGTGCGAAAAGCCCATCGCCTGCACCATGGCGGATGTAGAGCGTATCCGTATTGCGGCAAAAGAGAATAATGTCGTCGTCATGGAGGCGTTTGCCTGCATGCACAGCCCGCTTTACGCAACCATACTCGATCTCATCGACGCGGGCGAGATAGGCGAACTGCGCATGGTGGACAGCGCGTTCTGCTATTTTATGACCAATCGTGAAAGCAACAACACCGCCAAAACAGAACTGTGCGGCGGCTCCATATACGACGTGGGCTGCTACAACACGCTGACCATCCGCAGGTTAACGCGGCGGGAGCCCGTATCCGTCAAAGCCATGGCGAATTTCTGGGACAGCGGGCTGGACGCTACCGTCACCGCCCTGTTCGATATGGGGGACGGCATACTCTGCAATTATAAAAGCTCCATTGAAACGGTTTCGCACCGGGGATTATCCGTGCTTGGCACGCAGGGGTACATCCATTTCCCGCGTACGACCAATACGTGGGGCAGGCTGGATATCACGCTCAACAACGCGAAGGGGAACTGCATCGTGTCACTGGATGTCCGCAACACCTATGCGCTGGAAATGGAGCAGATGGGCCGCTGCATACTCCAAGGCGAGCAGCCGCTGCTTTCTTTGGATGACTCCATGCGCAATGTCCGCGCGCTGCAGATGCTGCACAACGCCATCGGCAGCTGGATGAGCGAGCATTAAGACTCCAGGTACATTGCATAAATATATAGGATGTTGACGCATGCTGCGCAGTTGCTTATGATGGGTACAAGGCCGCGCAGCGTGCCGTAAATTGATGTTCGGAGAGTGGCTATGAAAGACGTTAAAATCACGGTGCTGGAAGCGAAGTTTTACGAGGATCTCGTTAAAGAATATGGCGCGCCGGGGCTTGGTCCCTGTCCGTACCATTACGCCGGGCAGGAATTCATCAGCGTCGGCGGCAAAAAGCCGGATGGCCTGTGCGGCGGCGCGTGGGCGCCCTTTGAAAAGTATGTGTTCGCGCTTGCGTCCGGGGCGGACGGCTTTTGGGAAACATGGATTCCGCAGCGCAAAATTTCCATCAACGCCTGCAACGACGGCCTGCGGCCTGTGATATTCAAGCTTGAAACGATAGACTAAAACGCTTTGCATAAAACGAGCCCCTGAAAACTCTGTTTTCAGGGGCATTTGCTTTTCAAAAAGTGTGTTGAGGGCACTGCCCTCAAACTCCCGCTTAGGGCCGTAACGGCCCTAAGAACCCATTTTCGGAAACACCCTATCCTAGGGTGTTTCCGTAGATAGGGATTTCCAAGGCGACGGCCCACAGGCCTAGCATCTGGGGCGTCTCCCGCCCCGGATGATCCTTTGTATTTTGGATGGGGGCGCGGGGGCAATGCCCCCGAAAGTGCTCCTTGGAACTATGTTTTCAGCAGCTTGCATATTAAGCGCTAGAAATCGTTTTTGCTCTTCACATCTCGCCGCGCCTGTTTATACGCGTTCATGCCGCTGAACATCCTGTTGATCTTTTCCTTTTCTAGCTGTCGGGAGTCGAGCCCTTCGTATACAAGCTCCAGCTGTAGCTTGTGATAGCTTTCGAGCCTGTCTGCGTCCAGCCGGCCTTCTTCGATTGCCCTTTTCACATTGCAGCCGGGTTCGCCCTTGTGCGTGCAATCCCGGAATTTGCAATCCGCCGCCAGCGCTTCGATATCCTCAAACGACTTGCCTAGATCGCCGGTATACAGGTGCAGCTCGCGCATGCCCGGCGTATCGACGACAATGCCGCCGTTGGGCAGCAAAAACAGTTCGCGGTGCGTCGTGGTATGCCTGCCTTTGCCGTCTTCTCCGATTTCTTTTGTAACTTGTGCTTCCCTGCCCAACAGCAGGTTGATCAGCGTGGATTTGCCCACGCCCGAAGAACCCAGAAACGCGGCAGTTTGACCGGGTTTGATACGCGCAAGCAGGGTTTGGCAGCTTTCTTCATCAAGAGCCGAGCAGGCGATGATCTCCGCACCCGGCGCGATCTGGGTGATTTCGTCCAACCGTGCCTGCAGGTCTTCGCACAAATCCGATTTGGTCAGCACCACTACGGGCAAGGCACCGCTGTCCCACGCGATGGTCAGGTATCGTTCCAGCCTTCTTAGGTTGTAATCCTCGTTGAGCGACATGCAAAGAAACACCGTATCGATGTTGGCAGCGACCACCTGCATGGCGTTCGCTGAGCCTGCCGCCTTGCGCGTGAAAGCGCTTTTGCGGCTGAGCACGTGGTGAATCACCGCATAGCCTGCGCTGTCATCGGTACGGTCCGCCATGACCCAGTCGCCTACGGCGGGATAGCCGCCTAAAAGCTGCATGTCGTGCAGCAGCTTGCCCGAAAGCACCGCTGTCATTTCGTTTTCTTCACCCGCGACGCGGTAGATATCCCGGTGCTGCCGGATGACGCGCGTCAAATACAATCCGTCCAACTGCGCAGCTTGCTGCGTTATGCCGGCGGTAACTCCATATCGTGTTAAATTGTTTTCCATGTTTACTTCCTCCAAAACAGCCGTTCATTGTCCATTCCGGAGGGATGGGACTTATTCAGTTTCCAATGCCCTCCGCGCGCCAATGCTTGCGAACAATGGCCGCAATATCCGGGCTTACCATACAACATGCTCCTTTCAGACGGTTTTCTTTGATGCATCCCGCACCAAGCATCCATATTATAACAGACGAAACAGGTGACTGCCAGATGAATCTGACAGTCACCATAATGATATTCCTAACAGGTAAAAATCGATTACTGCTTCAGTCCAAACAAAAACCGCGTTACGCTAAATCGCCTGCAGAGTTCGTATGTCAAAAACGTCAGCGGCACGCTCAGCACCAGTATAAGCGGTATCTGCAGTGCGGGGGTCTGCGTGAACTGGAACACGAAAAATGCCACGATTATAATCCAGCTCTGGTGGAACAGATACACACCGAATGAGGATTTCGCCATGTACGCTGTAAACTTGTTCTGCACATTCCAATACCGCCGAGCGATGCTCAACAGGGCGAGTATGCCGACCCATGCGTAGATTTCAGAGAATACGTCGCCGAGCAGGGGGATGCCGGCGTAAATCTCCATGCCAAATGCAAACGAAACCAAATACCCCGAAGCAAATGCGATGATCAACCCGGTGCGGGCGCGGTCGACCTGTTCGAGCACGCGATCCTGCGATAGCAGGAAGTACCCCAGCAGAAAGAACGTGAAATACTCGCCCACGCTTTTGCCGCTGATATCCAGCACCGCCTGCATAATAAGAGGCAGCACGAACAACCCCAGTACTCCCGGCAGTGTGATTTTCTCGAATAGAGGTTTTGCGCCGCTTTTTTTATGCCACAGCAGCAGGGGCAGCGCCAGCAGAGAGATCACGAACAGATACAGCAAAAACCACAGATGTCCCGGCGTAAACCCGCCCGCGTAGCCGGACAGGTCTGTGACCTGTGTGAAGTAATGCAGGTAATTGCCGGAACCGGTATGGAATATTTCCGCCAGATAACTCTGTATGGGTACGATGAGCAGCATGCCGAACAAAAGCGGCAGCAGCAGTTTGTGCACGCGTTCCTGCACATACTCCCGCGCTGTGCGTTTCTTAAGCGCATATGCCGCGCTTGTACCCGCCACAGTGAACAGCAACGGCATAATCCAGGGCCACGCCGCCATGATGAACCGGCTGCATGCGCCGATTTGTTCACCGTGGATATAAAAGCTTTCGAAATTGTTGTAAATCATGCATGTGTGGTAGGGGAACAGCAGCAATACGGCAAGAAAGCGGAGGTTGTCGATATACCATTTTCGCATCCGTCGTTCACTCCATTTTATGAAATGCAATATATCGAAGGTATTATATCACAGGCACGATCTATGGTCTGTACAATCATAGCGATCTGGTATAAAAATAGTAGTATATGAATGCAAAACGGGGAGGAACACGAATGGATACGGCGCTGATACTGGTAGACATACAAAATGATTATTTTACGGGCGGGCGGTATGAACTGCATGAATCGGAAGAGGCGGCAAAACAGGCGGCGCGCGTGCTGACGCGCTTCCGCGAAAACGGCATGCCGGTGTTCCACGTGCAGCACATCAGCTTGAAACCCGGTGCGGCATTCTTTTTGCCGGATACCGCAGGCGCAGATATCCGGGCGGATGTGTTGCCGCAGCCCAATGAACCTGTTGTGGTCAAGCACGCGCCGGATAGCTTCCTCAACACGCCGCTTGAAAGCATGCTGCAGGAAAAGGGCGTCAAAAAGCTCGTCGTTTGCGGCATGATGTCGCATATGTGCATCGATACCACGGTGCGCTCCGCCAAGCGGCTCGGGTATGAGGTGACTTTGCTTGCGGATGCCTGCGCCACAAGAGAACTCGTGTGGGAAGGCACGCATATCCCCGCCCCAACCGTGCACGCCGCGTTCATGGCCGCCATCGACGGCTCGTTTGCGCAGGTGATGACTGTGGAGACATATTTGCGTAGTTAGTAGAATTGGAAGAGTCGTAATACTTGTCGGGGGCTTTGCCCCCGAACCCCTACCCAAGGGACATGTCCCTTGGGTATCCCTATCCTCTTAAACGCTCTATAGGGCGTTAAGGAAAAGGGGTTCTTAGGGCCGTTACGGCCCTAAGCGGGAGTTTGAGGGCGGAGCCCTTGACGTACCCATTTTAGTCAAGTACGCCCCCTGCTTTTGCAGGGGGCGTACTTGTTGCCAATGCTTATACTGTGCCGTTCAGTAAAAACTCAAGTATCCGCTCTTTCTGGTCGATCAGCCCGTGCCCTGCGCCGGGCAGCAGTACCGTCTGCGCGTGCGGCAATACGCGTTTTACGCGCGCGACTGTTTCTTTGGAATGCAGCATAACATCCTTTTCCCCCGCGATCACGAGCAACGGACCTTTCAGCTTCTTGAGCTCTTCGTCGGTCAGCAGGGGGACGGTGCCCATATAGGGCATGTGGTTGCGGTTGATAAGCATGCTGTATTCCATTGCCTCTCGCAGCACGTTTTTCGTGCCCATTACCATCCGCACATTGTTTTCCTCTCCGCGTTTCCCCATCAGCATATTGGGCATGGCGCGAAACAGAAAAGATACTTTCTGCCTGCCGATGCCCGCGGGGCAAAGGAGGACAATCCTGTCCGTTCTTTCCGGGTGCGCAGTCGCGAATTTCAATGTCGTCCACCCGCCCAGCGATATGCCCGCAAAACATGCCTTTTCCACATGCAGCGCGTCGAGCGTATCCGTCACCCACTCGGCGTACGCGGATGTGAGCAGATCCGGCCGAAACTCCGTGCTTTTGCCAGCTTCGCCGGGCAGATCTACTGCGTATACCCGAAAATGCTTGGCGTATTCTGCAGCATCCCCCAGCCACATGGCGGAATTGAACGCGGCCCCGTGCAGCAGCACGAGCGGAGGATTGTTCTTGTCGCCGCAGGCGATGACGTGAATATCCCCATGCCGCGTGGGGCAAATGATCACTTCATACGGCACGGGCCAACGCTTAAGCAGCGAGTTGTAAACGGCAAGTATGGCATTCTTGCCTTCGGGCGTTTTGAATACGGAATTCCCCTGCATGTGTTACACTCCTTTCATCAACCATAGCTCCGCATCCGCTCGATTATCAAAGAACCGGTACTGATTGCTTTTGTTGGCTTCGAGCATCATTTCCTTGAACCGTACGGAAAGCTTCGAAATATCCTTTAATACGAATGCCGCGCGTATGCGGTAATTGACGAGTTTTTGCAGTATCTCCCCGGCCACGCCTGTCTTAAGCTGAAAAAAATCCGTGCTGAGCGCATCCTCATGCAGCAGCATCAGCCCGCAGTCGTGTTCTGCGCAAAGCGAAATAAGATCCATGGCGTCCTGCGTGGTGCGTAGGCCGCTTGCGTGCGCGCGCACCTCTATAAACTTTGTTTGATCCTGTGTATGCACTTCGTATTGCATGTGCGTTCCTTCCTTTCCCATGCCCGCCTCACTAAGCCGTTCCTTGAGCGAGCGTATCCAATCCAGTTCGGCGGTTAAGCCGGTTTCAATGTTGTTGTCTATCATTTCCCACAGCAGCGCTTCGCGTTTTGAGCGCGGCGTTAAACCGCCGCCGCGCCGCGCGCGTTCCTTACACATCTGCAGCTGTGCCCACATCGTGTTTTCATAACCTGTAATCAGCGTGAGCAGTTCTTCGTTGCCGAGCGTACCCGAAAAGGCAAGCTGCGCAAGAAACGACTTTTTGCATTCCGGCGCTTCGGGTTCCAGCATGGACCATTGAGTCAAAGTGTTAAGACCCCGCTGCGTAATGGTATACTGCTTTTTGGTTGGCGCGCTTTCCTGATGCTGCACTTCGCTGTACACATATCCATCCTCCTGCAACCCAAGCAGCGCCTTGTAGATCTGGTTGTTGTTGCCGGACCAGTGCAGATACGTGGAGTCCTGCATAACCTTCTTCAGGTCGTACCCCGTCATGGGCCGGATGCTCAATATGCCCAGTATGGCATGCTCTATTGTCATGGTTTTAAACCTGCCTTTTTAATATCATATGTTATTAGTAACATATGTTCGACGACGAGTCAATGCCTTATTCATCCGAATTCAAAAATATTTCTAAAATGCGGGAAAAACCTGTTGACTCATGAAAGAGTCAGTGGTAAATTCTGAATGAACAAAATAATATTCATTCAGTATACAATGTAAGGACGGATATTGCGAGGTTAGCTAATGGAAGATAAAAAGGCAGCGCTGTATGAATGCGCGCGGGAACTGTTCGCATCAAAAGGCTTCAAGGATACCAATGTAGCGGATATCACCAAAAAAGCGGGCTACAGCGTCGGCACGTTTTACAATTACTACGCCTCCAAGGATAAGCTGTTTGTCGAAATCATGGAGCGCGAGACAGAGCAGATGATGCAGCGCATACTCGGCAAGCTGGATATGAACGAAGACCCCGTCCTGCTCATCAAGCGGCTGCTTGCGCTCAATATGGAAGGCATGCTGGCGAACCCCATACTTCGCCAGTGGTACAATCCCGAAGTGTCCGGCAAAATCGAGCGGCTGTACCGCGAAGAGGATGCGCTGCAAAACCTGGATTTCCTGTACCGCGATTTTTTAAAGCTGGTGCGGCAGTGGCAGCAGCAGGGCAAAATGCGCGCGGATATTGAGAGCGACATGATCATGGCCCTGTTTGGCGCGATCATCCGCATCGGCTATCACAAAGAAGAAATCGGCCTGCAGTATTTCCCCGCGCTGCAGGATTACCTGACGGATTTTGTGCTGAAAGGCCTGACCGATATGGGCGGGGAAAAGTAAACGCAAATGCAGGCGCATACCGGCTATGGGGGAGGTCTTATGAAAACAGTCACAGGCAAAAAGAGAAAACGTGTCGGGTGGATCGTTCTGTTGTGCATCGTCGGCCTGCTTGTGTTGGGCATGGCGGGCACGGTGCTGGCGTTTGAACCCGGCCGTAGGGAAGCTATGGACATTGTTGTTAATGACGTGGATTTTTCGCGCCTTCGGGACGGCACGTATACTGGCGAATACCGCGGCAAAAAGGATAATCTGCGGGATACGGGCGTCATGGTCACGATATCCGGCGGCGAAATCGCGGATATCCGCGTGGTGATGGGCACGCTTGCCAACGAAAAGCAGAGTACGGATATCCGTGGCGGCGAAACTATCGGCGATTTGTTCGCCCGGGTCATGGAACAAAAGACGTTGCAGGTGGACGCCATCAGCGGCGCGACGATTACGAGCAAAACGCACTCAAGGCACTGGAAAGCACGCTTATAAAGGCGCAGCAAGGAAAATAGGAGGGTGAAGGGTATGGAAAAGAAAATGTCGGTCATGGGCATTGGGCATAAGGCGGGCGCGGTGGTGGGCGCGTATCTGGCGCTGACGGCTCTCGTAAGCTGGCTGACGAAGCCTGTATTCACGATTACACAGAACGGCTACAATACGCTGCTGACAATTGGACTCGCGTTCATCATCGTGGGGTTCACATGCAATCTCATCGCAGCGTTTCAGATGCTTGCCGCGCACAAGCGGGATACGCTGGCTACGACCGGGCTTTACAGACTGTTCCTCAACCCCATGTACTTTTTTATGCTGTGGATCACGCTGCCCGGCGTTACGCTGCTGTTCAATTCATGGCTGGTGCTGACGGCAATCCCCGTATCCATCATCGTCGTCAAACGGTTCGTGAAGGAAGAATACTCCTATTTGGAGAAGCGCTACGGCAGTGCGTACACGGAATACCGCAAATCGGTCCTGTTCCCGTTTTAATGCGAAATGTAATTAAGGAGGATATTTTCATGCGTACAGCAGTCGTTTCATATTCCTATACCGGCAACAACAATACGCTGGCGGCTGCCCTCGCCAAAGCCATCGATGCGGAGCATATCGCGGTGAAACCCCAAAAGCCCGTCAGTATGGGTTCTATTGCTTTTGATATGATGTTCAAACGCACCCCGAAGGTACAGCCGGATGTATCCGTGCTTGCAAAGTACGACAGGGTCGTGCTGATGGGGCCCATCTGGTGCGGCGGAGCGGCGTCCCCCCTGCGCCCCTATCTGAAGCAGTTGAAGGCGCATCCGCAGCCCTACGCGTTTGTAACGCTCAGCGGCGGCGGACTCAATCCCAACCCGGGCTTTCCTGCGGCGCTCAAAAAAGAGGCGGGGTCCGATCCTTACGTGCTGGTGACGAGGTATATCGTCGAGTTCTTGCCCAAGGATCCCCAACCCACAGCAAAAGAAACCAGTGCGTTCCGCCTTGGCCAAGCGCAGGCCGAACAGCTGGCCGCCGAAATCGCCGTAGCCCTCAAAGCCTGACGCCCTACCGAAACCCCAAGGCAAAATATCATTGTCGGCTTAGTTTTAGCCTATGAGAATCTTTGCCCCGTGCTTCAGAAGCTTGTGCGATATATTGCAGTTCGCAACCTCCATCAGGAAGGGGATGGGGGAACGTAGTTCCCCCATAATCAAAAAATCATCGTCGGCAGTCAGCGACGGCCCGCAGGCCTAGTGCACGAGGCGTCTCCCGCCGAGGGCGAATGAGCCGATACCTTAGAATAAAAAAGCAAGCTTATCGGTATGCACCGAATGAGGGAATAACCATGGAAAAGTCTATCGATTTCGATCTCGTTGCGGACCTCTATGACTCGTACGTGCAAACGGATGCGGACATCGGCTTCTATTTGTCCCTTTGCGAAGGGCATACCGACATACTCGAGCTCATGTGCGGCACGGGCCGTGTTTCGCTCCCGCTATTACTCGCGGGGCATCGGCTGACCTGCGTCGATTATTCCGCACGTATGCTGGATGTGTTCCGCAGCAAGCTGACTGGTCAGGAAAAAGCGGAGCTCGTCTGTCAGGATATCTGCGAGCTTAATTTGGATCGGCAATTCGATCTCGCGTTCATCCCCTTCCACTCCATCGCCGAAATCGCGGATCAAACAAAGCGCCAGCAGGCAATGAAGCGTGTTTTCGAGCATCTGCTGCCCGGCGGTATGTTTTTTGTGAGCCTGTATAATCCCGCGTACCGCATAAGCCTGGCCGACGGCGCGGAGCGCCCGCTTGGCGGGTTTGTTATGCCGGATGGGCATACACTGCAAGTGATGGCACAAAACATCTATATTCCGGAGGAAGGACTCATACGGGGCGAACAGGTATACGAAGTATACGATGGCCGTGGCGAAAAGCAGGAAAAACGCACGCTGCCCATCAAATTCAGCGTCGTTACCAAAGAAGAAATACTCGACGCTTCTTCAAGCGCCGGTTTTGTTCTCAAAGAAATGTACGGAGATTACGCGCGCGGACCATATACGCCCGAAAGCGCGTTTATGCATTTTCTGTTTGTGAAAGGAACCTGACTCTATTTACCGCATGCCCGCTTTAGCACGCGCATAGCGCGAAGCGTAATCCATTTGCTATGTTCGCCCGCTTTCCCGAAGGGAATGAGCAACCTGTCGCTGCAATACGTGTTTTCTAGCTTCCACCGGCCCATATCGTCCTGCTTGTTGATGACGACTTGCAATGCTTCCTCCATGCGATCGTCGCGTATGGACAGCGCGAGCAGTATATCCAATATCTCCAGCGCATCCGTCTGATACATCAGAGGGAAGCCGAATTTCAGCCAGCCGGGCTTGGATGCCCGGTTCAGGTTGTGGCTTCGCTTGTAAATATGATGCATAAGCATGAATTCGGATGCCTTGCGGATGGTATCGTTGATTTCTGGTGTGCGTTTCTCCACCGGCACGGCACTAAGCGCTTTGAGCGCTTTTACGACACCCATATGGCAGGTGTGTCTGCCCCAGCACATGTTATAGTGCGCGTACGGTGCTACCTGCGGGTCGTCTTCCGTGCCGTCGTTAAAGCGCATAAATGTCGTGAGCCAGTGTAGTCCCTTTATCACGCGCGGGTCGTCGGCATATCCGAACTGCAGCAGGCACCATATCATGTTGCCTGTTAAACACGGAATAACTTCTGAAACAAGCCCCCCGCCATTCCTTGCGGAGGCGTGCTGCGAAAAGCCGCCATCCGTACGTTCCTGCGCGTGCTCAAGGAGGTATTCGCACTGACTGCGTATCTGCTCGTCCAGTGTTGCGCCAAGCTCCGCAAGCGTAATGAGCGACCAGACCAAACCATCGTATTTGGCGGTGTAAAAGCGCGGATATGCCTGCACATACGACTGTTCGCGCTGCATATCGAGTATATCCCGTACAAGCCCTTTCTGCATAATCACCTGCCGTGCGGCGATGACGTCCGCGTCGTCTTCCGCCTTGCCAAGCAAATCCCGCAGTGCAAAATAGCGTACGGAAGGGTTCTCTTCTTCCAGCAGCCAATCCGTCGGGTCGGCTTTGAGTAATGCTTTGTAGTCGCCCATGGCAGTTTCCTCCCGCATTTCAGACTCATCTGTCCAAAGTATACTGGAAAAATCAAACAGTTTCAAATGGGCAGTGCATCATACTGAGAAGTATTATTAATACCATTCCTCAATCTGTGGGTAACGGGCAAGCAGCGTTTCGTTTGCAATATGCAGTGCCTTGCGGTATGCGCGATAGCTGTTGCTCAGCCGCTCCATGGCGGGTAGAAATACGTCGTTATACCCGCCGGATTGCAATGCCGTACGCAATTGTTCCTGCAGCCTGTAGGCCGGGGAATTTCGGTATTCTTCCGATTGCCTGTATGCGATGTACTGTTCGAGCGACTCGCGGTGTTCAACGATATACGCGTCGGTATCGTTCACTGCTTGCTGCAATGCCGTCGTCATACCCGATATCGCCTGCGATCCTATGCCGCGCGTGGCTTCCTCAAGATATGCGGCAAGGTCTTCGGACAGCGCAAAGCTTTGCGTGCTGTCCAGATATTCCACGATGGTGTCATATGCATCGCGCTGTTCTTTCGTCTCAATTGGTTCGTTTAAAAATGCCGTGAAATGCAGACTGACTGCCCGCCCGTAATAGCCGGGGAACGCCAGCAACAGCTTCTGCAGTATGGTCTGCCTGCACACAAGCGTCTGCAACTCATCCGCGATTTCCGCATACGTTGCGCCCTGCGAAAGCCGTTCGAGCAGGGCTTGCCTGTGCTTTGCGTCTTCTGCTGAAAGTTCCGCCGCGTGTGCGGCGAGGCATAGGGAATTGCGAGTATCGTCGAAAAGTATTTCGCGTATCTGCGCGGCACTGACATCCAGAGTGCGCAGTACGGCTATCCGTTTTAAGCGCTCCACATCTGCCTCGCTGAATGAACGATAGCCGTTTTCCTGCGCGGACGGGCGCAGCAGACCTTGCTCGATGTAATATTCCACGGCCTTTCTTGTCAGCCCTGTTTGGCGGCACACATCGGATATCAGCATAACTTTCACCTCAAAAAAAGCATAAACCCGCCCCAGGGGGGCGGGTCAAGCGTCAATTTTCACAGGCAGACATATTATTATCTGAGCAGCGGCATAGCGCCGGTCAGACGGTTTACGAACTTTTTGCTGCCGTATATAGCAATGCCAAGGTAAGTATGCGCCCGCTCCGGTACGGCGGCGGCTTTTTCCATATATTCGCTGTAAATATTGCAGCTTTGGGCCACGTCGGAAAAATCCACGACCACCAATTCTTTGAATTCCTCAGAGTAGAGCCGCTCGCGCAGATCCTTCAATATCTCTTTGTTCCCCCGAAGCATGGATACGGGGATGGTGATAATGCCAAGATGCGCTTTTTCCGATGCATCCACCACCGTTTCCCCCACCTGTTCGGGGACATATTTGCCCAGCGTTACGCCGAGTATGGCCGATGTATTGGCGATTACGCCAACGGGCAGTTCCTCGTCAATCACCATTACGCATTTCTTTTCCGTACTCGTCATGTGTTTTCTCCTTGAACGCCTCACAGCTGTTTTTTATTTCAATATGGGAGAGCATAGCACCTTGTAGGGAATGTGTATTGTATGATATTGCGGTCATACGATTGACTAAACCGGTCAATTGTGCTAGCATAGCATTGACCAATTTGGTCAAAGCAATGGGGATATTCGCATTTGGAGGACGTATGGCAAACGGAAAGGATTTTGCCGCACTGACGGAAGACTCAAAGCGGCTGCGCATACTCAACGCCGCGATGGCCGAATTTATGAATGGGTACGAAAAGGCGTCCACTGACGCTATCGTCAAAAGCGCGGGTGTATCCAAGGGACTGCTGTTTCATTATTTCGGCTCCAAAAAGGAACTGTTCCTTTACGCCTACGAATACGCCCTGCAGACGGTGGCGCAGGAGGTATTTGCGCTCATCGACCAGACGGAACGGGATATTCTCATCCGGCTGCGGCGGGTTGCGATACTCAAGTTGGAACTCATGCGCAAACATCCAGTGATATTCGAGTTTGTCAACCGTGCCACCGCGTTTTCCGACATGGAGATTACGCCCGGCATCGCGGAACATAAACGGCGGCTGACGGAAGAGCTTCTTCCCCGGCTGTATCGGGATGTGGACGTTTCTCTGTTCCGGCCGGATATCGATGCGGCGCAGGCCATCAACGCCATACTTTACGCGGCGGAAGGCTACGCACAGCAGGTCTACAACCCCGCACAGTCCATGGAAGAGTATCGCGCGCAGTACGACCGGTATATGGGTGAATTCGACGCGCTGCTCGGTCTGTTTAAAAAGACGTTTTACAGGTAAGGGGTGATTACAGTGCATGCCATTGAAATAGAGGGTCTTACAAAATCCTATGGTGCAACAAGGGCGCTCAACGGCATCGATATCACCGTATCGCAGGGTGAGGTGCACGGTTTTATCGGCATGAACGGCGCAGGCAAATCCACCACCATCCGCATACTGCTGGGACTGCTGCAGAAGGATGGTGGGCGCGTACTCCTTTTGGGTGGCGACCCGTATCGCGATTGCGTGGCGCTGCACCGCCGCCTTGCCTATGTACCCAGCGAGGTAAACCCGTGGCCCAATCTGAGCGGCGGCGAAGTCATAGACCTTCTGTGCCGTATGCGCGGAAAAGCCGACCCGAAGCGCAGAGAACGGCTCGTCGAGCGATTTCAGTTCGACCCTTCCAAGAAATGCCGCAGCTATTCTAAGGGCAATCGGCAGAAAATCGCGCTCATTGCTGCACTTGCATCCGAAGTGGAGCTTTACCTTCTCGACGAGCCGACTTCCGGCCTTGACCCGCTCATGGAGGCGGAATTTCAGGCCTGCGTGCGCGAAATCGCCGCAAACGGAGGCACCGTGTTTCTTTCGAGCCACATACTCGATGAAGTGCAGCAGCTTTGCGATAAAATCACCATCATACGGGAAGGGCGCATTGTGGAATCCGGCAGGCTGAACGAACTGCAGCAGCTTTCCAACCTTGTGGTACGCGCGCAGTGCGCACGAAACGTGGAGGATATCCGCATAGAAGGTGCGCATGGCCTTGCGTTGGATGGAAACAAGGTCAGCTTCAGCGTGGATTCCGCACATTTAAACGCCGCGCTGCAGACACTGTCGCAGTACGATACCATATCCCTGCACTGCGCGCCGCCGTCGCTGGAGGATCTGTTCCTGCACTATTACCGCAAGGACGGTGACTCGACATGAAGAAAAGCACGTTTTCCGGAACAGCGCGGCTGTTTCGGCTGTATTTGCGCAGCAAGCGGGCGATGGTTCTGCTTTTAATATTGCTGCCGCTGCTGTTTTCGTACGCGGCGGCGGCTTCCAATGCCGCCTTGCTGCAAACGCCGGAGCAGCTCGCGGTCTATATCAAAGAAAATCAGGGCAACGCGCTGCTCGGAGATATCGACGCGAATACTGTAGCGGGCGTTACCGTGTGGCGCATCCGCACGTCCACTGCCATCATATCCGGCATATTGAGCATATCTCTTGTGACCGCACTGACGAGGCGGGAGGAAGAACTGGGCCGAACGGAACTGCTTCGTGCAGGTGCGATCGGAAGCAAAGCGCCCATTTCCGCCGCGTTGCTTGCCGCGTTTGCGGCAAATTTACTGGGCGGGATTTTCATGGCGTGCGGTTTTGTTTTTGCAGGGTTCCCGCTCATTGGCTCCGTCACGGCCGGGCTTGCTGTTGCGCTGTGCTGTTGCGCGTTTTGCGGCGTGGCCGCCATTACAGCCCAGCTTGCACCGGGTGCTAGGGCGGCAAGGGGCGTGGCGTATGGCGTACTCGCGCTCTTCCTGTTTTTGCAGATGATTGCTAACTCAGTAAAAAGCGCCGAGCTGCTGCTGTGGACACCGTTCGGCTGGTGTGCGCTAGCAAAGCCGTTCGCCGGAGAACTCCCCATTGTTCTGTTGTTCGGGATTGCATGCGCCGCGCTGCTGACGTTCGCTGCGTACCGCCTGTATGCCGGGCGGGATATGCATGGCGGTTATCTCAAAGAACGTCGCGCCCGGGTGAACGCGCCGCGCAACTTTAAAAGCGCCTTTGCACTGGCGTGGCGGCTGCAACGCGGTACATTGCTGCTGTGGGCGGCGGCATATGCCGTTATGGGGCTCATACTCGCGTCCCTCACGCCCGCCATACAGCGTATGCTCAACGATACGGCGTTTTTGCCGGAGCTTTCTGCCCGCTTGGGCGGCGCGGGCAACGCATTCCTTGCGATACTCGCGTATATACTCTCGCAGGTACTGACTGCCTATTGCATGCTGTCCGTACTGCGCATCCGCGAAGAGGAGACGGCGTTCCGTGCGGAGTTGATACTCAGCGGACCGGTCTCCCGGCTGCGGTTTGCGCTTTCGCATCTGATCATCGCGTATGCGGGCAGCGCAGTGGCGCTGCTGCTGTTTGGACTTTGCATGGGCGACCTCGCCGTACTATCGCGGCTTCCGGCCGTGTGGCTTGTCGCTTCCGTTTCCGTGCTCGCGTGCGGGTTTGCTCCCCGCCGGGCGGCAGCAATCAGCTATGGCGTATTCGGTCTATTTCTGTTGATCGAATTCCTGTGGGAAATGCGGTTCATCAATAATACTGTGTTCATGATTTCGCCGTTCGCGTGGGTATACCCCGGTGTTGGTGTTCTGCCGCTGCCGCTCATCGTTATGCTGCTGCTTGCGGTATTACTGCTTTCTCTCGGCTTATTCCGCTTTTCCCGCAGGGATATGACGGGAGAATAAAAAAGGTATCGGCTCATCGCCCTCGGCGGGAGACGCCTCGTACGCTAGGCCTGCGGGCCGTCGCTGCCGCCGACAATTGATTTTTTTATCTTGGGAACACTGACATTTCCCCAACATAATCACACAAAAGGGATATCCGTAAGAGCTTAAGTTTTGCCAATTGGCATAACGGGTACATCCCAAGAGGGGGAGCGGGGGCGAAGCCCTCCCGCAATTAAATAAAATAGATTCTCGTCGCCGCCTTAGGCGGCGATACATATGCATCCTGTTGGTTTTACAAGCTGCTAGCTTCGTGTTACACTGTCTAAAGTATTGACTGGATATAGCATACTCACGAAACGAGGCGGCGCATGTTTATCTCCATGGCACAGCTGCAGCTGGAAATGTTCGCGCTCATGCTGATCGGCTTTTTCTGTAAGAAACGCGGCATCATCAACGACTCCGCTGTACAGTCGCTTTCGGATCTTCTCATCAACGTCATACTGCCCTGCAACATACTCACAGGCTTCACCAGCGGTGTCGAAGTATCCAACGACCTCATGCGTAACTGCCTGCTGGCCATCCTGTTCTCGTTTGTTATTCAGATGACCGCCATTTATGCGAGCAAACTGCTGTTCAAAAAAAGCCCCATAGAAAAAGCCAATGTGGCGAGCTACGGCATGATCGTCTCCAACTCCAGCTTCATCGGCCTGCCGGTGGTGGAGCGCGCCTACGCAAATCTCGGTATCCTCTACACGGCGTTTTTCCAGATCCCCATCCGGTTCACCATGTGGTCGGCGGGGCTGGCGCTGTTTACTTCCGTCAACAAACGGGACGCGTTCAAAAAGATCATGCTGCATCCCTGCGTCATCGCCTGCGAACTGGGTTTTGTCATGATGCTGCTGAAACTTACCTTCCCCGGCTTCTTAGGCCAAACGGTGATTGCCGTCAGCCGCTGTACCACGCCCGTATCCATGCTGGCGGTAGGGGCCATACTCGCCGATACGGATTATAAAAAAGTGCTGCATCTGGATGTGCTGTTCTTCTGCCTGCTTCGCCTGGTCGTGTTCCCCGTGCTCGTATATGCGTGCATGCTGGCAGCACATGTTGATAAAGTGCTCACCGGCGTTACCGTGCTGCTCACCGCCATGCCCGCGGGCAGCACCACGGCCATACTGCCCAAGAAATACGGCTGCGACGCCGAATACGGCGCGTCGCTCGTATTCACATCGACGCTGCTATCTATGCTGACGATACCGGTATTTGCGCTGCTTCTGGCGTGAGGCTTTTTGCAGGGGCTTCACCCCTGCACCCCACCCAAGGGACATGTCCCTTGGGAATCCCTGTCCAGAAAACACCCTATTATAGGGCGTTTTCATAAATGGGTTCTTAGGGCCGTTACGGCCCTAAGCGGGAGTTTGAGGGCGGAGCCTTCAACGTTCCTTTTCCTTCTTCACCACCAACCGTATGCCGAAATAAATGAGCGCCGCGCCGACGATTGCGTTGAGCATGCGAATGACCAGCTCCGGCAAAAATCCGCCCGCAAGTCCGCCGATAAACGCTACTGCCGTCAAAAACAGCAGCGTAGAACCCACACATCCGGCCGAAAACGGCACGAGCTGCGCCCGCGTATAGCCATGTGCCGCCGTCTGCGCGGAAAGCACACCGCCCCAGAACAGTATGGTCAGCGGATTCGAGGCCGTCAGCAGCAGCGCTTTCAAAAACACGCCGTTGCCCTCCGATTGCGCGAACAGCGATATCTGCGGCAGCAGACTAAGGCGCAGCGCACCCAGAATAGAATCCAGCCCGAACAGCGCGAGTGTGACGCAGCCAACCCATTTCACCGCGGTGCGCACACTTTCTTTTTGCAAGATCGCAGCCACTCCAAAACAGGAAAGTGCGATATACAGCGCGTCCACTAAGGCGATGGCGGCAACGGCGGGCAGCGCCGCAAACGCGCCCTTTACAGCAGCCGTTTCAAACACAAGCAGGCATAATGGCCCAATCGCAAGCTGCAGCAGCATGCCAAACTGCAGCCCCTTCAACAGCATGGAATTTTTCATCATAATTCTTCCTTCAGAGTCGTCAATGTGATCACGGTGTTCGAGCGCAGTATGCCATCCTGCTTTTTAAGCGTGCGCAAAAAGCTTTCAAGCGCGGAAGTATCCGTAGCGGCCACTTTGAGCAGGTAATCGTACTCTCCCGCGATGTGGTGGCATTCGAGCACCTGCGGGAATAGCACCGTCGTCTCACGGAATGTGTCGATGCAATCGCTGCGCACAGATACGAACACGAATGCGGTAAGCCCGCGTCCCGTTTTGCTGCGATTGAGCCGCACTGTGTATTGCAGTATCACACCGTTTTCTTCCAGCTTGCGGATGCGCGCGGCAGCCGCGGGCACGGAAAGGCTGACAGCCTCGCCTATCTGCGAAGCGGACGCTCGCGCGTTGCGCTTGAGCGCTTCAAGAATTGCCAAATCGGTATTGTCCATACGCTCTCACCATCCTATACGCTGATTTTACCGGAGTGCTTATTGAACTGTAAATAGATGGCCAAAAACTCAAAAAAATATTAAGCGAATCAACGAATAGCTTTATCAATATAATGTGAGCTTTGCACACGGATAACGATGTATTTCAGATACCATGCTAAATAACACCTGATGTGTGCAGACTGCATCCCTATTTACATGCGATATGCAGTATAATACAGTTGAATATGTTAATTGTGTAACAAAGGCGTGGAAGTGCAAGTGTCTGTGATCCAAGCCTGACGGCAAATATTTGTAAGTCAAATAAAGTTCTCAACAGCGCGAAAACCACCCCATACGCCCTATCTCCTATGCCGTGAAGGCTGCCACGGCTTTGCGTATGGAAGTATGGCGATACCGCGCATAAGGCGCAGCCCGCGTTGCACTTGTTTGCAACGCGGGCTGTCCGCATATTCTATGAAAACTCAAGTCATCCGCTTTCCGGCGACGGCTCGGAAGGCTCTTTTTTTTGTCTGTCTTTATCAAAAAACAATACGGCGTTGAGCTCGGAACCTACAAGAAGCACCACACTGGTCAGATACAGCCATATGAGCAGTATCACCACCCCGCCCAGGCTGCCATACAGCCGCGCATAGTTTGCGAAGCGGTCCACATAGAACGAAAACGCCAATGAGGAAAGCGCCCATACGGCGCTCGCGAAAAGTGCGCCGGGGAGCACCTGTTTTATACGGAGCCGCCGGTTAGGGATAATGGCGTACAGCAGCGAAAATATGACGATCAGCAATACAAGCGGCAGCAAAAACCGCAGCGTGTGCACCAACGTTACGCCCGCGGCGGACCAGCATAGCGCCTTGGATATTTTGCAGATCAACACATTTCCGAACACCACCGCCACCGTTTCGAGCAGTATGCCCAGCGCAATGAGCGGCACAAACAGCAGCGATAGCGCCCGTACCTTAATAAATCCCCTCGTTTCTTCAATATCCAAAGCCTTGTTCAGCCCCCGCGCCACCGCAGCGAATCCGTTGGATGCGAGCCATATTGTGACGAGCATGCTGACGGAAAGGATATTGGTTCGGTTGCCGTCGGCAATTTCGGAAAGCGTTTTCTGCACCACCTGCAGCGCGTCTGTGGGTACAATGGCGGAAAGATCGCCGAATGTGGCCTGCTGCGAAAGCGGGGTATAGGATGCGATCACCGCCACAAACAGCAAAAACGGGAACAGCGACAGCAGCAGATGGTACGCGAATTCCGCACCCAGCGCCGGCACGTCGTCGTCCCGGATGCGAATATACAGCCTCTTAAAAAAATGCAGCGTTTTGTGCAGCAAGCTTTTCAGTTTCAACCCGGACTTCCCCCGCAAAAATAGAGTGACGGCTCAGAAAACCTCCAGAGCCGTTTTCATCCCATCCTAATATGCGCGGGAAACTGCACAAATATCTTTTATAGCGGGTGTTTACCAGTTCGCCTTTGGCAGCGCATTCGCTCCAACACGTTCGTTTGATGCGCTGAAACGTGATTATTAACCATGCTTTGGGATTTATTCGATCACGAGCATATCGTTCTTATCAAACTGCCAGCCTTCCCAGTAAGCAGCTTCCCAATAATACCCGTCTATGTCGCGGAAATAGCCGCTGTAACCGCCCCAGAAAGCGGTTTGCGGCGGTTTTGCGATGCTTCCGCCGAGGCTTTCTATTTTTGCGAACAGCTCGTCCACTTCCTCTTTGGATTTTGCGCAGTAGGCAAGCGTGATGCCCGGGAAGCCGGAGCCTTGCGCGGGAGGATTGTTTTCGTCAACGTCCAGCCGCAATTCTTCCAGTTCATAGAGCTCCAGCCTGGTTCCGGAATTGCTGAAAAATACGACGCGTGGGTCGCTTTCTTTGCTGGGGGTGGTAAACCCCAGACCGTCACAGTAAAACGCACGCGCACGCACGATATCCCGCACGCCCAGACAAATCAGGTTAATTCTGTTCATTTCTATTCCTCCTTGCGGCTTTTCTCGTTTTTACAGATTAGCTCTGTACTCTACGCGTTCGAGTTCTTTGAGCAGCGCAGGCTCGTCCTTTTCTTTAACAGCCCTGCTGCGATCACGGAATTCGCCCGGCGTTTCGCCGGTCGCTCGCTTGAATACCTTGCAGAAATAATTGCTGCCCGAATACCCTACCATGCAGGCGATTGCTTCCACGCTGTAATCCCGGTGCCTGAGCAGCAGCTTGGCGTTGTGTATGCGCACCTGCTGCAGGTACTGTCCGGGGGATATCCCCGCATACGCCGTAAACAGTCGTATAAGATGATGCTTGGTTACGCCTAGTCTGTCGCCGAGTTCTTCCACGCCGCTTAAAACATGGTAGTCCTCTTCCATGATCGCTATTGCGTCGCGCAGAAGCGTTTTGCCCGCAATAGGTTTAGCAAGGGCAAGCAAATTCATGATCAGCGTATACACCGCAGAAGAAGCCGTGTGCAGATCACTCAGCCGGTTGGTGTTCGCGAGTTCCCATAGCTGCAGAAAATGATTTTCCATTTTGCCCGCCGCTTCGATGCACGACGCGGCTGCGTAAGCGTATTCCTTAGCATTGTTGAGCAGCAGGCAGATATAGCGCGTGCGCGATTGAGGACGCAGTGTCAAAGTCTGCGTTTGCGCGGCGCAAAGCACGCAGCCCGCGCGGTATGCTGCATCGTCGCCGTCCCACTGCGCTTCGCCTTCCCCCTCGAGTATGCATAAAAGCACGGTTGCATCCCCGCAGGGCAGCGTTTCGGGGGCAGTGAGCGGCCCGCAGCCCATTGCAGCCGGGTATACCCATGCAAAGTCCAGCTTTTCATTGTGCAGCGTGATAAAGTTTTGAATTGATAAACCCTGCGGCATCAATAGTTCACCATATAGATCAATATATTCGTATCGCTATTTTCATATACAAGCTGTATTATAGTGTTATTCCTTGCATGCAATATATCATAAATTCAGAAGCACATCAATTTTTTATTATTGGAGGAAATCGAATGGCTTCCATCAAGCTCAAAAACATCAACAAAGTATACCCCGGCAATGTCACTGCCGTGCATGAACTCAACCTTGATATTGAGGATAAGGAATTTCTTGTGCTGGTCGGTCCGTCCGGCTGCGGCAAGTCCACCATACTGCGCATGATCGCGGGCTTGGAGGAAATCACCGGCGGCGAGCTGTATATCGGCGATAACCTCGTCAACGATGTGCCGCCCAAGGATAGGGATATCGCCATGGTGTTCCAGAACTACGCGCTGTATCCGCATATGACGGTATACAAAAACATGGCGTTCGGCCTC
Source organism: uncultured Oscillospiraceae bacterium (assembly GCA_964440115.1). Classification (GTDB taxonomy): domain Bacteria; phylum Bacillota; class Clostridia; order Christensenellales; family CAG-138; genus JAEWWD01. The sequence continues at coordinate 348,040 of CAYTPV010000003.1, read as the reverse complement.
ACGCTGCGCAAGCTGCCCAAGGATGTCATCGACCAGAAAGTAAAGGAAGCCGCAAAGATACTCGATATCGAAGGCCTGCTGCAGCGCAAGCCCAAGCAGCTTTCGGGCGGACAGCGCCAGCGCGTTGCACTCGGGCGCGCCATGGTGCGCAATCCAGCCGTGTTCCTGCTCGACGAACCTCTTTCCAATCTCGACGCCAAGCTGCGCAATACCATGCGCGCGGAAATCGCACTGCTACATAAACGGCTGGGTACTACATTCGTATACGTCACGCACGACCAGACAGAAGCCATGACAATGGGTGACCGCATCGTGGTGCTCAAGGACGGCTTTATTCAGCAGGTGGATACGCCGCAGAATCTTTACGATAAGCCCGGCAACCAGTTCGTGGCGGGCTTCATCGGCACGCCGCAGATGAATTTCCTGCCGGTTACGGTTCGGCGCGGCGCTATCGGATATTACGCTGAATTTGCAAGCTGGAGACTGCCGCTTCTTGCACAGCGCGTGCCCGAGCAAACGATTGCCCGCTATGTGGATCAGGAAGTCATACTGGGCATTCGCCCGGAAGATATCCGGGTAGACGAAACCGGAACCAAAGACGGCGTAATCGAAGCAAATGTGGATATCGCGGAACTGATGGGCGCGGAAACGTATCTCAACGTCACAAGCGAGGGCTGCAAGCTGATTGCGCGCATTCCCGGTCGGTTCAAGCAGATGGATACCGTGCGTCTGGTGCCGGATTGTACCTGCCTGCATTTGTTTGATAAGGATACGCAGGCTTCCATCATATTCCCGGCTTAAGAATATTTTCGCAGTACAATAAATAAGGGGCTATCTCAGGTTTTTCATCTGAGATAGCCCTAATTGTTTTACATTCATAGTGTATCGCCGCCCGTAGGCGGCGACGACTGTCGTTTTGGTGCGGTAGGGCCTCGCCCCCCGCTCCCCCTTAAGGACGGCTCACATACACAATGGTTCGTGAAGCAAAATATGATTGGGACTTAGGACATGGCAGGAATAGCCGAGTTCAAAACAGACAGCTTCTAATAATTATTTTTAGGGTCGCAGCTATCAATCTGAAATCGATTCAGGGGGCGCGGGGGGCCGCGGCCCTCCCGCTATTAAATAAAATAAGAATTCGTCGCCGCCCTAAGGCGGCGATACAATTTTATTAAGGATTTTGCAGCAGTGAAGAAATTGTATGACTATCCCTCAATCTGTTATGGTGCGGATCTTTTACCCTTGCTTTTATACTCCGTGGGCGATACCCCGTGAAAACGCTTGAATATCTTCGCGAAATAGCTGCTGTTTTCAAAGCCTATCTTCTCGCACACCTGATAAATCAGCATGGATTCATCGAGCATCTGCTTCGCGAGCCGCATTTTGTAGCGGTGCACATAGTAAACGAAATTCATGCCGGTGTCCTTCTTGAACAACTGGCTCAAATACGAATCCGAAACATTGATGGCGTGTGCCACTTCCGAAAGCTGCACCGGCGCGGATGGGTTGTTGATGATGTAATTGATGGCCTGCGTGGTGATGGGCGAATAGTTATGCTGCAGACCCAGCGAAAAATCGGCTGCGTAGCGGTGCACGAATTCAAGAAATGTTTTCTGCACGGTCTGCGCGCTCTGCGCCCTTACGATGGTAGCCTGATAGTGAAAATAGGATTTTGCCTGCGCGCTGTCCCTGTCATACGGGAAAGTATCCAGCAGCGACAGCGTGAATTTGACGAAATCCTCCTGCGGGAATGTCTCCTGTGAAAGAAAATACTCAAAATACTCTTCCGCCGTCTGCAGCACCCCCGGAAAATTGCCGATGCTGCATTGCTCGTGCAGCAGGGCTTTGAGCTCCAGATACCGTTCACGCTGCTCTTCCGTGCAGGCAAGAGGTTCCTCATAAGTGCGCACGCTGCCTTCTTCACGGTGCCAGAACAGTTCGTTCGTGATCTGCGAAGCAAGGCTGTGGCAGGCAGGCAAATCCTCAGGCTTGTTCCACAACGGGCTAAATCCCAAGAAGCAGCGGCAGGAGAGCGTGGATTCCAACCCCTGCCGCAGCAGTGTGGCAATGCGAAGGTACTCTACTCCGCCGGGCAGCATAACCCACAGCGCGTCGCCGCTTGCGCAGGCAGCGCTTTCTATGCCGCCGTTTTTGAGCACCTGCTGAATCATGCTCTTTCGCACGCTCAGCGATACTTCCATGCCGTTGACAGGCAGAACGAGCAGGCAGCACAGCCGTCCGGTTTCAAAGCCCTCCGGAAGCGGACCTGCAAAAGCGGAGGGCTTCTTCAACAGCGTTTCCAGCGCCGCCTGATTGCCTACGCTCGTTATATCCGAGCGCTCCGCGTCATCCTGCCGCACGGATAACCGGCTCGCGGAACGCCGCAGCACCGCCAGCAGTTCGTCCGGTGTCATGGTCAGTTTATTGACATAATCCGCAACGCCGTAGCGCAGCGCTGTTCGTACGCTTTCAAAATCATCGCAGCAGCTCAATACGATCACGCTGACCGTTATGTGCTGCTGCTGCAGCTTTTCCAGCAGTTCCAGACCGGACATGCGCGGCATCCGAAGATCCAGCAGCACGATATCCGGCTTGAGCGCGTTTATTTTTGTGAGCGCGTCCATACCGTCCGTCGCGTCGCTCAGAAGCACAAACCCCTGCGCTTCCCAGTCGATGCAGGTGTGCAGCCCTACGCGGACCAGATATTCATCTTCTACAATCAAAACTTTAATCATGCAGTCTCCGATTTAGGCCCTATAGGGTGCACGGGGGCCTGTCCGTTTGTTTCGTCTGCTGCGTCCGATAAGGCAGTATGACGTCGATGGCGCAGCCCTCATTCGGCTTGGAAGATATGTGAAGACCGTAAGAGGGACCATATAACAATTGTATACGATTATGCACATTTGGCAAGCCGATGCCCGAGCCGGATATTTTGCGTCCGCTTGTGCCGCTTAGAGCCTGCGCCGCCGTTTGTTCATCCATGCCCGCCCCGTCGTCGGATACCGTGAGTATGATTTTTCCTTCCTGAATTGCTGCGGTGAGCGCAATATGCCCCTCCGGCCGCGCGAAGAGGCCGTGCATATACGCGTTTTCAATGAGCGGCTGCAAGCAGAAACGCGGTATCGTCGTATCATACAGCACCGGGTCGATATCCACCGTGAATTCGATGCTGTTGCCGTAACGCAGTCGCAGCATGGCGACATAATCGTTGAGGAACGCGATCTCCTGCGCTATGCTGATGGAATATTGGCTGCTGTCGAATGAATAGTGCAGTATATTGCCAAGCTTGCCCAGCATTTCCGCCGCAAGCGTATTGCCGTTGAGCGTGGAAATCCATTTGATGCTGTTGAGCGAGTTATACAAAAAATGCGGGTTGATCTGGGCCATAAGCGACTCGTAATACAATTTTTCCCTTAACTGCGATTCCTCGCGAACGTTTGTGATGAGCTCGTCGATATGCACCGCCACCTCGTTGAGGTTGCCCTTGATTTCAACAATCTCGCGTATGCGGCCATTGTTGGGGACTATGGAATAATCCCCCTCCCGTATATTCTGGAGCTGGCGAACGGCGGATAAGAGCGGGTGTGTGATATAATTGGACAGTATGCCTATAATGATGAGCAAAAACGCGGTCATCGTCAGGAAATACACGACGAACAGGCTCATCTGGCTGCTTGGCCGTGCAAGAAATGTCTCTGTGGGGATGGTAACCGCAAGCTCTATGCCCCAGTTTTGCATGGTACGGCTGAATCGGGTGGTTTTTTCTGCTTCGGACTGCATTGTGGCGTTGGTTGCGATGAGTTTGCCGCGGCTGAATATCTGCTGCTCGTATTTGAGCAGGGGATGGTAGGAAAGCGTACCCCAGAAATCTTCCCCGGGGATGACGATGACAAGATAGGCGGCAATTTTCTTTTGATTGTTGTAGATCGGCCAGGTGGAATTAAAGTCTGTGTTTTTGCCGGGGCTGAGAATATTATCCCACATCACGCGTTCCTGTACGAAATACTCGCTGAAATCGGGCGGGTCGGTCTCTTCGCCGAGCGCCGTGTAATCGAGCGTGATAATCTGTCCGGCGTTGGTAATGATATACAGCCTCGGGTTTAGCCCGTACAGCGTGGAAGCCGCTGTGCTGCGCATCTGCGTGAGTATGGTGTCCCGCGCAAGATAGCCGAAGCTGGATTCGGGGGAGGTCGTCACGACATTGATGTTTTTGAGTATGGAGCGGTCGTTGCAGATGGAAGCGGCCGTATAGCTGATGCGTTCCACGATGGAACGAAGCTGGTCCGCATTGTTGGAAACGATCTGCATGGCAGCTTCGTTTTCAATCTGTTTGAGATAACTGTTGAGCTTGCTCGAATACAGGAACATGAAAAATGTCAGCGGTATCATGACGCTGACAGAAAAAAACAACAGCAGCGCCTGCCGTACGCTCAGGCCTTTTTTTTTAAAACGGAACATGATTTTGTTTCCTTTCAGGGGGAAGCGTATTCACGGGTTGTGATTTGTAGTCATGCGGGAACGGTTTGTCCCGGACCTAAATTTTATGATACATTGGCTCAAATTTGTATTCATCGGCGGCAAATACGATGCGCCCCTACGTCCGAAACTGAAAAAAATCGTCGTGCATTCCCATGATTTTATTACTTCATCCAGTATAGCAAAGATTATATACTTGGTGAAACAAGAATTTCTGGAATTGCAGACCTGCCTAACTCAGCAAATGCGAACATGAAAAAACTGGCATATTTAGGGCGATTGCCGTTGTATCACCAACAGAGCAAAGCCCGACGTTGTATAAAAAATGCAGGGTGTTGCGGCGTTCCTTCAAATCCCTGCGGTAAAATCATCCATACCTTCGTTTCATACAAAGCGTTCGCGCCGCAAATTGCGGCATGCACCCATGTTCAGTCCGGCGGGAACGGCCGGAGTTTACCGTTCCCAGCCTCTGATTAAAATGACTGGAGGAGAAAGAGATGAAGAAAAGGCTGTTCACAGCGATCATCGCAGCGGCTATGTGTCTGATGTTCGTAGCCGGCTGCGCAGCGCCCGCTGCCCCGGCCGCGACTGAGGTTCCGGTTGCGCCCGAAGCGACCCCCGCAGCCGCTGAAACCCCCGCTCCCGCACCCGCACTCAAGGCGGACCTCAACGTATGGGTATACGAAGAGTTCTACAAGGACGGCGACAATTCTGCCATCGCAAAGCTGACCAAGGATTTCACGGCAGCGAACCCGGGCGTCACCGTTACGTTCACGCCGGTGCCCTATGGCAGCAGCTCCTATCGCGATAAGTACATTCAGGCCGCACAGGGCGGCAGCGGACCGGACGTCATCCTCTCCGATAACGTATGGGTACCGCAGCTTGCGGCCATGGATCTCATCGTTCCGCTGACCAAACAGCTCGGCGATAAGAAGAACGAGTTCTTCCCCGGCACCATTCAGGCAGCGACCTGGAACAACGAAATCTACGGCGTCCCCTTCCACGCGGACGTTATGGTGCTCTTCTACAACAAGACCATGTTCAAGGATGCGGGTCTTGATCCCGAAGCGCCCCCCAAGACTTGGGACGAATTCCGCAACGACGCCATCGCCATCACCAAAGCCGGCAAGGCTGGCTTGGGTCTTATGGGCGGCTGGGGCGGCTCCTTTGAGTGGCTGCCGTGGCTGTGGCAGAACGGCGGCGATATCCTCGACGATCAGGGCAAGATTATGTTCAACAATGAAGCTGGCCATGAATCCGTTGAGTTCTTCCTCAACCTGCTGACGGTGGATAAAGTCATCCCCGAAGCGTCCCTGACCTGGAAATCCTGGGATGAACTCGCTGCCGGCTTTGAAAACCAGTCCTTTGCAATGTGCGAGGGCATGGACGTTCTGCTGCAGAAGCTCTCCAGCAAGCCGGACCTCGGCTTTGAATGGGGCATTGCGGAACTGCCCGCAAAGACCACAAAGGCTACCACGCTCGGCGGCGGTCACTGGGTCATCAACAAGAATTCCGTACAGCAGGATGCTGCGTATGCCTGGATCGATTTCATCAGCGGCAAGAACAGCCTGCCCATGATGGACGCTTACATGCGCACCTCCGCCCGCGTTGATGCCGGCGAACAGGAAATCATCAAGAACGACGCCCGCAAGCAGGTGTTCGTCAAAGCGCTCGAATACGCCCGTCCGCGCCCGATCATCGCAGAGTGGACGACGATCGATTACGATTGCATACAGCCGGCCTTCATGCAGGTCATATTTGAAGGACGCGACATCGACTCCGCCATGGACGAAGCTGTCACAAAGGCAACCGCTGCGCTCGAAGGTTAGCCAACCGTATCCGTTTAGTCCGTGTTCCTGCCGTCCATGATTAGGCGGCAGGAACACGACGATAAAATTCTCTCCAATGGGGAACGTGCGGGGGAGTGTGATCCCCCGCTTTCAATCTAATCACACTGGAACTGCTGCCCTTTGCGCGGCAGGTGAATAAGTAAAATCCCGCAGGTTACTAAAACCGGCGGTAGCAATAACCCTAACCTGATCGGGGGTAACAATGAAAGCAGCCGCAGTGGCAGTCAAAAAATCCGTACGCGGGTACCGCAGCAGCAAGCTGGGTATTCTGCTCGTGTTGCCGGCGACGCTCATCATGCTGTGCGTTGTCGCTTATCCGCTGGCGCTCAATATCAAAATGAGCTTCCAGAAGATACTCATGATGAAGCCGTATCTGGGCACGCCTTTTATATGGTTTGAAAACTACAGAAAGCTCATCGCTGAGCCTACATTCTGGCGCGCAGCCGGCAATTCGCTGGTGTGGACGGTCGGTTCCGTAGCGCTGCAGGTGATCATAGGGCTTATCGTATCTTCCCTGCTCAATGCGCCCATCAAAGCGCGCGGACTGTTCAGGGGCATTATGCTCATTCCTTGGATCACGCCGGGCGTGGTGGCCGCGCTGACATGGAAATGGATGTACGACGGCGAGTTCGGCATACTCAATCACATCCTCATGCAGCTGCACATTCTCAAGGACCCCGTGGTGTGGCTGGGTACCATGAAAACAGCCATGCCGGCGCTCATTGCGCAGCACGCGTGGAAAAACGCGCCGTTTATGGCTGTCATGCTGCTCGCCTCCATGCAGACCATCCCCTGCGAGCTTTATGAAGCGGCCTCCATCGACGGCGCGGGGGCGTGGAAGAAATTCCTGCATGTTACTTTGCCTGAAATCAGGCCGACCCTGATGCTGACAACTTTGCTTTCCACCATTTGGACATTCAACAGCTTCGATACCATCTGGCTGCTGACGGAAGGCGGGCCGTCCGGCGCGACGGAAACGCTGACGACATTCGTTTACAAGGCGACATTCCAGGCGTTCAACCTGGGCAAAGCGGCGGCAATCGCGGTGCTGATGTTCATTGCGCTGCTTGGTCTGGTCATTGTGTACGCCAAAGCCACGAGTAAGGAGAGATCCCTGTGAGCAAAAAGACTGCCGGACTGTTTCTGATTTATGTGCTGCTCGCGGTATTCGTGGTGGTTGCCGTTTTCCCGTTTTTGTGGATGGTATCCACCTCGCTTAAAAGCAATTCCGCAGTGTTCGATATGCCGCCGGAAATCGTGCCGACAAAGCCCGATTTCAGCTCGTATCTTTCCATATGGAAAAACAAAGGCTTTTTCCAGGCGTTCTTCAATAGCTTTAAAGTCGCTTCCATCACCACTATTTGCGCAATGGCGATATCCATACTGGCTGGCCTTGGGTTTGCGCGGTTTGAGTTCAAGGGGCAGAAGCAGCTGCAGCTGTTGCTGCTGGTTGCCCAACTGTTCCCGCTGGTGTTGCTGGTGACGCCATACTATACCATCATGCGCAAGCTTGACTATATCGACAGCCATATGGCGCTGTATTTATCCTACGCTTCGTTCGTCATACCGTTCAGCGTATGGATGCTGACCAACTATTTCAAAGCGCTGCCCGCGGAACTCGAAGAAGCCGCGCTCATCGACGGCTGTTCCACAATGGGCGCGCTCATGCGAGTCACGGTGCCGCTTTCCTCTCCCGGTATCGTGGCTACGGCGATCAACGCGTTCATACTCTCCTGGAATGAGTTCCTGTTCGCGCAGACATTTATCGATTCGCCCGCGCTTCGGACATTGCCTATTACCCTCAAATCCTTTATGGGGCAGTACAGTACGGAATGGAACACACTGATGGCGGCGTCCGTCATCAGCACGCTGCCTGTCGTCATTTTGTTCATTTTCCTGCAGAAGCAGCTTATCGCGGGCATGACAAGCGGCGCTGTCAAAGGATGACAATCACATTTGAGGAGTTCAAAAGCCCGCCGTTTTACGGCGGGCTAGGCCATAGGCAAAGTCCTTTGGACTTTGCCTATGGGTTTCTTGTGGGTTAAAATGCAGCAAATAGCTGCATTTTTTCCGCTGATTTGACGCACATGTCGTCAAATCGGAATGAAAGTGGGGGATTTTAAATCCCCCACACCCCCATAGAGGGTTTGCCGAACCACGGAACGCTATTCAAACCTCCCATGAACACAGAAGGCCCGCTCCCTGCAAGGGGGGATATATGCATGCAAATCGGATACCGTCATCCTCTGTCTTCTTTTGAAACTTCCTGATTAAGCACTCATCGCAAAGATACATCGGATCATAGTTGGAACTCATATTTACTTCCCATAAAAACGGATCGTTATTGAGCAGATCGGGCGAACACCAGACATAGGTCGCCTGATTGCTGCAGCAACCGCAAATTGTGCCGCTCTGAGGCAGCAATTCTGATAATTTATCAATGAAATCCCTGTTTTTTTCTTCCATGGCGCGCGAGTTTTGCTTAACAGATTTCAACATGTCGAAATGATAAGCAACATAGGCATGATGCCCTTGTATAGGAGATACGACAACGGCGCCGTCATGAAAGCTTCTTAAGCTCTCATAAAACAGATCCATTAAACAGTGGTTGCAGACTTTTGTAGTAATCCCGCTTTTATTCCGCCCCTGATGTGTGGAATCATATATACACAACTGTTTCTTGGGTATCGCTGCTCTGCATTTTTCGCAAACCGTATCTTTGTTGAACAACCCCATAAAAGCACCGCCAATATTCCTGAATTTTATATCCTACGCAAGTAATATTTTAACTTCAATTTTTAGTTATACCATAAAGGAGCTGAGGATTCCCTTCTTTCACGTAAGGCTCTTCCAATACATATGTTATTACTATACATATAGGGGGTGATATATATGAGTTGCATTTTGCCTGTATTGGCTGTTGCCGCTGCCGCTTGCTGCTGCGGAAACCGCCGCGACAACTGCAGCGGCAGACGCTGTCGTTAATAATGCTGCCTGTTAAAGCCTGCCCGAACATTTTATCCTGTTGTAATGCGGGTGCAGACTTCGGCAGTTTAACAAAAAAACGCCGCTATGCGGCGTTTTTTATTGCATCCTCATTCCTCTGCCTTGGGGCCGACTGCTGCAGCTAAACATAAAAAAACTCCGCCACCAAAGGTGACGGAGTTTTCTTGTTCTTAGTATCTGTTGTTCGACCGTCCCCTGGGTTGGAAACAATCTTTGCAATATACCGGTTTGTCGTTCGAGGGACGGAAGGGAACTGTCGTTTCCCTGCCACACTGTGCACAAACAGCGGGATACATTTCGCGCTCGGCATATCCGCCGCCGCCGCCACGCTGTTGATTCTTCCTTGCGGCCCTGCATCCGGGGCAGCGCTGAGGCTCGTTTGTGAAGCCTTTTTCAGCATAGAAATTCTGTTCATTCTGGGTGAATACGAATTCAGCCCCGCAGTCCCTGCAAGTAAGTACTTTGTCTGCCAAAATTAATTTTCCTCCATTTATCGGACATTCATTGTCCAAGATATAAAATATACCACGAAACGTTGAAATATGCAACATATTTTATATTGGCAGTTCATAGCAGGAAAAATTCTTTTAGACATGCTAAAAAACGCCGCGTTTGCGGCGTTTTATTAGATGGATTTTTGAGTATTACCTTGGAGGAGGCGGTCCTGGTGGCCCGCCCGGCGGAGGTCCCGGTGGCCGTTCAGGAGGTCTCCCCGGCGGGGGCCCGGGTGGTCTTCCCGGCGGAGGTCCGGGTGGTCTTCCCGGCGGAGGTCCCGGCGGCCTCGGAGGAGGCGGTCCCGGCGGCCTCGGAGGCGGGGGTCCCGGCGGTCTCGGAGGCGGGGGTCCCGGCGGTCTCGGAGGCGGGGGTCCCGGCGGTCTCGGAGGCGGAGGTCCCGGTGGTCTCGGAGGTGGGGGTCCGGGCGGTCTAGGCGGCGGAGGTCCCGGCGGATGCGGTGGTCTTGGCGGTCTTGGCGGCCTGTGCCGGCGGCAGTATGGCGAATTCGGAAATATTCTGCAGTATATATCTCTCCACGACGGCATACCATCCCTCCCTTTGGTGCATCATATGCGCGCGAAAGGCCGCAAAGACGCGAAAGACTGCCCTTCGCCGCATATGCGGCGTTTGATGGAAATTCCATTTCACGCAATTTTCATTTGCTTGTTTGACTGAGGGCATATTCTCTTTATAATGAGAATAACTGCATGGGAGGAAACATCGCATGACCGTTATACTAAAATTTCTGGTATATAATGTGCCCGGCGTGCTGGACCGCATCGCCGGCCTGATCCGCCGCAACGGCCTGAATATCGATAGCATCAGCGCCGCCCCCGTGGATGAAGGTCTGACCAAAATCGATATCATGATGAGCGAGGATATTCTCGATTCGCAAACGCTCAAAAAACAGATTGCCGCACTGGATTTTGTGCAGAGCTGGGAAGTTTGCAGCTCGCAGATCTACCTGCTGCGTGAACTGTTGGTGTTTAAAATCGAAAAGGACACCTATGCAGCGCATCCGGATTTGGACTCGCGCGTCGTATTGGAAGAAGACGGCTTCCTGACGGTCGAAAAGACGGGCACGCCCGCCCAGATAGACGCTTTCATCAAGCAATACCACAAGGAGTTTGCGGAATATATGCGCTCGGGCGCAATCGCGATACAAAGAAAGGAAGGCTGCCCGATATGAGCGATAGTAAGGAATACATGATACTGGCGGTCAATCCGGGCTCCACTTCCACAAAAGCGGCAGTCTATCGCAACGAAACCTGCCTTGTCGTAGAGACCATACGCCACGACAACCACGCGTTCGACGAATGCAAAACCACGCTGGATCAAAAGGGCATCCGGCTGGCGCATATCATGGATATGCTGCACAATAACGGCATATCGCCGGAACAGATCGATGCGGTGGTAGGGCGCGGCGGCCTTTTGAAGCCCATCGATTCGGGTACCTATCTCGTCAACGAAAAAATGTTGCAAGATTTAATCAGCGATTCCGCGGCGGTGCACGCATCCGCTCTGGGCGGGCTCATCGCGGCGGATATCAGCAGCCAGTACGGCATACCGGCCTATGTGGTGGACCCGGTGGTTGTGGATGAAATGGAGCAGGTCGCCAAACTCAGCGGCATCCCCGGCATAGAGCGCAGAAGCGCGTTCCACGCACTCAACGCCAAAGCGGTGGTCCGCAAATGCGCCGCCGATCTTGGCATGCGGTATGAAGATGGAAGGTTTGTGGTCGCCCATATGGGCGGCGGCATCACGGTGGGCGCACACCGATATGGACGCGTCATCGACGTGAACGACGCTATCGCGGGCGAAGGCGCGTTCACCCCCGAACGGTGCGGGGCCGTACCGCTCGAGCCCATCATCGAAATGTGCTACAGCGGGAAATTCACCAAGGCAAAGATGCTGTCGTTCCTGAATAGGCGAGGCGGTATGTCCGCGTATCTTGGCACAAACGACCTCGTGAAGGTGGAAAAGCTTATTCGGCAGGGCGACGAATACGCCGCTCTGGTGGTCGATTCCATGGCGTATCAGGTCGCAAAGGAAATCGGGGCCATGGTGGCCGTGCTCGATGGCCGCGCGGATGCGATCGTGCTTACCGGCGGACTTGCCTACTCCACACGCTTCACCGGCTCCATCAAGCAGCGGGTCAGCAGCATGGCGAAGGTGCTGACCTACCCGGGGGAAGATGAAATGTCCGCCATGGTGGAAGGAACGCTGCGTGTGCTGCGCGGCACGGAACGCGTGCTGACGTACGAATAAAAAACAGCTATATATCAGGCATTCAATATGAGTATCAGCAGGAAAGCCGCACAATCGACTTTTCCTGCTTTTTGCTGTACAATGCTCTGTGATTCTATAAATATTTGGGGCGGGTAAGCGCATGAAAAAGATTTTGAAAACCGCTGTTATCGCCGTCTGTTCCCTGCTATTGGCACTCGTTATCGTCGCCGGCATTTTGTTTTTCAATGAGCTGCGCAGTCTTGCCTCCATACGGAAGCTCGACGATTACGGTATGCTGCGCATGCGCTATTACGGCGATTACGGATTTGACGAATTTCTGAAAACAGGCGCAAAAAAAGATCAGGATATCGAAGCCTTTGTCACCAAACGGCTGCTTAAAGGTCTGCCCATTGATTTGAACATTACGGGGGCAGGATGCACGGCGTTTGCGGTGCATGATGTGAACGGGAACATGCTGTTCGGCCGGAATTTTGATTTTCGGTACGCTCCCTCCATGCAGGTATTCACACAGCCCGCAAACGGTTATGCTTCCGTATCCACCGTCAATCTTTCGTATGCCGGGTATTCCAAAGAAAAGCTGCCCGAGGGGTTGAACCCGCAAAGTTTTCTCGCGCTTGCTGCACCGTTTCTGCCGTTTGACGGCATGAATGAAAAAGGTGTCGCCATTGCGCTGCTCGCCGTGCCCGAAGTGCAGCTGGATTTTGACGCGCAGAAAATAACGCTCAACACCACCACCGCTATCCGGCTGGTGCTCGATAAAGCGGCGACTGCGGAGGAAGCCGTGGATTTGCTCAGCCAATACAACATCTACTTTTCCGACGATACCTCCTGCCATTACCTCATTGCCGACGCAAGCGGCAACTCCGTGCTCGTGGAATTCTACGCAGGTAAGCTGCAGGCCGTGACCTCGATGGAAAACTATCAGGTCGCTTCCAATTTCATCGCGTACAACAACCTGAATATCGGCGAAGGATACGACGAATTCGATCGATATAATGCCGTGAAAGCGGTAATTGAACAAAACGGCGGCACGCTTACAAGGGATCAGGCCGTCACAACGCTTACGCAGGTTGGGGTTTACGATGAAGGCGTGGATAAGCTTCAATGGTCCGTGGTGTATGATCTCACCGATCTCAACGGACTTCTGTTTGCGCACAGGAATACACAGAATCAGATTGCGTTTGCCCTCGAATAAGAAATGAACGCCAAAAACAAGGCTCCCCGCCACAGAGCGAAATGGCGGGAAGCGTCCGATACCTGCGCGCAGCCTTCACGCAGGAGTAGCGTCTGCAGTATATACACATGGCGTCACAGCAAATGGGACAAGAAAGCAAAAAAGTTCTGCCTGAAAAATTGGCGGAGCTTTTTTCGTCTGAAACGGTCGGCGCATATTGCTGTAGGTCTGTATGCCGAGCAATGCGACAAGAGACGATGTAATATTTTTTTGAAAATATGTCGTATATAATTGACATATAGGCTCCTATATGCTACTATACAGCTGCGAGGTGATCATGATGGGAAAAAACTTACGCATAAAAGCCGCGCGGGCGGCAAAGGACATGACGCAAAAAGACCTTGCGGATGCCGTGGGTGTAGCCCGGCAAACCATGAACGCCATAGAAAAAGGGGATTATAATCCCTCCATCCATCTATGCATTGCAATCTGCAAAGTGCTTGGCAAAACCCTTGACGAACTTTTCTGGGAGGTGGACGAATATGAAAATGCATAAGAACGGTCTGGATGAAATGCAGAAAGAAAGGCGCAACGGCATCGGCAATTCCATGTTTTTGGTGCTGGCCTATGCGCTGCTGCTTGATGGCGGGCTTTACGGCATGGGCGTCCGCTGGCTTGATTATCCGGCAAACACAATGATCATTATGATGGTCTGCATGAGCATATATCTCATCAGAATCATTGCGGCAAACGCTTACCTGCCGCCGGACGCGCAAAAAAGAAAGAGCCTGCTGGCATTCAAAATAGCGGTTGTGTTGTGTATCGCTGTCGCGGCGGCCGCTCTCTACGTGTTCATGAATGCCTCCGGAAAAATCGCCGCAGAAAATGTGAGCGACAATTCCGCCATGATACTCTTCATTGTAGCTTCGGTGGGGTTGCTGATTTCACTCATCGTCGCGCTCATCAAGAGGGCAAACGACAGGAAGGACAGCGACGAATAGTACTATAAAATGTAGTTTTCAAAGGAGCCGTCCGGAACTTTTAGATCCCGGGACGGCTCCTCATTTATACGGATTCTTTATATTCCTCAAATTCCTTCGCCCGCTCGCTGTGGCGGCGCAGCATCTCGCCAAGGTTTTGTATCAAAAATCTCTGGGCGTTTTCATCATACAGCACGGCGGTGTATTCCCCGCGCGGGCCCTGCCGCAGCTCGCTGCTCACCCCGACGCGGTTGCCGCGCACGGTGGGCACTTTGCGCTTGCTGCCGTCGGCGTCCACTGCTGATGTCAGAATGCAGCCGAAGTCCAGCCAGGAAGTCACCGCGCCCACGGGCAGTTTTTTCATTGTTGAAAGGTCGATCTGCGCGTTCACGCGATCCGCGAATTCAAATAATGTAATGGGACTCTCGCTCACAGGAATACTTGCGATCTGCTCCGGCGTAATAGAAAACTCTGCTTTTTCGGCTTGCTTTTCCAGCTTTATAATGCCGCCGTTTGATATGACCTGCCCGAGTATATCTGCCGCATAGCGTAGGCAATCCGTCAGATCAGTTGCCGAACCGCCGCTTTCACAAAGACTTTCGATATAGGCTCTTGCCTTTGCAAGCGTAATATGATCAGTCATTCCATACCCCTCCCAGCCGTTCCACGATTGCGCGGTCCGCGGGGCAGAAGCGGTATTGCCCGGTCTCTTCAACCGAAATATAGCGTATGTCGTTGTGCTCCAGCATTTTGATTGTTCCGCCGCCGATGCGTGCGTGGAATACCGTGAGATGCACCAAAAGATCGGGGTAGGCGTGCGTTACGTCCATAAACTCGTTCTGCACAATGAGCTCAACGCCCAGTTCCTCGCGGCATTCGCGGATGAGCGCCTGCTGCTTGGTTTCGCCCGGCTCCACTTTGCCGCCTGCAAATTCCCAAAGCAAACCACGCGCTTTGTGCGCGGGCCGCTGGCAGATGAGGAATGTATCGCTTTCCCAAATGAGGGCCGCCACAACTTCCGTAGTATTCACGCTGCTTTTGCATCCTTCCTTAGCGGCAAGCCGCCTTTTCTTTTTTGATTATAGGTTTGCGGCATGGGAAAAGCAACGCGCAAAATCTTCTGGGCGGTGTAAGCTTCATTGTTGAAGACAGGCAATTTACGTGGTAAAATTTATGCAATTGAATAGGCGCAAAGATAAAAACACGGTCTGGTTGGTAGTCCAGACGCAGAAACACTGTCAGTAACCTGCCTCCTTGGGTTGTCCGTTCTTTGCCGATACACAGGGAGGCTTTGTTATGCAAAAAATTGAGATCAGACTGACGGTGTTTTTTGAAAATCCCTTCTGGGTCGGTGTGCTGGAACGAACAGAGGACGGGCGGCTGGAGGTTTGCAAAATCACATTCGGCGCACAGCCGAAAGACTATGAGGTGTATGACCTCATACTGCGCAGCTGGCCGCAGCTGGTATTCGGTCCCGCGGTGGACGCGGATACGGCACAAAGTACGCGCATCAATCCCAAGCGAATGCAGCGCTTAATCAACAGGCAGCTGATGGTACCGGGGATTGGCACCAAAGCGCAGCAGGCGCTCAAGCTGCAGCACGAAGAAAATAAGGCTCTGCGCATACAAAAAAGCCGCCTGCGAAAAGAAGAAGAGCAGCAACTGAAATTCGAGCTGCGTCAGCAAAAGCGAAAGGAAAAGCACAGGGAACGTTAAAGGGTTACAGCAAAGGATCGCCGGTTTATAGCGCATGGATTGGTATTCCGGTTCATAGAATGAGCCATACCAAACATATGCTGGGGGCCGGCTCTGATGAATTATATCGCGCAGCCCGGTGATACTCTCTATTCCATTGCGCGGCTGTTCGGCCTGAGGACCGATCAGCTTTTGTCTGCAAACTCAAATTTGCGGGAATATGCCGTAATACCCGGGGAGATATTCATTATACCTGAAACTTCGCGCACACGCCCTACCATCGATACGAACGGCTATATCAGCCCGTCGTTTGATCCCGCTGCCCTGCAGGATAAATTCCCGTATCTGACCTATCTGAGCATACTGTGCTGCCAGGCGCTCAAAGACGGATCGCTTCTTTGCGAAGACGACAGCGCAATGGTGAAGGCCGCGAGAAACGCTAAGGTCGGACCGCTGATGGTAGTATCCAACTATGTCCCCGGCGAGGGATACTCGATGGAAATTGCGCATTCCATAGCGACAGATTTGCTCGTGCAGCAACGGCTGCTTGATAACATCATCGCCCGATTGTCGCATACAAAATACTACGGAGTGAACATGGACTTTGAAGTGATGCCCTTTGAGGATTTCCCGTTATATGCGCAATTTGTAAAAACACTCACCTATACGCTGCACCCTTTGGGGTATCTGGTCATGGAAACGCTCCGTACATCTCGCGTGATCCTCAACATCGAAGAGCTCTACCCAAATCCGTACGGCAATTTTGAATCATCCGCGGACCGATTTGTCATAAAAAGCAGCGAACTCGTATGCGATCCTTATTCCTCTCTTTCCCCGCTTGATTCCCTGCAGCGCATACTGGATTATACCATTGCCCCCTTTTCCAGCCAGAGAATACTCATCGCGTACCCAAACTGCTGTCAGCTGTGGGCGTACCCGCAGCAGGAGAATCAACAACCGCAGCCCATCTATTACGAGCAGGCAAATTTGCTCGCAAGTCAAAACGGCGGCTTCGTGTATGATCCTGTCAGGAATATTCAATACTTCAACTTTTTTGACGAAGCGGGCATGGGCTATACTGTCATATGCGGCAGTGTGCCTGCAACGGAGGAAATCGCAGAACTCATAGCTATCTATAATCTGGGCGGCGTAAGCTTCCGCCCGGCGGATCTGTTCTCATTGGCAACATACCAGATGTTCAATGCCATGTTCAACATCCATAAAGTAAATATTTGAGTCGCATATTTCAAATTTGCATTGAGACCGCCGTTGAACCCGGCGGTCCTTCTTTTGTGCAGAATTGCATGTGCAGATTTAGAAAGAAATCATGCACCCGATCTGTTATAATCCATAAATACAGGAACGCAAAGGAGGCGAGTGCATGACGGAAAACGAGAAATGGCAGGCGGTCATAAGCTGTGATGCACATTACGACGGTCAGTTCTACTACGCCGTGAAATCCACCGGCGTGTTCTGCCGCCCCTCCTGTACATCCAAGGTTCCGCTTCGAGAAAATGTCGTGTACTTCGATAGCCCGCAGCAGGCACAAGAATCGGGCTACCGCCCTTGTAAGCGCTGCCGCCCGGAACTTACTGCCTATGAACCCATGGCCGAAATCGCGAACGAAACAAAGGCTGTTATCCAAAGGCTGTGTGCAAATAAGCGCGCGCTGTCGGATGAGTTGCGCAAATTGGGCGTTTCTAGAAGACGCATGGAGCAGATATTCAAACAGCAATTTGGCATGACGCCTTTGCAGTACGCGGACACATTACGCATTGAAGCCGCAAAGGATCAGCTAAGGCTAAAGAATTCGTCCGTCATGGAGATTGCCTGTTCGCTGGGCTTTGAAAGCCTGACGGCGTTCTTCGCGTTCTTCCGGAAGCATACCGGCATAACGCCGGGCGAATATGCACAGGTGGGCAAAACCCCTGTACAGACGGATGCGCGCTATGCCGTATACGATACGGCGTTCGGCCCTGTCACCATCGCGGAAAAAGGAAATGCCGTCGTATCTGTACGGTTCGGAGTCCGTTTGCCTTGTGGCGGGGCGGACTGTAAAACGGCATGCACGGATCAGGCCGCGTATGAACTGGAAGAGTATTTCAAAGGGCAGCGCAGAAGGTTCGACGTGCTCATTGCAATGGAGGGTACCGCTTTTCAAAAACGCGTATGGGCAGCGCTTTGCGATATCCCCTACGGGGAAACGAGGACGTATGGGCAGATCGCGCAGGCGATTGGCAATCCCAAAGCAAGCCGTGCGGTGGGCATGGCGAACAACAAAAACCCGCTGATGGTGCTCGTGCCCTGCCACCGCGTGATAGGCGCAAACGGGCAGCTTTCCGGCTACGCGGGTGGCGTGGAGATGAAGGAAAGACTTCTTTCACTGGAACGAAACGGCAGTGCGGATCCGCACAGTACATAAACAAGGAGAACATCGAGTGACACAACCGAAAAACAATCGCGAATGGACGAACATGTATTTTAATCCCGGCTGCGGTATCAGCATCTACAAGCCGGAAATGGAACTCGCCGTACTGCATATTTTGAACGAGCAGTGCGGGGAAACAAAGCTGCATAAAATCTGCTGCCATCACGATCCGCAGATTGCGCCTGGTTCGCGCATCATCAATATCTGCGCGGGCTGCGACAGGCGCTTTCGCAGTTTGTATGAGGGAATATCGACGATTTCCCTTTGGGAAGTTATAGACAGCTTAGATTCCTTTCCGTTTCCGGATTATCAGGGACTCGCACTTTCGGTGCACGACGCCTGCCCCATACGCGAAAAGCCGCAGGTGCACGAGGCCGTGCGCAGCCTGCTTCACAAAATGAATATACAGATCATGGAAACGGAATTCCACGGCACGCATTCCGTCTGCTGCGGGGACGATTTTTATGGCAAGATTCCTGTGGAGGAAGTACATGGCTTCATGAAAAAGCGGGCGCAATCCATGCCCTGCGAAGAGGTGTGCGTCTACTGCGTATCCTGCATCAAATCCATGCATATCGGCGGCAAGAAGCCGCGGCATTTGCTGGATCTGCTCATGGGCGAGCAGACCGATCCGCAGCTCTATGATACCGTGCTCTGGCACGAGCAGTTGCAGGCATATATCGACCAGCACTAAAGTATACAGCCGCCAGGGAATACACCCAGACGTCGGGCGCGCCAGTGTGATCTCCCGAGCACTATTGCGCGTACACCCACGCCGCGCCCAGCCGTTCCACGACTTCTTTCATATCGCCAAGTAGCATATTGCATTCTTCCGATGCTTCCGCCCCGCTGCGCCTGAGCATGAACACCGTACGGTCGTGCGGCGCGTCGATGATGGGCTTTGCCTGCATGCTGCCGGTTCGCGTAAGCGCGCGGGCGACGGATACGGGCGCGATTGTCCAGCAGTTTTCTGTTTGCAGGAAGTTTTCCATCAAACTCATATCGTCCGTATACACATGCGGCACGCAGTTCGCTCCGAACCAGTATTCGTGCCATTGGGTGTATTCCCTGTGCCAATCCAGCATGACTTCCCTGTCGACATCCAGCTCCGAAGGATGGACGGCCTGCATGGCTTTGCTATCTTTGGCGCACACCAGCATCATGTTTTCTCGGAACAGCGGCACCGCCTCCACTTTTTTTGAAAACTGCGGTTTGGTGACAAACGCGGCCTCTGCCCCGCCGTTTTCAATGAGGTGATAGCTTTCGTCCGAATGCCGTATCAACAGCCGCAGTCGCACCGCCGGGTTACGCGAGGCGTACAGGCTGTATACTTCGGACATGATATACGCGTTGATGCTGAGTATGGCGGAAACGCTGAGCATTTTGCACTGCATTTTTCCCGCGGCCATCAGCGTTTCCTGCCACAGCCGCTCCCACTTTTCCGCTACGGGTATGAAATCGCGGCCGAACGGAGTCAGTTCCGCGCTGCGTACGCCCTTGCCGCGCTTGAACAATGTCATGTTCAGCTCGGATTCGAGAGTTTGGATGCGGCCGGAAAGCGTGGATTGGCGCAAGAACAGTTCATCCGCCGCTCGTGTAATGGAACCGTATTCGACTACCGCCAGAAATGCCTGAATTTCTGCCCTCGTCATGCGAATTACCCTCCGATAAATATCAATATTTACGTTATTATAATGCGCAATAAACTATTTTACAAATATTAAAGGCGGTGATATGTTGTAGTACGAAGGGAGTGACACTATGAAAACCCGTCATTACAGCTGGTTGATCTGCGCGGGAAGTACGCTGCTGTTGTTCTGCACAGTGGGGCTTGCGACAAGCGCGTTCTCCGTATATCAGCCATACATGATACAGGCCGGAAATCTCACCAATACACAGGGCTCGACCATATTGACGGTACGCAGCCTTGCGGCATTGTTTTCTTTGTTTTTTGTTGATAAATTTTTACGCCGTACGGATATCCGCCTTGGCGCTCTGATCGCGCTGATCGGCTGCACGCTTTCATTCGTGCTGTTCGCGGTATCACACAGCTTCTTGGGATACTGTGCCGCCGCGGCTGTGGCGGGCGTATCCTACGGGTTGGGCGGCATGATACCCGTTTCCATGCTCATCGACCGCTGGTTTGTCAGCCACAGGGCGTTTGCGCTGGGCATTTGCGCGGCGGGCACCGGCGTTGCGACGATCATCGCGCCGCCGCTTCTGACAGCTCTGATGGAAGTGACTTCTGTTGCGACCGCGTTCTTTGCGGAAGCTGCGTTCATCGCCGTCGCTGCCGTAACGGTATTCCTGCTGCTGCGCAACAGGCCTGAGGAAATGGGGCTTTCTGCTCTCGCGTCGGAAGAAGCGGCAGCTAAGGCTGCGGTTCCTGCCCGAGAAGGCGGTACGAACCGCTCAGCAATGCCTTACATGCTTGCGGCGTTCGTAATGATCGGCGCTATCGCAAACCCGGGATTTTCACACCTTTCCGTATTGTATAAGACCGAAGGTTTTGACGCCATGCATGTATCCTTCCTGATTTCCTTTGTAGGCGCGGCGCTGACTGTTGGGAAATGCGTATACGGACGCATTGCGGATAAGCTTGGCTCTTATAAATCGGGGCTTGTATTCTTTAGCCTGCTGGTTGCAGGGGAAGGGTTGAGCTGCTTTGCCGGAAAAACCGGCTTTGGCGTAGCGATGACGGCTATGTTCTGCCTTGGGTTGGGGCTGCCGCTTTCAACGGTAGGTTTGTCTGTATTCGCGAAGGAGCTTTCTTCCTCCGTCGAATATGCGAAAACGCTCAAGCGCCTGCAGATGGCATATATGATCGGTTCCCTGCTGTTCGGGCCGGTGCCCGGCATGATCGCCGATGCGACGGGAAGCTATGTGCCGGCCTACGTGCTGCTGAGCGTATGCGCGGCCGCTTCCATGGTACTGGTTCTTCTGTCGCACAAACAGCCCATGCTGCGCAGACTCCGCAGGGGAATGCTGTTCGGGCATACGGCGTAGCCATATATCGGTTGCGCCTGAATAAGTAAATATGATTTTGCGGCATTAGTCGAAAACGGCTATGCCGCTTTTTATTACTACATCGCACCAATACACGCTTTCATGTTCATTTTGTGACAGATATTGACTATGATATTGCACCTATCATGCTATACTTGTATATAGGAAAATTGCAGCATGGATATAGGATTTTTTCTATACAAACCAGATGTTATAAAAATAAATTGTGGACTGATAGCGTAATAGATGAAAGCCAGAGTTCATAAGATAAATCTGTAAAAGCGTACTGATTTAGAAAAACATATTCATCCTTTCCAAACAAGTCATTCAAGCAATCTCAGTAACTCTTCCTTGGCAAAACTGAATAGGGAGGCGAGCACAGATTCAAATTGGCCCAATCAGAATGTAAAAGATTGAATTGAACAATTGGAGCGGATTGGGAGGTGCCTTATGTTGAACGAGCAGCAAATCAAAGACACAATTCGTGATTTTCTCAAAACATGGCTCAAGGGCGAAGTGAGCAAACTTTTGCCGTTATTCACAGATGAAAGCGTGTGGGTTAATGCACAGGGCACGTTTACCGGAGTTAAGCAAATTGAAACCTATCTGAACTGGGTTTATAACGTGAACAAAGACATGACGATTTCAGAAATAGGGGTAGGTTTGATCGTACAGGCCTACATAGCGATTATGGAACATGAACTTTCCGGCGTGATTGATGGGCAAAGATGGACATCGCCTGCAATATGCATTTGGGAGTTCAAGGATGACAAAGTCGCTCATCTGCGGACTTATGTTGATGTATTGGATCAGGCTCGTCAGCTCGCCAAGGGTCCCGTTGAAAAAATGGCTGTAAACGCTATTATAAAAGCATCGCGCGAGGGATTGTAATAGTAGTCTCTTTGAACTGCTGAAAACAGCATACTTGTTTTAAGCTGCATGGTTGTTCCATGCAGTTTTTTATGCGTTTAAATGAAGAATATAGCAGTAAGACGATCCGGCTCTGCAGAGCACAACACCAACCCAAAAGAGATTCACCCCTGTGGCTAGCTTTTTAGGCGCAAGAACAACGAGCGCCTGTTAGGATCATAGGCATGGACAGTAAGCAGTATCACGCTTTCTTCCAGCGCAGAAAGAAGCGCCGCGGTGCAAACGGGGACCGAAACATATGCGGGTATGCGCCCAAGAAGCACGCAGGCGGGCAGCGCAACGAACAGCAGCAGCCCCGTGATCTTGTTGCCGAGAGTGTGCATGCCGCTCCATTGTTTGAATTTGATTTTCGTAATAACGATATTCGCGACGCGCACTGCGGTTATCACCGCAATGCAGATGAGCACTGTTGGATCCCCCATCAGCAGAGGTAAGATCACAACAAGCGCCGCAATGAAAAACACAATGTCGCCCATGGTATCCAGCCGTGCCCCTAAGGCAGATTGTGCGTTGAACCGGCGGGCAAGGTATCCGTCGAGTGCGTCGGTTATGCCGGACAGAACATATGCGACAGCAAACAAAATGGGTCTGCCCGTGATAAACGGGAGTGTCAAAGATATCGCTATGCGCAGGCAGGATAAAGCGTTGGGCAGCTGTTTCATGCGACCGGTTTCCCCCTGTTCATCAATGCGCTGCTATTGTATCAGGCAGTAATGGTACAGCGCAATCCCTCACACCGTACACGCGTGAAATATGGTATCATGACAGGGATAGACATCCTTTGAGGAGGTATTCTTATGCAGGTTACTTGTCCGCTGCCGCCGATCGGCCTTGGCGTGTTTGAAGCCGGAGAGCTTGTTTACGATTCGGTTCGGCTTGCCATAGACTGCGGCTGCCGCCACATCGATACCGCTGCCTTTTACGGCAACGAAGCCGAAGTCGGCCGCGCAGTGCGGGAGTGCGGCATAAAGCGCGAGCAGATATTCGTGGCCTCCAAGCTGTGGCCGCTCGACTACGACCACCCGCAGCAGGGCTTTGAAGAAAGCATGCGGCGGCTGGGCTTGGACTATGTGGATGCTTACCTGCTGCATTGGCCGGGCACGGACAGCACGAGGCGGCTCAAAGCATGGGAATGCGTGCTGGGGCTTTCCCAAAAGGGATTGATCCATTACCCCGCCGTTTCCAATTTTTTGCCTGTACACTTAAAGGAACTCAAAGACGAAACGGGAGAATTGCCCGCCTACGACCAGATGGAGCTGCACCCATGGTACCGGCAGAAACAAACGGTGGATTTCTGCCGCGAAAACGGTATGAAAGTGGTGGCGTGGGCTCCGCTTTACCGAGGTCGGGCTGTGGCCGAACCTGTTATACAGGAACTGGCGCAGAAATACGCGCGTACACCTGCACAGATCACACTGCGATGGCATATCCAGCATGAATACAATCCCATTCCCAAATCCGTAACGCCCAAGCGCATCGAGGAAAACTTCCGTGTGTTTGATTTCGCGCTTTCAGACGAGGATATGGCGCGTATGGACGCGCTGGAGGATGGCGACCACATGAGCTTTAATCCCATGACATTCAGCGGCGTGATAGATGAATAAGACATAACGCTTGTGATTGCAAAGCGGACGGTATCCCCGTCCGCTTTAGGTTGAGAAAAGACGTTGGAGGCGCTGCCTCCATACCTCCGCCAAGGGCCGTTACGGCCCTTGGAACCCACCCATGGAAACGCCTTCTTCTAAGGCGTTTCCAGCAAAGGGTTTCCAAAGGGACGTGTCCCTTTGGTGAGTCAGAGCCGCGCGCCGCCTGTGGCGGGACAAGTGCGGCGGCAGACCAGTGAACAAAAGAACGCCAGGAAGCGGCGGCTGCCGCAACGCAGTGTGACTATTGTGAACTGGTGCAGGGGTGAAACCCCTGTAAAGGGTTTCATCAACAGCATGGAGCGGACAGTGCCCCCGTTTGTTTTTTCGGGCTAAAGCAGGGGATATGGTATAATGCCTGTACACGAAGGGAGATCGCCGATGTCGCAGGAACATTTAACATGGATGCAGTCGTATATCGAAAAACTGTGCCAAACGACCATACTTGAGAATTTCTTAGGCCTTCGGATTTCGCAGCTGGAAGAAGGGCGAGTAGAATTGGCCGCGCCTATCGAGCAGAAGCACTGCAATTTTTACGGGTTCGTACACGGGGGAACGCTTTCCTCCATTTCGGATATCGCCATGGGCATCGCCTGTCTTTCGCAGGGCAAGCGTGTCGTGACCATCGATATGAGCGTCAGCTATATCAAAAACGCGCCGGCGGGCAGCGAACTCACCGCCATAGGCACTGTGATCAGCAGCGGTCGCACCATCATGCGCGCCGTTGGGGAAATTTACTGCGGGAATCAGCTTCTGGTGCGCTCGCAGGCGTCGTATTATGTGACGGGCGATTTCACCGAGAACGATTGCCCATAAAACAAAGTACGGAGGGAAAAGCATGCGTATCGACCATATCGCCCTGTTTACGCAGGATATCGAGCGGCTCTGCGCGTTTTACTGCACATATTTCGATGCACGCACGGGCGACCCATACCACAACCCGCGCACGGGTCTCATGACGCGGTTTGTGTATTTCGGCGACGGCGCGCGGCTGGAAATCATGTTTCGGCCGGATGTTGCGGCAGCGCCGCAACCTTCCCGGCTTGGGTATGCGCATGTCGCCTTCGATGTTGGAAACCGCAACGTGGTGGACGCGCTTACAGAACGTCTGCGTGCGGATGGATATACAGTCGTCAGCGGTCCGCGCGTAACGGGGGATGGGTATTATGAGAGCTGCGTACTGGACCCGGACGGGAATGCGGTGGAGATTACGGGGTAAATCACTTTCTCATGGGTTTCGCTATGAGTAGCTCTCTTCTATTCATAATGTATCGCCGCCTCACGGCGGCGACGAAGTATTTTTTATTATAAAGCGGGAGGGCTTCGCCCCCCGCTCCCCCTAGATACGGGGATGGTGAAGGTGTTTTAGAAGCCAATACCAAGGGGCTGGCCAGAATATGTCCTGAGCCAGCCCCTTTTTTATTATTTGTATAGGACAAGCGATCGCACCCTTACGTCAATACCGCAGCTTTTGCCGCGTGAATATGAAGCTGCTGCGGTGGCAGGCAAGTGAGAGTATTTCCGAATGCGGATGCTCCGTAGCGGAAAATGCGCGGTAGGACCCCATTGCCGCCGTGCCGCCCACAAATACCATGGAATAGTTGATAAACATCTCGTCCATGGCGTGGTTCTCAATGAGGTGCCACATATACGACGGCGCCTCCACGCACAGCTTCTTGATACCGATCTGCCGCAGGATATACAGCAGCGCGCGCGAATCCGGCAGGGTCTTCACGCCTGTTAGGAATATGGGGATGGCGTTGGGGTGTGCGGCCATTGCCTTTTTGATGGAGTCCATATCCACTTCCTCCATACAGGCATACGGCCCCAGCAGAATATGCGGCTGCGTCATATGCTCCGCAAGATAACGCCCGCCTTCCGGGCTGGTGCCGATCATGGCGCGCACTTCGGAGGTATGGAACAGAACATGATCGAGCGGAATATCCGTACCGTCGAATGATACGACGCAATTGATGGGGTATTCGCTCGGTTTGCCCATGACCTCAATGCGTGCGCGGGAAAGCTCCTTGCAGAACACGTGGGAGGTACCTTCCGGCTCGGCCTGCAGCGTACGCGCGCCTATGAGGCACGCATCGGAATACGCGCGCAGCACGTTAAGCATGAAGAAATCCGCTTTGCCGCCCGCCTGATCCAGCATATTATTGCCCGCTATGAGCGGCCCGCGCGGGTCGTCGAAGAATGCGATTTTGCCGTCGGATGAAAGTACGATGGAGGCGAAGGTATACGGCCTGTCTTCCCCCGGTTCGGGCAGATACAGCTCGCCGTACACATCGAGCACCTTCTGCGGTACAACATCCTTTGAAGCGGCTTTTATTGTGCGCAGCGCCTGCTCCTGACGCATCAGCGTCGTCAGCCGGATATCCTCCGTAGGAAAATCAAACTGAGGAAGCAATTCCTTTTCTCCTTTCACCGCGTCAGTTCAGTATGACGACAGTCTTCATTTCCGTCATTTCCTCTATGGCGTACTTGGGCGCTTCGCGGCCGATACCGCTTTCCTTGATGCCGCCGTAGGGCATGTTGCCGAAACGGAACCCGCAGGTGCCGCCCACAATGACGCTGCCCGTCTTGAGCTTGGCGATGGCTTCCATGGCGACAGAGAGATTGTTTGTCAGTATGCCGGAGTTGAGGCCGTAGCGCGAATCGTTGACCATGGCGTACGCTTCCTCCATGGTATCGAACGGTACGACGGATACGATGGGCGCGAATGTTTCATCCTTTATGACCTTCATATCCCGCGTCACGTCAGTAAGCACGGTGGGCCACACCACGGAGCCTTCGCGTTTGTTGCCGCAGTGCACTGTTGCCCCGGTCTTTTCGGCCTCGGCGATCCATTCCATGGCACGTTCGGCTTCTTTTTGCGAAATCATGGGGCCGATATGTGTCTTCGGGTCGGAAGGATCGCCACAAATTTTTTCTTTCGCTACTTCGACGAGCCGTTTAAGGAATGCCTCATATACGGGGCGCTCCACGTAGATGCGCTGCAGGGAAATGCATACCTGCCCGGCGTTGTAGAACGCCGCGTCCGCGCAGGCGGTGGCGGCCTGTTCGATATCGTAATCCTTGCAGAGAATGGTGGCGGAATTGGAGCCAAGCTCCAGCGCGCAGCGCCGAAGGCCGATGGTTTCTTTTATCTTTTTGCCCACCGGCACGCTGCCCGTGAAGCTGTAGAAGCCGATATCCGGGTTTTGCGTGAGATAATCGCCGATATACTGGCCCTGCCCTAAGAGACAGCTTACAAATCCCTTGGGCACGCCGGCGTCTATTAAAATCTCGCACAGTTTGTAGCCTATGACGGATGTCGCTTCGGCGGGTTTCAATATGACTGCATTGCCTGCAGCAAGCGCGGGGGCCACCTTGTGCATCACGAGGTTGAGCGGGAAGTTGAACGGTGTGATTGCCGCGACCACGCCGACAGGCTCGCGCCGCGTATAGCAGGTGCGGGTATCCAGCCACGGCACGGGGAAGCAGACTGTTTCGCCGTGAATGCGCTTGGCTTCCTCCGCCGAATCGGAGAACAGATCCAGCGACCAGTTGACCTCATTGGTTGCGTCCTGCACGGTTTTGCCGGTTTCGCGGATGAGTATTTCCACAAGCTCGGCCGTGCGTTCGATCATGAGCTCCTTTGCCTTTAGCAGCACACTGCAGCGTGTAGCGACGTCGAAATATGTGCTTTCAAACGCCTGCTTGGCCGCTGCAACGGCTTTGTCTGTTTCTTCTTTGCCCGCCACGCTGATGGTGGCGAACAGGCTGCCGTCGTATTTGTTGTAAATAGGGCGGGTTTCCTTGGTGAATACCTTTTCACCGCCGATGATGAGGGGATATTGCGTCACCTGTGCCATTTTCCCTTTACCTCCCTTTCGTTTAGCGGATTCCGCAGCGTTCTTTATTAAAAGGCACTTTATTCGCCTCTATGAAACCTTCTTTAAACGTGAAGCCCAGACCCGGCTGTTCCGGCAAATGAATAAAGCCGTTCTCTACGCGTATGCCGGCTTCAAACACGTCCTTGTACATCTCCACGGTATAGGCAGGCGGCTCGAACGGCAGCTCGAACCACGGGCAGTTGGGCAGCGACGCCGCCACCTGCAGATTGGCAAACAGCCCGCAGGGGTTGGACCATGTATGCGGAATGAACAGCTTGTGGTAGGCCTCGGCCAATGCCGCCGCCTTGCGCATTTCAAACATGCCGCCGGAGAACACGCTGTCCCCCTGCAGGATGTGGTAGCCCTCGCGCCGCGCCAGATCCAGAAATTCGTTCAGGCCGGTGTTCTTTTCGCCGCCCGCGAGCGGGATGTGCGTTTTGCGCGCGACCATGGCAAGGCCGTCAAGATCAAAGCGGGCGAGCGGTTCCTCAAGCCACAGCATATTGAGCTCTTCCAAAGCGCGTGCCACGCGCAACGCCGTGTAAGCGTCCCACGCGCAGTGAATATCGTCGGCCCCGGGCAGATGGTCGGCCTGATTGGCGTCCACCATGAAGCGGATTTTGCCGCCGAAAGTCTTCACGATTTCTCGGATATCCGATAGGTCTTTTTCAATATCCGGGTCGTGCATGCGCAGCTTGACGGCGGAAAAGCCGTGGTCGATGCACGCCTGCACATACGCCATGCGTTCCTTCAACGGCAGTATTTCGCCCGTGCTTGCGTAAACGGGCAATTTGTTTGCATAGCCGCCCCACAGCTTGTAAACGGGCAATCCGGCTTTCTTGCCTGCGATATCCCACAGAGCGGCTTCAATAAAGTAGGGCCAGCCCATGCGCAGCTTGGCGTTGTTGATGATGGGCCGCAGCCGCTCGATCATGAGCGGGTCCTGCCCGATCAATTGCCGCGTGATGAATGTTTCCACGCCAACGACATTTTCCCAGCCGTTAGCGGTGCCCGCCGAAATGCCGGTAATTCCTTCGTCCGTTTCGATACGCGCCACCGTCATACCGGTGGAGTTCATGGCGATGCCGCTGCCCCAGGTGGGGTGGTATACGCCCGGCAGCGGGCATTCGATATAATCCAGTTTGATGTTCGTGATTTTCAAATCCGTTTCCCCCTCAGGCTTTATCGCTGCCGCCGAACAGGCGGATCTTCTGCCGCACGACCTCGCACATGCGCGCGTAGGGCGCGTCGGTCAGTTGGTTTGCGTACTGAATTTTCGCGTCGCGGGGCAGCGCAAGCGCAGCCTGTATCATGGCGTCGCTCAGCTCCGTAGCTACGTTGATTTTGCTGATGCCGTTCTTTACGGCGTCAGACAATTGTTCATCCGGAGTATAGGAGGAACCGTGCAGCACCAGCGGCACGCTTACCTTTTTGGCAATTTGCCGCAGCAGTGTTATGTTCAGTTCCGGCCGTTTGGCGTAATGGCCGTGGGAAGTGCCGATGGAGATCGCCACCATATCCGCTCCGGTTTTACTTGCGAATTCTTCCGCCTCGTCCGGGTCGGTGTATATGCCCGCATCCTCAAATTCGCTGCCTTCCGAGCCGCCCACATGCCCGATTTCCCCTTCCACGGGAATGCCCGCATCTGCGCAGAACGCCTTCACCGTACGGGTGATGGCGATATTCTCATCAAGCGGCAGCGCGGAACCATCCAGCATCACGCTGGTAAAGCCGGACGCTACGGCGACGCCGACCTGTGCAAGCGTCGCGCCGTGATCGAGATGCACGGCGACGGGCACGGACGCGCGCTTCGCTTCCGCGATGGCGATTGCGCCCAGCACACTAAGCCCCGGCGCGGGGTCAAACCCGCTCCATATCTGCAGCATGACGGGCGCATGTTCTTCCTGTGCGGCGCGGACGATGGCCTGTGCGCTTTCCATGTTGAATATATTGAACGAGCCTACGCCGTACCCTTCCCTGCGGGCGCGAATCAGCATTTCTTTGCAACTTACAAGAGGCATTGAGTTACTCCTTTCAAGCAATGAGTTAATGTGATCAGGAAAAACTTTTACAGGGGTTTCACCCCTGCACCCCACCAAAGGGATATATCCCTTTGGAAACCCTATCCAGCAAACGCCCAATGGCGTTTGCAAAAAGGGTTCATAGGGCCGTAACGGCCCTATGCGGGTGTTTGAGGGCAGAGCCCTCAACGTCAAAAACTAATCTATAGATACATTCACGAAGTAATTTCCTTCGTATTCAAATGATATTTCCCTGCCGTTGTAGAATAGCCGCTTGACGTCCGGGCAGTGGATGTGATATTCGCTGCGCATGTCTTCGGGCACGCCATCCGCCGTAATCTGGCCGGTACCGGTTTCCCCGTCAAACGCATAGTGCAGGCGGATATCCAGCTTGTCGGTCTTCAAATCGTATTGCGCGGTATCGTGCACTGGGCAGATTTCCCAGCGGATTTCCTTAATTGGCCGCTCGTCCACATGCTGCATGGACGCAATGAACGGTATAGCCGTGCCGCCGCGCACGAATACAGGGGTAATATCGATGGGCGTATCGATTTTCGCATACTGCCCGCCGTCATACCATACTCCCGTGTGCAGATGCAGCCATGCCGTGCCTGCTGGCAGGTATACCTTGCGCGACGCGTCTGTGCTGAACACGGGCGCTACGAGCAGATTGCGGCCCAGAAGATATTCATCGTCCACCGTCTCTGCAGCGGGGTCGTCGGGGAAATCAATCACCAGCGCACGCAGCATGGGCGTGCAGTCTTGCGCACATTTCTTCGCTTCGCTGTAGAGATATTCCATCAGCGAATATCGAAGAGCAGCATATTTTCGGTATTGCTCCACTGCCGTATCGCCAAATGCCCACGGTTCGCGCGCAGACGTGCCGTGGAAGCGCACCAGCGGGGAAAGCATGCCGAACTGCAGCCAGCGAATGTACACCTCCGGCTCTGGCGTGCCAAAATAGCCCCCCACGTCGTGGCTCCAAAACGGGAAGCCACTAAGCCCCAGCGAAAGCCCGCCGCGCAGGGAATGGTGCATGCCCATAAAATCCGAATCCGAGTCTCCGCCCCAATAGATCGGGTAACGCTGGCAGCCGGTGTAGGCGGAGCGTCCCCATATCAAAGAGTCGCCGGGGTATACTTCCTGACAAGCCTCGTATGCCGCCTTGTTGTAATACAGCGGGTACAGGTTGTGCATATCCGCGCCGTCGGCAGTTTTGTAAACATACTCCCTGCTTGCGCATTCTCCGAAATCCGTTTTGATGACCCGGATGCCCTGCTTGAGCAATGCCCTGAGCTTATCCTTATACCACGCGACAGCCTCGTCGCTGCTGAAATCGATGACGGCTTGCTGTTCCGCAGAATCGGCTACGGAGCCGTCCTTTTCCAGAGCAAGAGCATGATGCGCTACAGCTTCCGGGAATACGGGGCTTGTATGCCGGATATACGGCAACTGCCACACGCTCAGGCGGATGCCCTTATCAATAAGCCGCTGCGCCATAGCGGATACATCCGGAAAGCGCGCGGTATCGAATTCGAAATCGTAATCGGTTGTTTTGCAGTACGCCCAATCTATGTGCATGACGTCGCAGGGAAGCTCACGCGAACGAAGCTCGGCGGCGACGTCTTCCACTTCCTTCCCCGTCATATAGCAGTTGCGGCTCATCCACGCGCCGAACGCCCATTTGGGCGGCAGCTCGCTCATACCCGTCAGATTGCAGTAGGCTTGCAGGTTTTCGGCATAGCCGCCCCGAAAAAACAAGAAGAGATCCAGCAATGGCGCTTCCACTTCGCAGGAATAGGCTTTGAAGAAATCCGCGCCCATACGGAAGCGAATGCGCCGCGGGGTGTTGTAATACGCGGCGTAGCCGCTGTTGGAAAGAAAAAACGGCGCACATTTATAAGAGCGGCAGTTGGATACGCCCACGGGGTTGGTGATATCGTTGAGGATGTCCTGCCCCGATTTGTCAAGCTTTGAAAAACTCTCGCCAAAGCCGTAAAAGCGCTCGCCATGCTTCATGCGCACGGTCTCGGCATACAGCATCTGCCCGGTGCGTTCGTTCGTGACAAACCCGGAAGGATAGCGCATGAAACCGGGAAAGCTCCATGCAGGGTCATATGCATCCGAACCGCTGCCGTCTTCGCGGCGGCCGCGTCTGCGGTCAGCGGTGACATTGTGCGCATCTTCGTTATACTGTTCATACAGCGTACGGCCTTCTGCGTCCAGCACCGTCATGCAAAACGGCGAGCACTGCAGGCGTACCGTGATGCGAGGCGTGGCCAGGGTAATGAAATGCTCGTCTTCCGAAACCGTGAACTGCGTGTATTCTGCGGGTTCTATGAGCAGCATGGGCTGGCGCACATCGGGAATCAGATCGCCCTGCGCCGCGCGCACGCGTAATTCCGTTTCAGATAGGAATTGCACGCGCATGGAAACAGACCCCCATTCGCCCGTGAACGCGAAGGAGGTTCCTTTTCGCAGCATGCTGACATTGATCTGTTTTTGTGCAAGCCTAAGCGCCTTCAGACGCAGCAGAACGCCGTCGCTTTCATAGACGGCGCTTTCAATTTCGCGCGGTACGAGCAGGGTTACGGGATCGTCCGCTTGCGCGAAGATTGTATCACAGATTTCCATCGGCCTTTTCCTTTCCGTGGCCGCCAATCCGTCCGCTGATTTGTTGAATCAATGCGGCAATGCAAGCGGTGCACGCCGCAGCATGATATGGAAACGGACCGTATGCCTGTTAAACACGTGATTTGTCGACGATAGGGTATAATGCGTATGGACTATAAAAGGGGAGGGATTCCCCGCTCCCCCTATTCATTCAAATCAAATTCGGCGATTTCGGTTGTGCGGAGTTTTGCCGCACGGCATTCTAACCTGAAGAAATTCTTTGGAAAAGGACTATTTCGATAGCCTATAGAAGAATCCAGTCCTCTTCCTTGAGCTCTGTGAACACGCAGTCGTTGGCATAGGCGCGCTCAGGCAGGGCGACCAATACATTGACGGGGGAACCATCCGCGGAAATGACGGTGCCGTGCAGCACGCCGGGTTTGAGCTTTACCATGGTGCCGCGCGGTACGCGGTAAATCTGGATTTCGTCGAGCTTCATGAACCACCACGGCGGGGCTGCGAATATGTAAATATCCCCGTCCAGCGGAAGTATGCCTTCATAGCTTTGGGAATGGTATTCCACAGCCTTGATGTGGGTAGGCGTGCCGCTTACGCGGCATACAGAAATGGACATCGCTTTGCCGTTGTTATCAAACTGCAGCGCGTCCGGGAAAAAGCCGTCTGTAACAGGGCCGCCCGTGAAGCGTTCACCCAGCGCGAGAAGATCTTCAAAATCGCCTATCTTGCGGAATGTTTCCCTGTCCAGCTCTTGCGGAACGAAGTGTTTCATATGCCTCTTCCCCCTTTGTTATTTATTATAAAATACCCGAATGCGGCTGATGAAGCAACAATTCTTAGAGAAATGAACGTACTTTTGTGGTATGCACTTCCTCGCGAAATCGACCGCATCAAAAAACCGAAACGATATTTCGTACTTGTAATGCAATTCTTCACTCTTAGCCTGGCCCGATTGACACTGCATTTTCCCTATTATTTAATACAATAAAGGCCCATGCCTTACATGCAGCCCGTCCATGCGCGGGGATGACGAAACTACCAGTTCCATTGCAGTTCGAAGCACTGAAAATAACCTACGGAGGACATATTATGAAGCTTGTGTTGGGCGTGGCGCCGACGAGGCGCGATTATTTCACCAATGAAACGGTACTCAAAAACCGGGATGATATCAACGCGACCGTTGCGCAGCTTTCTGCGAAGTACGGCTTTGAGACCGTGGGCATTGAAGGCTTAAGCGAAGACGGCACGCTTTCGACCACGGCCGCCGCGGATAAAGCGGCGGAGCGCTTTAGGCAGCGCGGCGTAAACGCGCTGTTCATTCCGCACGTCAATTTCGGGCAGGAAGAAGCCGTACTGCGGCTTGCAAACAAGCTCAAAGTCCCCACGCTGATCTGGGGAGCTCGTGACGAAGCGCCCGAAGGCTTTAACTGGCGTACGACGGATACGCAGTGCGGATTGTTCGCAACCGGCAAAGCGCTGTACCGCGCAGGCCTGCCCTTTACCTACATTGAAAATTGCTTTACAACGGACGCGGCGTTTACGGAAGGTTTCGCGCGCTTTCTCTCCACGGCGCTCATCGTCGGCAGTGTCAAATCGCTGCGCATCGCGCAGATCAGCGTACGCCCGCAGCCTTTTTTGAGCGTCATGGTCAATGAAAGCGAATTGTTCGAGCGCTTCGGTATAGAAGTTGCGCCGGTGCCCGTTACCACCATATTGAGCTCCGCGAAAAAGCTGGCCCGCACAAAGGATGCGGAAGATGTGATTGAAGGGTATCGCGCGGCGGGCATTGACCTCACCCGTCTTGCTGACGATCCTCTGCACAACATGGCCGGGCTGGAACTGGCCATCCGCAAATTTGCGGAAGAGAACGCCTGTACGGCAGTTTCGAGCGAATGCTGGTATGTTTACGGCGAATCGCTGGGTATCCGCCCCTGTGCGGTGTTCGGCAATCTTTGCGATTCCGGGCTGCCTGTTGCCTGCGAAAATGATATCCACGGCGCTATCAGCATGATTATCGCACAGGCTGCCAACCGGTATTCTGAACCCATATTCCTCGCAGACCTTACGCAGCGCCACCCGACCAACGACAACGCGGAACTGCTGTGGCACTGCGGCCCGTTCCCCAAGGGATTACGCAAACAGGGCGGTCATGCGTTCGTAAACGATTTTATGGGCCAGTGGCAGATGCGCGACGGCGAATTGACTTTGCTGCGCTTTGACGGCTGCCGCGGGCAGTACAACCTGTTCGCCGGGTTATCCAAAACCGTGGACGGCCCCGTCACCAACGGCAATTACGTGTGGGTGGAAGTCGACGACTGGGCACGTTGGGAAAAACGCATCGTGACCGGCCCCTATATCCACCACACTGCCTGCGTATACGGCGATTATGTCAAGTGCATAGAGGACGCGTGCGCCTACCTGCCGGGTATTGCCTTTGAGCGTCCATAAAGCGTATACTCCTGTACATAGGGGGGAGATGCGCGTGAATAGAGCTGATATCGTGGGCGTTGATACGCCCTGGTTTGACGAGGTTATTCATCTGGAGGAAGTCCCGCCGGAAAACCGGAACGGGCGAATACTTTCCGCAACCTGTCAGGGCGGCGGTAAGGTATCCACCGCGCTTGCGGCTTCAGGTCGATTGGGCGTGCCTTCTGCCATCATCGCAGTGCTGGGTGTAAGTTCCCGTGCGGATTTCCTGATGGAGGATTTTGATGCACACAATGTGGACGCCTCGCATATCCGGCGGGCGAAAGACTACCGGGATGGGTTCTCCGTGGTGCTTTCGGATAGGCTATCCAAGGGGCGGCGCATACTCTGGCGGCCGGTATCCGAACAAAACGCGCTGTGCGTGGAGGATATTGAAACAAACCGCGCGCTCATAGAGGGCGCGAAGTACCTGCACCTGTGCCATCTGGGCGAGCCGGATCTTTTCGCCGCGCGCATCGCGCATGAAGCGAACGTGAAAGTCTGTCTGGATGCGGATAACTACCGCGAGGAGTTCATTCAAAATCTGGACGCGGTGGATATCCTCATAGGCTCCGAAGAATTTTACCTTGCCCTGTTCGAAAATGCGGACGCTTTGGAATACGAAAAGAATATCCGCTCGCTCTACGATCGGGGCTTCGATACGGTCATATTCACATTCGGCACAGAAGGCTGCCGCGGCATTTCCGAAGATGGTTATTTTACGCTTCCGGCGTTCCGCGTGGATGTGGTGGATACCGTAGGCGCGGGGGATGTGTTCCACGGCGCGTATCTAGCCGGGCTGTGCAAGGGCATGAACGCCAAGGAGGCCGCGCGCTACGCGAGCGGTGCATCCGCCGTCAAATGCACGGCGGAAGGAGGCCGCGCGGGCATCCCCACCGACGCCATGCTGCTCGATTTTCTTGCGACTGGCCGCATCGATGAGAAGGTATTACGCGAACGAGAGGCACACTACAGGGAGAAGTATTTGACTCTCTAAAAGCATCGCTTTATCAGTGTTGCAAAGGCTCGCCGAATTGACGGCGGGCTTTCTTATTGCCCGTTACATTCTGTTTTTGCGGCGCATTCATATACTTGTACGGGCATGCAGAACAGGATGGAGGAATGGGAATGAGCTATACGCATCCAAACGGGCAGCCGCAGGGCGTTCCGACGCACTTTACCAATCGGCTCAGGGAAATACTGATTGCAGAAATCATCGCCATCAATGGCTATCAAAAACATATTGCAAGCTCAAATATTGAAGAGATCAACAAAGCATGGCATAGCATCATGCTCGATGAAAAAAAGCATTACGGCTGGATTTTACTTCTGCTTCGAAAATATGATCCGGAGCAAAGCAAACAGTATCAGGCGCATAAAGGCAAAATTCCCGGCCCTAAGACTCCCATTCGAACGCAAAGTACGCAGTACGATACCCAGAACATTCTGAATAACATCCGCGAGGATATCAAGGGAGAAATGGAGGCCGTCATACTCTACGAGCCGGATTTGAATAAATTTTCGCACAAAGACATCGTTACTACCCTGCAGTCAATCATTGATGAGGAAAAGGGGCATGCCGAGCATCTGACGAGGCTGCTGCTCAAATACGACCCGGATGCTTATAACAGCCTGACATAAACGCGTCTATATCGAGCAGACTCAAAATACCACCTATAACAAGATAGACATGCTAACAGACGGAAGATAAAAACCGTCACCCTTATCGTGAGGGTGACGGTTTTATTCTGTTTCTTTGTGTATGCTTATTTTGCGGCATAATTTTGCTTTGATATCTCCTTATAAAGGTTGTCGGTCTCTTCAGAAGATGCACAGTTGATATAATACTTTGAACCGTTCTTGTCGGTTATCAAGATACTATCCGGAGCGGTTTTATCCATGACGTTCATATAAACGCCCGAGCTGCCTATTTTAAAATAGCCTTTCTCAATATTTCCAATTGCGGCCCCGTTAGTTCTTACTTCGGTTGCAGGAACTTGGTTATGTTCATGAGTAACGGTCGCTCCTAAAAGATCTATCTGAGCCCCAAATTGACCTGTTATTGTTAGAGTATTATTTGAGAATGAATACGAGGGTTTTGCATAACTTCCACGAATCAAGAAAAATACAAAACCCAATGTTATCACAAGAATAGCAACTCCAACAACAGCCCCCGCAGTTTTCCTCTGGACCTTATTATGGCCACTATTCATGTTTACAATTTTCCCTCCATCATTTTTCTAATTTATTTGACGAGTGATTCAGTAGCTCCAAGCCCTATGGAAATATTTTCACGCCTGTATTATATCACCCGCAGCGGCGCCGCTCAATATTCTGCTTGCAAGCCATTAAATAGGGCAATAAAAATGCCCGCATAAGCAGGTAACCGCCTATGCAGGCTGTTTTGGCGGAGGGGGTGGAAATAGATTTCTCCATGGGCAGGCTGTGCGTGGCTTTGCTCCCGTCCTAGTCCCCTTGGGCACGAACTGCAGGCCACTACACTCATCAGTGACAATTGAGCAGTTCGCGCAAAAGACGATGACGATCATAGCAGCGGTCAGAGCGGCGATCGGAACGATGATCGGAACGATGATCGGAACGATGATCGGAACGATCGGAACAATCAGAACAATGATTAGAACGGTCAGAACGACGATCGGAACGGCGATCGGAACGGCGATCGGAGCGACGATCGGAACGGCGATCGGAACGGCGATCAGAGCGGCGGTGGGAACGACAATCGGAGCGGCGATGGCGTGACATAATCTCACCTCTTAATCAAGGGATATATGCTATACTATGAAAGTAAAATGGTCATTGTGAACAGTATAAAAAACGAAGCTCACTGCTTGCGGCAAATCAGCCATTCAGGAGGTATCAAATGGAACTGTACATCAAGCAAAAGGTGTTTTCGTGGACGGATAAATTCACCGTAAAAGACGAAGCGGGTCAGGATAAATATTATGTGGAAGGCGAATTCTTTTCGTGGGGAAAGAAGCTGCATGTGATGGATTTAAACGGCAGCGAGGTTGCGTTTATTCAGCAGAAGGTATTTAGCTTCCTTCCGCGCTACCATGTGTTCACGAACGGGCAGCAAATCGCAGAGATCGTAAAAGAATTCACCTTCCTTCGCCCCAAATACAGCATCGAGGGACTAGGCTGGGAGATCGAGGGCGATTTCTGGGCGCATGACTACTCGATCACCCGCGGCGGCGTTCCGGTTGTGACCATCCGCAAGGAGTGGTTTACCTGGGGAGACAGTTATGCGCTCAATATCGCCGATCCTCGCGATGAGATCGTCGCGCTGGCCGTGGTGCTGACCATC
The DNA here is from genome assembly GCA_964440115.1 of uncultured Oscillospiraceae bacterium. Lineage (GTDB taxonomy): Bacteria > Bacillota > Clostridia > Christensenellales > CAG-138 > JAEWWD01. The sequence continues at coordinate 309,783 of CAYTPV010000003.1, read as the reverse complement.
GACTGCGTCATGGCGGCCGAAGCGGCCGCTTCGTCGAATCATTGATTGTCTTCTTCCTATAAAACCTGCGCCAATAATAAGGGCATCTTCGGATGCCTTTTTTTATTGGGAGGCTGGGCAAGAGACGCTCATTGTATGCGGCGTTTTCCCATGCTATAATGCACGTATATTTATCACATTAGTAAAAATATCCGGCAATTCTGAAAGGCTTCAGTTTCATGGAAGAGAAACATGTAGAAGGCGGACGGGACTTTAACCTGTTTTTGCTGGCAGGATTGTTCGCCGGTATCGGCGCTGGCATCAACACGTCGATATTCAACAACTATTTAAATGATGTATTCAAGCTGTCCGAAAATGCAAGAGGGTTCATCGAAGTGCCGCGGGAGACGCCGGGTTTCTTTATTATGCCAATTCTGGCCGTATTAAGCTTTTGCGGCGATGTGCGAATCGCCATGATCGGCATGGCGGCGGCAGGGGCGGGGATGCTCGGACTCGGTCTGATGTCTCCGACCTTCGCAATAATGATTGGCTGGATGATGATGTACAGCCTCGGCACGCATATGATACTGCCCGTCACGCCATCCATCGGCATGTCTCTGTCTAAGCAGGAGTCTTTTGGTGCAAGGCTCGGAACAATCAGCGCTTACACTTTGTTTGGCAGTATTGCCGCTTATGTTTTCGTCTTTCTGGGCTTTAATTATATGCACATAACTTATCAAACCACGTTTGTCATCGGCGCATGTTTCTATGTGCTCGCCGCTTTGGCGGTAGGGCTGATGAAGAAGGGCGAGCCGAAAGCCCGTAAAGTAAAATTTGTTTTTCGCAAACGCTATTTGCTCTTTTATGTTCTGGCCGGTATCAGCGGCGCGAGAAATCAGATTTTTCTGACGTTTGCGCCATGGGTACTGATCAAGGTATTCCATGTGCGGCCGCAGATGTTTGCCATATTGGGTATGATTGTCGCACTGGTAAGCATCGGCACACGCAAGATAGTCGGCAGACTGATAGACGTCCGGGGCGAGCGGTTTGTTCTGACCTTAGAGGCAGCTTTGTTGTTTTCAATCTGCCTGGGATACGCGTTTTCGGGCAAAATCTTCCCTGCCGGCATCGCAGTGGTGATTATTGCAGGCTGTTATGTGATCGACAACTCAATGACCGCGGTCGAAATGGCGCGATCGACTTATTTGCGCAAGATTGCAGTCGATGTTGCCGATGTGACGCCAACGCTCTCGACGGGGGTGAGCCTACAGCATATTTCTTCTATGGTGATTCCCGTTTTCGGCGGGCTTTTGTGGTCGGCTTTCGGATATGAAGCCGTATTTATGGGCGCGGCCGTTATCGCACTGCTCAACTTTATACTTTCAAGAAGGATTAGAATTGAGACTGACTTTGTTACGGAGGCGGGATAATGCATACGTCGCAAGAAAACACATATTGCCTGACGCTTGCATTCTAGGGAATAAAAAGGGCATCCGAAGATGCCCTTTTTATTGGCGGAGTGGGTGGAATTCGATTTCGGCTTTGGCAGACCGCGCTTGCTTCGCTTGTGCACGTCCGCTTAGGCACAGTTATGCGCTGTCGTGGTTGCATATTGTTCAATATCAATTTCTCTACTCGCCGATAGCCGGTGTTTCCGTTGTTATTGCGCAATTGCCTCGTCTTCAATCATACATGGGAAAATGCGATTTGCCATTTGGCATGCCTGTATTTCCCGCTCAGCGAGAAAAACCACAGCAATGGCATCCACATCCCGGGATAATTTGTATAATTCGTTGCTTTGATTTTTCTTGCATTTGGGGTTGCTGTTAACCCAACTAAGAAGGCTATCTTTTTGCAATTCGTCGGTAGATGGTTCCTGCGCGCCGCATTGGCAGAAGATGGCCAGTTCTTCGCTGCCCAATGGACTGGAGTTCGTGCCGCTGCACAAATAAACCCTGATGAAATATTGGCCGCTGCCCTTTGCATTCTTATGAGTCATTTGTTTACACTTTACCTTCTTTTGCGATAACGCAAATCCCTGTGTTGTGCTTTCTTCCGTTGTTTCTCTTTATGGGTTTCGGTTGCCGCTTCGCGGGGAATGCGTAGTCTTTCTCCAAATCAGCACAAAAGCGAAACGGCAAGCAGTTCCCTGGTTTTATAATTGGAGCCGCCCGGAGATATCCGGCGGCTCCTTGGCATGGTCGCTGCTTTCAGCAGGATATTGCCTGCTCCTTGGTAAGTTTAATCCGGAATTGTCTTTCAATATCCAGAATTCTGCCGTTGTCCTTAGGGCTGACCAGCGTGCACGCCCGACCGGCATGGCCCGCGCGCCCCGTTCTGCCGATTCGGTGGACATAATACTCCATTTTATCGGGGATATCATAGTTGATCACGAGATCGATGTTATTCACATCAATGCCTCGCGCTGCAACATCCGTCGCTACGAGTACGGTTGTTTTGCCTTTGCGGAAGGTATCCATGATCGCATCGCGCTGGCTTTGGCTTAGGTCCCCATGCAGGCAGGAAACCGGCAGACCCTGCTCGAAAAGAAGTTTTTGCAGGCTTTTGACCCGCCTTCTCGTGTTGCAGAATATCAGCGCAAGCCGGGGCTGCTCCTGCCTGATCAGGCTTTGTACAGCGCTTGACTTTTGCTGCTCGCCTGCGGTCAGATAAGACTGCCGCACCGTCTCGGTGGGTTTGTTTCGGTTGCCGACCTCAATGCGGACGGGATCATTTTGGAACTGCCGCGCAATGTTTATAATGTCCCTGTCCATGGTCGCCGAGAACAACAGAGTCTGATGCTGGCCTGTAACACAGGCAAGTATTGCGCTGATATCGGGCAAAAAGCCGAAATCAAGCATTTCATCCGCTTCGTCGAGTACGACGGTGCGTACATTTTGCAGCTTCAGGACATTGCGGTTGATCAGATCCTTTACCCTGCCAGGAGTGCCGACAACGATCTGCGCCCCCGCGCGAAGTGCACGGATCTGTACGGTTGCCGACTGTCCGCCGTAAACGCTGACGGTGCGGATCTTCCGGCTGGCCGAAAGCTTGCGGAACACCTCCGTTGTCTGCAGCGCAAGCTCGCGGGTGGGACAAAGCACAAGTGCCTGCGTCCTCCCGTTATCAGCAAATATTTTTTCAATGATGGGAACGGCAAAGGCAGCGGTTTTGCCTGTACCTGTTTGGGCGACACCCAGTATGTCTGATTTATTCAGGATAGGCTCCAGAGTCTTTTCCTGAATGGGAGTGGGGGTTGTGTAGCCCGCATTCTTGAGCGTGGCTCGCATCTCTTCCGAGAGCAGTTCAAAGTAATTCAATGTTTCCTCTATTTCTTTTCCGGTGTTCGCACATAAAAACAAAGACCCTGCCGAATAGCAAAGTCTTTCGAAGTTGTTAATACGCCACAAGTTCAGTATTTATACACCGGAGCCGGAAAGCTCCGTTACATCGCACGTGTCTCAATTCACGTGCATGCTGTATTATAAACACGACTTGTTTTAAAAAGTGCGTTCCTTATTATGGAATGCTTCACGGGTTTTCGTAAACGATACTTTATAATACTATTATCAGTATACATGGTTATTGGCCGGTTGTAAAGCTAGATGAAAAACGGCGCAACTTCTGGTAAGGCTTAAGAATGCGCGGTGATAATTGTCCCGTTTAGCAAGTGGGCTTTGGCAGCAAATCGCCGAGATCGTAAAGGAGCTTACCTTCCTTCTCCCTGTTACAGCATTGAGGGGCTTGGATGGGAGATCAAAGGCGATTTCTGGGCGCACGACTATGGATCACCTGCGGCGGCGTTCCGATTGTGACCATCCGCAAGGAATGGGTTACCTTGGGCGACAGTTATGCGCTCAATATCGCCGATGTGCGCGATGTGATCGTCGCGCTGGCCGTCGTGCTGACCATCGATTGCGTGATGGCGGCCGAAGCTGCTGCTTCGTCGAGCCATTGAGTGTTTTCTGGGTAGCAATAGCATAAACAGGCTCCCACGGCTATGCCGTGGGAGCATTATCATTTGCCAGTGAATATAAATAAAAAGGTCACCGAGCATGCTCTGCCACATTTCAATTGGTGGCCTGAATCATTCCTTTAAGTTTTCGGTTGAGTTTTCTGTATATCTCCTGCATCCAAGGTTCGTTTGACGCTGAAACAGCTTGTTCGATCTCCATCCATTTTACCCCGCTATTTTCGTCGGGCTTTGTAATAAGTTTTTCATCCGCAAGCGCTTTCAATAAGAATGTAATGTTCAAATGCAGATGAGATGATACGTATTTCCCTTTTTTGATATGTCCATCTACAGTTATGATTTCCAGAGAAAAAATATTATCTGTCACTGGAACAACTTTTGTAATGCCCGTTTCCTCTTGAACCTCGCGTATTGCAACTGAAAGTAGATTCTCCTCTCCATCTGCATGTCCACCTGTCCAAGCCCATGATTTATAAACATTATGATATATCATCAATAGTTTATTTTCACTAGGGTTTATCACCCAAGCGGAAGCGGTAAAATGTGCAATTTCATTGCTTCTTGTTAAAACATCATGATTAGTATCTATATAGTTTAACATGATTCTTTTGTCGTTTTCTTCCTGCTCATTATAAGCTATATACTCTTGTATCTGTTTTCTTAAAATCATTCGTTTTTCTCCTGGTAAGGATTAGCTCAATAATTTCATAAATTGAGCATATGTAACGGAGTAAATGGGCAACTATTCTGAAATATCTCTTGTTTCAGTGCTTCCAATTGAACCAGCTTGTTTACTGAAAAAGTATATGCTTAGGATATCACATATTGGTTAAAAAAACATATTGGCGCGAGATTGCGGAGCGGGTGGGATTCGATTTCGGCCATCGGCATCGCCTTGCTTGTGCTTCGCACGGGCAAGTCGGCCTGGGCACGAAATCCCGGGGCGGGCAAACGCGTCACTGGCGCGTTTGCTTTTCCGCCCTTCGAATCCCCCGCTCCGCAAAACAAAACGGGCACCTGTGGTGCCCGTTTTGCTTTGGCGGAGCGGGTGGGATTCGAACCCACGTGACGTTTCCGTCAAACTGATTTCGAGTCAGCCCCGTTATGACCGCTTCGATACCGCTCCATATTGGACGCAACCCTAAGCTTACGCTCAAATTTGCGCCTAAAAAGCATACCACAGGCGGGCAAAAAATGCAATATCCGGCGGGCGCTGCCCCTTGTCCGTTCGCGCGCGCTACGGTACAATACGGTTGACAGGGGGTGTCGGCTTGAAGGCGACAGATCAAATCAAGGCCATTCGCGAGTGCAAAGAGGATGCCGCGCTATCGTGCGTGTACGCAAAACTTTCGGATGCGAGGGAGCGGTGCATCGCCGCGCTTGATGCGTACGTGAAGCTGTTTTCAGATGAGGAAATCGGCTTGTTCACCGCACCCGGCCGCACGGAAGTGGGCGGCAACCATACGGATCACAACCACGGCACGGTCATCGCCGCCGCTGTGGAGCTGGATATGCTCGCCGTAGCAGCACCCGAAAACGACGGCAGTGTGGAGCTGTATTCCGAAGGCTACGGATGGACGAAGCTGAATATATCGTCGCTTGCCGTGGAACCTTCTGAAGCGGGTACGCCCGCCGCTCTTATTCGCGGCGTCGCAGCCGCCATGAAGGAGCGCGGGTATAACGCGGGCGGCTTTCGCGCGTATGTCACATCGGATGTGCCGGGCGGGCTGGGGTTATCGTCGAGCGCAGCGTTTGAGGTGCTCATTGCCTGCATACTGAGCCACCTCTACAACGGCGGACGGGTTACGCCCACCGAGGCCGCCATCATGGGCCGCTATGCGGAGAATATGTATTTCGGCAAGCCCTGCGGATTGATGGATCAAACCGCCTGCGCTGTGGGCGGGTTTATCTGCATCGATTTTCAGGACCCGCAAAATCCCGCCGTGCGGCCTGTGCCGCAGCTTGCGGGCGGATACGCACTGTGCATCGTGGATACGCGGGCCGATCACGAAGGACTTACCCAAGAATACGCAGCCATGCCGGGCGAGATGCACGCCGTGGCGCGGGAACTGGGCGGAAAAGTACTGCGGGATGTAACAGAGGCCGCGCTGTATGAAAATGCCGCCCGTGTGCGGTTTGCCTGCGGCGACCGCGCGTTTTTGCGCGCAGCGCACTTCTTCAGGGAGGACGCGCGCGCCCGCGAGCAGGCGGATATGCTGCAAAACGGCGATACCGATGCGTTCCTCGCGCTGGTGCGGGAATCTGGGCGCTCCTCCTATATGTATCTGCAGAATGTCTATACGGCTGCGGATTCGAAAAAGCAGCCCGTAGCAGCGGCATTGTGCCTGAGCGATCATCTGCTGCAGGGGCGCGGCGCGTTCCGTGTGCACGGCGGCGGTCTTGCGGGCACCATACAGGCGTGGGTGCCGAATGATATACTCGAAGAGTACCGCGCGGGCATGGATGCCGTGTTCGGGCCGGGCAGCTGCGCCGTGCCCGGAATACGCAAAACGGGCATCGCAAAAATTTTGTAGAAATTTATTTTGACTGTGTTTAAACGGCGATTGCCGTGGTATATATAAACCATCAAAGGAAACGTCAGGAGGTGGGTCCCATGGGCCAGGAAACGGATATTCTGTTCGATCAGAGCGTGTGCTCCGCAGAATTCCCCAAGGACTGTACCGAACCCGTTGCGGAGCAGGAATAACAGGCAGGCAAGAAACTCCTAATAGGTAGCCCAAGGAATTCCCAGTGGCAAAGTAACGGCAAACAGATACAGCAACACTCTCCTTATTGAATAGCTAAAATACTGAAACCCGCCGGAAACCGGCGGGTTTTCTGTTGCTCTCACCGAGCGCATTTCCGAATCCAATCGCTGCGTTGGAGCATATACTGTGGGTAGAATGCGGCCGCGAACGCCTGCACTGCTAACGGGGGAAGCCAGCTCCCGTACCGCATGCAGGCATCGTGCCCGGCCTCGGGGCCGCAATTTGCGCTGATGAAAAAGCGCCGCTTACCGTCTGGCTCAGCGGACGCAGGCGAATAGAATGAGTGGGCCTGAAAGGCAATGGTATCGATATGGCAAAACTCGTCTGTTACGAGCCGTGTGCACAATCCCCGTCCGAGGGGTTTATGAAATGCCTCAATTCATTTGGGTGCCCGGCGGAGGTAATCAGGAACTGCTGGCTGATTGAAACGGACCAATGCTGCGTCGCGATATGCGATGCGCTCAAACCGCATACAAATCAAGGCGACCGGCTGTTTGTTGTCGCCTGTTGCAAGGAAGCGGCCTGGGCGGGCAGAATGTTGAGCCCGTCAAGTACAATAAAGAGAATACTGAATAGCAGCTCCTGCTGAAGAACAAGCGAAACAACCAACAAGGGGCCGTCCAGCTCAAAAAGCGCAGACGGCCCCCTTTTCTTCGTTTCTGCAGTCCTCTTAATAGTTTACGTCAGAGGCTTTAATCCGTCATTTTGCAGCGGCATGTACGGTGCAAAATGACACCTTGAAGCTCGAGTTGATGCGACAGCTTTCCTGCGAAGCAGGAAACCGAGCTTCAACTTGAGCGGTGAATCCTCGGCGAAGTGCCTTTGGCACTTTGCCGATACGCGTCAGCGTACGCGGAATATGGTGCGTTTGCAGTTGCCGGATATCGCGTCGCTGAGCTTGCAGCGGCCGTTTGCGATGATGACGGTGGTGCCCTGCTTGATCGGCTCCTTTATAAAATCCAGCTTGGCGCGCGCGCCGTTTGCGCCGGCGCGGCTTGCGCCAATGCAAGATCGCTGCAGATCTTCAATGCCCTGCAACACTTCGTCGATATCCTTGCCCTCCACGGCGTCCACCAGTGTGGATGGGTCGGTAGGATCGCGGTAGATGCCATCCACGGAGGACAATATCACAAGGTACATGGAACGCACCAGTGTGCAGATGACGGATGCCGTTTCATCGTTGTCTATGCATTCCACCACGTGATCGGTGGTTTCGCGCAGATGGCTCAGTTCCATCCTGCGGTTTTCCTCGTAGCTGACAGGGTCGTTGTAATTGACGATGGGAATGGCGTTCTGTACGGCGCAGCGCAGTAAAAAGCGGCGGATATGCTCGCGTTTTTCCTCATCGTTGAAATGCGTATGCTCCACCAGAAGCTGACGCACGGAATACTGCGACGGAATAAACCGGCGGTATTCCTGCAGGAGTATGGCTTGTCCCTGCGCGGAATAGTCCGTTTTGACATCCTCGATATCGCCTATAAGTTCGCGGCCGCTGCGCTTAATATAATCGAGCCTGCCGATTTCCACCGCGCCGGAGCTGACCCATATGACGCCGGGCCGAAGCTCCGCGCCAAGGCGGCTGAATATGTTGTAGTCTATGTCGTTGTCTTCCTTGCGGATGAGCGCCATAGAACCTATCTTTCCTACAATCTCAAAATCAAACTTCGGCATTTTATTTCCTCCAAAGGGTCCCGCCCGTATCGGTTCTAAGTATAACAAATCAAAGCATAAATCACAATCACCCGCAAAGGACGGGCCTTCATTTCCAAGGGATTACATAATGCCGCCCACGCGCAGGGATACTAACCGCATCCAAACATATCCAAGGAGGAATACGCATGCAGATCATCAACGACGACGGCAGCATGAGCAAAAACAGGCAGCTTGATCAATATCGGGTGTGCAACAACGATGAAAAGCTTACCACCAATCTGGGCGTGAAGCTTTCCAACACCGACGACTCCCTTAAGGCGGGCGAACGCGGCCCTACGCTTTTGGAGGATTTTCATTTTCGCGAGAAAATCACGCATTTTGATCACGAACGCATCCCCGAACGCGTGGTGCATGCGCGCGGCTTCGGCGCACACGGCGTGTTTGAGCTGTACGAGTCCATGGCCGAATACACCACGGCCTCCTTCCTGCAGGACCCGGCTGTCAAAACGCCTGTGTTCGCGCGGTTTTCTACCGTGGCCGGTTCGCGCGGCTCAGCGGATACCGCGCGCGATGTGCGGGGGTTTGCCGTCAAATTCTATACCTCCACGGGGAATTACGATCTGGTGGGTAACAATATACCGGTGTTCTTCATACAGGACGCCATAAAATTCCCCGATCTTATCCATGCCGTCAAGCCCGAACCCAACAACGAAATTCCGCAGGCCACCACCGCGCACGATACGTTCTGGGATTTTGTGGTCAACACGCCGGAAACCGCGCACATGGTCATGTGGACGATGTCCGACCGTGCCCTGCCCCGCAGCTTTCGCATGATGGAAGGCTTCGGCGTAAACACGTTCCGGTTCGTCAACGCGCAGGGCAAAGCGCGCTTTGTGAAGTTCCACTGGAAACCCTTGCTTGGCGTGCATTCCCTGATGCGGGACGAGGCGCAGAAGATTGCCGGCAAGGACCCGGATTTCCACCGGCGGGATCTGTGGGACGCCATCGAGCAGGGCAATTACCCCGAATACGAGTTCGGCGTGCAGATGGTCGAGGAAGAAAATGAGTTCGCGTTCGATTTTGACATACTCGACGCGACAAAGCTGTGGCCGGAGGAATTGATCCCCGTCAAGCGGATAGGCAAGCTTACGCTCAACCGCAATGTTGATAATTTCTTTGCGGAAACCGAGCAGGTTGCCTTCTGCCCCGCCAACCTCATTCCCGGCATTGATTTCAGCAACGATCCGTTGCTGCAGGGGCGGCTGTTTTCGTATGAGGATACGCAGCTCACGCGGCTGGGCGGGCCGAACTTTAAGGAAATCCCCATCAACCGGCCTGTCGCCTGTGTGCACAACAACCAGCGCGACGGCATGCACCGCATGGCAATCCACAAGGGGCCGGTCAGCTATTCCCCCAACTCGCTTGCGAACGGCTTCCCCGCCCCCGCGCCGGAATGCGAAAGCTTTACGCATTACACCGAGCGCATTGACGCGCATGTGGTGCGCGGCAGAAGCGAAAGCTTTCGGGATTACTTCAGTCAGGCCACGTTGTTTTGGAATAGCATGTCGCAGGTAGAAAAAGAACATATCGTGGACGGCTTCCATTTTGAATCCGGCAGCGTGAAGGATAAAAGCATCAAACAGCGGGTTGCTGATATGTTCGCCGTGGTCGCACCGGAGCTGGGCGAAATGATCGCTGCGCGCATCGGGGTGAATACGCCGCTCAACGCGCAGGATTCCCTGAAGGCCCCGGCAACGAAGGAGAAACAAGCCGCGAACCCAGCTGCGAAACCGGCGGGCAAAAAAGGGGTATCTTCTTCCCCGGCGCTGAGCCAGCTCAATACCGTGCAGTCGGCAAAAACGCGCAAAATCGCCATACTCGCGGGAAACGGGTTCTGCGGCAAATCGCTGCAGGCCATGCTGGACGCCTGTAAATATGCGGGCGTTACCGCCGAGGTGATCAGTTCCACCCTGACAAGACTTTCGGGTACGGAAAAAGCCTCCTATGCGCCGGATAAGGATTTCACCACCGCTACGGATCTCGTTTATGACGCCGTATATATCCCCGGCGGCGCACAAAGCGCAGATTCACTTAAGAAATGCGTGGAAGCGCGCAATTTCATAAACGAAGCGCTGCTGCATTGCAAAACGGTTGGCGCGTCTGACGAAGGTCTGGATGTTCTTTCCATGACGGACGCGGCGAGGCTGCTGCCGCTTGATAAGGCGGGAAATACGCCGCAGGCGGTGCAGGGCGTCACTGTAGTAAAAGGCGCGGAGGATATGAAGCCGTACTGTGAAACATTCATCAGTCAGGTCGCCATGCACCGGCATTGGGACAGGGCAAACCAGTTGAAGCAGATGCAATAGAAGGAACGTTGGAGGTTCTGCCTCCAAACCTAGCGCCCAAGGGGCGTAACGCCCCTTGGGAATTCCATAAAAATATCATGACCCGCTGTTCGCACGCGAAGCGGCATTCCTTCAGGCATATCCGCCAATGATTGACCACCGATAAGAATGTATCCATTCATATTCCAAAGATGTGGTATGATAGGCACATATTGCTAAAAGGAGTCGACTATGCCGGATATGCAGAAGATTGCGCAACTGTTTGCAGGCTGGGACAAGGCAATGATTGTTTCCTGCCTGCAGGGGCGCATGGGGTATGTGATTGCGGACAGCCAAGAAAACCCATCCTCTGCGCTGCTCGTGCAGGGGGATATTTGCTTTTTTGCGGGGAAGCCCTATATCGAACTTGTGCAAAGAGCCACTGCGCCGATCATGGTACCCAAGGACGAAGGTTGGTGTGAGGCGATCGAGGCGGCGTGGGGAAATCGTGCGTATAAAACGCTGCGGTATGCCATTAAAAAGGAACCGGATATATTTGATCGCGATATGCTTGCCGCCTACGCAAATTCGCTGCCGCACGGCTTTACCATGCAGAACATCGACCGCAAAGTATATCCTCTTATCATGCAGGAAGAATGGTCAAAGGACCTATGCGCACGATTTGCGGATTACGACGATTATGAGCAGAACGGCATTGGCGTTGCGGTGCTGTATCAGGACGAGCCGGTAGCCGGCACTTCTTCCTATGCGGTATACAATGGCGGTGTGGAAATTGAAATTGATACCAAGCCGGAGTTTCGTAGGAGAGGACTTGCCACCGCATGCGGGGCGCAATTCATATTGAATTGCCTTGATCGTGGGTTATATCCTGCCTGGGATGCCCATGACCTGCGATCTGTGGCATTGGCGGAAAAGCTGGGGTACCATAGGCAGGGACCGTATACAGCCTATATCAAGGAATAGTATAAGCGCCAATGTGATTTCACATTGGCGCTGTAGGCCATCGGGAAAGTCCTTTGGACTTTCCCGATGGGTTTCCTGTGGGTTAAAATGCAGCTCATGGCTGCATTTTTTCACCGATTTGACGCGCATGTCGTCAAATCGGATTGAAAGTGGGGGATTTTCGAATCCCCCCACACCCCATATAGAGGGTTTGTCGACACTCTGAAGTGCCAATGCGATAATCATATTGGCTCTGCAAACATAAACACGTATGGATTAGGTTCCATCCCGCTGTACAACCTTCTACTCCTTCTGAGCTGGTATACCAAGCTTGTCTGTTCGTCCGTTCCTGTTGGTAAGGTATACGCCGCAAACGATGAAGAGTCCACCCAGCAGATGCGAAACAAGCAGCTTTTCATGCAAAAATACAATGCCCAAAATCGAAGTAAACACAATGCCCAGATTGGAATAGATGGATGTCTTCACCGGTCCCATATCCAAAATGGCTTTGTTGAAAAAGAGCATCGATAGTATGGACGGGAATATGGCGAAGTACAGGTAACTAAGAACATGATAATACCGTAATTCGCCTACCCAGGACAGGCCGCCCACATAATTCTCCAGCAGGGGCAAGGGCCAGCAGACGGCCAAAGCACCCAACGCCGTATATAAAAAGAGCGTGTAAGGCGGAACGGTCTTTCCCTTTTTTCTGAGCACAATGTAATACACCGTGTTCAGTGAGATGGCGATGAGCATCATGGCGTCGCCCATATTGACGGGATTTGTAAATATCCGCAGCCAGTGGCTGTCCGTAATAATTGTCAGAACCCCGAAAAAGGCCAGCAATATGCCGCCCACCTTTCTCAGGTTCAATTTCTCGTGCAGGAAAATATATGCGGCGACTGCGGTCAGCATGGGCGTAGAAGAATTGATGATGCTCGCGTTGATGGCGGTCGTGTATTTTACCGAAAGGTATTGGAATATATTGTAGCCCATCATTCCGGCGATGCCCAGCAATACAAAAAGCCAGAACTTCTCCTTTAAAACAGGCAGATGTTCCTTAAATTCCTTCCAGGTAAACGCAAGGAATATCAAAAAAGCTCCCAACCAGCGCAAGTAAGTCAAAGTGATCGGCGGTATCGTAGCCACAACAACCCGCCCTAAAACGTAATTGCCGCTCCAGAACAGTACGCATAGTATCAGGAGGGTGCTTGATGATGGTTTCATTTCCAGCCTCCTATGAAATTAAGATGTGATATCCATCATTATATCACACTCTCCAATAACCGGGTCAATGATAAAGCATCAAGTGACCGTATAAAACCAAGCGCCACCGCGACGAAACGCGGTGGCGCTCAGGCCATCAACAAAGTCCTATGGACTTTGTTGATGGTTTTCTGTGGGTTAAAATACCGCTCATGGCGGTATTTTTTCCTCCAATTTGACGCACATGTCGTCAAATTGGATTTAATGTGGGTGTATGCTACTCCCCCGCGCTCCCATGAAGGGTTTGTCAATAATCTTGGCGCCAATGTGATTTATCGCATTGGCGCTGCATATTTGGGGTTTCCCAAGGGACATGTCCCTTGGGCGGGGGTATGGGGGCGGAGCCCCCAATGTAATACCCTACCCTATCTTCACTCCGATAATTTTCTGGCTTTCGCCCGAGCCTTTCACGCCGCGCGTGCCTACGACCAGATAATCCCCGAACACGGACGGCGTGCTTTCCATGCGCGAACCCATATCCACTTCGGTGAGCACCTTGCCGGTGCGCGCGTCGTGCATGCGCAGCATGCCGTTACGGTCGCCCTGCAGGATGTACGCGTTCTCATCCTTATCGTATATCACAACGGGCGAGCTCCAGTAATCGGAGTATTGTTCATAGCGCCACACTTCTTCACCGGTCTTCTTATCGTAGGCGATGAGCCTTCCGCCGTAGCCCTGCTTGGTTTCGCCTTCTGCGTTGGTATAGGTCACGGGCACCAGCGTGGCGTTGTAAATCACAAGGTCGCTGATATTACCGTGGCCGACATGCGGCGTGGTCAGTGTGCCGCCGTTGCTGGAGGTGCCGCCATAGCTGGCGTCCCATTCCTTCTGCCATATGATCTTGCCGGTGCGGCCGTCGATTTTGCGGTGATAGCTCTTGCCCTTGCCGGAATCTGCCGCGCCCTTCTGCTTATCCACCTCGTTGGCGGTATACAGGTAGAAGGTGTTGTTGGCGACGTCTTCTTCAATGACGATGGACGTATCGCTGTCGTCCGTCACATCCACCACGTACTGCAGCTTGAGTGTGTTGAGATCTACACACTGCAGTCTGCCGCCGTTATCGGTGAAGAACACGAAGTTGTGGAATGTCGCGACGGAGTTCTCAATGCCGACCCAGCGCTTGTTGCTTTCTTCGGCAAAGCCGTAGCCGTCGCCTTTGTAGCGGTATTTCTGCACCGGACCGGGATCGACGGAAACAGTTCCCGCCGCCGCGTCGAATTTAGTGTTCAATTTAATGGTATAGAGCACGCCGTTCTCGCCGGGCTGTATGAGTGTATCCGTGGCGGCGTTGATAAGCGAGCTGCTGTCATACGCCTGCCAGCCGCGGTAAGAGAACGGATCGGTGCCGCCGAAGCTCCAGATCACCTTGTTCTGTATCAGATCGATGATGCGGAACCACGAGCCGGATTTGCCGTCCTGCGTGCTGGGGATACCCTGTCCTGTGATCAGCAGAGGATATCCGCGCGGATCGAGCGACGCGGTGCCCTTGGTGACGACGCCTATGTTGATAGGCTCGCGCGTGGGCTTGCCGGTTTCAAGATCGAGAAAATAGATGTGGCCGTCCATCGTCGGATAAATGGCTTCCACAAAGCCTTCCTTATTCTTGAATTCGTCGGCGATGCCGAGTATTTTGCGGGTCTCGGCAGGCCACTCGACAAGTATGGGCATGCCTGTCCAGCCGGTGCCCGTCCATGTTCCCATTGTCTCGGTGGAAAGGCTGCCGATATCCTTTTCCCATATGCGCGTCAGCTTCTTGTTGGCGACGTCCTGCGTGCCGTAGGTGAAGCCGTTGCGGTAATTGTTGCCCGCAAATGTCAGTACGCCGGGGATGGCGGTGTAATCCTTGTATCCGCCAAAACGCATATCCTCGCCGCGCTCAAACGTGCTGGCCTCTTCGCCGTTGATCAGCAGGCTGGTCTTGAAGCCGAAATTATCCGGGTTGGCTTCAGGTACCGGCTCAATGGTGAGATCCGGCGCGAGTGTCGGGATGGGCGTTGGCGATGGCGACGGCGTTGGCTCAGATGCCGACGGCGACCCCTGCGGCTTCATGCTGGGCAGTATGTCTTTGATAGGGCTTTCGCCGTTGCCTAAAAAGTGTATCAGCAGCAGCGATGCCGCAGCTATCGCCAGCACGATGATCAAAAACAGCAGAAACCGTCCCCATCGGACGGTACGGTGGCGTCTGCTTTGTCTCCTTCTTCGGACTGTTCTCATGTGGAATGTTCCCCCTTGCTTAACCGGCATGCGCTGCATGCGAAGCATACCCGCGCGTCGTCGGACTTATTCATAATACCTGATCAGCGCCTGTGTGCCAAGGTTTTCCAACCCTTTATCGCGCAGTTCGCTGTACATGCTCTCAACCTTGCTGAGTACTTCAAGCGAAAGCTCACGCTGTTCCGCTTCGTTAAGCGCAATCCCCATATCCTTGAGGAAATGCTTGATATAAAAGCCGGGCGCGTAATCACCCGCAATCATCTTGGGCCCGTTGGAGCGCAGCTGAAAGCTGTCTGCCGCGCCGCCGCTGATGCAGGATAGCACCGTCTCGGGCGATAGGCCCATGGCCTTCGCGTAGACAATTGCCTCCGCAACCCCCGCGATGGTGCCCGAGATCACGATTTGATTGGCCATTTTGGTGTGCTGCCCCGCGCCGGGTCCTCCCGCAAGCGTTACAGTTTTGCCCATACAGGCAAACAATTCCCGGCAGGCAGTAAACGCAGCCTCATCGCCGCCGACCATAATGGAAAGCGTGGCGTTCTTCGCACCCATATCGCCGCCGGATACCGGCGCATCCAGGCTGAAAACAGATCGCTGCCGCGCGGACTCGTATATGCGCTGTGCAAGCTTGGGGCTGCTTGTCGTCATATCGATGAGGTATGCGCCCGCTCTGGCCCCCTGCAATATCCCGTCGGGGCCGAAGTACACTTCCTCAACGTCATGAGGAGTACCTATGACGGTGATGCAGGCGTCTGCATCGCGCACGCAGTCCGCAGGAGTGTCCCGCCAGATTGCGCCGCGCTCTATCAGCGGCTGCGCCTTTTCTTTGGTGCGGTTAAACACCCTGAGCGCGTACCCGGCGTTCATCAGATGACCCGCCATGGCCGCGCCCATGATACCTGTGCCTATGAATGCGATGTTGCGCATGCTTTGCCTTCCCACGGATGGGCAGCGCGCCGTGGTTTACCACGGCCTCCTTGCGTTGACAAAGTGGCTCTTCCAGTAAGAGGTGGTGGCCGAACGTTTCACTACCTTGCCGTTGCTGGAGGATGCGTCTACCATCATTCCGTTACCGATATAAATGGCGACATGGCCGACCTTGGAGCGAGCGTTGTTGTAGAAGAATATCAGATCGCCTGCCTTGAGCTGGCTCATGCTCGAAATATTCTGCCAATCGCTGACCTTGCTGTAACCTGCGGCGTTGAGCCTGCGGCGGTTGGAACCTGCCTCTTTGAGGCAATAGTACACAAGACCGGAGCAGTCAAACGTGTTGGGGCCTTCGTTGCCGAGTATGTACTTATCGCCAAGCTGTTCCTTGGCGGTCGCGATCATGGTGGTAATGTTAGCTTTGCGCCGCGCTTCCTTAGCGAGCGTGGGGCTCTGCTTGGCATCGTCGGAGTTGATCATATCGAATGTCTGCTGACCGGCTTTGCCATCCGCGTGCAGCCCGTTTTCCTTCTGGAACGCTTTGACGGCGTCGACGGTTTCCGTGCCGTAATAGCCCGTGATTTTCGAAAGATAACCGAGCGATTTCAACTGGCGCTGGAAGTTATCCACGTCAGTGCCCCGCGTGCCTTCCAACAGCGTGTATTTCTTTGCCTGGTCTGAAAATATGAGTGCAAGAGTATCCGCGCCGGCGATGCCGTCCTGCTGCAGCTCATGCTGGCGCTGGAAGCGCTGTACGGCGTCCTTTGTGGCGGGACCGAAATGCTGCGTGGGTTCGTCCAGATCAAGATACCCAAGATCCATCAATCGTGTCTGTAATTCTTCTACTTTTTCGCTGTCCGCAACGCCTTCATAAAGGGAAGGATCGGGCGTGGGGGTAGGAACGGGTGTGGGGGATGGCGTGGCAGTGGCGGCGGGAAGCTCCAGCACAGTGTTGCTTTCCGTTCCCACGCTTCCGTTGCGCAGCACGACGGAGCCTTGCGGCGGCGTAATGGTCTGTTTGCTCTTACCCGGCTTTACGATCAGCAGCGCAAACCCGCCGATGATCACCGCGCCAATGCCAAATACGATTACACGCCCGGCGGGACGCAAAGCGGAGAAGGCGCTGCCCATCCTCTTAAAAACAAGGGCAGTCCTCTGTGCCATGCGGTACAGCGTATACTGTAAGCGGTTTCTGCGCTTTCGCCTGCGTATATCCATGAATCCTCCCGTTGTATGCGTGCGCCGCACGGGAAAATCCCGGGCAGCGTACTTTTCAACCCTATTCTATCTTTTTTTTCGACAGCAGGCAATGGATTGCAAATTTGTTTATTTCCTATTCATATATTCTTCAATTTCTATCGGCTGTTTCGACGATTTCTGGCCGATATTTGAACAAAATGTATCCGAAAGTTTGCTTCATGCCGTTTTTCTGTTGACAAACCGGCCCGCATTTCGCATACTACTAGCAGAAGAATACGGCACAGATGGGAGTACGCGCGTACGCAGCCTTAGCGAACCGGGGGATGGTGCAAGCCCGGCGGCATGATTACGCGCCTGGCAGCCCGGAGCCGATTGTGAACGAAGGCGGGCGGAAAGCAATTTTCGCCAAAAAGGGTGGAACCGCGGGCAGTGCCCCGTCCCTTTATTGAAGGGATGGCGGCATTTTTTTATTTCGCCAAAGTGCCGTTCGGCACTTCGGCGAGGCTCACCGCGCAAGCTGCCGCTCGGGTTCCTGCTTCGCAGGAAGCCTGTCGCGTCAGCTTACGCTTCAAGGTGTCATATTGCGCCGTACATGCCGCCGCAATATGACGGATTGAAAGCCTCTTTTGTAATTTCCCCAAAAGCGACGAAGTCGCTTTGCTACGGGTTTCCAAAGGCGACGGCCCGCAGGCCTAGCATCCGCGGCGTCCCCCGACGCGGATGATCCTATGATAGTTGGCAGGGGTGAAGGGGGCGGCGCCCCCTTCGAATGCTTGATACGTAACAAAATAAGATGATATACAAGGAGAACAACAATGGCTGCAGAAAAGACCATGGAAAAGATTGTGGCGCTGTGCAAAAACCGCGGGTTCATATTCCCGGGCTCGGAAATCTACGGAGGATTGGCCAACACGTGGGATTACGGCCCGCTGGGCGTGGAGTTCAAAAACAACGTCAAGCGCGCGTGGTGGCGCAAGTTCGTGCAGGAAAGCCCCTACAATGTCGGCATGGATTCGGCAATTCTGATGAATCCGCAGGCGTGGGTAGCCTCCGGTCACGTGGGCGGATTTTCCGATCCGCTCATGGATTGCAAAGCCTGCAAAGCACGCTTCCGCGCGGATAAGCTCATAGAGGATTACGCGCACACGAATAAGCTGGATGTGCGCCCGGATGGCTGGAGCAACGCGCAGATGGAAAAATACATTCAGGATGAAGGCATTGCCTGCCCTGAGTGCGGAAAAAAGGACTTTACCTCCATCCGCAAGTTCAATCTCATGTTCAAGACATTCCAGGGCGTAACGGAAGACAGCTCCGCCGAAATCTATTTAAGGCCTGAGACGGCGCAGGGCATATTCGTCAACTTCAAGAATGTGCAGCGCACCACTCGCAAAAAGATTCCGTTCGGCATCGCGCAGGTGGGTAAATCCTTCCGCAACGAGATCACGCCGGGCAACTTCACATTCCGTACACGCGAGTTTGAGCAGATGGAACTCGAATTCTTCTGTGAACCGGGCACCGACCTAGACTGGTACGAATACTGGAAGGCCTTCTGCAAAAACTGGCTGCTGAACCTTGGCATGAAGGAAGAAAGCATCAAGCTCAGAGAGCATGAAAAGGAAGAGCTTTCGCACTATTCCAAGGGCACGACGGATATCGAGTTTATGTTCCCGTTCGGCTGGGGCGAGTTGTGGGGTATTGCTGACCGTACGGATTTTGACCTGAAGGCGCATGCAACCCATTCCGGCGAGAACTTCGAATACGTCGACCCGTTTGACAACCAGAAAAAATACATCCCGTACTGCATCGAACCGTCGCTGGGTGCGGACCGCGTGGCGCTCGCCTTCCTGTGCGACGCGTATGATGAGGAAACGCTTGAGGGCGGCGATGTGCGTACTGTGCTTCACCTGCACCCCGCGCTTGCGCCGTACAAGGCTGCCATACTGCCGCTGCAGAAGAAGCTTTCCGAGAAGGCGCTGGATGTATACGCAAAGCTCAGCAAGGTTTGCGCGGTGGATTACGACGACGGCGGAGCAATTGGCCGCCGCTACCGCAGGCAGGATGAAATCGGCACGCCCATGTGCATTACCATCGATTTCGACACGCTCGAGAACGATACCGTCACCGTACGCGACCGCGATACCATGCAGCAAATTCGCCTGCCTATCTCGGAAGTTCCCGCGTACGTAATGTCGAAAACAGAATTCTAACCTCGCAGAAAGCTTTCAGCTTTTAGCTGGAACAGGCCATCGGCAAATGCTGCCGATGGCTTGTTCCTTTATGAATTAAAGATCAGCTGCGACATAATTTTACAAAAATTTACCAGCGTATTTTGCAATCGGGCGGACATACTAGTACCGAGGCAAGAAGCGTGCTTATTCAGTATCGTGACAAACCTCACGATGCCCGGTGAAGGGAACCTGTATTCATTCAGGCCAAGTTCAGTCCGGGCGACAGCAAAGGCGGGGACTACAGGTCTCCGCCTTATTCATTGTCGAAAAAGTGGAAGTATCCACTTTTTCGAGTTTCCCCGCGTAAACCGCCGCTCGGTTTCTGCTGTGCAGAAAACTGTCGCGTCGGCTTACGCTCTAAGGTGTCATTTTGCACCGCGCATGCACCCGAATGGTACATTCGGGTATTCTGCAAGGAATGATGTGCGCCCTACGGTTGCACAACCAATCGCCCGCAAATGACGATTGAAAGCTTCAGTTCGAGTAGATTAAGTCGGAGCGTTGCGCCGTTTTGGGGGCCGAGCCCCTTTACGGGGGACAGGGGGCGGAGCGGCCAAGGCCGCGACGTCCCCCTGTAAAAAATAATTCGTCGCCGCCCGAAGGCGGCGATACCTTAAAACTTATCCCGCATAATTCAGATTGTCAAACCACTCTTCTTCGGGTAAACCGGCGATATACCAGCCCCACACATCCGGTTTTTTTGTAATTGCAATGCGAATTGTTTGATTATCTTCGGTCGTGAACAGCCCGTAGCTTTCACAGTCGGTTTGCTTTAACTGCAGTTTGGTTCCTGAAGAAAGCAAAATGGGTTCATATTGACCTCCGTCCGTTAGAACCTCGGCAGCAAGTCCGTCCTTCTTCATTGTAATGCTAGAATCAAATCCTTCATAAGGAAGAATGGTGTAAGGCGATGAAACCGCAAAGCTGAACCCGCCCTTGAGGGTGTAGGTACAATTTGCTCCATATGTGCCGAATACGTTGACCGTCACGTTAACAAGAAGAGATCCTGTCCCGTCCGCTTCTTTGACTATGCCGTCAATGCTGCATTGATCCATTGTGCCGTCTTTCAATCGATAGATGTGTGTCACATAATCGTCGGACGCCATATCGCCAATAAAGAAAAGCTCCAGATATCCGTCACCTGCTACGACATCGTCAATAAAGCATTGTTCAATGTTGAAAGGCTCCAATCGATCTTCATTTTTCGCATTTCCGTCCGTGTATGCAACCGTCACAATGTCTTCCCCGCTTTGTGATACGCGGATGCTTTCTTCCGTGCTGTCGAAATCCATATCTGCCGATACGGTTTCTTTAAAATCAATTCTTGCGAAGGGTGCGGCGGGTGCGGGAATAGTATTGGCGGGGTTGGGGGTGATTGCCGACGAAGTTACATGCGGCAGTTCTGTTATTTGCGTGGGCGTTATTTGCACATCCGGCAATTCAGATTGAGCCATGCATCCCGGCAGAAACAAAAACAGGATAAGCAAAAATGCGATCTGCTTCATGGTCTTCCTCCATCCCCAAATTCTGATCCTGCATCATACGCTTTGCGCTCATTCGCGCCGTAAATCTAAAATTTTATTATTCATTATTATCAAATAGACGGAAGCAGAACAAATAAAGTTCCCATCCAAGAAAAGGATAAAATTACCAGATTATATTCTGCCCAAAAGGTTATGCTAGTTACCGAGGTGGGAACAGTGCTTACTAGTACCGTGAAAACCTTTACGAAGCCTGGAAGGCGAGGCTCGCTATTTATGCAGGCCGTGTTTAGTCCGGGCGACAGCAAAGGCGGGAACTAAAGTTCCCGCCCTTTTTTAGGTCACAAAATGCTATTCGACATTTTTTTTATGAGGGTCCTATACGGCATTGAAAACCGAGCAGGAAAATTGCGGAATAAAACATGCGTAAAACACGCGCAGTTTGGACAGGCTATTTGCGGACAAACCGTAAGGCGCGGCAGGCAGGGATTTGCAGCGGAGAAACCCAGCTATTAACAGTATGGGTCCCTACAAAACCCCGCTGCATATAGGTTAAACCATATTTACATTGGAAACACTTATAACATGCAACCTTATCGGTTCCAACAACGTTTATTAGGAGGATAGCCATGGAACACAAGGGCTCACGCGCCGCAGCGCTGCGCGCATCGGCGTCGGAATTTTTGAAGAAGCAGGGCTTCTACGTAGTACTGGGCCTCTGCATACTGTGCATAGGCATCGCGATGGCTGTTGCGCTGCTCCCGGATGGCTCCGCGAAAGCGGAACCTACGCCCATGTCCCAGGCGGCGGGCGTCAATGAGGGCGAGCGGCTTTCAGAAGCCGTTAAGCCAACGCCCATCCCCACAGCAAAGCCGCTGTTAACACCGTCTCCCACGGCCGCGCCCACCAAGACACCAGCCGCAACGCAGGCGCCTAAACGCACGCAAAGCAAGGCAGCAGCTCCTGTGCAGGGCGATATGATCTGGGGCTACGCTGTAGACGCGCTGCTGTATTCCGAAACGCTTGAGCAATGGACCACGCACGACGGCGTGGATATCTCCGCCAAGCCGGGTACGGAAGTGCACGCCATAAAGGGCGGCACGGTGCAGAGCGTTGAGAACGACAGCCTGCTCGGCATCACCGTCAAGATCAAGCACGACGGCGGGTTGGTCAGCGTTTACGCCAACCTAGCCGAAAACCCGGGCATGGAAGAAGGGCAGAAGGTGAACGCGGGCGACAAGGTAGGCGTTGTTGGTGATACTGCCGGCAGCGAATGCGCAATGGCTCCGCACCTCCACTTCGCGCTTTATAAGGATGGCGCAAGCGTTAACCCCACGGATTACGTGCTGTTGGGAGATTGAAGATAGGCAGAACATGGGCATACTGTGTCCGCATTATAAAGATTGTATGAACTTTCCAATCCAGCCGTTACTTTTTTGGAAAGGTCGATTATAATCAAACTAGGCGGAAACCGCCTCCGTGACGGTAGCGCAAAAGCTATCCGGCACGGGATGGATAATGATATAGATGAACCGATAAAGGAGGGTATGACCATGAACCGTAAAACCACAACCCGCATACTGTCGGCAGCAATCGTATTGCTGATGACACTTGCGTTGGCTGTGCCCGCTCTGGCTGTAACCACGTATGTGATTGCAACCGACGACACGACCGTACGCAAGGGACCCAGCACCAGCTACAGCTCTCTTGGCACGCTTGAAGAAGGAGAAGCCGCACGTAAACTCGGCACAGCCGGCGTATGGACCAAAATCGATTTTGACGGCGAAGACGGATATGTCAAAACCGCGGATGTTGATACTTACTCCGGAGACGACCTGATCATCATCGATAACAGCTCCTCGTCTTCGAGCACCGCCATGTATGTGACCGCGCTGGTCAATGTACGCTCCGGCCCCGGCACCAACTACTCCAAGGTGGGCGAACTCAAAAAGGGCGACACCGTGAGCAAGGTTGGCGTGACAGGCGGCTGGACGATCATCAATTGGGGCAGTAAAGGCACCGCTTATGTGAGTTCTTCTTACCTCACCACATCGGGCAGCGGCTCCACGACCACCGGCACCACAATGGTCACCACGGCCAACGTAAATGTGCGTACCGGCCCCGGCACCAGCTACTCTCTGCTCGGATACCTCACCAAGGGCACGAAAGTGACCAAAACGGGCGTATCCGGCAACTGGACCATCATCAATTACAACGGCAAAGTCGCTTATGTATCAAGCGCTTATCTGGCCGTATCCTCTGGCGGCACGACCACCTCGGATACGCTGCTGTACGCAATGGACGATGATACCCCGGTACGTCAAGGGCCGGGCAAATCCTACCGCGCCATCGGGTACCTCGATGAAGGCGATACCGTGAAGTACCTCGGCACCAGCGGTTCCAGCTGGTATAAGGTGCAGTTCGGCTCCAACATCGCGTACGTGTATGCCGACGATATGTGGTTCAAGAGCACCGGCAGCAGTTCCACGTCCAGCGGCCTTGTATACGCTTCTTCTTCCGTACGCGTATATGAACAGCCCAGCACCACTTCCGAAATGCTCGGCTACCTGTACGCGGGCGAAACCGCCACGCGCACCGGCAAGCTCAGCTCCGGCTGGACGCGTATAGAGTATGAAGGTGATACAGCCTATGTGCAGACGGCCCGCGTTACCGTCATCTCCGGCGCTGACTCCAGCGGCAGCATGAGCACGCTCAACAAGTGGATGTACGCCATCGACGATTACACCTACTGCTACTCCGTACCCTCCGCGACTTCTTCGTACCGCAAGGGATATCTTGATGAGGATGAACGCGTATGGGCGCTCGCCGGCAACTCCACATGGACGAAGGTGCTCGTCGATGACACCATCTATTATGTGAAGACCGCCGACTTGACCTCTTCGGGCTACTATTACGACGACGAAGATGATGGCGATTATTCCATCGGCTCGCGCGTATATCCCGCCAAGTATTCGGGTGCACCGACCTATGCCAACACGGCCAGAACGCCGTACAAAGTATCCGACGAAGACACGGCCTACGGCAAGATTTCCCGCGGCACTGCACTGACCGTAAAAGGGCAGGTAGGTTCGCTGCTGCTGGTATCCTGGCGCGACGATCGTGACGAGCATAATACTGGCAAGACGCTCACGGCGTATGTAGATCTCAGTCTGGTCACGTCCGTACGCCCCTAACAGTTTCCTTAAGAAAAGCCCGCAGGCGTTTGCCTGCGGGCTTTATTCTCATGTCCGGCAACTTGTGAGTATTCCTATTTTGAGCCGCCATACGCAGACTGCAGCACCTCGTCAGAGAGCACCATCTCCCCGACCTTGTTGACGCTTCCCGTCATCCGAACAGAATAGTCGCCGTCGATCTCAATCTGCAGAATGCCGCCCGGCATGTGCACCTTTACATTGCCGTCCACCAGGCCCAGCTTATGTGCGGCGCCTGCCGCGGCGCAGCTGCTGCTTCCTGAAGCAAGCGTATATCCCGCGCCACGCTCGAATATCTCAACCTGTATGTTGTTCCTGTCCAACACTTTTACAATCTGCGTATTGATACGGTTGGGGAAGTATGCAGCAGTTTCGGAATATTTGCCTATTTCACATACCTTCTCTTTTGAAACCTCGTCCATGGGTATTACACAGTGCGGGTTGCCTATGGTCGCGCAGGTACAGGCGTATTCCCTGCCGCCAAAGCGCATGGTTTCACTGACCACTTCCCTGCGTTCTCCAGTAACGCCCACGGCATCGCTGTAAAAGGAGAGCGTTCCCATGCTCATGCGTATTAGTTTGCCATCAGGAGTAAGATACGCGGCGTGCACCGTTCCGCCCAGTGTCAGGATATCGCATTCGTCAGCCTTTACGTATCCCGCGTCTTTGAGGTATCGGGCGAATATGCGGGTGCCGTTGCCGCTTTTCTCCGCCTCGCTCCCGTCGGGATTGAGAATGCGTACAGAATACTGGCCGCCGAAATGTATCGGTCCCACGAGTATACCGTCGGAGCCCAGCCCATAGTTCCGGTGGCAGATTTTGATGACATCCTGTTCAGTCAGCGCGTATTGGTTCTGCTGAGGGTCGTATACAAGATAATCGTTTCCCAGCCCGTGATATTTTGAAAACTTCAGTTCCATATCTGTTTCCTCACTTTCAGCAGGTAAATAACAGTTTGTTTCCAGCATTCGCATTCATTGTACTATGAAAACGGGTATGCGTCATTGGTTTGTTATTGAACAAATCATAAATTTACGATAAAAAACCGGCGGATGGCCGCCGGTTTTCTGAATTTTGCTCCGTATTATTCTGCTTTGATATGGTTCCAGGCCGCGTTGTAGACTTCAATAAAATCGCCCAGATCGCGGAACACCTCGCAGCGGTCCAGCACATCCTGCGGAGGATTGTAGGTCTCATTGTCCGTCCATTCCGGATCAAGCAGCGCGCGCGCTGCGGCGTTGGGTGTAGAGAAACCGATGTATTCGGTGTTGGCTTTGGCGACCTGTGCATCGCAGAGGAAGTTGATGAATGCTTCCGCTTCGGCGTAGTGCTGAGAACTCTTGGGGATGATGATGTTATCAAACCACATGTTGCTGCCCTCTTCAGGTACGGCATAGCCAAGATCCGGGTTCTCCTGAATGCACCACACGGCGTCGCCGGAGTATACGACGGCAAGCGCGCCGTTGCCCGCGATCATGGTGGATTTGATAGGATCATCCAGATACGCCTTCACAAGCGGCTTTTGCTGTATGAGGGCTTCCTGCGCAGACTGTATATCCGCCTCGTTGCGCGTGTTGATGGAATAGCCGAGCATTTTGAGCGTGACGCCGATGGTATCACGTATGCTGTCGTACATGAGTATCTGGCCGGAATAGTCCGGGTCCCAAAGTATTTTCCAGCTCGTGACGGGCTTTGTCACGATGGTTTTGTTGTACAGTATGCCTACAGTACCCCACATATAAGGCACGGAATATTTGTTGCCGGGGTCGAAGCTGAGGTTTAAAAACCGCTCGTCAATGTTTTTGAGGTTGGGGATATTATCCTTGTTGAGCTCGTGCAGCATATCCTTGGCGACCATTTTCTCTATGGTGTAATCCGAAGGAAAGCAGATATCGTAGATCGAATCCGGCGCTGAGAGCTTGATAAGCATCTCTTCGTTGCTGGCGGCAGTGGAGTATTTGATTTTGATATTCGGATGCTCCTTCTCAAACTGCGCGATTACGTTTTCATCGATATAATCGCCCCAGTTGAGAACGTTGAGCGTTACGGTTTCTTCCTGTTTCGCGCCGCAGCCCGCAAACAGGCCCGCGAAAAGCAGTACAGCCAACAGCAAAGCGATCTTTCTCATTCCGTTTCCTCCTGTGGTGGCAAAGAATTATTTTGATATGAGGGCTCTGCCCTCATACTCCCGCTTAGGGCCGTAACGGCCCTAAGAACCATTTTTATCATATCCTATCAGGGATGGGGATTATCAAGGGGTATGCCCCTTGATCGGGTGTCTGAGGGCAGAGCCCTCAACGTACTCTTCTATGCCGCGCGCTTTTCGACCTTTCGGTTCTGCAGCGCCGTGGCACGTTCCTCGCGGATGGACTTGAAGTTGATAATCAGCAGC
The DNA here is from genome assembly GCA_964440115.1 of uncultured Oscillospiraceae bacterium. GTDB lineage: Bacteria > Bacillota > Clostridia > Christensenellales > CAG-138 > JAEWWD01. The sequence continues at coordinate 283,203 of CAYTPV010000003.1, read as the reverse complement.
AGCGTCACCACCACGACAAACATCAGCGTGGACAGCGCGTTGATCTTGGGATTGATGCCGCGACGCGCGATGGAGTAGATGTATATCGAAAGATTTTGCACGCCCTGCGTGGAGAAATAGCTGATTACGAAATCGTCCAGAGACAGCGTAAACGCGAGTATGAAGCCGGAGACGATGCCGGGCATGATATCCGGCAATACCACGCGAAAAAGCGCCTGAATGGGCGTACAGCCCAAATCCAGCGCCGCTTCGTAAAGCTGGTTGGAGCTTTGCCGCAGTTTGGGCATGACCGAGAATATCACATAGGGAATATTGAACGTGATGTGCGCTATGAGCAGCCGCACATAGCCGTCTTTTAGGGTAAAAAAGGCAAACAGCATCATCAGTGAAATACCCGTCACCAGATCGGGATTCACCACGGGCAGCTGGCTGATGTTTTCCACTACGCGGCGGGGCGCCTTTTTCATACTGTGCATGCCTATGGCGGCGAATGTGCCGAACGCCGTGGAAATTACGGCGGAAAGCACGGCGATGGTCAGCGTGACGGTCAGCGCTTCCATGATCATGCTGTCGGATATGAGCGCCTGATACCAGCGCAGCGAAAAGCCCGTCCAATGCCCCATCGTCTTGGATGCGTTGAAGGAATACGCAATGAGCACCAGTATGGGCGCGTACAGGAATACGAGCATCAGGCCGAGGTAAGTTCCCTTAAAGAATGTCCGCAGCTTTTTCACCAGAGCATTCCCCCTTCCTGCCCAGCCGCGCCTTCGGAGCGGCGCAATACGGCCATGCTGATGAGCACGAGTATGAGCAGTATAAACGATAGCGCGGACCCTGAGCCCCAATCCTGCATGAGCAGGAACTGGTTCTCAATGAGGTCGCCGTACATCATAAACTTGCCGCCGCCCAGCAGGCGGGAGATGGCGAATGTCGTGATGGCGGGAATGAACACCATCGTAATGCCGGAAATGACGCCGGGCATTGAAAGCGGCAGTACAACGCGCATAAATGTCTGCATCCCGTTCGCGCCAAGATCCTGTGCCGCCTCGATGTGGGAGGCATCCATCTTAACCAGCACCGTGTGGATGGGCAGCACCATGAAGGGCAGGAAGTTATATACCATGCCCAGCATGACAGCGCCTTCCGTATACAAAAACTGCTGGTGCGGAAGCCCCGCAAGAGAGAGAAGACCGTTCAATATGCCGTTGACGTCCAGCAGCACCTGCCAGGCGTAGGTGCGCAGCAGAAAGTTCATCCACATGGGCACCACAAACAACACCGAAAGCAGGGTTGCCTTGGTGCGCTGCATGCGCGAAAGCAGGTATGCGATGGGATACCCGAGCAGAAGACAAATCGCCGTTGCGCGCACCGCCATCCATACGGAGCGTGCCAACACTACCATGTACAGCGGATCGGCCGCGCTTTTGAGATTGGCAAGCGTAAACGAACCGTTCATCGTGAACGCATAATACACGATGAGCAGCATGGGTGAAAATATGAATATCAGCATCCATACGATGTACGGATACGAAAACACCGTTCGCTTCATACCGGTTTCCTCATGATATGGATGGCGTCAGGCAGTATTTCTAGCCCCACGCGTGCGCCCACATTCACGGCGTCGGTGGTATGCACGCGCCACGTGAATTCATCGGATACCACCTGTATTTCATAATGCACGCCCATGAACAGCACGGATTTAACAATACCCAGCATACCGTTGCCGTTCACGCGTTCCGGGGCGATAATATCGACGTCTTCGGGGCGCACGACGACATCCACTGCCTGCTCCGTGCCGAAGCCCGCATCCACGCAGGTGAAATTTTTGCTGCAGAAACGTACAAGATAATCCTGCGCCATCATGCCGGGCAGTATGTTGCTTTCTCCAATAAAGTCCGCGACGAACGCGTTCTTGGGCTCATTGTAAATATCCTGCGGCGTGCCGATCTGCTGTATCACGCCCTCGCGCATGACGACGATGGTGTCGCTCATGGTGAGCGCCTCTTCCTGATCGTGCGTCACGTATATGAACGTAATGCCCAGCCGCTGCTGCATGCGCTTAAGCTCCACCTGCATGTCCTTGCGCAGCTGCAGATCCAGAGCGCCCAGAGGCTCGTCCAAAAGAAGCACTTCCGGTTCGTTGACCAGCGCGCGCGCAATGGCGACGCGCTGCTGCTGCCCGCCGGATAGCTGTTCCACATAGCGCTTGCCGTAACCGCTCAGGTTGACAAGATCCAGCAGCGCGTTGACGCGCCGTTCAATTTCGGGCTTGGGCACTTTTTTAATCTTTAATCCGAAAGCCACGTTATCAAATACGTTCAGGTGCGGGAACAGCGCGTATTTCTGGAACACCGTATTGACGCGGCGCTTGTAGGGCGGTACGTCCGTCAGGTCTTTGCCGTCCATGATCACGCGGCCGGAGGTGGGCATGACAAAACCGGCGATGATGCGCAGCATCGTAGTCTTTCCGCAGCCGGAAGGCCCGAGCAGCGTCAAAAACTCGCCGTCCTTGATGTAGAGGTTGATATTCTGCAGTGCAGCATCTCCTTCGTAATCCTTGGAGACGTTTTGCAGTTCAATCAGCCTTTTGTCGCCCATGTCACATCCTCCTGTATCTGCATGCCGCATATGATTTTTTGCAAGGGCGTTGCCCCTGCCAGTTCACAATAGTCGCGCAGCGTCACGGCAGTTGCCGATTCCTCGCGCTCCTTTGTTCACTGGTCTTCCGCCGCGCTTATTCCGCCACAGGCGGCGCACGGCTCCGACCCCCACCAAATGATGTACGACCCTTTGGAAACCCTTCATCCAAAGCGATTTCATCGCTTTGGGCGAGAACGACATCCTACCTCCGCAAATGTCCTGAAAGGATGTTCGTGATATGGGTTCTTAGGGGCGTTACGCCCCTAAGCGGGGGTTCGGGGGTGGAGCCCCTGACTAGTCCTAAAATGACGGCGGTGTGGATACCCACAGTACGCGCGCCTGATTTTTTCCGCTGTTCTCAAGCCAGTGGACGCTGCCGGGGCGGAAATAGAAGCTGTCGCCTTTTCGCACCCTAAAACGCTTTTCGCCGATATGCAGCGTAACCGCGCCGGCAAGTACATAGCCGAATTCTTCTCCCTGATGCGGGTCGTCTTCGTAGCTTTTCCCGCCCGGTTCAAGCGTGACGAGTATGGGTTCGAGCGCGTTTTTCTGGGCGTTGGTAATAAGCCAGCACACTTCGTTTTTCAGTTCCGCGTCTTCCTTCACGAATACATCCGCCGCGCCGTATACGACCTTTTCCGGCGGCGCCTCGTTGAAAAAGCTGCCGATATCGCTGCCCAGCGCTTCGAGTATATCCATGAGCGTGGCGATGGAAGGCGATGTCAGATCCCGTTCGAGCTGCGAAATAAAGCCTTTGCTCAGCTCTGTCCGCGATGCGAGTTCTTCCTGGGTCAGCCCCAGTCTGATCCGCATGCGCTTGATTTTTTCGCCGATTCGCATAAACAGCGTCCCCTCGCATATCAGCTAAACTTTCTGTTTACTGTATGTAAACAAAACCGTATTCATTTAAGCATATTAAAATTGAAAAGTCAACGACGAAATACGCGCACCAATAGTGCATGTATTGTGTGAAAAGCGTTCATATTCCAGGTATTTCGGCATGATTATACATACTTTTTAGATGTGGGTGATTTGTAGAAAACATTAATATAAACTCCGTGTTTAGCATCGCAAAACACAAATGCCGGTTTTGAGCAGTATGTGGAGGAAAAAGTGTTGCGCTTGGCGGCGTGAGCGAAGTGGACACAGGGCGTCTAATGGCAATGCAAGGAGGCTACATCGATCTTAGACAGCCCCTCAGGCTGTTGATAAACCTACTTAAGCGGTTCAAGGTATCGGCGCTTAAGAGTGTCGGCGATTATTTTTTGCTTTGGGGAAACTGCGTGCCTCCGAATGGTACATTCGGGATCTTACAAGGATGAAGGTGCAGCCTGCGCCTGCACAACCGATCCTCAACCCCTTCGTTAAGAGCGCCCGTACTCAGGGGGCGCGGGGAGTCGGAGCCGAGCGCCGCCTGTGGCGGGAGGAGCGAGGCGGAAGACCAGTGAGCAAAGGAGTACAAGCCCCCAGCAGGGCTTGTGCGACTATTGCGAACTGTAAGCCCTCCCGCTATTAAATAAAATAATCTATCGTCGCCGCCGCAGGTGGCGATACCTTAAGAAAATAGAATTTGACAAGCAAAGGGGCTGTCTCAATTGAGACAGCCCCGAATGTGTTGCTGTTATCCTGCCGTAATTACTTCACAGCCTTGAGGAAGTAGTAAATACGGGACTGCGCCGCAGCGTTGTCGTAGTTATTGCCGCAGGTGAAGACGGTCAGGAAGATATCGTCCGTAGAGACCGCGGTGTTGAACTTATATTCGGAGCGGCTCTTCTGGTACGCGATCCAGGTCTTGATCTGGGAGGGAGAGTAACTGCTCAAGGGATTGATGTTGTACTTGAGCGTATTGGTGGACTCGCTTGCGCTGGTTTCGTACATGGCCCAAACTTGCCACTTGTTGTAGCCGAACAGGCTGACATCCCAGGTCTGGTTGGCCGCAGTGGTCAGGCTGGGCGCACTGGAGAAGCTGCCTTTGCAGGTTGCGTCCGTGGTCTGGCACTTGGTGTAGCCCAGAGTCCTTTCCTGAATGTGGTGCAGCTGATGGAACATGGCGTTGGAGCTGCGCATGTTGTGGCCGGTGATGGTGTTGTTGCGGACCATCTGGCCATAGAACGCGTAGATCGCACCGGCGGTGGAAGTCTTGTTGTAGATGTCGTGGTTGCTGTAATAATGTACGTTGCTGGAGCCGTAGTAGAGGATCGGCTGCTGAATGTTGGTGCCGTTGATGGAGATATAGCCGATCGTCTTGGAGTTGATCTTCTTGGCGGCAGCAAGCTTGGAAGCGATGGTCGAAGCAGTGGTAGACTGGTAAGGTTCTACCTTGATTGCGCCGGTTCCTACGCTGATCGCGCCTGTATCCGTGCCGGTGCTGGTGCCGGGGGTGCCGGGTTCGGTGGTGGTTGTCAGCGAAACATAGCGCTGATCGACATAACCGGTCTTGCCGCTCGCGGTGAGCTTATAGAAGCTGCCCTGTGTGCCGAGTACGGTAACGGCGGTGCCTTTGTTCAGCTTGCTGATGACAGTGCCGGTGGCGCTTGCCGTAGAGCGGAAGTTCGCGTAGCTCGTGACATTCGCGATCACGCCCGGCGTGCCGGTGGTGGTGGGGGTGGAGCTTGAGAGCTTGACATTGGCCTTGGGAACATAGCCGGTCTTGCCGGATGTTGTGACCTTATACCAGGTGCCGCTTTCGCCGTTGATGCTTACCGTTACTCCAATGCCGAGCTTGGCGACGGTGGAGGCGGAAGTGCTGGCGGTGGAACGCAGCACGACATAGGAGCCCGTGCCCGTTATGGTACCGGATGTAGCCGTCGTGGTACCGCCGGTTGTGCCGCCGGTGGTGCCGCCGGTGGTCAGCGATACATAACGCTTATCGACATAGCCCGTCTTGCCGCTGGCAACGAGTTTATAGAAGTCACCCTGTGTAGCAAGTACGGTAACGGCAGTGCCTTTGTTCAGCTTGGAAATAATAGCGCCGGTGGAACTGGCCGTGGCGCGGAAGTTCGCATAGCTGGTGACATTGGCGATGACGCCAGGAGTACCTGTCGTGGTTCCGCCGCTGGTTCCGCCGCTGGTGACGGATACATACTGCTTGGAAACATACCCTGTCTGGCCGTTGACGGTGATCTTATAGAAGTCGCCCTGCGTAGCGAGCACGGTGACAGCGGTGCCCTTGGTCAGAGAGCCAAGCAGCGTGCCGCTGGTGCTGGCGGTTGCGCGGAAGTTGCAGGTGGTGCAGTTGGTGATGACGCCGGGGGTGCCGGCCGTTGTGGCGCCAGTTCTCAATGTGGCAACGGTGGTGCCGGTCTTGAGAGAGGTGGTCACGCTGGATATCAGAGCCTTGTCGATGTAGCCGGTGCTTGCGGAACTGGGAGAGAGCCGCACGACATACATGTTGTAGGCAGATACCTGCGATTCAATGGCAACGACGTCGCCGATATTGAATACGCCGAGGGTGGTCGTCTTCGCGGTGGAAGAATACACGGGTGCGTTGTTGGCATTCACTGTGCCGTAGGCATAGACGCTTGCTGCCATTGCAGGCGCGGCAAGGCCGAACAGTACGGCCACGCACATCGCCAGCGCAATCAGGCGCAGGCCTTTACGGTTGGATTTCATACGATAAAGTCCTCCTTCTCGTTGTGATCCTGTTGCTTTTGTGATCTACTGTGAAAATCCGCGTCAATCCACATTCTTAAGGAACACGAACAGGCGGGAATTTGCAGTCGAGTAGTCGTAATTGTTGCCGCAGGTGATGAGCGTCATCAGCTGGTCACTTGAGTCAACGCTTACGCCGAAGTTGATTTCGGAACGTTTGAGCTGTCCGTCAATCCACTTCTGAACTGCCGCGCTGTTAGACCCGGCGAGCGGGCTCCAGTTGTTGCGCAGAGTGGAGATGGGTTCGGACGCCTTGACTTCATACATGGCGAACACTTCCCATTTCTGCTTGCCGAATATGGCGACATCCCATACGCGGCCGCTGGAGGATTTGTACCAACTCTTCAAACTGCTTGAAAGACCTCTGCCGCACTGGCCGGACTGGCACTTGGAATAACCGAGCGCAGCTTCCTGCAGATGGTGCAGCTGATGGAATATCGTGGCGGAACCGCGCATGTTGTGGCCGAACACGACGATATTCTTAGTGGCCTTGTTATAAAACGGATAAACGCCGTCGTAGGATTTCTTGCGGTAAATGTTGTGCGAAGCATAATAGAAGTTCGCGCCGTATAAAATAGGCTCGTCCACATTGGTGTTGGGCACCTTGATCCAGCCGACGGTATCCGAATTGATGCTCTTGGCGCTGGCGATCTTGCTGGCCAAAGCACCGGAAACCGTAACTGAGCCGCTGCTTGAGGATGAGCCGGTCGGTTTGCTTGAAGGTGACGGTTTGGCTGTCGGGGTAGCTGCCGGAGCGGTTGCGCCGTCAGTCAGGTTCAGATAGACACGGCGGACATAGCCTTCTTTATCCCCAACAGAAATCTTCCACCAGGTTGCGCTGGAAGTGCTGTCGAGTACCGTGACCACAGTACCGCTCTTCACGGTCGCAACAACGCCGCCCGAGCCTGCTTTGGTGAGCATCGATGTGGTGCCGGTAACGGTTGCGGTTACGGTTGCAACAACCTCAGGAGCTGATCCGGTGATTTTGAGATATTTGCTGGCGGTATAGCCTTCTTTTCCGTCATAGGATATCTTCCACCATTCGCTGTTCGCCGTGTCCAGTACGACGACTTGCGTACCGCGGGCGAGCTGACCCTGCGAGGAGTAGTTGGTTCCCGGCCCTGTACGAAACATTGCGCTGCCGGTGGTGACGGCTGTAGACTGCGCCGCAGCCATTGAAACGGGAGCAAAACAGCTGATAACGATGGTCAGGCATACGAGGAGTGTGAGCGCGCGGGAATTTCTGCTCAAATGCATCTAATGGGTCCCCCTTGAAGAAAGTCTAATGCGGCTTTGCCGCTCAGTTTTCTTTATTCCCCTTGCCGGGTTTGTTATTCGAAATCCGGTCGTTCTTGTCCTCTTCCTCGAATTCAAAAGCAGCGCGGGGCGCCGTGCTATTGCCTTGCCGCTGACGTTTGACCTTGGAACGGTCCGTCATGCGTATCGTAAGAAAAAACAAAACGGCGACGCCCAGCATGGAGGCCGCAAGCAGTATGCTCGTTGCCGTCTGTAAAGCGGGACTTGGCGAGCTGACATACATGTAGTCGAGAACGCCCTGCAGAAGCATAATCGGACCTACGATTGCGCAGCATATCCGAATTGTTTTGTGGTACTGCGCTTCCATGCCCTTCTTGATATTCTCGTTCTGGTAAATCTGTCCTTTGCCGGTGATGGCGCCATAAAGCAGATACGCGCCAGCAATCAGCTCAAATACGCTGAACAGGTTATTCATGCTTTCTTCCTTTCAAAAACGAGGCCGGCATTTCTGTTCCCTGCGTATTATATCAGCTATAACGAAGCAGGTGCAATGCCGGTTGCGTCATATCCACAATGTTCAAAGAATGTTAATAAAATCTAGGCGTAAATCATGGTTTTTCGCCCGAAATCAGCGCTTTTCTTCAAAAAAAGCCTGCAGCAACGCAGCACATTCTTCTTCGAGCACGCCGCCGACCGATTCGATGGAATGCAGGAACCAGCCGTCCGTAATATCCGCCACAGAACCGCAGCAGCCCGCGCGAGAATCAAACGCGCCGAATACGATGCGCGATACGCGGGCGTTGATCGCCGCACCCGCACACATGGCGCAAGGTTCCAATGTGACGTAAAGTGTACTGCCCGCCAGCCGTCCGCCTTCCTCGCGCGCGGCTTCCCGCAGCGCCAGCATTTCGGCGTGAGCTGTCGGGTCTGAAGCGGCAACACACAAATTATGCGCGCGGGCAATCACTTTGCCGCGCATTACCAGAACCGCGCCGACAGGCACCTCGTCCAATTCATAGGCGCGCTGCGCTTCTTCGAGCGCTATGCGCATAAACCGTTCATCCATGGTATTCCTCCGATCCATCGGGTTGTTGCGTCGGCTGCCCGCTTTTTTCATTTGAAAGAACACGCTGCACGAACGCAAGGGAGTATTCCGCCACCAGGTCGCGCTCCGGGCCGTAAGAACAGCCGTGCGGCGAATTCTGCAGCAGTATCGTCGTTACATCTTCACTGTGCACACCGTATTGGGCGATGGGCACGCTCCTGAGATCCACGCGCGTATCCAGCGCGCTCTGCAGTATCAGTATGGGGCAGTCGAGCTTGTACAGACCGCCGCGCGCGCGGATGGTCAGTTCGTCAAGATCCCGAAGCTTTCTCAAAGGTACGCCGGGATACCCCTGTGCGTAAGGATCAGCGGCATGGCGCGAACCTATGTCCGTATACAGGTAACGCACGGCAGAGGATACACGCATGGCATTGCGAAGGTAGCCCCGCATACGAAACGGCGTGCTCATGAGCACGAGTCCGTCGCATGGCCGCTGCTGCGCGAGCAGCGATACGAGTATGCCGCCCATGGATAGTCCCAGCAGGAATATGCGCCTGCATCCCGCCTCAAGCAGTCTGTCATATGCGCTTTGGGCGTCCTGCAGCCAGATTTCGCCAGTCTGCGCGTCCATGTCCGCAAGCGTTGTGCCATGCCCGCTTAACAGCGGCGCGTAAACCGTATAGCCTGCCTCCGCCAGTTTATCCGCCACCACGCGCACATTGGCGGTCGTTCCCGTAAACCCGTGCAGCACCAGACAGCCGGTTTCGTCGCCCTGATGAAAAAAGGACCGCGCAAGTTCATCGAAAGCCTGGGCTTTGGAAGAAAAGCTCTGCATGCCGCATGTGCCCCCTTCTTTTATATCCCGCGGCGGGCCGGCGTATCCAATTTGCCGGTTATTTGTTATTATACATCCGTCCGCACCATGCGTAAACGGCGGCGTGTATTTAATAGCAACGTTTTAAGTGGGTATTTTCTTCCGGCAGAATATATTATGAAACACCTGCATCTGTATCTACACGATCCTTGAGGCTTTCAATCGCGAGCGGCGGCATGTACGTCGCGAGCGAAAGCCTTGCCAAGTCAAGGCTTTCCTTTCAGGGACCGCCGGCCGCGCAAATCCAGGCAGTTATTTGACAAGCAAAAACGCCCTGTGACGGGCGTTTATATTATCATTGATTTGCGCGGAATGAAATTCCTCTCATTTCATTCAAATTCGGCGATTCATTCGCCGAATTTGTGAAAGAATGCCGCTATGAGCGGCATTCTAACCTACAGAAACCCACTGATAAAGTCCGAAGGACTTTGTCAGTGATTTGAAAACGCCCTGTTAAGGGCGTTTCCTGCAGGAACCGGGGGGACAGTTCCTATAGCACGGGCGTTGAAAGTCCAAACGATGGCCATCGTTTGGACTATGCTGCATTTATTTATCGCAGACTGCTCGTTTGCCGGGTTTGTAAGTCGGCAGGCGATATCCCGGCGAGGCGGGGATTGCCCAATTCCAGAAATCAGCCGGTATCGGTGCTTCTCTGTCGCTTATTGGGAATAAACCCAACGCCTTTTTGAAAGAGGCGGGATTCCTACCCCTTTCCAATTCGTGAATGCCATGTACGCTCTGCATAAGCCTCCTCCTTCCTCTGATGAAAGCGTTTTGTAGTATGTATATACCACCCGGCGGCTCTTTTCAATCGCCTTTGTACTATTTTATGCACAGAAAAAACTTATCTGCCGGGCGCTATGCAAAATGTCTGCTGGAATTTATAATGATCAGTAAGCCTTTCTCGTTGAGACATGAAATGGAGAACAATATTTATGAAGCAGGGACGCTTCACCAAGCCCGAATGGGCTTGGATGATGTATGACTGGGCTAATTCGGCCTACTCCATACTCATCGCTGCCGTACTGCCGCTGTACGCCTCCGCGATGGCGAAGTCCGCTCACATCAGCAGCGTACAGCATACGTCAAACTGGGGACTTGCCAGTTCCGTAACGGGTTTGATCATCGCGGTATTAGCGCCGCTTCTAGGCGCGGTGGCGGATTACCGAACTTTGCGTATGCGGCTCTTTGCCGCATTCTTCGCGGTGGGTGTGCTCGCAACGGGCGCTATCCCGCTTACCAACGCATATGTCGGTCTGCTCATACTCTACGGAATCACCAACTTTGGGTTTTCCGGCGCTAACCTTTTCTACGACGCGTTTCTGGTGGATGTCACCACGTCCGAACGCATGGACAGGGTCAGTGCGCTGGGCTTCGGCCTTGGATATATCGGGGGCAGCACCATCCCGTTTCTTGCGAGTATTGGGCTTATCATGTTCGGCAAGCGCATCGGCGTGGATGAAACGACGGCCATGCGTATCTCCTGCCTGCTGACAGCTGTATGGTGGGCGGTATTCACAATACCGTTCTTTCAGCATGTGCGGCAGATTACCGCTATCGAACCGGAGAAAGGCATGATCAAACAAAGCCTGCTGCGCGTGTGGAGCACGCTCAAGGCCGCGCGGCAGTATAAGCAGATGTTCCTGTTCCTTGTCGCATACTTTTTCTATATCGACGGCGTAGGCACCATCATCAAAATGGCGTCCACGTATGCGGACGCGCTGGGCTTGGGCGCGACGGATATTATATTAGGCCTGCTGCTCACGCAGGTGGTGGCGTTCCCCTGTTCCGTTCTCTACGGCAGGCTGGCGGGGCGCTTTGGTACCAAACGCATGCTGTTTGCAGGCATCGTGACGTATATCGGCGTATGTGCCGTGGCGTTCACCATGCAGTATGCATGGCAGTTCTATCTGCTCGCCGGGTTGGTAGGCACCGCGCAGGGCGGCATACAGGCGCTTTCCCGTTCCTATTTCGGGCGGCTGATACCGGATAAACGCCGCGCGGGCGAGTTTTTCGGACTGTATAATATTTTCGGCAAGTTTGAAAGCGTAATGGGCACTGCCATGATGAGCGCGGTCATTACCGCGACCGGCAAAGTGAATATGGGCGTTATCCCCATACTGGGCGTGTTCTTGATCGGCGCGGCGCTGCTGGCGTGTGTGAAGAGCGCGCCGGTAGCGGAGGAATAGGTATAATCAGCAGGGGTTTCACCCCTGACCCCACCAAAGGGCCGTCACAGCCCTTTGGAAACCCATAAGATAGGCCCCGCGTTCCAAACATGGAGCGCGGGGCCTAAATTGTGAAGGGATTCCCAAGGGATTTGTCCCTTGGGCGGGGGTCAGGGGGCGGAGCCCCCTAAGGATGTCATTCTTCTCCTAATACCTCTGCCGTATCGAATCCGTCATAGCGTACGCGGACAAGCGCCAGACCGTGCGCGGGGGCGGTTGCGCCCGCATCGTCGCGGCAGCCGCTTGCGAGCGCTGTACGCATGCTGCCCTCCGGCAGCGTGCCCTTGGCGATATCCAGCATGGTACCCACAAGTATGCGCACCATGTTGTATAAAAAGCCGCTGCCTTCCACGTCATAGATCAGCATTGATCCGCTGCGCGTCCATTGGGAGCGGTAGATTTCGCGCACCGTGTTTTCCATGCTGCTGCCGGATGCCATAAACGCCCGAAAATCATGAGAGCCTATGATATCTGCGGCCGCGCCATGCAGCTTTGCCTCGTCAAACGTGCCATGCAGGTGTAAAGCGGTATTGCGCAAAAAGGCGCGCGCGTGCGGGCCGGTCACGATGGTATAACGGTACTGCTTGGCTTTGACGTCGAAGCGGGAATGAAAAGATTGCGGCGCTTCATCGGAATAGCGTATGCGGATATCCCGCGGCAGTCCGGCGTTGAGCGCGTAAGCGAATTTATCAGCAGGCATGCGCGCTTCGGTATCAAAATGTGCGACCTGCGCAAGCGCGTGTACGCCGCTGTCTGTGCGGCCGGATGCGTGTATGTTGATATGTTCGCCCGTGATATGCTGCAGTTGTTCTTCCACAAGCTGCTGCACGGCAATGCCGTTGGGTTGGGTTTGCCAGCCCACGTAGGCGGTTCCGTCGTATTCGAGTATGAGGCGTATGCGTCGCATGGCAGTTTACCTCGTAATTCTTGCGCGAGTTTTACTGAAACAAGGTATCGCCGCCTATGGGCGGCGACGAATAAATATTTTATTTAAAAGCGGGAGGGCTTTGCCCCCCGCGCCCCCTTGGATACGAAAAGGCTTTTACTGCAATGTTCGCCGAGCACAGCCTTCTTTAGCACCCGCAGTCCAAAAAAAAGACTGGTTATTATTGTTCTCCCAGTGCGCGCACTGTCTGCGTTCCCTTTGTCTGCACGAAGCCCAGTTCGATTTCCTCGTCTATCAGATACAGAGTAATGACGTCGTCACTGCCGATGTTCGCCATGAGCAACGTGATATGCCCGGTGCGGTCGATATCCGAAGAAAACCCAGCCTTCTTGGATGCGGCGACCGCGTCATTGAGCGCGATATCGGGCAGGAGCGTGCGTATGCTCGTATCGTTCCACGCGCCGGATGGATACAGGTCGTTTGGATGAAGTGTGTATCCGTATTCGTTGAGCGTGCGGCACAGTCGCGAACCCTCGCTGGTGGTGTTGAGGCGAATGTTCCATATAAGCGCGATAATGAGCAGCGCACCCGCCGCACAGAACAGTATGATTTTGCTGCGCTTGGTTTCCATCAGAGTGTCTGCAGCAGCAGTATGCCCGCACCCATTCCAAACACAACGCAGGCCGCCGCCGCGTCCGCTCGGGTGAAGCGCAGCACATGCATGCGCGTGCGGCCTTCGCCGCCGTGGTAGCAGCGGGATTCCATGGCCATTGCCAGTTCATCCGCGCGCCGGAATGCAGAAACAAACAGCGGAACGAGTATGGGAATCATACTTTTGGCGCGGGCGACAAGATTGCCGCTTTCAAAATCCGCGCCGCGCGCCATCTGCGCCTTGCGGATTTTATCCGCTTCCTCCATCAATGTGGGGATGAAGCGCAGAGCGATCGTCATCATCATGGCAAGCTCATGCGCGGGAAAGCCGAATTTGGAAAACGGCTTTAACAGCAGTTCCAGCCCGCCTGTCAGGGAAATAGGCGATGTGGTCAAAGTCATCAGCGACGTGCCGCCCACCAGCAAAATAAGCCGCAGCGATATGAACAGCGCCTGCCGCAGGGCTTCCTCTGTAACGTGAATAAAATAGAAATCAAGCAGCGGCGTTTTGCCCGGCGTTAAAAACAGATTGATAAAGAACATAAACAGCAGTAGCATGCGCAGCGGTTTGAGCGAGCGGATTACATAAGAAACCGGCACCTGTGAAAGCAGCGTAACGAATACCACGAACAAAAACGGCAGCAGAAACAGCCATAAAGACTGCACGAGGAATACCACCACGATATACAGCAGCATCAGCAGTATCTTGGTGCGCGGATCGAGTCTGTGTATGGGGGAATTGCCCGGGAAATACTGCCCCAGGGTGATGTTGGTCATTGCGGTGTTCCTTCCTTGGCTGGTTTTCCTTTCGCCGCTCTGCGAGAACGGGGATCGCTATCGTATGCCTGATATTACTTTCGTGCCGTTAGACGGGAAGTATGCCTTTATACTGCGTTGCAGACTCAGGAGCGAAAAGCCGTATGAGCCTTTCAAGTTCGTCGAGCATGGCAAGAACAGTGCTTGCTTCCACTCCTGTAGGCGCATATGCCGTAAACAGCGCATCTTCCGTTTCACCAGTAATGCGGGTGCGTTCATCCGGCCCGCGCAGGATGCTTGAAAGTACGCCTTCCCTGTCGCAAATATACGCGTCGCCTTTGACTGCCATAGTCTCCCTGCCGGATATAGAGATATACAATTCTTCGCCGCTTGCGAGGCGAAGGGCAACAGGTGAGCGCAGTTTTCCGATATCGTGCCCGGCTGTCAGCAGCATACTGTTCATTTCAGCAATGAACATGGCGCGGATGAGCGGAGAATCGGCTTCGAGCTGTTTATCGCCGCGCAGTGTGGATTCAAGCTGCTGTATAAGCGGATAATTCTGCCCGAACCGCTTGTAGTAAGCAGAATAAGCATCCATGGGCTTTAGCGCCTTGAGCGCCTTTCTGTCCAACCCCTCAAAACGCTGCCGCATATCCGAGAGTATGGTCGCCTCGGCGGCCAGGTACTCCGTAAGAGCAGCGGCAGAACAGCCTGTGACAGCGAGCAATCCGATGCGCATGCCGCCGGTCGCAAATCCTCCGGTATTCTCAATATGAAACATTTCTTCCGGCCGCATACCGTTGCCTCCGTTTCAGCCAAGCGCTTTGAGCAGGTACCGTTCCATATCCTCTTCCAGATAAATGTCTGCAGGAACATCTACGCCGCGCTGACGCAATTCCACCGCAAGCTTTGCCGCCTGCGGAATATCCAGCCCCATTTGCAGAAGATGTTCCGGGTTTGCGAATACGCGCGCGGGCGTATCAGCCATCACGAGCTCGCCTTTGCGCAGCACGGCGATTCTATCCGCATAGCGGGATACATCGTCCATGGAATGCGAAACCATTACGATGGCGCAGCCCGTTTTTTCGCGCAGGTTTTCAAGCAGGTCGATTACGGAGCGTCTGCCCCGCGGGTCCAGCCCCGCCATGGGTTCATCCAGCAATAAATAGCGCGGGCGCATGGCGATGATGCCCGCAAGCGCGGCCCGGCGCTTTTCGCCGCCGGAAAGATCGAACGGGGATTTCTCCGCAAATATGTCGGGCGCGAGGCCGACAAGCAGCAGCGCCTCTTCCACGCGCGCAGGGATTTCCTGTTCGCTTACGCCGAGGTTCCGCGGCCCGAACGCGACATCCTTGAACACCGTTTCTTCAAAGAGCTGGTATTCAGGGTACTGGAACACCAGCCCCACGCGGCTTCGCGCCTGCATGCGCTGTTTGCGATCGGAAAGATCAAAATTGTCCACCAGTACGCGGCCGCCCATGGGCTGCATGAGTCCGTTCATGTGCTGTATGAGCGTGCTCTTGCCCGAACCCGTATGGCCTATAATGCCCAGGAATTCGCCCTCTTCTACGCGCAGGGAAATATCCGTCAGCGCCGATTGCGCCAATATGCTGCCGGGCATGTATGTATGGGAAACGTGTTCGAGGACGATGGGCATCGGGTTTCTCGCTTTCTGTGATGGATTGTATCGGGGGCGCTGCCCCTCGTCAGTTCACAATGGTTGCGCTGCGTTGCGGCAGTTGCCGCTTCCTTGCGCTCCCTTGTTCACTGGTCTTTCGCCGCGCTTGTTCCGCCACAGGCGGCGCGCGGCTCTGACTCCCGTTCAAGGGACATGTTCCCTTGGAAATCCCTATTTTGCAGACGCTCACGAGCGGCTGCGGAATGGGTTCTTAGGGGCGTTACGCCCCTAAGCGGAGGTTTGGAGGCAGAGCCTCCAACGTACTTCGCTATTTATTAGCGCTCAGCCGTGCCGCGACGGCGTCGGCCAGTTCATCGATCAATATGGGGTCGCCGCTCAGGGCGATGCCGTTCTGCGTGAGCTTGTCCCTCAATCGCACCATGGCGGGCACATCCAGCCCTGCTTCGCGCAGAGCCGCACTGTCGCGGAACACCGCGCGCGGCGTATCCAGCTTAAACAGCTCACCCTGCTTGAGCACCGCAACGCGGTGGCACAGAGCGGCTTCTTCCATTAACTGTGTGATCATCACGACTGTCATGCCCTGCTCGCGGTTGAGCCGGCTCACGATCTCCAACACTTCCCTGCGGCCTTCCGGGTCCAGCATGGAAGTGGATTCATCCAATACCAGTACATTGGGGCGCATGGCGAGCATGCCTGCTATGGCGATACGTTGCTTCTGCCCACCCGAAAGCATGTGCGGCGCGTGCTGCGCATATTCCGTCATGCCAACGGCAGCAAGGGCTTCATCCACCCGCTTGCGTATTTCCGCTGGCTGCACGCCCAGACTTTCGGGGCCGAAGGCGACGTCCTCTTCCACGATGGTGGTGACCAGCTGGTTATCCGGGTTCTGGAATACCATGCCCACACGCTGACGAATCTTGAGCAGCAAAGACTCTTCTTTCGTATCCATCCCGTCGATGAGTACGCGGCCGGAAGTGGGTAGCAGCAGGCCGTTAAAATGCTTGGCCAGCGTGCTTTTGCCCGAACCGTTGTGGCCGACGATGGCGAGCATTTCGCCGTCTTTGATGGTAAAAGAAATATCCGTGAGCGCGGAACGCGCCGCGCTTTCATACGTAAAGCAAACCTGTTCGAGATTGATCATGATCGTCCTCCCGGGGCATTTGACGCAACTGTGCCCGAAATATCTGGGGTTTGGGGCACGACATCGACTATTTATTATAGCGCATCAAAGCGGGATGCGCTATACAAAAAAGCGTTTACTCCCGTTTTATGCCCTGTATCGGCATGTTTTTCAGTCAGTATATAACAGCAAAATGCTTTGACTGCAGAACATGAAGTGGTATAATGGCGAAGGTGTGCGCTATTTATTGGCGTAATAAAAGGAATACATACCCGTGCAGAAGGCGCGGGTAATATAGAGCTTTGAAAGGAATTGCATAGAGTGGAACTCGCAAGAGGCTATTTTGGCATGCTCAGGCGGGAATTTTCTGGGTACAACGCAGGCAAGTTCGGCAGGGACCTGCTTGCTGGCGTTACGGTGGCGGCAGTCGCGCTGCCGCTGGCGCTGGCGTTTGGTGTTGGCAGCGGCGCTTCGGCGGCAGCCGGGTTGGTCACGGCCATCATCGCCGGGTTGGTGATCGGTTCGCTTTCGGGCGGGTCTTACCAGATTTCCGGCCCGACCGGCGCCATGACGGCGATACTCGTATCCCTTGTCGCACAGTTCGGATTGCAGGGCGTGTTTGTGGCTTGCCTCATCTCAGGCGTGCTGCTCGTACTTGCGGGCCTGTTCCGTGCGGGCGAGCTCGTAAGCTTCATACCGCTGCCCGTCATCACGGGATTTACCTCCGGCATCGCGCTGGTCATAGCGCTCGGGCAGGTGGGAAACCTGACGGGGCTAGTGACGGCGGGGGAGGGTGCAGTGGAGAAAATCATCCACTACTTCGACCGTGTGCAAAGTCTGGATATCACAGCGCTTGTGATGGGCATAGCTGTCATCGTGTTCATGGCGGTCTATCCGCGCAAATGGGCGAAATACTGCCCCGGCTCGCTTGCGGCCATACTGCTTGCGACCGCTATTAGTTCTGCATTTTCACTGGATGTCGCCCGCATAGGCGCGATACCGCGCACACTGCTGCTGGATGAACGCCTGGCGCTCTCTTCCATCACGCTGGAAAACGTACGCAAGCTGTTTATGCCTGCCGTCAGTATTGCGGCTCTGGGCATGATCGAAAGCCTTCTGTGCGGGGCCAGCGCAGGCCGCATGAAGGATGAAAAGCTCAACGCGGGCATAGAACTCATTGCGCAGGGTGCTGGCAACATACTGCTGCCCTTCTTCGGCGGTGTACCGGCTACAGCGGCTATCGCGCGTACCAGCGTCGCGATCAAAGCGGGCGGACAGACGCGCCTGACAAGTATTATTCATTCTCTCATATTGCTGCTGTCCATGTTCGCGTTAAGCGGCGTTATGTCCGCCATTCCCATCGCGGCTCTCGCGGGCGTGCTGATGGTGACGGCGTGGCGCATGAACGAGTGGCATGTCATCAAAGAGATATTTCATAAGCGCATGGTCGGTCCCATGCTGCAGTTCGGCATCACCATGCTCTCCACGGTCGTATTCGATTTGACCATCGCTATCGTCATAGGCGTTGTTTTCTCCGTCATGACATTTGTGTTCAAGGTATCCGAAGTGCAGGTAACGGTCAGCGACGTTATCCCCGCCAAGCTCAAAGACATACGGGGCGCTCACAGTCTCAAGGGAACTGGCGTGGTATATGTGACCGGGCCGCTGTATTTCGGTTCCGTTCGCAGACTGGAAGATGCGCTTGCTTCCACCGGCGAGAAGAAGCGCCTCATATTCTCCATGCGCGGCGTGCCGCTCGCGGATATGTCCGGTGTTCGGGCGTTGCAGGAAATTTGCGCGCGTCTGCAGCGTGAAGAGAAGGAAGTGTACTTCTCCTGCCTGCAGCCATCTGTGCGCGATATGTTTGATATGTGCGGGCTGACTGACGTTGTCGGCGAAGACCATGTGTATTGGAGCACAGATCAGGCGCTAAAAACGCTGGCGGGTTAAACACAACAGAATTTGACGAGTATTGCAGCATGCCCGATTTTGCGCTTCGCGCGTCGGGCATGCTGTGTTATAATAATACCATTCCATTTTACAGGCAATGGTATTCTTGGGACATGAATGACAGATGATAAAGCTTTGGGCGCAGCCTGCTAAAGAGCATATGCTCGCCCGGCTATGAAGAAAGGAAGGAATCCATATGTTTCGTGCTAACGGCAGTTACAGCCTGCTGCAGGGCAATTATCTGTTCAGCGAAGTCGCGCGCCGCGCGGCTCACTATCAGCAGGAACACCCCGAAGCGGATGTAATCCGCATGGGTATCGGCGACGTGACACTGCCTCTTGTGCCCGCCGTCATTACCGCGCTGCATAAAGCGGTGGATGAAATGGCGGTGAAAGAAACCTTCCACGGGTATGGGCCGGAGCAGGGCTATGCGTTTTTGCGCGAAGCCATCGCAAAGGGCGATTACGCGGTGCGCGGCGTGGAGATTTCGGCGGATGAAATATTCGTATCCGATGGTTCCAAGTGCGACGTAGGCGCAATTCAGGAACTGTTCGGCAGGGATACCGTCGTGGCGGTCATGGACCCTGTGTATCCCGTGTATGTGGATACCAACGTGATGGCAGGTCGCGCGGGCGAATACAATACCGGTAAAAACGGCTATGAAAACATCGTGTATCTGCCCTGCACCGAGCAGAACAATTTCGTGCCGGAGCTTCCGCAGAAACCCGTCGACGTCATATATCTTTGCTATCCCAACAACCCCACCGGAATGACGCTTAACCGCGTGCAGCTGCAGCGCTTTGTGGATTACGCACGAAAAAACGGCGTGCTGATACTTTACGATTCAGCTTATGAGGTGTTTATCACCGATCCCGAGGTACCGCACAGCATTTATGAAGTGGAAGGCGCGGTGGAATGCGCCATTGAGTTCAGAAGTCTAAGCAAAACGGCGGGCTTCACGGGAACCCGCTGCGCATATATGGTCGTTCCCAAGACGCTTAAATACAAGGACGACCGCGGAAACGATGTGAGCCTCAACGCCATGTGGAACCGCCGCCATTGCACGCGCTTCAACGGCGTGCCGTATATCACGCAGCGCGGTGCACAAGCCATATACACAGAGGAAGGCCGCAGGCAGATACTTGAATCTGCGAGGTATTACCTTGAAAACGCCCGCATCATCCGCACCAGCCTGCAAAAGGCGGGATACGTGGTATACGGCGGCACGAACTCGCCCTATATCTGGCTCAAAGTGCCCGGCGGCGACAGCTGGAAGTTCTTCGACGAGCTTCTTAACACCAAACAGATCGTGGGCACCCCCGGCGCGGGCTTCGGTATTTCAGGCGAAGGCTTTTTCCGCATGACGGCGTTTGCGACGCGGGAAAATACCGAACGTGCCATGCAGCGCATCTGCGCGAAGTAAGGAGGAGCCGCCATGCAGGTCAAACGCAGTCCGTTTGGCAAAGACAGCCATGGTACTCCCGTTGAGTCATTCACGCTCGTCAACAGCAACGGCATGTCGGCCGAGGTCATATCGTACGGCGCCGTACTGCGCTGCCTGCATGTGCCGGATAAAGCCGGCAATATGGCGGATGTTGTGCTGGGCTATGACGATATCACGGCCTATGAAGCGGATCGATGCTGCCTGGGCGCAACAATTGGCCGTTTGTGCGGACGTATTCCCGGCGCGCGCTTTACGGTAAATGGAAAGCAGTATGCGGTTGCGGCGAACAACGGCGTAAACCACCTGCACGGCGGATTGGTCGGCTTTCACAAATACGTGTGGGAACCCGAGCTTCACGAGGACGGCGTATCCTTTTCGCGCATCAGCCCCGACGGCGAAGAAGGCTACCCCGGTACGCTGCACGTCAGTGTGCGGTATCGCCTGCTGGAGGATTGCTCGCTGCGCATAGAGTTTGAAGCGCGTACGGATCAGCCGACCATCGCCAGCTTTACAAACCACAGCTATTTTAACCTCGCCGGGCATGACAGCGGGACGGTATTGGATCAGCAGCTGCAGTTGCGCGCTTCGCGTTTTGCCGTGGCGCATCCGGATTTGATCCCGACAGGCGAGCTGCGTGATGTGGCATGCACGCCCATGGACTTTTTATCGCCCAAGTGCATCGGCAGGGATATCGCTTCAAGCGATCCGCAGGTATCCATGTTCGGCGGCTACGATCATGCGTTCGCGCTCGACGGCGCGGAAGAAGGCATGCGGCAGATTGCCTGCGCATCCGACCCGGCAAGCGGCAGGCGTATGAAAGTATTTGCCGATCTGCCCGGTGTGCAATTTTACAGCGCGAATTCATTGGACGCTGTAGGCAAGGGCGGCGCATGTTACGGTACTCACGGTGCGTTCTGCCTGGAAACGCAGCATTATCCGGCCTCCGCCAGCGGAGATTTTGCGCTTGTCACGCTTCAGCCGGGGCAGGTATACCGCAGCGCAACGGTATTCCAGTTTGAATGGTAATCAATAACTTGCGGTATTCGTTGTTGTAAAGTTCTTTGTTATACTATACAATGAAAAACATCTTTTCCTGTTTCTATTTCAAACAGGGAAGGATGTTTTTTGTTGGGGGTAGTAATGAAAACAAAGACGTTTTACACGGAACTTGCGTATGTATTCGGCACATTGGGGCTGGCGCTCGGCGCAGCCAGTATGGAAAAAGCGGGCTTCGGCCTTTCCATGGTCATAGCGCCCGCGTATCTCATTTACCTGAAACTTTCCCAGGTGTGGAGCTTCGTAACATTCGGAATGGCGGAATATACGCTGCAGGCCTGCCTCATCGTTGCGGTGGCCGTCATACTGCGAAAATTTCGGATATCGTATCTGTTTTCGTTCTGTACGGCTGTGTTGTATGGATTGTCGCTGGACGCATGCATGGCGCTGATTGCGCCCATCGATTCGACCATACTTGCCTGGCGCATCGTACTGTATATCGGCGGCATGTTCTTATGC
Source organism: uncultured Oscillospiraceae bacterium (assembly GCA_964440115.1). Lineage (GTDB taxonomy): Bacteria > Bacillota > Clostridia > Christensenellales > CAG-138 > JAEWWD01. The sequence continues at coordinate 261,547 of CAYTPV010000003.1, read as the reverse complement.
GCGGTCGGCGTCTCCATGTTCTTTCACACGTATATCACGCCCGGCGCGTATGAACTGTTCGTCAAGCGCATATCCGAAAAAATGAACATAGATATCAACCGCTTCAAAATCGCATACGACAGCGTAAGCTGTGCGGTCGGTATACTGCTTTCTTTCTTATTCTTCGGATTGTTCCACTTTGAGGGCATCAGCTGGGGCACCGTGATCTGCGCGCTCACCAACGGCAGGCTCATCGGCTTAATCAGCAAATGGATGGATAAACGCTATACATTTACAGATAAGTTTGCTATTCGGCAATATTTTGAATGAGAAAAAACGCAGGCTTGTGCCTGCGTTCAGCTGTCCGATAAAGCTCTCTTCGGGGGCTTTGCCCCCGAACCCCTACCCAAGGGGCATGTCCCTTGGGAATCCCTATCATCGGGAACGCCCTAGAATAGGGCGTTCCCGAAATGGGTTCTTAGGGCCGTTACGGCCCTAAGCGGGAGTTTGAGGGCAGAGCCCTCATTCTTTTTTACAAGCGGAAGTTTTTCTGTGCTATAGTTCCGATGCGATAGAAGGCGGTACTGCGTCAGCGGCCCGCTTGACTTTAGATTTGTAGCAATAGGCCTGCACTTGTGCGGTATGCGGACCGAATTTATCCGTCATGGTTTCAAACAGGTAAGCGCAGGCCTGCGCGTCACACAGCGCGTTGTGATGGTTTTCAAGCGGGATACAAAGCCCTTCGCACAGCGTATTGAGCCGATGGTTGCCGAATTCCTGCTTCTCTATGAGCCTGCGCGCCATTTTGCAGGTGCACAGATAGCGGATGGCGGGTATCTCTATTCCGTAGCGCTCGAGCGTGCCGCAGATAACGCCCAAATCAAATCCCGCGTTGTGCGCAAGCACCACGCCTTCTTCAAAATAGCTTTTGATCTGATCCCACACTTCGGGGAAAGCGGGCGCATCCGCCACCATATCCGGCGTGATGCCGTGGATAGTGATATTCATCCAGTCAAAATGCGCTTCGGGGTTCACGAGAAACTCGCGTTCGAATACCGGCGAGCCGTATTCCATGTGCACGACGCCAATGGAGCACAGCGAATCGTTGCGGTGGTTGGGCGTTTCCACGTCAACGGCCGTATAGCAGATGAGCGGTTCGCGCATGAGCGGCTCTCCTTTCGTATGACATTCTTGCTTTAAGGAAAGTATAGCATGGGGGCGACAATGCCGTAAATACCGTTGCGCGCGGCGTATTGCCTGCTGTATACTAATGCTCACAAAACAAAAAGGAGCGAGAGCTGTGCAAAAATTCGTATCCAAAGAAAAACTTTCTAAAAAGGCCCGCAGGGCGCTCGATGTCCGCCAACGGCAGACGTGGGGCGATTTCAACCCCGTCACGCGCAAGCCGGAAAACCCCAAAGCATATACAAGGAAAAAGCCTCCGCGCATACAGGATGATGATCCCGGCGCAGAGGCTTTCTTATTGGGAAATTGAATTTACACTGTCTTTTCCTTACCGTCCTGCATAATTGTCAGCGCATTGCCTTCAAATATCGCGTACATCTCATCGTTCTTTACGAAATCCTTGTTCAGGCTTGCACCGCTGCCGATGATGGAAGCGGGCTTGGCGTCTACGCTCTTCACGCCGAATGCGGCAACGCTCGAATCGTCAAAGAAGGAAAGCACGAGCGTATATCCACCGTCGTCGTTCTTGCTGAACATCTGCGAAGCATATCCCTTGCCGGCGCGGGTGTATTCAAAATACATGGTTTCATCGCTGCCGCTTGACGTGGAAAGGGTGCTCTGCATGGAGTCGGTCGCTTTGTCGTATACGCAGGTCTGCGTAAGCGTTTCCCCATCTTCATTTGCATAGGTAATGGTATATTCCTTGCCGTTCTGCGCGATTTTCACATCCTTCATGCCCAGCATGGAAAGCGCAACACCGGCAGCCTGCTGATCGGCCGTCAGCACAGTAAGAGGAAGCAGCGCGAGGTCGGACATGACGACGGGCAGAAGCGACATGCTCGCCATGGCGACTTCCGGATCTTCGGAGGCCGAAAGCTTGTTGTTGATACGGTCATACGCAGCGCTCTTGAGCTCGGTGTATTTGGCATAAGATTCGGAAGGGGTGTCAAAACCGACGCCGCCCAGCACCGGCTTATCCGCACCCGGTTGTTGCGCTGGCTCGTCCTGAGTAGGTTCATCCTGCTGCGCAGCCTGCGTGTCGTCCGCCTTAGCGCCTTGCGAATCCTTGATGGAATTGGCAATCTTTTTGCCTATGGCGCTGCAGCCGGTAAACGACATGGTCAGTAACATGAATACAAGCAGTATGGCAATATACTTCTTCATTGATTCTTCCCCCTGATTTTTTAGGCCTATTTTAAGATATCGGTAAATATCCCCTTTTAATTATAATGGAAACGCACTTTTTCCAAACGTCTGATATTGCCGCGTTTCATCAGTATATTGCTGTACATGCGGCAAATAGGGGTATTTCGCGTGTTCCAACCCATTTTTCAGACCATTTACTCGCTGCTCTGGAAAATACGCAAAAAAGAATTATTTGAATTACCGCAATGAATTCATTGAATTATTTACATGAATTGCAGGAGCGTTTTGGAATATTCAGCCGGTAAAAACAGCCGTTCATTCGACGGATAATTGCACGTAATTATCTGAACCATTAAAAACCGCCCTGTTTCTGCCGATTTCGCGCGAAACATTTGAGGAGGGCAAAATGAATTCATCTTTCAATATGCCTGTAATTGCATTGTCGAATTATCAGCGAAAAAGTATGCTGCGAAGCATTTGATGTCGAAAAGAAATGATGGATTGGAATTCAATGAATTAACACGATTAATTCGAATAATTATTGGAATTCGTATTTCTCAGGCAAATGCGGCATTATTCGTTTACATTCACCAATACGGAATAGACGTTGACAGAGCAAAGTCATTTCATAAATCATGCATCCGGCCATAGGCAGGATGCATGATTGTATCTCCCAATAAATGCGCGCGGCTTTCTTCTTAAGCGCAGTAAACAACCGGTGTGAATTGATGTTCAATTACAGTTCATCCTCGAGCGACATAATCAGCGGCACGACCTGCTTTTTACGCGAAAGCACGCCGGGCAGGAATATTGTACCGCCCGTCGGTTCTACCGCGTACGCGCGGAAGAATATGTCCTGCCTTTCTCCCGCGAGCAATACGCGGGAACCGCCGCTTTTGAGATCCGTCACCAGCAGCATGAGCAGACTTAAGCCTTTTTTGCCGCAGGTATACTCCATGCGGGAGAGCAGCTCCGCCTGCATATCCGAAAGATTCTCGGAGTCTATCGAATACACCTGCCCGATGCCAATTCTGAACTTGCCCAGCACAAATTCCTTCAGATCGCTTTCGATGATTTCATCCGGCGTTTTGCCCAGCAGTGTGGAACCCGCGTTGATGATTTTGATGGCGAGATCCCCGATGTCCACATCCGCGATGGGCCCGAGTCGCTTTGCTGTCTCAATATCCCGGCTGGTGCAGGTGGGGGATTGAAAATTGAGCGTGTCGGAAAGTATGGCGCTCAGCAGCAGACCCGCGACCTGCGGGGGGATGAGGATGCCCTGTTCCTCATACATGGATGCGATGATGGTGGCTGTGCTGCCCACCGGCTCGTTTTTCATCAATATCGGGTTGGATGTCTGAATATCGCCCAGCCTGTGATGGTCGATGATTTCTAGTATTTCGGCGTCGTCCAGCCCGTTTGCCGTCTGGCTGCGCTCGTTGTGATCCACGAGTATCACCTGCTTGCGCTTTTTGGAAAGCAGATGATACCGGGAAATCATGCCCACGACCTTTTTATCCGCATCCACAACCGGGTATGTACGGTAACGCGTTTTGAGCATGCGTTCTTTGACGTCGTCTTTGAATTCATCCAATCCCACCGTGATGAGATTGGCCTTTGTCATGACATGCTCGACGGGTATGCTCTGCCGTATGAGCATGGTGGCGATATAGGTATCGTGTTCCGTCGATATGATATCGCACTTCTTTTCGCGCGCGACTTCGATATCTTCCGGTTCAGGCATCATGCCGCAGGTGCAGACGATAAGCCGCGCGCCGCATTTGATGGCCTCGCGGATGTTTTTTGAAATATTGGCGATGACCACGTCGCCTTCCTGTACATAGCCTTTTATGCGCGTATGGTGCTGCGCAGCGATGACTACGCGCCCCATCACTAGGTGCGTTTCCGGCTTGCCCAGTACGATGGAAGCGCTCAGCGTGCTGATGATATTGCCGTAGGATGTCCGGCTTTCCAGCAGCAGCCCGCTGTTGCTTACATCCATATAGTTCTTTGTAATATCCGAAAGCGTAGCGATGCCCAGCAGATTGCTTTGATCGTCTACCACAGCCAGAGATTTTTTTCCGTATTCCTTCATAAGATCCCATGCGCCGTGAATGGAGGTGGCGGGGGATACGCATACGGCCGCGTCTATATCCAGATCCGAAACCTGTGTTTTGACGGTCTGCAGTGTTTCCGGTTCTTTGACTTTGAAATATTGCAGTATGAATTTTGTTTCGTTGTTGAGTTCGCCAAGTTTTGCCGCAGTCGCTTTGATGCCCATTGAGCGCTTGAGCTCCGCGTACGCAAGTGCAGAGCAAATGGTGTCGCTGTCCGGATGTTTGTGCCCGAAAATCAGTATGTCGGTCATAACTGCTCCTTGCCCTACTGCCTGTTGGCATACATTTTGTTTATCTCTATCGGGTAGTATACCAGATTATACATACATTTGCCTAGCGCGCGTGTAGACATGGGCTATGTGATTTTCATATACCGCTATAACACTGCCTTGTGGTATAGTAAATATGTTTGGGCGAATTTCCGCATAAGATCGGACGCAGACTGTGTTCTCGCTTATGCTGCGAACACGCAAATTGCGTTTGAATGGGGAAATAGTATGAAAAACGAAAAACTAAGGCTCAATCTGTATACGGGGGCGCTTTGCTATATCGCGCTGTGCACCTGTATGGCAAACAACATCGTGGGTCCGCTTCTAAGCGATATCATGACGCATTACAGCATCAGTCTCGATCGCGGCGGCATGATGTCGCTGTTTCAGAACATCGGCGGTACGCTTGCCATCGTGCTGCTTTCCGTCATCATGGATAAACTGAATAAACCGCTTTCTCTGCTATTCCCGCTGCTGCTGCTGCCCGCCTGTTTGCTTCTCATCAGCGCAGCACCGTCGTACCCTGTTTTCATGCTGATGTACCTGCTGGTCGGTATGTCCCTGAGCACATCGGATATGATGAGCAACGCGGTCGTTCCCGATATTCATCCCGAAAAACGGGACGCCGCGCTGAGCCTGCTGCATGGATTTGCGCCGGTCGGCGCGTTTATCGTGCCGGTGGTAGCGGGCGCGATTATCGATACGGGTACACCCTGGCAGCGCATATATTTCCTGATCGGATTGCTGTGCGTTACCCTATTCATCGCGTATGCCGTTACCTTCGCGCTGGCGAGGAAGCAGTTTCATACTGAGGGTGCGAAAACCCGCCAAGCAAAAGATACCGGCGCAATCAAACGCATGCTGCGCGATTACCGCGTATATGTTGCCGCTGGCTGCATGTTCCTGTTTGGCGCGTTCCAGAGCGGGCTTTCTGTGTGGGGAGTTCGGTACTGCAAGGAACTGTTCGGTTTGAGCGCTGTGGAAGCGGGACTGATCGTCACCATCTATTGGGCGGCGACGGGTCTTACGCGCATACTGTTCAGCTTTACGCGCCTAAAGACTCTCGAGACCCGGCCTATCATACTCTATGGAAGCATAGCCGCAGGGGTTACCCTTTGCGCGGGTCTATTAAGCGGCAACTATGCAGTTCTGCTTGTTTGTACTTTTGTGACCGGCTGTCTGAACGCGCAGGTGATTCCGCGCGCAGTCGGCCTTGCGACCGGTTGGTATAAAGAAAATTCCGGCATGGCTTCGAGCACCGTGCTGACATTCCTTTATGTTGCGTTTGCAACGTCGCCGCTGCTCTTGGGGGCAGTTGCCAACAGATTCGGCATGCAGGTCATTCTTTATCTGCCCGCTTTATTTACGGTATTGGCGGGCGTACTGGCGATTGCGCTGCCCAGGGAACAGACACGCTGATCCCTGCACGGCCCACGCTGGAACAGGAGACAGGCTTTGTTGTTTTTAGCGTTGATTTATCTGGCGTTTATCAGTCTCGGACTGCCCGACTCTCTGCTTGGCTCGTCGTGGCCGCTCATGAATGTGGGATTAGGCGTGCCCGTCGGGCACGCCGGCTACATATCCGCCATCATATCCGGCTGCACCATTTTATCTAGTCTATTTTCTCATCGGCTGATCGGCCGGTTCGGTACAGGCAAGGTGACAGTGGTCAGCGTAGGATTGACAGCCGTTGCGCTCTTAGGATTTTCGCTTACGCCGTCGTTCGGCTGGCTGCTGGCGTTTGCCATACCGCTGGGGTTGGGGGCGGGCGCAGTGGATTCCGGGCTGAACGGCTTTATGGCAAATCATTATTCCATCATGCAAATGAATTTGCTGCACAGTTTCTGGGGTGTCGGGGCAATGCTCGGCCCCATACTGGTATCTGCGCTCGCGAAGGTTGGCAATGGCTGGCGCGGCGCATATTTAGATATTTCCATCCTGCAGTTTGTTCTGGTGGGCTTGCTGCTGTTTTCCTTACCGATGTGGCGAAAGATCGAGGGCGTAACGCCCTTAATGAATCATGCCGGGCACACGGGCGAAAACAAACAAAGCATGCTAGCGCCATTGCACACACGCGGCGGTGCGATTGCGGTGCTCACATTTTTCATTTATGCCGCAGTAGAAAGTTCTGCCATGCTGTGGGGCGCAAGCTATCTTGTCAAAGCAAGGGGCATTCCGGCGCAGGCGGCGGCAGGTTGGATATCGCTGCTGTTTATAGGCATGACAACCGGGCGGGCGCTGGGCGGATTTATCGGGGTGAAATGGGGCAACGAAAGCCTGATAAGGCTGGGGATAGCGCTGATGGTGACGGGCATTATCCTGTTGGCATTGCCTCTGCCCGCTGTTTTCATGATGATTGCTCTATTCCTGATCGGGCTGGGGATGGGTCCGATATTTCCATCCATGCTGCACCAGACACCTATATACTTTGATACGCAATGCGCGCAGGCCGCCATGGGCATGCAAATTGCTGCGGCCTATGCGGGCACGACGCTGATGCCGCCCCTGTTCGGGCAGCTGTTTTCGAACATTTCCTTTTCGATCATGCCGTATGTGTTTTTGCTCTGCTGCGCGGGCTTATTTGCCTGCACGGTACGGCTTTCGCGGATTGGAAAAGCTTTGGCAAAGTAAAGACTTATCGATAATAGGGCTAGACGAATTCAGCAAGAAATTTCCGAATGGAAATTCTTGCTTTTTTCATATCATTTTATTATGATAGTACTTATTATAAGGTCTAAAATAATATCGCGTAATCGCATTAGGCGGTGATGTATGGGCGTCAATGTATTGCACATGAAGCAGAGCAATGTCCACACGGTGCTTTGGGCATTGTATTCGTGCGGATATTCGACCGTCAAGGACTTGGCGCACATGACGGGGCTGAGCTTTGCAACGGTCGGAAGCATACTCAACGGCCTCGTGAAGAATGGTCAAGTAACACTGGGCGAACAGGTGAGCGCGACCGGCGGCAGACCTTCGCAGACATATGCCTTTTGCGCGGAGCATGCGCATGTGCTGGCGGTTTCAGGAAGAATTCGCAACGAGAAAGACATTCTGAATGCCTATGTCGGCAACCTGTACGGAGATATCGTATGGCAAACGGAACAGTACTTTGAAGATATCGATGTTGCAAGCTTTGAACACCTAATAGATGTGTGCTTGAAAGCCTATCCCAACATTCGCGCATTGGCGTTTTCTTTGCCGGGCGTGGAGAACGACGGCCTGATACTGTCCAACAATTACAAAAAGCTAGAGGGCGTCTTCTTTACCCGGCATTTTGAGAAGAAATACTGCTTGCCTGTCATCACACAAAACGACGTTAACGCGGCAGTATTTGGCTACAGCAGAAATATGGAACCGGATCGCATCATCGCGGGAATTTTCATTCCCGGCTATTCCGCCCCGGGGGTGGGCTTGAAGATCAACGGCAAGGTAATCAAGGGCGCGCGCGGCTATGCCGGGGAAGCGTCCCTCCTGCCTTTGCAAATCGACTGGCTGACCATAGACTATCAAAACCCGCCGGAAATAGGGGCTGCGGTTGCCAAACTGCTGAGCATTTACTGCAGCGTTGTGAATCCGTCGCACATGGTGCTGTACGGCGACTTTTTTACGCAAGCCGTGCAGGATGCGATCGAGCGGGAGATCCCTGATGGACTGCGGGAAGTGTATCCTTCTGTTGAATACAAAAATGACTATGAGTCCGACGTTGTGAGCGGTTTGGTTACGCAGGCGATTGCGGCCTACCGCGACTCCATGTGCGCTTTGGGGCTCATATAAGGCGGTTGTGACGATATGATTGTAGCTGCTTTGATATTTCTGATGTATATTTGCCGGGCGCTCCCGACTTCTCTGCTGGGCGCTTCCTGGCCCTTCATGCACGCGGAACTGGGTGTTCCCATTGAGAACGCGGGGTATATTTCCGCCATGATCTCCTGCGGGACAATTCTGGCCAGTTTATTCTCCCACCGGCTCATTAGACGGTTCGGTACGGGCCGCGTGACGGCAGTCTGCGTTTTGATGTGTGCCGCCGCTCTTCTGGGATTTTGTTTATCGCCTTCGTTTGTATGGCTGCTGGTGCTCGCCTTGCCGCTTGGGTTAGGAATGGGGGAGGTCGATTTAGGGCTCAACGCATTTGTCGCCGAGCACTACTCGGCGGTATACATGAACTGGCTGCATTGCTGCTGGGGGATTGGTTCCATGATCGGCCCAGCTTTGATATCTGCTTTGGCGCAAGCGGGTCAGGGCTGGCGCAGCGGCTACCTGAGCATATCCGCGATATATCTGGCGGTGGCCGCGCTGATGACGGCTTCACTTTCCAAATGGAGAAAGATGGAGGCCGTCAGGCCTGTGGTGCAGGTAAAGCCTGCGGAGGCAGGGGAGAGCAAGGGAACGCTGGCGATACTGCGCATAAGGGGAGCGGCGGTCACTTTACTGATATTCTTTCTGTACGCCGCAATAGAAAACTCCATCATGCTGTGGGGTGCAAGCTACCTTGTAAACGCAAGGAGCATATTGGCCGAAAGCGCCGCGGGTTGGATATCGCTGTTCTTTCTGGGGCTGACGGTCGGCCGGGCATTGAGCGGTGTAGCATCCCTGAAATTCAGCAACGGCGCATTGGTAAAAGGCGGCGCTGTTTGCGTCGTCGCCGGTCTGCTGCTGCTGATGCTGCCGCTGTCCGCTCCGCTGATGATATGCGTGCTGATATTGATAGGGTTAGCGCTTGCACCCATAATACCGTGTATGATGCACCAGACGCCCCAATTGTTTGGGAAAGAAAACAATAAGGCCGCCGTGGGGCTGCAGTTGGTAGCCGCTTATGCCGGGACTACGCTGATGCCCGCGCTGCTGGGGCAGTTGTTCTCGCATGTTTCCTTCCAGATCATGCCCGGCGCTCTGCTCATTTGCGCGGTATTGATGCTCTTTTGCTCTTTGCGCCTGTTCGTCAATCATAACCTTTCGAGAACAGGCGTTGAACATGCCTGATGCGTTATCGAAGAATGCCGCTTTAGACAATCAGGAGAAAATGCTTTCAATTTTTCCGCGAACATCTTGCTGGATGGATTTATTAAAAGGTACATACAGTTCGTTGTAATATTCGCACAGGAATATGCCGCTGTATCCCGCGTCGCGCAGTGTCTTGAGTGCGAAGGGAATGTCGATTTCACCCCAGAACGGCGGAATGTGAATATCTCCGCTGCCGAGCGGGATGCGCTGTCTCATGGAAAGTGTGCGATACAGATCAAAGTTCTCAAGCCGCATTTTTTCATATCTGCCGGTATTGTCGCTCATGTGCAGATGTCTGGCGTAAGGGGCGCAGGCACGAACTGCATCCTCAAAGGATTGCCCGTAGAAACGTGTCGAGAGATTCAGATGCCCGATATCCAGCGTCATGCCGAAATTAGGATGGTTTGCTTTCTTCACCATTTCCAGTACGGGCTGATAATGCGCGGTCTCAATGTTTTCGATACATAGCCGGACACCCAGCTTCTGCGCATAATCCGCAGCTTCCATATGCGCGTCGAAAAATGCCTGCTCGACGTCCATGTGTAAAGACTCTTCTTCAAAATGCAGTGTCAGATTAGGCATGCCCAATTCCGCGCATATCTCAATGGAGGACATGAGAACGCTTTTGTGCAGTTGAAAATTTTCTGTATCGCGCAGGTTCAGGCCGGTGCCGATATGCGCCGTAAACGGCATGGGCGAGCGGCGGAAAATGTCGCCCGCAAACCCGACATATTGCTTGCATACCTTGCCGCCCACAATCAGCGGCAGATCGCTTATATTATACTCCGCGATGTCGAAACCATATTCCGCGACCTGCTGTATGGTCGCCTCCAGACGCTCGGCGCGCACGCCTTTGGGGAAATTGATACCCAGCTTGATTGTTGACATGCTTTCTCCTTTTCGCAGGATATACCTGCATACTTTACGCAAACGTTTACGAAAATGCGCAAACATCTTTGCAATTTCCGGCGCAACATTCATGGACAGCGTACCGGTGTACCTGTCGGAATATATGGCTGACATATGTTATGATATTGCATGATACTGGCTGTGTCAAGAAACGGCTAAAACACAGTTTGAATATCCAGCGATGGTCACTTGAATATGTAAGGGCCCGCCACCATTGGCAGGCCCTTATGCATGCAATGACGGGAGTCACCTCCTTTATTGCGAACTTCCTCCGGCAAACTGCGCAAGCTCCTGCGTGAATTTTTCCATCTGGTCATAAAACAGGAAATGTCCGCAGGATTCAAACGGCACCAACCTCGCGTTTCGAATGCCCTCTTTCTGTGCTTCCGCCAAAGGGAACCGGCAGACTTGATCCTGCAGTCCATGCAGTATCAGCGTCGGTGCCGTAATCTTCTTAAGGTCTTCAAACAGCCCTTCCTCATCAAGCCATGTGTTTGCTACGGCCGCCGTACCCCAGCTTGACGCCTGCAGCCCGAGGTTGAATATCCAATCCGAAAGCGGGCCGGTTGTGTAGTTGTGAAATATCATGCCTCCAAAACCCTGCAGCATAGTCGGGCGATCCGTGTAGGTGCCTTCGATGATATCCAGCACAGCCTGCCGGGGCAGTCCGTAGGGAAAATACGGCCGCTGTATCAGGCTGGGCGCAGCCGCCGCGAACAGCGCAAGTTTGCTTACCCCGAACCCCTGATGCCGGGCCATATAGCGGATTACGATGGCTCCTCCCGTCGAATGCCCGCCCAGCGTGATTCCGTCAAGATCCAGCGCCTCGATTACGCCGCGTACATCGTCTGAGAGCCTGTCGTAATCATAGCCGCCCCACGGCCGGTCGGATTTACCGAATCCCCGGATATCCATGCCGATGCATCGAAATCCCATTTTGGGTAGCTGATTATACTGGTATTCAAACAGGGTGTGGTCTCCCGGCCAGCCGTGTACAAAGAAAATGACGTTTTTTCCGTCCGGATTGATATCTTCCACATAGATATTCACGCCCGGCTCCACGTTCACATAAAAGCCCATGCTGTCGTCCTCGATTCTGAATGCTCTTACAGCATACGGAACCGGACGAGCGAACATGCAAGAAAAAAACAGCCGCCGCGGAAATTCCGCGGCGGTACAGGCTATCAATTTGCCCTTCCCATGACGTGTCTTTCTTGCTAGGTTTTCCTAGGTCGTTTGCATCAGCCGTTTGAGCGCCTGCACGTATGCGGCGGTGTGCTTGAGGCTGAATTCACCGTGCTGCAGACCGGGGCCGATGTACAGCTCGCTGCCGGGTATCGCCGCGTGCAGCTTCTTTGCAGATCGAAGCATAATGCCCAGTTCCCGTTCCCCCGCGACGATGATCGTTTTCGCCTGCGTTTGCGAGTAGGTGGTTTTGAGTGCATACGCTGCGTTGCTGCGCGTGATGTTGACAAGCGATGCGGACGATATCTTTTTGCTGTCTGCAAAATACTGCGCAAACAGTTCATCGGGCAGCTGCAGCGTGCGCGCCTGCATGCGGGCAAACCATTCCTGTTGAATAAGACCCGCAAACATCTTGTAGGAGGGCGCCGACCATGCCGCCGCCTTCATGGGGATGACGAGTGCGCTTTCCACCAAAGCACAGTCTGTGATGTCGCGCCGCCGACTGAGTACTTCGACCGTGATCTGGGCACCCAGAGAAAGACCGGCGATGGCGCGCACATGGCCGCCGCAGTTGGCATCGATATACGCAATGAGTTTTGTCGCGGAATCTTCAATGCTTACGAATGTGGTGCCGCCGTCAACGCCGTGTCCGTCGATGACGGGGGTAATCACGCGGTATTCCGGGCACAGCAATTCGGCAGCCGCGCGAACAGACCAATTTGAAAGCCCGCCGCCGTGCAGCAATACGATTACAGGGGAGGATGCGCCGCCATTTTCCGTAAACAGCATAAGAGGACTCCTTGCTTCCATTTGATGTGAGTATACCATGCAAAGATTCTGATCAACAGGGTATTTCGCCAGCATTTCAAAAAAACCGGATACGAAAAAACGGGCTTTCGCCCGCTTTTTCGTTGAGTTTTGGAGGAGATTCCTAAAGAAGTTCAGCTTACTCTATATTAATCTTCCTGCCGCCGGGGGCATCCTGTGCCTTCTTGGGCAGTGAAAGTTCCAGTACGCCGTCCTTATAGGAAGCGGCAATTTTATCCACATCTACGTTGGACACATCAAATCTTCTGCAGTACGAGCCGCTTATTCGCTCGCGCCTTAAGAAGTTCTCCTGTTTCTCTTCTTTGCGTTCCTCGCGGTTCACGCTTACGATCAGGTCGTTGCCGTCGATATCGATCTGGATATCTTCCTTTTTAACGCCGGGCAGTTCCGCCTGCAGCAGATATTTGTCGCCTTTATCAATAATATCGGTGCGGAACGTACCAAAGCCCAGGCTGGAAACGCCGCCGACTACCGCTCTTTCAACATCGTCAAAGTAGTTCGATAAGCCGGTCGGAATATTCCTGCGATACGGAGAACCAAACATACTTCATACCTCCCTTGAATTCCCTGTTAGTATAGCTTATGCGGGATTGTTTTATCCCGCCTTCTCTTGCTTCTATGGCTGTATCATACCCACCCATTGTTGCGCAAGTATGGCGCAATTTTTGTAAAATTGAAAACTATGGGCCTTTGTGTTCGCAAGTGCAGTTTTGTTGCAGGAATGCCCGTTTTCCGCCACAAATTTCCTCGCGTTGCGCGCGTTGTACGGTATGGGCTATAATGAAAAAAGTAATGTATGGAGGCTGCGGCTATGAAGCCGCGCAGCAATAAGCATGGCGCAGATTCCTTCCATTAAAATCGACGAGCTCATCCGTTCAAAACGAAAAACGCTGGGTCTGACGGTGACATCCGACGCACGGCTTGTGGTGCACGCGCCCAAACGGCTTCCGCTCTCCTATATTGAGGCGTTTATTACACAAAAGGCGGATTGGATACTTCGCAAGCAGGCGGAAATATCAGCCGCCCGACCCTCAGAGCATGTATTCAGGGAAGGGGAACCGTTTTTTCTGTTGGGAGAACGGCTTACCCTGCATTACGCGCAGGACGCGCGGCGCGTATCGGTATCTGGCGACAGGCTGATATTGCCTCCTTCGGATGCTGTACAGGCTGAAAAAAGGATCGAAGCATGGTATCGCGCCAAAGCGCGGGAGATTTTTGCTGATCGCATGGCCTTTTATGCGCCGCAGATGAGTGTAAAACCAAGCGGGCTCAGGATCTCCGGCGCACATGGACAGTGGGGTTCCTGCGGGGCGAACAGCAGCATCAACCTTGTGTGGCGGCTCGTTATGGCGCCGGTGGAAATAGTCGATTACGTCGTGGTGCACGAGCTGGCGCATTTGATACGCCGCGACCATTCCGCCGAATTCTGGCGCGAGGTGGCGCGTATACTGCCCGATTACGCGCAAAGAAGGCGCTATTTAAAGCAAAACGGGCGGCTGCTGGATATCTGACGTGGCAGCCTGCATCAAAACTGATCGGAGGAAACACATATGAAAAGCTATCGCAAGGAACTGCATTTTCACCTGCCTACGCGCAGGGGACTTGTCAACATTACTGGAAAAGTGCAGAACTGCATAGATGAAAGCGGCATACAGGAGGGCATGGCGCTTGTGAATGCCATGAATATTACGGCCAGCGTATTCATCAACGATGATGAAAGCGGCCTGCACAGCGATTATGAACGCTGGCTGGAAAAACTTGCGCCGGAAAAGCCCTATAGCCAATACGCCCACAACGGATATGAGGATAACGCGGATGCACATCTCAAACGCACCATAATGGGCCGCGAGGCTGTGGTTGCGATCACGCGGGGCAAGTTGGATTTCGGCACTTGGGAACAAATATTTTATTTTGAATTTGACGGCATGCGCGATAAACGGGTGCTTGTTAAAATCATCGGGGAATAGCATCAGAAGGGCAGGGACTGCTGCCACCGCAGCGCGCACAAATATGCGTCCATGTAAATTTTTCGTGTAATTCCCGTTTCATGAAGCAGTATTTCAACTGTTTCCCAGTTGCCCAACTCCAGATTCAGTACGATACGCAGATAAGGAGTTAACTGGGTATCCCTGCCGAGCAGCGTATCCTTCACGGTTTGAGACAAAGGCAGGCCGCCAAGCGCCTGCTCCATATCCTGATTCAAAAGAATATCCAGCGATGAAAACATTCCAACGAAAAAACAATCCGCCTCTTTGCACTTTTCGTTTACAAGCAGGGAAAGCAGCTTGGCGCGGATGATGGAAGTCTTAATAAGCTCTTTGTTCTCAACCGACTGCATGCTTTTTAAGAATATCAGGTGCAGCCAGTTATTCAGTTCGTCGGTACCGATGTGCATAATTGCCTGGCGAATGGATTTCACCTGTCTGCCCGTGCTGAAAAATGCGGAATTCGCGAGCTTTAAAAGTTTATAGGAAAGCCCAACATCCTGTTCGAATATTCTTTCGATGTATTTTAAATTCGGGTCGTTTCTGCTCAGTTCCTGAATAGCCAGCCCCGCGTTGGATTTTACGGTATGGATTTCTTTTGCGTTGACAATGACAGGCTTGCTGAAAAAGTAGCCCTGAAACAGCGTATATCCCATTTCCAGCGCGATACGGAACTCCTCGCGCGTCTCGATGCGTTCCGCAAGGAATTTGATTCTGCCTTTATATTTGCGTATAAGCGAACGCTGTATGTCGAGGCGCACATTCGGGAATTCGATTTTGACGATATCCGCAAGTTCCAGAAGCTCAGCGACCTGCATGTCTTCCATATCCAGCGCAAAATCATCGAGCGCCAAAGTATATCCCATGGATTTATGCTTCTTAAGTACAAGCAGCAGTTCGTCGGTGATCTGTGCGCGTTCAAGCAGTTCGATCACCACTTTATCCCTGGGCAGCATCAGCGGCATATCGCGCATGAGAAGCTCTGCAGAAAAATTAATAAAGCCTTTTGTGTTTTCTATGAGTTCGTCGTATCCGATCACTAAAAAAGAATTGCTGATGAGTTCAGCGGTGGAAAGAGTATCGTCCTCACCTTCAAAATAATTGTTTCTGCTCCTGCGATACAGCAGTTCATAGCCGTACAGCTGCATATTGCGTTTGAATATCGGCTGCCGCGCAACAAATACATCCATAGGCACACCCTGATTTCATGCTTATTTCGCAGTATCTGCTTCTATCTTTTCTCGAAGTATCTTCTTCTATTATAAACCAAAATGTCCATATGTGACCAGTGTAAGGTTGTAAATAGCAGATAGTAATAAAATATATAATAAATAAGCCCGCGGACATACCGCGGGCTTAAAAAATCTTATTTCGGTCACAGAATGTTCAATTCCAGAGCCGTTCGGGGTACATTCCACTGTCTTTGAGCGCGCGGATAGCGGATTGCACCACCGGCATATCCTCTCGGTAGGTTACGCCAAACCATTGATCGTGACTTTGCAGCACGCGTACAGTCGCGTTGCCCTGCTGGATCAGGTTGTGTACGGCCGTGGGCAGCAGGTATTCGCATTTTTGCGGATTTTCCGCCAAGCCCTTATTCAGAAACGGCACGAATCCCTGTTGCAGGCTATCGAGGAGGCCTGCGTCAAATCCCCAAAGATTCATGGATACCAATGTACCCTTTTCTATTACAATCTGATGGCCGTTTTCCTCATATACGCCGCCGCTGCCGTATCTGCTGATACCGCTGCATTCCTTGATATGCTTTAAGAACCCATTTGTGTCTGCATTGCACACGCCGCGCGTGACTACGCCGTTATCAGTCAGCGTGTTTTCCACCTGATACCCAACCATGGCGTATTCTCCCGTTTTATGAGGCGCTGCGAGGTAATTGTAAATTGTGGAAAACGCGCTGCGTCCGTAGTAATCGTCCGCATTGATGACGGCGAACGGGCCGTCGATTACGCCGCTGCAGCACATCAGTGCGTGCGCGGTCCCCCATGGCTTCACGCGGCCTTCGGGTACAGAATATCCCGCCGGGAGTTTATTGAGTTCCTGAAACGCGTAATCAAGCTGCACATGCCGGCCCGCGCGGCTGCCGACCACTTCTTTGAATTCCCGTTCTATAGACTGTTTGATAATACACACGACGCGGCCGAAACCGGCCTGCAGCGCGTCATATATGGAATAATCGATGATGAGGTTGCCATATTCGTCTACCGGATCCATCTGCTTGAGTCCGCCGTAGCGGCTGCCCATACCGGCAGCCAGTATGACAAGCGCAGGTCTTTGCATATCCTCCAGAATCCTCCTTGTTTTTGCGCATTTCCTACCATGTATCTTTGCAATATTTCCTATCATACGATACCCCAAACAGGAACGTGTTGCAAGCCCTAGCGCCGGTTTAGGCCATCGATAAAGCCCTGAGGCTTTATCGATGGGTTTTCTGTTGGTCAAAAAAGTGGAAGTATCCACTTTTTTGAAGTTCACCGCGCAAAGTTGTCGCTCGGTTTTCTGCTTGCGCAGAAAAGCTGTCGCGTCAACTTACGCTCTAAGGTGTCATTTTGCACCGCGCATGTCGCTGCAAAATGACATATTGAAAGCTTCAAGTTGCGCAGAATGTTGCGTAGTATTCACCCGAATGGTACATTCGGGTATTATTCAAGGAATGATGTGTGGCTGTGCCACACAACCAATCGTCCAAATCGGAATCTGGACCTAGGGGATTGCTTATTTCCCAGCTCCCCGAGAAGTGCCAATACGCTTTACGGGCCTTGGCTGGTTTGCATTTTTCACCGGGCGGTTGTATGATAAAATGCATAGTCGTTTGAGCCGGAAGGAAGAATGCATGGCAAACTTACAGATTTCCGCAGAGGTTATGCTGCCGCTGTTTCTGATGATGGCGTTGGGATACGTGCTGCGGCGCTTGTTTTCGCTCGACGAGCATTGGGTGCGCGTTACCAACACGGTCATATTCCGGCTGCTGCTGCCGCTCTTACTGTTCCGCAATATGTACGAAAGCGATATTGCCGGTATGACGGAACCCGGTACGGTGGGCGTTGCACTGCTGTGCGTGGGCGGCGTAACGCTGACATTTCTGTTGCTCTATCTATTGGTACCGCGGCTGGAACCTGAGGATTGCCGCCGGGGTGTACTCATACAGGGCATATTTCGGGGCAACACTGCCATATTCGGAATACCTGTGGCGACGCAGCTATTTGGAGAAGGCAAAATTGCGCTTACCGTGCTGCTCGTATCCTGCGTGGTGCCTTTGTTGAATGTGCTGAGCGTGATTGCGCTTGAACGTTTTCGCTCCGGCAAAACGGATGTACGCAAAATGCTCATTGAAATCGTGAAGAACCCGCTTGTTATTGCTATTATGCTGGGTGTCATCATGAATTTGCTGCACATAGGGCTGCCATCGGTTATCAAAAATACTGCGTGGAGCCTTTCCAATTGCGCCACCCCGATTTCCTTCCTCACACTGGGCGCTTCCTTTACATTTGCGTCCGCATCGAAAAACCGCAAGGCGCTTACGGGAGCAGTGCTCGCAAGGCTGTTTATCATACCGTTCGTCTGGATAGGGCTTGCGGGGCTGCTGGGCTACCGCAATCAGCAAATTGCGGGCGTGATGCTCATATTTGCGCCGTCCACGGCGGTCAGTTCCTTCCCCATGGCGTGCGCCATGGGCGGGGATGCGCAGTTAAGCAGCGAAATCGTGGTGTTTACTTCGGCATTCTGTATGCTGAGCATGTTCTTATGGATATTTGGGCTGAAATCGCTGGGCTGGATGTAAGCTGAGGAGACTGAATATGACCGAAAGATTGTACTTAAATGACAGCTATTTAACCCGCTGCGACACGACCGTGCTTTCCTGCACGAAGGTACAGGGGGGCTTTGACGTGGAGCTTTCTAAAACGGTGCTGTTTCCCACAGGCGGCGGCCAGCCGCATGATACGGGCAGCATCGGTGATATAACGGTACTTGGCGTGGAAGAAGAGGGCGAGCGCGTGCTGCATCGTACGGCTTCGCCTCTTGAGGTTGGTGCTCAAGTAAGCGTGGAAATCGACTGGCCCCGCCGGTTTGATCATATGCAGCAGCACAGCGGCGAACATTTGCTTTCCTTTGCGGCAAAAGAGCTGTTCGACGCGAAAAATGTGGGCTTTCATATGGCCGCGAGCTATTGCACCATCGATATCGATATACCTTTAAACCCCGAAGATGTGGTACGGCTGGAGCAGCGGACCAACGAGCTCATTACGGCCGACTTGCCCGTCGAACTGACGTATGTGCAGGCGGAAGAGCTCGATCACATGGAATTACGCAAGCGCGCAGCGGGCCTGACCGGCACAGCTCGCATCGTATCCATGCCGGGCGGCGACAGCTGCACCTGCTGCGGCACGCATGTGGCGCGCACGGGCGAAATTGGGTCCCTCAAAGTCACTGCAAATGAGCATTACAAGGGCGGCGAACGGCTGACGTTTGCCTGCGGCAGCCGTGCTCTTGCGCACGCGCAGCGCATGCAGACCATCGCGGATGAGCTTGCACGGTCGTTTTCCTGCAAGGTGGAGGATGTACTGCCCGCTGTGGAAAAACAGCAGCAAGAGCTTTCCGCCGCCAAACGGGAAGCAAAGGCCGCGTACGCCAAACTCAATGGGTATATTGCCTCAGAGCTGCTGCAGAAAGCATCCGTCATAAAAGGTAAGCGCGTGGTGGCGCAGTATCTATCGGATATTCCTGCGGCGCAGCTTCGTCCGATTGCGCTCGCGCTGTGCGAAAGGGAAAAGGCGCTTGCGCTTCTTGTCGCGCCCAATGCGGATACGGCGAGCTATGTGCTCTGCTGCTCGGAAGGGCCGGGGCTTGATATGGGCGAGCTCGCGCAGGCAGTCAACGCAGCCATGGGCGGCCGCGGCGGCGGTCGGGGCACGCTGGCGCAGGGCAGCGCCAAATTGGATGCGGCGATTGGCGATACCGTGGCGCAGCTTGCAAGGTATTTGGAGCAGCGGCTTGCTGCCCTAAAGTGAGGCAATTTGAAATGCATGAAATCGCAGCAAGCAAGTTAAATATCCAGGGTATTCCGGCGGTGCTATGGGGGAAAGACTCCGACCAGGCTTTTATCGCCGTACACGGGAATATGTCCAACAAGGAAGATACCGTGATCCGGATGTTGGCGGAGGAAGCCTGTCGGCATGGATACCAGACGCTCAGCTTTGATCTGCCGGAGCACGGCGAACGGGCAAACGAGGGCACCCCCTGCAAAGTACAGAACTGCGTATCGGATTTGCGAAAAGTCATGGATTATGCCAGCAGCCGCTATCAGAATATCAGTCTGTTTGCCTGCAGCATGGGCGCGTATTTCAGCCTGCTGGAATACAAAAACGAAAAGCTTGCGCAGGCGCTGTTTCTTTCACCCGTGGTCGATATGAAGCGGATCATCCAGAACATGATGCTGTGGTTTGGGGTAACGGAAGACCGGCTCAAACAGGAACAGCAAATAGAAACGCCGATTGGGCAAACTCTCTACTGGGATTATTATCGCTATGTGCTGGATCATCCCATGGAAAACTGGAACTGCGCGACGTCGGTACTTTATGGCGCGAACGACAATCTCTGTGAACGGGATACGATAGACGCGTTTGTGAAGAGATTCGGCTGCAAACTGGATGTGTTTGAAGCCGGAGAACACTTTTTCCATACGCCTGAGCAGTTTGCGTGCTATTCCGCTTGGCTGGGAAGAAATATGCGCTGAAGGTTCGGCTCGTTTTGAGTGCTGCTGCAACAAAATGGCTTTGCAGTGAAGCAAAGCCATGAAGATCAGTCGTTTGAGCCAAATCTCTCATCAAACAGCGCCTGAGCCGCAGCACGCAGATCATTAAGGAATTCCGTGTAATCTTCGAGAAGCTTGAGGGCATCCTGCGTGAGTTCCGCACCGCCGCCGTGTTTGCCGCCCGTCGTGCTCAAGAGCAGCTCGAAACCGAGCGCCTGTTCCGTTTCCTTCACGATGCGCCATGCCTTGGAATAGGCCATGTCCATGGAAGCCGCCGCCGCGCGAAGCGATCTTAGACGGCGCACGCGTGAAAGCAGCTCCGCAATCCCGGGACCGAAGCATTTATCCTTTGTGTACAGCCGTACAGAAAGTACGGGCCGCATATCCGCTGCGTATTTCATAGCCCCATTGTAACGCATGTGTAGTTCGGTTGACAAGCGGTGATTAAGAGTGTTATTCTATTTGAAGAATAACGAAAATGACAGGAGGGAAGGGGCATGCGACTCTCGCAGATGCTGGGCATTGAGCCGGGCGTCGTCGCCGTGATAGGCGGCGGAGGCAAGACGTCGCTGCTGCTGCGGCTTTCGGATGAACTCAAGGAAAAAGGCCGCGTGATACTCTGCGCCACGGCAAAAATGTTCCCGCCCGAGGGTATGGAACTTGTTGCGCCGCACTTGCCTGAAATTGAGGCGGCGTTTGCCTTTCAAAATCCTGTATGTGTCGGCGTGCGTACATCCGAAGGCAAGATTACGCTGGATCTGCAGCATATAGGGCTGCTTCGCTCCGTCGCTTCCTATGTGCTTTGCGAAGCGGATGGCTCCAAAGGATTGCCTCTCAAGGCGCACGCGCTGCACGAGCCTGTCATTCCCGCCGAAGCGGACAGAGTGATTTGTGTCGTGGGCATCGACGGCATAGGCCAACAGATTACACAAAGTGCGCACCGTCCCGAATTGTACGCCGCGCTGCTCAATGTGGAGCAGGAACATATCGTCACACCGCAGGATGCGGCACGTGTTATCGCAACGGAAAATTTGCACGATACCGTATTCATCAACAAAGTGGAATTTGAACAGCAGCTTGCTCTCGCGAGAGAGCTTGCAAAAGAACTCACTTGCCCCGTATTTGCGGGCGCACTTCAACAAAGAGAAAGAAAGATATGCTTGTTGTCATAAAAGGGGCGGGCGATATTGCTACCGGTATAGCCTTGCGGTTGTACCGCGCCCGGTTTAGAATAATCATGACGGATATTGCATTGCCTACCGCCATACGGCGTACTGTCAGTTTCAGTGAAGCCGTGCCGCTGGGCGAAACGACAGTGGAAGGCGTGAAGGCGGTGCTTGCCCAAAACGCTGCCGACGCACGCGAAATTACCGCGCGTGGGCATATCGCGGTGCTTGTTGATCCGCAAGCGGACTGCGTACGGGAACTGCGGCCGGATGCCGTGGTGGATGCCGTGCTTGCAAAGCGCAACTTAGGCACCCGCATTGCAGATGCGCCTGTCGTCATAGGCGTTGGTCCGGGGTTTACGGCGGGGGAGGATTGCCACGCAGTCGTGGAAACACAGCGCGGGCATACGCTTGGTCGTGTGATTTTGAAGGGCACGGCAGCGCCCAATACGGGCGTACCCGGCAATATTGGCGGATATACCGTAGAACGTTTGCTGCGCGCACCTGCTGACGGCATATTCCATCCGGCGCTTACTATCGGCGCGCTGGTGCAGCCGGGTCAGCCTGCCGGGTATGTGGACGATGTGCCCATGGTCTGCGGCATTTCCGGTATTCTGCGCGGCATTCTGCCTGAGGGCACGCCGGTGCAAAAGGGCATGAAAAGCGGGGATATCGACCCGCGCTGCAAAATGGAACACTGCTTCACCGTATCGGATAAGGCGCTTGCGGTGGGCGGCGGCGTACTGGAGGCAATTCTGCGGCTGACGCCGCTTTGCGATATCACTTTGAGAGGACATGAAAATGGAACAGGATGTGAAACTGACTAAGCTCGCCAAATGTGCGGGCTGCGGCGCAAAGGTAGGGGCGGGGGTGCTCGCCAATCTTTTGGAAGGTATTCGCGTACACAACGATCCCAACCTGCTCGTTGGCTTTGATAAAAGCGACGACGCTTCCGTATATAAGGTCAGCGATGAACTGGCGCTGGTACAGACGGTGGATTTTTTCCCGCCCATAGCGGACGATCCGTATATATTCGGCCAGATCGCGGCCACAAACGCGCTTTCCGATGTATATGCCATGGGTGGCGAGCCCAAACTCGCGCTCAATATCATGTGCGTGCCCGAGGATATGCCCAAAGAGGCTGTGCATGCTATGCTGCGCGGCGGCTACGACAAGGCGTTTGAGGCGGGCGTCATCATTACCGGCGGGCACAGCATATTCGACGAAGAACCCAAATACGGTCTATGCGTGACGGGGTTTGTTCACCCGGAAAAAGTGCTGACCAACAGCGGCGCAAAGCAAGGCGACGTGCTGCTGTTCACCAAACCGCTGGGTATCGGCATACTGACAACGGCGGAGAAGGCGGGATTATTGAGCAAGGAAGGCCACGACATTGCCTATCGGCTCATGACCACGCTCAATAAATCGGGGCGCGACGTCATGGTGAAATACCGCGTGCACGCCTGTACGGATGTGACGGGGTTCGGTTTTATCGGCCATCTGTACGAGATGGCGCAGGGCTCGGACCTGACGGCGCAGGTGGATACCGCTTCCGTCGCCATATTGCCCGAGGCGCTCGAGTTTGCCAATATGGGCCTGCTGCCCGCGGGCATGTACAGAAACCGCAGCTTTGCGGAACAGGCCGTAGACGCGGGGAATGCAAGCGTTGCCGTGCAGGACGTATTATACGACCCGCAGACGGCGGGCGGGCTGCTTATTTCCGTTCATCCGGACGACGCGGACGCACTCTACGCGGAACTGTTAACCTGTGTGCCTCAGGCACAGCGGGTAGGGGTCATGGTTCCCGCAGGCGAAAAACGGATCGTGCTAAGGTAGTTGCAAAGAATACTATAGGGGCCGCCTCAATGCTCTGAGGCGGCCCTAATTGTCTATAAAGCTTTATCGGGGGCTTTGCCCCCGAACCCCTATTCAAGGGACATGTCCCTTGAAAATTCCTATATCGGAAACGCCCT
Source organism: uncultured Oscillospiraceae bacterium (assembly GCA_964440115.1). GTDB lineage: Bacteria > Bacillota > Clostridia > Christensenellales > CAG-138 > JAEWWD01. The sequence goes on along the minus strand of CAYTPV010000003.1, from coordinate 238,034 downwards.
AGAATAGGGCGTTTCCAGAATGGGTTCTTAGGGCCGTTACGGCTAAGCGGGAGATTGGGGGTCGAAGCTGAGCGCTGCCTGTGGCAGAAGAAGCAAAGCGGAGACCCAGTGAGCAAAGGAGTATAGGCCTGTAAGGGCAAATACGACTATTGCGAACTGCGGGCCCGTTAGGCAGAGCCCTCAACATAATTAACGAGTTAGAGCAGCCCCGATATCTTTAGATTGCCCTTGTTCTGCGTCTATTCCGTTGCTAATTTACGAACCGCTTCTATCGCGCAGTCAGTTTGCTCTTTCGTATTGGCCCATCCGAACGAAAATCGTACCGTACCCGCCGGGAATGTGCCGAGCGCTTTGTGCGCGCTGGGCGCGCAGTGCATGCCGCAGCGCGTGAGTATACCGTACTCCCGTTCGAGAGCAAATGTAACTTCCGCATTGTCGCGCTTTAGAAAATCCAGCGATACCACGCCCACACGTTCTTCGGGCCGCAAGGGGCCTATAATGCGCACATTTTGCACTTCACTTACGCCCGCAATAAATCGCATGGTCAGGTCCATTTCGTGCGCGCGCAGCGCGTCGACTCCGCGCTCTTCTATGAATTGCAGCGCTTGCTCCCATCCGTATATGCCGGGCAGATTGGGCGTGCCGCTTTCAAAGCGATCCGGTAAAAAGTCCGGCAGCTCCTCGCTGTCCGATACGCTGCCGGTACCCCCGGCTACAATCGGCGAGAGAGCCGCGGCGAATTCCTTTTTCAGCAGCAGAGCGCCAATGCCGGAAGGGCCGAGCAGTCCCTTGTGGGCAGGCAGGGCAAGTCCGCTCAGATGCATGGCTTCAAAATCGATGGGGTACAGCCCCGCCGTCTGCGCAGCGTCGACTACGAGAGGAATGCCGCGCGTATTGGCGATGCGCCCGATTTCTTCTACAGGCTGCAGCGCGCCGCAAACGTTGGAGGCATGCGTAACCACGATCAATCGCGTGTTATCCCGAATATGCGGCAGTACATCCTCAGCGTTCGTGAGTCCCTGCGCGTTGCAGGGGATACGGCTGAAGGTTATGCCCAGCGCCGCAAGCTGCGCAAGAGGACGCATGACTGCGTTGTGTTCGAGCGAGCTGACGATACAGTGATCGCCCGGCCGCAGAAAACCCTTTAAGGCCATATTCAGCGAATAGGTGGCGCCCGGCGTCAATATGCAGTGCGAAGGGTCACTGTGGTGAAACAGCGCGCAAAGCCGTTCGCGCAGGCTGAGCGTCACTAGCCCCGCGCTTGTTGCGGGGCCGTATACGGCGCGGTTGACATTTACGCCGATTTGGTCAATATACTGCCGCATGCGCTCGCTTACGCCCGAAGGCTTGGGGAATGACGTCGCCGCGTTGTCGAGATATATGTTCTGCATGGATACTCCTTTAACGAGGGATCGACCTATAGTCTACCATACCGCAAAGTGAAAATACACAAACAGGATAACGCCTGCCATTCAAACCGTTATTAAAATATTTCTGACTGCCACTTGACAAACCTGTCATCGCACGGTAATGTGTAATTCATATAAAACATATAAAAATAATATGATTTATATGAGAAGCGACTAAGCTGAACAGAAAGCGAGGCAGGAATATCATGAATAGGCGTTGTCATGAACAAAACTGTGCAGAGGCAGGCTTAAAGCGAATGTGTTGCGGGCGATAGTAAGTCGCTTGGCGGCAACAACCAAATATTGAAGCTTTTCAAGAGATTATTTTAATTTTGAATGAATGAAAAGGAGAGATACCATGAGCAATACCTGGAAATTCGAAACCCTGCAGCTGCACGCCGGGCAGGAACAACCCGACAGCGCCACCGATGCCCGCGCAGTGCCCATTTATCAGACCTCATCCTATGTTTTTCCCAGCTCAGAAAGCGCCGCTGCCCGCTTTGGGCTTACGGAACCCGGCAACATCTACACGCGGATCATGAACCCAACCAACGGCGTATTCGAAGCGCGAATCAACGCCCTGGAAGGCGGCGTGGGCGCGCTTGCGCTCGCATCCGGCGCGGCGGCGGTGACTTACGCCATACAGAACATAGCGGGCGTTGGCGACCATATCGTCGCCGAAAAGACGATTTACGGCGGCACCTACAATCTGCTTCTGCACACGCTGCCCAAATTCGGCATTACCACTACATTTGTGGAACCGTTGGATCTAAACGGCTACGAAAAAGCGATCCGCCCCAACACCAAGGCCATATTCGTAGAAAGTCTGGGCAATCCGAATTCCGACGTCATTGATCTTGACGCCATCGCCGCCATCGCGCACAAACACAAGATTCCCTTGATTATAGACAACACATTCTCTACGCCGTATCTGCTGCGTCCTTTTGAACACGGCGCGGATATCGTGGTGCATTCCGCCACCAAGTTCATCGGCGGGCACGGCACCTCCATTGGCGGTGTGATCGTAGATTCCGGCAAATTCGACTGGGAAGGCTCCGGGAAGTTTCCCGGTTTGGTACAGCCGGACCCGAGCTACCACGGCGTCAGCTATACCAAAGCGGTAGGCGCGGCGGCGTATATTATCAAGGCCCGCGTTACGCTGCTGCGCGATACCGGCGCGGCGCTGGCGCCGCTCAACGGTTTCCTGTTCCTGCAGGGGCTGGAAACGCTTTCTCTGCGCATAGAGCGCCATATATACAATACGCTCAAGGTGGTGGAGTACCTGAGTAATCATCCGCAGGTGGTAGCGGTCAACCATCCGTCTTTGCCGGGCAGCCCGTCGCATGAACTGTACAACAAGTACTATCCCAACGGCGCGGGTTCCATATTTACATTCGAAATCAAGGGCGGCGCGGAAGAAGCCAAGGCGTTTATCGACAGACTGCAGATATTCTCGCTGCTCGCAAATGTTGCGGATGTAAAATCGCTCGTCATTCATCCGGCCAGTACAACGCATTCGCAGCTGACTGAAGAGCAGTTGCTGGACAGCGGAATAAAGCCCAACACTATTCGTCTTTCCATCGGCACAGAGCATATTGACGATCTGATTGCCGACCTTGAGCAGGCATTTTCGCACAAATAAAATTCTTTTATTTGTGCGAGGCCGCTGCGGCGGGATTTCTCGCAAATGCCTGCGCCCATACGGTCGCGGTCGGCATTTGCGCAAGGTGTCAAAGCTGACGTACACGCCGTCAGCTTTGACGGATGAAAAGCTAAAGAATAAAAGAGACGGCTGAAATTCTTCCGGTCGTCTTTTTTCAGCGTTTAATCGGTCTATGCTCCCTGCCTGAATCTTGGCCAGTATTGCTGCATCCGTTCCCGCAGAGCGGAATATTGTGCATACATGGCTTGCAGCGCTTTGTCGTCCTGCGGGTTTGGTAAAAAGGTCTCGCTATTTGATACGGCAGGCTTCAGTTCGGGCGTGCAGCCGAGCGCGTATCGGGCCGCAGCCGCAATGCCGCTGATGCCAAGCTGCTTTTGTGCGGGGCGATGTACCGGTACGCCGATAGCGCTGGCCGTTAAGCCGCACAGCAGGTTGCTGTTTGCGCCTCCGCCCGCCGCAAATGCACGGGTGAAACCGGACGGTATCTCCCTGTAACAATCCATGAGCGATAGGATAAGTCCCTCATACGCTGCGCGCATCATATCCATACGTTTATGTGCGGCCGTTAGGCCGTAAAAGCCGCCGCATGCAAATGCGTCCTTGAACGGGGCACGCTCGCCGTTGAGGTACGGATGGCAAATCAGTCCGTTGCTGCCGATAGGGATCGCACAAATCTGCCGTTCGAGTTCGTCAAAGGATAGCTCGGGCGCGAACATCGCCATTGCCCAGTCGATCAGCGCGCTGCCGCAGTTGGTGGACAGCATGCGGATATACGTACCCGGCACGATGCCGCACAACGTGCTGCCGCAGGTGTTGGTATGGTCGATCTGCGTTTCATCGAGCACCGCCGCGTTGCACAGCGAAGTACCGAATACCGTGCACGCGTCCCCTTTTCGGTACGCCCCGGCGCCAAATATGGTGGCCGCGGCGTCCAGCGCGCCTGCGATAACAGGCGTGCCGCGCAGGAAGCCGGTTTCTTCTTCCGCTTCTGCACTCACGCAGCCCACAATATCGGTGGAGCGCAGAATTTCCGGCATGCACGCCGCTTTATCTCCCATATCCATCAGCTCGAAGAGCGGATAATAGTATTCGCCTGTGATTACATTGATGGAAGCGGTGGAGGCGAGCGTACGATCTGTAGCGAGGCGGCCGGTGAGCCGGTAATTCAAAAAGTCGCCGCAATGTATGCCATGCGCGGTGCGGCGATAATTTTCCGGCTCATATTCCTTCAGCCAGCGCAAAAGCATGGGAGGTGAGGCGGGAAACAAAGGCGTCACATGATTTTCTATAAGCTGGCGATCGATTTGCTGCCTGTCCGCAAGTACCAGTGTGCGGGCGCGCGTATCGTTCCACAGAATGGCCCGTCTTACCGGACGCATGTCTTGATCCAGCGGCCAGAGTCCTTCCCCCAGCGCCGTAATGCCGACCCCTTTGATCTGCGCCGCGGTGATAGGATTGCGGCTAATCAGTTTACGAGCAAGAGAGCAGAATGTCTGCCAGATCTCTTCCATATCGATTTCCGACCAGCCATCGTGGGGGCAATAGACGCGGTTTGCCTCGCTGATCAGATCAAGCAGTTCCCCCTGCTCGTCCACGAGCGCGGCCTTGATCTGCGTGGTGCCGATATCCGCGGCGAAATAACAGTCCGGCATATTATTCTCCCATAGAAATTGGTTGTAGTATCGAAAAAATCTTTCACAGGGGTTCCACCCCTGCACCCCGCCAATATGTTGGAACATCCAAGGCGGGAGACGCCTTGGATGCTAGGCCTGAGGGCCGTAGCCTTTGGAATCCCTCTATTGGGAGCGCCCTGAAACAGGGCGTTCCCAAGGCTGGGTTCTTAGGGGCGAAGCCGAGCGCCGCTGTTGCGGATGAAACGAGGCGGAAGCCCAGTGAGCAAGGGAGCGCAGGCTAAGCCTGAGCGACCATTGCGAACTGTGTGGTTACGGCCCTAAGCGGGTGTTTGGGGGCCAAAGCTGAGCGCTGCCTGTGGCAGATTAAGCGAAGCGGAGGCCCAGTGAGCAAGGAAGCATAAGTACAATGGGCTTATGCGCCCATTGCGAACTGTGGGCCCGTCAGGCAGAGCCCTCAATACTCTGTAAACAAATTATAGCCCAAGCTTTACGCTTGGGCTATAACGCTATTCCTAATTCGGTTTTTATTCGTACCTGAGCGCCTCTATCGGGTCCATTTTTGCCGCTTTGTTGGCGGGATAATACCCGAAGAACACGCCGATACCCATGGAAAATCCGACTGCTAACAGTATGGAGCCTATATTCGGCCCAACCGCGCTGCCTATGAGCGAACTTCCCACATACCCGAGCGCGCCGCCCAGCAGTACCCCGAAAAAGCCGCCGATGAGACAGATGATCGTGCTTTCCACGATAAACTGCACGCGGATATTGGTGTTGGTCGCGCCCAGCGCCTTGCGCGTGCCTATCTCTCGTGTGCGTTCCGTAACGGATACAAGCATGATATTCATCACGCCTATGCCGCCGACCAGCAGCGAAATGCCCGCGATGACGGAAAGCGCCGTATTGATTGTACCCATGATGGTGTTGATCTGTTCAATCACGCTTTCCATACTGGAAGCGGAACACTCATATTCTTCGTTATTAATATAGAACCGGTTCATGAATGTTTCTACTTGTTTGGCAAACGCTTTGCTGTCCACACCGCTGTTTACCATGACGATCAGGCTCTGATAACCGGGATCGCTGCCCGATATTCGTTTCGCAACCGATATGGGGACAAACAGCGACGTGCTGATATCCTTTTCAGAGGCGGTAGATCCGCCCATACCGGTCTGTTCGTATTTGAAGATCCCCACTATGCTGAAAGTATAGATTTCATCGTTGATGGTAACCTGCAATTCCTTGCCCAGCGCCGTATCCATATTGCCGCCGAACATATTGTTCACGAGCTTATCGGATACAACAGCCGTGCTGCGCATACCGTCGATATCCTCTTTGGATATGGCACGTCCGCGCAGTAAGTCCACGTTGTTGACGGTAAGGTAAGCCTCGCTGACACCCATCAGGCTGATATTCGCATATTTGTGGCCGTCGCGCACCTGCCCGCTGCCCACGAATTCCGTGAGGCTGATATGCGCGATTTCATTCTTGTAGCGCTCCAGCAGGCTTCCGATCATATCATCGGTGATGAGGTTATCGGCCTCCGGAGCCGCAGTGCCGCTGTATACGCGGCTGAACCCCATGCCCGGCAGAGTTTCCTTATCCCGCTCCCGCAGGGAAATGCCTATGTTGGAACCGCCAAACGAGTTCATGGTATTGGTAATCACGCCGCTCATGCCGCTGCCCACGGTAAGAATGGCGATAACAGAACTAATGCCAATGATGATGCCCAGCATGGTTAAAAGCGCACGCATTTTGTTGGCGCGCAGGCCTTCCACCGCAAGGCGGATGTTTTCCATCAGGTTCATTCGCACACCCCCCGCGAATCGAGCAATCCGTCGGTCATTGTCAGAACGCGGCTCGTTTCACACGCAAGCTTTTCATTATGTGTAATAAGCACGATGGTCTTCCCGTGATCGCGGTTGAGCGTGTGAAACAGGTTCATGACAAGGCGGCCGGTTTTGCTGTCCAGCGCGCCGGTCGGTTCGTCCGCCAGCAGTATCGCCGGATCGTTCGCCATGGCGCGGGCGATGGCCACGCGCTGCTTCTGTCCGCCGGAAAGTTCGTTGGGCTGGTGGTTCATACGGTCCGACATCTCAACAAGGTCGAGCAGTTCCTTGGCCCGCTCCAGTCGTTCGCGCTGAGGGAGGCCCGCGTACATCATGGGCAGTTCCACATTGCGCAGCGCGTTGGTGCGGGGAATTAGGTTGAAGTTCTGGAACACAAAGCCCACCTTGCGGTTGCGTATGGCGGAAAGCTCCGCGTCCTTCGCGCGTTCTATGATCGTACCGTCGAGCTCATAGCTGCCGGAAGTCGCCCTGTCCAGCGCGCCAATGATATTCATAAACGTAGACTTGCCGGAACCGGATGCGCCTACGATGGATATAAATTCACCGCGCTGCACTGTCAGGCTGATGCCGTGCAGTATCTCCAGTTCGTTGGGCTCGCCTATATAAAATCGCTTGACGATGTCGCGCATGCGGATAATGGTATCCTTCTGCGCCCCTTTCGGGGCCTGCTGCGCTTGCTCGTTATTCGTCAAAGCCTCTATCGCTTCCATTAAAACCTCCGTCAGCTTTTCGCCGCGTTAACACCCAAGCGCTGCAGCGCCTGTTCCTGCTGCTCACTAAAAGCGTCGACTTCGCGGCCGATCAGCGTGCGGTAATTGCCGGGGGTGGTCAGTATGCGCATCCCTTCTTCGATACCGTCGCCCGTGATGACCACATCAAGATCGTTCTCCAACCCCTTCGTGACGGGCATTTCCTTGAGCAGGTATTTCCCGTTGTTCTGGGGGATGACGGCGATCACATAGCTCTTGCCGTCTTCTTTTTCATAGAGTGCGTCGAAGGGAACTGCGATCACGCCGGATTGCTGATCCACAATGTACTTGATCCGCGCGCTCATGCCGATGCGAAGTCCTGTATCCTTGTCGAGCACCGCGACTTTCGTATCGAACAGCACGTCGCCTGCGGTATTTGTCTGCCCCTGCGCGTTTTTCTCGGATGTGGGGGCAATGGTGCTGATTTTGCCGTTGATTACGGTTTCTCCCGTCGCATCCGATTTGATGGTGACAGGCATACCCACTTTGACGCTGCTGATATCGTACCCCGATACGGATGTCTTCACGATCAGGTTGTCGACATCCTCGATCACGAACAGCAAGCCTGCACCGTTCGCGCCAACTTTTGCGTATACGGCTGTGACGGTGCCCGAAGCGTTTGCTGTAACGCGCGTTTCTTCAAGGTCTTCCTGCATCTGTGCGAGCTTCAATACGGCGGAATCCGTATTGCCGCTGATTTCAGCGGAAGAAAGCGCGTTCTTGCTGCTCTGCAGCTGCGTTTGGGAAGACTTTTTGGCTGCTTCCAGTGAAACGATCGCCGCGTCATAATTGTCCTTGGCGGTATCCACCGCACGCGCGTAATCCGAAAGCGTTGTATCGGAATTGTCATACGCCGAGCGGCGCTGCGCCTTGGCGGTATCGTACGCGTTCTTGGCGTTGTCCATCGTGGTTTTCGCGGTATTCAGCGCCGTCTGTTTGGCTGCCACGTTCGCCTGCAGGGATAAATATTCAGAGCTGCTTGTGTTGCCGCTTGCGACGTTGAGTGCTTCTTGCGCGCTTTTTACCGCGTTCTTGGCGTTGTTGAGTTCATTACTTGCGTCCTGATAGAACGCTTTGGCATCCGTCAGCGCAGTTTGATTCGCTGGGGTAGGGTCGTTGTTATAATTGTTCTGCGCATCCTGATATGCCAGCGCCGCATTGTCAAATGTGGTTTGCTTGACTACAAGATCAGCCTGTGCGGCGTTAAGCGCTGCCTGTGCCGCCGACGTATCGCCGCCCGTGGCCGGATAAGCCGCCAAGGCTGACTGCGCGGCCTGCAGCGCCGATTCTGCGGCTGTATAAGCCGATTTTGCGGCGTTATAGGTGTTGGAGGCTGATGCAACCGCGTTGTCATACTGTATGAGCGTAGCGTTGGTATCATCGTCCAGGCTTTCTTCATACGTATCGTAGGTGCGAATGGCTTTTTGCCACGCGTCGTAAGTGGCGCGCACATTGTTTTCAGCGGAGACGATGCTGGTGTTCAGCCCTTCTTCGAGCGCCTCTTTTGTGGCGTTGTAGTTGTCGCGCGCGGTCTTCACCTGCTGCGCGGCGGCCTTGGCGGAAATGCCCGTGGAAAGCTCCTGTGCTTCGATCTGGTCTTCGAGCGCGCTCGCGTCCAGTTCGCACAAAAGGTCGCCTTCCTTCACCACATCGCCGACCTCAACGTTCAAACTCTTTACAGGATAATTCTGCGTGGAATACACCGTATGGCTATCGGCGCTTTCCACAGTGCCTGTCGCGCCGACAGTACTCTGAATGTCCGCGCGTTTGAGCACGGTTGTATTGGACAGCGAGAACATGGACGCCATCTTCTGAGCCTGCACTGAACAATTAACGAGCAGTGCGACAATGATAAGCAAAATGACGCCGAGAATAATCCATTTTATTCTGCGCTTTTTCTTCTTATCCGTTATAGGCGAAGGGGCCTGTTCTTCCTGCTGTTTCCCGTCGGCCTTTTTTCGAAACAGCGTTTTAATGTTCATGCAAATATACCCCCTGAAAATAAATACAATCATAAAACTTAGTCAGTATAAAAAATCAAAATGAACGGAATATGAACTGGCGATGAAGAGTCCGTAATATTTCCATTAATTTCATATTCGTCATTTAATCCGTGATGTTTTGCTTATTCGCGGGGTCCTCGCTCATCGAAATCATCAAGGAAACTGTGCAGTCCGTCTTTATCTTTATAACTAATGACAGTTTCCAGATTGATATTCTCCACGCTCGCGAATATGTTCTGTTCAATGCGCGGGCTGATTTCGCGGAACTGCCGGATCAGCTTCTTCATTTCCTGACGCTTGCCGGAGCCCGTGTCGTCCGGCGAGCAGTATTCCGTAAACCGGCAGGCACAGCGAATGAAATTCAGTTCGTGATGCTTTGCCCAGCGCTTGATATCCGCTTCCTTGACGAGGTACATGGGCCGTATAAGCTGCATGCCCGGGTAATTGGTGCTGTGCAGTTTGGGCATCATGGTTCTGACCTGGCCGCCGTAGAGCATGCTCATGAGTATGGTCTCAATGACATCGTCAAAATGGTGGCCAAGCGCGATTTTGTTGCAGCCGAGTTCCTGCGCGTGGCGGTACAGGCAGCCGCGCCGCATGCGTGCGCACATGTAGCAGGCGATGTCCCCCATGCCGGATACCGTTTCGAATATATCCGATTCCACAATGTGAATGGGCAGGCCGAGTATTTGGGCGTTTTCTTCCACCTGCCTGCGGTTTTCCTCGTTGTAGCCGGGGTCCATTACCATATATACGATCTCAAACGGAACAGGACCGTGCCGCTGCATTTCCTGCAGGCATTTGGCCATCAGCATGGAATCCTTGCCGCCCGAAATGCACGCACCGATTTTATCCCCCTCCTGTATGAGCTGATATCGGCCTACGGCAAACGCAAAGTTGCGCCATATCTCTTTCCGGTATGTTTTGATGATAGTCCGTTCGATTTCCTGCAGTCTGTCCATGTTGGTTTCTCCCACATTTTATCTATAACAGTATATCGGTATGCCTGCATGTTGTACAGAGGAGAAAACAGGCTGATCCTGCGGCAAAACTGCTTTGCACAGGCTATTTACCGCTCATCTGAAGCTGCCCGAAATTCTGGAATTACGCAGGCGTATGCGATATACTGTCTGTGAAATGAGTATTTTCCAATTCGCCAAACAAATCGATGGAGGGATGGAGCCATGGGCCTTGTATTTGATGAGAAGATGTCCTGCCTGCAGCCGCCGTGCCGTGATGAGATCTGCGACGAACACTTCGCCGTGTTTGAACAGAATGTGGAGTTCATGCAGGAAAACTGGGGCTTTATCAACAACCTGTTCAAAGTGCTGCCGTTGAACGCTTCGCAGTACATGGGGTTTTTACAGCTCAAGGCGTCGCTGTTTACGCCGGATACCTGCTATCTTTCCAACGCAGACAAAGAAATGATGGGCCTTGTCATATCCTCCGTCAATGGCTGCTGCTATTGCCTGACTACGCACGCCGACGCGCTGCGGGGATTGACAGGCGATCCCATATGGGTGGACCAACTTACCTATAATTATCGCAGCGCCAAGCTAACGCAAAAGCAGCGCGCGCTCTGCGATTACGCGTATTTTGTGACCGTACGCCCGCGTGAGATTACATCCGAACAGGCACAGAACCTGCGCGATGCGGGCTTTAACGACCATGAGATACTTGAAGCGGCGTTTGTGGCAGGCTATTTTAATTATACCAACCGCTGGGTCAGCACGATTGAAGCGGTGCCCAACCCCGGTCATTACACGCACAACCGCTAAACATCCATCGACAAAGTCCTGCAGACTTTGTCGATGGGTCTTCCCCCGAAAATGCTTGCATTTTCGGGATTTCAGTAAGGAGCTATGCGTTTGGCCTCTGGGCGCAAACGCCACCTTTGTAGGTTAAATGCCGCTCATGGCGGCATTTTTTCTGCCGATTTGACGCACATGCACCCGAATGGTACATTCGGTATTCTTCAAGGAATGTTGTGTGGCTGTGCCACACAATCAATCGTCCAAATCGGATTAAATATGGGAGATTTACGAATCTCCCATACCCACGGGGAGGCTTCGCCGATCTGTTGAACTGCGGGCGGCCTGTTACGGGCACGTCCGCAGTTTTAATTACCTCAAAAACAAACTTGACATATTTTACGTCAATGGTATACTGATGACATAAAATACGTCATTTGACCGGATATAAGGAGTAAAGTCATGAAGGACATCAAGATATTTTTGAATGAAGAGGGCAAAGTAAAGCAATTGCCTGTCAAGCGCGCGGCTCGCGTTGCCGTATTGCGCTACGTATATGAGAAATTTGAGGACAGGGACTACACGGAAAAGGAAGTCAACGCGCTTGTAAGCGAATGGCATACGTTCAACGATTATTTCCTGATGCGACGCGAGCTGGTGGATGAAGGCTTCCTCATGCGCGTGCCGAACGGAAGCCGTTACTGGAAAAACCCGGACGCGCCCGCACAGGATAGGATCGCGGAAGAGGACTGACGTATGCAAGCCGAACTGCGTACAAAAACGGTGCTGGAACATCTGATATTCCATGGTAAAAAGAACGCCATAGGCGTTTGCCGGGAACTCTCGATTTCGCCGCAGCAGTTTACGGATTGGATCAAGGGGCGGCGGCCGATCCCGGCGGATCGGCTTGCGTTGCTTGGCGCCTATTTTTCGGTGCCGCAGTATGTCATTGCGGATGAACGCCGGTATGCGCGGGAATTAACGACCGCTATTTCCATGGAACTGGAGATTTCGGCGCTTCGGGCGGTTCGCGCGAACAGCGCGAGCGAACAGGAGCAAATGGATTTCAGGCTGGGAGAACTGCAGCGTGAGATGCGGCTGCTGAAAATCACGGAACGTTTCAAACGCATACTCGGCCGTGCGGACGATAACGGTCTTGTGCGCATGGATGAACTATTGAGCAAATGGGAACAGGAGAGCGGAATATAGATATGGATAACAAACAGGATAGACGCGCAGCCATACGCGCGTACAAGGAACAGGATGAAATAGGCGGCATATTTTGCTTTGTCAATACAAAAACGGGCTGGAAAAGCGCGCCGCAGGCGACCCCCAATATGAAGGGACAGAGAAGCAAGCTGGAATTTGCCAAAACAATGAAGCTCGGCCTTCAACGGGACGCGGACCCTTTTATGGAAAAGGAACTGCAGGAACAGATGCGGCAATACGGATGTGAGTGCTTTGAGATTGTCGAACTCGAAACGCTCAAAAAGCAGCCCGAACAAACGACCAAAGAGTTTCGGGAAGACCTGACGGATCTGCTTGAACTGTGGAAAGAAAAAGCTTCGGAACCTTCCTGACGAAGGACCTTATACCATCGCAGGTGCTGCAAACTCCTGCGATGGGAAAGTTCTGATGCAGTTGCGGCCGGAGGATTTCGCGTTATACAGCGCCCTGTCAGCAAGTTCAATACAGTGGCTTACATCGTCCCTGCAGCGGATGGAGCGGCAGCAAATGCCGCTGCTGATGGTAATACCGGATCTTTCCGGTGAATGGCATGCAATCGGCAGTGTGAGTATCTTTTGCCGCACACGTTCCGCTATTTCTGCGGAATCCTGTTCATCCGCCCGCAGGGAGGCGAAAAGAAACTCGTCGCCGCCCCAGCGGACCAGTATATCCTCAGGACCCATAATTTCCGGTCGTATTTGTTCGGCAATCTGAACAAGCAGTTTGTCGCCTTCGGCATGTCCATGCTGGTCGTTATACGTTTTGAAGTGATCGATATCAAGCATAATGATGGAAAGACGGCAGCTCATCGTATCCCTGCTCAGAGCCCCGGTGATAAAATCTCGGAAACTTCTGCGATTGGAGGCGCCTGTCAGTTCATCGTATTGTGAAAGCAGTTTGAGCCGGCTGTTTGCCTGCTCGAGCTGTATGTTCATCAGCTCATTCTGCCGCATCTGGCGCTCGAGCATGCTGTTGGTACGCTCCAGCAGCGCGCGCCCCACGTAATCGCTGCAGTGCTTTCTAAAAGCAACGCGGGACATCAGCCAGCAAGCCGCAAAAAAGAACAGCAGGTTCGCATAGTTCCCCAGCAGAACTTTTCTGGAGGGCTGAAAAAACGGCATGCCTATGGCCAACACGATAAATGGTAGGAGGTATGCACTTAGCATGACGCTGTCATCGTATAGAAACGCTATGGAGCAGATCATCATTGTAATCATGAACATGGTAAGCTGTCCGTACATGGACTGCGTCAGTATGGAAACAATGCAGCCCCATGTCATAAACAATATTATATATATTAGTATATAGAGGTTTACACGGGCAATCTCCCGTTCGCTCAGATGATCGATTGTCTTCAAGCCTTGCGTAAACAGCAGGAACAGCACGTTGATGACCACAATGGCTGCGTACACCGACAGATAAGTAAAAAAAGCATATTCGTCGCTGAGCTGAAAAATAGCAGCAGCTATATTCAACAGTGCGTAGAATGACATACCGATAATGGCGGAAAGGGCGAGTATTCTGCCCCGCCTGATATTATCCAGCGCCATGCGTTTATAGAGACCAGGAAGCATATCCTGATCGATATCACATTTGATTGAACTGAACAATCTCATAGCATCCCACGCATCAGCAGAGTCCTGTATAAATCAGGCATATTATTTGTATCGTCAGAAAAAGCGGGCAGTTTATAGCAAATATAAAGATTACTTCCAGAAATTATACTGATTTAGAGAACGCTTATCGGGCGCGGTTATTCGCGATGTTTTTCTGCGCTTTGCACAGGGAGCATCAAACAAGTTCCTGCACTTCCATTGAACGGACGGAATATATTGAAAATCAATAAAATATTATTGAAAATCAATATGATTTGAGTTGACAAGAAGCGCATCCTGGCTTATGATACCGCCTAAAGGAAGATACCTTCCTGTTCTCAGCGCTCAAAAACTGTCTAAGCTTTCGGGCATCCTGCAATGCCGAATTCATATGCCCTAACATGCCGCAATAAACAAAAAGATCGAGGTGCAGTTCATGTATGATGTCGCCATTGTTGGATCAGGCCCCGCGGGGGCGAATTTGGCGCGTTTGATTGCCCATCAATATAAGGTTCTATTACTGGATAAACGGGATCTGGAGAATGAGAATTCTCAAAACCATGTAAACAAATGCTGCGGGGGATTATTGGCCCCGGATGCGCAGAAAATGATTGCGAAGCTGGGGTTATCGCTGCCCAAAGACATTCTGGTAAATCCGCAGCTTTTTGCCGTAAGGGCCATTGATCTAGGCCAAAACATCGAGAGGCTGTATCAGAGATTCTATTTTAATATGGACAGGCAGAAATTTGACAGGTGGATGGTTTCCATACTGCCGCCTGGTATTGATAAAATATTCAACTCCATGTTTTTAGACTTCGCTCAAATACCGGGAGGGTATGAGGTCAGATATATTCATAATAAAAAGGAGACATTTGCAAAAGCAAAAATAATCGTCGGTGCCGACGGCGCAAATTCCAGGGTAAGAAAGATCATCGGAAATCATACAAATGCACCTGAAAAGTACATCTCGATTCAGGAATGGTTTGAGTACCCGCATCATATTCCGTATTTTACTGCAATCTTTGATGAAGAAATCACTGACTTCTATTCCTGGATCATACCGAAGGAGAATTGTCTGCTGTTGGGTTCAGCCCTTAGACCAGATGAAAACCCATGGGAAAAATTCTCGATTTTAAAAACAAAATTGATGCGCAAAGGCTTTCAGTTTGATCATAAAATCAAAACTGAAGGTGCGTTTATTTATCGGCCTAAGAAAATATCGCAGTTCTGTGCAGGCAGGGGCAGTGTCGCTCTGATTGGAGAAGCCGCCGGCGCGATCAGCCCCAGCTCTGCAGAAGGTATCAGTTATGCATTAAAAAGCTCGTTATACCTGGCTGAGTGCCTTGAGGACGGAATGGACGGATTTTTGGATAGATATAAACGCAAGGCGTTGGATATCAAGCTCAATCTGCTCATGAAGAATTTGAAATCTCCAGCCATGTATCAACCGTTTCTCAGACAGTCAGTCATGCGTTCCGGTCTGCAAAGTATCTGAAAAACCAAACAAATCCAAATGTATATTTAGGCATATCATCGGCGTCAGGCTTGCACACACTGCCGTATGCCGATATACTTTGATGGAGGGTATATATGGTTTATGTCGGAAGCCTGAAAGCAGATCCTGGGTGGGATGCGCGATGAGGAAGGGGTGCGGTCATGAAACTGTTGTTTGCGATTGTACAGAAGGACGACGTAAAAAACCTTACCAAAGCGCTTGTGCAGCATAAACTCAGCGTAACGCGTATTTCAAGCTCGGGCGGCGTGCTGCGCGGGGGAAACACAACGCTGATGATCGGTGTGGAAGAGGATCGCCTGCAGGAAACACTGGAAATTATCAAAAACGAATCCTCACGCCGTGAGGTATGGACAACAGCGTCATATGCCCTGCCGGGCGTAAGCGCCGACAGCCTGCATTCCCCCGTGCTTGTTACGGTGGGAGGCGCGACTGTGTTTGTTGTGGACGCGGAGCAGTGTTTAAAAATTTAATCCAAAATAGAAGGATAGTATGCAGCTTGAACAGCCGCTGACGCGGCCTCTGTTTTCTTTTCGGGCGCTCGTACAGCTGATTGTGCCCATGATGGTTGAACAGGCGCTTGCCATGATGATCGGCCTCGCGGACGTGGTGATGATTTCAGGGGTGGGCGAAGCGGCCGTATCCGGCGTTTCGCTGGTGGATTCGATCAACAATCTTATGATACAGGTACTGGCGGCGCTTTCATCGGGCGGCGCTGTTGTCATTGCGCAATATCTCGGCAGACAGAACACGGACGACGCGAGGGAGGCTGCTAGCCAGCTTCTTGTCGTGGTAACGCTGTCTTCCGTGGCGCTTACGGCGCTTGCCATGATCAGCAACGGCGTTCTGCTGCGCCTGCTGTTCGGCAATATTGAGCCGGATGTCATGCACAGCGCACGGCTGTATTTTTATTTATCCGCCGCTTCTTACCCGGTTCTTGCCGTGTACAATTCCATAGCCGGCATATTCCGCGCCATGGGCAACAGCAAGGTCGCCATGATGACCGCGCTGTTCATGAATGTCGTACACATCGGCTGCAATTCCATCATGATCTATGTATTCCATTGGGGCGTCGCGGGGGCGGGCATTGCATCGCTGCTTTCGCGTACGCTTTCGGCGTATGTGATGTACCGGCTCATCGACAGCCATCATTACCCCGTTTGGATCGAACTTTCAAAAAAATGGCGGTATATGCCGGATATGGTCAGGCGCATACTCAACATCGGTATCCCCAGCGGACTTGAAAACGGCATGTTCCATATCGGCAGGCTGATGACGCTGGGCATTGTGGCCGGTTTTGGCACCGCGGCAATCGCGGGCAACGCAATTGCGAGCAGTATCAGCAACATGGTCATGGTGCCGGGTACCGCGATAGGTCTTGCCATGATTACGGTCGTGGGGCAGTGCATGGGCGCGGGGGAGGATGGACAGGCAGGTAAAAATGTCGTGCGCATGATGCTCATGACATATGCGGCCAAAATCGTACTCAGTACGGGCCTGATTCTATTTGCAGGCAATCTCGTGCGTCTGTTCGGTTTGGAACCCGCGGCGGCGGAACTGGCGAGGGATCTGCTGATTTCGCTCGCCATCGCGCAGGTGCTGTTCTGGCCCACTTCGTTTCCGCTTGGCCACGCGCTGCGCGCGACGGGTGACGTTCGCTTCACCATGATCGTATCCGTCGTCTCCATGTGGGCGTTCCGGGTTGTACTGAGCTATGTGCTGGCCGTTCATATGGGGTTGGGCGCAATCGGCGTATGGTACGCCATGTATATCGATTGGATTGCGCGCACTGCCGCATTCCTCATCCGCTGGCGCAGCGGCAGGTGGCGCAGCATTCGCGTGATCTGACATATTGCGAAAATCTGATGCAAGTGGTATCTTACACAATGGGGGGATATTTTGGATCAACGGGCTGCTGTTGACGGCGCCCGGGGGGAGGCATATGGAACTGACGCATCTGGACGAGCAGGGCAGAGCACATATGGTGGATGTGGGAGAAAAGACGGCCACGCGGCGGGAAGCTGTCGCTCAGGCCGTTGTGCGCATGCTGCCCGAAACACTTACGCTCATACAACAGGGTTCAATGCCCAAGGGCGATGTGTTCGCGGTGGCCCGCGTTGCGGGCATCATGGCCGCAAAGCGTACGCACGAACTGATCCCGTTATGCCATCCCATTCCGATTGACGGCGCGGAAGTAGAACTCACTGCAAGCGAGCCGGACTGTGTGCGGGTGACTGCCACTGTGCGCTGCTCCCATAAAACGGGTGTGGAAATGGAAGCGCTGACGGCGGCCTCCGTCGCGGCGCTGACTGTTTACGATATGTGCAAAGCTGTGGACCGCGGCATGACTGTTGAAACGGTGCAGCTTTTGAAAAAGACCGGAGGAAAATCCGGCGAGTATCGAAGGACTGGGGAAGATCAATGAAAGATCAACTGGGGCGCAGCATTGAATATCTGCGGCTGTCGCTGACAGAGCGGTGCACGCTGCGTTGTACCTATTGCCGCAAAGGCGAAGGCGGCTGCCCTAAACAGCGGGAACTTTCCTCTTTGGAATTTGTTCGCATCGCGCGTGCAATGACAAGCCTCGGTGTGGATAAAATACGGCTGACGGGCGGCGAACCCATACTGCGCAAGGATCTTCTTGAGATCATATCGCAGCTGCATGCCACCGAAGGCATCCGCGAGCTGGCCATGACGACAAACGCCCAGCATTTGCCGGGCATGGCGAAAAAGCTAAAAGACGCAGGCCTTTCCAGGCTGAACATCAGCATGGATTCTCTTCGTCCCGAGAGATACCGCGAGCTGACGGGCGGCGAATTGGCACCGGTGCTTGCAGGCATAGACGAAGCGATTGAGGCAGGTCTTCTGCCTTTAAAGCTCAACGCCGTACTGCTGCGTGGCGTGAATGACGACGAGGTAGACGATTTTATTGCGCTCACCAAGGACAAGCAACTGGATGTGCGCTTTATTGAGCTTATGCCCATGAACGCCATGGGGGATATGTCCCTCCGTGTGGACCCGAATGCCATTATTGCCGCGCGGCCGTGGCTTGTACCGCTGCCGCCGCGCTATTTCGGTCAGCCGGCCGAGGAATATCAGGTTGCAGGACATCTGGGGCGCGTGGGCTTTATCAGCCCCGTATCGCACAAGTTCTGCGGCAACTGCAACCGCGTGCGCGTGACAAGCGACGGCACGCTGCGGCCCTGCCTCGGCGATAACCGCGAGGTATCGCTGCGGGAAGCGCTTGCGCAGCAGGACGATACCGCGCTCATCCGCGTTATTCGGGAAGCCATTTACGGCAAGCCTCTCGGGCACACATTCACAGAAGGGTTCGCGCCCAACAGGGGCATGGACCGAATAGGAGGATAACATGGCGAGCATCGTATCCATCAATTTGAGCGAGAAAAAAGGCACCGTCAAACAACCGGTCCAGACTGGCCGCTTATTGCCGGATTTTGGCCTTGAGGGGGATGCCCACGCCGGAAACTGGCACAGGCAGGTGAGCTTGCTTGCACAGGAAAGCATAGACCGTATGACGGCTCTCGGGATTCCAGGATTGACTCCCGGCATATTTGCCGAAAATATCACTACCGAAGGTATGGAACTGCATACGCTGCCCGTGGGTACCCGGCTGCGGCTGGGCGAAGCGCTTGCGGAGGTAACGCAGATCGGCAAGGAATGCCACCACCACTGCGAGATATTCAAAAAGGTTGGCAAGTGCGTGATGCCCAAAGAAGGCATATTCGTACGCATCCTGCAGGGCGGCGATATTCGCCCCGGCGACGCTGTGGAGATCGCGGATCAAGAATAGGTCTGACAGCGTGATAAAATTGCTCGACCAACAGGCCGAAGGCCATAAAAATAAGCTTGCAGAAATGAAAGGAAACGCTATGGATTACGCAAAAGAATCGCTTAGAATGCATGCCGAATGGAAGGGCAAAATCGAAGTTATCGCGACAGTTCCTGTCGCGACCAAAGAGGATCTTTCTCTTGCTTATACGCCGGGCGTGGCGCAGCCCTGTCTGGAAATACAGAAGAATGTCGACCTGAGCTACGAGCTGACCCGCCGCCACAACCTGTGCCTCGTCGTTACGGACGGCACGGCTGTGCTGGGCCTCGGCGATATCGGCCCCGAAGCGGGCATGCCCGTTATGGAAGGCAAATGCGTGCTGTTCAAGAAATTCGGCGACGTGGACGCTTTCCCACTGTGCATCAAGTCCAAGGATGTCGATGAAATCGTCAATACCGTTTACCTCATTTCCGGCTCGTTTGGTGGTGTAAACCTTGAAGATATCGCTGCGCCCCGCTGCTTCGAAATTGAGAAGAAGCTCAAGGAAAAATGCGATATCCCCATTTTCCACGATGACCAGCACGGCACGGCGGTCGTCACGCTGGCCGGTCTTGTCAACGCGCTCAAGTTGGTTGGCAAGCGCAAGCAGGATGTCAGCATCGTTGTAAACGGCGCGGGCGCTGCTTCCATTTCCATCACCAAGCTGCTGCTTTCCGATGGGTTTGCGAACGTCACGCTGTGCGATCGCAAAGGCATCATCTATGAAGGCAGAGCGGACGGCATGAACGCCGTGAAGGATGAAATGGCGCTCATCACCAACCGTGCAAAGAAGAAGGGCTCGCTTGCGGACGCTCTCGTCGGAGCGGATGTATTCATAGGCGTTTCCGCGCCCAACACCGTGACGATAGATATGGTCAAGGCCATGGCGAAGGATGCCATCGTGTTCGCCTGCGCCAACCCCACGCCGGAAATTTTCCCCGACGACGCCAAGGCGGGCGGTGCGAGAGTCATCGCGTCGGGCCGCAGCGATTTCCCCAACCAGATCAACAACGTGCTGGCGTTCCCCGGCATATTCCGCGGCACATTCGATGTGCGCGCAAGCGATATCAATGACGAAATGAAGCTTGCCGCTGCGTACGCGCTGGCTGGTTTGATTTCGGACAGCGAACTGAGCGCAGAGTACATCATCCCCAAGGCGTTCGATCCTCGCGTAGGCAAGGCTGTCGCTGCGGCAGTCGCCGAAGCCGCGCGCAAGAGCGGCGTAGCAAGGCTGTAAATATTTCAAAAAAGTGCCGATAGGCACTTTTTTGAGGTTCACCGCGCAAGTTGGCGCTCGGTTTCTGTTAAACAGAAAACTGTCGCGCCAACAAGCGCTTCAAGGTGTCATTTTGCACCGCACATGTCGCTGCAAAATGACGAATGAAAGCCTCAGATCGCGAAAACCACCTCTGTTATTAAAAGGGGCAGCCTCAGATCAAATGCTGAGGCTGCCCTTTTCATTTATACCATAATAAGATGGTGTTACAATGACACAATTAAGCGAGCGTTCTCAGCAGCTTCACCGCTTCCGCACCCGCCTCCGCGCCCTGAAAAACGGCTTTTGCAATTTGCAGCATGCCGCCCGTGCAGTCGCCCGCCGCGAACAGGCCGGGGATATTCGTTGACATGTGATCGTCCACCACGATGCGGTTGCCCACCGTTTCCGCGCCCAACTTACGCGCAAGCTCCGCACTGCCCGCCACGCCCTGCGCAATAAACAGGCCGTCCACGTTTAGTCGGGTATTATCCTCAAACAGGATGGAGGCAAGCTTGCCTTCCCCCTCGAGAGCCGATATGCGTTTCGTGTTGACCGTCATGCCGTCGGGCAGATTGTTGATGGGCTTTTCCCCGTTCGTTACCAGAGTCACGCTTTTCGCGAGCGGCAGCAAAGCCTGCGCTTCGTGCGCGGCGTATTCGCAGCAGCCCAGTACGGCCACATCTTTACCGCGATAAAAGAAACCATCGCAGATGGCGCAATAGCTCACGCCCGCGCCTTCAAAATCGGCAAGTCCCTGTATTTTGGGCGCTTTACGCGGCGCGCCTGTCGCGAGTATGACGGCGTTGCCTTCATGTTCGCCGGATTTGGTCTTCACCATGAATTTGTCGGTATACGACAGGTTGACAACCTCTTCCTCCGCGATATGCACGCCCAGCCGCTTTGCCTGCGCAATCCCTCGCTCCATAAGCTCTTTTCCGGGAATGGGTTCCGCAAACCCATAATAATTTTCAATCTTCTCTGCTTTGGCAAGAGAGCCTGCGTCACGGGCGATGATGGTGGTATCCACTCCCGCGCGCGCCGTATAGAGCGCGGCGGAAATGCCCGCAGGGCCGTTGCCTATGATCAGAACATTCGCCATATCTGTACCTCCCCAAATTGACAGTACCGGTATACGTTAAATATTTTGCAAACTCTGTGATAAAGTCACGGTTGTTTAGCATTTCACAAAGTATGCTATTCCTATCGATAGTATAAGGCAAATCATGCGGATTGAAACCCTTTTCGAGTATTCATCCACATACTGTTGTCTGCTTTTGTGAAATTTATCATCATAATGAACGACAGGGAGGCGTCAAAATGGGTAAAAAGGTATTGATCGTTGGCGGCGTTGCGGGCGGCGCCACGACGGCGGCGCGCTTAAGGCGGCTGGACGAAACGGCGGAGATCATACTTTTTGAGCGCGGGGAGTATATCTCCTACGCCAACTGCGGGCTGCCCTACCATGTAGGCGGGGTGATTCAGTCGCGCAGCGCTTTGCTTTTGCAGACACCCGACGCCATGCAGAAGAAATTCAATATGTCGGTGCGCGTACGGCAGGAAGTGACGGCCATAGACCGGGAAAACAAAACGGTCGCCGTGAAGAACCACGCCACGGGCGAAAGCTATACCGAAAGTTACGATACGCTCGTGCTTGCGCCGGGCTCTTCGCCGCTCAAACCGCCCATCCCGGGCATCGACTCCAAACGCGTCATGTCTTTGTGGACTGTTCCGGATACCGACCGCGTCAAACGCTTTATCGAAGAAAACGGCGTTAAAAGCGCCATCGTGGTAGGCGGCGGTTTCATTGGCCTCGAAATGGCTGAAAACCTGCGTGAAAAGGGCTGCGCGGTCACCATAGTCGAAATGCTCGATCAGGTCATGCCGCCGCTCGATTACGAAATGGCGCAGATGCTGCACGAGCATCTTGAGCAGAACGGCGTAAGCCTGTGCCTCAAGGACGGCGTGACATCGTTTGAAGAAAAAGCGGACGGCGTAACTGTTCATCTTTCAAGCGGCAATGCCGTGAGTGCGGAACTCGTCATACTCGCCATCGGCGTACGCCCTAACGGAGAGCTCGCGAAGGCTTCCGGCCTTACGGTCAACGCGCGCGGCGGCATCGTGGTCGATGAATTTTTGCGCACTTCTGACCCGGATATATACGCTGTCGGCGACGCGGTAGAGATTACGGATTTGATAGACGGCGGCCGCGCCATGATACCGCTTGCCGGCCCGGCCAACAAGCAGGGACGTATCTGCGCAAACAACATATGCGGCGCAAACGAGCGGTATGAGGGCACGCAGGGTACTTCCGTCGTCAAGCTGTTCGAACTGACAGCGGCCTGCACGGGCGCGAATGAGAAACTTTTGGTGAAGCGCGGCCTTGTGCGCGGCAAAGATTATGAAAGCGTCATCGTGCTGCAGAATTCTCATGCGGGGTATTATCCCGGCGCGCGTGTCATGACCATCAAGCTTTTGTTCTCCATGGACGGCAAAAAGATTTACGGCGCGCAGATCGTAGGCCGCGAGGGTGTGGATAAACGCATCGACGTGCTCGCATCCGTCATCCGCTTAAACGGCGGCGTAGAGGCGCTCAAATCGCTGGAACTCGCTTACGCCCCGCCGTATTCTTCCGCCAAGGACCCTGTCAACATGGCGGGTTTCGTGGCCGATAACGTGCTTTCCGGCAAAACGGCGTTCGCCGCGTGGGATACGCTGGAGCAGGCGGGCGACAAAATTGTGCTGGACGTGCGCGACGATGTGGAACGGCTTTCCTATGAGGTGCCCGGAGCGTATGCAATGCCTCTTTCACAGGTCCGCTCGCGCATGGGTGAACTCGATAAGAGCAAGGAAATCGTCGTGTTCTGCGCCATCGGCGTACGCGCATACAACGCCGCGCGCATGCTTAAGCAGAACGGTTTTGAAAACGTATCGGTATACCCCGGCGGCACTTCCTTCTACCGTGCTACGCATTACACGCATCCCGATGTAACGCCGGAAGATCACACCAAGCCCGTCATAGGCGTTTCCGACTCGCCGCAGACGCCGCAGAACCAAATCGTATCCGGCATGCGCGTGGATTGCAGCGGTCTGCAGTGCCCCGGCCCCATACTCAAAGTGTTTGAAACCATCAAAGACATGCAGGATGGGCAGGTCATGGAAGTACACGCAAGCGACCCGGGCTTTTTGCGCGATGTCGGCGCGTGGTGCAGAAGGACGGGGAATACATTGGTCAGCGGTGAAAAGAAAGGGATGGATTACGTGGCGTACATACAAAAGGGCGGCGCGGAGCATGTGCAAAGTGTTGGTACGGAAAAGGAAGGCAAGACTCTCATCGTGTTCAGCGGCGATCTCGACCGCGTGCTCGCCTCGTTCATCATCGCAAACGGCGCGGCGGCAATGGGCAGGCCGGTTACCATGTTTTTTACCTTCTGGGGATTGAACGTACTGCGCAAGCCGCAAAAACAGAAGGTGAAAAAGTCCATGGTCGAGTCGATGTTCGGCTCCATGATGCCGCGCGGCGTGAATAAGCTCAAGCTTTCCAAGCTGAATATGGGCGGCATGGGCACGGCCATGATGAAGATGGTCATGCGCGACAAAAATGTCGACTCTCTGGAAGAGCTCATCAAAAAGGCCATGAAGAACGGCGTGAAGATCGTGGCCTGCACAATGTCCATGGACGTTATGGGCATTCGCGCAGAAGAACTCATCGACGGCGTGGAATTAGGCGGCGTAGCGGCATATTTGGGCGACGCGGAAGAGTCAAACGTTAACCTGTTTATCTGATATATCAAAAAATAGCATTCGAAAAGCCATCTTTACGAAGATGGCTTTTTTGTGCATTAACGATGTGGCGAATTGTACCCCTTATACTAAAACTAAATTCGGCGATTCATTCGCCGAATTTACGAAAAAATGCAGCCATGAGCTGCATTCGGGCTGTGGATAAACAGCTAGGTAGCAATATGAGGCTTTTAATATGTCATTTTGCAGCGACATGTGCGGTGCAAAATGACGCGGTGAGCCTCGGCAAAGTGCTGAATAGCATTTTGTCGAAAGCCGAAGGCTTCTACATAACTTCTACACATCCGTTTGCTATACTGCGTGCATGTTCAAAGGAGGATGTGTTATGGCATTAAAGACAAAAACGCTGAAAATCGGCGGCATGACCTGCGCCCGCTGTCAGGATACCATACAGCGCAGGCTCAGAAACATCGCCGGCGTCACGAAAGCGGATGTCAGCTATAGCGCGGGCACCGCAACGGTGACCTATGATTCCGATATTTTATCGCATGCGGATATCACAGGCATCATACAAAAGCTTGGCTATGAAGTGCTGCCTGATTTGGCAGGCCCGAAGAACTTGGGCTATGTCCATGCGGCGGGATTGCTGCTCATCATCGCGGCACTCTATCTGATGATGGAACATTTCGGCGTATTAAACCTGCTCACGCCCAGTCAGCTTGCACAGGCGAATATGACGTACGGCATGCTGTTTGTGATTGGCCTTGTCACATCCGTACATTGCGTTGCCATGTGCGGAGGCATTAACCTTTCGCAGACGCTCGGCCGGTCAAATGGCGAGAAGTACGCGGCGCTGAAGCCTTCGGCACTCTATAACCTCGGACGTGTGATTTCGTATACCGTGGTCGGATTTATCGTGGGTGCGCTGGGTTCTACGATTACGTTTTCCAGCACGGCGCAGGGCGTTTTGAAGCTTATTGCGGGCGTGTTCATGGTCATCATGGGCCTGAATATGCTGGGCATATTCCCGTGGCTTCGTAAACTGACGCCAAGAATGCCGGGGTCTCTTACGGCCAATGTCCATGCGCGCGGCGCAAACAAAGGTCCGCTCGTGGTTGGCCTATTGAACGGCCTCATGCCCTGCGGTCCGCTGCAGGCCATGCAGATTTACGCGCTGTCCACCGGCAGCCCCGTTAAGGGCGCGCTTTCCATGCTGCTGTTCAGCCTGGGTACCGTGCCGCTGATGTTTGGCCTTGGCGCGCTCAGCTCTCTGTTAAGCAAACGCTTTGCCCGCCGCGTGATGACGGTGGGAGCCGTGCTGGTGGCCGTGCTGGGGCTTTCCATGCTGACGCAGGGATTTAGCCTTGCGGGCATTGCTTTGGCCGCACCTTCTTCGCAAAATCCCGCAGTCGTACAGGCGCAGGGGACCACGCAGACAGCCATGGAAGGCGGTGCGCAGGTCGTACGCTCCACACTACAGTCTGGCAAATACCCCGCCATCACGGTACAGGCAGGCGTACCCGTGAAATGGATCATCGATGCGCCAAAGGGCAGCATCAACGGCTGCAACAACCGCATGATCCTGCAGGAATACGGCATTGAACATCAATTTAAAACGGGCGAGAACGTCATAGAGTTCACGCCTGATAAATCGGGCAAATTCACTTACAGCTGCTGGATGGGCATGATCAGAGGCACTATCACTGTGACAGAGTCAAATGGTCAAACGCCCGGGGTTGCCGCGTCGACACCCGGAAATGCTGCCTCGCAGACACCGGAAGCGACTTCAACACCGGAAGACGGCGAATTTGGCGGCGGATTAGGGATGAGCTGCTGCCAGTAAAAATATGTGAAAATGGATTTTCTGAAAAGGAGAGAATATATGCTGTTCGAAAAATATGATAAACGCAAATTAGCTGGTCGTTTTATGGCTGGAGTACTGGTAAGTTTGTTGATGCTGTTTGCGCTCGCAGGGTGTTCGCCCTCAACCGCTAGAACCGAAAAGGCCGAGGCAACACCCGCGCAGACTGCCGATACGCAGAAGCAGGCAGCTTCTCAGAACGATGGCAAGGATCTCGTTATATCAGTGGGCGATGTTTCAGAAAAAGCACTGTTCATTCCTGTGGAGGTGGACGGCGTGAAACTGGAAGTCATCGCTGTCAAAGCGCCGGATGGCAGCATTCGCACGGCGTTCAACACCTGCCAGGTCTGCTATGACTCCGGCAAGGGGTATTACAAGCAGGAAGGCGACGAATTGGTATGCCAGAACTGCGGCAACCGATTCGGCATGGGCGATGTAGAGGTTACGAAGGGCGGCTGCAATCCTGTGCCCATACCCGAAAAGTATAAAACCGTGACGGCTGATACCATCACAATCCCTTACGATTTGCTCAAGGAGGCAAAGACTATATTCTCCAACTGGAAAGCATAAACACTATGTTTAAACCCCGGAGCTATTCAAGCGGCCGGGGTTTGTCTTTGCTCGAGGGATTACAAGGTATCGGCGCATCGTGCGCCGACGAATATTATTTTGTACAGGGGGGAACTTGCGTTCCCCCCTGTGCCCCCTTCCCAGACTCTGCCCGCAGGAGCATAAATCATCTTGTCCCTCTTAGGAGGCGCGGGGGGCCGCAGCCCGCCCGCTATTAAATAAAATAAATCCTCGTCGGCGCAGGATGCGCCGATACCTTGAAACTACCTGCCAAGACGGCAGGTACTTGCAACGTCTACTCCTCCGCGTGCACCGTCATGGAGCAGTTGGCATTCACTCCATTGTCGTGCATATATCCTTCGCCCCAGTGATACATGGCGGTCAGTATGGGCCGCAGGCTCTTTCCCAGATCCGTAAGCGCATATTCCACCTTGGGCGGCACAACGGGATAAACCGTTCGAGAAAGCAAATTGTCGCCTTCCAGCTCGCGAAGCTGCTGGGTCAGCATTTTCGGCGTAGCCTGCGGAATAATGCGCGCAAGTTCGCCGTGGCGCATGGGCCCATCCACCAGATGCCAGAGTATGAGGGCTTTATATTTCCCGCCGATTAGGCGCAAAGTAGTATCAACGGGGCAATGAATTCCGCCGCAGTCGCAGTTCATAAGAGGCTCCTTTCCAAGATAAAACCCAATACTATCATTTTGGGTACTATGATACATAATAGTGCGTACTTGATGAAAAGTACATTACAGTTATAATGATAACAGAGAGAGAAAAGTGCGTCAAGCACGCGATACTGAAAACGGAGGTTCCGGTATGGAAAGCAAAACATTTAATATCACGGGTATGACTTGTGCGGCCTGTGCACAGCGTGTAGAGCGCATTGTGCGCAAGCTGCCCGGCATGAAGGAAGCAAACGTCAACCTCGCCACCGAGAAGCTGTTTGTGGAATACGATGAAACTGCGCTGCAGGCCCAAACCATTACGGAGGCCGTCGCAAAGATCGGCTACGGCGCAGAAGAAAAGACCGAAAACGCGAATGTCACCATCCCCATCGGCGGCATGACCTGCGCGGCCTGTTCGCAGCGTGTGGAAAAGGCTATCAAGAAGCTCGACGGCGTCGTCAGCGCTTCGGTCAACATAGCAACAGAAAAAGCGACCGTCACGTATGATCCGCGGCGTGTGCGCGTATCCGCCATCAAGCAGGTCATCGAAAAGGCAGGCTATCAGGCGCTGCAAATCAACAAAGCGGACGCAGCAGATGAGGATAGAAAGCGCAAGCAAAAGGAAATCAAGACACTTTGGACAAAGTTCATTGTTTCCGCCGTGTTCTCTTTGCCGCTGCTGTATATCGCAATGGTTCCCATGCTCACCAAGTACGGAATTCGGCTGCCCTACCCCGCCGGGCTTGACCCGATGAACTACTCCCTCATATATGCGCTGGTGGAAATACTGCTGGTTCTTCCGGTCATCGGGGTGGGTTACAAGTTCTATACCATTGGCTACAAATTGCTTTGGCAGCGCAGCCCGAACATGGATTCCCTGATCGCCATCGGCACAACCGCTGCCGTGCTGTACAGCCTGTACAACACATGGCAAATCGCAAACGGCTACTTCAAGTATGTGGATGCACTGTACTTTGAAACGGCGGGCATCATCATCACACTGATACTGCTGGGCAAGTCGCTCGAAGCCGTTTCAAAAGGCAAAACCAGCGAGGCCATCAAGAAACTCATGGGGCTTGCGCCCAAGACGGCGATTGTCATACTCGACGGCGTGGAAAAAGAAATTCCCATTGAAGAAGTTGAAATCGGCGACATCATCGTGGTGAAACCCGGTGCGAAAATACCGGTGGACGGCTCGGTAATCGATGGACATACCGCAATTGACGAATCCATGCTGACGGGTGAGAGCATGCCGGTCGATAAAAATCCGGGGGACGCCGTATACGCGGCCTCGCTCAACACCACCGGCGTCATTCAGTTCCGGGCCGAGAAAATAGGCAGCGATACGGCGCTCGCGCAGATCATCAAGCTGGTGGAAGATGCGCAGGGGTCAAAAGCGCCTATCGCAGCAATGGCCGACAAGGTTTCCGGCGTATTCGTTCCCATCGTGTGTGCGATCGCGCTGTTTGCCGGTATCGCTTGGCTGATCGGAACTGGCGGGGACGTAAAATTCGCCATCACCATTTTTATCTCAGTCCTGGTCATCGCCTGCCCGTGCGCTCTTGGTTTGGCGACGCCCACCGCCATCATGGTGGGAACGGGCAAAGGCGCGGAAAACGGAATACTCATTAAAGGCGGCGAGGCGCTGGAAACCGCCCACAAAATCAACACGATCGTATTTGACAAAACCGGTACAATAACCGAAGGGAAGCCCACCGTAACGGATGTATTGGCGACCGAGGGTTCATCCGACAGCCTCCTGCAAATCGCCGCTTCTGCAGAAAAGGGCTCCGAGCACCCGCTGGGCCAGGCGATTGTGCATGGAGCGCAAGACAAAGGATTGGAACTTTTGAAGGTCGATAGCTTCAACTCCATCACCGGGCGCGGCATTGAGGCGGTCATGAACGGCAGGACGGTTTTGGCCGGCAACCGTAAGCTCATGGATGAGCGCGGTATCACTCTGACAAGTTTGGAAGCCGACTCCGACCGGCTCGCGAGCGAAGGCAAAACGCCCATGTATATCGCCATTGATGGAAAACTGGCCGGTATTGTGGCTGTGGCTGACGTGGTGAAAGCAACAAGCAAGGCGGCCATTGAAAGTCTGCACAAAATGGGTATTGAAGTGGTTATGATTACCGGCGATAACCGCAGAACGGCAGACGCAATCGCCAAACAGGTGGGCATTGACCGCGTACTCGCTGAGGTCCTTCCGCAGGATAAATCCAATGAAGTCAAGAAACTGCAGACGGAAGGCCGCAAGGTTGCAATGGTTGGCGACGGCATCAACGACGCTCCTGCTCTAGCACAGGCGGATATCGGCATCGCGATTGGCTCCGGCACGGACGTTGCCATGGAAAGTGCGGATATCGTGCTCATGCGCAGTCAACTCACCGATGTGCCTACAGCAATTGATTTGAGCAAAAAGACCATCCGCAATATCAAGCAAAACCTCTTTTGGGCGTTCGGTTACAACGTAATCGGCATCCCGATTGCGGCGGGCGTACTCCACTTGTTTGGCGGACCTCTGCTCAACCCCATATTCGCTGCAGCGGCCATGAGCCTAAGCTCCGTTTCGGTTTTGACAAACGCGCTGCGTTTAAAACGATTTAAAGCGACAAGCCAGGAAAGGAAAGGTGCATAACCATGAAAAAATTGAAACTGATCGCGGCGGTCGCCGCGTTGCTCGCCCTTGCGGTAACGCTTGCCGCCTGTTCCTCCCTCGACGTTGTGGGGAAAACCTCCATTACCTCTTTAGAAGCGGTAATGAAAGCCATCCCCGACAAGGTGAAGGCTGATGAAGTGAACGCCGGTTGGTCGATTTCGGCCCCGGATGACTCGGTTCGCTTTATCTATAGTGCGGATTACAGCAAATCCCCCTTGCACGATGTCATGCTGGAATTTGACGCACAGCCGTTTTTAGACGCGGGACTCGACCCCGCAAAACTGCCTGAAAACTACGCTTATTATGAAGGCGACACAATGGGCGGTATGGGCAGCAAAATGCTGATGGTAGGCAAAAAAATGGGCGGCAATGATAAGGTCAGCGGAACTTCCACCGCGCTTACGGCCTATGAAATGATCGTCAGCAAATACCGTGACTCCATCAACTACCATACAACACTTGACCATTACGGCGTGAAGCTGGGCGACGGCAATATGTTTGAGTGGGCCAAAGATATGAAAATCAATGGCTACGACAACAGCAATCAGGATAAAGACATTGTATTCGTATTGAATCCGGAGCCGCTCATCGCTGCCGGGGTTGACCCGGCAAAGGTTGAGGGCTGGGTGTATACACAGGTTTCTATTGAGGAAAATGGGAAACCAACGCAGGTTTGGAAGTTCCTGAAACCTTATGACCTTGTAAAATAAGCGGAGGTGCAATATGGAAAAAACAATTATTAAAGTGGAAGGCATGTCCTGCGAGCATTGCGTGCGGGCGGTCAAAAACGCGGTAGGTGCTTTAAGCGGTGTCTCCGACGTAGCGGTGGACTTAAAGGGGAAGACCGTAACGGTAGAACATGATGAACAGGTGTCCCTCAAACAGATCAAAGCCGAGATTGAAGATCAGGGCTACGATGTAGTAGAATAAACAAAAACAAGGGGAATCGCACACGGCGCTTCCCCTTTCCTTGTATTCTTATCAACGGGCGTTCGAGAGGGGCGGCTGATCATGACGGCAAACAAAACCATACTTGCGGTGGACGATGAGGAAAAGATACTCGATGTGGTAAGCTCCCTGCTTGAAAACAGAGGGTTTCATGTGGTCTGTGCCAAAACCGGCAGAGAAGCGCTGGATGTATTTCGGACTCGTAATATATCGCTCATATTGCTGGATATCATGCTGCCGGATATATCCGGCGAGGAAGTCATCAAAACAATCCGCAAACAATCCCGCGTACCCGTCATCATGCTCACCGCAAAGGCGGAGGAAAACGACCTGCTGATTGGCCTTGGCTTGGGTGCGGACGATTATATCACAAAGCCGTTTCGCCTCAAGGAGCTTTGTGCGCGCGTGGAAGCGGTACTTCGGCGCTCGCAGGATGATTTGGTGCCATTGAGCGTGCGCAATTCCTACAACGGCGGCGACCTGATCGTGGATTTTGAAACCAATACCATCCGAAAAAACGGAGAGATTGTCTCGCTTACGCCTACGGAACTGAACATACTTTCCGCGCTCATCAAATATGCCGGGAAGGTATTTACGCGGGCGGAACTCATTGCGCTCGCGCTGGGGGAAGAATTCGACGGGTACGACAGGGCGGTGGACAGCCACATCAAAAACCTGCGTCAGAAGATAGAGGACGATCCGAAAAATCCTGCCTATATTCTTACGGTGCATGGTCTTGGGTACAAGTTCGGGGGTGAGTAAATGCGCCTGCGTTCGCAGCTGACGCTTTCCATACTGCTTGTGTGCATGCTGACGGTGGTTCTTATCAGCGTGCTCGCCAACGTATCCGTCAACAGGCAGTTCGCGGCGTATTTCACCGAACAGGGGGCTATAAGAAGCCGTGAAATCGTGCATGACCTCGAGAGCCAGTATGATAAGACGCTCAAGGGCTGGTCGGACAATTATCTGCACACGCTCGGCATGTATTCGCTCTACGATGGCTACATACTCAAAATTTATGACGCGGCGGGGAATATGCGTTGGGACGCCGAGCACCACGATATGACGCTTTGCGCAGAAATTATGGATGAAATCACGGTCCGCATGAAAACCATCAAAAGCGCGGGCGGCTTTGTATCGCATACATACGATATTGCCAGCAATAATGAAAAAGTCGGCGCTGTTTCCATTACCTATTACGGACCTTATTTCTTCGGGGAAAGCGAATACCGGTTTCAGAGCGCCTTGAATTCCGTGCTGTTGTATATCGGCGCATTCGCGCTTGCGTGTTCCGTCGTGGTTGGATTCCTGCTTGCGCGCAGGATATCGCGGCCTATCACCAAAACCGCGGGCATCGCAAAGGAAATCGCGCGCGGAAATTACGAAATACGGTTTGAAAGCGATACCAAAACGCGGGAACTGAACGATCTGGTGCATGCCATCAATGCCCTTGCGGACGCACTTGGCGAGCAGGAACGACTCAGAAAACGTCTTACGGCGGATGTTTCGCACGAACTGCGAACGCCGCTGACTACGGTAGGCGCGCATTTGGAAGCCATGATGGAGGGCATATGGGAGCCAACGCCGGAACGTCTGAAAAGCTGCCATGAAGAAATATTGCGGCTCAATACGCTGGCGGAGGATCTTGGCAGCCTTGCGAAAATAGAAGGCGAACCCGCCCCGCTTAGAAAAGTGCCGACGGATCTTCTGGAGCTTGTTCGCTCGGTATCGACGGCGCAGGAAGCAGAGTGGAAGAAAAAGAGATTATCGCTGCAGATTGCGGGGAACTCCACCGTCATACAGGCAGATCCGGACAGGCTGCGGCAAGTGATTGCCAACCTGTTATCCAATGCAATCAAATATACGCAGGAAAACGGGCATATCCGTATTCTTGTAAAGGATGAACCGGAGTCTGGCGTCATCGTCATGGAGGACGACGGTATAGGAATACCCAAAGACGAGCTGGAGCTGATTTTCGAACGCTTTTACCGGACGGATCAATCCCGCGCGCGTAAAACGGGCGGCGCGGGCATAGGGCTCGCCATCGTTAAATCCATCGTCACAGCCCACGGCGGCACGGTACGCGCCCAAAGCGGCGAAAAGGGAAGTGTGTTCACGGTCACGCTGCCCAAAGAATAGTTCTCGGCTGCTCGCCCGAGCCTTTTGCTTCATGGTGTAATCCCTACACATGCTGCGTGCATTGACATACCTCCCTGCCGCATATAAGATGAAAGTGTTCGGACTATTTCAGGCAGTTGGGAAAATCGTTTTGAGGAGGGGTGCTATGCCGCCGCGTGCATCAGGCGTTTCGGCGCTGTTTCCCGTATGGAACGAGCTGGACGCACACCAGCAGGAACTGCTTCAAAATGCGGCTACTCTGCGCGTTGTGCAGGAAGGCTCCATACTGCAGAACGGCTCTGCGGATTGTGTGGGTCTATTCCTCATCGAATCCGGGCAGCTTCGTGCCTACATACTTTCGGATGAGGGCAAGGAGGTCACGCTTTATCGCCTGTTCGACAGGGATATGTGCCTGTTTTCAGCCTCCTGCATGCTCAACAGCATACAGTTCGATATCTGGATCGAAGCCGAAAAAGAGACGCGGCTGTGGGTGCTGCCCGTTTCAGCCTACCAGCAGCTTATGAAAACATCCGCGCCTGTCGCCAATTATACCAACGAGCTGATGGCATCCCGGTTTTCTGACGTCATGTGGCTGATGGATCAAATACTGTTCAAAAGCTTTGATTCGCGGCTTGCGACATTCCTGCTCGATGAAAGCGGAATAGAAGGCAGCGACACATTGCGCGTCACCCACGAGCGAATTGCACATCATCTGGGCACGGCGCGCGAGGTGGTCACGCGCATGCTTAAGTATTTTCAATCAGAAGGCCTCGTGCGGCTATCGCGCGGGGAGATTGAACTGACTTCGCGCAAACGGTTAAACGCGCTCGCGCAGTAGTTTCGCCGATAGGAACAAAATGAGTTAAGTTAAAAAGGACGGGCATTTCCGGCCTTTTTTTCAATTCTTGTAACATAGTCACGGAATGGACCGTAGTATTTCGGTATACTGTGCTTACAAGAAACCGAATGGAGGATGCTACAATGTCCGCTATCACAATAACGCAGAATAACTTCAAAAAAGAAGTTCTTGAATCTTCTCAGCCTGTACTGATCGATTTCTGGGCCAGCTGGTGCGGTCCCTGCCGCATGATTGCCCCCATCGTCGAGCAGATCGCAGATGAGCAGGCAGGCGCTCTGAAGGTAGGCAAAATCAATGTTGACGAGGAACCCCAGCTCGCTGCGCAGTTTGGCGTGATGAGCATCCCCACTCTCGTATTGTTCAAAGATGGGCAGCTGGTCGGAAAATCCATCGGCGTAAAACCCAAGCAGGCCATTATGAGCATGATCGGCGCGTAATGCCAAAACAGCAATAAAGCCTCCCTATATGGATAAGGGGGTCAGCCCGCCGCTGACCCCCTTATCCATGTATAAAAGAGGATTCCCTCTATCTGAGCAATGCTTCTTTCTGCGCGTTCAGGTGCGCGATGAATTCATCTTCCAGCATGGGCGGCAATACGCCGGAGCCCTGCACGTATTGTATGCCGTGCGAGTCGAGGTAAAGAATATGCTCCGCTGAGATGACATTGCGGGCAATCACGGTGGTATCAAACTGGGAAAAGAACGAGAGTACCAGCCTGAAGAACGCGTTAAGCCGCGAACTGAGACCCATCGCGAACAATGCGGCCTCGTCCAGTTTCACATAAGAGAAAGGCGTCGTCAGAAGATCGTCCAGATCGCTGCGGCCGGTATCCTTGAGGCAAACGCCGATGCCGTTGTGATGCAGAAGCTCCAGGTTCTCGCGAACGCGCAGCCCTATGGAAACGGGCTGGCCGCCCAGCTGCAGCTTGATACGGCTTGGGTCCGCGTGGGCGTCTTCAATGATATTTCTTACGCGCGTAAGCGTGTTCTCTGATCGAAGCTGCGTTTGTGTGATGTCGCAGAACAAAAGGATATCCCCATAGCCGATCGTCTTCAGGCGGTGCTGAAACGCGCTCGCGCGCTGCAGCAGCAATTCGTTGATGGGGCTGAGCAAGTTATACCGCTCCGCGACGGCATATATCAGTTCGTGTGGATACTGCTCTGTTTTTACAAACGAAAAGCCGATGCCGCAATCCGCACCGATGATGACGATGCGTTCGCCCACGATTTTGCAGATTGGTTCAAAATACAGTGAAAACGCATTGTTCTTGATTGCGTCCTTGAGCTGCGCTGCAATGCGTTTTTCCATATCGTATTCAGAGAGAAGCTCCTCGGAACAGGGGATAACGCCCCGGTTGCCGGTACTTGCCGCTTTATAAATCGCGTATTTCAGATAAGAAAGTATTTCAGGGGAGTATGTCTGCAGGCGGGACGTATCATAGTAGGCCATGACGCAATCCACGCGGCACAGTACGCCGTCTACAAGCCAGTCTGCGTTGAGATGCGTATACGTTTCTTCCATGCCTCGTATGCCCACGTGGTCGGTGAGCGCACATACAAAGGTATCTTCTCCGATGCGATAAGTATGCGTCTGCCCGTATACCTGCCGCAAATAGGTCGCAACCGAGCGTATGAGCTCGTCTATCATCTGCTGGCCGTATTCGTTGCGTATGACGGAATAGTTGCTCACCGTGACCATAAGGAATGCCCGCGGGGGCATATTCGGGTAACTGCGTCTGAGCGCAAGGTAAAATGAATCCTTATTGAAGCAGTCCGTGAGCTTATCGTAAGCAACCGTATTGCTGTGAAAGCTCAGGTACAGCAGCAGCACTCCCATCATGAGCGTAGTGCCCTGCAGCTGCGTACCGGGGAGGAGCTGCTGCAGTCCGATAAATGCTGCCATTACGATGGGGACTGCCGATAGCGCTGCCAAAATGGATTTCGGTACGCTGTTGCGTACCCGCAGAAGGCCAATGACTCCCACCACAATGCAGGAAAGTATCAAGTACAGGGGTATGAGTTCTGCGGGGCCCCGTACATACTGCATGTTTTGGTCGAAGTAATACAAAAGAGGCGTGAAATGGTTCGCAATCGTCATCAAGATGATGATTCCTGCGAACGTATAGACATAGTAGCGGGCGAAACGGTAATAGGGCTCGCCCGGCATATCCTCATATACGATATGCAGCCAGTATTCGGCAAACGTTACCACAATAAACGGCGTAACCAGAAAGAAAAGATCGTTTATGATATAATTCAGAACGCCGGGCAGTCTTGGGGCGTTGAGTATGGTGAGCACGGAAAGGATATTGATAAAAGAAGAAATGATTGCTGTCCAGATACAGCGCACAAACAGGACATCCCTGTGCGTGCGTACGTAAATGATTTTGTGATGGAATATCAGGAGTGCCGCTAAAACACTCATAGCGACAATTTCCGGGGTGAAATTCCAGCCCATGAAGCTTCCTCGTTTCGGCCAGGTAAAGACGAATATTGCTGTATATATTTCATATCGTCATTTGAATAAGCTAAGTTGAGTATACTGGGCGGTGTTAAGAAAGTAAACACAAATTGCGCATTGTGTTGTTCGAATGGCGAATAGTACGCTGACTGCTGACTGATATAAACAAAAATGTCCAGCAAGAAAAGGCTTGACGAAAGTGACGCACTTCCCTATAATGTATTAGGTCCGGGTATCGAAGGACAGTAGTTGCCAACGTAGCTCAGCTGGTAGAGCAGCTGATTCGTAATCAGCAGGTCAGGGGTCCGAGTCCCCTCGTTGGCTCCATGTTTTTATCGGGGCGTAGCGCAGCTTGGTAGCGCGTTTGGTTCGGGACCAAAAGGCCGCTGGTTCAAATCCAGTCGCCCCGACCACCGGGAAAAGCCCGCAAACACTGAGTTTGCGGGCTTTTGCTATATCATGGGACTTCGCTGAAAAACGCGATTTGGCGCACATTTATCGCACAACCCGAAAAAATGGCGGTATTTTTGCTTTACAAGCAGGTATTCAACGTGCATTTTTAATTAAAGAGTACATCAGCAATGCACTCGGTTGCGCGTTCATCGGCCCTATTGATAGCATGGGAATAAATATTAAGCGTGGTAGATATATCATTGTGCCCTAAACGGCGAGATACAGAAGTCACTGATCGTACTCCTCCCTTTTTGGCTTCTAATTGTCCATGCAAGCGGAATAATCAGGTTTGAATTTCGGATGCTTTTAGGTTCTAAACATAATGGGAAGTCACGCTACTCGACAAATTGCTCGTTTTTTGTCTTTGTAAGAATACCTTTACCTTATCTTTTCTGTACAGTTTACTGTCGCCAATCCATACCCGAAAATTGTGGCGTTATGGCGTGACAAGTGGCCGAATTTCTCAGCTTATTTCAAATACCTCTCCAAAGTACTCAAACTGATTTGAGATACTGTATCTGGCCATGATGAGCATGGCGAAATAATGGTCCGGAAGAAAACAGGACGAAAGTTGGGTTCTTAAAAATCCGCAAAATATGTAATTTCTCTATCGCCTTATCTGCACTTATAGGATATAATTAATATTGAACATAAAAATGCTATGATGAGAAATAGTAAGCATCTTGGATTTACAGAGAGAAGGCGGTCGGTGCAAGCCTTTATTGAAAAGATGCCCAACCCATCTTTGAGCTGTGAACTGAAAAATTCTTAATAAGCTTCACCGGGTTCTCCCGTTACAGAGATACGGCATTGGAACTCTTACCCTGTGCCAGAAAGTGCGGATTTTCTCCGAATTTAGGTGGTACCACGGACTTGATTATAGTTCGCCCTAAGCTGATGTAATGTTAGCTTAGGGCTTTTTTGTGTTCAAAACAAAAAAACGGAGGTATTCTTTATGAAATTAGAAAAACTTGTTGGAGATCGTTTTCGAGAAAGACCGTCAGATTGTATCATTGACAGCCATGCTTTTATGGTGCGTGGCGGTTATTTGAAGTATGTGGCAAACGGCATTTTTTCATCCTATCTGCCGTTGAAAAGGGTAACAAGAAAGATCGAGCAAATATTGCGTGAAGAAATGGAAGCAATTGACGGACAGGAAGTACAATTCCCTGTTGTTATGCCAGCATCTCTATGGCAGGAGTCCGGCAGATATGAAAGCATTGGCAAAGAGATGGCACGCTTCAAAGACCGAAACAACAGTCCTCTTGTCCTTGGAATGACTCATGAAGAAGCTGCCGTTCAGCTTGTCCGTGACTACGGGCAAAGTTATTTAAAGTACCCCTTCATGGTTTATCAGATTCAGACCAAATTCCGAGACGAGGCCAGACCTAGAGCCGGGCTGATCCGTGTTCGTGAGTTCACCATGAAGGATGCCTATTCTTTCCACATGAGACAGGAAGATTTGGAAGCCTATTACGATAAGTGCCATAAAGCCTATGAACGCATCTACGCAAGGGTCGGTCTGCCGGAGGTCGTTTCCGTAGCATCGGATTCCGGCATGATGGGCGGCAGTATTTCACACGAATTTATGCTCTTAACACCCATTGGCGAGGACTCAATTGCCATTTGCGAGGAATGTGATTACAGGGCTAATATGGAAGCTGCCGAAAACATCATCGAAAAGCAAAGAGATGCCGCATCTGCTGATCTGACCATGGTACACACGCCAAGCATCCATACCATTGACGAGGTGTGCAAGTTCCTTGGCTGCGAGGAAAAGACTTCCTGCAAGGCAGTGGTTTTCCAGCGCAATTCCGATGATGCCTATATCGTTTTGTTCATTCGTGGCGATCTGGAAGCCAATGAAACCAAACTCACGAACTATTTGGGTTATGACATTCACCCGGCAGTCATTACGGACGAAAGTGGTCTTAATGCAGGATATATTGGTCCTATAATTTTGAAGGGCAATTTTGTTATCCTGTATGACCGTTCCCTTGAGGGACGAAATAACCTTTCTTGCGGTGCAAATGTAAGTGAGTATCACTATACTGGTCTGGACATGGAACGTGATGTTGCGGGTGCAGAGTACCATGATTTTGCCAAAATACAGCAGGGTGGTATTTGCCCTCATTGCGGAAAGCCTGCTATTACGGTTTCTCGTGGTATTGAAGTCGGCAATATTTTTCAGTTGGGAACCAAGTACACCAAGTCTATGAATATGACCTACATTGATA
Organism: uncultured Oscillospiraceae bacterium; assembly: GCA_964440115.1. Classification (GTDB taxonomy): domain Bacteria; phylum Bacillota; class Clostridia; order Christensenellales; family CAG-138; genus JAEWWD01. Next base: position 198,980 of record CAYTPV010000003.1, on the reverse strand, counting down.
GTAACGGGGAAACGCGATATCCGATTATGGGATGCTATGGCATTGGTGTTGGCAGACTTGCTGCCGCCATTTGTGAGGCGCATCACGATGAGTACGGCCCCATCTGGCCTATATCGGTTGCTCCGTGGCAAGTGCATTTGTGTGCAGTCCGCTCTGATGATGCCGAAGTTAAGGCTTATGCTGATAGACTGTATAGCGAACTGCAAAGCAAAGGCGTTGAGGTCATTTATGATGACCGTAAGGTTCGTGCCGGAGTAATGTTCTCGGATGCTGATTTGCTTGGTGTTCCTATTCGAGTTGTTGTGAGCCCCAGAAACTTGAAAGCAGAGACTGTGGAAGTTGTTGCGCGAGACAAGAGTTTTTCTGAGAATATTCCCATACAGTCTGCAATCGAGGATATATTGAGCCTTATCTCTAAGACTCTGGTTTTCTCTTAAGCTGCCCGTCCATCCTGCGAGGAGTTATTCAATGTTGGTTGTAAGAGCGTCAAAGTGATAGAGGATATGACCAATACTTACCAGCAATACCACCCATCAGCCAAAATCAGCAGATAGCCAAATTGCGCATTGTTGCTATAAGCTTGCCTAATTGAGCTTCATTTGCCTAATGCAGGGATGGTGTGCTTCGAGTATTCATCGAACAAAGGTTGGGGAATCTTTGTATATCAATTATACGTCCCAAACTATGGAAGCACAATCACAATATGTAACAAATTGTAAATGTAGCACGTAACATGTTGATTAGGATATATGGACGGGAATGTTGAAAGATGTCCTTTATATTCATATACTTGTATCCGCAACATCGTCACGCGCGCGAAGATTGGCAAGGGTGCCCGAATTGCCGGAATCTCTTGGGCATCTCGCGTACAAAGATATAAAAAGCGCGTTAAATTATTGTCCACGCAGGTCTATTAAGTAACGTGTTAGGTTCGTCATCTTGTCCTACAAACAATTTTGTCAATTCTTGAATAATTCATGGTAAAATAGGCTAAAAAACAAAGCATGTATGGAGGCATCATGTATTGTAAATCATGTGGGGCTGAAATAGATGAACGCGGGAAGTGTTCTGTCTGCGGGAAACGGGCAAGTACACTGTCACCGCTCCTTGTTATTATGTGTGCTATTGCGCTCATTGCTTCTGTGTATGCGGTTGTCGTTACTAATCGAGCGGCAACAGCATCCTTGCCAGTACCAGCCGCTGCAACGCAGGAACCGACTTCGCCCACAACTGCCATGCCGCTCATGCTGTCTTACAAGAAATTCTTAGAGTCAATGCCGTCGGACAATACATTAGAGTATCTCAAGGACGGTGATAGGGCCGACGTGCGATTTACTAATAAGTCTAACCTTATTGTGAGGCTGTATTTTGCGTTAGACAAGGAAAACATAGAGTCGATCGAGTTTTCTATTCAGTACGCTGATACATTCGCAGAGGATAGACTTCTGAAAACTTATAATCCGTCGGATGAATCTTGGGGGGAAGAAATAAAGCGGAAAGATCGATGGGATGAGCGAAAGTACTCGGAGCAAGAGAAAGCGCAAATGAAAAGCATAAGTGACTTGCGAACACAGGCCGTAAGCGACTTTATGAAAACGTTGATTGATGTTTGGGTGTCAAACGATATTATTGATGGCGTTGATGGGATAAAGGCCAGTTCTGCACTTATTAAAGCGTATAGCGATGCAGGCGAGATGTCGGTCGAAGGCGAAGGTTATTATATAAATGCTATGCCGTATAACGACAATATGAATGTTACTTTATACTTTGAGTAGTTGGTACATAACGCCCGCGCGAGACACGTAATCGAGCCGTTTTCTTGGCGCACATTTGGCGCACAAAGATATAAAAACGTGCGCTAGATAGCAGGAAGATATAAAAGGCATGGCGGGGGAAATGCCTATTTACCTGACTGTTTTGCAGGTTGTCAAAGGTTACGAAAAGACTATTTTATAATTCGGGACCAAAAGGCCGCTGGTTCAAATCCAGTCGCCCCGACCACGAGAAACCGCTTGAATAAGGCGGTTTTTTTGTACCCTAAAATTTATACTTATTATGGAGATCAAAATCAGGTAGTTACTGCACATTTACTGAATTAAGAATTGACAAGCCGTAAAATGTGTCAAAACTGAAAGCTATTGACTTATCTTTCATAGTATAGTACTTTCAAAAAGCATAGGTATGCCAGGCAATGATATCAATGATGACAAAATGAAGGTTTTCTTAACCGAGGAGGATGCATTGCCGCTCGGCTTGTATTGCTTGTTTTCAATAATAAAACCTGCGATTTGGAAAACGATAAGACTGAAAACTTGTCAATCAATATAACGTGATACTTGAGGTGGACGATGGCTGACAATCCTATAGATGTAATCCGTGAAGCGGAGATCGAAGCGGAAAAGATTTTACGCGATGCCGCCATGGAAAGCAAGCGTATTGCACAGGACGCGAAACTCGAAGCGGCCCGTATTGAAAAGGATAACGAATCTGCTGCAAAAGCGGCCGCGGAGCAGATGATCAGTGCTGCTCGCGATAAGAGCCATCTGGCCCTGCGCGACGCGGAGGCCGCGTTGGAGCAGGAACTGCAGTCTTTGCGCCTTCTGGCGGGTGACAGGCAGAAACAGGCGGTTGCGGCTGTAATCGAAGCTTTGGTATAGGGCTTCAGACAGATTTCTTCGAAAGGGGCGATGGCTGGTCAATGGCAGTGCTGCAAATGAACAAAATCTGCATTTGCGCAGTAAAAAAGGACCGAAAACGGATACTGGAATACCTGCAGCGTCAAGGCTGCGTGGAAATCGATACGACCAAAAGTTCTGACGATGTATTTACACGGGAAGCTACCGCATCCATATGCGCAACACTGAATAAAAGCTGTTCAACGGCTGCTGACTGCTCGATTGCACTGGATAAATACTGCCCTGAAAAGAAACCCATGCTTGAATTCCTAAAGGGCAGGAAACCCTCTACCGTTGCACAAAGCGAAGATTTCTATCGCCGCAAGGACGACGTACTGCAGACTGCGCATCGCATTCTGCAATTGGATAGAAACGTTGAGGAAGCCAAAGCGGAAATTCTCAGGCTGGATGCGCAGGAAGAAGCGCTGCTGCCATGGATGAATCTGCCCGTTCCGCAGACATTCAGAGGCACAAAAAACACTTCTGTTTATATCGGTTCTGTCGAAGGCGAGTATACTCTTTCAGGGCTGCTGGAAGTGCTTGCGGGTACTTCTCCCGAGCTTGAAGTGTTTCATGCCCAAATCGTATCCAGCAGTAAAATACAGACTTGCTTCTATCTTGTCGTTCTGAAGGCTGATGCGCCAAAGGCGGAAGCTGCGCTGCGGGCGATCGGTTTTTCCGCGCCTGTAAGCTCCAGTCATCACATGCCGCTGGAGAAAAAGGAACTTATCCGCCAGCAAAAGCAGGACGCGCAGGCTGTCATCGATCAGGCGGAGAAGGAAATCCGGGGCTATGAAGGAATGCGCGAAGACTTCCGCTTCCTTGAAGACCACATGCGAATGCGGGATGAGAAATACGAGGCGATTGAGCATCTTCTGCAATCCAAGCATACATTTGTGCTCAACGGATATATCGCTGCGGAAGATACCGAACGGCTGCAGCATGAGATGGAAGAACGCTTTGGCTGCGCTGTTTATACCGAGCCTGCCGGTGACGATGAGAATACCCCGGTAAAGCTTCGCAACAGCAAGTTTGCGGCGCCTCTTGAATCGGTAATAGAAAGCTACAGTCTGCCCAACCCCAAAGAAATCGACCCTACGCCTGTCATGAGTATTTTCTATTACTTAATGTTCGGGCTCATGTTTTCCGACACAGGGTATGGTCTTATTGTGGCGGCGTTCTGCGGAATTGCACTGCTGCTTTACAAGAATATGGAGTCCAACTGGAAACGAAATCTGAGCATGTTTTTCTGGTGCGGCATATCCACCATGTTCTGGGGCGTCGTTTTCTCAAGCTATTTCGGCGATGCCATTGCAATCATATCCAAAACGTTTTTCGGACATGAAGTTACAATACCGCCGCTTTGGTTTGCGCCGCTGGATAATCCCATGCTCCTGCTCGTGTTCTGCCTGGGGATTGGCGTTGTACACCTGACGACGGGCTATATCATGAAAGCGCTCAATCTTTTCAGAAGCAGAGCCTATCTCGATATCGTCTATGATGTTGTGTTCCCGCTTGCCATACTGCTGTGCATGCTTCCCGTATTGATGGGCAGCGATATGTTCGTAACCATGGCAGGTTTCAAGCTTACGCTCAGCGCCGCGACTGTAAATATTCTCATGATCATTGCAGTGGTCTGCATGTTCGGCGTACTGCTCACCGGTGGACGGGAAAGCAGAAGTTGGTTTAAGCGCATACTCAAAGGCGCATATGCGCTCTATAATGTGCTGGCCGGCTGGATCAGCGATATCCTTTCTTATTCCCGCCTTCTCGCTCTGGGGCTTGCGACAGGCGTTATCGCCTCGGTATTCAATTCTCTTGGCGCTTTGGCCGGTAAAAGCATACTGGGCGTACTTGTATTCCTGTTCGCATTTTTAGTGGGTCATGTGCTGAACATAGGAATTAACATACTCGGCGCTTATGTGCACTCCAACAGGTTGGAGTACGTTGAATTTTTCAGTAAGTTCTACGAGGGCGGCGGACGCAAATTCCTGCCCTTTGGGATGCATACAAAACACTATCGTATCGTTGAGGAGGACGAAGGAAATGTCTGAACTTGGTATTGTCATCGCAGTATTTGGAATAGCTTTGGCCGCGCTTTTGCCCGGTATCGGATCGGCCATGGGTGTCGGTCTTGCCGGTCAGGCCGCGGCAGCCGTCGTTACGGAAGATCCAAGCAAATTTGGTAAGGTTCTGGTGCTGCAGCTTTTGCCGGGCACACAGGGTATTTACGGATTGCTGATCGCGTTTGTTACCATGATCAACACCGGCCTGCTGGGCGGCACGCCCGATATCAGCATTATCAAAGGGCTTTGCTACTTTGGCGCCTGCATGCCCATCGCGTTTGCGGGCTGGCATTCCGCCATCTCTCAGGCGAAGGCTTCCGTTGCAAGTATCAATCTGGTAGCAAAAAAGCCTGAACAATTCGGTAAAGCCATGATATTCCCCGCGATGGTTGAAACCTATGCAATACTGGCGTTGCTGGTCAGCCTGCTGGCTGTTATGAGCGTATCCAATCTCGCTGTCTAGGGGGTCCCGCTGATGACAGGTCTTGAGAAAATCGTGGCTTCCATCCGCGAGGAAGCGCTCGGCGAGGCCAAGTCGATTGTAGACAAGGCCAAAGCGGATGCTGCCGGTATGCTTGCCGACGAAAAAGCCAAAATCGATGCGCAATGCGCTCAAATCGAAGATTCCGCCAAACGACAGGCGGAGGATATCGAACGCGCAGGTATTTCTGCGCTCGAACTGCAGCGCCGTAGGAAGCTGCTTGAAGCAAAACAGGAACTGCTGACGCAGACGATGGAACAGGCGCTCAGCGAGCTTTACACACTGCCGGATGAGGCATATTTTGAACTGCTCCTCAAAATGGCCGCGGCGTTCGCGGAACCGCAGAATGGTCAGCTGCTGCTTTCAGAAAAGGATATTGCGCGCTGCCCCAAGGACTTTGAGGAGCGGCTAAATCGTCAGCTGCCCAAGGGCGTCACGCTTAATGTGTCCCAGGCGTTATCCCCGATTGATGGCGGATTTATATTGAAATACGGAGATATTGAGCAAAATTGCACCTTCCGGGCAGTATTCAACGCCCGTTGGGATGAATTGACCGATAAAGCGCGCGAAATCCTGTTTTCTTAAGGAAGTACGTTTCGTGCGCAGGAGGGAGGCGGCCGATTGAAAAACGAGTATATCTATGCGGTTACCCGTATACACGGCCAGGAAGGTAATCTACTAAACGCACAGGACCTCGATCTGCTGCTATCTGCACAAGATGTCAATGCGTGTTATCGTCAGCTTTCGGAAAAGGGCTGGGGCTCAAAAGATCAGGCAATCGACGATGCTGACGCGCTCATGAAACAGGAACGGGAAAAGACCTATTCGCTGATTCGTGAGCTGCTTGGGGATATGGCCCCGCTCAACGTGCTGTTCTGCGAAAACGATTTTCAGAACCTTAAAGCAGCAGTCAAGCTGGTGTATACAGGTCAGGATTCAGACCAGCCGGAGAAGTATTTTCTAAATCCCTGGACGATTTCGCCTGACGATATACTTTTTGCGGTCCGTCAGCATGATTTTTCAAAGCTGCCTGCCGCTCTGGCGCAGGCCGGATCAAACGCGTACGAGATATTGACGCAGACAGGGAACGGTCAGGCGTGTGAAATGGCCATTGACTATGCGGCGCTTCTTGCGATTGAAGCCGAAGGCAAGCGTTCCGGCATAGCGCTTTTAGAGCGCTACGCACAGCAGAAAGTGGATACCGCCAACATCAAGGCGGCGGTTCGGGCCTGCCGCATGGGAAAGGGCCGGGATTTCCTTGTACGTGCCATTGCCCCTGCCGGCAGCCTTTCTATTAAGGATTTGGTAGACGCGGCCGAAAGCGGCCTTGAGGATATTTATGAGTACCTGCAAGGTACGCAGTATGCGGGAGCAATCGACGCTTTGCGCGATTCCCTTTCAGCGTTTGAATGCTGGTGCGACAACCGCCTGATGGAAAGCATACGTCCGCAGAAATATGAGTATTTCTCCATCGAACCTCTGGCGGCGTATGTGCTTGCAAGAGAGATTGAGATCGCGATGGTCCGGCTGATACTTAGTGCTAAAATCAACCGCCTCGGCGATGCGGTCATCCGCAAGAGATGGAGGCTGCTGTATGTATAAGATTGCGGTTATGGGCGATAAGGACAGCATTTACGGCTTCGCTTCCATCGGCATGGATATTTACCCTGTGTCGGATACCGCGCACTCGGCCAAACAGCTCAAAGCGCTTGTCGACGGCGGGTATGCCATCATCTATATCACGGAAGCGCTGTACGAGCATTTATACGAAGAGGCGGAAAGCTACCGCTCCAATCCGCTGCCCGCAATACTGCCCATACCGGGCACGACGGGCAATACGGGGCGCGGCGTTGCACGCGTCAGGAAGTTTGTGGAGCAGGCGGTAGGCTCCGATATTCTGTTTGGAAACCATTAACACTACGGATGAGTCCGGCCTTGGAAGGATTGGTGATACTCTATTATGAGCAGCAAGGGTACGATACTGAAGGTCGCCGGCCCGTTGGTTATTGCCGAGGGCATGCGCGACGCCAATATGTTCGACGTGGTAAGGGTGGCGAACAGCCGCCTGATAGGGGAAATCATCGAAATCAGAGGCGACCGCGCCTCCATTCAGGTATATGAAGAGACCAGCGGTTTGGGGCCTGGGGAACCGGTTGAATCCACCGGTGTTCCCATGAGCGTGGAGCTGGGGCCGGGGTTGATCGCTAGCATATACGACGGCATACAGCGTCCGCTCGATGAAATACGCAATCGTACCGGCGACCGCCTGATCCGCGGCGTCGAAGTGCCCAGCCTTTCTCGCGACAAGAAGTGGCACTTCACCCCCTGCGTAAAAGCGGGTGATACGGTTATAGAAGGCGATGTGATCGGCACCGTACAGGAAACCGACGTCGTGCTGCATAAGGTGATGGTGCCGCCCGGCAAAAAGGGCGTTGTCAAATCCATATCCGAAGGCGAATATACGGTTGAAGATACCGTAGCCGTACTCTCTGCGGACGAGAGTGAGGTCTCCCTTACGCTCATGCAAAAGTGGCCCGTTCGCCGCGGCCGCCCGTATGGGCGCAAATTGAGCCCGAGCGAACCTCTGGTGACGGGTCAGCGCGTGATCGACGCATTGTTCCCCCTCGCAAAGGGCGGCACGGCAGCCGTCCCCGGTCCCTTCGGATCGGGCAAGACGGTCGTGCAGCACCAGCTTGCAAAATGGGCCGACGCCGATATTATCGTGTACATCGGCTGCGGTGAGCGCGGAAACGAAATGACAGACGTGCTCAATGAGTTCCCGGAGCTCAAAGACCCCAAGACAGGCAAGAGCCTGATGGAGCGCACGGTGCTCATCGCCAATACCTCGGATATGCCGGTGGCCGCACGCGAAGCCTCTATCTACACGGGCATTACCATCGCGGAGTATTTCCGGGACATGGGCTATTCCGTCGCGCTCATGGCGGACTCGACTTCCCGCTGGGCCGAAGCGCTGCGCGAAATGAGCGGCCGGCTTGAGGAAATGCCCGGCGAAGAAGGATACCCGGCTTATCTCGGCAGCCGCCTTGCGCAGTTCTACGAGCGCGCGGGCCGTGTCGTCACGCTGGGCAGCGAAAAGCGCGAGGGCGCGTTGAGCGTCATCGGCGCGGTTTCCCCCGCGGGCGGTGATATTTCTGAGCCCGTTACACAGGCTACCCTGCGTATCGTGAAAGTGTTCTGGAGTCTGGACGCGCAGCTTGCGTATGCCCGCCACTTCCCCGCCATCAACTGGCTGACCAGTTATTCGCTGTATCTGGAAGATGTCGGCGAGTGGCTCAACACCAATGTCCACAGCGACTGGACAGCGCTGCGTTCCCGCATCATGCTGCTGCTGCAGGAAGAGAACGAACTGGAGGAAATCGTGCAGCTCGTCGGCATGGACGCACTTTCCCCCGCGGATCGTCTGAAGCTCGAAGCCGCGCGCAGCATTCGTGAGGACTTCCTGCATCAGGATGCGTTCCATGAGGTGGATACTTACTCCCCGCTTGAAAAGCAGCACACCATGCTGGGACTGGTGCTCGCTTATTACGACGAAAGCCGCACGGCGCTTGATCAGGGTGTATCCATCAACGCGCTCGTGAAACTGCCCGTACGCGAGGCCATCGGCCGTTTCAAATACGTGCCTGTCAGCAACATGCAGACAGAGTATGAAAACATAACCCGTCAGCTCAAGGCGGAAATTGACGCCCAGATCGCGAAGCTGAAGGAGGAGAATGCGTAATGCCCAGAGAATACAGAACGATTCAGGAAGTAGCCGGTCCGTTGATGCTGGTGCATGGCGTATCCGGCGTAACGTACGACGAACTCGGTGAAATCGAGTTGGCCAACGGAGAACGCCGCCGCTGCAAGGTTCTGGAGATCGACGGCAGCAACGCGCTGGTTCAGTTGTTTGAAAGCTCTACGGGCATCAACCTCGAAAACAGCAAAGTACGGTTTTTCGGGCGCAGCATGGAACTGGGCGTATCCGAGGATATGCTTTCCCGCGTGTTCGACGGCTTGGGCCGCCCCATCGACGATGGCCCCGAAATACTGCCCGAATACCGGCGTGATATCAACGGCCTGCCCATGAATCCCGCGTCGCGCAATTATCCGCAGGAATTCATACAGACGGGCGTATCCGCCATCGACGGATTGAACACGCTGGTGCGCGGCCAGAAGCTGCCCATATTCTCCGCCTCAGGTCTTCCCCACGCACAGCTCGCCGCGCAAATCGCGCGCCAGGCAAAGGTGCTCAGCGAAAGCGAATCCTTTGCCGTGGTGTTCGTGGCCATGGGCATCACATTTGAAGAATCCAACTACTTCGTGAAGTCCTTTCAGGAGTCGGGTGCAATCGACCGGACCGTCATGTTCGTCAATCTCGCAAACGACCCGGCGGTGGAGCGTATCGCCACGCCGCGCATGGGCCTGACGGCTGCGGAATATTTGGCGTTCGACAAAGGCATGCATGTGCTGGTCATTATGACCGATATCACCAACTATGCGGACGCACTGCGCGAGGTTTCCGCCGCACGCAAAGAAGTTCCCGGCCGGCGCGGTTACCCCGGCTACATGTACACCGACCTTGCGAGCCTGTATGAAAGAGCGGGCCGTTTAAAGGGCAAGAACGGCTCCATCACGCTCATCCCCATACTGACCATGCCGGAGGACGACAAGACCCACCCCATCCCCGACCTCACCGGCTACATCACGGAAGGACAGATTATACTTTCACGCGATCTGTACCGCAGGAATATACAGCCGCCCATCGATGTGCTGCCCAGCCTCTCCCGTCTGAAGGATAAGGGCATCGGCCAAGGCAAAACGCGAGCCGACCACGCCAATACCATGAACCAGCTGTTTGCGGCTTATTCCCGAGGCAAGAACGCAAAAGAGCTCATGACCATACTTGGCGAGGCTGCGCTGACGGATATCGATCTGCTGTACGCCAAATTCGCAGATGAATTTGAAAAGCAGTATGTCAATCAGGGGTACCATGCCAACCGCGATATCGGGCAGACGCTCGCGCTAGGTTGGAAATTGCTGCGCATACTGCCGCGCACCGAACTCAAACGCATCAAGGATGAATATCTCGACGAGTATTACGGGGGCTAAGGTTTATGGCTAAGCGGCAGATCAACCCTACGCGCATGGAGCTGACGCGTCTCAAGCGAAAGCTTGCGACAGCTATGCGCGGGCACAAGCTGCTAAAAGATAAACGTGACGAGCTGATGCGGCAGTTTCTGGAGCTGGTGCGTCAGAACATGGCGCTGCGCGAAAAGGTGGAAGCTGGCATCAACGCGGCCTCCGGAAATTTTGCGCTGGCGCGCGCGGCTATGCAGGATGCGGCGCTTAACACCGCTTTGCTGGTTCCGGGGCAGGAGATCCAGCTGCAGGCCGGGGAACGCAATGTCATGAGTGTGAATATCCCCAAATTCACCTATGATTTTCGGAGCAAAGATCAAAGCAGCATATACTCCTACGGCCTGAGCTTTACCTCGGGCGATCTGGACGATGCCGTCAAAAGCTTATCCGACATCCTGCCGGATATGATACGGCTTGCGGAAATGGAGCGCGGCTGCCAGCTGATGGCTGCTGAAATTGAAAAAACGAGACGACGCGTCAATGCGCTCGAATACGTGCTCATCCCGCAGATGCGCGAAACCATTAAATACATCACCATGAAGCTGGACGAAAACGAGCGCGGCACACAGATACGGCTGATGAAGGTGAAGGATATGGTGCTTGAGCAGGCGCACCATTATAAAGAGAAGCAGGACACTGCGTCCAATTAAGGCTGGTGCTGGTTTAAATCCAATCGCCGAATACCAACGGAGAATCCGAAACCATCTAGGGTTTCGGATTTTTGTTGTAGGGCACGATTTATTATTTCTAATTCCGGTAACTTATGGATACCTACTGTTCGCGGAATATTTCCCGCGCTTGCCGTCTTCTCCGCTCCTGGCGGTGCAGAAGGTTGCCTGTAGGAGCCATCAGCCTGTTTGAACTTGATTGTATATTCATAGCCGGCAAGAGTAACGGGGAGGACTTCAGCGGCATAAGGTGAAGGAAATGAATGAGTTATGTTGGGTAGGAACCAGCGGGGGATTCTGAAGGCCTTTCTCTGATAGAACTTTATACGCTTAACGTAGTCCAGTGTGGTACAGGCAAAAGGCTGGGTGTAATGCGAAGACAAAGAATGGGGAATGGATATGAAAAAGTTGGCATGGCTGACGTTCGCTGCTTTTTCCATCGGAGTAATAGTTTTTGCAGGTTTCATCTATGCGCTGCATGTCCTTATTTTCATAAGATAAGGTATAAATACGTTTTCTCTGGTTGTGTTGACAGCTAATAACTGTGAGCAGATTAAAAATTCCCTAATTATCTAGCTTTTATGGGCTTTGATGAACCGTTTCATGTTTATTAGCTGGATTTTCGCATACTAATGGCACAAAAAGGCCCCTAAAATAGGGGCTTTTTCTAACATAATTGCTCGATGTAAAACAATTAGCCGAACGGTACAAGGTCCCTTTCATCAGCGCTTCGTTAGCCAAATACAACGCATATTGTTGTCTATTCAAGAAGATCATTGTGAAAGACCGAAAACAGCAAAAATCAAATAAAAAACATGTTGTTAAGTTCTCATAATTTTCATTCGATAAAAGGAATTTAGACGCTCTGAGACGATTAAGGAGAAGAACAAATTGAGAAAAGTCATCTTGGGTTACGTTCTTTTTTTTATAACATTATTTATATTGTTTTTTGGAAACAAGCTATATCTGTTTCAGAGCAGCTCTGAATATAAAAGCAGCACTGGAGTTTCTTACCCAGCGAAAACGCAGGGAAAGGATTTTTTGGTTTACGACAGACATCGCGGATGGAGCAAGATGTTCGTCGCGGGCGTCAATATCGGAACAGCCAAGCCGGGCAGCTACCCCGGCGAATTTGCGATTACCAAAGAAGAATACCTGCGTTGGTTTCAATACATCAGCGATATGCACGCGAATACGATCCGCGTGTATACGCTGCAGATGCCGGAGTTTTATGAGGCGCTGAAGGAATTCAATACAACCTCTGAGAATCCGCTGTACCTCATGCACGGCGTATACCTGAACGAGGCAGACATTGCGCAATATGAAGACGCATATGCGCAGGACGGGAAGATCATCAACGATTTTTCTGCAGATATAAAGAACGCAGTCGATATTATCCACGGCAGAGCCGAGATCAAAAAAGTGCCGGGAATGGCGGGGGGAAGTTATACGGCGGATGTATCCGGTTATGTATTGGGCTGGATACTGGGTATAGAATGGAATCCGACTTTCGTGACATGCACGAATCAAAACAATCCCGAAAGGACGGGTTACGACGGCAAATATGTGCGAACGGCGGATGCGTCGCCGTTTGAGACTTTTCTGGCGGAAACGGCGGATATTGCGATAAGCTATGAAACCGAACGCTATAGCGAGCAGCGGCCTGTCGCGCTTTGCAACTGGGTGACGACCGATCCTTTAAAGCATCCAAACGAACCCAACCCGAATGAGGACATCGTAAGCGTGGATGTTGAGCATATCCTTCCAAAGAGTGATTTTGAAGCGGGTTTTTTTGCATCCTACCACATTTACCCCTACTATCCCGATTTCTTCAGTTATGAAACGAAGTATTTAATAGACGGTAAAGCCAACACTTATCGGGCGTATCTCGAAGAGCTGAACGCCCACCATTCCATGCCGCTGCTGGTCGCCGAGGTGGGTATCCCAGCCTCAAGGGGAATTACGCATGAAAATACGGTGTCCGGCTACAACCAGGGGCATATCGATGAAGTACAGCAGGGGCGGATATTATCTTCGCTCATCGGAGATATCCGTTCTGAGCAGTGCATGGGTGCGCTGATTTTCTCGTGGCAGGATGAATGGTTCAAGACCACATGGAACACCATGGACCTGGACCTTGCGGACAGGCGCGCTTATTGGATGGATTATCAGACGAATGAGCAGAATTTCGGCCTGCTCTCGTTCGACCCTGGGAATAAAACAACAGCCGTGAATGTGGATGGCGATATATCCGAATGGGAAGAAGCAGATCGAGTGGCCGAAAACGGCCGCTATCGGCTTTCAGTAAAATCGGATGAAAAATTCCTCTACCTGATGGCGGAATTAAACGACTTTGCAAACGAGACCGTGTATATCCCCATCGATACTGTTCCGGGGCAGGGAAACAGAACGTATAACGGCGCCAAATTCAATAAGGGTGCGGACTATTTGGTGATGCTGTCCGGTAAGGAGAACAGCACTGTTCTTGTAGATCCCTATTACGACGCAACTTACTACCAGTATGCAGTAAAACTCGGGATGATGAAACAAGAACCCGGACGCAATAGCTCGGATACGGGCAGATTTACGCAGATTACACAGGTACTGAGCCAGGAATTGAAACTGCCCGAGACGGGCACGGTAATTCCTTTCCGCACAATTGATACCGGAAAACTGCGTTATGGCAATGCGAACCCTGCCTCGGGAGATTATGATTCCCTCGCAGATTTTTGCGAGAGGGATGGTCATGTGGAACTGCGCATCCCTTGGCTGATGTTAAACGTCATGGATCCTTCCTCCAAAAATGTAATCGGGGATATGTATAGGAATAGTGGCATAACCCCACAGGAGGTAGACTCTTTTTACATAGGCATCGCCCCGCAGGGCGCGGCTTCCGTAAGCATGGGGCCGTACCGGTGGGAGAAGTGGGACACGCCCGTTTATCATGAAAGGCTAAAGCAATCCTATTACATCGTAAAGGATACTTTCGGCGCCATCGCCTCTGCGCAGGCTGTGAGGCGCACGCCGTTCGAGGTATTCTGGACAAAGTGGAATGAAACCTCCTTTTCCAGGATTGCCACATGGTTTCCGATACAGCCCGTATTGAATTACATGATCATGTTCCTGCTTTCCATCATCGTGTATTTCCTCCTGGTGCTCCTCAATATACACATGGTATCGGCAGTTCGTGAGCGTGCGAAGAAGAAGATCAAAGCCAAGATATTGGGTGCGGTCAATCAATTTCAAAGCAGCGGGCAAGCCCTAAGTCTTTCCTCTGTGGTAAACCCTCGAATGCTCTTTTCGAACATCGGGTTAGGTATCGTCAACGAATTGCTTTTAGAAATGAGCGAGGAGCGACGGCAGACCTTCCGTATGCTTTGCTGTACACGTTTCTTCAAACGCAACATAGAAAAAAGGCTCAAAACACGCAACGTTTTGGACCTGATACTGGTTATCCGGCTTGTGGGCGAATTAAGGCTTCATAACTTGGGCGCCAATGTGAAAAGAATTATGTATAATCGCAAGGCCGATTTGGACCTGCAGTATCAGGGCTTCCTTACGCTTTCATTGCTTGCGTGCCGTAACGAAATGGTAGATATCTGTATGGATCACAGCTATGTGCATAATCTTTCGTTTCGTTCCCTGCAGGAAGTGCTGAAAGCTTATACAGGGGACAAGCGTGACCTGTACAGGGCACTGTTAGGTTCTCCGGACTCTTTTGTCCGGCGCATCTGTATCAAGCGCATTGGCATAGAGCAGTTTTCAGAATTCGCGGAGGATATTTGCGCGTTTGCGGATTCGTCCGATTACAATACGGTAATCGACGCAGTGCGTACGCTGGGGCAGCTCAAGTATCGACCTGCTGCAGAAAGGATTAAGGCGTTAATATCCGATTCGCGGTGGGAAGTGCGCAGCATAGCGGTGAGTGCATTGGGGGACATCGACTTGCAAACCTACGCAGATATCATCGCCTTAAGCCTGCACGACAGTGAGTGGCAGGTGCGGCAAAAAGCTGCGAAGGCCCTCATCGCCTGCCCGAATGCGGAGGATATCCTCATCAAAGTGAAGGCGACCGGGGACAGGTATGCATTTGAGATACTCGATTACATGATCCACAATGCAAGGCTGAGGGAGAAGGTATCATGAGCATATTATTTACAGCGGTTGTAATCATCAATATTCTCTCTTTTGTCTATGTCGTGCTGGTGGACTGCCTCTATTTCGTACAGATGGTATCCTCTGCGCTAAGCCTCGGCAAATATGTGAAGTCGCGCAGATATTCCGATGTGATGCGCTTTATGAATTCTGAAAATATGATTCCTATTTCACTGTTGGTTCCCGCCTACAACGAGGAAGCAACCATCGTGGATAACGTAAAAAACCTTCTGTCGCTCAATTTCCCGGAGTACGAGCTCATTGTGATAAACGACGGCTCCAAAGACAGGACTCTTGAACTTTTGATCGAGACATTCAACCTGATGCCCGTTTCCGAGCCCTTCAAGTGCTCGCTGAAAACCGAGGAGGTCCGTGCCGTATATGCTTCTGTGGAGTACCCAAACATGGTGGTGCTGGATAAAGTGAATGGCGGCAAGGCGGATGCGCTCAATGCAGGCATCAATGCTTCGCGGTATCCGGTATTCGTATCCATCGACGCAGATTCCATATTGGAAAAAGAATCGCTGGCCAAGATTATCATGCCGTTCGTTAAGGATCACCGGGTGGTAGGCGTGGGCGGCATCGTGCGCATAGCAAGCGGCTGCAAAATAGTCAATGGGGATCTTGTAAAAGTGGATCTTTCCAAGAACTTTCTGGTGAACCTGCAGACCGTGGAATATCTGCGATCCTTCCTCACCGGGCGTATAGGCTTTGACGCCATGGGCGTGCTGCTCATTATTTCGGGTGCTTTCGGTGCTTTTAATAAACGTCTTGCAATAGAAGCTGGCGGTTACTCCAAAAACTGCATTGGCGAGGATATGGAGCTTGTGGTAAAACTCCACAGAATGCTGCGGGAACGGAAAACCAAATACCGCATCATGTTCATACCCGACCCGGTCTGCTGGACGCAGCCGCCCGAGAGCCTGAAAGATCTGCGCAAACAGCGAAAACGCTGGCAGATCGGGCTTATTTTCTCCCTGTTCAAGCATAAGAAAATGATGATGAATCCCAAATACGGGCGGGTTGGCATGGTAAGCCTGCCATACTATTGGCTGTTTGAGTTTATCGGACCGATGATTGAGCTTATCGGGTACATCACAGTCCCCGTCTCTTTTGCTTTGGGAATTATCAACTTGAATTTCTTTATCGGTTTCTTTGCGGTGGCAGTGTTATATGGTATTGTACTGTCCATCGGCGCGCTCATTTTGGAGGAAAATACATTTAAAAAGTATCCTTCCATCAAGCAGTTATTCAAACTCCTATTATATTCGTTTATTGATAACTTTGGATACCGGCAGATCAATACGCTTTATCGGGTAGAGGCCCTGTTTTCTTACCGCAAGCAAAAAAACAGCTGGGGCCAGATCAATCGCAAAAGTTTTGTTCACTAGAGACTAAAAGGCCGCCGGTTCAGATCCGGTTGCCCCGACCACGAAAAAGTCCGAAACCGCATAGGGTTTCGGACTTTCTGTTTTAGCAGTGCGGTTTGTTATTTATTCTTTCTGGCAATTTGGATGTTGCATGTTCCCGTCATAAATCGGCAGACTTAATGATTCAGCTAAACGCGGCAACATTACGCTAAACTTTTGGTATATACGCCAAGCCCACACAACCTGGCCCGCTATGAGTTCCGATGACACATCCTATTTCGCAGATAACAGGTGTGTTTACTTTTATGGAAGAGGTGATATATGTATTAAATTCTTCGAGCAGTTCAGGTGCATTCGAGTGCCCTAAGACAAATGGGTATTGCATATCAGGCTCGTCACTTCTTAGTTTCTCCAATATCCAGGAGAATGCCGCCTTTTGGCCTCTTTCTTTAGCCACGGATTTCACTTCACCATCTATAATAGAGACCAGCGGTTTGATGTGAAGTACGCCCCCAAGAATAGCGGCGGAGGAAGATAAACGGCCGCCCATTTTCAGATACTTTAATGTGTTAACGACCGCAAAAAATCTGATTTGGCTGCTGAGCAATAGCAAAGTATTGTAGATTACCTCAGCGCTGATGCCATTATCCCTTAGCTTCATTGCCTCATACACCAAAAGCGCGAGACCAAAAGTCGCGCTTTTTGAGTCGACAATGAAAATCCGATCCGACCCTACCGTTTCCTTTGCAATGACTGCGGATTGATAGGTACCGCTCAATTTACTGGATATAAATATGCCGATTACTGTATCTCCTGCATTGATATAGCGCTTAAAAAGCGGTTCAAATTCAGATGGATTGACTTGTGACGTTGTTGGCAGGGTGGTGCTTTTACCGAGCATTTCATAGAACTGTTCTTTCTTTAAATCTATACCATCGGTAAACATCTTACCTTCGAAAATAACGCTAAGTGGTACAATATCAATGTTCAGAAGCTCTTGCTGCTCAATTGGTATATCACTGGTGCTGTCTGTAATGATTCTAATCATTATATTCCGACCTCCAAAGTACTATTTATTGCTGTTAAAAAATCTTTCTAAGCTTTCTAAGCCATTGATTAGAATACCAACCTCTTGCGCATCAAGCGTGTTCATTACGTTCATTACCATTTCATAATGAAAGCGCTGGTGAGCCAGGTTTGCGCTTATGCCTTTTTCTGTTGCAGATAATCGGATAATTCGCTTATCCTTTACATCTTGTTCTCTACTTATATAGCCCTTTTTTTCAAGCAGAGATACCGTGATGGTCAGTGTCCCGGCTGAGATTTTTAATGCATGCGCGATATCGGTTGCACGATTACCTGTCCCGCCTTCATTTGCTGCACAAATGGCTTCAATGACATGCATTTCCCGAACAGATAGATTTTTAAATTCCCCTTTTCTTAACGAAGTTTCTTCAACGCGCAGAATCTCATTGAACACTTTTACAAGAAAATGATTTAGCTTTATACAATTATCATCCAAAACCATTACCTCGATAAACAATAGTTTGAAGTTCAAATTAAAAAAAGTATACTGACAGTACGGTTATATGTCAATCAAATAATTTGAACATCAAACTATCATCTGCAGCTTTGCCTGGCTGGTCGCTTCCCCATGATGAAAGCTCGTTCCAGAAAGCAAAGACTTTAGGCCGCAGTTCGAATCCAGTCGTCCCGGCGACGAAAAAAAGTCCGAAACCACCCCGGTTTCGGACTTCTTTCGTTTTGCGGGATTATGAGTGACGCACCGCATATCCTTCCGCAGAGGAGGCGAATGAACGATCTGACCATACTGACGGGAGGACAGTATGGGATGTCGTTACTGCCGGCTCCTTTTGGGAAGGTGGATACATCTGCTCAAAGCGTCCGCACAGGCTTCCATGAGTGCCTCGGAAAAAGAAGGGTGAGGATGAACGATATCGGCCGCTTCCCCGGCAGGGATCTCGCTCGATATCAGAACCGCTGCTTCTGCAATCATCTCAGCCGCATTGCTGCCGAATATGTGTACGCCCAATATCTCGCCATAACGGTTTTCGGTCACGACCTTTACAAACCCGTCCATATGTCCGCTTGCAAGCGATCGTCCGTTGGCAGCAAAGGGGAAACGTCCCACGGCGATACAATCCTGCCCGAACCGGCGTTTGGCTTCGGCTTCTGTCAGACCGACGCTTGCCGCTTCCGGCGTCGTATACACGCAGGAAGGAATCGCATCCAGATTGCACTGTGCATTGTGCCCGAGCGCATTGAGGGCAGCGGTCTCGCCCATTTTGAAGGCGGCATGCGCGAGCATCAAGCGGCCGTTGATATCGCCCGCGGCATACAGATTGGGAATGCTGGTGCGCATGTGGTCGTCGACGGCAATGGTTCTGCGATTAAGTTGTACTTGTTCACGCAGCGCGCCAAGGCAGTCGGTATCGGCCACGCGCCCGATGGATAGAAGTATTGTATCCGCACAAACCGATGAGCCGTTTTCCAGATGCACGGTACTGCTTCCGTCTGCTTCGTCAGAAATGGTATTTGCTTTCTGGCTTAACATAACGGTTATGCCGGTCTTGTTGAAACGGCTGAGCATGGATGCGGAAAGTTCCTCATCCATCGTCGGAACAAGGCGATCCATGGCTTCAATGATGGTGACCTTGCTGCCGAATACGCTGAATACCTCTGCCATTTCACAGCCGATTACGCCGCCGCCTATGATGGCAAGCCGATTGGGGACATGATCCAACTGCAGCAGGTCGTCGCTGACGAGTACGTTTTTGCTCTGCACGCCGGGTATGGGCAGTATGAAAGGCTTAGAGCCCCCGCACAAAATCGTGCTGGCAGCTTCGTAAAGCTGTCCGTTGCAGTCGATACTTGTGGGCGACGCCATAGCTGCATTGCCGTACACCACATGTACATTGTGAGATTTGAGCAGCGTTCCGACGCCGTCCGTCAACCGCTTGACTACTTTGTTTTTATGGGCCAGCGCCTTTGGCATATCGATGGAAGCGGCAGGGTCGCATACGATGCCCCTTGAGGCGGCACTGCGGATGGTTTCGATTTCTTCAGCAGTTTTGAGGTATGTCTTGGTGGGGATGCAGCCTCTGTTCAGGCAGGTGCCGCCCAAGCTGTCTCTTTCGAACAAGATGACAGTTCCACCCAATTGCGCGGCTTTGATTGCGGCGACATAGCCTGCGGGGCCGCCGCCTATTACGGCAACATCGTATTTCATATAAGAAGCAACTCCTCAGGATGCTCGAGCAGCTCGCGCACACGCAGTTCGATGATTGCCGAGTCTACGCCGTTCATGATGCGGTGATCGTAGGTCATAAACAGTTTACAGATTTTCCTGCAGACGATGCTGCCGTCCGGGCCGAATTGGGGCATGTCGCGCGCGGCGCCAATGCCCAGAATGCCGGATTCCGGCTGATTGATAATAGGAGTAAAATCCCAGACGTCGTACATTCCCAGGTTGGATACCGTAAATACGCCGCCGGTACATTCATCCGGCCGAATCTGGTTGCTGCGTGCGCGCGCCGCGAGATCCTTTGCACGTGCGGAAAGCTCCGGCAGGGATAGCAAATCGGCGTTGTGCAAAACGGGAACGAGCAGACCGTCTTCCACGCTGACGGCAAAGCCAATATTCGCCTCGGAATACGTAATGTATTCGTTGCCCTGTATGATGGTACGGGCCTTGGGGTGTTCCTTCACCGCGATGGCGGTGGCTTTGAGCACGAAGTCATTCACCGAGAGCTTT
The DNA here is from genome assembly GCA_964440115.1 of uncultured Oscillospiraceae bacterium. Classification (GTDB taxonomy): domain Bacteria; phylum Bacillota; class Clostridia; order Christensenellales; family CAG-138; genus JAEWWD01. The sequence goes on along the minus strand of CAYTPV010000003.1, from coordinate 178,651 downwards.
TGCTCGCGGCGGGCATTCAGCTTTGCGCGCAGCGACAGCAGATCTGTCATATCCACCAATACGGATTGGGTCACGTTGGGGATCTCGGTGTGGCTTTTGAACATGCGCTCCGCTACGACACGGTTCATGCCGCTCAACGGCCTGCGCTTTTCTACAGTAAGCAGCGCGCCGTCCTGACTGGGCGGCAGTGCGGAATTTACCGCTGCGAGAACATCCGCCTTGCGAACCTTCCCTTCGTGGCCGGTACCCTGCAAGGATGCGATGTCTATTTCGTTGTCGCGGGCGATTTTCTGAGCAAGAGGAGTTGCTGCGGGCAGACGCTCGGCACTGAGCACATCCTTGCCTAATATTTCCCCATGCTTGCCGGAAGGAACAAGCGTAGAAAGCTCAACGCCGTGCGTATGAGCAAGCTGCCGTGCATAGGGGGTGGCGCGCGGGCTGCCGCTGTGGGCGCCCTGCGGAATGGGAGCGATCGGTGCTGCTGCAGCGGCGGGGGCACTATTCGCTGCTTCAGTTGCTTGAATTGCTCCGCCGGGCTTTTCGGGCGCTTGTTCATCCTTTGCGCCGATATATCCAATCACATCGAGCACCGGGATCACATCGCCTTCCTTGCAGTATTTTGCAAGGACAAATCCGCTTGCCGGGGCTTCAGCCTCCATGGTGATCTTATCCGTTTCGATTTCCATGATGGGCTCATCTTTTTCCACGGGATCGCCGATATTCTTGAGCCAGCGGATGAGCACGCCTTCTTTCATATCCATGCCGGCCTTGGGCATAAAGATCTCTGTCATGTGCTGTCTCCTTTATACCAAATCTTTCACTGCCGCCACGATCTTTGGTACGGTGGGGAAAGTTTCGCGTTCGAGTGTGGGATTGAAGGGGATGGGCGTGCTTTTCGCGCCAAGACGCCGGATGGGCGCGTCAAGGTGATAAAACGCCTCGCTGTCTGCGATCTGGCCTGCGATTTCGCCGCCAAAGCCCGCGAATTGCACGGATTCGTGCACGATCAGCGCATGCCTGGTTTTTATGACGGACTCGACGATGGTATTGGTATCGAGCGGCAGCAGCGAGCGGATATCCACCACCTCAACCTCAATGCCTTCTTTGGCCAGTTCTTCGGCTGCCTGCAGGCTCATGTGCACCATGCGGCCATAGGTAACGATAGTGCAATCAGAGCCTTTCCGCTTGATATCCGCGACGCCAAGATCGATGGTATACTCTTCCTCCGGCACCAATCCCTTCGTGCGATACAGGGTTTTTTGTTCTAAGAACATAACCGGGTTGTCATCGCGTATGGCGGTTTTGAGAAGTCCCTTCGCGTCGTACGGGGTGGAAGGAATGACGACTTTGAGCCCCGGGAAATGTGCAAGCAGCGTTTCCAGACTCTGTGAATGCTGTGCGGCAGCGCCGGTGCCTGCGCCGGATGCGGTGCGCATCACCAGAGGGACCTTCACGCGGCCGCCGAACATGAAACGCATTTTTGCTGCTTCATTTACCAGTTCGTCAAAGCAGACGCACATGAAATCTGAAAACATCAACTCCACTACGGGGCGCAGCCCGGTCATGGCCGCGCCAACCGCCGCGCCTACGAAGGCTTGCTCCGCGATAGGGGTGTCCATGATGCGCTCGGGGCCGAATTCGTCGATCATCCCGCGGGATACGCCGAAAGCGCCGCAGTAAACGCCAATGTCCTCGCCCAGCATGAATACGGTATTGTCGCGGCGCATTTCTTCGGATATTGCGTCGTTGATCGCCTGCGCATAGGTAATCTCGTTCATTTTACTTTCACTCATACCATTCACTCCTTACGCGTAAACGTCTTCAAACACATTATCTACGCTAGGTTCAGGCGATGCTTTGGCGAATTCCTCCGCAGCGTCTATGCGCGATAGTGCGTCCGCGTCTATTTTATTAAGGGTTTCTTCATTGAACCTGCCTGTATTCAAAAGGTAATCCCGGAATTGTTTGATGGGGCATTTGGCTTTCCAGTACGCGATTTCTTCCTTACTGCGATATAGGTTGCCGTCGCTTTTGGAATGGCCGGAAATGCGGTAGGTATTCTCTACAACCAGCATGGGGCCATTACCGGCAGCGATATATTCGCGTGCTGCCAAAATGGCTTCGTATACCTCGAGAACATTGTTGCCGTCGACCGTTTTTGAGGGAATGGAGAAGGGGTAGGACCGCTTGCTCAAATCCGTATCCTTCATGACCTTGCTGATGTGTGTGGACATACCGTATGTGTTATTAATGCATATGAAAAGTACCGGCAAATTCCACACAGCCGCAAGGTTAAGCGATTCAAATACCGCGCCCTCGTTGCTGGAGCCGTCGCCGTAAAACACCACTGCAATACGATCATTTTCCTGCAGTTTCTTAATGGAAAGGCCAGCGCCGCAAGCCATTGTGGCGCTGGTGCCAAGTACGCCGTCTGCGCCGAAATAATGGATGTAGGGGTCGGCAATATGCATGGAGCCTCCCTTGCCTTTGCATACGCCGTTCGCTTTGGCAAGTATCTCGCACATCGTCAGGTTGATGTCTATGCCCTTGCAAATTGCCTGGCTGTGTCCGCGATGGGTGCCAAATACATAGTCCTGCGGCTTAAGAGCGAAAATAGAGCCAGCCGCGGTAGCTTCCTCGCCAATGCCCAAATGGGTAGTACCATGCACAAGACCCTTTGAGAAAAGCCACTGCACGCGTTCTTCAAAATAGCGACCAAGATACATCTTCTCCAATAGGCTGAGAAGAAGGTCGTCTGCGTATCTTTTTTCCCCTTCCAAAGCAAATACCTCCTAATAAGAAATGCTGCATTGTTGCATTTAGATAACTGTAACACACCACAACAATAACATTTGACATAACAAATGTCAATATAAATACAAGAGTAAATGCGTTTTTAACTTTTTGTTTGTCATTGGGTTTTGATTTACGAACAATAATGCGTGGTTCTGCTTTGCCATTGCTTGCTTGCCGCTTGACATGACACTTGTATATTGATAAATTAGTAAAAAAGAAAAGAAGCTGCAAAAGAGCCAACGCGAGAGGAATACATGGAACAGATTAGGGATATCCAAAAACTCGTGCAGATATCGAAAATGTATTATATCGAGGGAAGGACGCAGGAAAGCATAGCCAAAGAGGCGGGCATTTCCCGTTCGGCTGTGTCGCAGCTGCTTACAGAAGCGAAGAATGCGGGCCTTGTGCAGATTACCATCAAAGATCCATCTGTGAACAATGAGGAGCTTGCGGGCGAATTTGAACGGCGCTTTGGCCTGCGCAAGTGCCTTGTGGTGCCGACCACCATGAAAAACTCCCGCATGCTGCTGCGAGTGGTGGTAGGGCAGACGGTCCGCCTTATGGAAGGCTTGATGGCCAGCCACACCTCGTTTGGCATGGCATGGGGGTCGGCGTGCTATGAATTTATGCAGGCGTTCCCGGAAGATACGGATTTGTGCGATATCACGGTGGTGCCTCTCATCGGCGGTTCGCCGCTGATTTCACAGGAATTCCAGATAAACGAGTGCGTGCGGCAGTTTGCCGAAAAAGTAAGCGGTACGCCCATGTTCATGTATTCGCCGGGTATCGTCGATTCGCTAAAGGATAAAAAACGCTTTTTGGAGAGCATTTATATGCAGGGCATACTGGAACAGTGGAAGCACCTGGATTGCGCCATTGTCGGTATAGGACGCCTTGCGGAAACGTACGGAAACACCCAGTTTACACAGGAAAACATGCTCAGCCACATACTCAAGCACCCGGATTGCGTGGTGGGAGACCTCTGCGCGCGCCATTTCAATATCCGTGGTGAAATCATCAAGTGTTCTCATAACGACAGGCTGATCGGCATAGATGAGCAGGGGCTCCGCGGCACCAAAACTGTTGCGGCGATCGCCGTGGGCGGAGTGAAGATATTTCCCATCATCGGGGCGCTTAACAGCGGCATTCTGCACTACCTTGCTACTGACGAGCTTACCGCGCATCAGGTGCTTAGCGTATTGGACAGCGGCGCGTTGGCGGACGTGCTTTGATTTTTCCGTTGTGGCACGGCCTTTTCTCGGGCCGTGCCTTTTTTTCTGCCTTTCGCCTAGTTTTTTGGGTGTTGCTGAGCGTGATTTTCGGCTTTCATTTACGTGATGTTTGCACCCAAATCCGGTATGCCAATACTTTTCTTTTCTTCAAGTAAAGCGTAATCGGTATGCTCTATGTGTAGGGCTATCCTGCTTCGTCGGACGAGGGGAATCGCTCCTTTTATGGTGAAAATTAGGGTCGAATTATAATAATAGACACATTGCAAGTTACCCGTTGACAACGTAAATTGAGTATGATATATTGCGAGTACAAAGACTACTGACAAATGAAATAACAATTGTCAAATACGCCGATGTATCAAATACAATTGTCAAAAATGTGTTTCGACCAAGAACCAGTGACCAATATTCCGCAATTTACCTGTACCGTACATGCTCTGAATACCCCAATACCATAAAGTTTATTCCGGATACCAACCGAAAAAATGCAATCGGCGCAAACAAAAGCACGACTACTAATTTCCTGCGCCAAGGCGCGGAAACTCAAAATAAACGGAGGTATGAAACAATGATGAAGAGGCTCATCCCCATCCTGCTGGTTATTCTGCTTACTCTGAGTCTGGCTGCAGGCTGTGCGCAGAAGACTGCCGCGCCCGAGCCCGAAGCTGCAACCGCTGCTCCCGCTGCCACTGCTGCGCCTGCTGCAGAAACACCGGCGCCTGCGGCGAAACCCCTCAAGATTGCTTACTTCGTATCTGACCTGAGCAACGTGTTCCATCAGGCGCAATTTGATGCCGCCAAGAAGTATGCGGCTGAAAAGTATGGCGCAGAGGTATATGTGTTTGACGGTCAGGGTGACGGCGCTATCATGACCCAGAATATTGACCAAATTCTGGCGCAGGGCATGGATATGGCCACGCTGCATGTATGGGATGATGAAGCGGCTATCCCCGGCATCAAAGAGTGTCTGGCGGAAGGCGTGACAATGGCATCCTTCTTTGGCCCCTTTGTCGGAACGGGCATTCCCTGCGTCCGCAGCGATGAAGCCGGCGTTTCGTATCAGATGGGCGTTGAAATGGCCACCAAGTGGAAGGAAGCCAATCCGGATAAGCCCGTTGTGATGGTGGAGCTGGGCTGGCCCAACCACACCCAGGTAAAATCCGGTCGTACCGACCCGTTTGTCAAGGGCGTTCTCTCCGTTGCCCCGGACGCCAAGGATCTGGGATGCCTTGATGCCGGTGCTGGTGCCGATGCCGCAAAGCAGATTATGACCGACTTGCTCGTTACCAACCCCGAAGTGAACCTGATTTACTCTGAAGCCTCCAATTTGACCGTTGGTACAATGACAGCTCTGCGTGATGCAGGCCGCGGTGTGTTCAGCAAGGACGGCAAGCCCCTTACCGAAATCGTTTGCAGCGTTGACTTCGACCAGGTCGAAATCGCGCAGGTATATGACCCCCTGTGCTCCCTGAAGGTATCCATGGGCCTGCCCCCCATTGAAACAGCGCAGGCGCGTATCGACAATCTCTTTGCAATCCGCAATGGTGAGATGAAGCAGGTCGGCGACACGGAAGTGGAAACGTTCGCAAAAGCTTACTGCATCTCTTTCTGGTCCATGGACCGCGCTGATGCCGTGAAGTGGCTCAACGAGCAGTTCGGCACGAACGTAAAATAATCGCAGCCGTTTAGTACCAGATAGAAAAAAGGCGTTATGTGCTGTAGCGCGAAGTGCATACCATGCGCTTGGCGCTACAGCGGGTTCTACGCACAAGTCGGAAATCAGATACTTGCGAATAAAGCACTTATAATGCTGCAGCCCTGCCTTTTTATTTAATAAGTTCATAGGTTTGGGGATAAAAGAATGAATGATAACGTGTTGGAAATCAGAAATCTTGTAAAAGACTATCCGGGCGTCAGAGCTGTGAACGATGTGAGCTTTGATGTGAAACGGAATACCGTCCATTGCCTGGTTGGCGAAAACGGGGCGGGCAAATCTACGCTCATTAAAATCCTCACCGGCGCGGTTGCAAAAAGCAGCGGCGTAGTGCGGCTCAATGGCAAGGAATACTGTGCGGCAAACCCCAAGGAAGCGCGTGCACAGGGAATCAGTACGCTGTTTCAGGAACTGAACGTGGTCGATCAGCTTACCGTTGAAGAAAATCTTACTCTTGGCATTGAAGAGACCAGGTTTGGCTTTCTTCGCAAGACCGAAGAGGTTAAGAAAATTATAGAGATGCTCAAGACACTTGAGCCGTCCATCAGGCCGCAGCAAAAGGTATCCACTTTAAGCGTTGCCAAGAAACAGATCATCGAGATTGCCAAGGCGGTTGCGAGCGATGCCGACATCATCATCATGGACGAACCGACGGCGGCCATTTCCGAGGCGGAGATCCAAAAGCTATTCGAGATCGTAAAAGGTCTGCGCGAAAAGAATGTGACCGTCATCTATATTTCGCACAGGCTGGATGAGATATTTGCGTTGGGCGATTACATCACCGTCATGCGCGACGGGCGCCATATCGAAACCAAAGAAGTCAGTCAGGTTGCGGACCGCTCTGAACTCATCAAAATGATGATCGGCAAAACAGTCTATGAATCCTATATTCCTCCTGCAATTCCGGCCGGCGAACCCATACTTGAAGCGGAGCATATCTGCAACCACAAGCTCAGAGACGTATCTTTCACGGTCAACAAAGGCGAGATCGTGGGCTTTTACGGGCTGGTAGGAGCGGGAAAAACAGAGATCGCACGCGCCATATACGGCGTGGATCCATATTGTGGGGAGATCCGATATAAAGGCAAAAAATTTAGCCCTAGCCCCAGCAAGGCTATCGAAACGGGTATTGCGCTGGTACCGGAAGAGCGCCGGTCGCAAGGCTTGTTTACCGGATTGACCATACGCTGCAATGTTCCCGTTATGAGCATGAAGAAAATATCAAAGGGTGGCTTTTTGAACACAAAGCAGGAATGCAAGTACACCACGGATTATATAGATAAGCTCAACATCGCGACCAGCGGCATGGAAAAGGAAGTCTGCAAGCTTTCCGGCGGCAACCAGCAAAAAGTCGTATTCGCGAAATGTCTGTTTGCGGATGCCGACCTTTTGATGCTGGATGAACCGACACGCGGCATAGATGTTGGCGCCAAGAACGAGATATACAACATCATCCGTAAGCTCAGGGAAGAAGGCAAGTCTGTCATCATTTTTTCCTCGGAATTGCCGGAGATTGTCAATATGTGCGACAGGATTTATCTGCTCTATGACGGGCACATGAAAACAGAAATCCGAAACGGCATTGATATTGACAGCCAACAGATCATTCACGTTGTAACGGGGGGCAAATAGCCGTGACTAATAACGTAAGGGATAATTTGAGCAAAAGCAAGCTGAGGAATGAAACATTTATTACCCTTTTCATGACGGGTGTGCTTCTTGTGGTCTTCGGTGTTGCCAGTGCGTTCGTCCCGAATTATTTTTCGGCAAGAAATGTACTCAACCTGATCACAAACAACTGGTATATCGTCATGCTGGGCATAGGCGTCACATTTCTGCTCATTACCGGGCACATGGATATGTCCGTAGGCGGCACAATCGCCATGACCGGCGTGCTGGCGGTATATTTCTGCCAAAGTACCAATGGATCGCAGCCTTTGGCGACTGGCCTTGGCATGCCCTATGGCGTTGCGGTTGCGCTGGCTTTGCTGTGTGCTGTGGGCATTGGCTGCATCAACGCCTTCTTTGTGGCAAAGCTGAAGGCTGCATCCATCATCATTACGCTCGGAACCATGTTTATCTCCCGCGGCATCGCGCAGATTGTGGCGCTGGGCGCGCAAAGGAACACCAGTCTGCCGGAGTCCTTCGGCGTAATTGGCAACCTTGCGATACCCGGGACGCCTATCAAGATATCGGTGCTGCTGATGCTGCTGCTGGTAGCCGTGGCGGTTTTAATAGAAAAGAAAACCGTATTCGGCCGGCGTACCTATCTGATCGGCGCAAACAACCAGGCGGCCCAACTTTCCGGCGTAAAGGTCACAAGGCATGTATCTACATTGTATATTCTGAGCTCTTTGCTGGCGGGCGTGACCGGCATATTGCTTGCATCGGAATACAGGGCAGGACTAAGCGCACGTGCGACGGGTTACGAGTTTGACGCATTGGTCATCACGCTGCTGGGCGGTACCAGCATAGCGGGCGGCTTTGGCTCAGTTCTGGGAACGCTGATCGGCGCATTGATATTTTCAGCAGTGACCACTGCCGCAACCGGATTGCTGCTTTCACCGGATTGGTCCTTTGCCATAAAGGGTATTGTAACCTTCCTGGCAATCGTGGCACAGCGCTACGCGTTGGATAAAAGAAACGGCTGAACGAAGAGAGCGTGCGATCATTGCAGAAGGAGTAATTGGCGGTATGAAAGAGAAAATTCGGTGCTTAGACTGCAAAACCATTATAAAGAACGTATACATTTACGCAGTGCTGTTAACTGTGGTCATCATATTCTCGGTGCTGAAGTTGGATGAGATCCCGCTGTTTGGCAAGGGGCATTTCCTTAGTTCGCGCAGCCTTATCAACTTGGTACGCATGTCCGTTTCCATCATCACATTGAGCTCGGGTTTTACGCTGCTGATGATTTCGGGTTATATCGATTTGTCAGTCGGCAGCGCGATGAGCCTTAGCGCGGTTATGTTTGCACTGTTGACCAGAAGCGGGTCCTCATTTCTGGTTGCGCTCATCATTACTGTCGCAATGGGTGTATTGCTGGGCGTTATCAACGGACTGCTCGTAATGAGGCTTCGCATCACACCGGTTATCGCAACATTGGTTACGATGAATTTATTCAAAGGCGTTGCCCTGCTGATTGTACCGGATGGACTTTCTTCCTTAAAAAGCGTCGGCGATCAAAAAATGCCGGATTGGATAAGCAACTATGCTAGAGGCGACGTGCTGTTTGGGTTACCGGCTGCGTTTTATGTGGCGTTAGCAATTGTTGTGGTCATGATCGTCATACAGCGCAAAACGATTATTGGAAAATATGCGGCCGCGATCGGCGGAAACCGTACCGCTGCCGAGCTTTCCGGTATCAACGTGGTCAAGATCGTATGGATACTGTATATCATCACAGGCGTGCTTGCTGCCTTTGCCGGTATTGCGCGGGCAAGCTACATGTCGCTCGGAGACCCGCTGTCGGGTGACGGAATGGAAACCGACTGCATCATCGCCGTGCTGCTAGGGGGCACATCCTTTACCGGCGGCGAAGGGTCGGTAGCGAAAACCATTATCGGGGCCATGATCATCATGTGCCTGACGACAGGCTTGCTCACAGTCATAGACGCCTATTATCAGGGCTTCGCCAAAGGTGTTGTACTGGTGTTTGCGGTAACTGCGAACCATCTGCTCGCCCGGCAGAAAATCTGCGCTTAGGCTGTATGCAGGCAGCTTGCAAGCAACAAGGATGATGAATAACCACATGTTTATTAGGGGGACTTTACCATGTATGAATCCGAAAAGCAATCCGTAATTGACGCTGCCCTTGAAATCAAGGCGGCGGAACTGATACATCTTACCGGCGGCAATGTCAGCGTTCGTCTTCCCAACGGGGATATATTGGTTACGCCTTCCGGCATGGCATATGAAACCATGAAGCCGGACCAGATACTCGTCATGGATATAAACGGCAACATCATCGAAGGGACATTGCGCCCCTCGGTGGATACCGTAGCGCTGCTTCATATCTATCAAAACATGCCGCATGTCAACGCTATCATCCATACGCATCAGCCATACGCTACAGCGGTGGGGAACATTGCGGATGAATTGCCGGCTATCACGACCACGCTTTGCAATGCTTGCAAAGGGCCTGTGAAGGTTGCGCCTTATTCAAGCCCCGCCAGTCTGGAAATGGGCATAGAAACCGTAGAGCATATCGGCGATAAACTGGCCATCATTTTAAAGCATCACGGCGTTATCGCCATCGGCAAGGATCTCGACCAAGCACTGTTTTCCGCCATTTATCTGGAGGATACCGCAAAGGGGTATCTTGCGGCATATGCTGCGGTCGGCAAGGAAAACATCAGGCTGCTTACCCCGGAGCAGACCAGACACGCGGTGGAGATATTTGACGATTACGGCCAGAAGAAATAAAGCATAGCTGGCTGCACCAACCCGAAACTCCGTGAAACGAGGGTGTTGCAATAAAATGATCTGCAATAGTACAAAACCGTGCCTGGGCCTGTATGAAAAGGCCATCAGTAATACATTGAACTGGGAAGAAAAACTCTGCCTTGCATGGCAAAGCGGTTTTGACTTTTTAGAAATGAGCATAGATCCAACGGAGCAACGCTTAAAGCGGCTTTACGACTCCTCCTTTGCGCCCACGCTGCGGGCAGCGATGGATAGAACCGGATTTAAGGTGCAGACACTGGCGCTTACGGCAAACCGGGGGTATCCGCTGGGCAGCGAAGATACGATTGTGCGTTCAAAGGGGATAGAACTTGTCAGGCGCGCTGTGGAAATGGCGGGTGAGACAGGCATACGGGTGATTCACCTTGCTGCTTACGACGAGATGGGTGAAAAGCGAAATGCGCGCACCATGGATCTGTTCCGGGAAGCAGTTTTTGCCTGTGCAAAAGAGGGTGAGGCGGCCGGCGTCATGCTGGCGCTCGAAACAATGGATGTAGGCGAGTTCTGCGGCATGGACGGCATGCTGAAACTGCTAAAGGAGATAGATTCTCCCTATCTGAAATGTTATGCTGATATTGGAAATCTTACGGCTACCGGGCATGACGCCGCCCGGGAACTTCGCAAGGGCAAGGGGTACATCGTCGGTGTTCATTTAAAAGATACGCTGCCAGGCATCTGCAGGGACGTGCCTTTCGGCAAAGGCGCGGTGAATTTTGAAGAGGGTCTGCGCGCACTTTTCGAAACGGGTTACAGAGGTTTTTTTGTAGCTGAAATGTGGAGCTACGACGATGAAGCGTTCCATGACAACCTGAAGTACACAAGCCAGTTTTTGCGGGAACGGCTGGATGCGGCTTTTCCGAATGACGACGGCTTATCCTCGAAGCGAACTGCATCAGGCAAAGAATTTGCGGGGGAGTGCATATCATGGTCTGTTTGATGGGGATCGATATGGGCGGCACTATGGTGAAGGCCGCCCTGTTTGACACGGCGGGCAAGGAATTGGCCGTGCATGGCGAAAGGCTGACCGTATTGTACCCGGGCAAGGATATGAACGAGCGCAACCTGCAAGAGGCGGAAGAGATGACCTATCGGGTCATACGCTCGGTCATACAAAAAAGCGGAGTAGACCCCAAGGACATACTGGGAATTGGCGTTACCGGGCAGGCGAACGGCTTATACATGCTTGACGAAAACGGCAAGCCTGTGCATGATGCTGTGTTGAGCGGCGATCAGCGGGCGAAGGGCTACATCAAAAAGTGGTACGCGGACGGCACGTTCGAACGTATCCTTCCTAAAATACAGCAAACGATATGGGCGGGAAATGTTCCGGCTGTCATAGCTTGGTTCAAGGATAACGACAGGCAGACGCTGGAGAGCGCAAAGACCATCGTCACGGCCAAAGACTATATGCGCTATCTGCTGACAGGTGAATTCTGCATGGAAATCACCGAGGCGTCGGCGATTGCCTGCTTAGACAGGGATACCGACACATTCACCGCCGAAATATTCAAGGAATACGGAATCGAAGAATATCTGGATAAGCTGCCCAAGCGCATCGTACAGAGCAGCGAGATAGCGGGACGCGTCACCAAAGACTGCGCGCAAAAGACGGGGCTTATCGAGGGAACGCCCGTTGTGGGCGGGCAGATAGACAGCGGCGCCTCCATACTGTCCGTAGGAGTTACGGATGAGAGCAAGCTGGGCATTATCGTAGGAACCTGGGGAATAAACTGCTTCCTTTCGCAGAAGCCGATTGTAACGCCGGATTTATTTATGACATTCTATTACGGCATACCCGGCTATATTGAAGTGATCGAAGGCAGCTCCACCTCGGCCACAAATCTGGAATGGTTTATTGAAAGCTACATGGACAGAACGAAGGAGGAGGACGTATACAAGGCTTGCAACAGGCTTGTAGAACTGGCGCCCTACCGCGATACGGTTCTGTTTTTGCCATTTCTGTATGGAACCAATGTGAATCTCGACGCCAAATCGGCGTTTATAGGGTTAAGGGGCAACCATAGTCCGGCGCAGATGCTTAGGGCCATCTATGAAGGCGTCGTTTTCTGCCACCTGTACCATATAGAAAAGCTGCTCAAGTTCATCCAAATGCCGGATGTTGTGCGCATGGCGGGCGGCGCAACCCGGTCTGTTACATGGATGCAGCTCTTTGCCGATATCCTGGGGGTGAAGATAGAGGTTTCAGATGCCAGCGAGCTGGGCGCGCTCGGCGTTGCACTGCATGCGGGCGTAGGCGCGGGCGTATACAAGGATATCAACGAAGCCGCTTCAGTCTGCGCAAATAACATCCGCGCCACGTATCAGCCCGATGAGGAAAAGCATGCCTATTATAAGAAAAAGTACGCGGCATACAGGGCAGTGATAGAAGCACTGGACCCCGTTTGGGAGCGTATAGACGATCTGGCGAAATAGGCTAACAGAATAACAAAAAGAAGATAAGTAAAAGGAGTGACAGTTCAATGCAGTACCGTAAAATGGGAAAAAGTCAACTCGAAGTATCGGTGATCGGGCACGGCACCTGGGTTCTCGGCAACGATTTTTTTGGCGAGGTGGATGAACAGCGCGGTATTAAGGCAATTCATCAGTCTCTGGATATGGGCGTGAATCTGGTGGATACGGCCCCCGCCTACGGCGGAAATTTTGAATCCGAAATTACCGTTGGCAAGGCGTTGAAGGGACGCCGCGATAAGGCGGTCATCTCAACGAAATGCGGTGTTCACCGGATTTCCGGCGAATATGTACGCTGCCTTTCGCCCATGCTGGTGCAGATGGAAATAGAAGCATCGCTCAAAAGACTGGGAACGGACTATATCGATATTTACATGATCCATTGGCCGGACAATAACTTCGGCATAGAGGGCGCGCTTGAACTGTTGGTGAAGTTCAAGAAGGAGGGTAAAATCCGCGAAGCGGCTGTGTCCAATTTCAACGTAGAGCAGATCCAGCTTGCCAAGCAAATGGCGGATATCGCTTGTGTGCAGCCTCCCTGCAGCCTTCTGGACAGGAGCAGCTTTCAAAACGGGATTATCCCTTACTGCGAAAAAAACGGGATAGGCGTTATGACCTACGCCTCGTTAGGCGGGGGTATCCTTTCCGGCGCATTCAAGCAGCCGCCTGCAAATGATGGCAAAGAGCAGCGCAGCGTTTTTTATGATTACTTTCGCGAACCCAAGTGGACCAAGTGCAACCAGCTGCTCGATGTGCTGCGCGGCATAGCCGACGGACGCGGCGTGGCGGTTGGAGAGGTGTCAATCAACTGGGTGTTGGCACAACCCGGCGTGACCTGCGCGTTAATGGGATCTTCCCGCCCTGAGACTGCTCTCGCGAACGCAAAGGCGGCGGATTGGTCGCTGACGGAGCAGGAGCTGGCCACCATCAATGAAGCCTATCAAAGGATCATGGGCTGACAAACTGGCGTAAATAATGCCCGCAGCAGAGTTTCTGCTGCGGGCGTTGTTTTGAAAGTAACCCGTATCTGGTGTTATACCCGATAGAAGTGATCGGGGGTGCCTTGGATATCCGTGCGGGCAGCGAAAATGCCGCCTGCGCCGGGGTTTTTCGAAAGATCCTCATCCGTATAGCAGTATTTTGAGGAAGCTACATAAAAGTCTTTAAAGCCCTCGCCGCCGAAGCCGCCGCAACAGGCATATTCAACGGGGAACGGTACTGTTTTGATAAGAGTAAGCTGGCTGTTCCATATGGAAAGCTGTCCTGTCCAGTGGCAGATGTACAAATTGTCTTCCACATCGATGCTGATGCCGTCCGGCATGCCCAGCTCGCCGAAGCGAATGACGATTTCGGCGGGGGAAACGACTCCCTTGTTGATGTCGTACTCATAACTGAGCAGCGTGTGGTTGTATGTATCTACGACGAACAGTTTGGTATCGTCATGGTTCCACACCATGCAGTTATACTGGTTGATGCTTGTTTCGATGGTGTGCACATGGCCGTTCGGCTCCACCATATAAAAGCCGCCCTTCATGTCGGGCGAATAGTCCGGCGTTCCATACAGCTTTGAAACGGAACTCATAAAAACACGGCCGCGCGCGTCTACGCGGGTATCGTTATAGCGATTGTTGGGGTTGCCGTTTTCGGGATCAGCAATGAAGCTGAGTTTGCCGCTATGAAGATCCAGCAGGTGAAGACCGTCTTCCAGAGAAACAAGCAGTTTGTTGACGTCGGTCGTAGGGATAGCGGAGCCGATCAGCTTACCGGTAGGGAATACTTCTTCCGTGCCGCTTGCCGGGTCATACCGGTGCACATCCCCGTTGAAAAGATTTGTCCAATACCATCGTCCTATGCGTTCATCCCATATGGGCGTTTCTGCCAGCTCTACCCTTGCGTCGATTGCCAGTTGAAACGAGCTGGCTATATACTTCGTTTCCATGTCATACCCCCCGTGTCTTTATTATTCGGCCTTTTCGGCATATAAAGTGCAAAATGGGCGGCAGTGCACGGCTTAATAAAAGCCGCACTTACTCTTGGGCGGCTAATATGCGCTGAAGATAGTCTTTGAAAGCGCGCTGTTCTATAGGGGAAAGGCAGGAAAGCGCCTCTTCGTTGCAGCGGTCGATGACGGGCAATATGTTTGGCATAAGCTGCATCCCTTCCTGCGTGATGCAGATGTCAACGGAACGCCTGTCATTGGTGCAGTGCTGCCGTTCAATGAGCCCCTTTTTCTCCATGCGGGTGAGAATTCCCGTCATGGTGGAAGTATCCAGCCTGCACAGTTCAGCAAGCTTAGAAGGGGAAAGGCTGCCCTCGTTGCTTAAGAAATACAGCGCCATATATTGCGCGGGTGTTATATCAAAGGGCTGCAACTGCGTTTTAAACTGCAGGTGCACCGTGTTTTGAGCATTGGTCAGCAAATAGTTGATACATTCTTTCAATTCCATAAGTCACCTTCCATGCGCTTTAACAATAATTGCTTACACATCTTATTTTAGGTGTAGTGAAATAAGAAGTCAAGTAATACGCACGCAAATATTTTGCATATAAATTACTTGCGAACAAAATAAAATCAATGTATACTGAGGTCAACCGAATAAATGAGGAGAGGAAACGCGAATGAAGTACTGAGCACGCTCCAAAATGATTAAGAGAACCATGCATTTATTTGGAAGAAGACGGCTTTATACTGGAGATCGTCGTTAAGAAGACACATCAAGAACCCGGCACCCACAGGTCTGTGATACATAAACGCTAATAGTGGAGGGGGTATCGCCCATGGACTTTAAATTGAACAATTCACAACTTTTAGCTCAGGATATGTTCAGACGTTTCGCTGAGACGGAAATCAAGCCGATAGCCAGAGAAATGGATGAGACAGAAAAGCTATCCATGGATCTGGTGGCGAAAATGCAGAAACAGGGATTTTTTGGCATTCCATTCCCTAAAAAGTACGGCGGCGCCGGTGCGGATACCATGACGTACGTTCTTTGCATGGAAGAAGTCAGCAAGGCGGACGCAAGCACCGGCATCACAATCTCGGTACATACCTCACTTTGCTGCACATCCATTCATGATTTTGGCTCGGAGGAGCAAAAGGAAGAATACCTTCGTCCGCTGATCGACGGGCGTAAGATCGGATGCTTTTCGCTTACAGAACCCAATGCGGGCAGCGATGCGGGCGGACTTCAGACGACCGCCGTTCTTGACGGCGATGCCTATATTATTAACGGTTCCAAAGTGTTTACCACCAACTCCGGCTTTGCCGACACATTCGTTGTATTTGCCGTTACGGATAAGTCGATGGGCAGCGAAGGCTTCTCTGCATTCATTGTGGATGCAAAAACACCCGGTCTGTCTGTCAGCGCCAGTATTCCCCGCATGGGCATCCGCGCTTCTTCAAACTGTGAGGTTTCCTTTGTTAACGTGCGGGTACCTGTGAAAAACCTTCTGCGCGCTGAAGGCAAGGGATATGAGATTGCGATGCACGCACTCGACGGCGGCAGAATAGGGATCGGAGCACAGGCAGTCGGTATTGCACAGGGCGCTTTCAATGAAGCGCTGCATTATGTGAAAGAGCGTAAGCAGTTTGGCCGGCCCATCAATGCATTCCAGAATACGCGGTTCAAGTTCGCCGAAATGCAAACCAAGATAGATGCGGCTCGCCTGCTCGTCTGGCGGGCAGCAACGATGAAGGATAATAAAGAGGAGTATGCCGCGGCTGCAGCCATGTGCAAGCTGTTTGCGTCGGAAACAGCCAATGATGTGACACGCCTCTGTGTACAGATGCTGGGCGGTTACGGATACTCAAGGGAATATCCGGTGGAGCGCATGATGCGCGATGCGAAGATCACGGAAATTTACGAGGGTACAAGCGAGGTCATGAAAATGGTCATCTACGGTTCCCTCAAGGCGAAATAGGGGAGTATGTGCGATGAAAATCATTGTATGTGTAAAGCAGGTGCCGGATACAACCGAGGTTCAAATCGATCCTCAAACCAATACGCTCATCCGCACGGGTATTCCCGTTATCATCAACCCGGATGATAAAAGCGGCATTGAAGCTGCGCTGATGCTGCGCGAGCAGGTGGAAGGCAGCACCGTAACCGTTGTGTGCATGGGGCCACCGCAAGCGGAGATGGCGCTTCGCGAGGCGCTGAGCATGGGCTGTGATGAGGCGGTGCTCATCAGCGGGCGTCAATTTGGCGGTTCGGATACTTTGGCTACCTCCACCATCATCTCTGCGGCGCTTAAGAAGCTCGGGTATGATTTGATCATTACCGGCCGGCAGGCCATCGACGGGGATACCGCACAGGTGGGGCCGCAGATTGCCGAACATCTGGGCATTCCGCAGGTCAGCTATGTGGAAGAGATCGTTCCCGAGGGGGAATCACTCGTCGTTTTGCGCCAGTATGAAGACCGTTACCACAGAATTCGCGTCAAACTGCCCTGCCTGCTGACCGCCATTCAGGATCTCGCCAAACCGAGATATATGACTGTCGGCGGAATTGTAGAAGCGGCACAAAAGCAGATTAAAATACTCGATTACGATGCCCTTGCCGATATACTTGACCCTTCCACGATTGGTCTCAAGGGTTCCCCGACAAATGTCATGCGCTCCTTTACCAAGGAAGCGAAATCCCAGGGAGCAGTGCTCAAAGGGCTGACCCCGGATGAGGCTGTCGAAGCCATTATGGCCAAACTGCACGAAGTTCACATGGTATAGGGGGGGCTACACATGAGTAAGGATATTTTTGTATTTGTAGAGCAGCGCGATAGAAAACTCCAGAGAATCGGCTTTGAGTTAATAGGGGAAGCCACATCGCTGGCGCAGGATCTCAAACAGCAGGTCGTCGCGGTGCTGCTGGGCGACAAAGTGGCGGATCATGCCGAGGAACTGATCCATTACGGCGCGGATAAGGTGATTGTCGTAGAAGATCCCATTCTCGCCGAGTATATGACGGAGCCCTACGCCAAGGCCATTACTGCGATTATTAAGGATAAAGAGCCTGAGATCATGCTGTTTGGAGCGACTTCGATCGGCCGTGATCTTGCCCCCCGCATTTCTGCGCGTATCAAAACAGGCCTGACAGCCGACTGCACAGGACTCTGTATCAATCCGGACAGCAAACTGCTGATGATGACGCGCCCCGCGTTCGGCGGCAATCTGATGGCGGTCATCTGCTGCAAAACACATAGGCCGCAGATGGCGACCGTGCGGCCCGGCGTCATGCAGCCTTTGGAAAAGGATGAGTATAGAACTGGCGTCGTGGAACACTTCCCTGTTGCGTTCAGCGATGCGGATAAAACGATCGAAATACTGGAAGTTACCCCTAAATCCAAAACCGCTGCGGATATCACCCATGCCAAGTGCCTGGTCAGCGGCGGGCGCGGCATAGGCGGAAAGGATGCGTTTGTACTGCTGCGGGAGGTCGCGGAACTGCTCGATGGCGATGTTTCGGCATCCCGTGCCGCGGTGGACTCGGGCTGGATCGAAAAAGACAGGCAGGTAGGCCAGACAGGAAAGACAGTACGCCCGGATCTGTATCTCGCCTGCGGCATTTCCGGAGCCATTCAGCACGTGGCGGGCATGGAGAATTCCGGCACGGTGATTGCAATAAATAAAAACGAGACGGCTCCTATTTTCGGCGTATCGGATCTGGGCATCGTCGGCGATGTGAGCGTCATACTGCCCAAGCTGAAGGAAGCGCTCGAGAAGGCAAAGGCACAGGGAGTCCAGTATACGGCGCCGTCCGCTGATAAATACACCGGTATGGAGAATATTCTCTACCACGAGCAAGGCGGGATCGCCTACCTGACCATCAACCGGCCCAAGCAGCTCAACGCCCTCAATCGGAAAACTCTGCAGGAAATCGGGTCAGTTGCAGATCAGCTGAAGAACAACGAATCCGTCAAGGTGCTGATTGTGCGGGGCGCAGGCGGACGCGCGTTTGTTGCCGGGGCGGATATTTCCGAGATGCAGAACATGACACAAGAAGAGAGCCGCCAGATTTCAATCATGGCGCAGGAAGTTTTCCGCAAAATCAAGGAACTTCCGCAAGTCGTCATTGCGGCCATCAACGGCTATACGCTGGGCGGCGGCAATGAACTGGCCATGGCCTGCGATATTCGTGTCGCCAGTTCCCGCGCCAAGTTCGGTCAGCCTGAAGTGAACCTGGGCCTTATTCCAGGCTTTACGGGGACACAGCGTCTTGCGAGGCTTGTTGGTAGCGGCTCGGCCAAATCGATCATATTTACGACCGATCAGTTGAGCGCAGAAGAGGCATATCGCATAGGCCTGGTGGATGTGGTGGTTGCCCCTGAGGGCCTGATGCGAACAGTGCGTGATCTTGCCTTGAAGATTATGAACAAGAGCATGAAGGCGATTAAGCTTGCGAAGCAGTCGATCAATCAGGGTTTGGCTCTGGAATTCGAACAGGGTCTTCTGGTGGAAAACGACTGCTGGGTCAATTGCTTCTGCGAAAACGGCGACGGATATGAAGGCATGACCGCATTTGTTGAAAAACGCAAGGCGGACTTTAGTAATCCGAAAGGGAGGGCGTAGTGTCTTAATGGACTTTAAAGAGTGCGTACAGGGACGCAGAAGTGTCCGTAAATATCAGAATATTGCAGTAAGCGACGACGTCGTCGAAAGAATTGTTGGGACGGCGGCATACGCGCCAAGCTGGAAAAACTCCCAGACTACCCGCTTCATTGCCATATCGAATGAAGCGATGAAGCAAGAGCTCGCAGAAAAATGCGTGATGGATTTTGAATATAATAAGAAAACAATCCTAAACGCGCCCATGCTGATATTGGTAACGACCGTATCCCCCCGTTCCGGGTTTGAGCGTGACGGTTCGCCATCCACAAGCAAGGGTACTCATTGGGAAAGCTTTGACGCCGGCATTGCCACACAGACTTTTTGCCTTGCGGCGCATGAGGAAGGGCTGGGGACAGTCATCATGGGGATTTATGATGAGGCGAAAGTCATCGATGTCGCAAAAATACCCGAGGGACAAAAAGTATCCGCTATGGTTGCCATCGGGTATGCGGATGAATCTCCCGTAATGCCCAAACGCAAATGCGCGAATGAGATATTGAGTTTTCAGAAATAGTTAGTATTCTCGGGCGCTGTTAAATAAAGCGGCCTTGACCACGAACAATGCCGGATCTGGTTCCGGCATTGTTCATTTGTCTGCATATACTGTGTATGCGTCCACCGGCAATCGCTGCCCAGTCCCACTCGAATAATATAATCACTTCTCTATTTTCTGATTTCTTCAGCATTAAGATAATTTACATACAACATTGCATTTGATATATTTGGTATAAAATACACAATAATCCGCTTCAATGATGACATTGCCAATTCCTCTGCATAAATGATGGGAAACTCTTATCAGCCATTGTTTCTAAAATTCCAGGCATTCCAACCAAAATCCATATGTAAACTAAAGGCGAATGATATGTATTGGAGGAATTCATATGATGCATTTTGTTCTGGAAAGGATGATAGAAGCGCCTTTGGAAAATGTCTGGGCGGCAGCAGATTTTTCTAAGTCCGCCGGACCTTATCCCATGGAAGTCGTGAATGAAGGCGATCCGGCCTTAAACGGGGTTGGGTTTGTCAGATTGGTTACGTCCGGGAAAAGAAAAGTAACCGAACGCCTCGAGGGTATAGATCCGCCGCACTCCTATACTTATACGTTTGTGGATGGGGCGCCTGTCAAAAAAGGCTACATTGGAAAAGCGGAATTCTTTCCAAACGGAAATGCTACACAAATCAGATGGTCTGGTGCATTTGATCCAAAGCTGCCGGGCTCCGGCTGGCTCATAGCGCTGATGACGAAAAGGATCGTTAACAAAATAATAGATGTCATTGAAGAACAAGCAGTGAATCAATCCAAGCTGTCGTTATAAATAATAAAAAGCCCCCGTTTGGGGGCTTTTTGCAAAGTATACTGTGTTTGCCGCGTGTTTTAGAACAGGCCGCTGATCTTGCCGTTTTCGTCCACGTCAATCCTCTCGGCAGAGGGAACCTTCGGGAGACCCGGCATTGTCATGATATCGCCGATGAGCGCCACGATAAAGCCCGCGCCCGCCGATACCTTCAGGTTGCGCACAGCAATGCGGAAGTTGGTGGGCGCGCCAAGCTGCGTCGCACTGTCCGTAAAGCTGTACTGTGTTTTGGCCATGCAGATGGGCAGCTTGCCAAAACCGAGCTGCTCGAGCTGCTCCGCCTGCTTTTTGGCGGCAGGCAGCAGATCCGCGCCTTCGCCGTGATACACGTCGCAGACGATACGGTCGAGCTTCTCGCGGATGCTCAGTTCCGTATCATAGCAGAAACGGAAGTCGTTTTTCTTTTCGCACAGCTCGACAACGGCTTTGGCGAGCTCCGCGCCGCCTTCGCCGCCCTTCGCCCACACTTCGGAAAGTACGACGTTTACGCCAAGATCGCGGCAGCGATCTTCCACCAGCTTGATTTCCGCTTCGGTATCCGCCGGGAAGCGGTTGAGCGCCACGACGCAGGGCAGACCGAATACCGTCGTGATATTCTGCACATGCCGCAGCAGATTGGGCAGCCCTTTTTCGAGCGCCGTCAGGTTTTCCACTTCTAACGTGCCTTTTTGCGCGCCGCCGTGGTGCTTGAGCGCGCGCACGGTGGCGACGACCACCACCGCCGACGGGTTAAGGCCGGCCATGCGGCATTTGATATCAAAGAACTTCTCCGCACCAAGGTCCGCGCCGAAGCCCGCTTCCGTTACGGCGTAATCGCCGATCTTGAGCGCCATTTTGGTGGCCATGACGGAATTGCAGCCATGCGCGATATTCGCGAACGGGCCGCCGTGTATGAGCGCAGGGGTGCCTTCAAGAGTCTGCACAAGGTTGGGCTTGATGGCGTCGCGCAGCAGAGCGGCCATGGCGCCGGCGGCCTTGAGGTCGCCCGCGGTGACGGGTGTATTTTCAAACGTATAGCCGATGACCATGCGGGAAAGACGTTCCTTCAGGGAAGGAATATCCGAGGAAAGGCAAAGCACGGCCATGACTTCGGACGCAACCGTGATATCAAAGCCGTCCTCGCGAGGCATGCCGCCCGCAGCGCCCAGACCGCACACGATCGCGCGCAGCTGGCGGTCGTTCATATCCACACAGCGGCGCCAGACGATTTTGCGCGGATCAATGCGCAGCTCGTTGCCCTGGAATATGTGGTTGTCGATCATGGCGCAGAGCAGGTTGTTAGCAGCGCCAATGGCATGGAAATCGCCTGTAAAATGCAGGTTGATATCCTCCATGGGCACTACCTGTGCATAGCCGCCGCCCGCAGCGCCGCCCTTAATGCCGAATACGGGACCAAGGGAAGGCTCTCTCAAAGCCACACAGGAGCGTTTGCCGATGTATCTCAATCCATCGGCAAGGCCAACGGTTGTGGTGGTTTTGCCTTCGCCAGCGGGCGTGGGGTTGATGGCTGTGACGAGAATGAGCTTACCGTCCGGCTTTTTAGAGTCGCGAAGAAATGCGTTGCCAATTTTGGCTTTGTAATTGCCGTAGCATTCCACATAGCTGGCGTCTATGCCGGCTTCGCGCGAGATATCCCGAATATCCCGCATTTTTGCCTTTTGGGCAATCTCAATATCGGGGGGGAAGTACATATATGACCGCCTCCTGTTTTTTCGGCTGACGCGTCTTTGCGGCTGCCGATATATGATATGTTTGCCGCTAAAACGCGGCAAATTATTCTTATGATTGTCAGTTTATAACACGAAAATTCTTCTCTGTTTATCACAATAATATAAAGCTTTCAATATGTACAGTAGTTTTCGTAGAATTTGCGCATTATATACTGTTTGTTTGTTCACAAACGAAGTTTTTGTTTCTGCGCATCATAATACCTGGTTGAAAGTAAGCAAACTGGATTGCGATTCCCGCGTTCTCCTCAGGTTACGTTGAATACCTACGGCCACGTAAATACATCGCCCCGCCAAATTGCGGGGCGATGCGGAAATTTTCCTATCGTTCAATGATCTTCATTTCCGTTTTGCTTGCCGAATACGGCGCGGGCGCTTTCCGCCTGCGGGTCATGCGTGATATGCTTGGAATGGAACTTGCCGTCCTCTTTCTTTTTATTTCGTGTGCTCGCCATTTTGTTGCCCATAGCAGTCTCCTTTAGGTTGTTTTCCTTAGTGTTTGTGGAAAACCCATATGGTATGTAGACTATGTGCAGGCATGCTTTTTTCGGCATATGGAGGTCAGGTATGGCGCCTATGAAAGTTATCGCTTAAGGAACCGGTCCACTTCATTTAGCGCCTTGCTCGCTTCTGGTACGAGGGGCGCCTGCATGTGGAAAATGTGCCACATGCTCCGCCATACCTTGTACTCTACCGGTATGCCACTGTCGGCCGCTTTTTTTGCAAACCGTTCGGCGTCGCCCGCGAATACATCGTATTCCGCCGCGTGAATGAGCATCGGCGGCAGTCCGCTTAGATCGCCGAACAGCGGCGAAAGCATGGGGGAAGCCGGATCGTTTTCAGCTACGTAGAGCTTTGCTATGCCAAGCGGATCTTTTAGCTGAAACGGATCTTTCGCAGCATTTGCAGCAAAGGGTTCGCTCGCGCCCGCAAGATCAAAAACGGGTGTAAGGAATGCCATTGCGCGCGGCATTGCAAAACCATACTGCCGCAGCATCAGCAGCGCGCAAACGGCAAGCGCGCAGCCGGAGGAATCCCCCATTACGAAGATATCTTGGGCATTGTAGCCTGCATCCAGAAGCCCTTTGTACGCTGCGATGGCGTCGTTGAGCGCGGCGGGAAACGGATGCTCCGGTGCGAGAGAGTAATCCGGCATGTAAATATCCATGCCGTAAATTTTAGATAGCCGGGCCGCGAATTCGCGGTTTGCGTGGTAAATCCCCATGCAGAAGCCGCCGCCATGAAAATATAAGATTACTTGGTTCTTTTGCATCTGGGTATTTCGGAATACTTCACAGGGCACGCCGCCGATATTTTGCTTGTCGTTTATGATACCGGCGGGAATGCCTTTTGCGGGTATATTCTGCATGCTGTTCCGAATTTCATCAAGCGGCCTGTTCCACATATTCGATTTGCGAATCATGCTTCTTACCAGTGCGCTTTGTATGCTGGCCATACGAACACATCCTTTCCAATAGCGCTTACTCTTTATGAGCACTATTGTAAAGGCATGCGCCGCTTGCTTCATGACGTTTCTTGCTGACTATACGGGGCTTTGGATGGGGATACAGATGTGAACTTCGTGGGTATCCGGATAATCGCTTTCGTAAATATTCAGCATGCCTATGCCGTTGGGGTTAATCTTCGCTTCTTTGACCAGCAGCCATTTGTACAGGTCGTCGATGAATACTTCCCGGATGTCGAACATATCGCCGTGATACAGGAAATCCGCATACCACCCGCTCGGAACTGCGTATTCAGAAAAGCCGGTTACAGTCGATGCAATTTCTCTTCCGCAAAATACATTGTAGAGGCCGCTCTCTGTTCCGTCGCAGCTCACGATGGTAAAGAATTTGTCCTGGCGAAATCGGCTGTTGTTTCCCGAATCAAGCAGAAACGTTTCGTTCTGAAGCCTAAGCCTGCTTTCAAACGCGGCGGCGTTCGTATCGGCTTTTACGAGAATTCCACAGAGTTTCATAGCGCCGAGAAACCGGCAGTTGCCCTTGAGCGCCAGCGTGCCCCTGTAATTGATGATATCACGCTCTACAATTGATGCTTTCCTCATGCCGATTGCATCCGCTTTATGCTGCCGGTAATCGGATGGCGATATGCCGAACTGCTTTTTGAAGGCCCGGCTGAATACCTCCGGGTATTCAAAGCCCAAATCCAAGGCAATGTCAATGACGGGTTTATTCGTACAGGCAAGCTGCTCCATGGCGCTGGTGAGCTTCCGGCCTAAAACGTACTGTTTGAGCGTTACCCCGGCCACTGTTTTGAACATTCTGTTGAAATGAAAATCGGATATCCCTGCGCGCGAAGATAGATCCGCTAGCTGCAGGCTTGCACCGATATTGCCTTCGATATGCTCCACGACATCGTTGATAACGCCGACATAGAAATTCATTTCATACATCTCCTGACTAAAGCGGCTCAATCCGTATACACATATCCGCTGACCGCCAATAAAGCCTGCGAGGGCAAGTAAAAGAACCACATGAGGAAGGACGCAAACGGATAATACGGATGGCCTACGCCTACTAAGTTGAAAACCGCGACATGGATATCGCACAGCAGGAACAGCGCCATTCCGGTCACAACAATCCTGCGGTTTATCTTCGGCAGCATGGATGTACCCGCGAGTATAAAAACGCTCAGCAACAGCACGCCATAGAGCATGGCCAGCGCATTGCGCAAAGGGAAAGCCTTTGTAAAAGAACTGACTGCAAGGCAAACGGCAATCGTGCTAACCGTGATGGTTGCAGCAGGGGTAAACCATGCCGCGCGGTAACGCCGTATATACAGCAGATGAGCCATGCAGAACAGCACCATGCCGTAAACAGGTTTGTTCAGAAGCAGCAAAAATAAATCCGCCGCACAGGTAAAAACAAGGGCGCCGAAAAGATAGACAGAGTCCTGCCTGTTCCACGCGTTGCGGTGCAGCAATGCGGCGATGACAGGGCACAGCAGTATGCCCGCGTATTTGAGTATGGAAGAAACAATTCCCCATCCGCCGAAGAATAAGTCAGCAGCCAGAAGCGCTATGTAAAGTGCCGCCTCTAGTTTGAGCAGCGTACAGACCGGCCGGTTTTTTATAAGCCGCTGCATCGGCGCTTCCCTTCTTTCATGGCTGTTTCATATCGGACGGACGATTTGCAAAAAGGTATACTTTCTCTCCGACCGGCGGAAATTAGGGGAAACCGATTATTCGTCACGGGGAGAAGAAAGCTATGCACATGGAAAAACACGATTATTTGATGAAGGCGCTGCTGGATACGCAAGAGCGTGTACGTGATTTTATGAACTACTCCAAGCAGACGGACGACCCCGTCCTGCAGGAATTTTTCCACCAGTACGCGCTGACGGAAGGGCTGCAGGCGCAGCGCCTGCAGAAGTTTCTGGGAGAATAGCATTCTCCGCTAGGAAAAATCCCGCGTAAAAATATCGCTGTGCTCTACAAGGCTTTCGATGGTATCAAACCCCAGCCTGTGCAGCAATTCTATGACATACGGATTTTCGGCGGGCGTCTGGTATAATGCGCTGTCGCCGTATTCGTATACGTTTTTGCGACCTTCTTCTTTGGGGATCAATACTTTAGGGCCGCCGACACAGCCGCCCACGCAGCCCATGCCCTCTATGAAATTTGCGGTGATCTCGCGATTGAGCACTTTGGTCAGCATAGCTTTGCAGGCGGGTACGCCATCCGCCTGCGCCGCGCGCACTGTGATTTTGCGGTTGGGGTTCAGCCGGTTGACTGTGCTCTGTACGGCCTCGCTGACCCCGCCCGTGGTCGCGTAGATGCGGCCCGTTCTGGAAGAATGGTCCCGCTCATCCTCCGGCATGTCTGCTGGGTTGATTCGGGCAAATTCAAATATATCCCGCATTTCATGGAATGTAAGCACAAAGTCCGTGGAAGCCGCCACATCCTTTTCGCGCGCCTCCGCTTTTTTGGCGATGCATGGCCCAATAAACACCGTCAGTGCGTCCGGGTGAAGCGCTTTGATGGAGCGGCCACAGGCGACCATGGGGGATACAGCACCGGGTACATGCGGCATGAGCTCTTTATAAACCTTTCGGATCATAGCGATCCACATGGGGCAGCAGCAGCTCGTCAGCTGAAAATCCTCTTCGTCGACGATGTTCTTATCAAACTCAAGGGCTTCCTTTAACGTGAGTATATCCGCAAACAGCGCGACCTCCACCATACCCGTAAAGCCGATGCGCTTGAATGCCGCGCGCAGTTTGCCGGGGGTGACGTCGCTGGTGAACTGGTTGATAAACGCGGGAGCGATCATGGCGTAGACGGGCGCTTTGGCTTCGCGCACAGCGAATAGTGTAGGCAAAATATCCTTGCTGTCCGTCAGCTTTTTTGCGGAGCAGTTTTCAATGCAGTCCCCGCAGCCTACGCAAAGCTCATTGTTGACGGTGATATTCCCGGTCTCGTCCCGATACAGCGCGTCAAACAGGCATTTGCGGATGCACGTGGCCTGCTCGTGTTCCGCGCAGGCACATTCATCGATTCGAATGACGGGAGGATGCTTATGTGGATTCAACAGGCAGTCCAGATGATGAGGATCGTATTTTTCCCGCTGGATGCTTGATAATTCATCGGAGTAGTGATTTTCAAGTGTGGCCTTCACGAGGCGGTCGTAGAGTTCTGTAAATGTGGTCATGGCTGCGCCCTCCCCTGTATTCGGACATACGCAATAGTGTTGCCCGAATGCGGAATTTCAAGATAATGTAGCAACCCTTAACGGGCGGTTATCATATCCCTTTTTCCATTATATCGCGGATCAGCGCAAAATCCAGATTGGATCGCATGGCTTGGGCCAGCTTGTCGTATTGCTGCTGCCTGTATGCTTTCAGGTCAAACGCCGCGATAGAAGGCAGCCCTTTTTTAGTGCACAGCGCGCGAAGCACTGCCTCGCGGCAGGCGGCGGAATCAAAAAATCCGTGCAGATAGCTTCCGTAAACATTGCCCTGCTGACAGCCATCTTGCATGCCGTTTTCGAGTATACAAAGCGGCTGCGTGCCGCTCAATAACTGCGTGCGGCCCATGTGGATCTCGTACCCTTGAAGTTCCGCGCCCGAAAGCGAGGAAAGTGTGCCCCCTATGTGAAGCGCTTTCGCGCAAACGCGTGTGCGGCACTTTTCGGCGAAGAACTCCGTACATACGGGAAGCAACCCCATACCCGCTGTTTCCCCGCCGCCCTCCGTGCCCGCCGCGTCTGAAATATGCTCTCCCAGCATCTGATACCCGCCGCAGATGCCGAACACGACTGTCCCCTGCGCGGCGAGCCGCAATATGGCGGATTCAAGCCCGCTTTGCCGCAGCCACAGCAAATCGGAGATTGTACTTTTTGTGCCGGGAAGTATGATCATATCCGGCGATTGTAACTCGGCGGGGGAGTGTACATACCGCACGCCCACGCCGGGGGTGGACTCAAACGCGGCGAAGTCCGTGAAGTTGGCGATATGCGGCAGGCGAACGACGGCGATATCGATGACGGCGTCGCGCGCCGTGCGTGTTAATCGCTCCGAAAGGCTGTCTTCGTCGTCTATGTCGACGTTGAGATACGGCAGCACACCGGCAACCGGCTTGTTTGTCAGATCCTCAATCATGCGAAGCCCCGGCTTAAGCAGCTCGACATCGCCGCGGAACTTGTTGATGATGAACGCCTTCACCATATTCCGCTCCTCGTCATCAAGCAGCGCTATGGTGCCGTAAAGCTGCGCGAATACGCCGCCGCGGTCGATATCTCCCACCAGCAGTACGGGTGATTGGGCGCGCTTCGCCATGCCCATATTGACCAAATCATCCTGCTTGAGGTTGATTTCGGCGGGGCTTCCCGCGCCTTCTATTACGATGACGTCATATTCTTGTGCAAGCGAGCGGTACGCGCGTTCGATCTCCGGCACGAGATTGCTTTTCATCGCATAATAATTGGCGGCGTCGATGTCGCCTAATACCTCGCCGTTCACGATGACCTGCGAGCCGACATGCGTCGTGGGCTTTAACAGGATCGGGTTCATGCGCACATCCGGCTCAATGCCGCAGGCTTCCGCCTGCACGGCCTGCGCGCGTCCCATTTCATGCCGATCATTTGTTATGTAGGAATTGAGCGCCATATTCTGCGCCTTAAACGGCGCTACGCGATACCCGTCTTGTTTGAGTACGCGGCATATCCCCGCTGTGATAAGGCTCTTGCCCGCGTTGGACATGGTGCCCTGCACCATAATGGCTTTAGCCATGCAGCACCTCCGCGATTGCGGCGACCAAGGCCGCGTTCTGTTTGCGTTTTTTGAGGCCTATACGTATAAACCGCTCATTAAGCCCTGTGAAATTCGTACAGGAGCGTACGAGTATACCCCTCTTCGCAAGCGGCTCGTATAACGGTGTGTCGCATTTGACGAGCAGGAAATTGCCTTCCCCCGGGAATACCGTGAGACCGAGCGCGGTGAGCTGCTTTTCCATGAAGCGGCGTTCGGTTTCGATAAGCGCGCGTGTGGTTTCTGGCCAGCCGGAAACGCCCAATGCGGCCAATCCCGCCTTCTGTGCCGGAACGGATACACTCCATTGCGGGCCGAACGCGGCGATACGCTTTACGAGCGCAACATCCTCGCAGAGCAAATACCCCAGCCGAAGTCCCGCCATGGCGTACAGCTTGGTAAATGCGTTCAAAATAAGCAGGTGGGGGTATTTCCTGAGAAAAGGGACCATGGATTCGCCGTTGGTGAACTCGAGAAAACATTCGTCGAGCACCAGGTATACACCGCTTTTTTCACATTTGTCCGCGATGCGGCGCAGCAAACGGGGATCTATCAGCCGCCCGGTGGGATTGTTGGGGTTGCACAGAAACAGCATACGGATGTTCGGCGTAATGTCGCTTAGTATCCGCTCCGTCAGTGCAAAGCCGTTTTCCTCAGTAAGATTGTGTTCGCTGATTTCCCCGCCAAACGCCGTGACAGACCGTTCGTATTCCGAAAATGTCGGCGCGAGCATCAGCGCGCGTGAAGGTCTGATACAGGCGCAGATTCGGAATATGAGATCCGACGCGCCGTTGCCGCACAGAGCCATATCCTGTTCCACACCATACTGCTGCGCGATTTTCATCGTCAGGGCGCGGCAGTAAGGGTCGGGGTAACGTTCATATTCGCCGATATTTTCCGCAAGAACGCGCTTTACGATGGAGGGCATGCCCAGTGGATTGATGTTCACGCTGAAATCCAGCCGGATGTTTGTTGTCTGATAGATATCCCCGCCGTGCTCATAGCGCAGCATACAAACACCACCTTACAAGAAGTGTGAGAGGCAGCATCAGAAACGCCGCCATGTAAAGAAGCTTGTGCGCCCTTCTGATATCTTCCGGCTCAATGGGGCGCGTATCGTCGCCGATATAGGGCTTTTCGCAGAGCTTCCCGAAATAATATGCGTTTCCGGCCAGACGGATACGCAGTGCACCCGCCACAGCCGACTCTGTCTGCGCAGAATTTGGGCTTGCGTGTTTGCGTCTGTCCCGCCGCCAGATGAAAAGGGAGTTCTTCGCATCCAGACTTAAAAGGCGTGCACAAACGATCAGCAGCAGCGCAGAAAAACGGGACGGGATATAATTGAGCGCATCGTCCAGTTTTGCGGCGCAGCGCCCGAAATCGATATACCGCTCGTTTTTGTAGCCGATCATAGAGTCCATGGTATTGACAGCCTTATAAAGGCATCCGAAGGCTGCCCCGAACATGAGATAGAACAAAGGGGAAATCACGCCGTCCGCCGTGTTTTCCGCCACGGTTTCCACCGCCGCACGGGTAACGCCGGCCGCGTCAAGGGATTGTGTATCTCTGCCCACGATCATGGAAACGGCCTTGCGCGCTTTCTCGATGTCGTTTTCCCGCAGCGCAAGGTATACCGCGTCGCTTTCCGTTCGCAGGCTTTTGACGGCGATCAACTGCCAGCACAGCAGGCTTTCGAGCGCGAAGTATGCCCATGCGGACACCCGGTATGAAAAATACAGCAGCACAGCAGGCACGCCCGCGCAGATTATGAGCGTAAGCGCAACGAGCATGCTGCCGCCCAGCCGCTTGTTTTTGATTGGGTACAGCAGCCGCTCAAGCGCACCTATAGCCGTGCCAAAACCGCGTATGATGTGCGGAAACTTTCGCGGGTCGCCAATCAGCAGATCCAACACAAAGCCTGTGAGCAGGGAGAGTACAGAAAGTGCTGGGAAAGATAGCGCCGTCATAGAGATGTTCCCCGTATCGTCAGTACTTCACCGTCATAGTCGCACAGTATCAATTCGCAGTTGCCTATGTGATATTCATAAAACTGCCGCACTGGCCGCGCGTAGCGCTCCAGTATCGCCATAATGGTGCCGCCGTGTACGACAAACGCCGCAGCGGCATTCTGAGGCAATGCACGTGCGGCATTTTCAAACGCCGCGCAGCAGCGCTCTTTAAATTCCATCACGCCCTCGCCGCCGGGGATTGGCGTCAGGCATTTTTCGCTCAGCCACGCGGCATAGCTTGCGTTCTGTTTCAGTTCCTCCGCTGTTTTGCCTTCAAAATCACCGAAATCGCATTCTCGCAGTTCCTCGAGTATTTCGATCTGTTGATTGGGGAACAGTATATGCGCTGTTTGGAGGCACCGCAGATAGGGGCTTGCAAACACAGAACCGCATGCGGGCATACCGTTGCGCAATAGTGCCTGCGCCTGAAGCACGCCCTGCTCGCACAGCGGCTGGTCGGTTCTGCCGATATACCGTTTTTCCAGATTGCCCTGCGTCATGCCGTGACGGATAAAAGCAATTGTTTTCATAGCAGACCTCCCGCAAATGCTCCTATGAGCATACACAGCTCGCATAGCTGAATAAAAAAGCCTGTCGTATCCCCAGTTGCGCCGCCGAACTGGCGCATGGCCGTGCGGCGATAAATGAGAAGCGCCAGGAGCGCGGCAACGAATGCGGTTATTCCCGCGGTCTTGGATAGGATCACCATACCGCACAGGCAAAGAAGGCTAATCACGCACATAGCGGCGATTGCGCCTGCACCGCGCGAGTTCTCTGAGAATGTAAAAAGCAGTCCGCCGCCGCGCGCGTTGGGCATTGTGAGAGCGCAAACAACCGCCAGAGCGCGAGAAAGCACAAAGCCTATGCAGATTGCTGGCATTGCGGCGCTAACATACAGCGCGTGGTACATCCCGAAACTGACAAGCAGGTAAATGCTGCAATACAGCACGGCGAACGCGCCGCAGTGAGAATCCTTCATAATCTCGAGCTTACGTTCCCGGGGCTGACGCGAACCAATCGCGTCCACGGTATCCATAAACCCATCCATGTGCATGCCGCCCGTCAGCAGCAGGGGCAGCGCTGTCGAGGTGGCGGCGAAGAGTACGGAGTCCACATGCAACGCTCGGCAAATCGTGATCCAAAGCAGAAGCACACCGCCTAACAGCAGGCCGACAGCAGGCAAGTATAACAGGGCGCGCCGCATATTGCGCTCGTCCCAGTTTGGGCGCGGCGCGGGAAATATGCTGTATGTGCTGATGGCAATCCACAACGGTTTAAACAAGTCTCAGCCCGCCCCCTTTTCGTATGGCGGGCATGCCGCCGCAAAGCTCAATTACCGCGCGCGCATGCGCAGATAAATCGTCGTTGAGCGCATTGAGCGCCTCAATGTATGCGCGGGTTTCCCCATCGTAGGCGTCCGCACGCAGTCCACCGATGGTCACGGCGATGAGCAGCCCGCAGCGCTCCTCCAACCTGCGGATATCCGCGAGCACCCGGTTCCTTGTGACGCCTCGCCCGAACATGGCGTTGCCGAGCAGATTGGAAACATCCTCAAGCAGAACGACAGAATCGAGTGAAACATCCGCGCCGCCTACCGCAAAGGGGAGTTCCTGCGTGAGAAAGCCCAGTCCGGCACGCTGCCGGATGTGCTTCTTCACTCGCAGTTCGCCTTCTTCGCCATGCGGGATCATGGTGGCGATATACCGGCGCTCTGTGCCTTTTTCAGCAGCAAGCCGCTCTGCGTATGCGCTTTTTCCGCTGCCGTTGCCGCCTGTTACGAGTATCAGCATGGTGTTCTCTTGTATTCGTCCACCGCGATATCCGCAAATGTCGCAGCTTGCGTATATACGGCCGCCGAAAGGTCCAGAAGCGGGAACAGCGCGACAGCGCCCGTGCCTTCGCCCAGCCGCATATCCGCGTGCAGCACAGGCTCACAGCCCAACGCTTCGCAGATGAGCCTGCCAGCGGGTTCCGCGCTGATGTGGGAGGGGAGTATGTATTCACGTATCGTGTCGCACAGCCGCACGGCCACAAGCGCCGCCACGGATGAGATGAGGCCGTCCATCACGATGGGGACCTGATAATACGCGCCGCCGATGAACATGCCGGCCATGGCCGCTATATCTAATCCGCCCAACTTGGCGAGCACGTCCAGCGCATCGTCAGGGTCGGGCGTGTTTATTTCGATCGCTTGTTCTATCGCTTCGCGCTTGCGCAGCAGACCGTCGTCGGAAAGCCCCGCGCCGCGCCCCGTCACATCGATCACCGGGCAGCGGAGCAGCACGCTTGCAATTGCGCTCGAAGTGGTGCTGTTGCCTATGCCCGCTTCGCCTGTGGCGATGAGGGAATACCCCTGCTCCTTTTTCTCGCGCACCATATCCATGCCGATCTGCATGGCCGCAAGCGCAATTTCCCGAGTCATGGCAGGGCCCTGCGTGATATCGCCTGTGCCGTTCATCAGCTTATGGTCAATCAGTCCACCAACCGTATCCACCATGCCGATGTCCACAGGAAACGCGTCCGCCCCGGCGGTGCGAGCCATGACGCATACGCTGGCCTTACCCCACGCGAGCATGCGCGCGATTGCCGTGGTGACCTCGTTGCCGCACTGCGCAACGCCCTGCGCCACCACGCCGTTATCCGCGCAGAACGTCAGCACGCATTTTTTTGCAATATCGATATCGGCGCTACCCTTTATAGCCGCGACGCGGGCAAGCAGCGTTTCAAGCTTCCCAAGGCTGCCCACGGGCTTCGCCACGATGTCGAACCGCGCGATACAGGCGTCGTAGGCCGTACGGTCAGTGGGCTGAATGTTTGTGAGGATGTTCTTGAGTATGTTTTCAGGTGAGTTTGGAGTCTGCATACTGTGCCGCCTTTCTTATAAACCGCTCCGCAAAGGAGGGATTTGCGTAAAAATAAAGGTGCGGAAACCCGGCATACAGGGTATCCGTGGCGTGCGCACACGCCCATGTTCGGCCATCCGCTGCCGCGCTCGCATAAAATCCGCCGCCGCAGTCGCCGCTGTCGTAATAATGGAACTCGTGCGCGCGGATTGTGCCGCCCGCGTCGCACAACAGATTGTCATTCTGCGCAGTAAGTTCCGCATAGCCAAAGCGCGTCAGTTTGCCCGTGTTGTATGCGCTAGCGTGGATAACACCCGCCATGGGCAGACCATTGAGCGTATCGTGCAGGTATAAAAAGCCGCCGCATTCCGCAATAGCCGGAAGGCCGCCTTCTATGGCTTCTCGTATGCTTCTTCGCATAGCCTCATTGCCGGAAAGCGCGGCGCAGTACAGCTCGGGGTAGCCGCCGCAAAGATACAGCCCGTCGATATTTCCCGGCAGGGTCGCGTCGTGCAGCGGGCTGAAATACACCATTTCTGCGCCGAGCGCTTCAAGCAGCTCTATATTTTCCTGATACAAAAAGCTGAACGCTTCATCCCGCGCCACAGCGATGCGAACGCGTGCAACACGCGCAACCTGCGGCGGTTGTTCCTGAATTTCACTTGCACGTGCCGCAAGGGCGCGCATGCCTTGCATATCTATGTTCTGCAGCGCCAGTTCCCCCAGATCGCGCAACTTCTGCTGCATATCCACATATTCGTCCGGGGTCACGAGGCCAAGGTGCCTGCTTTTGAGCGTGCAGTCAGGCGCATGGGGCAAAAACCCCAAAGGCGTTACGCCCGCATCCTCTGCAATGCGCTTGAGTCCTTCATAGAACGCAGGGGAAACGCCGTTAAACAGTACGCCGCAGATGCCGCTGTTCGGCTTATAGTTCAGGAAGCCGTGCAATACCGCGCCCGCCGATGCATACATGCCGTCAACGTCGATCACGAGCACCACGGGTGTTTTTGTATGCCGCGCCACATCGTAAGTCGAATAATTTCCTCCGGGGCCTACGCCGTCGTAATACCCCATCACGCCCTCGATCACGGAAACTTCGCCCGCGTGGGCGGTAAGCAGAGAACGCAGCATTTCTTCGCCGCAGAAATACGGGTCAAGATTATAGCACGGTATGTCGATTGCCCTGCGATGGAACATGGGGTCGATAAAATCCGGTCCGCATTTGAATGCGGATGCTTTGACGCCCTGCGCCTTGAGCGCCATAAGCAGCGCAAGCGTGGCGGTTGTTTTCCCGCAGCCGGAATGCGTGCCCGCGATCAGTATCCGATCCATCTGTGTCTGCCTCCGCTGTCGACAGGGTGAAGTGTAATGCGCATAGTAAAAGCCTTTTGGTGCCAATGGATACAGAAAGCCCCGGCAGCGAACTGCCGGGGCTGAGTTTGAGACGCACGGGCTTTCTCAAAACCATATCCTTCGGTGTCCGCAAAGGAATATGTGGCTTGGTAACCCGGCTGTAACGGTAACGAACTTGCGAGGGAATTTCACCCTGCTTCCCCAATTCAATTATCTAAATGATACTCTGTATGTGTGCATGGTGTCAATATGTGTAGTTGGTAATGGGAGAATTATGGTTGGCTTCGAGCCCCTTTTAGTTTGCAGGGACACTTTTCTCTCCAATTACCTCAAACAGGGCCGGATTATAATCCACCTCGGTGATTTCAAAATCTACCTTTTTACCGTTTGAATATACTTTCAGTCCTGCGAACTTATTTGAATAGTTCGAAATGCAGGTCAACAGATTTCCTGTGCCGGGCGGATCGGTATTATCCTGAAATGTCACCTCGATATTTGCTCCAAACAATCCGGATTGAAGGCCGGTACTGACATCTGTATTTTTATCTGCCGAAGGGCGATAGATTAAATAGTGCGTCGCCTTTTGTTCGCCGCTTTCTGTCTGATAGTGAAGTGCATACGTTTTGGATGGGTCCTCGTCACATGCTTTGATCCACGCGGTGACTTCCGGGCGCCCTTCGTATTGTTCTATGCCAATCTGTGCCGTGCTCATGGACGAGGCGCCCTTCAAGCTGCTAAAGCTGCCAAAGCTAAACAATCCCAGTAGAATCAACAGCAGAACCGGAACCAGCACAACAATTAGCAGAATTTTTCCCAGGGTCGTATCCTTTTTTCTTACCGGCGGGTTAAACCCATCGTTATGTTCCGGTAAAGGGGAGGCGCATTTGGGGCAAACCGTCCAGCCCGGTTCGGCCGCGAAACCGCAGTTCGGACAGATTGCTTTCAGCCTTGCCCCGCATTTGGGGCAGACAGTATACTGCTCTGTCACTGTTGCCGCGCAGCTGGGGCATTTTAAATCCGAATAACTGCTGCGCACCAGCAGGTAGATGATGAAGCCGACAAGAGCGGGCGCTAATACGGCGACCAGCGTCCAAAGTGCCGCGTTCATGCCGCGTTGTACCGCATCACGATACACATAGACGCCGATCAGCACCGGAATGCCGACAAGAATAATGAGATAGACGAACAGCGCTATTGCCATATGATATTTCTCCTTTTATGAATGAAGACTATTGCAATCACTCCACCGCCGCTCATAGCAACACAGACATAAGTGATAAAGATCATTGAAAGTACGGCATTAACGGGCTGTAAAAGGAGTGCCGTGATAAGCAAGCATACCTCGGCAAGCATACCTCCCAGTGCCAAAAGCGCTGTCTGCCGCTTCATTTTGCGCCGTTCTATTTCAGCTCGAAGCGTTTTCTCACATATAGCCGGTGGTTGAACACCATCAAAACAGTATATCTGTTTCAAACTTTAACGCCTCCTTCAGCAGCTTTTTCGAATTGCTCAGCCGCGATTTGACTGTCCCAACGGGGATACCCAGTACTTGCGCGGTTGATTTGAGGTCCATATCCCGGAAATAAAACAGGATGATTGTCACTCTGAATCTCTCGGGCAGCCGGTCGATTGCTTCATGTAATATTCTGTAGTCTTTGGGTGGTGCGGACGGAATGGATTCGATGGCGGCTTCCTTTTCCTCGTTGCTGGAGAAACCGTTGAAAAGTGGGCTTCTGGCTATACGTCTTAGCGTATTACGGTAGACATTTATGCAAATTCGTGTCAACCATGGCTCAAATTCCTTTGTGGCATCATATTGCGAAACATTTTTTACCACTTTTATCCAGGTTTCCTGATAAAGATCGTCCGCTTCAGTGGAATTGGCGCAAAGCGTTAAGCAGAGCCCGTATAGCCGCTTCCCATATTGGTGTATATATTGGTCGATCAATATTCTTGCGCCTCCTTCCAAATACATATACAATTCAGAAACGTAGAAAGTTCATTTTATTTTCTTGCTATATAAACAAAGCTGACCTTTTGGCTTGAGTAATAATCAAAGCAGAAACTAAATTCCCGCCCATTTCATTAGTTTACCATTTTATTTATCTATATTATTATGCTTTGCTAAACTATGGAGAAGGATAGATTTCAGCCATTGGCAGACTTCGTTTTTGCTTGTACCATATCGCCCGGAGATGGAAATCTCGACCGCTATAATCGTTCCATCGAAGCGGTTTCTTCATGCGGTTTCGAGTTCCTTGACAGCAAAACAATCTCCGTTGTTCACAAGGAGTGTTTGCCAGGTCATCTGAGCGAATTCTACCCGTTTTCGCCAGTTGCTTTGCATTTGTAACCGCTCCATATATGGGGAGTCTGATAACATTGCGCTGCATATATTCATATACTGTTTATGGGGATGCTATTCCATATTACATACACAGAGGGATTCAAAATGCGCAATAAATTGATACATACACGGGAAACTGCGGGGGCAATTCTGCCTTCCGCAAGCGATACGGGCGCCGTAGGTCTCGCGATAGACAGCAACAATACGCCGTATGTCGCCTTTGCGGATACCGGGAACGGGAATAGGGTCACGGCATACAGATTTAACGGCACGGCCTGGACATTGGTAGGAACTGCGGGTTTCTCCGCGGGGGCGGCAGCCTATATATCCATGGCCATCGACGGCAACAACGTACCATATGTCGCCTATCAGGACAGCGCATATGGCAACAGGGCGACCGCTATGAAGTTTAACGGCACGAACTGGGTAACAGTAGGCATCCCCGGTTTTTCAGCGGGTGTAGTGGCCTATGTATCCATCGCGATCGATCGCAACAACGTACCGTATGTCGCATTCGACGGGGAAATTGGCACAACCTTTAAAGCCACCGTGATGAAGTTTAACGGCACAAGCTGGGTTGTGGTAGGGAACGCCGGGTTCTCTGCAAGTTACGCCCTATTCACTTCCATCGCCATCGACCGGAACAATACGCCGTATGTCTCGTACGAAGATTTCGCGTATAATTACAGAGCAACCGTCATGAAATTCAACGGCACAAGCTGGGTAACCGTAGGGAGTCCCGGGTTTACGGCGGGCGGCGTAAACTATATGACAATCGCTACAGACACAAATAACATACCGTATGTCGCCTTTCAGGATAGCGCAAACAGCTACAAGGCCACTGTCATGCGATACAACGGCACAAGCTGGGTGACGGTGGGAACTCCCGGTTTTTCAGCTGGCGAGGTGCTCTTTACATCCATCGCCATAGGCAGCAACAATATTCCGTATGTGGGATATGCGGACGTGGCGTATCAGGTAAGGGCAACCGTGATGGCGTTCAATGGATCAAGTTGGACGAATGTAGGAATGCCGGGTTTTTCAGCGGATGGGGTATCGGATACGATCATCGCCATCGATCGGAATAACACGCCGTATATCGCCTACCATGATTACGCAAACGATGGAAACGTATCGGTCATGAAGTTCACAGGAACAAGCTGGGAGGCTGTCGGATGCCCCATCGCAAGCGGCAGCCAGCGGCAAGCTTTTCAGACTCACGTTATACAATTGTTGGAGGCCCAAGCCCGCATGGCGCGCTGCCTGAGCTACTTTTTATGCAGAACACTGGGTGAAATATCGGATGATCCATCCATAACGGTTGAAAAGAAGGTAAGGCTGGCGGAAGATCTGCTCTGCGCGGCGGCGCAGAAAGATGAGGCCGCGGCGGAGGTAATCGGATCTCTCGCGGACCTTGCAAGGGTGCTGCTGCGGGGCGGTGGATTTCGCTTGCGGGACAGAACGCCTTTCAGGTAATCGTATTAGAGCGGGAAGCGATATTTGGCCGGCCTCCCGCTCTTTGGGTATAACCGTCTGGTGGCAAGACGATATATTTAGGTTTGGACTACGCTCCTACGCAATTGTCGGAAACGGGAGCACAACCTTCAACGTAAACTGGTCTTCCCTGGCCTCAAATGAGAAGTACCCGTTGTGCCGCTCGGCTATCATTTTGATGCTCTTAGTTCCAAATCCATGGCCGGGGCGGGTACTTTGGGGCAATCCGGCTTGCATGTTGATCGTGCCCTGATATGGATTTTTGATATGAATCAACAATTTCCCCTTGTGCGGCTGGCAGCTGAAGGTTACTTTCCTCTGCTGCGTGTCAACCTCTGCCGCAGCAGAAATTGCATTCTCCAAACCGTTTGAAAGCAAAGTACAGAGTTCAGTCTCCGAAAAATGAAGAACTTCAGGTATACTTGCTTCAACATACAGGGTTACGTCCCGCTCCTTTGCTTTTGCAACAAAAGAAGACAATATGAGATTGACTGCATGATTTTCGCAATACCTTACTGGAACAATACTATCGATATCCACCTGTGTCTGGCGAATGTATTCGCTGACTTTATCAATCTCTCCGGTGTCGATCCAATTGCCAATCAGCGATAAATGATGGCGCATGTCATGCTGATAAACAGCAATCTGTTCCCGCGCTTTTTGCAGCGCAAGTATCTCATTTTTAGCATGTTCGGATTGTTTGGCCAACAACGCATTGTCAAGTTTCAATTGGCTCATCCGCATTGCTTCGTTATGGTATAGAGAAACAAACATAACATAAAACAAAGCCATCGCGGCAGGCAAAAATTCGCTTACCATGCGACTTCCATCGTACAGGGACTTTGTGTATATGGTGGTAACATAATTAAATACATAATAAAAGAGCGGCAGACATCCAAACAAATATAGCGAGCGATTTGAGTAGGTCATCGCCTGATACGCCGCCTTGGCAAAGTATCGCTGCAGCAGGAAAAATATCGGGAAAATTGAAATGATATACCCCACCTGATAGGCAAGGCTGGTTCCCCATAGCTCAAGCGCCATTGTACCGACCCAACGAGGAAGCTGACAACAAAAATATGCCGTCAGTACACTCACGATTGATACGCCCCACGGTCTTTTTAACACCAACACCAACATGAGTACGTTTGGGAGATGAACCATCAGCGGATACAGCTTCGTGGTCATATCATAGCCCCAGGACCAGTAGCTTACTAACTGTACCATCGAAACAATTAAGCACATAGCCGCCAAAATCCTAAGTTCCTTAGCAGAGGCAATACTGCCCGCAAAATTGACAGAAAGCAATACACCATATAACAGTATCAGCAGCGCCGTAATTTCAGTCACTAATCCAATCCTTTCTCCGCAAACAAATTGTCGGCATAGGCTTTGCGCACCTGAGTGCTAAGCCGCCGTGACACCGGGACGACGCTGCCTGTAAATGTCAGCAGGTCAGAATTGCGCAGTTCTTGAATCTGCATCAGATTTACAATAAACGCCCGGTGTACTTTGATAAATTCCGGCCGCGACAAAATGGCATCCTCGTACTCAGAAAGCGGCGCATTCATTTCTTTGATACTGCCGTCGGTCATATGAAAGCATAATGTCCTGTTCATGACTTCCACACAAACAAGCCGGGAGTATAATACATGGCACATTCCGTTTTGTGTCTTGATTAACAGGCCTTCCTTGCGTTTTTGCGCGTTCAGGAACAGCTTGTCAAGAACAGGAAATAGGCTTTCCTTGGAAACGGGTTTCAATATATAGGCAGCCGCATCAACAGAATAGCTCTCCACCGCATATTCCGCTGATGAGGTTAAAAAAGCAATTTGTATTGTATCATCGAAATCCCGTATTTCCTGCGCAACCTGCATGCCATTTACCAATGGCATCATGATATCCAGTATCAGAAGATCAAAGCATCCTTTGCGAGCATCCTCCAGCAGCGAAAGGCCATCCAAATATGTTTTATATGTAAAACTGGTTTTTGTTACGTTCCGATAGCTGCCAAGAATCATTGAGAGCTTATTAAGTTCAAGTGCATGATCGTCGCAAATGGCGATGCGCATTTTGTATTATCTCCAACGCGTTTTCCTGAATCATTTAGCACAAACCACTTTATTTTAACACTCATTTCATATATAATCCAACACTTACTTACCGTTTGTGTCAATATCCGCTACCTTTTGTGCAAGGAACGGTTCAATCCACGCATATCTGCTATGATTTTGTTTGGTTCGTTGCCAAGCGCAGAAGCTATGAAAACGCCTGTATACGCTTGGTTTTGTTTGCTCTTTGGGCAATGATTGATACGGCTTTCTGCTGCATCACCATAGGATCGGTCTTTTTGAAAGGAGAATATCATGAAAAAATTACTGGCTTTCGTACTTGTTTTGGGATTGGCTTTTTCAATAACCGCCTGCGGCGGAGCCGAGGCTCCTGCTGCGTCCGCTCCAACCGCTTCAGCAGCGCAAACCACGGGCGACTACACTGCGGAATCTCCCGAAATCATTCAGATTGGTCAAATAGGCAACGATATGGTAACGGCCTATAACGAAGTTGCTGCTCTGGCTGAAAAGAATGGCTGGCTCGAAGACCAGGCAGTTGCTGAGGAACTCAATGCTGCGAACGCGGCCATAGAAGCCTGCCGCGCATTGGTCGCAGAGCCGCCCAAGAAAGACGAGGGCGTTGATATGCCCGGCGTTTTATCCTCCATGCAGATGGTGCTCGATGGTCTAAATGGCGCCCTCAAAGAGAAGGTATCTGTTCCCAACGAAGCGGCCGCTGTAGAACTTGTCGCACAATCGGTCGGTGGTATCACCATTTCCCTTCCTGCCGATATGCAGCCGGTTGCGGATGCGCCCGAAGGCTTCTATCTGTTTAAGGGAGAGGGCTCGTCCGTTTCCATCAGCGATCTGCAGGAGACATCGGATACCCCCGCGGCCATTACGGAGGACTTCTTCTTCGAACGCGCCGACAATAACAATATGAGCAATGTAACCATTTCTGATTTCACCAACGAAATGTCCCTGGGCGGCGGTACTGCCGCCATGGCCAAAATCAGCGGACAGACCGCAAGCGGCACAGCTGTGACGGTTTTGATGGTGTACTACTTCCCGGCTGAGGGTCAGGTAAGCGTTATCAATCTCTCGTTTGGCACAGACGCCGGTTCCGCATTGGAACAGAACGCACAGGCAGTCATCGACAGCATCACGCTGGGATAAAACTTATGATGAAACAGGCGGACATCTCA
The DNA here is from genome assembly GCA_964440115.1 of uncultured Oscillospiraceae bacterium. Classification (GTDB taxonomy): domain Bacteria; phylum Bacillota; class Clostridia; order Christensenellales; family CAG-138; genus JAEWWD01. The sequence goes on along the minus strand of CAYTPV010000003.1, from coordinate 136,718 downwards.
AGAGATTGTCCGCCTGTTTCATTGTATTTACATGGACTGCCGTTATAACAAAAAAAGCGGTCGCTTGAAAATAAACATACAAGGAGGAAAGAAAATGGGTTTGTTCGGAAAAAAGGAAAAAGTACCCTGCCCAATCTGCGGCGGCGAGGTAACAGGGCTGTTTAAGACCAAGATCGATGGCGGGCAGGAGCTTTGCCAGACATGCGCCCACAAGATCTGTATGCCTAAGGATGCAGTCAAAAAGGCCAGCGTGGACTTTATTAAAAAGCATTTTGCCTACCGCGAGGGGCAGGCTGCACTGTTCGCCACCATGAACTATACGCACAAGTTCACATTCAACGGATTTCTGGATGTATATGCCGACGAGGAGAAAAGGCTCCTGGCCATTGGCTACAGAGACATGAACTGCCAGCAAAACCCCATCGTATTAAGCTACGACCAGCTCACCGGCTACGAACTGTTCCTTGAAAAAAAGAAGCTGGATGATGATCAAACGGCGGAGCCGACCAACACCAAGACATTCCTTAGCGTGGCGGGCAATATTTTGGTATCGTCGGGAAGGGACGCCAGCTTTACCATCAAGCTCAAAACCAAGGACCCCTACTGGCCGGAGATGGAAATTGGCTGCGTCGTACCTTACCACCTCAATTTCAAAGGCTATCAAGACAATATGAATGGCATAGGCCAGCTTTTGAAGTGCATCATCCGCAAAGAACCCTTTGTAATGGAAGAATAACAAACTGTGTGAATCATCCCGCTTCCTTCGCACATGCCGTGCGTAGAGAGCGGGATGATTTTTGTGCAATTTGATCCAGCTTCGATACCGTCTACAACAAAGACTGCTACCGTTCGCGCGCAAAACGGTTTCCGGCACGCATACCTGCTATACTAGTAGCGCGAATGCCTTACCCATCCGGAGTTTATCATGAAAGCGGACGGGCCGTATCTTATACCGAAAAGGAGAGTTGAACAGCATGTCAAAACGGTTTTTATGCGCACTCCTTACCCTGTGCATGGTATTGGCTCTGCTGCCCTCGGCGGCGCTGGCGGTTACAACGCCCGAAGAGGAGTTGATCAACGCCATTGCGAATGTCGCTGAAAACGGCACGATTACCCTGGGCAAGAATATTTCCCTCACAGGCAAACTTACCATTACTGGCGACAAATCCTTCACCATCGATTTGAATGGCTGTACGCTAAGTTACTCCGCAACAGCTATAGAATATAAAGGCACCGGCACACTGACCATCACCGACAGCAGCACCACCGGTGGGGGCACTATAACAACAGATTCCATTTCGATTGTAAGCAACGGCAACGGCAAAATACTCGTCAACGGCAAGGCCGCCGTCACCAGCAATACGACAACCTTTGTCATTAGCGGTGGGGCGGAAGGCATGGATGTCCTTGAAATAGCCGGCGGTACTGTGAGCAGCGACAGCACCGTGACCTACGCAATCGATAACAGCGGCAACGGGAAAGTGACCGTCTCCGGCGGCACAGTAACAGGTGCTAGCGGCGGAATAAATTCCACAGGCACCGGCGGCGTGGCCGTATCGGGCGGCACGGCGAAAGGCACCAGCTACCATGCCATCCTCTCCAGCGGCAACGTGACGCTCACCGGCGGCACTGTGGAGAGCACCGGAAGCAACGAGGCAATCTACTGCAACCACAGCCAGCTCATTATTCCCAGCGGTACAGTAGTCGTCAAAGGCAGCAAAGCCACGAACATAGCGCCTGTTTTGACGGACTATACCAGCTATCAATGGCGCACAGCAAGCGACGGCACGTTTACGCCAAGCACAACGGCGGCATACGTTTGGGCAGCCTCTGACGCCTATGTGGAAATAAAGCCCCTCGTCACCTATACCCTCACCTATACCGCCGCAGGAGCTAACGGTACGATCACCGGGGTATCCCCTCAGACTGTCAACTCCGGCGAAAGCGGCACTGCTGTGACCGCGGTTCCGAATGCCGGTTATCATTTCGTATCCTGGAGCGACGGTATCACAACTGCCACCAGGACAGACGCGAACGTAATGGATCATATCACTGTCACAGCAAATTTTGAGAAAAACGCCAGCGGCGGCGGTCATACTTCGCCCACCAGTACTACCGTGTATAACGATCCCAGTAAGGCCAACGCCAATATCTGGCTCAGCGGCAAGGGCCTTCGGAGTAATGATCTGCTGCTCACGCAAACGCTCACCAGCGGCAGCGATTACAACGCCCTGCTCATGGTTGCCGATCAGAGCGATATCCTCGGTGTGTACGATATCTCCCTGCAAAGCGGTAAAAGCTCCACCGGCAGCGGCATGTACCTCACCTTCGACCTGGATAGCGGTTATGCTGGGCAAACAATCACGCTGGTCCATAAAAAAGCGGATGGTACGTTTGAATACTTTAATGCCACGGCTGGGGCGGACGGCAATGTGAAATTCGGTCCCCTATATGAGCTTTCACCGTTCATGCTGGTGAATGGGCAAATGCTCTATACCCCGGACTATGCCTTGACGGATATCCCTAAAACCGGCGACAGTTCAAATCCGCTCGCATTCATTCTGATTTCCCTTGCTGTTATGTTTGGCATGGGGGCGGCGACGTATAAGAAAAGACGTATATAGGAATAAACAAACACAGTATAAAGCGCGGCACCAGCATAAGTGCCGCGCTTTGTGCTTTACAACGAAAAAAGGTGAGTGAAGAATTTCATGCGCCATCTTATAGCCAGTTCTTGATAAAACAAGTCTATTTCCTTATACTATCAATTGCAGTGCTTTTTTGAATGTCCGCGACAAACCGTTTCTTACTTAGTACGTATCATGTGCAGCACACCAAAGATAAGGCGTCTATAGAGTTTCTAACCGATATACAAATACCCTTTGCCATATTCGACACGATAACCTTCTCCGAACCATTCAGTATCGCGATGGATCAATGTGCAGCAGCAAAACTCATTCTAATCAAGGAGATCGAAAAGTGACAAAGCAATATGATATTATGATTTTCGGATGTCCCAATAAGAGCGAACATCTTTATCACGATGGCACAACGGCATCATCGATGGGCGGGCCGGTTCGATTTAGCGTAGGCAGCGCGGTATCGGGAGGCAACAAGGTTTGCGCCGTCACCAAATACGCTCCCGAAGACAAGGATCTGTGTGACGATCTTCCTCTTGGGCCCGAGGATGTGTACTATCGCCCTTCGAAGAAAACCATGGCCATGCGCAGCACGTTTTTCACCCCCAACAGGGAGCGGCGGCGCACGGAAGCCATCAGCATGGCCGACCCGTTTACAATAGACGATATTCCCGGCGATGCCACTGCGAGGGTTTACCAGCTTGCCACTTTGATGTACGGCGATACCGACCCGGCGTTGATCATTGAGCTATCAAAGCGCGGCCCTCTCGCTTTGGATGTACAGGGCTTGCTCAGATGCCCCGATGAAACGGGCGAGATGGTTTACCAGGACTGGCCGGAAAAGATGAAGTATTTTCCGTATGTCACTTATTTGAAAACTGACGCGGCCGAAGCCGAAGTGCTGACCGGACTTTCGGATAGATATGAAGCTGCTAAAATGATTCATGGCTGGGGTCCGAAAGAAGTGATGGTATCCCACCACACCGAAATGCTGGTATACGACGGCAATGATTTTGCGGTATGGCCAGTAAAATCGAGAAACTTTTCCGGTCGGAGCGGGCGGGGGGATACGACCACCGCCGCGTATATCACCGAGCGCCTGCGGAAAAACATGTTCGATGCGTTGCGATATGCGACGGCTGCCGTTTCGCTCAAAATGGAAACGCCGGGTCCGTTGAAAGCGTCGCGGGCCGAAGTCGAGGCGTATATGGAAGAGTTTTTGCCGGTATAAGACGGTTCTGATCGGGGGCCAGCTTATGTCAGCGGGGTATATCTGTATCTTTTTCCAATACACAAGAAACCGCCTGTATCAGGCGGTCTCTGTTATGGTGGGATTGGTTATGCTACTTGCCTGATTTTACTACATCGATAGAGGTATCTCCGACTTTTGCTTTTTCCATAAGCAAGGCGGTCATTTTTGCAAAATTGCCGCCGGAATGCGTTGCTCCGGAAACGCCGTCGATTTTTTCTCCATCCTGTGACTGCAAAAATGATGCGGCGTATGCACGCGTGTACTGATTGGGGTATGTCCCCTTTACCGCATACATGTTCTTCATATATGCCATATCCCAGGATTTAATATAGCCGCTGCTGTTTCTGGCGTTGTACTCCGTACTGACGATTTTGCTTCCGCTGATACAGATGGTTACGAACTCTTTCCAACCGTGCTCATAGTCCGACATTTCCACCGTATAGTATCCGTCCTGTAAGGCGGTTTGTGCTGTTCAGAATAACCTTTCGTCTTGTCCCTCTCAAATTGCTAACCTCTCATACATTAATAAGAATTCGAAAACAAACGAATTACATTTGATTTCGAAATATTTCGAAGATTATTAATACAAATCAAAAAAGTTATTCAGGAAGCTCTCTGCAGAGGCCGGAAAATGCGTTGTCAATCTATTGGAGGTCGTCCGAGCTATTGTATTATTTTATATTTGAGTGGGCCTGTCCATAGTGTATAATATTTAAAAAGATGAGACTTAAATTATCAGCCCATTTAATCTAAAGTTCAATTCTGTCAGGGTATTTTCCAAATTGTATAGGAGTAACAAAATGCAATTAAACAGGAACTATCAAATGATGGACAGTTTAAAAATCGAACCCATAATGCTTGGTAAATGGAAAAATATCCTTGATCTTATAGTTGAAGTCATGCAAATTCCCGTTGCTTTGATTATGCGGGTACATGCGGCAGAAATAGAAGTCTTTGAAAAAAGCGGAAACAATGAATATATATCTGAAAAAGGTGTAAAATTTGAGCGAAATGCAGGTCTGTATTCCGAATATGTAATAAACACAAAGCAGGAACTTATCCTACCCAACGCATTGAAAGAAAAACAATGGCAAAATAGCCCCGGCGCAGCGCTTGGGTTGATTGCGTATATGGGGTTCCCCATTTTATGGCCGAGCGGGGAAATTTTCGGGACAATCTGTGTTTTAGATTCAAAAGAAAGAGCGTTCTCTGAACTGCATAAAAAACTCTTAGGGCAATATGCTGTTGTTATTCAGGACGATCTTACATTGCTGCAAACGCAGCAGCAGCTGTTGGAAAACATCGCACAGCAAACCAAGGCCAACCTTACCATAAAACAATCCGAAGAACAGTTCAGGAAAGTATTTCGTTCAGCTGCAGCGGCACTTGTTATCGCCGGATTTGATAGCGGGGAAATAATCGATGCTAACGAAAGCTTTTTAAGACTTGTTTCATCAAACGCCGAAGAAGTTCTTGGAAATACTGCTTATGGACTAAACCTTATTGACGAGGACGAACGCGAGGGCCTTATTTGTATTCTATTGACGGAAGGCAAAGTCAGAGACTATGAAACGACATTTCACTTGAAGTCAGGGGAAAAGAAAAACGTACTTCTTTCTATGACTAAAATTGTTTTAAATAATACGGAGTGCACGTTATCCACAATCTACGACATTACGCTTCTCAAAAGGATGGAGGATGATATCAACATTTTGAATGAGCGTCTGCTTCTGGCAGCCAAATCGGCCGAAGCAGGCATATGGGATTTGGATATGCAAAGCAACACGTTGGTATGGAACGAGCAAATGTTCGAAATATATGGGTCAAGCAAAGCTGAATTTACAGGCAAATTGGAATCGTTTCAATCATGGATACACCCCGAGGATACGGAGAAAAACATATTTAATAAGCTAAAAACCGGTGATCATGCGGCTAGTACAGAATTTCGGATCATTCGCAAAGATGGAGCAATCCGCAATATTGAAGCGCATGCAAGCATTATCGACAATTCTGATGGAACGCCGCTGCGTATTGTGGGCGTCAATTTTGATATTACGGATCAAAAGAATTTGGAAGCTGATTTGACAAAAAGCAGGGATAATTTTCAAACCCTCTATGACAATATGGAGGAGGGCGTGGCCCTTCATAAACTTATTTTTGAACATGGAGAACCTGTAGACTATTGCATTATTGATGTAAACCCCAAATTCGAAACGCTGTTAAGATTAAAGCGCAGCGATGTAAAAGGAAAACGGGCAACAGAAGTCTATGACACGAATAACCCACCGTACCTGGAGGAATACAGCCAGGTAGCGTTATCAGGCCAGCCAATCAGATTCGAAACGCATTTTCAGCCTTATGAAGCGTATTTTGATGTCTCTGCAGCACCATGGGGGGAGAATGGGTTCTCGACTATCTTTACGGATATTACAGAACGGGTTAAGTCCGAAAAGGCGCTTTTGACGAATGAAAAAAGGCTCAACCGTGCTCAATCCATGGCGCATGTAGGTAATTGGGAAATTGACTTGAAAACCGGATTAATGTGGGCGTCCGAGGAAGCTTTCCGAATTTATGGCCTTCCTTATACGACTTGGCTCGAATTGAAAACAGCGCAGCAAGCGGTGCTGGAAAAAGACAGACCCAAAATGGATTTGGCTTTGCAGCAGTTGATAAAGAATAATGAACCATATAACGTAGAGTTTAACATTCAACGAGGCAATGATGGCCAAATACGCATGCTGCACTCCATGGCGGAGGTGGAATACAGCCCGGAGCATTTGCCGGTCCGCATAGTCGGAGTAGTGCTTGATATCACGGATATGAAGAAATCCGAAGAAAATCTCATTGCGAGCGAACAGCGCTACAGGCATCTGTTTCATAATAGCGCTGCAGTGCAGCTTATTTTTGATGTTGAGAGCGGAAGTATTTATGACGCCAACGAAGCTGCCTGCCTGTTCTACGGCTTTACACAAGCGGAACTGAAGAGCAAAAAAATATGGGATATCAATGCCAACGGTGAAACACATGTTAGGGAAAATATAAATGGAACCAATCGGGATGGCTCTCGCTATTTTGATACCCAGCATATTCGAGGTGGTGGAGAAATCACAGACGTAGAGGTGTTCTATGGCCGAGTTGATATTGACGGCCGGAATATGATTTGCGCCATCATACACGATATTACCGCCAAAAAGCAAGCGCAGCGAGAATTGATTGAAAGCGAGGAACGTTTTCGTCAACTTGTGGAACGCGCGCCGGACGCCATATTTGTGCAGATGGATTACCATTTTGCTTATGTCAACAAAAAAACTATTGAGATTTTTGGCGCTCAGACAAAAAGTGATTTGGTCGGACAATACATACCCGATTTTCTGTACGGGGAATTCAGGGAAATGGTATTGGAGACAATCAAATATATCAACGAAGAAAAAACTCCAGTGCCGGTAAGGGAGGAAATAATCCGCAGGTTAAATGGCGAACCTCTGCATGTTGAGGTTTCCGCTGTACCTTTCCGCTACAACAATAAAGATGGGGCGCTAGTATTCATGCATGATATTACGAAGCGCAAGAATATCGAAAAAGAAAATTTCGAAATGGAAATTCAGCTCAGGCAAAAACAAAAGCTTGAATCCATAGGAACTTTGGCCGGGGGTGTTGCGCATGAAATCAACAATCCGATTAACGGAATAATCAATTATGCACAGCTTATTTCTGAAAATGAATCCGCGGATCACCAGGTGATAGAATTCTGTAAAGAAATTATTCATGAAGGGCAGCGTATTGCAGAAATCGTTAAAAATCTCTTGAGTTTTGCGAGGCAGGAGAGAACAAGGCATAGCCCTGCCCAGGTGAGCGATATCGTAAACCAGACGATCTCTCTCATAAACACCATATTGCGACGCGATCAAATAGTGCTGGCAGTGAACATACCGGATGGATTGCCGAGTATTAACTGCCGCAGCCAGCAGATACAGCAGGTGATTATGAACCTGATTACAAATGCGCGGGATACCCTGAATCAGAAATACAGCGGCTTTCATGAGGATAAGAAAATAATAATCGATTGTTCACCATTTGAAAAACTAGGCCAAGGATGGATCAGAATGACTGTAGAAGATCACGGAGCAGGTATACCTGAGAATATCCGCGATAAGATTTTTGACCCTTTCTTTTCGACGAAGCCAAGGTACGAGGGAACGGGTCTGGGATTGTCGATTAGTCACGGCATTGTGAAAGACCATCATGGGGAACTATATTTTGAATCTGTTCCGGGGGAATTTACAAGGGCAGTTCTGGAATTGCCTGAAAACGACGAATGGGTATTGGAGTAGGAAGCATGGGACTGCGGTATGCGCGGCATGGAGGGGCTCGATTTCGGCCATCGGCAGGCCGCGCTTACGACGGCCCGCAGGCCTAGTGTCCGAAGGCGTATCCCGCCGAGGGCGCTTCGCACCGCGTACGTCCACCTGGAAATGAAATCACGGCCGCTAAAATCGCTCCACCGGAGCGATTTTTATCGCGGCTTCGAGCCTAACGTAACTGATCGGGTGTTTTTCCGCTGAGCGGGATAGAGGGGCTCGATTTCGGCCATCGGCAGCCGCGCTTACGACGGCCCGCAGGCCTAGTGTCCGAAGGCGTATCCCGCCGAGGGCCGCTTCGCACCGCGCGCGTCCGCCTGGGCTCGATTTCGGCCATCGGCAGGCCGCGCTTAGGTTCGCATCGCGCGCGTCCGTTTGGGCGCGAAATCCCGGCCGCTAAGATCGCTCCACCGGAGCGATTTTTAACGCGGCTTCGAGCCCCCCTGAAACAACACCAAACAGAAAAGCCACCCGTATGGGTGGCTTTTCTGTTTGGTGGGGATAGAGGGGCTCGAACCCACGACCTCTTCGATGTGAACGAAGCGCTCTAACCAGCTGGGCTACATCCCCAAGATGCGTATATTATATTACCGCAAATCCAGCCCGTTTGCAAGACTGAATTTGCACTGTGACCGCCGTCGCACTCGGAAACGCAAATTCTAAATCTGCTCAACACTGTGGTTATTTCGCCCGCCGCACCAATCACGCATTCGCGCGTGCACGCATAGTATATAGCGGGGAGGCGCGCGCATGGAGATACGTAAACGACCGCGACGGAGAAAAATTCTATGGATGATCGGCGCGGCTGCTTTGCTGTTTGCGCTTTCTGTGGGGCTTGTTAACGCGCAGCTGCGGCCCGCGTTGATTGAGCTTGCCAAAACGCGCGTGCAGGCCATCGCGTCGGACGCCATGTACGAAGCGGTGCTCGGGTGTATCAACGCGCAGCCGGAGGAAACATCATACGTAGATATTCTCAAGACAGCAGATCAGGTCTATTATGTAGAAATCAATAATAAAGAACTCTCCTTGCTCGCGGCAAACTGCGCGAGAGCGGTGCAGAAAAGTCTTTCGCAGGTCGGCCAGCAGGGCGTGCAGGTATCGTTGGGTACGGCGTCCGGGTTGCCGCTGTTCTCCGGCACAGGACCTATGCTGCGCATGACATTTACCCCGGAAAGCAGCGTACAGGCCGCTTTTACCAGCGAATTTCGAACAGCAGGCATCAACCAGACGCTGCACCGCATCCAAATGAAAATATCCGTGCAGGTCGCCATCGTTTTACCGGGCAGTACGCAGTCCATTCGCGTGGAAACCATGGTGCCCGTAGCGGAGCATGTCATCGTGGGCAAAGTACCCGGAGCGTTCACTGACGTCAACAATGAAGAGGATATGCTCAACTTAATTCCCAGCACATGGCCGTAACAGATATGCTGCGGTGCGTGGCTGGTTTTTGCGCTGTCGACAGCGGGCGGCGGACACGTCTGTTTTTGCCCCAAACAGTGCTTTCTTAGCGGCAATTGTCATTTGGCTTTGCGCAGAACCTGCTAAACATGTATAATGAGCACAATATATAGTACATGGCTGCGGGGGTTTATCCATATATGGCGAATTCAAACAAGAACAAACGTATGCGTTCCTACATTGCGCTGCTGCTGGTGCTGGCGCTGCTGTTTGCTATTGATTATTTCATGGGCGATCCGGCAGGCGTGATGGCCGCGCAGGAAACCATCGAGCCAAGCCCTGCGGCGCAAACACCGGCTTCTTCTCCTTACACCGTGAAGGGAACGGTTGATGTCTATGTGCTGGATGTTGGGCAGGGGGACAGTATATTCCTAAAAAGTCCCTCGGGCAAGACCATGCTGATCGATGCCAGCACATCGGATATGTACGAAAGAATCGATGAGTTCCTGCAGAAGCAAAATGTAACGCGGCTGGATGTGGTCATCGGTACGCATCCCCACGCAGACCATATTGGCGGCATGCGCAAGATTATCTCCAAATATGATGTTGGCACATATTACATGCCGGACGCCGTGAACAACACGAGCATGTTTGAAAAGCTGGTAGACGCGCTTGATGCGAAGAATATTCCCGTCAAAAAGGCGGTTGGCGGCGCAGACTCCTTCATCGACTGGGATGATAATGTCGAAGTTCGTATATTTTCGCCCCTTCCCGGCGCCAGCTTTGAGGATCTGAATAATTACAGCGCTGTCTGCCACGTACGCATAGGCGATACGTCCATTATGCTTACCGGAGACGCGGAAGAGCAGGCAGAAGAAGCGCTCATGAAGGAAATTCCTGCTGCGCTGCTGCGTTCTACCGTGCTCAAGCTGGGGCACCACGGCTCAAGCAGTTCCACATCGGAAGGATTTTTAAATTCCGTCAGGCCCAAATTGGCTGTCGCAAGCCTGGGTGCTGATAACGATTACGGACATCCGCATCAGGAGACGCTCGATAAGCTGAAAAACGCGGATATTCCGCTGCTGCGCACCGACTTATCCGGCACGATACATATCTCGCTCGACGGCACAGGGTATAAAGTGGAGACGGAGCGATAACGTGTAGCGGCGGCAGGCGGAGGTCTGTGCGGCGGTACTGGTATGCATTTGGTATTGCCTGTGACAATGTTATAGGGTATACTATATCAGCCAGACACAGTGGCTTTTGTTGCTGTGTCCATGCCACTATGCGGCCTGGAGGGCGATCATGCGTTAAAGGCAGGTGAATCCATATGGTTCAGATTTTCAAGACCCGTGAAGGAAAACTATATGAATTGCCATGCTTTGAAGACGGCGCGTGGATGCACCTGACCGATCCCGAAGAAGCGGAAATTACATCGGTTGCTAAGGAACTGGGCCTGGAAGAGGATTACCTGCGTGCCGCGCTCGACGAAGAGGAAAGTCCCCGCGTTGAAAGTGACAGCGGCCAAATTCTGATTATTGTGGATATGCCCACCGTACAGCCCGAAGGGCGTACATTTGTATATAACACCATACCGCTCGGCATCATTTACTCCGAGCGGGGCCTCGTGACAGTCTGCCTCAAGGAAAGCACCATACTCGAAAATTTCATGGAAGGGCGCGTGCGCGGTTTTTCTACAGTGAAAAAAACGCGTTTTCTGCTGCAGCTTCTTTATCGCAACGCGTCGCGCTTTTTACAGTACCTCAAACAGATTGACAAAGCATCCAACCTTGTGGAAAACGAACTGCATAAATCCATGAAGAACCGCGAACTGATACAGATGCTCAAACTGGAAAAGTCGCTGGTGTATTTCTCCACTTCCCTGACCGGCAATGAAATGGTGCTGGAGAAACTGCTCAAAATTGAAGACGTCAAGAAATACCCCGAGGACACAGACTTGCTTGAAGACGTTATCGTCGAAAACAAGCAGGCCATTGAAATGTGTAATATCTACCGTGATATTCTTTCGGGAACCATGGATGCGTTTGCCTCCATTATTTCCAACAACCTGAACATCGTCATGAAACTGCTGGCGTCGTTGACCATCGTTTTGTCCATACCGTCCATTGTAAGCGGTTTTTTCGGTATGAACGTTGGTGTTCCATGGCAAGGAAATACAGTGGGTTTCTGGATCGTGCTGGGTATTGCGTTCGGCCTTACAGGGTTGGTCGCCATAGCTCTCTGGCGCAGGAAGATGTTCTAAGCCGGCGTTCATTTTAGCAACGCCAATCTATTGCAAGGAGACTTCAGCTTGAAGCAATGGTATACCATACAGGGCGGTAGGCCGCTCGAAGGAACTGTAACGATCAGCGGCGCAAAAAACGCCGCTGTAGCCATTATCCCCGCCGCTATACTCGCGGGTGCGCCGTGCACGCTGGAAAACCTGCCCTTTATTGAAGATGTCAATATTCTCAAAGAGATACTCTCGAATATGGGCGCCAATGTCAGCTTTTCACCGGGCGGCGTCATGCATGTCGACGCTTCCGGTATCAATCAGTTTTCCGTTACATTCGATATGGTAAGCTCCCTGCGCGCTTCCTATTATCTGCTGGGTGCAATGCTCGGCCGATACGGTCATGCGGAGCTTGCGCTGCCCGGCGGCTGCGTGATCGGCCCCCGCCCCATCGATCAGCACATCAAGGGCATGCGCGCGCTGGGCGCGGAAGTCGTGCTCGAAGATGGGCTGGTCAAAGCGCGCGCAAAACGGCTTGTTGGCGCGGAAATTTATTTTGACGTCGTCAGCGTCGGCGCGACCATCAATGTCATGATGGCTGCCGTTATGGCGGAAGGGCATACCATACTCTCCAATGCCGCAAAGGAACCGCATGTCGTAGACGTAGCCAACTTTCTTAACATGATGGGCGCGCGCGTCAAAGGCGCGGGCACGGACGTCATCCGTATCACGGGCGTATCCCGGCTGCACGGCTGCAATTACGCAATCATCCCCGATCAGATCGAAGCGGGTACGTATATGATTGCCGCGGCCGCCACGGGCGGCAACGTCGTAATCAAAAACGTGATTCCCACGCACTTGGAGGCGATTTCTGCCAAGCTTATGGAAAGCGGCGCTACCGTCATAGAGGGTGACGACGGCAGGGAATTCTACATTCAGGTGATTGGCTGCGAGCGTCCTCGCGCCATCAATATCAAAACATTGCCCTATCCCGGCTTTCCCACAGACCTGCAGCAGCCCATGATGGCATATCTCGCCCGCGCGAACGGCAACAGTTTCATCATGGAAAACATATTTGAGGAACGCTTTAACCATGTGGGAGAACTGCAGCGCATGGGTGCCGTCATTACGTTGAACAGCCGCACCGCGATGGTCGAAGGCGTCGAACGCCTGACAGGCGCGCCGCTGTATGCTTCAGATCTGCGTGCGGGCGCGGCGTTGATCGTGGCGGCGCTTTCAGCAAAGGGAACTTCCACTGTACATAATATTGAATTCACGGATCGCGGGTATGAGAACATGGAGCAGAAGCTCACGCAAATCGGCGCTGCGATTGAGAGAAACAAGGCGTAAACCGGGCCCCACACGACAAAAACACATCTAAATCAGCATTCACGGGGATATACAATATACACTGCATATGGCATAATATAGGTAACATTGCCGGCAGCCTCGCGGCGAATAGCAAGGCGTCCGGCAATTGCTATTTTTTGCATATCAGGGGGACGGTCAACCATGGCAAACGATCTATTCGGCGGACTTGGCGGTTTGATGAAGGGTCTCTCCGGCTTTATGCCCAAGGATGACCCCGACGTAAAGGTAATGACCACGCAGACGGACCTCAACGACCTGCTTTCGCAGGAAACCGAGCTGTATGCTTCTATCGGCAAAAAGGCCGTCGAGCAGTACGGTGTGTCGGCGTTTGCGGAAGAAGGCTCACGGCTGAAGCTTGTGCAGCAGAATATCGTGCAGGCAAAAGCAAAGTATGAGGAAGCGGTTGCGGAAAAGGAAGGCAAGGAAAAGAAAGAGCGTGAAGCGCGCGAAAGCTGCACTTGCCCGTCCTGCGGCCACGAGAATCCGGAAGGCGTGAAATTCTGTCAGGAATGCGGCGCGAAGCTGGGCGCATCCGCCAAGTGCTTCTGCGGACAGTGCGGCGCTGAAAATCCGCGAGGCACGCGGTTCTGCGGAGAGTGCGGCGCAAAACTGCCGCAATAATCGGTCATGTTTGAGCGTATTGATACGATAAAAGGAGTATGCGATGGCGACCTATAAACAGCCCTGCATGCATTGCGGCCTGCTGTTAGAGCGCGACGCGCGGTTTTGTCCGCGCTGCGGCAGTGGGAGTCCGTTCGGGTATCTATGCCCAACCTGTCTCAAGCCCGTGCAGAAAGGGTTTGCCGTGTGCTCCGGCTGCGGAAGGCAGCTGTATGTCACGTGCCCTGCCTGCGGCAAGCCCACTTTTGTACAGGAAAAGTGCGAACAGTGCGGCGCAAGCCTCATGGTGCAGTGCGCCAACCGCCGGTGTGCGCAGATGCAGTTTTTCCAGAATACCAAATGCACCGCCTGCGGCAAAAAAATGCCCGAAAGAAAATAGAGATACGTTTAGCAATATAGGGGAGGATAGCAATGCTCAAATCCTTTACACGCAACTACGAGGATAACTCCACAGAGGCCGGTTTCCAGTTCACGTTTTACTGCGATATCTGCCAGGACGGCTATAAAAGCTCGTTTATCGAATCCGAGACATACCGCAAAGGCCGCGGTCTGCGCGGGATTGCGCAGGGCGCCAGCATCGTGGGCAACCTGCTCGGGCTGGGCGGCATCGGGTACAGCATAGAGCGCGGCGGCAATGTGCTGTCTGAGCGCTTTGAGGGGCAGAGCCCCGAATGGCACAAGGAGCATGAGCTTGCCTTTGAGCGCGCGCAGAATGAAGCGCAGCAGCATTTTCACCGCTGCCACGGCTGCCACCAGTGGGTCTGCGATTCGGATTATAACGAAGACGAAGGTCTGTGCGTAAACTGTGCGCCCAGGCAGGAAGTTTACGTCGCCAAAGCGCGTGCGACGGCTATGCAGCGCAATATTGACGAATTGGCGGAAACGGCCACCGTATGGACGGGTAAGCTGGAAAGCAAAACGACAGTCTGTCCCGTCTGCGGCAAGCCCGCCGGCAACGGAAAGTTCTGCAACAACTGCGGCGCGAGCATGGGGCGGGTTGCCTGCCCTGCCTGCGGGGCGCAGATGGCGCCCGGCGTAAAATTCTGCAACGAGTGCGGCGCGAGCATGACTGCCCCGCGCGTGCTCAAATGCCCTGCCTGCGGGGCGCAGGCCGAGCCGGGCGTTAAGTTTTGCGGCGAATGCGGCGCAAAGCTGATGTAACAACGGATATAAAAAAGAGGGGGAATATTGTATGGCATTTTGTAACCAGTGCGGCGCGCAGATTGGGGAAGATACGCGTTTTTGCACAACCTGCGGCGCGGATCAGGGCCTGCAGGCTTCAGAGCCTCCCAAACAGCAGTCTCAATACGGTCAGCCGTACACACAGCCCGGCAATGCACAGCCGAATGCGGCACAGCCCGGGTATGTACAGCCTGCGTACACACAGCCCAATTACGCACAGCAGCCGCCTGCTGGCAAGCCCGTGGAGGCCGCCGTGCCGCCCATGGGCACATGGGCGTATGTCGGCAGTCTCTTGCTGATGGCGCTACCCATCGCCGGCTTTATCATTGCGATCGTGTGGGCCTGCGGCGCTACATCCAATCCCAATCGCCGCAATCTGGCGCGCGCTACGCTGATACTCATCGCGATTGGAATCGTCTTATCCATTCTGCTCGGTGCGGCTATGGTATCTATCTTTGCCACCATCGCAAAGGAACTAGGCGGCGGTTCTTTCAATGACTTTATGTACAACTTTGATGGACAGATGGGCGCGATACTGCCCTTCATACTGTAATCCGTCGGCATCGTAATTCGAACCTATTCCAACAAGGAGGTATCATCATATGGCATTTTGTGGACAGTGCGGCACGCAGATTCAGGATGACGCGCGTTTCTGCCCGGTTTGCGGCACCGTGCAGGGGCAGCAGGCGGCTGTGCAGTCGGCTCCGCCGGAGCAGTCGCAGCAGGGTTCTTATCAGCAGTATCAGCAGCAGGCAAATCAGCAGCCTTACCAGCAGCCGTATCAACAGCCGTATCAGCAGCCCGTACAGCCGGAGCGTACGTACGAGCCGGACGGCGATCCGCATACGTTAGCAGTCGGCGCTATTTCTGCGCTTTCCTATTGGGGCATTCTGTTTTTTGTTCCGCTCGTAGCTGCAAAGAATTCGCGTTTTGCGCGTTTCCATGCCGGACAGGGTCTAAACGTACTTCTATCTTATGTAGCATTGATGATTGGCGGTATGATTTTAGGCGCACTATTCGCCTTGATCACACCGGCACTCGCAATCATCGTAGGCGTATTGGTATGGCTGGCATATATTTTCTTGTTCGTGCTGGAGATCATCGGCATAGTAAACGTCTGCAAGGGCGAAATGAAGCCGCTGCCCATCATCGGCAACATTCAAATTATCAAAATGTAACTCTTCTTGATTACGGGGGCGGTTTTTACCGCCTCCGTTTTTACGCATACTTATGCATACAGACTATTGACAGGTCGAAAGTAAGCGTATACTATATATAATAATTGAATAAAATACATGCGATGACTGCGAAAGAGTACCGGGAGGCGGGGGTTCCCCGCGGTGTCCCGTCAGAGAGCCGCCGGTTGGTGCAAGGCGGCGGGGAACGGCCTGGGAATACACGCAAGCAGCAATCCACCAAAAGGCTTTGTGCCGAGTAGATTGGGTCGGTTTTCGCCCGTTATAGCGGTAGAGTATCGCGGAAGTTTTTCTGTCGTACTTGAAAAGGTCGGCGCTGTGAGGCGTCGGCGAATTGAGGTGGTAACACGGGATTTGGCGCTCGTCCTCTGGTAAACAGGGGAAGAGCGTTTTTTGTACCCCTTGGGATGGCATGGCCGCCAAAGCATGTCTCCGAACAAACAGCAAATAGGTAAAGGAGAGTATGACAATGGCGAACATCTCATTCTTCAGCGGCGAAAAGATCCCTCTCGAAATGCACAAGGTGCGCATCGTACAGAAGCTGAACCTGCCTCCGGTGGAGCGCAGACTTGCGGCAATCAATGAAGCCGGCAACAACACCTTCCTGCTCAAAAATGAGGATATATTCCTCGATATGCTGACCGACAGCGGCGTCAACGCCATGAGCGACAACCAGCTCGCCTCCATGATGGTAGCGGACGACAGTTACGCGGGCAGCGCCACATTCACCCGGCTGGAAAGCAAGGTCAACGAAATATTCGGCACCAAGTACTTCCTGCCCGCCCATCAGGGCCGCGCCTGCGAGCATATCCTCGCGCAGGTGTATGTGAAGCCCGGCAATGTAATCCCCATGAACTTCCACTTTACCACTCCCAAGGCGCATATTACGCGCATGGGCGGCCGCGTGGAGGAACTGGTCATCGCCGAAGGCCTGCAGACAGAAAGCACGCATCCCTTCAAAGGCAACTTTGATATCGAGCGGCTGCGTAAGCTCATCGAAAAAGAAGGCGCGAAGAATATCCCCTTTATCCGCCTCGAAGCGGGCACCAACCTCATCGGCGGCCAGCCCTTCTCGCTGGAAAACGCGCTGGAAGTCGCAAACCTTGCGCATTCGCATGGCATTATGACGGTGCTGGATGCGAGCCTGTGGCAGGATAACCTGCACTTCATCAAACAGCGCGAAGGCGCGTGCCGCAACATGACCACCCGCGAGATCACGCTGGAACTTGCGGCGAACATGGATATCATCTACTTCTCCGCCCGTAAGCTGGGCTTTGCGCGAGGCGGCGGCATTTGCATGCACTCCAAGGAAATCTGTACGCAGATGATGGAGCTTGTGCCGATGTTTGAAGGCTTTTTGACCTACGGCGGAATGAGCGTGCGCGAAATGGAAGCCATCGCCGTTGGTTTGGAAGAGACCATGGATGAAGATATCATCTCGCAGGGGCCGCAGTTTATCGAATACATGTGCAATAAGCTCATTAAGCGCGGCGTGCCCGTCATCACCCCTCCGGGCGGTCTTGGCTGCCATCTCAACGCCATGAAGTTTGTTTCGCATATTCCGCAGACGCAGTATCCGGCAGGCGCTCTGGCGGCGGCGGTTTACCTCGCGGGCGGCATCCGCGGCATGGAGCGCGGCACGATATCTGAACAGCGCGAACCCGACGGTTCCGAGCATCTTGCCGAAATGGAATTGCTGCGTCTTGCGCTGCCCCGCCGCGTGTTCACGCTTTCGCAGGTGGAATACGCCGTGGACCGCATTTCTTGGCTGTATGGTCACCGCGATATGATCGGCGGTCTGCAGTTCGTGGAAGAGCCGAGCGCGCTGCGCTTCTTCTTTGGCCGCCTTGCCGCGGTCAGCGATTGGCAGGAAAAGCTCGCTGCGCAGTTCCGCAAAGATTTCGGAGACAGTCTGTAAAAATGCAATGGGGGCTCTGCCCCCAATCCCACCGCCAAGGGCCGTCACGGTCCTTGGAACCCATAACCGAAACGCCAAGTTGGCGTTTCAGGGGAAGGGCAGATATAGCTCTGGTGATGTATATAGCTGGCCTTTTACTTATTCAGGGGGCGTGGGGGGCGAAGCCCGCCCACTATTAAATAAAATAAACAGTCGTCGCCGCCTGCGGGCGGCGATACTTTTTTGCTAATAAGTACATACTTGTTCCTGAAAGCAACAAGATACATATAAGCAATTTTCACTCACTTTACATTGAAATGATTGCACTTTTTTTCCGTATGGACTATAATTACTTGTTGCGCCGGAAACGGCAATAATCCAAGAAACCGGGACGAAGGAAGAACATGCAAAGGAACGAGTCAATCCGAAATGTAGCCATCATCGCGCACGTAGACCATGGCAAGACCACTCTGGTGGATCAGCTGCTGCGGCAGAGCGGCGTATTCCGCGCCAACGAACAGGTGCAGGAACGCGTCATGGACAGCAACGACCTCGAACGCGAGCGCGGTATTACCATACTGAGCAAAAACACCGCCGTGACCTACCGCGGCATACGCATCAACATCGTGGATACGCCGGGACACGCGGATTTCGGCGGCGAAGTGGAACGCATACTGCAGCTCGTCGACGGCGTACTGCTGTTGGTGGATGCGTTTGAAGGCTGCATGCCGCAGACACGGTTTGTGCTGCGCAAGGCGCTTGAACTCAATAAAGTCCCCATCGTGGTAGTCAACAAAGTGGACAGGCCCGGCTCGCGCCCCTACGAGGTGGTCAGCGAGTCTCTGGAACTGTTCATGGACCTTGGAGCTTCAGCGGATCAGCTGGATTTCCCCGTCGTGTACGCCTCCGCGCGCGACGGCTATTCCGGCATGGAACCGGACGCGCTTTCTGAGGATATGCAGCCGCTGTTCGATACCATAATCAACGCCATCCCCGCTCCCGAAGGCGATCCGGACGCTCCGCTGCAGATACTGTTTTCCACCATTGATTACGATGATTACGTAGGCCGCATCGGCGTAGGCCGTATCGTGCGCGGCACCGCGCGGCGCAATATGCCGGTGGTGCTCTGCGGCGGCGGTGCAGACCCTAAAGACGCTAAACTGACCCGCCTGTACCACTTTGAAGGCCTCAAGCGCGTCGAGGTGGAAGAAGCTACTGCAGGCGATATCGTGGCCGTGGCCGGTGTGGAAGGATTATCCGTAGGCCAGACGGCGTGTCCGCCGGAGGCCGTGGAGCCGTTGCCCTTTGTACATATCGACGAGCCAACGGTATCCATGCTGTTCGTCGTCAACGACAGCCCGTTCGCGGGACGCGAAGGCAAGTATGTGACATCGCGCAATCTGCGCGACAGGCTGTTCCGTGAGGTCATGACCAATGTCTCCATGCGCGTGAACGAAACGGGATCGACCGACGCGTTTGAAGTCTGCGGCCGCGGCGAGCTGCATCTTTCCATACTCATCGAAACCATGCGTCGGCAGGGGTATGAATTTGCCGTCAGCCGTCCTAAGGTCATATTCCATGAAGAGAACGGCGAAAAGATGGAGCCTATGGAAGCACTGACCGTGGACGTGCCGCAGGAATTTGTGGGCGCGGTCATGGAAAAGCTGGGCTCGAGAAAAGCGGAGCTTGTGGATATGGTAGCGGGCGACGAAGGCACGCGGCTTCGGTTCTCCATTCCCGCGCGCGGACTCATGGGCTACCGCAGTGAACTGCTGACGGATACGCGCGGCAACGGCGTGATGAGCCACGTATTCGACGGCTATGCCCCCTATAAGGGAGATCTGCCCGAACGTTCCCACGGCAGCCTTGTGGCGCATGAAACGGGGGATACCTCTTCCTATGGCCTGTTCAACACGCAGGAACGCGGCAGGCTGTTCGTAGGCCCCGGCATACCGGTATACGAAGGCCAGGTAGTGGGCGAGAATGCCAAAATGGGCGATATCGTCGTCAACGTCTGCAAAAAGAAGCACGTCACCAACATGCGCGCCTCCGGTTCGGATGAAGCGCTTCGCCTTACCCCGGCGGTCAACCTCTCGCTCGAGCAGTGCCTTGAATTCATCGCCGACGACGAGCTGGTGGAGGTCACACCGGAAAATATCCGCATGCGCAAACGCATACTGAACAAGGATATGCGCATGAAGCTGAACAAGGTTTGATATATAGATTATAGAAAGTTTATTAAAAAGGCTTCTGTTACATTTTCGGTAATCAGAAGTCTTTTTTTGTGTTGATGTTTTGAACAGAAACGATGATACAAAGATCGAATAAGTATAAATTTCAACAATATTCGATAGAATTTTTCGTCATTTACTGGTATAATTCCCCATATACAATTCGATTTGCTTGAGGTAGTCAATTATGAGTGAAAGATATTATAAAGTCGATTTACATGTGCATACGCCTGCGTCCAAATGTTTTTCTGGTGGGAAATCCGATTCGGATTATTTGGATATTTTGAGGAGAGCTTGTGATGTTGGCTTGGATATAATAGCTATAACAGATCATAATTCAATTGCAGGCTTTGAAAGACTGCAATTAATTAGAAAGCAACTTGAAACAAAAATAGAAGTCTTAGAAAGCATTGAATCTAATGAAGATATTTTAAGACAACTTAGATTATTCAAAAATGACTATAATCTATTTTCGAAGGTAAAGATTCTCCCCGGAGTGGAGGTAACGGTAAACCCAGGAGTACACATTATTCTAATTACAAAAGAAGAAGGAGTATCAGACCTTGACTTACTGCTTGATTGTTTTGGTTATAATCAGTTATGTCGAGGGGATGAGGAGAGCGTTCCTAACATTGATATAAAAGAGCTTCTCGAAATGCAGCAATTAAGTGACATGATTGTAATCGCTCCTCATGTTGATAGTGATAAAGGCATTTATAACGTCTTGAAAGGAAGTTATCGAGCACATATATTTAAGTCAGATCATCTTCTGGGTATATCATGTAATAACCCAGAACAATTGAGAAAGATAAAAAGTAATCTTCTAACACAGCCTGACTACTTTAGGAATAGTCCGTTAGGATTTATTAATTCCTCAGATGCGCATTCAGCAGATGAAGTTGGCGGAGAAGTTTCATATGTGCGTATGGAGGATTTATCATTTGAAAAACTTCGTGAGGCTTTTAATAATCCAGAACAATCTATTAGCGATACAAGCGATCCAGAATTGATTACAATTGTACGAAATATTCTTGAAGGTGGAAAGTCAATAATTTTAGACGAAAAAGAAATAAATGAACTTCCTAAAGCAATTTGTGCTTGCCTAAATTGTTCTTATAGCAGCCTTCTGCTGGGTGTGTCAAAAGAAACGCATAATATTGTTGGTATACGGAAGACACCGGATGAAATGAAACAAACAATAAAAGATGCATTTGATATGTTATCTTCAAGTCAAAAATCGGTAGAGATGAAAATGAGAACGGAGATTCTTGGAAATGGAAGATCTATATTGATCGTAACTTTCTCAAATAAATCGTCTAATATTTGGTCCTACTTACCCGAGCAAACTGTTTATTTAATCCAAGACAATTTGACATACAAAAAGGCAACGATATTGGAAATCGAAGATCTAATTCGAACTAAATTAATAAGAGCCCTAAAACATATTGACGATAGAAATAAGGCAAATTTGGAAAAAAGTACGATGCTAATTGAAAGTTGTAAAAACCAGATTTCAAAATATGAGGCATGTAACAGGGTCGTCCAGATATGCCATGGACTCGGACAGTTTATTGAGGTTACTCCTATTAAAGCAGATGCTTTGAATGACGAAAAATGGGATTCTGCATTTGATGGATTAGGAGACACAAGTGGAAATGTATTTCATGTTGATTCTGTTGAGCCACGTTTAGATAAATCGTATTTGCGTTATTCATGTCCGTCTTTTAATATAACTGATCCGGATATGTTATCTCAGCTCAGAAAATTTAATGGATCAGCTATTCTTATTAGCAACAAGGGAGGCTGCTATTTGGTCCAAAAGGATGAGTGGTATCTATATGCGTGTGATCCGGTTTTAATTATAACATTAAAGAAAAGAGAATTATCTTACTATGGGATTATTGGTTGGCTAAAGTCTACAATATTGCTTTGGTACTTGTTGTGGGAGTATGAGACGGTAAACATTTATAGACCCAGAATATTTCATTCTTTGTTGGTCCCAAATGACAATACTGTTTACAATGAAATTGAAAATATTGTAGAAAATATCCTCGGTGAGGAATCAAGCTTTATTAATAGAGTATCGGAAATCATAGACGATGATGTATTGCTATCGGAAATACAGGATTTCAATGATTTCATTTTGCCATACGTAAGAAAAATAGATAGCACTTTTGCCGCTCTATTTAATCTATCAGATGTAGATATGCAATGTTTTGAAAGTGACTTAAAAGCGCAAGGTGTATTTTGCTATAATTAAAGGAATTCCTTGAGGCAAGCTACTATATTGGAGTTGCGTATAAACCGAAAAGGCTTCGCGCTTGCTGCTTGAAACGCAGAATGCCGGAGCTTTCTTCTTTGTGTATTGTTTTGAAAATGATATAATGCAAACAAATATTGGACTGGCGGGTGTGACCATGCGCTTTTCTATTGCGGGTTTGTTAATTGCGGTGACGGTTTTTGCGCCGAATTTATTGTTTGCTCTGCTCCCTCCCCGGCAGATTCCTGAAGGCTTAAAAAGTGCCGGAATACTGTTTACGGTTTGCGAAAGGATTGGGCAGGCGGCGTGCATGCTGCTGCTGGTGTTTTCCGGCGCGAATTTGAAGGCCGACCCTATAAACAGTTGGTTTGCGTTGATGGCGGTATGCATTTTCGTTTATGAAGGCTTATGGCTCAGGTATTTTGTGCGCGGCAGGGAGTTTGCACTGCTGTTTCATCCGCTTTGGGGCATCCCCATTCCCATGGCCGTGTTTCCCGTGCTGGCATTTGGCTTTGCCGCGCTATGGGTGCAGTCGATTTGGCTGGGCGTGGCGGTAGCCGTGTTTGCCACGGGGCATTTTGCGAACAGTTGGGCGACGTATAAGGCAATCCGTCGCTGAATAGTACGGCGGCTTCTTTGTCTGGCTTATTAAGATGCGATGCTGGGATGTCCTTCTCAGCGGAAATTTCACTACTTTTCCAATTCAATGGGGGGCGCGTATGGAAACAGTAATGTCTGACAGCGGTACGCAAAAGAAACGGATGTATTCCCTCGATACCCTGAAGGTGCTGCTCATCTGTCTTGTCATCGGGCAACATGCTTCACAACCGTATGGGCCGACCGGCGGCGCGTGGGTCTACCACAATTCCAACGGTATCATACAATGGCTCGGCAATTTTATGGCCGTCAATATGGCTTTCCTGATGGGATTGTTCTTTATGATTTCCGGTTATTTTCTCCCCGCTTCCTTCAAGGGGCAAACGCTGGGCGGCTTTATAGGGAAAAAGCTGAACCGCCTGATGACGCCGGTACTGATCATTTTGGTTGCCATCGTGCCGGTATATTTTTATATAGCGGCTATGCTGCACGCGCCCAGTCGCATCGGGTTTTTTGAGTACTACATCAGCACCTATTGGGGGAATTTTATTGTTTCTTATGAGCACGGCTGGTATTTACTGCATTTGTTTCTGTATAGTGTGATATACGGCGTGGCGAAGACGCTTCTGAAAAACCGCAAAGAAACGGCCGTCCGCCTCTTTAAGACGTATTATGTAATCATTTTGGCACTTCTGGTCAGCGCAGCTTCCTATTTCGTCCGATTGGTGTTTCCGATTGATAAATGGATTCGTTTGCTTGGCTTTATCGCGCTGGAACCGGCGCATTTGCCTCAGTATGTACTGTTCTTCTCGTTCGGAATTATCGCCTACAAAAACAACTATTTCGAGACGATACCAAGAAAGACGGGCTGTTGGCTAGCTGGCATTGGCATCGGTATGGCACTGCTTCTGTATCTGAGCGACTGGAGCAGGCTGCTCAAAGACTTGATCTGGGGGTGCTGGGTGCCCTATGAGTCGTTCATGGCGGCTTTCCTGTCGGTTGGGCTGATCGTCGTGTTTAGGGAGTACTGCAACCGGACGAGTCCGCTTCAAAAAATCCTAGGGCGCAGCGCATTCATTGCATATATCTTGCACAATCTGTTCGTGGTGCCCATTCAGGTACTGTTTGATTCGTCTCCGCTTGGTCCGTGGGCGAGGTTTATTCTTGTGACCGTGCTCTCCATCATACTCGCGTTCGCATCGGCGCATCTGTTTCTGCTGGGAAAGACGGCCATCCGGAATAAGCGCAAGACTGGTGGGGCGGTCAGCGGCTGAGCGAAATGCACTAGGCGTATTGCAAACAAGGCCCGAAAACTATGTTTTCGGGCCTTGCTAAATGATATTCTCTTACTTCCCAAACAACCCGCTGATGAGATCGTTTACTAGCTTGCCGTCCGCTTTGCCTTTGACAAGCGGCATCAGTGTCTTCATAATGCGGCCCTTATCCTTGGCCTCCGGCTGCTCTATGCCTAGCTCTTTGAGCACATCGGCGATGATTGCTTTTATCTGCTCCTCGTCCATCCGCGCTGGCGCGAATTCGCTGTATACGGAGATTGTGAATTTGCATTCGTCTATGATATCCGCACGACTGGCGGGCGTGGTATCGATGGTTTCATGCGCTTCCTTGATCTCCTTATACACGATTTCGTTTTCTTCATCCTCGGTCAGGTCGGCGTGCTTGTCGATCTGCTTCTTTTTGAGCGCGGATAACAGCAGCGAAAGCGCGTCCTTCCGCTTCTTGTCGCCATTCTTCATGGCCTCCATCATTTGGGACCGAACCAGATCAATCTTCGTCATTTTCTAAAGCCTCCAGCATTTTCTGTGATGATCACTGAAATCCAGGGCTATCAGCCGGTTTTACTCGGCTTTGCTTTCTGCAGCCTGATAGGTTGGCGCATTCTTGGGCGCTTTGCCCTTGACTACCTTGTGGTAATATTCGTAGGTCATCACATGCGCATCCTCGCCGGTCATAGCGTCGTCAACTTTGGCAAAGAAAACGGTATGCGAGCCAGCGTCGTGACTGCCCACCACGGTGCAAAGCATATAACCCGCACAGGCTTCTTTAAGAAGGGGCAGGCCGTCCTGCATTTCGCAGGTCAGTCCCTCGAATTTATGCACGTTCGCGCCCGAGAAGAAACCAAGTCTGCCGATTGTCTTGGGCGGCGTATCCTCCGAAATGATGGATACGGAAAACCGTCCGGATTTTTCTATGAGGTTGTGCGTATAGTTGTTCTTGTTCATGCTCACCGCGATCACGCCGTCCGATGTGATCTGGAACACGGTATTCACGATGCAGCCCTGCGGAATATCTTCATCCATTACGCCGATGGCGTACAGGCCGTAGGAAATCTTGTAAAACACGGATTTGTCCATAGTATCCCCCTCATTTGTTGCGGCGCGTATCGCCATTACCCGTTTTATGATACACTCATTATAACCCATCCGTCAGGATTTGAAAATAATGGGCAAGGGGGAGCAGTATGGTATACAAGCAGTACGGGAACACGGGTTGCCGCGTATCTGCAATAGGCTTTGGCGGCATGCAGTTCGATGATGCGGATGTGCAGGCAGGCCGTTTGGATGCCTGTGCGGATGTAGTCCGCTACGCGCACGCGCAGGGAATCAATTATTTTGACACTGCGCCGGAATACTGTTTTGATAAAAGCGAGACCATCATGGGTCTGGCACTTTCCTCACTGCCGAGGGACAGCTATTACATCAGCACCAAAACGAATTTCGGGCAGGTGGATCGTCCGGCAACCGAAGCGGGGTTTTTCAAACGGCTGGAAAAAAGCCTGACAAGGCTGAAAGTGGACAGCATCGACTTTTATCATCTGTGGTGCATGCTTTCGCTCGCTTCTTACCGCAAGCAGTGCGACGCCATGTACGGCTGGTTTGAAAAAGCCAAAAAGCAGGGGATGATTAAGCATATCGTATTCTCCTCGCACATGCCGGGCGACGATATTGCCCAAATTATTGGCGAAGGCTTATTTGAAGGCGTGCTGCTTGGCTACAATGCGGTGAATTACCGCTACAGGCAAAGCGCCGTCGCGGCTGCCGCCGGCCAGGGCATGGGCGTCGTCATTATGAATCCGCTGGGCGGCGGCGTGATCCCGCAGAATCCCAAACTGTTTTCTTATCTGACGGAGGGTACGGATCTTACCCTCGCGCAGGCCGCGCTGCGGTTTGTAGCGTCACACAAGGAAGTATCCGTTACGCTCAATGGCATTACTACCAAATCGCATGTGGATGACGCAGTGCGCGCCGTGGAAGGGCTTGCGGAGCATCCGTTGGAAGAAGTGACGGCTTCGCTGCAATCCGATGGCAAGGGCTATAACGATTTATGCACCGGCTGCGGTTACTGCAAGGGCTGCCCGCAGGATATTCCCATTCCCAAGTTTATGGATTCCTATAATCTGAAGCTGTTCGGTGAAAATCCCATCAATCGGCTGAAATACCACTGGGTCATATCCCCCGCCAAAGCCGCCGAATGCACGGCCTGCGGCAGGTGTGAGACCCTCTGTACGCAGCATTTGCCCATCGTGGATCGGCTAAAGGAAATCGCTTCCCTGCCCGGTGCATAAGTTCGGACACAAAATGGTCACAAAAATAATTGGGCAATTTTGAAAATGAGACTGAAATGAGACCAAGCTGAGGTTGATCTGAAGCGCAGGCATGGTATTCTTTTCTCAGAGCCAAAGGAAATAAGACGGATTAACGGAGGCTACGGGAAATGAAGCAATTTGCAAAAGCAGTTTCTATATTTGCAGGGATAGTCGTGCTCGTGATGGTGGGCATGTTTGCCGTGAAGTCGGTAGTGGCCCGCTCTCAGGAGGAAGATGCCAAAATGCGGGCGATTATGCAGGCCGATACGGAAAACGGCGCAGCCGGTGCGGTTTCGGATGAATCGCTCAACGGTGAAATTGTGACCATTCCCGACGACGAGGTCATCACCGATACGTTTACGCCCCCTGCGGATGATGCGATCCCGGCAGGGCCGGGCATGGCGCTGCCGGATACGAAGGATGCAGCGCAGACGGCCAAGTACATTTACGATCAGGCATCAGAGTTTCTGGCCCAGCCGCAGTACGGTGACGCCGTAACGGCATTGCTCTCAAGCGAGACTTCCGGAAAGGTAGCCATCGACGCCAGCCAGTCCGACGGACTGGCGAAAACTTTTTTTTCTGAGTTTTTGGGGGTTCAGTCCTATGCCGATCTGTTCAAAGGCTGCCGCGTAAGCTTTACTCTTGTAAACGGAAAAGCCACGGTGGAATTCGCTTCGAGCATGCTCGGCGACACGGTTGCCGCTTATGCCGCCCGCACCGAGCAGAACGGAGATGAGTCCGTCAAGACGGAAGTAACGGAGGTAACGGTCCTGTCCGGCCTGAAAAAGACCACTGTAACCACCACCGTTGTCACCACCACCTCGCCGGACGGTATGAACGTGAAATCCTCCGTCAGCAGCAGAACGGAAAACAATTAACATTCTTGCAAAATAAAAGGGCGGCATCAGCCTCCCTTTTTTGTTGTAAGCGGCAAATGCCGCGTATTTGCTCGACGACGCCTGCCGTCATGTCAGCGCGCATGTCTGCGCCTTCACGCGCAGTATTCTATGCCGGCCGGCGTCTAAAACTAGTATATGCCGGTTTTCATTGGGCTATAACCCTTTATCTGCCGAACAGCTTGCTCAAAGGATCGACGACCGCGGCAAAATCCTGTATGCTTTGGTTGAGGCTTTCGATATCGAGCGCGTCAATTTTATCCGCCGCAGCCTGCATGCTATGTGTTGCTGTGGTGGCGGCAGTTTGTCCATCCTTCACCAGAACATTGATCTCCTGTATCATGCCGGGCACGTCCGATGCTTCAATATCGGCGGATAAAGAATCAAGCCGCGTGAATGTGGTTTCCGCTTGTGCGAGTATGCTGTTGATCTGTACGCCTGCGCGCAGCGCGAACGCACCGAGCAGCAATATGACGAAGGCCATGATGCCGCACAATATCGTGCGAAACCGGGCAAGTCCAAGCATTTTTTTCATATATTCCGTTTGTGCGTCGGGGGTGAATACTGGTGTCTCTAGCATGGAATACTCCCTCCTGCGGTCGTTGCCGCGCCCAAATACTTAAAAAATAATAAAGATACGGATAAGTTACAGATCAAGTATAGCGCATTTTGGCATAATAAGACAGATGCAGGCTTGCGTGCCGCAAGTGCCCCGCTTTGGCCTTTACCCGCCATATTTGCTTGACAAAACAGTGCCTGCGCATTAAAATAATAACGCTATCGTCGTCGTGCGGGTGTTGCTCAATGGCAGAGCTCCAGCTTCCCAAGCTGGCCACGTGGGTTCGATTCCCATCACCCGCTCCAACACGGATAGATTTTTCAAAGCCCGACGCCGTTACAAATTTATTCGAGCGCGGGTAGGTCTGGCAGTACGGGACAAGCATTTCCGGCTGCCGCACAACAAATGAGGAGGAGAATTTGTAATGGCAAAGGCAAAATTCGAGCGCACAAAGCCGCACGTAAACATCGGAACGATCGGGCACGTGGACCACGGCAAGACGACGCTGACGGCGG
This sequence comes from uncultured Oscillospiraceae bacterium, assembly GCA_964440115.1. Classification (GTDB taxonomy): domain Bacteria; phylum Bacillota; class Clostridia; order Christensenellales; family CAG-138; genus JAEWWD01. The sequence continues at coordinate 107,909 of CAYTPV010000003.1, read as the reverse complement.
CGATCACGATGGCGCTGTCTCAGGATGGCAATGCGGCCGCGATGAAGTACGACGAAATCGACAAGGCGCCCGAAGAGAAGGCGCGCGGCATCACGATCAACACGGCGCACGTGGAATACCAGACGGCAAGCCGTCACTATGCGCACGTGGACTGCCCGGGCCACGCGGACTATGTTAAGAACATGATCACCGGCGCGGCGCAGATGGACGGCGCGATACTGGTCGTATCCGCGGCGGACGGCCCGATGCCCCAGACCCGCGAGCACATCCTGCTTGCCCGTCAGGTCGGCGTGCCGTATATCGTTGTGTTCATGAATAAGGTTGACCAGGTTGACGACGAAGAACTCCTCGAGCTGGTGGAAATGGAAGTCCGTGAGCTGCTTTCAAGCTACGAATTCCCCGGCGACGATATCCCCATCATAAAGGGTTCCGCCCTTCGCGCTATGGAAGATCTGATCGCGGGCAAGAAGGCGCGCGAATGCGACAGCTGCAAGTGCCTGTTCGAGCTGATGGACGCCGTAGACAGCTACATTCCGACACCGGAGCGCGCTGCCGACAAGCCGTTCCTCATGCCTGTTGAAGACGTGTTCTCCATCACCGGCCGCGGCACAGTCGCGACGGGCCGTGTAGAGCGCGGAACCGTTAAGGTACAGGAAACCGTTGAAATCGTCGGTCTGACCGAGCAGACCCGCTCCACAGTAGTCACGGGCGTTGAAATGTTCCGCAAGCTGCTGGATCAGGCGATCGCGGGCGACAACATTGGCGTGCTGCTGCGCGGCGTACAGCGTACGGATATCGAGCGCGGCCAGGTTCTCGCTAAGCCCGGCACCATCAAGCCGCACACGCACTTCAAGGGCGGCGTGTACGTGCTGACGAAGGAAGAAGGCGGCCGTCATACCCCGTTCTTCCCGGGCTATCGTCCGCAGTTCTATTTCCGCACGACGGACGTGACGGGCAACATCACCCTGCCTGAGGGCGTGGAAATGGTTATGCCTGGCGACAACATCCAGATGGAAATCAAGCTGATCACGCCGATCGCTCTGGAAGAAGGTCTGCGCTTCGCTATCCGCGAAGGCGGCCGTACGGTTGGCGCGGGCGTTGTGGCCACCGTTATCGCTTAAGGTTTAGGTAACACATACAAGGGGCTGTTTTCGGACAGCCCCTTTTGCGTGTCCTGAGTTTTTTGGTTAATCAGTATCGCCGCCTTAGGGCGGCGACGATTGTTTATTTTATTTAAAAGCGGGGCTCCGCCCCCGCGGCCCCTGGGGTACGATTAAGTATTTGTTGCCTTAGCTTGATCGGAAAGTCTAGAATAGTTCAAAGCGCTATTCGCTAATATAATCCCCGCGAACGCTGTGCGTTCGCGAATGGGTTCTTAGGGGCGTTACGCCCTAAGCGGGAGTTTGAGGGCGGAGCCCTCAACACAAGAATAAAGCCCGCCGGGATATCCCGGCGGGCTTTGCTTGGTATCTGTGAGATTACATTTCGCTGAGCTTCTTGTAGTAATCGATCTTGGCGGCTGCTTCCTTCTCGGCCTTCTCGAACAGGCGGGTTGCCTCTTCGGGGAACTGCTTCTTGAGGGAGGCATAACGCACTTCGCCCATGATGAAGTCGGCGTACGGCATCTTCGGGTCCTTGCTGTCCAGCGTGAAGGGGTTCTTGCCCTCGTTCGCCAGATCCGGATTGTAGCGGTACAGCGGCCAGTAACCGGATTCCACGGCCTTCTTGGCCTCAGCCTGCGACTTGCCCATGTTGATGCCATGGTTGATGCAGGGCGCGTACGCAATGATCAGGGACGGTCCCTTATACGCTTCCGCTTCCGCAATTGCCTTGAGCACCTGGCTCTGGTTCGCGCCCATGGAAACCTTGGCAACATACACATAGCCATAGGACATGGCCATCATGCCAAGATCCTTCTTGCCGGTACGCTTGCCGGCGGCAGCGAACTTCGCAACGGAGCCGGTCGGCGTTGCCTTGGAGGACTGTCCGCCCGTGTTGGAATACACTTCGGTATCCATAACGAGTACATTCACGTCGTCGCCCATGGCGAGCACATGATCCAATCCGCCGTAGCCGATGTCATATGCCCAGCCGTCGCCGCCGAATATCCATATGGACTTCTTGACCAACAGGTCGGACATTTCGCGAATCTGTTTCTTGAGCTCTGCCGCGCGCGGGCTGCATTCCTGTCCTGCGGGACGGAACACGAGATCCTTAACGCCTTCAGACGCTTTCCTGCTGCCCTCGGCGTCATCCATGTTGTCGAGCCATGCCTGCAGAATATCGGCGGTGCCTTCCTTGCAGGTTTCGCCCTTGAGTTCGGTGATGAGCGCGGCAAGCTTCTTGCGGCGCTGGTTATAGGCCAGATTGATGCCGAAGCCGAATTCCGCGTTGTCCTCAAAGAGCGAGTTTGCCCATGCGGGGCCGTGACCCTTGGAGTTGACGGTGTACGGGCAGGTGGGCGCGCTGCCGCCATAGATGGAGGAGCAGCCCGTGGCGTTGGCGATGACCATTCTGTCGCCGAACAGCTGCGTGACGAGCTTGACATACGGCGTTTCACCGCAGCCAGCGCACGCGCCGGAGAACTCGAACAGCGGCTGCAGGAACTGGCTGTTCTTGACGGTATTGGGCTTGATATCAAGGTTCATTTCAGGAAGCTTGAGCGCATATTCCCAATTCTTTTCCTCGGTCTCGGCCAGTTCCGCAAGCGGCGCCATGACGAGGGCCTTCTGACCGCCCTTGCCCGGGCATACATCGGCGCAGTTGCCGCAGCCGGTGCAATCGAGCGGGGAAATCTGAATCTTGAACTTGAGGCCGGTGAATTCCTTGCCGATGGCGTTGAGCGTTACAAAGCCTTCGGGTGCATTCGCAAGATCCTCGGACTTGGCGACGAACGGGCGAATGACCGCGTGGGGGCATACGAACGAGCACTGGTTGCATTGTATGCAGTTTTCGGGGATCCACTTGGGAACGTCGACTGCGATGCCGCGCTTTTCATACTTGGTGGTGCTGGTGGGTACGAAACCGTCCGCAGAGAGCATGGAAACGGGCAGCTTGTCGCCTTCCTGCGCCAGTATGGGCTTGATGAAGTTGTGGTAATATTCGTCGTCCGTAACGGAAACGGGGGTAGCGCCGGTCGTGGCGTTGGCCCAGCTTTCGGGGTACTTGATTTCCACAATGGCATTCACGCCGGCGTCGATGGCGTCGTAATTCTTCTTGACGACTTCGTCGCCCTTCTTGCCGTAGGACTTCTTGGCGGCGGCCTTCATGTAATCGATGGCCTGATCGACGGGAATGACGTTGGCCAGCTTGAAGAACGCGCTCTGCATGATGGTGTTGATGCGTCCGCCCATGCCGACTTCGCGCGCGAGCTTGATGCCGTCGAGGTTGTAGAAGCGCAGCTTCTTCTTCGCGATGGAACGCTTCATGGCGGCGGGCAGTTCGTTTTCCATTTCCTCAACTGTCCAGGGCGAGTTGAGCAGGAACACGCCGCCTTCCTTGATGCCTTCTGTTACCGCGTAACGGGTGACATAAGAGGGGTTGTGGCAAGCCACAAAGTCCGCCTGCGTGATGAGGTACGGGCTCTGTATGGGCTTTTTGCCAAAGCGCAGATGGGATACCGTAAAGCCGCCGGACTTTTTGGAGTCGTAGGCGAAATATCCCTGCGCGTACATATCGGTGTGGTCACCGATGATTTTGATGGAGTTCTTGTTCGCGCCGACGGTGCCGTCCGAACCAAGGCCGTAGAACTTGCAGGCGATGGTGCCGGCAGGCGCGGCGTTGATCTCTTCCTTGATGTCGAGGGAGAGATGGGTTACGTCGTCAACGATGCCCACGGTGAAGTGGTTCTTGGGTTGGGCTGCGTCGAGGTTATCGTATACAGCCTTCACCATGGAGGGCGTGAATTCCTTGGAGCCGAGGCCGTAACGGCCGCCGTACACCTTCACATCGGAATTGCCGGCTTCTTTGAGTGCGGTGAGCACATCCTCATAAAGGGGCTCGCCAAGGGAACCGGGTTCCTTGGTGCGGTCCAGAACCGCGATCTTCTTGACGCTCTTGGGCAGCGCGCCGATAAAGCGGTCTGCAGCGAAGGGACGGTACAGACGGACTTTGAGAACGCCCAGTTTAGCGCCCTTGGCGTTGAGGTAATCGATGGTCTCTTCGCAGACGTCGCCGCCGGAGCCCATGAGTATGATGACCTTATCCGCATCCGGAGCGCCAACATAGTCGAACAGGTGATACTTGCGTCCGGTCAGTTCGCCGACCTTCTGCATGTACTCTTCGACGATGGCGGGAATGGCGTTGTAATACTTGTTGACAGCTTCACGGCCCTGGAAGTAGATATCCGGGTTCTGCGCGGTGCCGCCCTGGTGCGGGTGCTCCGGGTTCAGGCCGCGGGCACGGAACTTCGCAACAGCATCCCAATCCAGCAGCTTGCCCATATCTTCGTAGGCGATCTCTTCGATTTTCTGCACTTCGTGAGATGTACGGAAACCGTCAAAGAAATGCAGGAACGGAACGCTCGCTTTGATGGAAGAAAGATGCGCGACAAGCGCGAGATCCATAACTTCCTGTACGGAAGCCGAAGAAAGCATGGCAAATCCCGTGTGGCGGGTGCTCATAACGTCGCTGTGGTCGCCGAATATGGAGAGAGCGCCCGCAGCCAGCGCACGGGCCGAGACATGAAATACGCCGGGCAATAATTCGCCGGCGATTTTATACATGTTCGGTATCATTAATAAAAGGCCCTGCGATGCGGTGAATGTGGTGGTCAGTGCTCCTGCGGCTAAGGAACCGTGCACTGCGCCTGCGGCGCCAGCTTCACTCTGCATCTCAGAGACCCGAACCTGCTGGCCCAAAAGATTGGTACGGCCGTTCGCGGCCCATTCGTCGGCGACTTCCGCCATGTTGGAGGACGGGGTGATGGGATATATCGCTGCTACGTCAGAAAATGCGTATGCTACATGAGCGGCTGCGGTATTCCCATCAATGGTGATGGATTTTGGCATAAGAACCTCCTATAGTATTACTTGCATTGTTGCTTTTCTATTAAACAGGGCGGGACGCCCGAAATTTCGGGAATTTAGCCCATAAATATTATAGTTGCGCTCTGGCGGGGGTGTCAAGGAATGGTTCCCGTCCCGCTATTCGCAAGTACTAGCAATTCCTTCGATACGACCGGCTTAGAATAGCTTCTGCTTATATCTCTCCAATATAAACAGCAGCGGCATACCCAATCCATAGCAGGCAGCAATCTGGCCGGCGGCAACATAAAGCGCACAGATCCAGTATGGCATGCCTACCTTATAAACATCCGCCAGCAGCCATCCGACGACAAGCGCGTTTACGATGACGGCCGGAGCAGGTACAAGAAACCGCGCTGCTTTTGAGGTATACTTCCTTGATATTACAAAGGATATATATGCGGCGAGCAGCGTCGCGAGACTGCCGAATATGACGTCAAGCGGAAGTATGCCCATCGTTGTCATCATCAGCAAATTCGCCGTCAGACACCCTACGAACAGGCCGGGCACCGCAGCGGGCGTAAAGTAGGGCAGTACACACAGCGCTTCCGAAAGGCGGCATTGGAACAGCCCGGAACTGATGGGAGCAATCGCATACGTCAGTATGAAATACAGCGCCGCGATCATCGCGCCGTAAACGAGCTTTTTGATTTCCGTCATAGTTTCCCCAGTATTTGATCAATATTCGCGCGTGAGTCGCGGTAAAGCTTATCTTCGTCGATGGATGTCAGTTCGCCGTCTTTCACGGTGATTTTTCCGTCTACGATCACGTAATCCACGGGTCTGTGCAGCCCTGCTGTGCCGAATACGCTCTTCGGGTCGAGATGGGTTCCTAGAAGCTCCGGCCGGTCAAAACGTATCAAAAACGCGTCTGCCGCATAACCGGCAGCTATCTGACCCAGCTTTTCGCGCCCGAGCAGACGAGCGCTCCCTCGTGTGGCCATTTTAAGTATATCATAGCCTGAAGGCGCGTTGGCTCCCCAAGTCAGCCGGTGCAGTAGATACGACGTGCGCATTTCTTCAAGCAGATTGGAACTGTCGTTGCTGGCGCTGCCGTCCACGGCAAGGCCAACGGGGATGTCAAGGCGAAGCATATCAGGAACGCGGCATACGCCGGAAGAAAGTTTCATATTGGAGCAGGGGCAGTGCGCGACGCCTGTCTGCGACTGCGCCATGCGGTTGAGCTCGTCGTCGTTGAAGTGGATGCCGTGGGCATACCATACGTCGCTGCCAGTCCAGCCAAGCTGCTCCATGTAATCGTATGGCCGCATGTTGACCTTGCTCAGCGTGTAATTTTCCTCATCCCTTGTTTCGCACAGGTGCGTATGCAGCCGCACGCCCTTGGAGCGCGCGAGCACAGCGCTTTCTTTCATGAGATCGGCCGAAACGGAAAACGGCGAGCACGGCGCGAGCGCCACCTGCCGCATGGAATAAGGGGAGGCGTCGTGATAGGTTTCAATAAGCCGCAGGCTGTCGTTTAATATTTCGTCTACATTCTGCACAACGGAATCGGGCGGCAGTCCGCCATCCTTTTTAGAAAGGCTCATGCTGCCGCGCGACGCGTGCATGCGAATGCCCAACTCTCTTGCGGCGGCAAACTGCGCGTCTATCAACTGACCCGATGCGTTTCGGGGGAATACATAATGTTGGTCGAAGCAGGTGGTACAGCCGTAGCGCATGAGTTCGCCCATGCCTGCAAGCGAGCTTAACCGAACGGTTTCCTCGTTGATGCGCTTCCAGATTTCATAGAGCGTCTTGAGCCAGTCAAACAGCTCCATGTTCTGCACCTGCGGCAGATTGCGCGTGAAATACTGATACAGATGATGATGCGTGTTGATGAGACCGGGATACATCCACATGCGGGAAGCGTCGATGACAGTATCCGCCGGATACTCCCGATTGCCGATATCGCGAATTATACCGTCTTCGCAGTAGACATTGACGTGATGAAGAATAGAATCCCTGTCGTCGCAGGTGACAAGTGTATCCACATTTCGAAACAGAAGCGATGACATGGCGAGTTTCCTTTCTGTTTTCTGCCCGTTGAGTATATCATATCCGCACTGTCGAGAAAAGCCGCAATACCTGTTGACATTTTAGAAGTTCGGGCATATACTTGCACTGTATTTAGATAATTATCTAATTATACAAATATCGAACATGGAGGCGGGTGCTTTGGGCGATACGTGGAACGCGCTGGCGGACCCGACGCGCAGGGAAATTCTTAACATGCTGCGCGAAGGGGATAAAAACGCAGGGGAGATCGCGGCTGCGTTTTCCATCAGCAAACCTTCCATCAGCCATCATCTGAATGTGCTGCGCCAGGCGGGGCTGGTGGATGCCGAAAAGAAAGGTCAGAATATCAATTATTCGCTCAATATGAGCGTCGTGCAGGATATGATGCGGCTGTTTGCTCAGCTGCTGGATATAAAGGAAGATCATTGAGGGGATTGTTATGATAAAACTGTTTCGGATACTGGTAATCATACATGCCGTGCTGATGTTTGTGGCAATATTGCTGCTGCCGCGTGAAATTGTGCCCGTCCACTGGGGAATAAGCGGCGAGGTGGATAGGTTCGGCAGCAAGTGGACACTGATGTTGTTTGCGTTCATCCCCCTGCTGATGCAGTGGGTGCGGCACGCCTACTATGCGAGTGCCATGGCGACCGAAAACATGAAGAAAAACCGGCAAATTGAGGAAAACACAATTACTGCCGTTACGCTGCTGCTGATTGTTGTCAGCTGGGGTGTTTACGCCATGACAGCGACGAATGTACAGAATGTTGGCATGGTGTTCCCCGGCATACTTGTGATGCTCATTGGCGCGCTGCTCGTTTTTGTATCCAATAAAATGTCGACCGTGAAACAGAACTATTTCTACGGCGTTAAGGTTCCTTGGACGCTCAAGGATGAAACCGTTTGGAAGCGTACGCATCATTTGGCTGCGTATACCGGCGTAGTCGGCGGGCTTTTGACAATGCTCGGCGGAGGATTGGGGCTTTTGTTCAACCAGCCTTACGTGGCGCTTGGTTCGATATTAGTGGGTGTTGTGGGCGTGGGCGTCATTCCTACGATCTACTCGTGGCGGCTGTATCGCAAATTGCATCCGCGCGAACAGGAATAGCGGGGCAGCAAGGACCACCTAATGTAATATTGAAAAAAGCCGCCTATGGGCGGCTTTTGAGTTATTGCAGAAGGGATACCCAAGGGACGTTATCCCTTGGGCGGGGGTTCGGGGGCGGAGCCCCCGCAAGCCTTTGTCATTGGGCGTAAAGCAGCGTGAGGTCCGGCACATTGAGCGCGGCATACCAGAAAACGAGCAGCAGCACGCTGATACGAAGCATCGGCAGTTTTTCGCGGAACATGCGCACGGCGAATAGCAGCAATACGGCGGAAAGATAACACAGGAACCAGAACGCCTGTATGCGCTTGAACGTCAGGCCGTATGCGTCAATATAGAGCATTAGCCGCGTGAATGCCGAAACGAGTATGACTGCCGTAGCCGCGAGAAGCGCAAGCATGAGTATGCGCAGCGCCTGCCGCTTCTGGGCGCGGCTTAAGAACAGGCTGAACAGGCCGAAATTGATAGCAGCGACCCATATAAGCTGGCTGAAGCCCTCTCTTGCGTATTGCGCATAGGTCAGCCCCGCGGGCAGCCCCTGCCCGCCGAACAAATACGCAAACTGTATGGCCGTAAATAAGGCATAAACCGCGAGCAAAGCGCCGAGTATAACGGCGGGCGCCGTATCTTCCCACTGCTTGCGCTCGCGCAGTTCCATCTGCAGCAGCGGCTTGCCCCATGCCGACCCGTACAAGAAGCTGTAGAACAGCATGGCGCAAAGGAATGCAAGTACTATGCGCCCGAATACTTCGCTAAGGTCGGGCAGCCGGAACCATTCCTGCGCGTATGCGTTCATGACCGCGTCGGCGGATAAAAGCAGTGCAAGCACAATACCGACAGCGGGGATGGCGAGCAGTATGCCCAGCCATACGCGCTTGTTTGCCCCTTTGCCCAGCCGGCCTATGTCGCCAATGCAGCGGAAGAAGCGGCCGATATACTGAAATGGCTGAATGATAAATCCCAGGAAAAACAGGCTGAGGTATGCCTCTTCGCGCTCAGGCGGCAAAGGATGTGAAATGTACTGTGCGTGCAGCATCAGCAAAATGGGGATGATCAGCGCGTTGATGTAAAGAAGGTTCTGCTCGCTGTATCCGCGCGATTGAAAGAACAGCATCACGCACAGAAACGCCGCCGGTCCTGCAAGCAGAAAGCCAAGCGGACGCGATATCGCCTGCTTGAAACACAAAGCGTGAAACAACCCAAGGTAAACGAGCCAGAATGCCCCATACAACGTGAAGAAGCCGGTTTCGGCGCCGCCCGTAAACAGCGCTGCCTGAAACAATATGCCCAGCAGCAGCGCGCCAAGTATCAGGCGGCGCTGGGGCGCGGTAATCGGCGGCGCACAAAGCTCGATCGGTACATATGCAGGGGGGACTTGCGCCTGCGGTGCAGCGCTCTGCTCCTTTGTAAATTCTGCTGACTGAGCGGTCTGGACTTTAGCGCCGCACTGGGGGCAGTATTGATGCTCAGGTAAAAGCTCTGTGCCGCAATGTGCACAATGCATATACAGACCTCCTCTTAAAAACTAGACTTAGTCTTCTTCCTGTTCACTCGGAACGAATTCGAGCAGGTCGCCGGGCTGACACCCGAGCGCGCTGCACGCAGCGTCCAGCGTGGAAAACCGTATGGCTTTCCCCTTGTTGTTTTTGAGTATGGATAAGTTGGCCGGCGTAATCTCCATGCGATCAGCCAGTTCTGCAAGCCCTATCCTTTTCTTTGCCATCATGACGTCCAGGTTGACACGTATCATTCTAGCCTCCTAGATCGTCAGCGCGTTTTCTTCGCGGTAGTCCACGGCTTTTTCAAATACGCCGCGCAGTGCGAGTGAAAACAGCGCGCATAATAGTTCCGCCGTGGCGACAAGCAGCAGCATGGGCCGGAAATACAATGCCGTAACGATGAGGGTAAGCGCCGTCATACATAACGCCGAAAGCCCCATATCGCGCAGCCGCCGCACATTGCGGCGGATAAAAGGGTCTGATTTTAAGCTGTGCATCATGCGCGAAAGCGTAAACAGTATGAACAGCCCGCCAATCGAGCCCAGCATCCAGCATCCAAGCGATATCGCGTAGCCTGCGGTCGCTTCGGGCACAAGGCCGTCTGTGTTGAGTATCTGCGGCAGCAGCTGCGGCAGCAGCACCACAAACGCTGCTCCCAGCGCCATGCAGATATACAGCAAAATAAGCGTAATGCGATTGAGTACGGAGAATTTCATACAGCTCCCCCAACAACGTTGTTGTTCAGAGTATAGCGTATGTCATATCGATTTTCAATATGAATATATCGAAAATCAATAAATATTCTATGAACAAAGCCGCCGCGCTGTGCGCGGCGACCAGCCTGTTGATAAACCCACTTGAGGGTTCCAAGGTATCGGCGCTTTAGAGCTCCGACGATTATTTTTTTGTTTTGGGGAAACTGCGTGCCCCCGAATGGTACATTCGGGGATCTCACAAGGATTGATGTGCAGCCTGCGCCTGCACAACCGATCCCCACCCCCCTTCCTTAAGAGTACCCGTACTCAGGGGGCGCGGGGGGCGAAGCCCTCCCGCTATTAAATAAAATAATCTATCGTCGCCGCCGTAGGTGGCGATACCTTAAGAAAATAAAACATATGTGGATTCCATTTTTAAACAGGTGGCCGCGCTTTGCGCGCGACGGTCAAATGCGCCGAAGATGGTTTTGAGTATTGAATGGGATCGGCTCTGCAAAAACCGCGCATGATGTTCGCGCATCTTAACATATCCCGGGAAATACTGTCGAATGTTATGCGTTTGTAAGCGGCAAGGTCAGCGTGAATACCGCGCCATTGTCATTCCCGGCGGTGATACTCCCGCGCAGAGCGGCCATTGCCGACTGCGCGATGGCGAGGCCAAGACCGAAACTTCCGTTCTTTCCTTTATAGAAGCGTTCAAACAAATGCGGCAGGTCTTCGGCCGAAATGCCGTTCCCGTCGTCAGATATACGGATCGCGGCCTGCGAATCGCTAAATGTAAGTGCTATCAAGACTTCTTCCTTTGCGTAACGCAGGCAGTTGGATACGACGTTCATAACAGCCTGATACAACAGTTCGTCATCCCCCATCACAATGGGGGCTTGTTCGGGCAGGCGCAGCGTGAGCCTGCGCTGCTGCTTTGCTGCGGCTCCCAACAGCCGCTGTTCGTATTCCAACAGTGTCTGATTCAAATTGATGGGCTGCAGTTTCCGGCTTGCCGCGGTATCCATACGGGAAAGAGTCAGCAGTTCGCTTACTAGCTCGCTTAATCGCTTGCTTTCCCGCAGTATGACATTCGCCGCCTGTTTGGAGTCAGGAAGCACGCCGCCCGCGATTCCTTCGGCATACCCCTGTATGGACATCAGCGGCGTTTTCAGCTCATGTGAGGCGTTGGCGAGGAATGCCTTCTGGGCACTGTCGTATGCCGATAACTGTGCGGACATATTCGACGCGCTTTGCTGCAAATACGCGATCTCCTGAATCTTTGTCGGCGTAATGGCGATGGCCTGCGAAAAATTCCCGTCCCCAACAGACCGCATCTGTTCGCACAGCTGCGTGACAGGCCGCGCGATACGCTTTGCCGCGGCGTTAGCCGCAACGATGGCGGCGGTTGTGCCTAGCAGCAGTATTGTCAGCAGCAGTAAATCTACTTCTCGGACTACGCGGTTCACACCCGCCGCGGGCGTGGCGAGCAGCAACGTTCCGCCGTCCGCTAAATGCCAGGGCAGCGCAAAATACCGGTCCTTCGCTCCCAGAAAGGAGTATATACGGGTTTCACGAAGATTACCTAGACGTTTTGCCGTGATATTTTCCAGTCCGTGGGGAAGTTTGGGCAACTCCCCGGCTGAAGGATAAAGAAGTGTACCGTCCGCGTCATAGAGCAGCAGTTCCACATCATCCTGCAGGTTTGAGAATACCAAAGACCGCCTGAAATCTTCGAACAGAACGGCCAAATCTTCCGGTGTGGGTTCTTTATGATTGTTCTTGCGGTTGACAAGCTGCACGAGAACGCTCTTGGCTTCCCGCAAATCCTTTTTAACGCCGTTGTTCAGATACAGCCGTATGGATACATTGAGCAGCAGCATGATGATGAGCAGCATCGCTGCTATGAGTATCACAAACGGATTGCGGATATGTGACTGCAGACTCTTCATGCAGGGTCCTCCCCGATAAGACGGAAGCCGAACCCCCATACCGTTTCAATTTTCAATTTGGCGTTCGCCTGCCCAAGCTTTTTGCGCAGGCGTTTCATTACATCGTCTGTAGCGCGGGTATCGACTTCAAAATCATATTTCCAGACATTTTTGAGGAGTTCTTCGCGTGAAACCGCGCGCTCACCCTGCCGAAGAAGATAAGCCACCAATAAAAATTCGGTGGGCGTAAGGTCAAGCGGCACGCCGTTTACAGTCGCAGTGCGCGAAGAAGGGTCTACGATAAGGTTATTGAGCTTCAGACAACCTTCGTCCTGTACACCGCGGTCGAGCTCCAGCCGCCGGAACAGCGCTTTTACGCGCGCGATGAGTTCCATGGGGGAAAAAGGCTTGGTCAGGTAATCATCCGATCCGAGCGTAATGCCCGCGATGCGATCGGCTTCACTGTCCCGCGCGGATACGATGATGATGGGTACATTGCTGCGCTGTCGGAGCTTTGCGCACAGCGTCAGCCCGTCGGTGCCGGGCAGCATGATATCCAGTATGAGCATATCCGCAGGCTGGGCCGTGAAAGCGCCAAGCAGAGCGTCGCCGGTCTCGAATGCACGTACGGCATAGCCTTCGCTGTTGAGGAACAATTCGATTAAAGAGCGGATATCCGCATCATCTTCCGCTATATAAATGCTTTTGCCCACTCGCTTTTCCCCCTTCGCGCTTATTGAATTGATTGTAGTATTTCTGAAGTAAAAAGAAAATAGATGCCGCAATTTTGCCGCAGCTTTCATATTCAAGCAATTAATAGAAACGTATGGTCTTCTTTGCTCTAATCAAATTCGGCGATTCAGTCGCCGAATTTGCATAAGAATGCCGCCTTGAGCGGCATTCTAACGTGCAGAAACCCACTGATAAAGTCTGAAGGACTTTATCAGTGCTCAAATACTTGCCGCATTTTTGCCGCAGATTATCCTTTGCATTGCGTTAGCTGCTGGCGTTATACTCGTGCCATGAAACCGGGAGGTGGTCACGTGAAAAGAATTGCAGTGGTCTGCGCCGTACTTTGTGCCCTGATGCTGTTCTCTGGGTGCAGACTAAGAAGAAACCTCAATGCTTCTGCCGCTACGCCGACGCTGCCTATAGAGACATCGGTACCCGAAACACAGACACCCCAAGCACAGACGTCCCACGAGCAGCAGGCTCAAAATACCCCGGTTGCAGAGCAAACCGCGCAGCCGCAAACGACAACTTCTGGCAAGGAACAGGATATCGCGGGAATAATAAAAGATATAAACGGGTTGGACAGTTCCACCAAAGATCTTGATGAACCCGAGGACAGCGATTTGCTTGTCCCCTGATGTAAGGACATAGAAAGGAGTAAATAGGATATGAAACGAATGGGAAGAAAATGGATTGCGGTTGTGATGCTACTGCTGATGACGGCAGCGTTTGGCGCAACGGCATTAGCGGCTGAAACCGGTACTGCTACCCGTGAAGAAAGGCTGCAGGCTCGCGAGCAGAAGATCGAGGAAGCACAGGCAAAGGTTGCCGAGAACGAAGCCAAGCTGCAGGAGAAAATGAGTACGCTCGGTGAGTTCGGGAAAAAGGTGGCAGAGCTGCGGCTGACCATTCTGGAAAACAGGAAGGATAATCTGGCGCTGACACAGGATATCAATGCGCTTCGCACTTCCCTAATAAAGGCGTTGACGGCGCTTAAGGACAACGGAACAAAGCTGCCGGAGGAAACGCTGAGGCAGCTGAAGGCGCTTAGGGATCAGGCCAAGTCCATTGCGGAGCAGATCAAGGCGACAAAGGGCGATATCAAAGAAATCGCGCAGGCAAACCGCGGGAATATACGTGCAAAGGATTATGAAGCCGTCTCGGCAGCATTCGCGCAGATTGAAGAAATCCAGAACACGCGCAACAGCCTGCTGCTGCAATTGAAAGATGTGCTGACGCAGATGAATGCGCTTGTTTCATAAGCTGCGGCACGAGCGTAAAAGAAGTCGTGTGCCATTCTTTATCCGTGGCCTTCCGCTTTGCGGAAGGCCCGTTTTTGTCTGTGAAAGCCTCAGCATACTACCCTCGCCTGCGCCAGAGGGATAATGCGAAGGCAACAGAGAAATTACATATTCCTGACAGGCAAGCTTGGATTTGTTCTTACATAGACTTAACCAAAGGGATATATTTCATGTCGTATGCTGTGTACAGGGGAAGCTCCCCGGGATCACACGACGATGCTTGCAGCAGGAGGAAATGCATGGGGAAAAGCTATGTGCTGGATACCAACGTGCTGTTGCAGTCTCCGTATGCCATATATGCGTTCGGGGATAACGAGGTGGTCATACCGCAGGTCGTGCTTGAAGAACTGGACCGCTTCAAAAAAGAGCCGACCGAGAACGGCGCAAACGCGCGCGCATGCGCCCGCCTGCTCGATAACATGCGCACAAGCGGGGATCTTGTCAAAGGTATAGCGCTGCCCGACGGCGGCGTTTTGCGTATCGAGCTGAATTTCCACGATGTGGAACTGCCCGAGGGCTGGGAGAACAACAAGGCCGACAACCGCATACTCAAGGTCTGCAAAGGGCTCTGCCTGCAGGATAAACAGGCGTTGCTCGTAACCAAGGACATATTCCTGCGCATCAAAGCGGACGTCATTGGCGTGACGGCGCAGGATTTTCAGAGCGAACAGGTAGCGGTGCCGGATTCGCAGTACAGCGGCCGGACAGAGGCGTACGTCGATATCAAGAACCTGCAGGAGTTCTTTGACGCAGGGTACCTGAGCGCACGGCATGTGTTTACAATGGACGAAGAGACGATGGAACAGCAGCCGTGTACGTTCTATATGCACCAGTTTGTGGTGCTGCGCTGCGCCCAGAACAATAAGCAGACTGCGCTCTGCCGGTTTGACGGCGAGAAGCTGACGCAGCTGCAGTACCTAGATGAGCGGCCGTTCGGTGTAACGGCGCGCAATGTCGGTCAACGCTTTATGCAGGAAGCGCTGATGATGAGCAGCGAGGAAGCGCCGCTCGTAATCGTGAAGGGCGCGGCAGGTACGGCAAAGACATTCTTTTCTCTGGCAGTTGGGCTTCATAAAATTCTTGAACTCAAACACCGGGAGTATACCAAAATACTCGTTTGCCGTCCCAATGTGAAATTTGATGAGGATATAGGCTTTCTTCCCGGTACGGAAAAGGAAAAGCTTGCGCCGTTTATGCGTTCCGTCGTCGATAATCTTGAAATTCTCGTGGACAGCGACGAAAAGGAGCGCTATAAAAACCAGAACGAATTGAACGGCAAAGTGGATGAACTGTTCAATCGCAATATCGTTACCATGGAAGCCATCGCTTA
Source organism: uncultured Oscillospiraceae bacterium (assembly GCA_964440115.1). Classification (GTDB taxonomy): domain Bacteria; phylum Bacillota; class Clostridia; order Christensenellales; family CAG-138; genus JAEWWD01. The sequence goes on along the minus strand of CAYTPV010000003.1, from coordinate 92,273 downwards.
TATCCGCGGGCGGTCCATCCAGCGCAACTGGGTGATCATCGACGAAGCGCAGAATTTAAGCCCCAAGCAGGTCAAGGGCATCGTGACCCGCGCCGGCAGGGGAACGAAACTCATATTGATCGGCGACCCCGCGCAAATCGACCATCCTTACCTGGACAGCCGGACAAATGGGCTTTGCTACGCCTCCGAGCGCATGAAAGGCAGCCCGTACTGCTGCCAGCTGACCATGACGGACGACGAATGCGAACGCAGCGCGCTCGCCTACGACAGCGCTGTGCGTATGTCCATTTAAACACCGTTTATAAGCCATATTCCAGCATCCGCAGGTTGACAAAACAGCGCTTGTTTCGTATAATGTAGTACAACAACTCCATATCGTTTTTGCTTTTAAAAGCTTGGTTTGGCGGCTTCTGAGTTATCATGTGAACCGTCGTGCCGGGCTTTTTTTATTACCGCCCGGACTCATTCTTGGGAGGGATATTATGCAGGAACTGCAGAGCATAACGCTCAATGTCAATTCAGAAGATTACGCCATTTCGGTACAACCCAACTGGACGCTGCTGTATGTGCTTCGCGAAGTGCTGCACCTGACCGGCACCAAATTCGGATGCGGTACGGGAGATTGCGGCGCGTGTAAAGTGTTGATCGACGGCAAAGCCCAGAATTCCTGCACGCTGCTAGCGCGGAATGCACAGGGCAAACAAATCATAACCATTGAGGGCGTCAGTCAGGGTAGCAAGCTCCACCCCGTGCAGCAGGCGTTTGTGGACGCAGGTGCGATACAATGCGGTTTTTGCACGCCGGGCATGGTGATCTGCGCGATAGCACTGCTCAACGTCAATCCTGATCCGACAAAGGAAGATATTGTGGAAGCTCTGCGCAACAATATCTGCCGCTGCACCGGATATAAAAAGATCATCGAAGCCATACAGCTTGCCGCACGGCGCATGAGGGAGGGGGAAGCACAATGAAATACATCGGACAGCCGACCCCTACGGAAGACGCCGTTCTCAAAGTAACCGGTCAGGCCATTTACGGGGACGATATGTCCTTCCCCGGCATGCTTTATGGAAAGATTCTGTACAGCCCCCACGCGCACGCCCGTATCGTATCCATCGATGTGTCAGCCGCAAGGGCGCTGCCGGGTGTGCGCGCTGTGATTACACATGAGAATACGCCTGATACATTGTATAACCGCATTAAGCGTAACCTCAACGATACATTGCCCGCCACCGAGCGCGTATTTGATACCATAGTGCGCAATGTGGGTGACGAAGTCGCCGCTGTCGCCGCGGATACGGAAGAGATCGCACAGCAGGCATTGCAGCTTATTAAGGTGGAATATGAACTCCTGCCCGTCGTGTTGGACGCGGAGCGCGCTTTGGATGAAGACGCGCCAAAGCTGTATCCGGAAGGCAATCTGTTAAAGCATCAGTTTGTGGAGTGCGGCGATACGGACGCGGCTCTCGCGCAGGCGGAATTTGTATTTGAAAACGTACTGGAAACCAAGCCTATTCACCACGGCGCGATAGAGCCGCATGTATACATTGCCCGCTGGAACAGGCAGAACGAAGTGGAAATCTGGGGTCCGCAGCAGGGCGTGCACCGCACGCAGATCATGATTGCGGAGATACTCAGGCTGCCGCTTTCCAAATTGCATTACCATTCCACGGTCATCGGCGGTGCGTTCGGCGGCAAGGACGGCGTGTTGGGCGATGTATACGCGGCCCTGCTTTCCCGCGAAAGCGGCGGGCGCTATGTAAAGATACGTTTTACGCGCAAGGAAGCCATGATTGCCACCTATACCCGCCATGCTATGCGCATGTTCACGAAAATCGGCGTAAACAGCGAGGGTGTAATATCCGCATTGTCCTTTAGCGGGTATATGAACGCAGGCCCGTACTGCAGCGGCAGCATCAATGTGCTGTCCGCCATGTGCGGCAAGATGTTTAAGGTGTACCGTATTCCCAATATGCGTTTTGACGGAAAGGCTGTTTATACCAATGCCCTGCTGGGCGGCGCTATGCGCGGCTTTGGTTCTCCCAAGGTGTTTACCGCCATAGAAGTGCTCATGGATAAAGTTGCCAAAGGCATCGGCATGGACCCTGTCGAACTGCGCATGCGTAATTCCATGCGCCCTTATGATACGGACCCGGCAACGGGGGACAGCCTGTTTAACGGAAGGATGTACGACTGCCTGAAAAGGGGCCGTGAACTTTTCAACTGGGATGAAAAGCGGCGTGCGGCGCACAGTGAAAGCGACGAGAGGTACGCATACGGCGTAGGCTCGGCTTCCGCCATGCACGGCAACGGCGTTGCACCGTTCGCGCCGGATATAACGGTTGCATCCGTACACATTCACGAGGACGGCACTGCGATCGTACGCACGGGCGTTGCTGATCACGGCGCGGGCACCTACACGCTGATGAAGATGATCGCAGCAGAAACGCTGGATATGCCGATGGATGAGATATTTCTCGTTCATTCGGATACCATGGCCGGCGAATACGATACGGGCGCGGGAGCAAGCCGCAATACCTGGACCGGCGGCGAGGCCGTGGCGCGCGCCACTGCACAGATGCGCGAAACGCTGCGCAGATATGCAGCTGAAATGATGGACGTTACCCCTACTCAGGTAGAATTAAAAGACGGCGAATACTGGCGCAAGGATGGCCGTGCGCATAAAAGCCGCCGCGAAATCGCGTGGTTTGCCATGGATAAGAAACGCACAAAGCTTGTGGAAGTGGTTTCGCATCAGGCCCCGCACAACGCAGGTTCCTACGGCGCGCATTTTACCCGTGTACGTGTGGATAAACAGACCGGCGAAGTCAAGGTGATGGAATACACGGCCGTATGCGATGTGGGCACGGCATTGAACCCCCTGCTGCTGCAGGGGCAGATCGAGGGGGCCGTATTGCTGGGGCTGGGCATGGCGCTTTTTGAAGAACTGACGCTCGATGACATGGGCAGGCCCACCAACGCCAATTTCAGAAAGTATCGTCTGCCCAAAGCATCGGATATGCCGGAAATTTCCGTGCAATTCGTTGAAGAATACGAGGATGGCGGTCCCTACGGCGGCAAGAGCATGGGCGAAGCGTCCATTGTGCCGGTCGCCCCGGCGATTATCAACGCGGTCAACGATGCGCTAGGCGCCGAACTGACTGACCTTCCGCTTACGCCGGAAAAAATCCGATTGGCGATACAGTGACTAACAAGTGAATAATATAGGAATTCATATAAACGGCGCAGTATTTGCGCCGTTTAAAGTATCCATAAACCCTCTATGGGGGTGCGGGGGTATTCGAAAATCTCCCACATTTCATCCGATTTGGACGATTGGCTGTGCTGCGTAGCTGCACATCATTCCTTGAAGAATACACGAATGTGCCATTCGGGTGCATGCGCGTCAAATCGGTGGAAAAAATGCAGCCATGAGCTGCATTTTAACCCGCAGAAAACGCATCGGCAAAGTCCAATGGACTTTGCCGATGACCTAAAACGGCGCAATTTTTGCGCCGTTTTTTGCGAAACGTAAGCCCCTATGAAAATTAACATATATTGAAATTCCATGTAGTTAGTTGAGCCTTTTAGTAAAAATATACTGAACGTTATCGAATGATATTTCTTGAATCCACTCTAGACAAACATGGTTCTAACAATTACAATAACAACATCGAAATGTTCATTGTTCTACATAATATGTAACCAAAATTTGTACGCACTTTGAAAAATCTTTCTTACATCCCAAATCAAGGCATATCCGTGGAGCCGGGTATGTTCTTAAATACCAAACATAAGGAGCCAGAAGATGAATGTAGTGGAAATGCGAAGTATTTATAAGCATTTCGGAAATTTCTGCGCCAACGAGAATGTGGATTTTACTCTTAGGGAAGGAGAAATTCACGCTTTGCTCGGGGAAAACGGCGCAGGAAAGTCCACGCTGATGAACATCCTGTACGGCCTCTACTCCTGCGACAGCGGCACGATCAGCATTATGGGGGAACCAGTCTGCATCGATTGTCCAAACGTAGCGATTACAAAGGGCATTGGCATGGTTCACCAGCATTTTATGCTTATCCCACAGCTGACTGTCACACAGAATATATTCCTTGGCATGAAGAGCGCGGGTTTCGTGCTGAATATGAAACAGCTCAACGAACGTGTCAGGGAACTCAACGACCGTTTTGGGTTCAATGTCGATCCCTCTGCCCTCATATGGCAAATACCGGTCGGTGTCCAGCAAAAAGTTGAAATATTAAAAGTGCTTATGCGTGACGCGCGCATATTGATACTCGACGAGCCTTCAGCGGTGCTTACGCCCAATGAAGTCGTGGAGCTGTTTGCTTCACTCAAAAAGCTGTCTCAGCAGGGATATTCGATTATTCTGATCACGCACAAAATGTCCGAGGTTACCAATTACGCGGACCGTGTGACTGTCATGCGGCAGGGGAAAATGGTGAGCACCCTTAATGTCTGTGATACGGATCAGAATGAGCTTGCCCGTATGATGGTCGGCCGCGACGTTTGCCTGGACCGTCAGGTGGAAGGCGAAAGCTTCGGCAGCCCTCTTCTCGAAGTAAAAAATCTTGTAGTCAAGAATAATAAAGGACTCAACGCTGTCAAAGGCGTGAGTTTTGAAGTCCGCGAAGGCGAAATACTCGGTATTGCCGGCGTGGACGGGAACGGTCAGCTTGAATTGAGCGAGGCCGTTGTTGGCTTGCGTAAAACGGAGGCCGGCGAAATTTGCATATCCGGAGAACGCGCCGAAAACAAGAGCATACGCTTCCTTCTCGATAAGGGTATGGCGCATATACCCGACGATCGTCATAAAAAGGGTCTCGTACTCAAATTCCCCATTAAAGAAAACATCATCATGGGCATGCAGCGCAGCAAACGCTATACCAAAGGCATGTTCTTAAACCGTTCTGCGGTGGAAGCGCATGCGCAGGAGCTAGTGCGCGAATTCGACGTACGGCCTGCGGATATCGATTACGAAGCGGGCGGGCTTTCCGGCGGCAATCAGCAGAAGGTCATTCTCGCGCGCGAGGTGGATCGCAATCCGAGCATACTCGTTGCACTGCAGCCAACGCGCGGACTGGATATCGGCGCAACGGAATTTGTGCGCAGCAAACTGCTCGAAGAGCGCACAAAGAAAAAGGCTGTTTTGCTGGTCTCGACGGACCTTGACGAAATCGTATCGCTCAGCGACAGAATACTTGTTATTCACAATGGAGAATTCATGGGAGAAGTTCGGCACGATACCCCCGCTACCCTCATCGGTCTCATGATGGCGGGTAAAACGCGCGAACAGGCGGAAGCCGCCGGAAAGGAGTGCAACGCATGACGAAAGTACTTGCTTTTTTCCGGGCTTTCTGGAAACCCATCGTTGCGATTATCAGCGCCATCGTGCTGTGTTGGCTGCTGCTCGTCATCGCCGGTTACGACGCACAGGCGGCGTTCAAGGCTCTCTACGGCGCTTCGTTCAAGAACACCCGCGCATTTGGAACATGGCTCAACAAATCATGCCCGCTGCTGTTTACTGGTATCGCGGTAGCGCTTTCCTTCCGTTGTAATGTATTTAATATTGGTACCGAAGGTCAGTTCCTGCTGGGCGCGATTGCGGCTACCGTTGTAGGCACAACGCTGACAGGCTTGCCCGGTATTGTCATCATACTGCTGATGTTCCTGGCTGGCGCTATAGCGGGAGCACTGTGGGGTTTGATCCCCGGGTGGCTCAAAGCCCGTTACGGCGTGAGCGAAGTCATCACAACCATCATGTTCAACTATATTGCGGTGCAGCTGCTTGGATATCTTATCCGCGGACCGCTGCAGGATACCACGCAGGCGGAACCGCAGTCCTTCTCAATTGCAAAAGACGCATATCTTTCCTACCTGCTTCCGGAAACCCGGCTGCATATTGGCTTTATACTCGGCCTGATAGTGGCGGTCATCGCATTCATCTGGCTGTTTAAGACCTATTACGGCTATGAAATGCGTGCGGTCGGCCTCAGCCCCATTGCTGCGCAGTGCGGCGGCATCAACGTGCAGAGAACAATGATCACCGCTATGATTATCAGCGGCGGTATCGCAGGCCTTGGCGGCGCGATAGAGCTTGCAGGAACGTCTCATTTCCTGTTCGAGGGCATATCGCCGGGCTATGGCTACACGGCCATCGCGGTTTCCATACTTGCGTCCAATAATCCCATAGGCGTTGTACTCAGTGCGCTATTGTTCGGTTTCCTCAACGCGGGTTCAACTGCAATGCAGCGCGCGGCCGATGTTTCCGCCTCGTTCGTAAATATATTCCAGGGCGTCATCGTCGTTTTCGTCGCGCTTGCGGAAATGAGCAGGCAGCGCGGAAAACGCCTGACGGTAAAGGGAGGGAAATAGATATGGCATTTCTGGATCAATTCACGAATTTCCTTGCCGCTGCCGTTCGTATGGCAACGCCGCTGCTCATAGCAGGTCTTGGGCTGGCTCTCGCAGAACGTGCCGGTATGATGAATATAGGCGCGGAAGGCATTATGCTCATGGGCGCGTTTGCAGGATATGCGGGCACACGTCTGACGGGCAGCTATTGGTACGGGCTGTTGTTCGCAATCATCGCCTGTTTATTGTTTATCACCCTGTTTGCGGTTGCTACCATTACATTTAAGGCGCAGCAGGTAGTCATAGGCGCGGCAATCAACATGCTGGGTGCGGGCATCACGAGCGTGCTTTACCGAATGATGTTTTATGATGCGAGCGCGGGTGAGGGCGTGAGCGGCATGATGGTGGGAAGCTTCCCGCCGGCCCCCATTCCGCTGCTTTCCAAGATACCCATACTTGGAACCGTACTGTTTAACCATAATGTCATTGTTTATTTCGGTCTCATTATGGTATTCGCGATGGCATTTATCATGAACCGTACATCCGTCGGCCTGAAAATCATCTCGGTGGGCGAGCATCCTAAGGCAGCCGACTGCATGGGCATTGACGTCATACGCACGCGTTACATCACCACGCTGTTAAGCGGCGTTTTACTGGGCATTGCAGGCGCTTATCTTTCCATAGCGCAAACAAACGCGTTTGGTGAGAACATGACGGGAGGAAAGGGCTTTATCGCCCTGGCGGTCGTCATACTCGGCAAATGGAATCCCTATGGCATACTGGCGGGCGCTCTCATATTCGGCGGGGCAAACTCCCTGCAGATGAGCTTGCAGAACATAGGCGTAGAAATCCCGAGCAATATTATTATGATGGTGCCTTATATCGCAACCGTGCTGGCAGTTGTGGCGGTGAGCCGCAACAGAGTCGGCGCCCCCAGCGCGCAGGGCACTCCCTACGAAAAATCCTGACGGATGATATGCCTGACCCAATCCGATGATAAGCTTCGTTCGAGGCTGTATCATAGACAACACACGAGGAGGAAATGACCTAATGAAACGGTATCTGGCTCTTGTTATGGTAACCATCATGCTTCTGGGCGCCCTGGCTGGCTGTGCTGCCAAAGCACCCGCACCCGAAGCCACCCCCGCCGCTGAACCCGCTGCGACCGAAGCCCCCGCAGCAACCGAAGCTCCCGCTGCAACGGAAGCCCCCGCGAAGGTATGGAAACTTGGCATGCTGATCCCCGGCTCTGCCACTGACGGCGGTTTCTGCCAGCTCGGCGCTGAAGCGGCCCGCGCAATCCAGGATAAACTCGGCATCGAAACCACCATCGTAGAAGCTTCCACAGCTGATAAGATGGTCAGCGAAGCCGAAGCGCTCATCGAAGACGGTTACAACATCATCTTCGGCCACGGCGCGCAGTATGCAACTCCCTTCTCCGAGATCAGCCCGGATTATCCGGACGTTCTCTTCATCACCCAGGGGGGTGACGTCATGACGGCGAACCAGATCCCCACGTTCATGGCATTTGAAGAGACCTGCTACCTGATGGGTATCGTTTCTGCCAACATGTCCAAGACCGGCAACCTCGGCTTCGTGCTGGGCGGCTCCTATCCGTCTTACGTGAAGTCCGCCAACGCCATTCTTGTTGCAGCGCAGACCGTCAAACCCGACATCAAGTACCAGTATGCCATTCTTTCCAACATCGACATGAATGAAGCATATGAAACCACCATGAACCAGATCAAGAACGGCGCGGATTTCGTGTTCGGCAACGCGAATGCCGGTTCGTTGGGCGTACTCAAGGCCGCTATCGATAGCCCGGGCGTGTATGCGCTGGGCGCTCTGGCCAACTATAACGCCGACGGCCCCGATACCGTTCTCTGCTCCGGCGTGTTCGATTACAGCGCTGGCTACATCGCCACAGTTGAGAAGGCTATCAAGGGCTTCAAGGCTGGCGATTATATCAAGGCTGGTCTTGCGGATGGCTGCACAGGTTTGGTCTGGAACGAGAATCTGAAGTCCAAGGTTCCCGCGGAAGTGATCGCGGCGGTCGAAGACGCTCAGGCGAAGATCATCTCCGGCGAAATCAAGGTTCCCGGCGATCTCGATCCGATGATCATCAAATAGACCGAGTCTTACAGAGTAACACAAATACACCTGCTGCTTGCGGCAGGTGTATTTTACTGTCGAAAAAGTGGAAGTGTCCACTTTTTCGAAGTTCACCGCGCAAGTTGACGCTCGGTTTCCTGCTGCGCAGGAAAAGCTGTCGCCTCAACTTACGCTCTAAGGTGTCGTTTTGCACCGCGCATGTCGCTGCAAAATGACGTATTGAAAGCCTCATATTGCACAAAAGGTTGTTCGGTATTCTACCTAGATGTTTATTGACAGCCTGAATGCGCTTGCCGCTTGCGGCAAGTGCATTTTATTTTATTTGACAGCGCTTCACCTGCTTCTTATTTGCGGCGCTTAAAAAGCTGCGTTTGAGTGTGGTTGACAGGCCGCATTTCCCGCAAATCTGTATAGCATGTAGAAGATGTATATGTATCACTCTTGAAAAGACACGAAAAGAAAGGGCAAGTAAGTGCTGGGCACATACAGAGCCATACCTGAAAAAGCAAGGAATCAGTACGCTGTTCTTCCTGTTCCATGAGCCGCACGGTGAAGCCGTACTCATAACGGCAAACAGCAAAGCAATACCGCCAACGCATGGGCATTGGCGGTATTTTGGGCCTTTACGGCCCGACTTTAGGGGAGAACATTTATTTCTCTCGCTCTTGCCAGCGAATTGAAATCAGTGAGAGTATGCCTTGGGAAATAGCTGTGAGAGCGAAACCTAGTAGAACCCATCTGCTTATTTCGCTATCAACAAATCCCATGCCCGGGTTGAACCGGTCGAGTATGAAAAAGGTTATAAACATTCCGCCAAATATGATTATCAAGTGCGAGAGAAACTTTCGTATTTGCAGCATTAGTCGCCTCCGTTACGCGTCTTCGGAGATATAAATGATATCGCTGGACTGACGGCCCCCGTTATAGGGTTGGTTCACCAACTGGTCACCGAACGCCATCATTGCGGTTTGCCCGCCATCCAGGTTATAAGCGTCCTTACAGCCTAAATCGAAAAACAGTTTCGATAGCGCTTCCATAGTCATTCCCTCGGAATAACCGGGCTGACGGCCGTCGACCAGTACAAAACAATAGTGTCCCGGTTCATAATAGCCGATAGCACAGCGAGGATTTGCGCTTGTTACGGTGCTGTTAAATTCGGTCATGGGTTGTCCGTCGCGAAGCAACTGTGGGCCAAAGCTCCAGATCTGGTATGCGTTGCGCTCGATCGCATCGTCGATTTGGAATTCAGCATTCGTGTATGTTTCCAGTATTCCGTTCTCATATAATACACAGACATCATCAAAGGAGCTGTCCCGGTACAGCTGGCCGTTACGCACCACTACGCCTTTTGCCCGCGCGCCGTAGTAATCGCCGGATATCGCTACAATCGCTTTATTGCTTTGGGCCATATCCATAAAAGGCTGATGGATGCCCTGGCCGTATTGATCTTTGGCAAACGCAGTGCGAAGGTAGGAAATATTCTTCACCCAAACGTCGGCTACATAATAGGTCACGCCATTGTCGGAGTGCTTTTTGACTGCAACGCGGACAGTATCCGATTGGTGGCTGTAATCCGCGCCTGTTCCTGTATCTTTCGTTGGGAAAGCTGCGGAAAAATCACCCGGCGCTGCGGTTGTGGCCACGTCCGGCGCCGAATTGGCGTTTGATGGCGACACTGCTTTTATAGAGCTGGAGGAAGGCTGCTGCACCGTTACAATACTTTTGATTGGCCCCTTGCCGTATTTGGGCAGAACATGGTGAAATAGGGAGAAGACGCACAACGCAGCGCCTAACGCCACAATATCCAGCAACACGACCGCCCACCCTGGCAGCAGCCTCTTATTCTGCCTATGTCTCATGACTCTACCTCGATATTGCGCGAAACGGAGTCGTTAGCCGCGTCGTTTAGGGCGGTTGCTTCGTTCCGTTTAATTTATTTGAGTGTAGCATAACTTGTGTTACTTGTAATCCCATGAGCAAAAGATTAGATTTTCGTGAGAAATAAAGCGAAGAATGGATGAAATCCCCTGCATGCGGTATAATGTGCGAAATGGAGGTGCTGCATGCGCGTACTAATCATCGAAGATGAAGCGGATATCGTACGTTTTCTTGAGCTGGAACTGCAGCACGAGGGATACGAGACGGCGTTTACGCATAATGGACGCGACGGGCTGACGATGGCTCTCAACGCGGACTATGATATCATTTTGCTTGACGTTATGCTGCCCGGTTTGAACGGTATTGAAGTGCTGCGAAGGCTGCGGCAGAGCAAGCAGACGCCGGTCATTTTGCTGACCGCGCGAGACGAGGTTATGGATAAGGTATCGGGGCTGGATACCGGCGCAAACGATTACCTGACCAAACCGTTTCACATAGAAGAACTGCTTGCGCGTATGCGTGTCGTAACCCGCATGGAATCATCGGTTGCTGCAAAGAAGGAGATCAGGGTGGGCGATCTTGTGCAGTATCCTTTATCGCATGTGATTATGCGAGAGGGTGAAGAGATACCGCTGACCAAAAAGGAATATGATCTGCTTTCTTATTTCATATTGAATCATGATATCGTGCTCACGCGGGAGCAGCTGCTCAACGAAGTCTGGGGGTATGAATACTTCGGGGACAGCAATATCGTGGATGTCTACGTGCGGTATGTCCGCGCAAAAATTGACAAGGGTTTTTCCTATAAACACATTGAGACGGTGCGTGGTATGGGTTATATACTGAGGACCAGACAATGAAGCACGCAAAGCTTTCTGATAAGCTTGCACTGCTTTGCGCCGCGCTTTTTGTGGTGATATTCTTCCTGCTCAGCGCAGGCGTTTTGTTCAGTACCTATGAGGCGCTTTACGGCGATAAGCAGGAGTATTTGTACCAGACGATGTCCATTATTCAAAGCCACATACTCGAGGAGTATGACGAAGGGATATTCCTTACCTCATCCGGTCTGCTCGAAGAAGAATCCTTTGATCTTAATCTGAATATATTCATCTATTCGCCCCAGGGGTCAATTGTAAACAAGCTGCGTAATTTCCATATGGTCGTCGAAGAGATACCCTCCGGTAAGGGTATCGTACATATGGTATCAACGAAGGATGACGGCATACTCATCAGTCTGAAAAGTGATTTGTACGACGGCGAAACGCCGCTTGGGTCCGTGCTTCTGGTCAGCAGGCCAGTGAATGAATTGAGTTTTCTCAAGCTGCTGGGCATACTGCTGCTGGGTGCAAACGTCGTAGGCGCTGTGGCGGCAGGGTTTGTGGGGAGTTTTGTCAGCAGAAGGATGCTTGCGCCTATCGACGGCATGATCAGAGAAGCCGCTGAAATAGACAGCCGGAATCTTAAAAGACGGCTTGCGGAGCCGGTAGCCGACGACGAATTAAAGAGACTCGCCTCTACTATCAACACGATGCTGGGAAGGGTGGATAACGCGTTTGAGCAGCAAAGCCGCTTTGCGGCGGACGCTTCCCATGAATTGCGGACGCCGCTTTCCGTCATCCGGGGATACATTGATCTTCTGCAAAGATGGGGGAAATCGGATCAGAAAATACTGCAGGAAGGCTTGGATGCTATTTCCCGGCAAACAGAATATATGCAGAAGCTGGTGGAGAACCTGCTTTTTCTGGCGCGCGGGGATATCGGACAATGGGATGTATCTAAACAGTCGTTTTCGGTAAAGGACCTGATGGAGGAACTTCTCGGTGAACAGTCCGCGATGGACCCTGCGCATCGGTATATGCTCAGCGCGGAAGACGATATCGTTCTGCAGGGTGACCGGAATATGATCAAACAAATGCTTCTTGCCCTGCTTGATAACAGCAGGAAATATACGCAAGAAGGCGGCGAGATTATGCTCATATCCGAGCTGGCAGGGGAAAAGGTGCGTCTTACGGTAAAGGATACCGGCATTGGAATGAAGGAAGAACAGTTGACGCACATATTCGAACGTTTCTACAGGGCGGATAAATCGCGCAGCCGCAAGGATGGAAGCGCAGGACTGGGGCTGTCCATTGTCGCCGCCATCGCCCAACTGCACGCGGCGGAAATTTCGGCTGAAAGCAGCCCGGATCAGGGCACAAGCATATCAATTGTTTTCCCGAATTTAAAACGCCCGTATGTGTCGCGATAATTCCAAATGCACCCGGAAATAATGAAATATTTTTTAAAAGCGGTCGTTTCTAATGACGCTTTAATATTTTGCCTTTATGATTGTCATATGTTTTTTTCAGGAGGACAGTATGCGGGATACTGTGGTCGTCATACCGGCGTATAAGCCGGATGTAAAGTTGACGTCCCTAGTGCAGGAATTGATTGGAATCATGCCGGTCATAGTCATTGACGATGGCGGCGGTGCGGATTATGCTGAAATATTTCAAAGTGTAAAAGAATTGGGCGCGGTTGTGCTCACACACGAAACCAATCGCGGTAAAGGCGCGGCGCTTAAAACGGCTTTTGCATATATGGCCGAGAATATGCAGGGGATGCATGCCGTTACCGCGGACGCAGACGGCCAGCACAGCGTGGAGGATATCGTGCGCATAGCGCAAACGCTGCAGGAAAATCCTGCCTCGCTCATATTGGGCGGCAGGGATTTTTCAAAGATGCCGCTTCGGTCCCGCGCGGGCAACACCATCACCAGCCTATTGTTCCGTATTTCTGCAGGTTTGAATGTGGTGGATACGCAAACAGGGCTGCGCGGTATTCCCATGAGCATCATTCCGCAGATGCCGCTTGTAGCGGGAGACCGCTATGAGTACGAGTTGAACGTGCTTCTTTCCGTTCGCGGCTGGGGAATTGGCTGCATAGAGATTCCTATTCACACGATTTATCTGGATGGCAACCGTTCTTCGCATTTCCACGCAATCAGGGACGGCCTTCGCGTACTATCGCAGCTGCTCAAATATACGGCGTCCTCGCTTGCGTGCAGTCTGCTCGATTACGGCATATACTGTTTGCTGTTGATGGTGCTTTCTCCTGCATGGAGTTATGCGGCCGCACGGTTCGTCAGCGCGGCAGTAAATTATCAGCTTGTAAGCCGGCTGGTATTTCGTAAAGGCCCATCCAGCCGCAGCGCGTTGTACTATTTTCTGCTTGCGGCGTTTTCGCTTTGCGCTGGTTCACTTGGAACCGGCCTGCTCTCGTCGCTGCATGTGCACAGCGTGCTCGCCAAGCTGATTCTGGATGTTGTTTTGTTTGCATTTAACTATTTTGTACAAAAGGAATGGATATTTAAACAGGCGGAAGCATGAACGACCAGGGTATAGCTGAAAGGAAGATAGTGTGCGCCGCAGGTTTTTGCAACTGAAAATGCTATTTGCTTTTGTACTGCTGGCGATGACGGCGGGCTGCGCATCCGTGCGTCCGTTCGCCGCAGCCGCGCCGTCGCCGGGTATGCGGATTGAGGTTACGACGCCTTCCCCTGCGCCGTTTGGCAGCAGCGACCACCTGCAGTCATCCTCTGAACAGCAGAACGCCGCGTCTTATACCATCGCATGGATGTCAGATACACAGTATTACTGCCGCGATCTCCCCAATATATTTTTCGCTATGACCCGCTATCTGCAGGATAACCGCGAGAGGCTGAATTTGGGGTACGTCGTGCATACGGGAGACATCGTGGATTCTGCATCAAACGAAGCGCAATGGGCAGTTGCCCGCCAGGCGATGGACAGTCTTCCCGGTATCCCGTATGGCATGCTTGCAGGCAATCACGATGTGGGAAACGTGATGGATTACCGCAATTTCAGAAAATACTTCGGCGAAAACGCTTTTGCACAGTATTCCTATTACGGCGGATCGTTCAAGGACAATCGATGCCATTATGACCTGATCACGCTTGGCCAAACGGAATATGTATTTGTTTATCTGGGGTTTCTGCCCGCAGAGCAAAGCATAAAATGGGCGAATGAAATATTCGCCATGTATCCGCAAAGAATTGGCATTTTGTGCGTGCATGAATATATGGATACCGATTTGACGCTGCTTGACACAGGAAAAGACCTACAGGAACAGGTGGTCAAACCCAACCCGAATGTTTACATGGTGCTGTGCGGGCACCGCTATACGCAGGACTGCGTAACGGTGCAGTTCGATGACAACGCAGACGGCAAAACCGACAGAACCGTATATCAGTGCATCGCCGATTATCAGAATGCCAAGGAGTATGGCGGTAACGGGTATATACGGTTTATCAGCGTCGATGAAGCAAAAGGTGTTCTGCGCTTTTATAGCTATTCTCCCATACTGGACGATGGCCGTTCGCCGGATGCCGCCGTTAGTCAGGAAAAAATACTGCCCATTCCATGGGAATAAGATCGCGCAGTATTTATTTTAGAGCCTTGAGAGGCTCTTTTTTTATTGGGCATTTGTTGAAAATGGAATTGGAAAAATGTTTCGCATGATATTGTGATAAATACAATTGACAATCCACAGATTTCACATATACTATAAATGAACGCGTTCATTTATGATTTTAGGAGGAATGCCAATGCGCAGAAAAGATGAAACTCTTCGCGAAACGCTGCTTCAGTGTACGCGTGCAATCATTGCAGAGCAGGGCATAGAAGCGGTCAGTATACGAATTCTTGCGCAAAAGGCTGGCATTTCCACAGGAACTGTATACAACTACTTCGCGGATAAGGAAGAGATACTGCTGGCGCTTACGGAAGAATATTGGAACGATGCCATGACGGAACTAAGGCAAAACCTGTCGCAGGGCAATTTCTGCACACAGCTTGGCGAAGTCTATTCGTTTTTGAGCGATAGGGTTTCGCACTCTGCCGGAGTGCTCATGCACAGCCTTCGGCCTGTGGAAACAGCAGGACGCGGCACCATGCACAAAATGCTCGGTATGCTGCGCGGTTTTTTTTATGAAAAGCTGCTTCAAGACAAGCAAATCCGGCCTGACGTATGGGACGATTCATTCACACCGGAACGGTTTGCGGGATTTGTATTGGTCAATCTGCTGACGCTGCTGCGTTCGAGCGAACCGGATATTGAGTTTTTGCTTGCGCTGGTGCAAAGGACGTTGTATTCGGACGCCGGTCAGCCGGCGCTGCAGAAGATAGTTTGATTTTATTTAGGAAAGGTGTGTAGTATGATGCAGGCGATTATGGAAACGGTGTTTGACGCACTGTATTTAACTTTTGTAATCTGTGCGGGGATTTTCATGCTTGTTAAAGCAAACGGAAACACCCTTGTGAAGAAATACGGCCTGATGGCGGTGGTGTTGGGTGCCGGGGATTCGTTTCATTTGGTACCCCGGGCTTATGCGCTGTGGACAACGGGGTTAGCCGCAAACGCTGCGGCGCTGGGCGTAGGAAAACTGATTACGTCCATTACCATGACGGTCTTTTATATGCTGCTTTACTACGTATGGCGGGAGAGGTATGAGATAAAGGGCAAATCCGGGCTAACCGCAACCATGTGGTCGCTCGCGGCGGTTCGCGTGGCGCTTTGCCTGCTGCCGCAGAATCAGTGGCTGCAGGCGGATCAGCCCCTGTTGTTTGGCATACTGCGCAATATCCCGTTTGCCATTATGGGGATTATGATCATCGTGCTGTTCCTTAGGACAAGCCGCAATGACAGCGCTTTCCGCTATATGCCGCTTGCGGTTGCGCTTTCCTTTGGATTTTATCTTCCGGTGGTGCTGTTTAGCTCAAGTGTACCTGTCGTTGGCATTCTCATGATCCCCAAAACGCTTGCCTATGTTTGGACGGTGGTGATGGGCTATCGTGTGTTCAAACAGCAGCGGATGGACAAACCGGCTGTAGCGTGCGCCGGGCACTAAATCTGCGCGAATTGCTTATTCAGAATGCTTACCAAGCCGGTACGGTCCCTTTGGATCGCACCGGCAACCTCCATGGGGGTGTGGGGGACGAGTATTACCGAATGACACACGTACAGAAACAACAAAAGCCTCCGTCAGGGAGGCTTTTTGGGCATTTCAAACCGCGTTATCTGCCTTTGTTACTCATATACTATTACTATTCTAATAGGTAAGAGGTGTTTGAAGTGGAGAAAAGATCTGTATTTATGCAGGAGATCTACACCGAATGTGAAATCAACGCTCCTGCCCATAACGTCTACTCAGTAATATCGGATTTTGCAAATTATCACTTATGGACAAATGAAATAACCATATCCGGCGATACACAACCCGGCGCCAGCATGCAGGTTCATGTGAAAACAGCAGATAACGGCAACGGATGGTATAAGTTGTCATCAATCATGAAACAGAACAATGAGCGCATCATCGCATTTGATAATGTTTTATGGGCGTCTTTTCTCTTTCTTGGCAAACACCGCTTTGAAATAATACCCCTTTCCGATGATAAAACGAAATTTATCAATGCAGAAGAATTCAGTGGATTTGCAGTCCCATTTATTCGCAAAAGGGACCTGCTGCAAAACACGCGCAGATTTAAAGAAAACGTCAATTCTGCGTTGAAAATAAGAGTTGAGACTTCCGGAATTTCGCAAGATTGAGCATGCGATCGGAGCAGCCTATCTAGCCCTTGTACTAAAAACACCACCGAAGACGATCCGGTGGTGTCCTGTAGTATCCGCCTGAAAACGACCGCTTTTGCCCATCTGAATCAAAGCTGCGTAGCTGCTCTATTTTTCCGATGAACTTTGGGCTACCCGAATTACCTCCTGCACAAACTTGTCGCTTTCGTTGATCCACGGGCTGTGGCCGGAGTGTTCAAACCAGACGATCTCCTTGTGCGGAGCGCCAAGCGCATCAAAATACTCCTGCGCGAGAGAAACCGGCGCGTTGAGATCATGCTTGCCTAAGAAGAAATACACGGGAACCTGCAGTGATCCGTACTCCTTACGCAGATCGACGGGATAAAGCTGCGGGTAAACATGGTTGAATGTACTGACGATACCCCTGAAGAAATTGGCCGCGTTTACAAGGGCGTAGCCGACGCGAGCGTGACTTTTTGCGGAAAAGGAGGAGCGATGGAGCGGTACAATAAATCCCTAACCGCGAAGCGATTAGGGATTTGAGTGGAGCGTAATCCGCTCCGACGTGGTGGAGCTTACCGGATTCGAACCGGTGATCTCTACACTGCCAGTGTAGCGCGATAGCCAACTTCGCTAAAGCCCCGTATGTGTTGTGCCGTGAGCGTGTCCGCTCGTTTGCACGCAAGGGATATTATAAAGCAAGCCGTTGAATTTGTAAAGCGGTTTTTATGGCGTGTTACAATTTCGTTTGCAGTATGTCTTCGCCTGCCTTTTTGCTTTGATAATGTAAAAAAAACGTCCTGTGCAGAAGCACAGGACGTTGGTGGTTGGAAGAATAACTCAGCCGTCAAAGTATTCGCCGCGCTTGTAATCGTATATCGCGCCGTTGGAATAGACTCCGATGTTCTCGAGCACCTTGCCCGTACCAATCGCCACGCAGCAGATAGGATCTTCCGCCACATAGCAGGGCACCTTGGTGTGTTCGGCAACGAACTTGTCCATACCGTAGAGCAGCGCGCCGCCGCCGGTGAGGCAGATGCCGCTTTCCGCGATGTCCGAAGCGAGTTCAGGGGGTGTGCGTTCAAACAGTGCGCGCACGCATTCAAGTATGCTTTGCAGCGGTTCTTCGAGCGCCTCAATCATTTCGTTGGAGCCGACCACAATGGCCTGCGGCAGACCGGAAATGAGGTTTCGGCCTTTGACGTCTATGAACACCTGCTCCTTGCGCGGATACGCGGAGCCTATGGCAATTTTCATTTCTTCAGCCGTACGTTCACCGATGAGAAGATTGTGCTTCTTGCGCATGTAGCGCACGATGGCGTCGTCAAATTTATCGCCGGCCACTTTGATGCTATCGGATATGACCGCGCCGCCCAAAGAGATAATGGCGATATCCGTCGTGCCGCCGCCGATATCGAGTATCATGCTGCCGCGCGGCTGCGAGATATCGATGCCCGCGCCGATTGCCGCCGCGATGGGTTCTTCAATCAAAAACGTATGCCGTGCGCCCGCTTCTTCCGTAGCGTCGATAACGGAGCGCTTTTCCACTTCCGTTACACCGGAGGGAACGCACACGACAACGCGGGGTTTAAAGAAAATATGGGAACCGACAACTTTCTTCAGGAAGTGATGCAGCAGACGTTCCGTGATATCGAAGTTGGAAATAACGCCGTCCTTAAGCGGACGGATGGCGATAATACTGCCCGGCGTTCTGCCAAGCATGCGGCGCGCTTCTTCGCCAACTGCGAGTATGCGCCCGGTAATGCGTTCCACCGCTACGACGGAAGGTTCCCGAAGTACGATGCCTTTTCCCCTGACATAGACGAGCACGCTCGATGTGCCCAGGTCTATGCCCACATCGTTAAATTCAAACAATCCCATGTGTTGTCCTCTCACCTTTCGGCCGCGAAAACAAAATGCGGCGCACGCAAAATAATAATAACCCACGCCTGCAATGCGCCTGTATAGTATAATACCGCATATACCGTCCCATTTCAAATACTCGTCGACATATTTCACAAAAATTTTTACATATTTCAGTATCTTCGTGTAAAACAAATCATATTGTGGGATTTTCTCGGTAAAAAGTTCGCCATTAATGTGTCTAAAACGTAAAAGAACTTAGGCTGCATTGCATACATGGGGGTAATGCGCTACAATGCTGATATACACGGAGGATGAATGAGATGAAGGCCGCAAGGAGATGCAGTTCTTTACTGCTGGCGCTGCTGATGGCAGCGCTGCTTGTCGTTATGCCGGGGTGCACATCCTCACAGCAATCGGGCGATGTTGTGGATCTGCAGACTCAGCAGCCTGTGCTCACGCCGGAGCCTGCTATTACGCCAAGCCTGCCCGCGGCAGAGTCTACGCCGGGCGTTACGGCAACGGCCATACCGCTTGAAGAGCTCGATGGCGTAGCCGGACCGGACGACGTACTGCCGCCCGTCATGACATATGAAGAATACAAAGCCAAGAATTCGGATGTTGTGGGCTGGATCACCGTTCCCAACACCAAAATCGATTATCCCGTTGTGCGCGGGAAGGACAACGAGTTTTATCTTGTGCACAATGTAGAAAAGGAAAGCTCCAAGCATGGCGCGGTATTCATGGATTACCGCAATGCGGACCCGCAGCAGCAGCGGCATATCATACTGCACGGGCACAACATGAAAAACGGCACCATGTTCCACGATCTTAATAACTATAAACAGCGCAGCTTTTTTGAACAGAACCGAACCATCACGTTCATATGGGATGGCGTTGTAACGAAATGGGAAGTATTCGCGGCATTTGTATGGCCCGGCGATAACAGCAACGTATATGAAACGCGTTTCTACGACGATCAGGACTTTGCGAATTACATGAAGGATTGGATCGATTTCGTATCCAATGTGAAATACAGCATCGTGGAAAAGTCCGTCACCATACAGCCTAGCGATCAGGTGCTCACGCTTTCCACATGTACCTACGAGTACGATAATTCGCGTTTTCTTGTAAGCGCGAGGCGCATACAGTAATCACTGATAAAGTCCTGCGGACTTCATCAGTGAGGTTCTGCAGGTTAGAATGCCGCTCATGGCGGCATTCTTTTGCAAATTCGGCGAGTGAATCGCCGAATTTGATCAAAGCATAGGTGTGCTGCCCAATGCCAACAGAATTTGTACCGCCCTTTTTGTGGCGGTTTTTTATTACAACAAAACTCATACCGCCATTTTACACGTACATCCAGCGTGTGCTGGTTTTATGCGGTGCGGCTTTGTGCTATACTCATATCGCAGGAAAAAACAGGGGGTAAAATCACACCATGCGGGATACGCGATTGGATCAGCTTGCACAACTGCTGCTTAAGCACAGCTTGCGGTTGACGCCGGGGGAACTGTTTGAAATCAACGCGGGGGCTGCCGCAAAGCCGCTCATCAAAGCGCTCATGAAGCGGGCGCACAGCATAGGAACAGTACCGTATGTGCGGCTGGAGGATGACGAACTGCAGCGCCTGTTTTTTGGGTTTATCGATGCGGATCATCCCGAAAACACGCAGCCGGTTTTTGAAAAGCAGATAGAATGGGAAAAGGCGCGCTGGGCGCATTTGGCCGCACATGTGGATATCGGTGTCGACGAAAACGACGCGGAACTGAGCGCAGCCGATCCCCGCGCCGTATCGCTATACCGCGCGGCAATGCGTCCTATCCGTGATATTCGTATTGACGAGAGGCGCTGGGTATATCTGCACTGGCCCACCATGGCCGACGCACAAAAAGCGAATATGTGTTATGACGATCTGTACGAGTTTTTCCTTCGGTCGGCGCTTGTCGATTATGCGCGCATGCGGAAAAGCATGCAGCCGCTCATTGATCTGATGCTGCGCACGGATGCGGTCCGTATCAAAGGGCCGGGTACCGACCTGCAGTTTTCCATTCGGGATATGCCGGTCGTTCCCTGTTTTGGCGAACGCAACATACCCGACGGTGAAGTGTACACCGCGCCGGTCAAAGATAGCGCCAACGGCGTTATCCAGTACAACACCGCACTGCACATGCTGGGCAGGCAGTACCACGATCCGCGGCTGGTATTCGAGAACGGCCGCATTGTGGAAGCAAGCTGCGCCAACGATACGCAGGGGCTGAACCGTCTGCTGGATACGGACGAGGGTGCGCGATACTTAGGTGAATTTGCGCTGGGGGTCAACAACGAAATTACAAAACCCATGGGGAATACACTCTACGATGAAAAAATAGGCGGTTCTTTTCACCTGACTCCGGGCTGCGCTTATGCGTCCGCGTTCAACGGCAATAAATCCGCGCTGCATATGGACATCGTCTGCTTGCAGTCAGCGCCCTACGGCGGTGAGATTTATTTCGATAATACTCTCATACGGCGGGATGGACTGTTTTTGCTGCCGGAGCTTTACGGGCTGAACCCCGAAGAATCTGCGGGAGGCACACATGCGTAAGGAGCATAAAAGGCTGCTGCTGGATATCGTAGTCATTATCATAGGAAGCGCGCTTACCGCATTGGGCCTCGCGGTGTTTACCGTGCCCAATCAAATTGCGCCGGGCGGAATATCCGGCGTAGCAACGGCGATTGCGCACCTCATTTCGGTTCCTGTCGGCACGCTGACCTTGCTCTTGAACGTACCACTGATGATTGTGGCCTGGCGCAGATTGGGCATCAAGCCGCTCGCCAAAACCATAGTGGCGACGGTACTTCTTTCCATAGGCATCGATGTGTTCGGGCTGCTTATACCGGGATACACCAACAATACGCTGCTTGCCGCCGTGATGGGCGGCGGGTTGATGGGTGCTGGCCTGGGGTTGATGCTCATACGTGGCATCAGCACCGGCGGTACGGATCTGATCGGACTCATGCTCATTAAGCGCGGTCCGGCATTGTCGCTGGGGCAGCTTCTGATGATCATCGATACTGCGGTGGTGCTGTTCGCTGTAGCGGTATTCCGCAATATCGAGGTTGCGCTGTATTCCATGGTGACTCTGTTTGTGGTCAGTAAAACCATAGACGCCATACAGCAGGGTGTAGACCACGCAAAAGTGATTTATATCGTTACGGATCAGACGGACGCGCTCGTACAAAAGCTTGCACACGAAATGGGGCGCGGGGTAACGATACTGCCCGCGCGCGGGGCGTTTACCGGCAAGGAAAAGACCATGCTTATGACCATTGCCCGCCGCAGCGAGGTCGCCCTGACATTACAGACGGTGCGCGCCTTGGACCCGCGCGCGTTCACTATATTATCGGACGCGACGGAAGTGCACGGCGAAGGTTTTAAGGAACTGGAAAGCTGATACGGCGGATTCTTCCTATTTATATAAATATCACATCATGACTGTTTATAAATGTAAGCGCATGCGATAGTTGCAAGTCTGTGTTATACTGTAAGCTATCAAGCGTGCCCACTTAGTGTGAAGCGGCGGAGGCCATATGGAGCAGGTTAAACCGGTAAAAGGCGTGCGCAGCACGAGTCTGGGGCTTCGGATTGCCGCAGTGACGATGGCTGCGCTTTTGCTTTGCTCTATCCTGCTCGCGGACGCTATTCGCGTTACCATATCCATGCAGGATGCAGACGGGACAAATCCTGCCGCCGCCGCAAACAATTATCTTGCGAAGAGCACGGAATATGTGCAAAAAAGCACTTTAGAGCGTGCGGAACAGGTTATTTCCGGCATGCTGAAAAAACCGACCACGCTCAAAGATTATTATGATCTCGCATCCGAAAAGATAGCGAAGGCGGAATATTCCGATGCACTCGCGCTGGTGGACGTTTGCCTGGAAATGATTGAATCCTCCTTATCGGGTTCAGGGACCGCGTTGTACGTCGATCTGCTTATGAAAAAGGGCTGCCTGCTCGCGCTGCAGAACAATTATGAGCAGGCGCTTTCCTATTTTGATCAGGTTCTCGAGCTTGATAATACGCAGGCGCAGGCATATCTTTTAAAAACGCAGATTTATTCCGAGCAGGGCAAGACGGATGAAGCCATTGAAAATCTTACCGCGTATCTGAAGCTGCAGCCTGCGGATTATACCATGCGGACGGCGCTTATTCAGCTGTATTATGTAAAAGGCGCATATAATCTTGCGGAACAGGCTTGTAACGATTTTCTCGCGCTGACCTATGACAGTACAGGCACGGTGTACTTTTTACGCGGTGCGTGCAAACTGCAAAACAGCGATTACGAACCGGCCATGCAGGATCTTGTGACCGCCGCGCAGCGCGGATACAAAGACCCGGGCCTGTGTTATGGTCAGGCGGCTATCTGCGCGTATCTGCTGGGAAAAAGCGAGCAGGTGCTGGAATACGGCAATCAGGCCCTGTCACTGGGTTCCGCTGAATTGGATTACGGTACGCTCAACAGCTACATGGGTTATACGTATATGACGCTCAAGCAGTTTGATAATGCGGAAACACAGTTCACCAGCGCCCTCGAACATGGCCAGCCCCAAGCATCCATGCGGTATTACAGGGGAGTAAGCCGAATGGCGCAAGGCAGGGCTGCGGATGCCGTGGAAGATTTCAGCGCAGCTATTACGGGCGGCGAGACGACATCGCAATGCTACTACAACCGCGGCGCGTGCTATCTGCAATTGGGGCAAAACGAAAACGCGCTTGCGGATATGAAACAGGTGGCCGAATTGAGCGAGGATGCCGAACTGACCGCCATCGCAAAGGCGATTATCAAACAGCTTGCGAGGAAATAAATACATATTTCAGAAGATTATGTTATTTTTTGTTCAGCAGTTGCAAAACACATGATATCCAACAGATTTTAAATATTTGTCGATTTAGCAACATAATTTACCTATTTATGGGCTTGTGTATTTTGCTTTTTTGGTAGTAAAATCTAAATAGGTCTATCTATGCCATGACGGGGGGGACGTTTATGTCCGATGGGATTGGCGTTTTGCTGAGAAGGGCATTCTGCAGCCGAAAGGCGGCCGCATTGCTATGCGTATTTTTGGCATTCACGCTCGTGTTCTTTCTTCCGAGCACTGCCCGGGCAGAAGAAACAGTCACAGAGGAAGAAACGACTTCCATCGGTCAGGATGACGTCGCCCTGACACAGGATCCCGTTGCCGCGCCAGGCACCGCCACCATTGTGGAACGTGTGCAGGATGGCAAAAATGTCGTGGACAAGCCTAAAGAATTCACAAATGGCGCCTCCGCCGCGGAAACAGAAACAGATGCAGGCACCGATACTGGCTCAGGTACTCCCACCGAACCGGTCGAAGTCACGCCCAAGAATGCTATACAAAAAGCCGTTGACGCGGCTCTTGCAGATATACAAGACAATACAGAGTCTATCACCATCGACGTGTCCGCCGGCACCTATGACGGAGATATCAACATCGTTGGTTCCAGCGTGCGCGAAGGCGTTAAACTTTACATACTTGCTTCCGATTCTTATACGCAGGCAGCAGATGGCAAGCCCATCAACAAAGACTCCATCAACACAAATTCATCGGGCAGCGCAAAGGTAAACGGCAATATCACCATAGAGGGTATCGACGTGGTGCTGGCCGGTTTGTATTTGTCGCTCGATAAAATAGTCACCGTGAAAAACGCCAGCGTCACTGTCAATGGCACGCAAGCGAATGATACGATTTCCACCGTGCTCGACGGCTCGGATACAAGCGTTACGGTCAACGGCGGCGACGGAAACGATACGCTCAAGCTTTCCGCATCGGAAAGCGCAGCAAGAAGCGAAGACAACGCAGCGACGCTCAATGGCGGTTTGGGAGACGATACGATATCCGTGGATGTTTCCGCCGCGCGGTCTGTTGGCAGTGTGCGTGCGGATGGCGGCGCAGGCAGCGACAGGCTGCATCTGACAGGCGCGCTCAAACAGGGCGATGAAAGCAATCCGTCCATTAGCGGTTCGGCTGAGAATATCCACCTGCAGAATGAGGGCGGTCAAACGATGGATTTGAACGCTTCCTCCATTGAGCAGTATACGGACGAGCTTACCAAC
Organism: uncultured Oscillospiraceae bacterium; assembly: GCA_964440115.1. Taxonomy (GTDB): domain Bacteria; phylum Bacillota; class Clostridia; order Christensenellales; family CAG-138; genus JAEWWD01. Next base: position 67,344 of record CAYTPV010000003.1, on the reverse strand, counting down.
AAGCCCGAAATCGTCATCAACGCATCCGATATCATCAGTAACCAGTACACGGCAAACAGACTGTTTACCAACTATCTGCTCAATCAAAGCACTATCACAACGCTGACCATCAATGGCAGCGGCTTTCTTTCCAACCTGACGATTAAGGGCGGGGACAGCCTCACCATCGGCACGCTCAACGCCGCCGGTCTTAACGTAACGCTCGAAGCCAAGAACATCACGGTGACCGGCACGGTGCAGGGCCGCAACATATTTCTCACGGCTCTCGACGATGATAAGAACATCAATCTCTCCGCGAAGGATTTGGGACTTCCCAACGATTACGAATATCAGACCAGCATCATGGACATCGTCTCCAGCGCGTCCATCAAACTCGCCGAGGGTGCGAACCTCAACGCGTCGGGCTCCGTACTGCTCACCGCTGGTTCTGAACAGACAAGTTCCCTGCTGCCGGCTGGCGAAGGCTTCAACTTCGTAAGCGTAAAGGTCGGCACTGCAGAAATTCTCATACTCGGCGTCATCACCGCGGGCTCTACCGTGGAAGCTGCGGCAAAGGCGCTGGTGAATGTTGCCGCGTCCAATGCATCGCTCGCCAAGTGGTTCATACCGCTGGCGGTTGCGGTGGTGGTGGCGGGTTCCTCCGTCAAAGTCGGGGAGAATGCTTCCATCACGGCGGGCGGCAGCGTGACACTCACCTCCAATGCTGATGTGACCATGACTACGGCATCGACCGCGGGTAAGCTGCCCATATCCCTTGCGGTATCCGTAGCGGTGGTCGACTCGCATGTGGAAGTCAAGGGAAACATCACCTCCAACGCCGGCAGCATCATGCTCAAGTCCGAAGGGAAAACGAGCGTCACCACCAAGGCCGGAGGCAAGGCGCCGGAAACGAAGGATACCACTTCCAACCCCACAACGGGTACCGGCGGAAGCAGCGGCGCTGGCGGCGCGACCGCCGGCACCACGGGCAACACATTCGGCGGCTTCTTCGCTTTCTCTGTTGTCATACAGGATGTGGACGCGGCGGTCAAAGGTGCGGCTTCCCTGTACGCGCTGCAGAATATCAGCATCACCTCCAATTCGGATGAGCGCGTGACTACGAAGGCGACTTCTGCCGCTCCCGAAGCATCCGGCGATCAGAACGGGCAATCACAAAGTCTCTCCAGCGTGCTCGACATCGTCAAGACAATACTCGGCGCGGCGGCAACCAAGCTGGGCGCGCAGGCCAAGGCGTTTATCGGCTTGAATAAAGCCGTGCAGCAGGTTGCGGGAACCGACGGTTATAAAGTGAATGCGCAGACCACCACCAACGGCTCCGTCACCACACCTGCAAAAGTAAAAGCTGGCGAGCAAACGACCGTCACCGTAAAACCCAACGAAGGCTACGCGCTTGAGGCGCTTACCTATACGTATCTTCCCGCGGGGCAATCCGCGCAGGTGACGAAGAACATCAATATCTCCGGCGGCGGCAATTCCTTCTCATTCGTCATGCCGGATGCCGAAGTGACAATCGTCGCGGTGTTCCGCGCACGCACGGCAAGCGATCCGGATCTTGGCACCGGCAACCTCTTTGATGAAGAGGAAGAGGATGACAGCCAGGGCATTTCCGATCTGTTCGACGAAGGCACCGCGGGCACCGAACAGCAAACGGAAACCGGCGCTGGAACTACCGGCGCATATACCGTCACGGCCGATACGACTCTGCAGAACGGCGCGCTCATTCCTGCAACTGGCTCTGCGGACGCAGGTAAGGAAATCGTCATCACCGTGAACCCCGGGACAGGGTATCAGCTGCAGGCCGGCTCCCTCAAGGCAACCACGCAATTGGAAGGCCGCACCAGCATACAGACTCTCGCGGCGAACGCCGCCGGCGAATATGTGCTGACAATGCCTGCGGGCAATGTGGTGCTATCCGCAATATTTGAACAGGTAGCAGAAGGCACGACTCCCGAAACGGGTTCCGGTGCGGGCAAAAGCAATTCTTCTTCTCAGGCAGTAGGTGCGGTGGCGGTAGCCGTTGTGCTCAACAACAACGATGCGTATATCGATACCACCGGCACCATTCGCGCGGGCGGCGCGCTCAACCTGAACGCCGTCGCCACCACGCAGTCCTCAACTTCCGCTGACGGCTCACCCATTCCCCAAGACGCAGCCGAGGAAGTTGGTGCAGGTACGGGCGAAACGCCTGCCGATACCACGGGCGACGTTGTCACACAGGAACAGCAGGTGCAGGGCAAGCCCATCGTCATATCCGCTACGGTGAACGGTACGGTCACGTGCGTCTCCCAGGGATCGGGTACGCGCGCGGCGTTCCAGATTGATCCGCGGCAGGGATATAAGCTTACCTTGAATACTCTCAAGTATAGTTACACTGACCCGACGACCTCCACGCTGGTGGAAGCGAAACTTACGCTCGGTTCCGGCGATAGTTATTATTTCGATATCCCCGCAGGTCTCCCCGCCGATGCGAAGATCACCGTATCCGCACAGTTTGAAGCCGACAGCCACACCGTCACGATCGGCGCGGGTCTCGATGGCAAAGTCACCGGTCCGGCCAACGCAAAGACGGGCGATACCGTTACATTGACGGTCACTCCCGGCGAAGGCAACGCAGTTACTTCTATTAAATATAACACCACGACAATTACGCTTACCGACGGCAAGTACACGTTCACCATGCCCGGCGAGGATGTGACTATCTCGGTCACGTTCGGCGAGAAAGCATTCGAAGTCCGGATCGACGACACCGTCAAGAAATATCTTTCCACATCCGATACCAAAGCGGATGCGGGCGAGAAAGTAACGATTACGGTTTCGGATCAGGCCGCAACCGATGGCAAGAAACTCAAGTCCATCACAGCCGCCGTTTACGATGACGATGGTACCCCGAGTTCCGTCGAAGTGCTAACACTGGACGCCAGCAACAGCTTCACCATGCCGGCCGGCTATTCCGCCGCCAACTATATTTACATCACTGCCGTATTCGAAGATAAAGGGTTTGCTCTTGCGGTAGATACGACCGCCAAGACAAACGGCAATGTGACGGCGCCTTCGCGCGTGGACAGCGGGGAGAAAATAACACTCGTCGCAACCCCGAACGAAGGATACAAACTCAAGGAAAATTCGCTCAAGGTAAAAACGGAGGATGGCTCCGTTACGGCTACCGTTCCCGTTTCGGCGGATGCACAGGGCAACTTCTATTACACGCTGCCTACGTTTACATCCGCAACTCCCGTCATCACCATACTGGCCGAGTTCATTACCGATCCGGATTACACGGGTACCGGCACCGGCGCGAGCGCGCCCAAGAAATCCACGTTCTCCTTGGGCGTGGGTGTAACGGTCGCCGTCACTTCCCATAAAAACAACGCGTATATTGCAAACGGCACCATACAGGCCGGGTCACTTTCCATCAGCGCCACTTCCGGCAGCGAGGATGACCAGCTGCTTTCAAGCGCCGCTTCCAAGGCCGGGTATTCGCAGGGCGATATCGGCATCGGCGGCGCGCTTACCGTACATGTCGCCACAGCGAAAACCCGTGCGGCCATACTCGACGGCGCAACGGTGTATCTCACCGACGGCGGAGACCTCAGCGTTAAATCTTCCTCCAATGAGCGGTTTACCACTTCAGCGGATGCCGTCAGCAGCGATAACGCATCGAAAATAGGCGTCGGCGCGGGCATTGCGGTTGCGGTGACCGGCGTGGATGTGGTAGCTGGCGTGGATGACGGCGCAGATATCATCAGCGTCACCGGGTATACCGGCAATGTGCCCACCGAAGGCGGCAAGCTTGGTCCTTTGAAGATCACTGCGGATCACGCGAGCTCCGAAGCTATGCTTGCAAAAGCGGGCTCGGCGGGCGGCATTTCCATCACGCCCGTTTTGGCGCTCGATATTTCCGGTATTTATACCAGCGCATACCTTGGCTCCGGCCGCGCAATCAAGCTCGGCGGGGATATGGCCATATCCTCCAGCAACTCCGTTACCCGTGAAGTGGCCGCAAACGCGGCGGCGGCGGGCGGCAGCGTGGGCGTGGGCGCATCCTTCGCCATCACCGTGCTCAACGATACAGCAAATGCCGTGCTCAGGCGCAGCGCGCGTGCGCGCAGTGTTACCGTTCGCGCAGTCAGCAGGAGTTCTTTGACTTCCAACTCCCGCGCGGGTTCGCAGGGCTCAACCAGCCGAACAGAATCGTCGTCGGCTGCATCCGGTTCATCTGAATCGGATGGGGAGAGTCAGCAAGGAGAAGCGGACGCACAAGCAGACCGAAGTATCGCCGGCGGGAGCGGTCTTTCCCGTCGGTCCGGCAGCACCAATACCAACCCGGATGCGGTCAGCGGCCTGACCGCCAACCGTCAGACCTCACAGACCAGCGAGGGCAATATTCAGATTGCCGCCGCGTTTAACCTGAACGTACTGTGCAATCGCGCCGAAGCCTACATATCCGGCGCGGTGGTTGAAGCATATCAGCCCGATGGGGACAGCAGCGAAGAACCCGCCGCCGGCAGCGTTATCGTGCAATCGCGCAACGATACCGATGCGGCCATCTATGCAAACGCCAGCGCTACCAATGCGCGTATCGGCGTGGGCGTTGCCGTCGCCATCAACATTGTTTCCTATTATAATATAGCGCATATCGACGACGCGTCCGTCACGGCCGGTTCTTTGGAAGTGACGGCGCTTATCGAGGACCCGCAGGTTACAACGGAAGAAACGCAGCCCGAAGAAGAAGATATCAACATCGTCGAAACGCTCATCAAGCAGGCCATCGAAAAGCTGGTTACAAGCCTTGCAGACTCCATGGGACTCAAAAACCTGCTGGACAGTTCCACGTTGAAATCATTCCTGGACGGTCTCGTTTCCAAACTCGTGGCCAACGCCGCTAACACACTGCTGACCGGCACGGGCCTTGAAGGATTACTGAGCAACGACATCGGGCAGAAGATTGAAGAGAAGCTTGCTTCACTTGGCACAATCGGAACAGAGACGGCCTCGAAAGTCAAAGACGCCGTGCTCAGCAAACTGATCGGTCTGCTTTCTGCGAAGGTTACTGAAACATTCAAACCTGCCAATCCGAACGCGCCGGCCGATACGCTGACGCCCGACAGCGCACTTGAAGATACCGCTACCGAAATCGCCAACGAGCTGTTCTCTGAGATGGTGGATGTCACGCAGCTCATGACATTCCTCAAAGGCGATGTCGCGACTACACTCAAAGAAAACGCCATGACAGCGCTTAGCGAAGCGGGCAAAGCTTTGACCACCGCCGCGCTCGACGGGCTTTCCAACTGGCTGAATCTCAAGATCGAGCCCGAGGATAAGAGCCCCTCCCACGCATTTATTACCCAGGCAATATCGGGAGCCGGCGCGTCGAATGTCGGAATAGCGGGCAGCGCCGCGATCGCCGTCATCACCGGCACCACCAAAGCATATATCGCGGGCGTGAGCAACAGTTCCGTAAACCCCATCGTGGTTACGGGCGATACCCTCATCAAAGCATACGCACGCCAGACGGAGAACACCGTCGCAAGCTCCGCTGTGACCGATAAGGGCACGGCCGATACCGACCCCGGCGCGGGAGCAGGCGGAGATACCGGCAACACGACAGGAACGCAGCACGACACGACTACCAATGGCAAAGTTGTTGTCGGTTCCATGACCAACGGCACCGTGGGCGTTTCCGGAACACAGACCGCCGGCGGCACTGTCACGCTGACTGTTTCGCCGGACGACGGATACAAGCTTGGAACCAAGTTTACCGCCACCCGCAGCGATACGGGCGCGACCATCACGCTTACGCCGGGCGCAGACGGCACCTATACGTTCGCAATGCCGGCAGGACTTGCGGACGGCGCGACAATCGACATCGCAGCGACATTCGATGAAAACCTGCATACCGTTCACACCAATGCGACTGGCACAGGCAGTGGTACGGTAACGGTCAAAGCCCCGGCGGATAGTTCTTCTACGGCGACTACCTCCGCCAAGATGAGTGATAGGTTGATCGTCACCATCAAAGCGAATGCAGGCTCTAAGCTTCAAGCCGGTTCTCTGAAGTACTCTTATACGCCTGAAGGCGGCGCGCTGACAGAAAAGCAGATCGTCACCGTCGAGAACGCGGCAAACAATACGTATACCTTCTACATGCCCGACGCGGACGTCACCATCTACGCCATATTCGAGGCAAGCAGCGGTTCGGGCGGCACGACTACTCCGACAAAGCCCACCAACAGCAGCGGCAAGACGGTAGGCGTCGGCGCGGCGTTCGCGCTCAATGTCGCTACCATGACGGTGGAAGCGGGCGTAGGCGCTAACCGCAAAGTCACGTCCGGCACAATGTCGGTACGCGCGCTCGGCAAGAATGAACTCGAAACCATCTCCGTATCCGGCTGCGATCCGCTTTCCGGTGAGGATGGCTCCGGCAGCTCTGGCGATACCGGCGGCACCAACAAGCCCAAAGATATTTCCATCGACGCGTCCATTGCGGTCGGGCTTATTTACAATACCGTCCGCGCCTATATCGAACAGGGCGCACGCATCACAACCACCGGCGGCAATACCGTCAACATCAACGAGAAGAATTACGCTACCGAAGAAGAAGCGAACAAAAACGCAGAACTCGTCAACTTCTATCTGCAGGCTGAACAAATCGGCAGCACGCTTACCAAGGCCAGCGGCTTCACGGTGGGCGGTTCCACTGCGGTGGGCGCTGCGGTTGCCGTGAATATCGCGTACTCTAATGTCGACGCTGATTTCTTAGGCATCGGCCGTATCAAGGGTGCGGCGAAACTTGTTGCGCACACTTACGATGAAGACAACAGCTACGCCATAGCCACCGCCATGGGCGCAGATTTGGAACGTTACCTCTCCAAATTCCGCAAGGGAGTCGGCGGCGCGGAGAAATCCACCAACGACGTATTAAATGGAAACTATTCCAACAGTGATACCACGACTACGAACAACAACAACGCAACCGCCGGCAAGATCAACGGCGAACTGAACAGCAACAACAATACAGAGTCCGGCGGCACGAACACCACGCAGTCAAACAACAACCTGCCGCTTTCCTCCAACGCGCTGCGCAGCCAGGATGCGAGCACCACCAGCACGCCGGACAGCGCAACCGGCAGCGCACAGGGCCAGGTGAACAACAACGCCGGCACATCGACCCTCCCCACTTCGCAGGGTGCGCAGACACAGGGGCAAAAAATTCAGGTTGCCGCCGCAGTGGCGGTCAATATCACGCATCATATCGCCAACGCAAGCGTGCTCGGTGATCTGAGCGCGGGAACCATCGTGGTGCTTGCGGATAACGACGGCAACTTCCGTTCGCTGGGTACCGGCATCGCCATGAGCCTGGCGCAGAGCAGCACCTCCATTGCCGTGGGTGCGGCGGTATCTGTCAACAAGAATGAAGCGACGGCGACAGTCGGCGGCACGCTGACCGGAACCGACGACGACGATACCGATGAAGTGAACGACGGCGACATCACCGTATCCGCTGAACTCACCCAGAACATGGACGGCGAATACAAGGGATATCTTGGTGCGCAGGCGATTGCGGGCGCGGTATCCGGGCAGGGAAATGCCGCAATCGGCGGCGCGTTGGCAATCATCGTATCTAAGGCAGTAACGAAATCCGTCATACTCCCGTCCGCCGTTATAAAAGCCGGGGATATCACGGTTTCTGCATTTGATAAGAGCAAGCTCGCCGTACGTGCGGGTGCGATCAGCGTTTCGACCGGCGCAAAGGTGGGCGTGGGCGCATCCTTCGCTCTCGTATACGCACACAACACCGTACAGGCTCTCGTCGGAAGCGGCGCGAACATCACGGCAGGTTCCTTCACGCTGAGCGCACAGAAGCGCCGCGTGGATTTCTCGGATTATGAAAGCGCGTTTGGTCTGAACAACCTGGTGACCAACTCCACCGACGCGAGCGTTAAGGATAGCGAGAAGGGCCTCATCGATCTCAAGAAAGAGGACGACGCATACAAGGTCGATATCAATATCAACACGGACAACGTGCTGGATATGGTCGACTTAATGAACTTCCTGTCCAGTACCAACTATTACGCGGAAGCCATCGCGGGTGCGATTTCCGGCGGCAGCGGTACTGCTTCCGTCGCAGGCGCCTTTGCCATGCTGTTCTTCTTCAACACCACCGAGGCGACTGTTGAAGACACTGCAGTCATCACGCTGACCGGCGATATGAACGTAGACGCGAGTTCGGATACTTCTGCCCGCATCATCGCGGGTTCGCTCAGTGCGAGCGGCTCCAAGGTTGGCGTTGGTCTCACCGTGGGCGCGCTTGCCGATGAAGATGCCGTCACAGCAAAGGTTGGCGACAATGCGAACATAACGCTGGGAGGCGATTATACCCAGCACGCTTGTGCAAGAGCCGACTTCATGGTCATTACAATCGCAGCCTCCCTGAATACAGGTGCAAGCGGCAACGCCATAGGCGGCGCCATCAACTGCATCGTGCAGAATACCAAAGTAAATTCCCTTATAGGGAATGGCGCAACATTGGCCGCGACCGGCGACGTGAACATTGGCGCAGACATCGACTCCTTCCTGCTGCTCATATCGCTTTCCGCCGCGGGCAGCGGCGGTGTGGCCGCAGGCGGCACATTTGCCGTTATCATCACCGGAAGCTCTACGAATGCCAAGATAGGCAATAACGCGGTCGTTTCGAGCAGCGCGGGTTCCATTAAACTGAGCGCTTATACAAAGGAAAAACTCGTCAGCGCTCTGGCTTCCGCTTCTGCAAGCACGGGCGGCACCGCTGTAGCCGGTACGCTCAACGTGCTGGTCGCGCTTTCTTCTACGCAGGCTTCCGTTGGTGAAGCCGCAAACCTCAGCGCTTACCACGATATCTCCGTGCTGGCCGATGGAGACGCCTGGATGCTCGTTATCGCCATGGCGCTTTCGGGAGCAAGCAGCAATGCAGTCGGCGCAACCGTCAGCGTTGGCGTATTCGGACGTTCGGTCACGGCTTCTGCTGCAAAGAACGCCGTACTGACCGCCGATCAGGGCAATGTGCTCGTGCAGGCCAAAGGCCGCGACTTCACGCTGTATATTACTTTCGCACTGGGCGCTTCCGGGAATAACGCGTTTACGGGTACCATCCCCGTCATCGCGGCAAGAAACCAGATCACTGCCTCCGTCGGCGATCATGCGAAGCTGACGGCGGGCGACTCCATCGGCGTGATCGCGAACCTCAGTACCGGCCTGTACACCATCGCGGGCGGCATCGCAGGCTCCGGTTCAAATGCCGTGGGCGCTACGCTTTCCGCCGCCATACTGGAAAATCAGGTGAAGGCGCTGGTCGGAAAGACAGCCGAGTTGTTTGCAAAAGGCATGTATAATTCTTCCGATCCTGCTCTTGCTGGCATTCAGTTGCCTAACCGCACAGCGCGCCGCAGAGGTGTACTTGTCAGCGCGACAGCGAATGAAATGGTGATCATGATCTCCATCGCGGCAGCGGGCTCGGGCAGCGTTGCGGTCACCGGTGTCGTGAATACCATTATCATCCGCAACATCATACAGGCGCAGATGGATGAGGGCGCGAAAGCAAAAGCGGACGGCGACCCGGCCACTTATACCGTTACAGAGGGCACGAAGACCGAGAACGTCACCGTCACCAGCGACGTTCTTGTGGAGGCTGACGACGATTCAACCATAATAAACCTCGCCGGATCGCTCTCCGTCAGCGGTTCGGTGGGGGTGGGCGCTACCGTTGTGGCGCTGATATTCGATAAGACGGTTTCCGCTACGGTAGGCGCAAACGCGGTTATCCAGGCAGCGGGCGACGTGCAGGTGCTTGCGACCTCCAACGATAGCCTGTGGCTGCTGGCAGTCGCTTTGGGTGGTTCGGGCAATGTGGGCGTAGCGGGCGGCGCGAACGCGCTGGTGTTCATGAATCATGTAACCGCTTCGCTGGGCGGCACGGTTACCGCAGGCGGCAATATCGACGTAAAGGCGTATTCCAACAGCCTGCTCGTCAATATCGCAGCGGCAGTAGGTATCGGCGGCACCGTAGGTGTCACGGCCATTGCCGTCATCACCTACTTCTATAATGAAACAATCGCATACGTATTGAACAATACACATTTGACCGCGACCGGGGATGTGCTCATCAGCGCATCTTCCAATGAATTCGTAGCGGCGGATGCAGCAGGCGCAAGCGGAAGCGGTACGGTATCCGTCGGCGGTACGCTCGATGTCATCGTATCCAAGGTTGTTACCAAAGCGTATACCGGCGACTATGTGATCATATCCGGCAGAAATATCAGCGTAATCGCAACAGATACTTATTCTCTTGTGGCTGTCGTCGCCACGGCGGCTATCAGCGCTGTGGCCGGTGTGGGCATAAGCGCTCTCGCGGCCGTGTTCTTCAACACAATTGCGGCACAAATTGGCAAGAGCAACGTCATCACGGCTGCGGGATGGGTCAAGATTTCCGCTTCCTCCAACCGTACGGCGAATGCGTTTGTGTTCACCGCAGGCGTCGGTTCTGTGGGCGTAGGCGGCACGATCGCAGTGGTCGTGGCGGGCGGCAAACTTTCCGGCGACGCACACGACGGTATCTATGCCAGCAATAACGGCCAGTCGGCAATGGACCCGCAGAAACAGACGGACGGTGTATTCGCACAGTGCCATAGCGGCGCACAGCAGAACAAACCGGACGAAAGCCTCAATGATTTGCTGGCGGGCGATGGGCAGAGTGCCAACGATCTGGGTGTGGACGGCAACAACTACGGTCAGGATACAACCGGCGGTTCGCAGAGCAATATGAACGACACGCTCTATGACAATACCGCCGGCAACTCGCTCGATAAATCCAAATCGACAGGGCCCGTCATAAACGGTTATGCACTTAAGGATGCTACCTCTGCCATCGTGGGCAGCGGTTCTGCCGTCACCGCGAACGGCGGTAATATTGATGTTCTTGCAAGCGACTGCGTAAATGCGAACCTTATCACAGGTACTGTAGCCGGAGGAGCATATGCCGGAGTAGGCGTTGGCGTATCCGTTGCGGTGCTCTTCTCCAACGTACAGGCAGTGGTAGAAAGCGGTGCTACGCTTTCCGCTTCCGGTGTCATCAATGTGCACGCATCCGCAGGCTCTTCCTCCGCCGTTATTCCCGTCATGGAAAAGGGCGGCAATCAGAGCACGGCGAATATAGACGACAAACTCAGCAAATCCAATATATCCAATAGCACAACCTCCACCATCAGAGTAATATCCGTCACGTGCGGCGGCGCTATCGCTGGTGTAAGCGTAGCGGTTGCAGCACTTGTCGTGTTTACGGAAGCACACGCCATACTCGCGGGCGATGTCACACGCGCTTCCGGCATCAGCGTGCTTGGTAATACCGATTTCGGCGAAGTACTTGCTGCCACTCTTGCGGCAAGCGGCGGTCTGGTCGCGGTCAGCGGCTCCGTTGCGGGTGTTTACTACGAAGGCACAGTTGAATCCTGCATCAGCGGCACGGCTCACATCAGCGGTGTTTCGGGCGGCATCAGCGTGCAGTCTACCGGCACGACCAACGCCATTGCGGCGGCGGGCGCGTTTGCGGGCGGCGGCGTAGCCGTTAACGCGGCTGTTGCAGTCGCCATCAACCGTATGCGCATCGATACTTACATCGGCCGCGGCGTGACGATCAACGCTCCGTTGAGCACCATCGCCGTATCTACCGATTTTACCGCGCAGGCGCACGCCATCATCGTCAGCGTAGCGGCAGGTCCCATCGCGGTGGGTGTAACGGTGGCGCTGGCCATCAACCGCCCTGTCGCCCTAACCTATATTGGCATCTCCCCCTACGGCACGACGCCGCTTACTGGTTCCACCGGCACAAACGGCTTAGTGCAGGCAAACACCGTACAGGTCACCAATGATATCGACGGTGATACCTTTGTATACGGCTTGGGCGTAGCGGCGGGCACCGTCGCGGTGAACGGTGCCGTGGCGCTCGGTTTTAACCGTGTGATCGGCTATGCATCTATCAACAAAGCCAATGTGCAGGCGAATACCATAGACGTTACGGCGTTGATGGACGGCGATACCAAAGTCATAGTCGCCTCGCTTGTCGGCGGGTATGTTGCGGTGGGCGCCATCGTTGCTCTCGCGCAGATCAAGAGCGACAACCGTGCCATCATCGATGTCACAGGTGCATCGGTTTCTGGCAAGACGGTGAACGTGAAGGCAGGCTCAGAAGCAAAACCCTACGACTCGCAGGCACTTGTCAGCGCCATCACGGGTTCCGTGGGCGTGTATGCAGCCGCGCTCAACTTTGCGATTGCTATCAACAGCGCAGGCAACCGCGCGATGGTGCTCGGCGATAAGTCGGGCGGATCGGGCAGCTTCAGCGCGACAAGTCTTACGATATACGCCAACGGCAACACGCGGGCATATGCCATCATTGCGGGTGCGAGCGTCGGTGTAGCTACCGGCAACGTATCTGTTTCCACGGCGCTGCTCACAAGCTATCAGGAAGCGTCGCTCGCAGGAACTGCGGCATACAAGATCGGTTCGCTGAGCGTTGTGTCCGATCAGAACAAGAACTTCAGCGCTTATGGTCTGGTTGACCTGATTTTCGATGAGGGTGCGGGCAAAACTTCGGCGCTCAATAAGGTCATCACATTCACCGCCATGGCGCAGGCGTACATATTCTCCGCCGCGGCAGGGCTAGGGTCCGCAACCGCAAGCGCCGCAACCGCCAGAGCGAACGCGTCCGGCTACGCCATCGTCAACGCTTCCGACCTTACGGTAACCGGTGCGCTCACCGTGCACAGCAACGGACGATCCGTCGCCAACGCAAAGGTGGATAATATCAGCTTGAGCCTTATCACAGTCGGCGTAATGGTTGGCTACTCCTACGCACAGGGCACATTTGTGGCGCAGCTCAAGTCCAATGGTGGCATACAGGCGCAGAGCATCAGCGTGCTGACGGATTACGACGCCAACAGCACAGTCGATCTTACGCCGGCGCTTGGCGGCGTAAAGCTTTCACTCGTCAATGTGGAAGGCAATACCGGCTATGCCGAAGTCAATACGACAGCAAGCGCCAGTATAGAAGGCACGGGCGCTGTTACTGCGGATACCTGGATCAATGTCGTCACCACCGGCGATGTCAGTGCGGACTGCAAGGTGCATGGCGTTACGGTTTCCGTTTCGTATTACAATATCGTGATCAATCTGGCGACTGCAGTGCTTTCTGCTTCGCAAAGCGCGTTTATCAACGGTGCATCTGTGCAATCTGGCGGCAATGCAACCGTACGCTCTCTGTACAACGCTTCCGAGAATAATGTCGCGATCAACCAGAATAAGGGTGCAACAGCAACGGTAGGCGCGAACGGCGGCGGCAAGACGTTCTCATTCTCAGTCGCCGGTGCGCAGTGCAATACCGCCTATGCACACTCTAATTCAACCAGTCAGGCGTATATACTGGGCGCCTCTACGGATATCGGCGGTGAGCTGACGGTGGATCAATACGGCACCTCCTACGCCGACGCGGATATATTCACGCCGACATTCAGCGCGTCGCTTGTCAACCTTGCACTGACTCTGACATTCGCTGAAGCTGCGGGCACCTACAACGCTTATATTGACAGCACGGGTTCCAAAGAAAGCATCGCTGCTGACAATATGACCGTGTATAACCTCTACAATACCAAGGCATACTCACAGATCAGCCCCGCGGGCGGCGGCACAAGCGGAAGCCTCGGCCTTGTAAGCGCAAAAGTCAACCTCGCAAAGGCGGATACCACTTCCACCGCGCAGGCGTACATCGCGGGCAGCGGCGCTGTTGTGTCCGGCGGTTATATCAGCGTAATCGTTTCGGGCACATCAACGGCTACCGCAATCGCAAGACAGCCCAAGATCAACGTCAACCTCGTGGATGTAGCGGCGAACGCTACACAGGCGACGCTTGCGGCTACGCAAAACGCGTACTTCAACGTATCCGGCACCGCCTCGGCGGGCGGCGCGATCACCGTACATTCCATATTCTCTGTCGATCGCGCGAATAGCGGCGGCGCAATCGCCACAGTAGAAACGCCCAAGGGCGGCTCCGGTGTTACGGTTTCTCTGGTCAGCGGCGCGGTCAGCTACGCCAAGTCCAGCGCGACGCTTACAAACTCTGCATATATTGGCGGCGGCGGTAAGATTAACGCCGGGTCGGTCGATATACTTGCAAGCGCCATCACCAATTCCGTCGCCACAGCGAACGCTACCTATGCAGTTGGTCTGGTAATACTTGGCGGTCTCTATGCGGAAGCCAGCACGAAGGACAGCGTAAAGGCTTATATAGATGACGGCACGGATATTATATCCGCTGGCAATGTCAATGTGAACGCGACTGGCGATACGGTCGCTAAGGCGACAAGCGATATGCCGGGAAGCGCTTCCCTCTATTCGGGCAGTGCAGGCCTTGTGAAAGCCACGATCGGTACGGGGACTGCGGATGCACAGCGGCAGACCGTGGAAGCTAAAATCGGAAACAATGCAAGCATAAAAGCAGGCGGCAATATCACGGTAGACGCATACAACGCGGGATACGCGACAGCGGTCATGATGAAGGGCCGCAGTGTTTCGGGTATCGGTGTTAGCAGCAGCATATTGCCCACATACGGCTATTACAGGACGGCCGCTACCATTGGTACGGGCGCAACTGTGCAGTCTACGGCCGGGAATATCATTGTTCACGCCAAGGATATGCCGCGCGCGAGCACCAGCATTTCGGGCGACAGCATCGGGTTGCTGGTTTCCGCCAGCAATATGTACGCGAAAAACGAAATCACGCAGACGGTATATACCGGTGTCGGCGCGAGCAGCCTGCTCGACGCGCACGGCGGCATATCCATTACCGCGGACTCAAGCGCCTATATGTCAGCCAAAACCAACGCCAACAGCGGCGGCATATTTGACGGCGGTAAGCTACAAGCAATCAATAGGCTTACGCGTGATACAGACGTGGAAATCGGCTCTGACGTGAAGCTATACGCGGATTACGGCAATATCGATATCATCGCGCAGAGCGGAACGCAGGATTATATTTACACCTCTGCTACAGGAAATTCCGCAGGTCTTGTAACGATCGGTACAGCGGAAGCAACGGCTACTGTGAACTCCAATACGGATACGACGATCGGGCTGCGCACGGTTATCCATGATACTTTTAATACTATCACCATCGCCGCTTATACGGCTGAGAAGGATCTTGAAACGGTTGGCGATTTCGGCAGCGGCGCGCTTTCGAGCAATCCGGACTCCAGAGCCTATGTTTCTTCTCTGACCTCCAACGCCAATGTGAATATTGCGACTGCTGCAAGCGGCGGCGCCGCCGACAGCACAAGCATTACAGGGCGCTATGTCAACATATTCGCGAACCTGAAGGATTTGTACGTCAGCGCCTATACGCACGCTGTTGCGAAGGGCCTGCATGGTACGGCTGATGCGTACAGCACCGTCACAACATATATGAATATCAACGTCAATCTCAACAATGTTGTGGTTCGCGGCTATGACAAGACTGTGATATTGGCAAATGCGACGCCGACCAGCAGCGGTACGAATATCCGCGCGTACGCTTCCACAAAGATTGTGGCGTTTATCGGCAGCATCAGTTCCCACGCAACTTCCAACGGCAGCATCAACGCCAATACCAGCGTGGGCGGCAAGGCAGTGCTGATGGGTGCGGACGTGAACATCAGTGCCAAAGCCTTCGCTGGAAGCATCAGTCTGACAGCGACCGGCACCAGAAAAGCGCTCGCCACCAAGTCTACCCATGAGAATTACGATCTTAGTAAGGGCAGAACGATTACCGTTGCAAGCGGCGCCGAATTCCACATCGGCGATGCGGCGGCGGGCATCGTAATCGATATTCCCGAAGGCGGCAGCCTGAGCGGCATTCGCGCGGTGGGTCTGCCCGGCGAAAGCAAGATATGGACGATGTCGAGCGGCGCGATACAACTCAACAATATCCAGAACGCGCGCGCAGGCCGGTTGTATGTGGAATGTGCGATACCGTCCAACAGCATCTACGGCCAGCAGTATATTCCTGAAGTGGTGATACTGAATCATTCTAACGTGAATGTCATATTCTCGAACATCGATGTTTACAACGAATCCTACACCCGGCCTTCCGTCGGCGGCACCACGTCCTACAATCGTTCATATATGGGTGTGAGCAAGAATACGCAGCCGTTGATCCATATCGAGTGCGAAGGCTCCGGCAATGTAACGCTAAACGGGCTTGTTGCAAACGAGCGCGGTACAGTGGAAGTTATATGGACAGATCCGGCGAACAACGGCAGTCTGTCTACGGGCAGCGCGCTGCTCGGTGACCTTGTTGCCTCGCCGCTTTGGGCGCATTCCCTTATCGTAGAGAATGCCAAGAATATAGGTACTGCCTCATCCAGGTTTACTGCATACCTTGCGCCGTTTGGCGGGGCAAATGCCACCATCGATATGACAGCGACTGGCGATATTTACGCGGAACTGACACTAGCGGAAATCAACGCCGTCGATACATTGCCCACAACGGCGGATCACAGCGCCATCACAGGCACGCTGCTGCTCAAGAATATCATCGCGGGCGGAGCAAACGATCTGCTTCTGCCATACGCCATACGCCTTTCTTACCTGAAGGGCGCTTCGGCGGTATCCGTCATCATACCGGGTATGCTGGAATACACGTCCACGAAGGTCAGCGTACCCGACTTCACACTTTCGGATATCACACGATATGTGACAGGTTACAATCCGGCGGATTCTTCCGTATCCTATCTGCTGCCCAACGGTACGTCGGTGTATACGGATCAATACGGCAAGGTTCAGCGCGTGGTAGGCGAGGATGGATCAATCAGCGATCTGTCTCGCTATACATACGCTATGGCCGGAAACGAACTCATACTGACATTTGCGGACAGCGGCGTTACCATCAATCTGACCACCGGGATACTCACCGTACCGAAGAATAGTACCGGGACGGGTCCAGCAGAAAACTATGAGTTCTTCTTCGAATGGGAAATGGCAGATGGCTGGCTCGTATATAATGGGGATTCTAGTGTTTCCGTATACAAGAAGTATGATGCCATGAAACCCGGCAGCAACGGAGAAATGGAACAGTATAATCTGGTCAAGTGGAAGACGGAAGGCATATACGATTTCTACTTCGTTTACAGCGACGAAAATCCCTACAATACAGATTTTGGCCACACATACTATGTTGTCAAGCTCGTTACCGCAACAAACGCCATTGCAGATGTGTATTACTGCACGCGTTGGTCTACTGGCAACATGTCGGGTGCGCTGTATTCGGGTTTGCCGTATGACTATTCAGAGTTGTCTGCAGGACAAAGCTCCGGTTCGGATAGCGATATAAAGTACTTCAAGACGCAGAACTATAAGATGGATTACAGTCTGGTGTGGAATGACCTTGGTTCATCGGGCGCAGATTTCACTTACAAGCAGGTATATTCCTACACCATAACGTATTACTACACCGACAATACCTATTCCAAGGAGACGTCTACGACTGTATCGTCCGGCAATTTCTTAGTCGGTATTCATACCCTTACCGGCGTAGGGGTAAAATGGACTGACGATGGAAGATATATTCAGGTCGTGGACGGGAATTATTCCGGTGCAGCGCTTACTGCCTATAACGTGATGAAGGGCAGACTGATTGAACTCAACCCCTCAACCACGAATGGCATACTAAGCGGCGGCACCGTGAATCTTCACTATATCCCCAATGCCGGCACATCCATGAGTCCTGTTACGCTCGGAGGCACCGATAATCAGTATCAGGCGTTTGTGTTCGGCAGCAAGGGGAATGCCAACTATCGTGAACTCGCGGTGTACGACGAATATCACTACAATTATTCCTACACCGACAGCGAAAATCATACGACAACGAAAGATTATGAGATGGATCTCAAGGAGTTCAAGCTTGAAAGGGACTCAAACTCCATCTGGGGCTTCACCATCTCTGTAGGCGCTTCCATACAACTGGAACCCGGCGACAGCATCAAGGTATTGCAGCGTACCTATAACAAGCAAATTGCATACCGGCTTGAAGAGAATCTCTGGATCACTCTTGAGGGAACTGTATATACGTTTGACAATTCAACGGCGGTCATCAATGAGTCCAATTGGATTTACTCCTACAACGGGTATACGGGCGCTTACCGAAGCGGGAACCTCGATATCGACTGCACGGGAGGCAACCTGAATGCACCTGTGTACACCATCAAAGGCGGTATCTATCTTGAGAAGCTTTCCGAAAAGGTAGCAAAGGCTGCAAATGGCAGCTACTACTACAACGACGGAAGCACCTGGCAGCTTGCTCAGGAAAACAGCGGAGTCATCAGCTATGGCGGACAGCAGAAACTCGTTATCACAACGGAAGGCGATGTTACCTACTATACGCTCGTTGAAGAACAGCTCAAGCTGGGGTCGGATGGCTCTGTTGTTTGGCTGACATCAACGCCCCCGGTTGTTGCAACGCGTTCGAGTGTTGAGACCGGCATCAGCTATCTTGTCGGATATATGCAAGGCAACGACGTTCGTATCAAAATGCTGGACACAAAGGGCAGCCTGCTTGACGACGATACCACAGGCGCTACGGATATCCGTTCGAGCGGCGATGTGCGCTTCTATGTGCATACCAGCGGCAGCATAGGGCTTCTTGACAATCTGCTGGATATCGACGCCGGCCGTGTGTTCACGCTGGATCTCGACGGGAAACTCGTGATTTATACCGATACGTACATCAATGTACCGGAAGCGGACGGAAACTTCACGTTTGAAGAAGGCACTGTCGTAGACGGCGCGATATACCATGTGGTGACAGCCAACGGCGATATTTACGGCAACAACCTTGTTGTCCGTAATGGCGGTCTGCTGCAGCTGTATGCGGGCTCTACCGGCGACGCAAACGGGGATATCATACTCACGGGTACGCTGGTGTTGACTGACAGCGGACTATATGCGGATGCTGCGGGCGATATATTCATCGATGTCCTGACTTCCAACAATGGTGATCTGACGGCTTACGCGGATGGGGATATCACAGTCAATACCATCGACGCTTCAAAGGGAAGTGATCACCAGTATTCCGCTGGCGGTAATATTACGCTTGACGACATAACAAGCGCAGGCAGCGAGCTTGACTTTACGGCAGGCGGTAGAATTACGATCGACGATATCGCGGCGACAGACAGCGATCTGAGCTTTACGACCGTACCGGGCGGCATTGTAAGATTGCGTGGCTTATTGCGCGGCGCGGTTGTTCCGGGACCAGGTGATATCGTACTGGATACCGCCGATCTCATAGACAGTACGCTCACCCAAAACGCATACGGTAAAGTATGGTTTAACCGGATCAATGCCTTAAGATCGTCTGTAGATCTTGCGGCGGACAGCGATATACTGTTCGACCTCGTAACCGCTTCCCGCAGCAGAATCAAACTCGATGCGGGCGGCAGCATACTTGCCCGCAATGATCTGAGCGTGAATCCGCTCATACAGTTCAACGACGGCGATATCGGCAATGGCGGCGTTAGCGATAACGCACACCTGTCGCTTGCGGCAGGCGGCGATATTGGCGAAGCGGATCTGCATCTGTTCGTCGATATACCGGCTCTCGTTACGCTCAATGTGCCCAATGTCACCAACTACTATATCAACGCGCTGGATCTGCCGCCCATTGCGGAACCTCCCGAGGCGGTGCATGAGGGTACGGATGCACAGGGCAACACAGTACATGGCGACTACCTGAAGAACATCAATTGGCAGTATTTCTACTCCGCCATTGACGCGCAGACTCCCGAAAAACTGGCGGATTGGATTATGAAGACGCTGCCTCGCGAAAGCTGGTCTAAGGAACTTGATGCGGCAGATATTGCGGCTATCATTTCAGCAGGAAAGGTATTTACGTCGAGCAGCCTTGCTGCGCTTCTTGAAAACAATATATACAGCGCAAGAGCCATTCGCAACCTGCTCAACAGTGACCCGAACGCGGCGCAGACATTGGCTAACGCACTGGTTGCGGCAATCTCGCACATGGAAACCATTACGCCCAAACCTGACCCGCGGAATCCCGGTGCTCCGGTTGTCCCCTATGACGTGTACACCATGGAAGATCAGCAGGCGCTCTCGCTGCTGGCTACGCTCGTTGGGCAGGACGCCATGAAAAATATGGCCGGTCTTCTGAGCAGCATGCTGACACCCGAGCAGATAAGCGCATTGCTGCAAAAGGCCATAGACGGCAGCATATATCCCAATGATGAGCCGCTCTATATCGATGAACCCGCACGTGCGTTTACCATGCATATCGGCGTAAGCACAGGCGCCGGGTATGTGTACAACGAGGGCGATATCACAATCACGCAGGATACCGGCAACATTACCGCAGGATACTTTAAATCTGAGCGCGGCGACATGACGGTGAACGCGCTGGGCGGCAGCATACTCGGCATCGCGAACCCTGAAAAAGAGCATATGCTGGCGCGCAATATCACACTCCATGCACAGAACAGCATTGGCAGCGCAGCTGTGCCGCTGGTGGTGGAAGAGCAGCAGAATCGCCCCGTTATCGTGGTGGGGCCGGATATGACGTATTATGAACCAGTAGCTCCGGGTGAAGACCCGCTGACTGCGTTCGGCACCCGCTTTGGCGAATATACGCTTGGCGTAGCTGTGGATGTGCCCATACTCATGTCGTTGCGTGCAATTGATACGACAGGGTACGCGTTCAATCTGAAGCAGGTACCGGCTATAGGCGAGGATGGGCTGCCGCTGCTGGATGAGCAGGGAAAAGCCGTACTGCGCTGGGTACTCGAGGTCGTGGTGCGTTACGATTGGCTGCGTGTGGATTACCCCTCTGAAGCGACGCGAATCGATGCGAATGCGCAGACGGGCAGCATTTATATCAATGAACAGACCGGCGACATGGGTGTTGGCGTGATTTCCGCAGGTGACGATGTACAGCTTCGCGCACCGGGAAGCATACTCGACGTACGGACACAGCAGCAGCACGCCGACGGCGACAAGAATATTACCGCTGGCGGAGATGTGCTGCTAGACTCGACGACCGGTACGATAGGCACTGTCAGCGCGCCCATAGACCTTGCGGTTGAAGGCGGCGTCACAGCACGCGCACACGGTGTGATCCGGCTGACGGATACAGGCGATATGACTTTGACGGTAGAAAGCGAAACCGGGCGCATCTACGCCGCAGCCGAAGACAACCTGACAATGGTCAATACGGCCACACGTGCGAACAGCCCGCAGGATATACTGCTTGGCCTCGTCATCGCTGGCGGCACGGCGCAGATTACTGCGCTGGGCGGCATTCTCGAAGGAGATAGGCTTGGTTACCCCGCGAGCGTCATCGCCGACACCATCATACTGACGGCGCTTAACGGCGGCATTGGCACAGCGTCCGATCCGTTCGAAGTGGATACGCAAAACGGCAGTTCCAAGAGCGGTACATTCAGCGCGAGCGCAAACGAACTGTATATCACGGAACTCAGCGGAGATTTGAAGCTCATACGCGTTCATTCCACCGGCGACGCTCAGCTGACCGCGCCGGGCAGCATACTCGATGTCACAGGCAATAACACAGCGATACTGCTGCTGCTTGCGGCACAAAAGGCCGCCAATGCCGCGAAGAACGCAGCGGATCAGGCACAGGCACACGCGGATGTACAGGATACCTACGCCGATCGCAAGGAGCAGGATTACCTGAACAAACAGGCTACGGCTGCTGCGACGGCAGCGGCGCTGGCTGCTGTGCAGGTTGCCATTACCGGCATTCAGGCGCAGATCACGACCGCGCAGACAGATCCTGCACTGACAGAAAATCAGCGTACGGCTGCACTTGAACGGTTGAACCGGCAGCTTACGGATGCGGTCGGTCAGGAATCCAAGCTGCAGGATGAATTGGTCACCGCCCTCGCTGCACAGAATGATGCCCAGCTGGCGGCGCAGGCCGCCCGTGAAGCCGCGAACGATGCGCAGGGTGATGCAGATGATCTGAGGACAATAGCGAATACTGCTCAAAGCTATGCGGATACTCTGCTGTCTGCTGCTGATGCTGCAAATGTAACGCTATTCGCTGGCGGCAGGCTTACGCTCAAAGCGGGCGGCTCAATAGGCGAAGCCGGAAATGAACTGTACTTCGTATCCGGCGAAGGCGTGACAGCGGATGCGCAAGACGGCGGCATATTCCTCGCAAGCCCGGCCGATGTGATCATCGATCACCTTGCTGCGACGGGCGATGTATGGGTTATCTCGCTTGGCGGTATTCGGCAGCGCAAGATTGCGGCTGAGTCACCGGCATATAGGCAGCCCGCAGTGCAGACGGGCCCGAGCGTGATTGGAACAGCGGTAGGCTTGTATGCGCTTGATGGCGCGGTAGGTACGCCTGTAGCACCCATATGGCTCAGGACCGGGGCAATCGACGGCATGGCCATGAATGGCGGCTTCTATGTGAGAAACGACGGTGCGCTGCAGATCAATAACGTATTTGCAACAGGCGACGCTTCCATACAGGCTACAGGCGCCATGACTGCTGGTTCTGCGGGTGGAACTGCCGCGAACATTACATCCAATGCGCTGGTGCTGACAAGCGGCGGAGCCATAGGCGACAGTACCAATCCTCTCATATTGTTCGCGTTTGGGCCGGTCATTGCAACTGGCGGCGATATATACATCGACAGCATGGGACACCTTGTTGTGAAGAATATCTCGGGCAATATCGTCACCATCAACGGCGACGGCACCGTAATGGGCGGACCCATCCGCGCGCGGGATCTTACCATACACGCCTACGGGGATATCGGGACGCAGGAACTGCCGCTGTATATCAGGGTATCCGGAAAAGTTGCAATCACAAGCGATCTGGGCCTGATATTCTTCCGCAACACGTACAGCAGGCATAAGCCTGTTAAGCCCGTGCCGCCCATACAGCCTGATAATCCCGGCGTGCCGCATACCGGCGGTGCAATGGAAGAGGCAGGTTGCTGGATGACACTCGTATCGCTGTTACTGCTCTTTGCAATGGCTCTCTACAGACGCAGATATCTCGCGAGACGCAATTAGGAAAAAAGAAAGCCGCCGGTCGTCGACCGGCGGCTTTTCGTCTAAAATAAGTCAGATATATGTGTTTTTTTCATAAGGTATCGCCGCCTACGGCGGCGACGATAGATTATTTTATTTAATAGCGGGAGGGCTTCGCCCCCCGCGCCCCCTGAGTACGGGCGTTTTTAAGGAAGAGGGTTGGGGAAACGTAGTTTCCACAAAGCAAAAAAATAATCGCGATGGCCTGAAGGCCTAGTGTCTGAGACGTCTCCCGCCGAGGACCCGGCGCTTTAAAGCGCTGATACCTTGAATTCCTCAAGGGGTTGATTGACAACCAAAGCCGCCGGTCGTCGACCGGCGGCTTTTAAGTAAATAGCGTTTTACTTCTGTATCAGCGACAGAAGCCTCTGCGGTTTGATGGGCAGATCGTTGCACTCGCAGCCGGTTGCGTTGCTGACTGCGTTGCCTATGGCCGATATGCTGGGCACAACGGAGCATTCGCCAATGCTCTTCGCACCGTAAGGACCGGCCTGTTCCAACTTTTCAATCAGATCAATCTGTATGCGCTTTGGCATTTCATCCGACTGGAACATATGGTAGGTGCGCAGTGTGGTATTCTTGACCTTGCCCTTTTTGTCAAGTTCAATGCCTTCAGAAAGCGCATATCCAGCACCCATCTGTATCGCGCCCTCGATCTGGCCGTGCACACCCATGGGATTGATGGCCTTGCCGACGTCGTGCACAGCTGCGTAATCAAGAAGTTCCGTTTTTCCCGTTTCCATATCTACGCGGACCTTCGCGATGTGTGCGCCGTAGGAAATTACGGCAGCATCCGCTGCGTAGGTATTCGTGCACATCAGTTCTGTAAAGTGCTTGTGCCGTGCGCACAGCACGACTTGTTCCATGGTTACGCTGCTGCCGTCCGGCGCGTATACGCTGTTGTTGCGCAGTTCCAAGCCATCTTCGCTTGTC
Organism: uncultured Oscillospiraceae bacterium; assembly: GCA_964440115.1. Classification (GTDB taxonomy): domain Bacteria; phylum Bacillota; class Clostridia; order Christensenellales; family CAG-138; genus JAEWWD01. Next base: position 43,278 of record CAYTPV010000003.1, on the reverse strand, counting down.
TGCAGCAGTTCGGCAGCGTATTTCACGATCTTCTCGCGCATCATCTGGGCGATACGCAGCGCGCCGTGTCCCGATACGAATGTACCGCGGCTGGAATAATCGCCGAGCTGATAAGGCGTCGCTTCCGTATCGGCGGAGATACACTCGATGCGATCCATACTGATGCCCAGCACTTCCGATACCATCTGCACCTGTGTTGTTATAGCGGAATTGCCCATTTCGTGCGTACCGGAATACAGCACACAGGAGCCGTCGTCGTTCATTTTCAGAATGTGGCCGGTGATATCCGTGCGAACGCCAAACATGCCGTTGCCATGCGCACCTACGCCGATGCCAATGCCGATGCGGTAGCGGTCGTTCTTTGTGGCTTCCTGTTCAGCCTTAGCCTGCTCGTAGCCTATCAGTTCAGCTGCGCGCGTGAGACAGTCGATGGGGCGTGCATTGCCGTGCGGCGCTGAAAAACGATAGTCAATGCCGTCCGGCAGGGTCAGGTTCTTTTTCTGCAGCTCCAGCATATCCATGCCCAGCGCGTTTGCGATGCGGTTCATCTGACGCTGTTGAGCAAAGAATGTCTGCGGCGAACCGAAGCCGCGCATTGGGCCGCCGATGGGAGAATTGGTGATGACAGGGAAACCCGTATACCGTACGTTTTTGCACTGATGCACCTTAAAAAGCTTGCCGCACATTGCCCAGATGATATTCGTGGTACCACTTGCGTAAGCGCCCGCGTTGCAGTAGACTTTCATATCTTCGGCAACGATGGTACCGTCTTTATTGACGCCGGTCTTCATGTAAATCTTCATGGCGTGGCGAGTGCGGGTGGAAGCGATATCCTCCCTGCGGTTGAACGCAAGCTTCACAGGCTTGCCGGTTTTGATGGCCAGCGCAGACGCGATGTGCTCTGTAATCATATCTACCTTGCCGCCAAATGCGCCGCCCATGGCCGGAACAAGTACACGTACCTTGCTCATGGGCAGGCCGAATATGCGCGAAAGATTGATGCGCACGGCAAACGTATCCTGCGAGGCAGTGTATACCGTCAGTTTGCCCGACGCGTCGTAGTTGGCAATGGATGCATGCGTCTCAATCGCGCCGTGATGGATCGCAGGGTAGGTATATACATCTTCAAATACCATATCCGCGTTCTGCATGGCGTCGTCGACATCGCCGCAGCTCTGGCGTACGACTTCGATGATGTTGCCCTTTTCCAAATTGCCGTGTGTGTGGATCACATACGCGTCATCGTTGGCACCTTGCTCCGGGTCGAAGTTGGCGGGCAGCTCTTCATATTCGACTTCAATGAGTTTGAGCGCCTTTTCGGCTGTCTTTTCATCAACAGCAGCAACAGCGGCGACTTTATCGCCCACATAGCGAACAGTATCTTCAAACAGCCGTTCCGTTTTATAGACTTCAATGGTCTCGCCGCAGCTGTTGAAATACACGTCAGGTGTATTGAGATAGCTGACCACTGCAAACACGCCTTCCAACGCTTCGGCTTTGGAGGTATCCAAGCGTTTGATTTTCGCGTGCGCCACCGTGCTGAACAACACCTTGGCGTGCAGCATGCCGGAAAATTTCATATCCGCGACATACTTGATCTGGCCAGTGGCCTTGAGCGCCGCGTCGCGAATGGGCACGCTTTTGCCTACGATTCCGTTGACCGGTATTTCACAGCTCATTGTACGTTGCCCTCCTTTTCCTCGCGCAGCATATTCGCAGCCTTGCGGATAGCGTCGACTATCTTCACATAGCCCGTGCAGCGGCACAGATTGTTGGATATCGATTGCGTAATCTCTTCATCCGATGGCGACAGGTTTTTATCGAGCAATGCTTTGGCGGACATGATCATGCCCGGTGTACAATACCCGCACTGCACTGCGCCGCATTCTATAAACGCGCGCTGAATGGGATGCATGTTGGCGCCCCTTGCAAGCCCTTCGATGGTTTCAATACGCTTGCCGACTGCTTTACCAATCTGCACCAGGCAGGAGTTCACTGCCTCTCCGTCCACAATCACTTTGCAAGCGCCGCAGTCGCCTGTGTTGCAGCCGCATTTCGCACCGGTGAGATCCAGAACCTCACGCAGCACATACAGCAGCGTCCAGTTTTTCTCCGCTTCAACGACGATATCCTTGCCGTTGATGTTCAATTCATACTTTTCCAATGCAATTTCCCCTTTCGTCCGCACTCAAAATAAAACTGTTTTATGAGCATACGGCCGATATATGCAACGTACCGGCATTTCATTGCCGTGCATGTATTCTGTCTCCATTGACAGGATAAGCTGCATTCGTACGCCGAAGCTTTTACCTATTATATAGTATAGCATGCGCCATACCCATTTCCAACCCGTTCTAGTCCGCCAGCAGCGCCTGCATAATGCCGATATACCCCTGCAGTGCCGTATAGACTTCTTCCATTTCCGCATACTCATCCACCGTGTGCGCGATATTTTCGCGTGAGGGTCCGAAGCCAATCGTTTTGATATTCGCTTCTCCCGCATAGTGGCTGCCGTTGGTGCAGAAATTGTATTGTCCGATTGCCGGGCAGATACCTATGTCGTCAAGCTTCTTCTTAATCCGGCCAATGTATTCTTCATTCTGATCAAACAGCCAGCCTGGGAAAAAACGTTCGCCCTGAATATATTCGCCTGTGTAACAGCGTTCCTCGCCTTTTGCGAAGGATACGCGGGCATCGAGCTGCTTATCTTCTGCTTTCAACTGATCAATTACAGCCTGTATGGGCATAAGCACGCTTTCCATCGTTTCACCTGTCAGCAGCCTGCGATCATACGTCGCCGTGCAGTACTCAGGCACAACGGATGCGCCGGGGTATGGCGAGGACCGGATATCGGTGAGTTCCAATATGCCTTTGCCGAGAATATCGTGGGTTGGCGGTTCAAGAGAACGCAGGCGCTCTATGATGCGAGTCATACCGTATACGGCGTTTCTCCCTTTTTCAGGGTTTGCAGAATGCGCTGGTTTTCCGAATACCTCGAGCTTGATCTCCGCCCTGCCTCGCTGGCCGATATTGAGCCCAAGTTCCGTCGACTCGCCTATCACCACATAATCCGGCTGGAGTATGGAACTGATGGAGCGTGCGGCCACGCCCTCGAAGCATTCTTCGTGCACAACGCCGGCGATATGCAGGCTTCCGGCAAATTCGCAATCCGTTTGCTGTGCAAACGTGACAGCAGCAACCGCCATCGCTGCGAGCGCGCACTTCATATCCGAAGCGCCGCGGCCATATATCCTGCCGCCCTCTATAACGCCATCGTACGGGGGATAAATCCATTGAGCTGGTTCGGTAACGGGTACGGTATCCATGTGGCCGTCAAACAGCAGCCTTGGGCCGGGACGCTTGCCGTGTATGGAGCAGACGACGCTGCCATATCGATCGACAGTCAGGTCCCCTATTCCCTTGGAGAAAAAATATGTCATCAGCGCCCGTGCCGCATCGCCTTCTTCTCCGCTGTAGCTGCGCGCACGTATGAGTGCCTGGCATAGCGCGATGAGTTCATCGTATACTGGCTGTGCTTCTGTAGAAAGTATCTGCGGCATGGCATATCCTCCCGAGCAAAGCAGCGTTATTCATGCAAAAGGTTAACCTCTTTAAGCCCAAAGGCCCTGCGCCGCAAAAGCGGAGCAGGGCCTAAAACCATCAGCAAAGTCCAGCGGGCTTTGCCGTAGGGTATCCGGGGCAGTTCATCAATGGCCGCTGGAGAACGAAGCGTAGAAGGCGATGGATTCAGCCTCGCGCGCCTTATCTTCTTCGGACTGCGGCATGACAATCGCGGTGAGAGCGCCGGTCGGGCAGACGCTGACGCACGCGCCGCAGCTGCGGCACTCGTTTTCGTCCACGGTCATGATCGGGAACTCCAGCTTGCGGGCATCATACGAGCAAACTGCTACGCAGCGTCCGCAGTTGATGCAGCCGCACTTCATGCAGCGGCCAGCTTCGTCGCGGGCAGCCTTTTCGTCAAGACCCAGTTCCACTTCGTCGAAGCTCTGCGCGCGGTCGGCAACGGGGGCGATATGCGGGCAGGCACGGCGGGTATGATCCTTTTCAATGGGGGAAAGGCGCAGCGAGCATACTTTGTCCGCATCCTTGACGTTGCCGTCGCCGCCCATGTAAACATCCATTTCCGAAGCGGCGTCACGTCCGGCTGCGATAGCCTTGATAACGCTCGCGGGGCCGGTGAGGCAATCGCCTGCACTGAACACTGCTTCATCGACTGTGCGGTGTGCGCCGCCGCAGTCGCGGTGAGCGGGCAGCAGACCCGCGGGAGTCTTCTGGCCGATGGCGAGTATGACAAGATCGGCGGGAACAGTTACATTCGCTTCGCCGGATGCAACGGGCTTGCGGCGGCCGGAAGCGTCCGCTTCACCCAACTTCATGGGCTGGTAGGTGAAGCTGCCGGCTGCAACGGAAGCGGGAGCGGCCAGGAACAGCATCTTGATACCTTCCTGCTCGGCGAATTCGACTTCCTCAGCGTAGGCAGGCATTTCTTCGCAGGTACGGCGATAGGCGATGGTCACATCCGCGCCCAGACGCTTTGCGCTGCGGGCAGCGTCCACGGCCACATTTCCGCCGCCGATAACGACGACCTTCTTGCCGGTAAGGTCTGCTGCGCTGTTGAAGCTGACGTCGCGCAGGAATTTGATGCCGGAGAGGCAAAGCTCCTTGCCGGGGATATCCAGTTCCGCATCTTCATGCGCGCCGATGGCGAGCAGTACGGAGTCATAGTCCTTCTTGAGACTGTCCATAGAGAGGCCCTTGCCCAGCGCTCTTCCGGTATAGATCTTCACGCCCATGCGCTCAATGCGCTTTACTTCAGCGTGCAGCACGTTCTTGGGCAGGCGGTAATCGGGGATACCGGCCAGCAGCATGCCGCCGGCGGCGGGCAGAGCTTCGAATACGTCTACCTTGTAGCCCTTCTTGGCGAGGTAGTAAGCGGCGGAAAGACCGGCAGGGCCTGCGCCCACGATAGCGGCTTTCTTGCCGTTTGCGGGTGCACACAGCGGGATGGGCAGATTATCGCCGAAGGCTTCGCGCGTTTTATCCGAAGCGGTGCGCTTCAACAGGCGGATCTGCAACGCATCGTCGGTTTCGCCGCGCACGCACTGCGCTTCGCAGGGATGGTCGCAAACGCGGCCGCAGACGGAGGGGAAGGGGTTGGTGATGCTTACGGTATTGTATGCATCAACGTACCGGCCCTTGCGAACCTCTTCGATATACTGCGGAACGTTGACGCCTGCGGGGCAGGCTTCCTGACAGGGAGCCTTGAACGGCGCATAAGAGAACTGCAGTTTGCTGACGACGTCCTTAGTGGGAAAATTGCCCAGCGCTGCGCCGCGCACGGATTCGATGTCCTCGTAACCCATCTTGGCCATGAGCTTGGACAGGTCGTAGCACATTTCTTCAATATATTCTACGTCGCGGAGGATGCCGACGGAGCAGACGCCCACGCCGGTGCAGCCGACCATCAGGAATTCCATGGCGTCCCGTGCGCTGAAGCAGCCGCCGGAGCCATACAGATCCTTAAAGCCAGCGGGCGCTTTGCGCGCGATTTCGGAGTTGATGCGCATGGAGATGGGGCGCATGGCTTCGCCGCTCATCCAGCCATAGCCGCCAGCACCCATCATTTCGGGGCGTGCGTGCTCGATATCGATTTTCAGCGTAGGTCCGATGGAGTCGATGGCGCAGATGCCGTGTGCGCCGTGCTCCAGACACTTGATGGCTGTGCCTACGGTGTCGGGCCAGTTGCCGGAAAGCTTGCAGATGACGGGGATTTTCACGTGCGCAAGCGTAAAGTCAAGCATGGGCAGCAACGTTTCTTCCGTGTAAGATACCAGCTCGATGATATCCGCACCGGCCTTTTCCACGTCTTCGACGATTGCCTCGGCTTCTTTCGGCGTGTGGCCTACGGAACCGATAACGACAGCACCGGCCTTCTTTGTCATGGGGATTTCGCGCTCATACCACAGAAGACGGTCGGAATCCGCCCACTTTTCGCAGTTGATGAGCGTGTTTTCGCTGACTTTGCCGATGTGGTTCACCGGGTTGATCGCGCGGCCAAGACGGATTGTCTTGGTAACGACAGCGCCGCAGCCCGCGTTATGTGCGCGGATAAGACCCTCCGCCGCATAAGAAAGCGGGCCGGAAGTCAGTATGTAGGGAGTGCGCAGCTTGATGCCGCACAATGTGGTGGAAATGTCTGCACCTTTGCAATTCTCAGTTTTGAACATAGCTTTAACCTGCCATCCGTATTATTTTTGTCGTATTGTTTACGTCAGTCTGCCTGTTGTTATTTCCCCGTCCAGAAGCGGGCCGCTTTCACGCGAAGCTCTGCTTTGACGGCGTCCGCGTCCACGCTGATCAGTTTCTTGTTCCGCTTGAGGAACTTACCGTCTACCATAACGTCGTTTACATTCTGCGGGTTACGGAACAGCACGAGCTGATCGTACACATTGTGCTCGTTGATGGGTGTCGGCGTATCGAGGTCGATGGTGATGATGTCGGCGAGGCAGCCTTCTTCGAGCTTGCCAGCGTCGGGGATGCCCATAGCTTCTGCGCCCATCCAGGTCGCCATATCGTATACCGCTTTGGCGGGCATTTCCATGGGGTCCTGCTTGTAAGCCTTGGGAATAAGGAACGCGCCGCGCATAACTTCAAAGAAGTTGTTCACATAGCCATCCGTTCCGAGGGAAACCTTCATGCCGCGCTTGAGCATGGAGGAAACCGGTGCAACACCGCCGCCGACTTCGCAGTTGGAAAGCGGCATGTGAATGGAACGAGCGCCGCGCTTGGCCATGATATCGAGTTCGTGATCCTGCATCTGTACGCACTGGGAAGCGAACACGTTTTTATCCATGTAGCCGATTTCTTCGTATACGTCTACGGGGTATTGATTGTAGTGCTCTTTCGTCCAGCCCGGTTCGAATACGCTTTCGGAAAGATGCATGTGGATGTCGCACTTGAGCTCGTCGGCCATGGCTTTGGCCTGCTTCATGTATTCCTTAGTGCCGGTGAACAGTGTATGTACGCTCATCATGCCCTGTACGAGCTCACCGGGCTTGTTGTTGGCGCGTACAAAATCGGCGTTTTCTTTGAGGCCGAGTTGGCCGTTTTCTTCGCTCATACGCTGGCACGCTTCAAACGTGAGGAACGCGCGAAGGCCGGCTCTACGCACGACTTCTGCTTCCACATTGAGCACGCCGGGCAGCGCGTTAGGCGCTTCCATGACATCGCAGAAGGAGGTGATGCCGGAGTCGATCATTTCCACGCAGGCCCATTCCGTTGTAACGCGAGCAAGATCGTGATCGATGCGGTTTTCCACGTACGGCCACCAGTAATCCTCGAGGAAACTGGAGAATTCGGTTACCAATGCTTCGGCCGTGATTCCATGGGAAAGCACGCCGTACATATGCATATGCCCGTTTACGAAACCGGGCGCGATCATGCGATCGTACGCCTCAATAACGGTATCGCCGTCCTGCGCGATAAGTTCCGCGTTTTTGCCAACCTTGATAATGCGGTTGCCGCTGACGATTACGCCGGAATCAGCAACGATGCCGTTTTTGGTCATCAGAAGACCGCCCTTGATAATGGTTCTGGACATAGTTCGCCTCCTTATACGATTGGTGGTCAATTATTTTTACTGTTCGCCCTTGAACAACAAAAAAGCACGTGCCCATATATTGGGCCGGTGCTTCTCAAAAGATGCGCCCTTACTGCATTCGCCCGGTTCCCGGTGCCACGGCGAATAAGACGCGATTTATCTGGATTTGTTTTAAGTATAATCTAAGCGAATGTGTCTGTCAACTCGGGTTATGATGGAATTCGTGCAACTTTTTTATAAAATACTGCGGGGCGATTGCATCATGAATCGCCCCGCAGTTGCTGGATTTTTTAAAGAGCACGGATATACTGACCGCGGCATTCTGCTGCCATAAGATTCCCGTTTTCTGCAACGATTTCACCGCGGCGTATGGTATATACCGGCTTGCCCGATACGGCAAATCCCTCGTAAACCGTGTATCCCGCCGTGCTGTGTTCATTGGCCTGTGTCAGCGTGCGCTGCGCTTTAGGATCAATGATCACGATATCCGCATCGGAGCCTTCGGCCAGTACGCCTTTTTTGGGGTAAAGTCCATACAGCTTTGCCGCTTGCGTGGAAAGACGAGACGCCAGTTCTGTAAGCGTAAGGCGACCCTTTGCATAGCCCTCGGAATACAGCAGCGATACCATGCTTTCACATCCGCCAATACCGGGGATGGCTTCAAAACAGCCTTCCCGGCTGAGTTTATCTGCGATGGTGAACGGGCAGTGATCGGTGGAGATGACCCCGATATCGCCGCTTTCCACAAGGCCCCACAGCTTTTGATTGTCTTCAGCTTTGCGAAGCGGAGGAGTCATGATAAAGCGCTGCGGCTGTTCGCCACAGTAGCGTTCGTCCGTGAGCAGCAGATAATGCGGGCAGGTTTCACCGGAAACATCCCAGCCCTTAGAACAGGCTGCGCGAACAAGTTCGCCGCCCTTGCCGGAAGAAATGTGGGCGATGATGAGTTTGAGGCCCGCTTCATGCGCAAGCGCCATGATCTTCTCAATGGATTTGGTTTCCGCCTCAATGGGACGGCTTTCGCCATGGAAGCGCGCCTGTGTTTTGCCTTCTTCGATGAACTCCTTTTTCAGGCCGGTGACGATGTCGTCGTCTTCACAGTGGGCGAGCAGCACGAGGCCAAGTTCCGCCGCTTTTTGAAAGAGTGCGGGAAGCCGTTCGTCCGGAACGCGGGAATCGCCGTAGGTTGTGTAGATTTTAAGCGCCCGCACCCCTTCGGGCAGCAGCGACGCAAGGTCGTTATAATCCTGTTCGAATTCGCCCGTCACTTCCATGTGCAGCGCGTAGTCGGTGTGAATATTGCCGTCTGCCTCGGCGCGGCGAACTTTGAGCGCGTCCGCGAAACTCATTCCTTCCACGGGTCCGGCAAAATCCACCACCGTCGTGGTACCGCCGCAGACTGCGCAGGTCGATCCTTGTGTGAAATCGTCGGCGTTGCGTCCGGCGGCCGTTTTCATGAAGAAATGCACATGTGAATCGATAGCGCCGGGCAGCACAATTTTTCCCGCCGCGTCTATGGTTTGTTCTGCAAAGTCCGGGAGCCCCGCGCCTATCTTCGCGATACGCTCCCCTTCGATCAGAACGTCCGCATGAAGGACCTCCTGTTCGGTCACGACGAGTCCGTTTTTGATGAGCAGGCTCATGGGGCTCCCTCCTTATTGTTTCTTAGCTTGGGCGATTAAACCTTCTTGGTATACAGCGGCAGTGCGGCGTAGAATTTGCATGCGCTTACCAGTTCGTCGATGGAAAGCTGGTCTTCGGTGGAGTGGCACAGCACCTCAATGCCCGGACCGTAGCCGATGGACGGTATGCCCATACGACCGCACAGATGCGTGGCGTTGGTGCAGAAATCCCATTTGGTGATTTCCGGCTCTTTCTCAAACACGCTGCGGTAAGCTTCCGCGCCGGCCTGAATGAGAGGATGCTGTTCGTCCACCACCCAGGAGGGGAAGTAATCCACGCAGGTGATGTCGTAACCGGTGTAGGTGGTCACTTTTTCGGTATCGATTTCGGCTTTGACCCCCGGGATGTTCGCGAAGAACGGCTTTACCTCGTTGAGCAGATCCTGAATGGTTTCACCGCAAGTAATACGACGGTCGCAGGTGATGACAACCTCGCCCGGTATGGTGTTGAGCGACGGGGTTTTGCAGTCCACCTTGGTAACTTCAATTGTGCCCTTGCCCAGGAAGGGATCTTCGGGCAGATCCTTGTACTTGTCGATGCCGTCGATAATGGGCAGTGCCTTGATGAGCGCGTTGTCGCCGTGATGTGCGGCGGAAGCATGTGCGCATTTGCCCGGAACCGTAATGCGGATAAGGGCACGGCCCTTATGTCCGCGCATGATGCAGCCGTCGCTGGATTCCGCAACCATGATGTAATCCGGCTTGATATCCGGGTTTTCTTTCATCATCGCTTCCACGCAGGAGCCTTCGACGTCTTCCTCGGAAATGGAGCCGGAAATCCACAGCGTAAAATCCTTATCAAGACCAAGCGCCTTGAGCGCCTTGCCGGCATAAGTCGCGGCGATGAGCGCGCCCTTGTCGTCCACCGCGCCGCGTCCGTAGACTACGCCTTCGTGAACCGTGCCGGAAAGCGGAGGGAATTTCCAATCCTTTTCATCGCCGAGTTCCACGGTATCCACATGCGCGTCGTACAGGAACGTGGTCTTGCCGCTGCCTACGCGGCCAAGTACGTTGCCGACGGGGTCAATGCGGACTTCATCGTATCCGAACTCACGCATTTTGCCCGCGAGAAACTGCACTGCATTGCCTTCGTTGTAAGTAATGCTCTCAACGGAAATGAACTCGCTGAGGGTCTTTGTCATCTCATCGCGCTGAGAATCAATAAAATTTTTGATTTTTTCGATTGCCTTTAAGTGATCCATACGATAAACTCTCCTTGTCTGATGTGTTCAATTTAGATTATATGGGTTATCTTAAAAAAAACAAGCATGTCACAGCAGACAATTGTGTGTGTTGTCAGCGCATCCAACTCCGCTGATATACAGTGGAACGGATAAAAACGCAACAAACCATGGACAAATTCCCAAAATCATGTTGTATGTTGTGAAATCGCGGACAACGCATTATAATACTTTAAAGTGGGCGGAAACCGCCTATTAATAAACAAATCAAATTTGCAAAGGAGCAGACGCGAGATGCAGACCGGAATGAAGGGCAAACACTTCCTGCGTGAACAGGATTGGACCAACGAAGAATTGGAAATGTTGTTCGAGGTAACCAAAGAGCTGAAAATGCGCTATGCGCTGGATCTCCCGACCGATTGGCTGAAGAATAAATCTATCTTCCTGCTGTTCTTCGAAGAGTCCACCCGTACCCGCAACGCTTTTGAATGCGGCATCACCCAGTTGGGCGGCCATGCCAACTACCTCACCCCCAAAGCCACCCAGATCGATCACGGCGAAACCCCGCAGGACACCATCGAGGTTCTTTCCCGCATGGGCCACGGCATCGGCGTACGCAATACGCTGGTCAACGGCCACAACTGGATGGCGGAGCTGGCCAAGTACTCCAAGATCCCGGTCTACAACATGCAGTGCGATATCTGGCATCCCACACAGGCTCTTGCCGATATCTACACCATCAAGGAAAAGTTCAACAATGAACTGCGCGGCCGCAAGTTCGTTATCTCCTGGACATCCGCCGGTAAATACATGAGGCCGTTGTCCATGGCGCAGTCCCTCGTCACCCTGATGCCCCGCTTCGGTCTGGATGTTACCCTCGCACATCCCAAGGGCTTCGAGCTCCAGCCGGAAATCATGGCGCAGGCCAAGGCCAACGCCGAGCGCTATGGCTCCAAGTTCAGCGTTGTCAACGATATGGACGAAGCCTGCGATGGCGCCGACATCATCTACGCCAAGGGCTGGGGCCCGATCATGACGGTCGGCGACGACGAAAAGGCCGGCGTTGAAATGATCAACCAGAACCCCGGTTGGGTGGTCAATCGCCAGAGGATGGAAATGGGCTCCAAGGACGCGATCTACATGCACTGCATGCCCGCCGACCGCGACATCGAAGTTACCAGCGAAGTTATGGACGGTCCCTGGTCCGTGCTGTATGACGAAGCCGAGAATCGTCTGCACACCATCAAAGCGCTTATGGCTCTCACCATGGGCAACACCTCCGCAAGACGCTAATACAATAATAGCATACCGGTTCAATTTACGCCGCCTCGGCGGGCTTAAGCCCGTCGCAGGCGGCGTCCTATAAGAGAGATCGACATGCAAGGAGCGGAAATATCATGCCATTACTGGGCAAAAAGAAATTTAACGTAATCAACTCGTCCAAACCGCGCATCGACGGCTTCGATAAAGTGACCGGGCGCGCCCGTTTTGCCGCGGATCTTACGGTTCCGGGCATGGTATACGGTGGTATGCTCCGCTCCGGGCTTTCGAGCGCAAGAGTGGTTTCCATCGATACAAGCGCGGCAAAGGCAATGCCGGGCGTGCTGGCGGTGGTTACTGCCAAGGATATGCGCAAAGCCAAAAGCTGGGCGGGATACATGTACATCACGGATATCGTACGTTATGTGGGCGACGTGGTGGCGCTTGTTGCGGCGGAAACGCGCGAACAGGCACATGCGGCGCTTGGTGCCATTAAAGTTGAGTATGAAGAGCTGCCCGCCGTTTATTCCGTGCGCGAAGCCATCAAGGAAGGCGCACCGGCGGTGCATGAACAATATCCCGACAACATTTTTACAGAATCCGTATTTCATATCCGCAAAGGCGACGTGGATGAAGCGTTTGCAAAAGCGGATTACATTATAGAACGCGAATATGAAACGCAGTTCGTGGAGCATTCCTACATCGAAACCGAAGCTGCCATAGCCTTTGAAAACGCTACTGACGGCGCCATGACGGTGCATGCTTCCGCGCAGAACCCGTTCTTTACGCGCCGGTATATCGCAGATGTGCTGGGCGTTCCGCTCAACCGCGTGCGTCTCATTCAGGAAACGCTCGGCGGCTCGTTCGGCGGCAAAGAAGAAGGCGTGGGCCTGGTTGCTGCGCGCTGCGCATATTTGTGCAAGCTGATTAAACGCCCTGTAAAGATCGTATTCTCCCGTGAGGAATCCTTCCTGGAAAGCTCCAAGCGCCATCCGTTCGTATTGCACTACAAGGCGGGCGTGATGAAGGACGGCCGTATCATCGCTTGGGAAGGTTCACAGATCGACAACAGCGGCGCGTACAACAACCAGACACAATTCATGAATTGGCGGGCTAATGCGCACAGCGCGGGCGCCTATCATATTCCCAACATCAAGACGGATACGTTCGGCGTATTCACTAACAATATCCATGGCGGCGCATTCCGCGGCTATTCCTCCCCGTCGCTTCTTTACGGGCAGGAGCAGTTCATCGAGGAAATCGCCGAAGAAATCGGCATGAGCGAAGTGGAAATCCGCCGCGTCAACTGCCTGAAGGACGGCGCTACCGTTGCGACCGGCGCTGTCGTGACGGATGTGATACTGCCCGAGCTCATGGAGTTTACGCTCAAGGAAACGGATTACGAGCGCAAACATGAGGAATACAAGCATGCAGCAGGCGCAAAGCGCCGCGGCATCGGCATGGCCATTGCGCATCGCGGTTGCGGCTTCGGCGCGGAATCGCCGGACGCATCCGGCGCTATGATCATCTGCAACGAGGACGGTTCCGTGCTGTTGAGTTCCGGTCTTGCGGAAAACGGACAGGGACTCAAAACGGCGTATTCCCAGATCGCAGCGGAAGCACTTGGCGTGCCCTATGAAACCGTACAGTTCTACGGTACGGATACGCACGGCATACCGGATTGCGGCATGACGGTCGCGTCGCGCGGCACGGTCATGGGCGCGCAGTCCGTAAAAAAGACGGCGCTCAAGCTCAACGGCATCATGCGCGCCAACGCCATTGAATTGGGGCACTTTACAGCCAAGAAGATGGAACAGGAGCTTGGACTCTCTGAAGGTTCGATCGCCGGTGATATGACTGCGGACGATATCGTGCTTCAGAACGGCAGCTTCTTCCATCCGCAATATCCGAATTACAAAGTGCCGCTATGCGCGGTGACTGGTGCGGGTCTGTGGCGCGGCATGCAGCTTTCGGCGTTTGAGTGGTTTACGCCGCCGCCGACCATACAGGATCATCACACCGGTCAGGGCGTTGCGTTCCCCACCTATTCCTACGGCTGCGTTGTCGCGGAAGTGGAAGTCGATATGGAAACAGGGTACGTGGATGTGCTTAAGGTGACCGCTAGCCACGACGTCGGCACAGCCATCAATCCCGCGCTTATCTCCGGCCAGATCTACGGCGGTATCGTGATGGGGCAGGGCTACGGCGTGATGGAAGAGGTGGAAATCCACAAGGGTAAGGTGCGCAACCAGAACCTGGATGAATACATTCTACCCACGGCGCTGGATATGCCTGACATGAAGGTTAATATTTTCGAATGCGACGATCCGAACGGCACATTCGGAGCAAAGAGCGTGGGCGAGCCCGCCACCGAATCGGTAGCGGCTGCAATCGCAAACGCGGTATACAATGCGACAGGCAGACGCATACGCGAAAACCCGGCGAGTCTGGAGCGCGTGCTGCTCGGCAAAAAACTGCGGTAGGAGGATGAGGCATGCAGGAACTGAGTTATCATAAACCCCAATCGCTTGGCGAGGCCGTCGCCCTTATGGCGCAGTATGCAGGCAGTATACGGCCGTACGCGGGCGGCACCGATCTCATGGTGCAGCTGCGCGAAGGTGCAAAGCGCCTGAAGGATACGCAGCATTTGATGGATCTGGGCGCCATTCCCGAACTGAAAGGGATTGAACTTTTGCCCGATGTCATTCGCATCGGCGCAATGGCAACGCACACCGAGGTCAACCATTCTGAGCTGCTGCGCAAGCATGCGCATATGCTCAGCGTAGCTTCGTCTACCGTAGGTGCGGAACAGATCCGCAACAACGGCACCATCGGCGGCAATATCTGCAACGGTTCTCCCGCGGCGGATACGCTTTCTCCGCTTGTAGCGCTCAACGCGTCCATCCGGCTGGTGAGCGTTCGCGGCGAACGCACATCGCTCGTGAAGGATATCTATACCGGGGCGGGCCAGGTAAGCCTTGCGCCGGACGAACTGGCAATCTGCTTCGAAATCCCGCGCATCGATGGGTACAGGACCTCGTTCATCAAGCTGGGCCGCCGCAAGGCGCTGGCCATATCGCGTATGAACGCGGCAGTCGCGCTCAAAATCGAAGGCGGCGTTATTCGCGATGCGCGTATCGCGCCGGGCTGCGTGTTTGCAGTACCCGATCGCGTCTGGGAAGCGGAGAAGGCCCTCATAGGCAAAACGCCGAGTGAAGAGCTGTTCTATGCCTGCGGCGACATGGCAGCCGAGCAGATGATCGCAACGACCGGCGTCCGCTGGTCCACGCAGTATAAGCAACCCGTCATCAAGACTCTCGTAAAGCGTGCGCTTTGCGAGGCAGCGGAGGCGAGCGTATGAAGACAATAGCATTGAACTGTATTCTCAACGATAAACCCATCACCGTGCAGATTTCCGAGAACGCGCGGCTGCTGGACGTTATCCGCGAGGTATTCGGGAAGACCGGCACCAAAGAGGGCTGCGGTGTGGGCGAATGCGGCGCATGTACCGTCATCGTCGATGGCAATGCGGTCGATTCTTGCCTGGTGCTTGCCGCTTCCGTAGAAGGAAAGCGTATACAGACCATCGAAGGTCTGGAGCATGACGGCAGGCTGCACGCGCTGCAGCAGGCGGTGCTGGATAATCACGCCCTGCAGTGCGGCTTTTGCACACCCGGCTTCATCATGAGCGCCAAGGCGCTCATGGATAAAAACCCGCACCCCACCAGGGATGAAATTCGTGTAGCCATCTCCGGCAACCTCTGCCGCTGCACGGGCTATGAGCAGTTAATTCAGGCGTTTCTGGATGTTTCGGAAGGCAAGTATTCTGATTGGGCAAAAGAATAAGGGGGCTGTATGACGAAAATCAATGATCTGCGCAGTTTCATGCAGGTGCTCGAAGAGAACGGGCAGCTGGTGACCATACATAAAACTGTCAGCAGGGAGCTCGAAATCGGCAGCGTATTGGCGACGCTGGAAAGCGCCAATCTGGGCGCTGGGTACATGAAGCATGTAGAAGGCTCGGAATTCGGCCTTGTCGGCAACATGCTCGGGTCTATGGATCGCATCGCGCTGGCGCTGGGCTGCGAAAAAAGCGCCATCACAGATTTCCTGGGAAACTGTCTGGATAACCCCATACTGCCCGTAGAGGTGAAAAACGCGCCCTGCCAGCAGAATGTCATGATGGGCGAGGACGTGGATCTTTACAAACTGCCTATTCCCCGGCACGCGCCCAAGGATGGCGGCCCGTTCATTACGGGCGGCGTTATCGTCAGCCGTGACCCCGAGGGCACGACTCAGAACCTGTCCTTCCAGCGCATGCACTTGAAGGGCAAGGACAAGCTGAGCATCATGATCAACGAGTGGCGGCATCTGAAGGACTTTTATGATAAAGCCGAAGCCATGGGCAAGCCCTTGCCCATATCCGTCGTCGTAGGCGCCGATCCCGTCGTGTATGTTGGAGCGGGGCTTCGGTATGCCGGTGATGAAATGGAGGTTGCGGGTGCAATCCGCGGCGAAGCGCAGCAGGTCGTAAAATCCCTGACTTCCGATGTTCGCGTGCCCGCTACGGCGGAATTCGTGATCGAGGGCGATATACTGCCCGGTGAGCGCGAGATGGAAGGCCCGCTTTCTGAGTTTACCGGCCACTACAGCACACCGTGGCTGAGCCCCGTAATCCATGTCAAGGCCATTACTTACCGCGACGGGGCGATTTATCAGACCATCGCGGGCGGGTTGTTCGAGCATGTCAATCTGGGCAATGTGCTCCCGCGTGAGCCGCTTTTGAAAAAGCATACGAAGTATGTATCCAGCGGCGTAAAAGCCGTGCATATCCCGCCGTACGGCAGCGGCTTCCTCGCGCTGGTGCAGATGAAAAAGAAGAACCCCGGCGAGCCCAAAAATGTGGCGATGGCCGCTATGACTGCCTATGTCAACATCAAAAATGTAATCGTCGTGGACGAGGATGTGGATATCTACAACCCCGCGGATGTACTGTGGGCGCTGTCTACGCGCGTTATTCCTGAAAAGGACATTTTCTACGTACACAACGCGCAGGGGCATGAGTTGGACCCCGGCTCGGATTCGCGCGGCGTACAGACCAAGATGGGTATAGATGCGACGCTTGCGTTTGAGTTTAGTAACCGTGAATATGAGCGCGTCACGTATCCCAAGGTGGATCTCAACAGCTATCTGAAGTAATCCGGTTAAGCAAGGAGGACGGTGTGGGCAAATATATCGTCGGCATCACCGGCGCTTCGGGCTCTGTGCTCGCAGCGTCGTTGCTGCGCGAGCTGCTGCGCATGGGAAACGAGGTGTATGTCACCGTTACACCGGCAGGCATACTCGTCATAAAGCAGGAGCTTGGGCTGGATCTGTCGGCCATGAATAACGAACAGCGGGCGCACGCCATTCAGGCCTATATCGGGGCAACCGGCACGCTCACGTATTATGATGCGTGTGAAATCGGCGCGCCCATCGCTTCCGGGTCTTTCAGAACGGACGGTATGGTGGTCGTGCCCTGTTCCATGGGTACCGCGCATGCCATCGCATACGGCGCATCCGGCAATTTGTTAGAGCGCGCGGCGGACGTGATGATCAAGGAAAAACGCAGGCTGGTTGTGGTGCCGCGTGAAACGCCGCTTTCCGCTATCCATCTTTCCAACCTGCTGCTGCTTGCACAAAACGGCGTAAGTGTTGTGCCGCCCATGCCCGCGTTCTACGCGCATCCGCAGTCTGTAGAGTCGCTCGTAACCAATTTTACGGGGCGGCTGCTGGATCAGCTCGGTATAGAGAACGATATTGCACATGTCTACACGGGCCTCTAAATCAAAATAGTTGGGTAACTGCGGTCGTAATTTCAATTTCGAGTGACGAATGTTATATTCGCGCGGCCGGGGGTCGCGCGAATAAAGAAAAGGAGATGTCGGATATGGTGGATATCCTCATTACAAACGCGACAATAGTCACCGTCAATCCCGCGCGGGAGATACTCTATAACGCGGCGATGGCCATACAGGATGGGCGCATCGTGGAGCTTGGAGAGTCCGATGCTCTTTGTGCGAAGTACCCCGATGTCAAAAAGCGCATCGACGGTACCGGCAAAGCGGTATTTCCGGGCATGATCAACACGCACAATCATCTGTTCCAGACCAACCTCAAGGGTCTGGGCGACGATAAGGTGCTCAAGGACTGGCTGACGGACGTGCCTTATCCGCACGGCGGCAAACTGATACCGGAAGATTGCTATACCGGCGCCATGATCGGCTGCATTGAAGGAATTCACAGCGGCGTTACCACGCAGCTAGATTACATGTACCCGCACCCGCTGGACGGGCTGGACGACGCCGTCATTCAGGCGTTCCGAGATCTGAAGATTCGCGGCATATTCGGCCGCGGTTATATGGACTGCGGCGAGGAGTTCGGCGTTCGTAAGGAGATCATGCAGCCCACCTCCAAAATCGAAAGCGATATCCGCCGCCTGCATGCGCAATATCATGGTGCGGATAACGGGAGGCTGCAGATCTGGATGGCGCCCGCAATCACGTGGGGCTCCAGCGTGGAAAACATGCAGATGACCAAGCGTCTGTATGACGAGCTGGATATGCACATGACCGTGCACACCGCAGAAACCATGTTCGACAGGGAAAGCACCATAGCCCTGCACGGCATGGACGATATGGATATACTCGATAAATACGGTCTGCTCGGGCCCAAGACGCTGCTTGTGCACTGCGTACAGCTGACCGACCGCGATATCCGCATGATCAAGTATTATGGCGCGAAGGTTTCACACAACCCCGTCAGCAATATGTACCTTTCGAGCGGCGTTGCCCCCGTCGACAAAATGAACATGGCTAATATCGACGTGTCTCTGGGCACGGACGGCGCAGCCAGCAACAACTCCAACGACATGCTGGAGGTGCTCAAACTCACGGCGCTGCTGCAGAAGGTGACGCATCGTGATCCCACCATCATCACGGCGGACAAAGTGCTCGAGATGGCGACCATCGAAGGTGCGCGCTGCGTGGGTCTCGATCATGAGATCGGTTCTCTGGAGCCGGGCAAAAAGGCGGATCTGTTTGTATTCAACCCGGAACTGAACGCCAAGGCCATCCCCATGCATCACCCGGTTTCCACGCTCGTATATGCATCGTCCATGCAGAATGTTGAAACCATGATCATAGACGGCAATATCGTGATGGAAAACAGCGTCATCAACGGCATCGATGAAAAATCCATGCTCAAGCGCTGCCGCGCGCAGGCGGACGAACTCTGCGGACGCGCGGGTACGCTGCACATTAAGAAAAGGCCGTGGAAGAATCTTGCGTATTGATGCTTTTTGAATTGCATCTCATACGTCAATCACCGCAAAATATAAATACAAAGGGCTGTCCGCATTCCTGCGGGCAGTTTTTTTGTTGTATTCCATGCCTGCGACTCAAACAAAAAACTATATACCGCCCTTATTGCCATCATCGAAGGATTAAAGTATAATACACTCATAAAGTCATTCAATGAGTTAAAGAGTTAGTGAATTTTATCGAATTTAGCAAATCATCCCCTAAAGTTATTCGGGAGAAAAAACATGCTGCATACAAAGCTCCACAATGACAATCGTGCGCTAAGCGATCAGGTAAAAGATGAAATCATTCATTTGATTAAAACGGAGCAGTATCCCAATAATCGGCTTCCGGCAGAAAGTAAGCTTGCTTCAAGTATGGGTGTGAGCCTGGCTGTGGTACGCGAAGCGCTGCTGCTGTTGCGTGAGGACGGTATAGTTACCAAGAAACACGGGTCGGGGAATTATTTCCACTTGAGCGCTTTGGGGGCCTCCAAACGGCTGGACCAGTTTCCGGGTTTTCGTGCGCTGTTGGAAGCTCAGGGATATCACGTGACGGATACTGTCGCGAAAATGGAGCTTGTAACGCCGGACGATCAGATACGAAACGATCTGAGGCTGCAAAAAGGCGAAGAAGTGCTGTTTTACGAACGCACGATATTTGCAGACGGCAAGCCTGCCGTGCATTGCGATAACTGGCTGCCGGCAAAGCTGTTTCGGAAGGTACCGGATAATTTTGAAACGCCGTTGAGCCTGTTCGATATTTTCTGGCTGTATTTCGGCAAGGAAATGGCATACGGCCATATGCGCTTCTTACCCTATCTCACAACAGAAGTGGAAGAAAAACAAATCGGTGTGCCGGTCGGCAGCCCCATTATCATAATGGGCGAGCTTTACTATTCCATTGAAGATATTCCCATGGCGTACAGCTATAACAAATTTAATCACGATTACGTACAAATCAGCATGCTCAGCCGCTGATGGCGGTTTGACGACGGAGGATATATGCAGGGAGCGGTTTGCAACGCTCTAGTAGTGACGATGGATGGCCTTAGGCGCATACTTCCCGATGCGGGCATTCTTTATGAACAGGGTAAGATCGTATGCGTCGACCGTAGCGAAGTGATACGCGGTATGGCGCACGAACGCGGCATCAGCGTTAAGGACGCAAGAGGCGCGGTGCTGTTTCCGGGACTCATCAATACACATACGCACATTTTTCAGCATCTGCTCAAGGGTTTGGGCGGGGACATGGTGCTGGAGGATTGGTGGCCGAAAATCATCGGCCCCGCGGGCGTACAAATCCGTGAGCGGCATATCTGTGCGGCCGCATATGGGAATGCGCTTGAGTCTTTGCGCTGCGGCGTCACGACATTGACGGATTACATGCAGGTGCATCCCGTATCCGGCTTATCTGACGCTGAAATTGAAACCGTACGCAGCACCGGCATGCGCCTGATATACGGAAGAGGATTCCGCAATTATGCGGCCGACGCGCGGTTTCCGCGCGAACTTATAGATCATTTGGACAACGTGTTTTCAGAAGTGCTGGATCTTAAACGCAGGTATGAAAGCGATCGCGTAAAAGTATGGCTTGCGCCAGCCGCCGCATGGGCGGTCAGCATGGAAGGATTGAAAGAAACCACCGACTTCTCTGCCGCAAACAGCATCCCTGTTATGATGCATGTGTTTGAAACCAATACGGACGACGAGGTGTGCCTCGCACGCTATGGCAGGAAAGCCATCGATTACTATGATGAGGCGGGCCTGCTGCGGCCCGGATTTCTTGCGGTACACAGTGTGAAATGCAATGCGGAGGCCATCGATCGGTTTGCGCAAAACGGCGTAAATGTCTCCCACAACCCCGTATCCAATCTGTATCTAGCTTCCGGTGTAGCGCCTGTGCCGGAATTCTTAAATGCCGGTGTGCCGGTGGGCCTTGGTACGGACGGCGCTGCCAGCAACAACTCCAATAATATGCTCGAAACCATGAAGGTTGCCGCTATCATACACAAGGCATACAGCGCAGACCCGCTCGCGATGACAGCGCAGCAGGCGCTGGAAATGGCAACGATAGGCGCGGCAAAATGCATTGGGCTTGCTGACGAACTGGGTTCCATTGAGGCAGGCAAAAGCGCGGATTTCTTTCTGTTTGATCCGACAAAATCGCCGGGCTGCTGCCCCATGCACGATCCTGTCGCAACGCTGGTGTATTCTTCGGATACGCGAGGCATCGTTACGGTCGCTGTCGGCGGGGAAATACTGCTTGACGACGGCATGTTTACCAAACTGGATGAGGAAAAGCTGCTCAAGAACGAGCAGGCGCTTGCTTGTGAATTGTGTTCCATTGCTGGTTTTGACGGCAACGTCAGATCAATACATTCCAACTAAGGAGGGTACTATCATGAAGACCAATCGACTCGTTTGCGTACTGCTGACGCTGGTGCTTCTGTGCGTCGCGTTCGCAGGCTGTACACCGGCCGCGCCCGTTGCCGAGGCAACCCCCGCCCCCGCTGCGGAAGCGACAGCTGCTCCTGAGGCCCCTGCCGCTCCGGAAGCTACCCAAGCCCCTGCAGCAGGATCTTACAAAGTAGCCATGCTGCTCACGGGCGTTATCAATGACGCCGGCTGGAACCAATCCGCATACGAAGGCCTGAAGCTTGCGGAAACAGATCTGGGCGCACAGATCGCGTACAGCGAAAGCGTTCTGCAGCCCGATTTTGAGAGCGTTCTGCGCGATTATGCCTCTCAGGGATACAACCTCATTATCGCCGTCGGCAACGAATTCTCGGATGCGGCACTGGTGGTTGGTCCTGACTTCCCTGACGTGAAGTTTGCAGTCATGAACGGCAACAGCTTCCAGGAGCCCAATGTTGCGGCTTATCGTTTTAACACGCCGCAGACCGGCTTCCTCGCAGGCGTATGCGCTGCTCTGTATTCCAAGACCGGTGTGGTCGGCATGATCGGCGGTACGACGCTGCCGCATATCGTAGACGCAGTAGACTCCTTTGCGGCTGGCGCAAAGTACATCAACCCCAACATCAAGGTTCTGACCGGCTTCACCGAGTCCATGACGGACGTTGCCAAGGGCAAGGAAATGGCTATGACGTATATCGAGCAGGGTGCAGATGTGCTCTCCGCGAACGCCAACAGCTGCGGTCTGGGCGTTATCGAAGCTGCCAAGGAAAAGGGCATCTTGCACATCGGCTATATCAGCGATCAGAACAAAGTTGCGCCGGATACCATCATGGTCTCCGCTATTCAGAGCAACCAGCTGCTCATCAAGGCAATGGTACAGGCGGGCATGGACGGCACCATGAAGGCTTCCCTCAATCTCTTCGGCATGAAGGAAGGCGCGATTTACCTGAGCGATTTCCACGGACATGACGCAGCGCTGCCCGAAGGCGGCAAAGCCAAGATCGACGCAGTCGTCGCGGGCATACTTGACGGTTCTCTCAAGGAACAGGGCATACTGCCTAAGTCCACGTTCGAAAAATAAACCGGCCGTTACATCCTCCGGCGGAGAAGAGGAAACTCTTCTCCGCCGGTTGCAAAGGAAGGTGCGTTATGGGCGAGAAAATACTGCAGATGCGGGGCATCGTCAAACGATTTGGGAATTTACTGGCAAACGATCATGTGGATTTCGATCTGAACAGCGGAGAAATTCACGCGCTGCTTGGTGAAAACGGCGCGGGGAAAACAACACTGATGAACATACTCTATGGCATCCATGAACCGGACGAGGGAGAAATGCTGGTGTCCGGTGCGGCATATTGCCCGTCTTCACCCAAAGACGCCATAGAACGGGGCATTGGCATGGTACATCAGCACTTCATGCTGGTACCTCCCATGACAGTGCTGCAGAATATCGTATTGGGGCAGGAATGCAAACTCAGCCCCATGAAATTGGCTGCGGAACGCAAAAAAATTCAGGAATTATGCGATACATATCATTTTCAGCTGGAACTGGATACAAAGGTCGCGGATCTTTCCGTCGGCGCGCAGCAGCGCGTTGAATTGGTGAAAGCGCTTTACCGCGGCGCAAATATATTGATACTCGATGAACCCACAGCCGTTTTGACCCCGCAGGAGGTAGAAGAACTGTTTGTTATCCTGCATCAATTTACGCAGCAGGGAAAATCCATCATACTCATTTCGCACAAACTGTGGGAAGTTAAACGCATCTGTGCCCGCGTAACCGTGCTGCGCAACGGTCGCTTTGTAAACACGGTGCAGACCTGCGATGTGGAGAAGGAAGACCTTGCCGCCATGATGGTGGGGAGAAAAGTCTCCTTTGAGTACGATAAAACGCCGGTTACGGCCAGCGACAATATTCTGGAACTTTCCGATATTTGCGCAAAAGGCAATCAGCGCGCAAGCGCATTGAAACATGTCAGCTTCGCTATTAAAAAAGGTGAAATACTGGGCGTCGCGGGCGTGGACGGCAACGGGCAGCTGGAGCTTTCCGAACTTGTGATGGGACTTCGGGCCGTTGAATCAGGTAAAGTTCTCTGCAGCGGTACGGATATCACGACCCTCCCTACCCGCAGGCGTATCGAGCAGGGGTTTGCCCATATTCCGGAAGATAGAATGACACAGGGACTCGTGCTGGACTTTTCCGTCAGCGAGAACCTGATTTTAAGCTGTTACGACAAGGAACCCTATACGCGCAAAGGCATATTCAGCTCAAAAGCCGTGCGCGAGGCGGGAGAACGGCTTGTGGAAGAATACGATGTCCGTCCGCGTGCACCGGAGGCTATGGCGCGATCCTTCTCTGGCGGCAATCAGCAAAAAGTCGTTATTGCGCGTGAATTCACAAGAGGACCAAAACTCATACTCGCCATGCAGCCCACGCGCGGGTTGGATGTTGGCGCTAGCCAGTTTGTCCATAAGAAACTGCTCGAAGCAAAAGAGCAGGGTGCGGGCGTATTGTTCATATCGGCGGATCTGGATGAAATACTCTCCGTATGTGATCGCGTGCTTGTGCTCAACGAAGGCCAGATCATGGGCGAGTTTATTCCCGGCCAAATCGATTTCGCACAGATCGGCCTCATGATGGGCGGTACAAAACAGCAGGAAAGGGCGGGTGAGGGCGCATGACAATCAAAGTAGGAAGCAGCGAGCTTGAAATTTCACGCAAGCCCAGCAAAGCCGTATCGCTGCTGGAAAAATCCATAGGCTCCATCATCGCGCTGCTGATAGCGTTCGCGGTGACAGCGGTAATCATCGTATTATCGGGCAAAAGCCCCGCCATTGCGTTTGAAAGCATGTTCAAGGGCGCGTTCGGCACCATCAACAGCATATCGGAAACCTTCATCAAAGCAGTGCCTTTATTGCTTGCGGGTCTTGGCCTGACCATCTGTTACCGCACCGGACTTACCTCCATCGGCGCGGAAGGCCAGATTATTATGGGCGGCCTCATGGCGACGATCGTCGGCGTATATTTCGGCGGTATGCCACGCTATCTGCTTATCCCGGTCGCTATGCTTGCGGCAATGATCGCGGGCGGCGCGTGGGCAGGTATCGCCGGGTATCTGAAGGCAAAGCTCGGCGTGTCCGAGGTTATCAATACCATCATGCTCAACTATATCGCGCTGTTCTTCGTCGCTTACCTTGTGGACGGGCCTATGCGCGAACCGCCCGGATTTTACCCGCAATCTCCTCTGCTTGTAAAAGGTGCATGGCTTTCGTACCTTATCAAGGGTACGCGCATGCATACCGGCGTTCTCATCGCCGCCGCGGCAGTATTTATCGTATATTTTCTTCTCTGGAAGTCCCCTCTTGGGTATCAGATGCGGGCAGTGGGCTATAACTCTCTCGCCGCACGGACAAACGGAATCAATGTCAACCGGAATATGGTACTCGCAATGTTCCTCTCCGGCGTATTTTCAGGGCTGGCGGGCGGCATTGAAATCATGGGCCTGCATCACCGGCTGATGAACGGCTTTAGCTCGAGCTATGGCTTTGACGCCATGGCGGTTGCTCTCCTAGGCAGGCTTCATCCTGCCGGCGTTACGATAGCGGCATTCTTCTTTGCGGTCATGCGCGTGGGTGCGAATACCATGCAGCGCGTGGTGCAGGTGCCTGTCGCGCTGGTAAACGTCATACAGGGTCTTGTCATCGTACTCATACTCATGGAATCGATATTCCGCAATTTCACCATACGTTTGATACACGGCAAACGCGAAAACAAGGCAGCGCCCGTTGCGGCAAAGGAGGCATAAGGAATGGATATCATTACAGGCTTTCTGGAAGCGACGCTGCGTATGTCCTGCCCCATCATGCTTGCCAGCCTGGGGGCAATGTTCACGGCGCGCGCCGGTATCATCAACTTCGCCATGGAAGGCATCATGATCATGGGCGCTTTCTTTGGCGTGTACGGCTCTTATCTGACGGGCAGCCCCTGGATCGGCGCGCTCATGGGCATGGGCGGCGGCCTGGTTGCAGCCATGACTCTCGGGTATCTGAGCATTACCGTGAAAGTGGATCAGGTAGTCGCGGGCACCGGAATTAATATTCTGTATCTCGGCTTGACGAGCTACCTGCTCAATGTCGTGTATGCAACGAAGCCAACTTCGGTTCCTGCATTCAGCAGCATCGCCATCCCCGGCCTTTCGCAGATTCCCGTCATCGGTTCGTTCTTTTCGCAGAATATCCTCAATTACTTCGCGTTTTTGCTGGTCCCGGTAATCTGGTATATATTCAACAGAACTTCTTTCGGCCTTTGTATGCGTGCGGTAGGCGAACAGCCCTACGCGGCGGATAGCCTAGGCATTCCCGTTATCAGGCTTCGCTATATCGCGACGGTTATTTCCGGCCTGCTGGGCGGTCTGGGCGGCGTTGCGCTTTCGCTTGGACAATTATCTGTATTCATGGAAAGCATGACTTCCGGCCGCGGGTACCTCGCGTGGTCCGCTGTCACGGTAGGCAAATGGAATCCGATCGGCATCATGGGGGCGTCCATCATGTTTGGCGGCGCGGACGCCGTACAGCTTCGTCTGCAGGCGATGGGCATTGAGGTGCCGCATCAGCTTGTGCAGATGCTGCCTTACCTCGTAACCATGCTGGTGCTTGCAAGCGTCGTCGGTCGTACGGTAAGCCCCAAGGCGATGGGCAAGCCCTTTACGAAGGGAGGCCATTGATATGCCGTTTGCCGCGGAAGAACTTCGCTTCCCCGTATGCTACCCCAATCCGGATATGCTCACGCAAATCAGGGCCAACTGCGGCATTGAACCGCCGGAAAAAGTACGCGCGATTATGGGCGATCTGGTATTCCCCAAAGCCCCGTCTGACCGGCCATACCTGTATGGCTGCATGGTGCTTTCCTTTGACGGCAAGATGGGGTATACTGATAACCCTGAGGGTCACCTTATTTCCAAAGCCAACACATTCGATCCCTCTGGCGCTACTGCGGATTTCTGGGGCTGGAATGTCTGCCGCACTTATGCCGATGCCGTGATACTCGGCTGCGGTACGCTGTGGGCACGCATTGATCAGCCATGGTCCGCGCAGATTGCGGACCCCGATCTGATTGAGGCACGGAAAGACCTCCATAAGCGCACGTCCAATCCTTTGAGCATGATCGCAACGCTGGACGGAACAGACGTACCCTTGCAGCATGCGATATTGGATATGCATCCCCGCCCCGTGATACTCACGTCGCGCAAGGGAGCGCAGTATCTTTCGGAGCATTTGGGCCGCGAAAATCGGGTTTGTGATGCGTCCTGCGATTTGTTTGAGGACGACGGCATCATCAAAATACTCTGCGCGGGCGAAGAGAGGCCGGATACGCCGGCCATACTGCGTATGCTCAGGCAAAGCGGCATAGCGTACGTTTCCGTGGAAGCCCCGGGCTATATCTGGAATTTGATTTCAGAGTGCCTGCTGGATGAGTTTCTGCTCAATTATTCCGGCGTGATGGTCGGCGGCAAACATGTGATGGGCGCAAATGTGCCATATACGGTTGAGAATCACCCGCATGCAGCGCTGTTGAGCGTGGGATATCACAAAGGATTTGTTTATACACGTCAAAAGCTTCTGTACCAATGACGGCAGAGGTATTTCATAAGGAGGCAAACATGGTCAAAATCGTCGGGCTGTGCGGCAGTCCCAAACATGGCGCAACGGAATATGTGCTGGAGCAGGCTCTTCAAGCGGTGAAAGAGTATGATCCAACCATA
Source organism: uncultured Oscillospiraceae bacterium (assembly GCA_964440115.1). Taxonomy (GTDB): domain Bacteria; phylum Bacillota; class Clostridia; order Christensenellales; family CAG-138; genus JAEWWD01. The sequence goes on along the minus strand of CAYTPV010000003.1, from coordinate 16,015 downwards.
GAAACGGAGCTTATTACGCTTGCGGGCAAACAAATCGCGCCATGCTGTGACTGCGGCTACTGCAAACGTGAAAAAAAGTGGTGCATACTCAAGGACGATATGCAGGAGCTTTTTGATAAAATTATGCAGGCTGACGGTCTGCTTGTGGCATCGCCGGTATACGCTACCATGGCGACGCCTCAACTGCATGCCTTCTGTTCCAGAATGCGCCCCGCCACGCATTGTTTTCCCGGCGTGATGCGCAACAAGTTCGTGGCGGCGATTGGCGTGGGCGGCACGCGAAATGGCGGGCAGGAGACGACGGTTTTGGATATCATCCACCTGTTTGCAACGCGCAGCATGAACATCGTTTCCAATGAGGTAGGCGGATACACCGGCGGCAAGGTCTGGTCTCAGGATCGAAAGGCCGAAGGCGCGGCGGACGATGTGATCGGCATGGAAACCGCCACCAAGCTTGCGAAAAAGCTGGCCGAGGTTTGCACTATTTATGATTTGGGCAAACAGGCAATGGCACAAAGGCAGAAAAGCTGACTCGAATAATAAATCATGGCTCTGACATGAACTCCGGTTTGTCCGGGGTTCATTTTTTAAGCAGTTTATAACCCCTGAACCAATTCGCCCCGGTCGGAATAGAATATACGGCTTGGGGGGATAGTGGTGTTTAAATTTGATCCATACAAGGTACTGGTGCAATATCGTGGCGAAATGCAGCCGTATGATCCGGTTGAAGGAAGAAAGTATACGCTCACGCATTCGGATATCACAGCGCAGCTGTTCCTGTATGTCGGCGATAGCTACGCCGAGGATGCGATTGACGCCATGCGAGACGAGGTAAGGCTGCAATGGCAGCAGACGCAGTCAGGTCCTGCACTGATTGGGTCGGTTTACGTGGGCAGCAGCGCTGTCAGGTTCGGCATATTCATGGAAGAAATGCCTTTGGCGTTGAAGGCAGTGCGACAGGGGGATAGATTTTTATTCGAGCAGCATACGGAACTCGATGAATCACCCGTGTATATTCACTTTGACTCCCCAAACCCAGATTATGACGCTACTTATGATTGGGGAAAAATCGGAGATTATCAAACCGTATAAACATAATGCCATAAAAGAATAACCCTGACGATAGAACAAAAAAATGTCGAAGTTCGAAATCAGACTGAACTCTACTGACATCGTTTTAAACGGCGTTAGTTCTGGTTTTGAACGCGGCGCGTTCATGTAAGCACTGGTTCTCCACCGTATGCTGCAGTGCGGATTTCTGCTCGAATATTGCTTGCCTATGCAAGCAACAGGGGATATGGTATGATAAATCGAATATGAGTATAAGGAAACGAATGAAAAACATATGATCAGCGCACAGGGAATATCGCTTCAATTTGGCGGACGGCCGCTGTTCCAAAACGTGGATGTTCAATTTACTCCAGGCAACTGTTATGGTCTGATAGGCGCCAACGGCACCGGCAAATCGACTTTTTTAAGGATTCTTTCCGGCGAGCTGGAGCCCAACAAGGGTGAGATCAGCGTAACCCCCGGCGAGCGAATCGCGGTATTACGGCAGGATCACTACGCCTTTGATGAATATACCGCGCTCGAAACCGTCATTATGGGCTATGAACGTCTGTATGAGATTATGCAGAAAAAGGAGGCCCTTTACGCCAAGCAGGATTTCGATGACGCGGACGGCCTTTTATTGGCGGAGCTTGAGGGTGAATTCAGCGAGATGGATGGCTGGAACGCCGAGCCGGATGCTGAAACGCTGTTAAATGGGTTAGGCGTCACCGGGGAGTACCATCAGCAGAAGATGGCGGAATTGGATGGCCCGCGCAAGGTAAAGGTGCTGCTCGCGCAGGCGCTGTTCGCAAAACCGGACATTCTTCTGTTGGACGAGCCGACCAATAACCTTGATTTGTATGCCATCAAGTGGCTGGAGGAATTCCTGCTGGAATTCCCCAACACAGTGATCGTGGTATCGCATGACCGGCATTTCCTGAACAAGGTTTGCACTCACATCGTCGATATCGATTATGGCAAGATACAGATGTATGTGGGCAACTACGATTTCTGGTATGAATATACGCAGCTTGCCGCCCGGCAGGAAAAGGATAAGCGCAAGCTCAACGAACAGAAGATAAAGGAATTGCAGGAGTTTATCGCTCGTTTTAGCGCCAACGCGTCCAAATCGCGCCAGGCGACATCCCGCAAAAAGATGCTCGATAACCTCCAGATGGATAATTTCGCGCCCTCATCGCGGCGTTATCCCTTCATTCATTTCAAACCCGACCGCGAGGTCGGCAACGATATTTTGTCTGTCAACGGCATCAGCAAAACCATCGGCGGCCGAAAGGTGCTGGATAAACTCAGTTTTGTAGTGGTTCCGGGCGATAAGATTGCCTTTGTCGGCGAGGATGAACTCGCGCGTACCACCCTCTTTGAAATACTCGCGGGCGAGCTTGAGCCCGACGAGGGAAGTTTCAAGTGGGGTGTTACGACAACACAGGCCTATATGCCCTCCGATAATTCTGCCTATTTCGATGGTGTGGAATTAACGCTAGTGGATTGGCTGCGCCAGTTTTCGCGGGATCAGTATGAATCCACCATCCGTGGCTGGTTGGGACGCCTGCTGTTTTCGGGGGAAGAAGCGCTCAAGCAAGCCTATGTGCTTTCCGGCGGTGAAAAAAATCGCTGCATGCTTGCAAAGCTGATGCTTTCCGGCGCGAATGTGCTGATTTTGAACGAGCCTACCAACCACCTCGACCTTGAGGCGATCACCGCACTCAACGAAGGAATGACCGAATTTGGCGGGGTGATGCTGTTCGCTTCGCACGATCATCAGGTTATGCAGACGGTTGCCAATCGTATCATAGAATTGCTGCCCGGTACACTGATCGACCGCCGCGAGAGCTTCGATGAATATATTGAAGACCCTGAGGTGCTGCGTCAAAGAGAGGCTGCGGCGCGCTTAATCGCGGACTAGGTTGTGCGGGACGTCAGAAAGTACTTCTGTATCGAGGTTCTTTTGCCGACATAATACTCATCGTTCAGGACATTCTAAATCTGAGGTGAGAAACATGTTGCAAAAGGACCCGGTTGTATTCGAGCAAAAATATCCGGATATGCATGCGCTGCTAAAAGACGATGCCCAGGCAAAAGCGTATTTCGATAAGCTTCCTGATTACGTGCGTGACCAAATCAGCACTCGTGCAGGGAATGTCAATTCGCTTGAAAGCCTGAGAGATTATGCAGAAAACCTTCTTCGCGGTGATGATTAAGGAGCTTCGGCTCCTTTTTTATGTGTTGAAATTGTTGTGTCGCTCGTTTTTTGGCACGGTGCATGCCGTTGCTTTATGTCGATAATCAAGAGGATGCAGATGAATGTACAAAAGCAAAACCCCCAAACGCTAAACGTTTAGGGGTTTTTACTTGGCGCGCCCTGAGGGATTCGAACCCCCGACCTTCTGGTCCGTAGCCAAACGCTCTATCCAGCTGAGCCAAGGGCGCACGCGCTTTTTCAGAAGCTGCGTGAATTATTATAGTAAATCCCGCACGGTATGTCAAGCATTAAAATGGTATTCGTCGATTTTAGCTTAAACTATGAACAGACGGGGATGATATGTTACAATCTGCTTATCCAATCTATACAAAATCGTGATTTGCGGGTATGATAGAACCTGAAAAAACAGTTCGGCAGGAGGAACATTCTTTTGTCCAGTCTGCATTTCATATTCAACCCGGTCGCGGGCAATGGCGCTTCGGTAAAGGCATTTGAAAAGGTAGAAGAACTGCTTAAACTCAAGGGCGTAGTATACACTGTTGCACGTTCTGAATATGCAGGACATGCCTTGGAACTGACCCGTGAAGCCATCAAACAGGGGCACGAATGTATCGTGGCAGTTGGCGGCGATGGCACCGTGCGGGAGGTCGCGCAGGAAATGGTTGGGTGCGGCATTCCCTTGGGCGTGATTCCCTGCGGCACAGGCAACGACATGGTACGCGCTCTGCGAATACCGCAGGATCCTGCGGCAGCGCTGGATATATTGCTTGATGGGGAAACCAAGCCGATGGATGCGGCTTCGGCAAACGGCAAACTGTTTTTTAACATCGGCGGGTTTGGCTTTGATGTTGACGTGCTGATCAATACAGAGCGTTATAAAAAACGATTCAGCGGACTGACTGCCTATACATTGGGCTTGTTTCGCACGCTGACAAAACTAAAATTGCGCCACGTGCGCGTTGTATCGTCTGAGGGCGAATACCAGAGCAACGCGCTGATCGTAGCTGCCTGCAACGGCACGCATTTTGGCGGCGGCATGAATGTCGCGCCGCTTGCAGACCCAACGGACGGGCTGCTGGATATCTGCGTCATCAACGATGTCACAATATTTACAGTCATATTCGTGCTGATGAAGTTTATCAAAGGAAAGCATCTTTCTTTGTCCAAAGTCCACTACTTCAGAGCTAAGGAGATTACCGTATACAGCGAGCCTGCATCCCGCATGCAGCTCGACGGTGAAGTGGTGGGAGAAACGCCTGTCACATTCAGCATCCGCCCCGCATCCTTGTTGGTAAAAATGGGGAAAAAGGTATAAGTACCGTATTTCAAATATCTTGATACATAAAAAGACTGCTTACATAGCAGTCTTTTTTGCAGCTTCAAGAGCTGTAGCATATAATCCGTCATTTGCGGCGACATGCGCGTCGCAAATGACACCTTGCACAAATGCCGGCCGCGCCTGAAAGGCGCAGGCATTTGCGAGAACTCCCCCGAAGGGTCTCACAAAAGTGGCAACGCCACTTTTGTGACTAGGAGACCATATCCCCCTGATGTGCGATCAGGGTTGCGTCGTATACGCCCTCCACGCGCAGGAATTTATCCACCAGCGCGGTCTCTTCATCCCTAAGACGGACCTCCAGAGTGAGCTCTACGCCGTCGCGTTGGATTGTCTTGCTGCGTACACGGGTGCGCGGAAGCTGCTTAATCAGGCCCTTCACAGCCTGTGACGCGCCTTCGTGATAATGAAGTATCAGCAGATACGGCATGCTGGAGCGTACTTTGAACACCGTGAGCAGCACCATGACAAGTCCGATCACGCCTGCGCCGATAAACGCCACATCAAAGAACTGTGCGCCCAGTGCAATGCCTTCGCCGACCGCCCAGAACATGAAAGTCGTATCCATGGGATCCTTCACTGCCGTACGGAAACGGATGATGGACAGTGCGCCTACCATACCAAGGCTCATTGCGAAGTTGTTGTTGATGAGCAGCAGCACCAGAGTCGTGACCATGGTCAGCATGACAAGGCTCAAATTAAACGTACGCGAATACAGCACGCCGCCGAAGGTCTTTTTATAGATCATGAATATAAAGCCGCCAAGCAGCAGCGATACGACAAGCGTAACAATGATCTGAATCGGCGACAGCGGGCTGTTGAACAGCGCTTTGATATTAAACGCCTCCGTGAGGTTTTGGCTGGGCATGGGAGGTTCCTCCTATTCGTATTTTCTGCTGAAACAATATTTACTGACGGCGCTGCGCTGCGCGTTTTCTACTGGCTGCAGCAGCGTGCGGATGTATCCGGGCAGGTAACGGTTGAATTTCACTTCCAGTACCATCCCGAACTCATCCACAGCCGGGTATGTGGGAACGTTAGGGTCAAAAAGCGCTGTGGACCGGAATGCCGTACGGATATCCATATCAAACGTAACGCGTACATCCTCCATGGGGAATACGTATGCTTCCCGCCAATAGTCTACCAGTACGCGCGGTTTGAGCGCAAGCATGCGGAAAGCCGCGTACATCTCATGCGCAAAGTTTTCCTTGCGGCCGAGCAGAAATCCAACGTTTCCGGCGAGTAGCGAGTCGCATTCCTGCCGCGAAAGCGAGAGCGAGCTTTTGAGTATATAAGGGCCTTCCTTGTGCTTGCGCTCCAGCTTGATACCCGTATCTTTCATGTTATAGATACGAATGCGGTATTTATCACGGCTGTCCGTACCATCGAACTTTTCCATCAGCGAAGTATCCTGATAATCGTCGAAGTACAGGCTGCGAATAAAGTACTTGCCGGTTTTTTTTGCAAACTGATCGCGCTCCATTGTCAGCGCCAGCTTGCGTGAAAGCAGTTGATATTCTGCCGGGCTGATATAATACTTCAATTCATGCCGGAAGGATTTCATCCGAACACCTCCTGCATGTACGCATCCGAAAGACCCAATTCGCTCTTGAGCTGTGCCTTAATCACGGCAGGACGCTCCTGCACGAACTTACGGATATACGCTATGTTGGTTTGGAAGGAGTCATAGCTGCCCAGTACTTCGGCCTTCTGCGCCATACCCATGAATGTTGCGCCGTTGAACTTTTCCCGTTCCCGCTTGATCTCCGGCTCTACATCTGCATAAAGCTTGTCTATGAGCGCGTTGACGCGGTCGGGGGCGTACACTGTTTTCATCACCTGCGCGAACCGCCTGCAGAAGGCATCGCGCCAGTCAGCGTTCTGCAGCATGGCATTAAACAGGCAGGATGCGGCGGGTGCAGATCCGCGCCGGAGTGTGACGGTCTGGTGGTTGATATTGCTCCAGCCCCAGCAGAAATCGTAATACACCCATTTCCATTTGCCGCCCGGCAGCTTGTAATATTGGATGTTTGCGTAATCCGAGTTGCCCACGTACAGCTCGCAGATCATATAATCCATGAAGCTGTTGACGTCGATGCGTTCTTCCACATACTTGTAGTTCTCAGCAGAGGAAAGATCGTGGTCTTCGATGTATTCCATCAAATTCAGCCATTCCTTGTTGTTGCCATGGGAAACCTGGCTGCTTGCCTTGAGCAGGTCAAGATTGTCCGAGTCCTGTATGCCCTCATGCTGCGCCACAAAGAAGCGGCTGCGCTTTTCCTTAAGAAAATATACGCCCCAGTATTCGCCGTTCAGATACAGCACATACGGCTTGTACGCCTGATAGAGCATATCGATATCCGAGCCTTCAAGCACGCCTGCGGAAAGCTCGTCGCGTATTTTGCCGCGGTTCTGATCCTGCGCACCGGGCCGCAGTACAAGCGATTTATATTCCGTGTACGGCCTGTTGTCAAAGAAGGAATACGCCATGGAGTTGCTGCCGTACTTGGAGCGTGCGACAACGTTGAAACCCTTTTGAGCGCGGCCGCGGCCGAACGCACCCGCAATACGGATAGATACATTCTGCGAGAAAGCCTCGGTGCGCGTATCGTCGGTGAACACCGCAAAGCTTGCGGGGCGCTCCCACTGTGTCTGCACTTCTTCACCCTGAATGCCGCGTCCCTGATAGAAGTTTGCAGTCAGCAGAGAATCGCCGTACGGCAGATCCGGGTCGTAATTTTCGCCGAAAGCGTAAATGCCCTTCTTGGAATCCCACAGATTATCCGGATCGGTGACCAGCGTAACAATGGGCAGTTTATGGTTGACGTCGTCCGCCGTGAACAGATACGTGCCTGAATTCACACCTCCGGTCAGGTATCCGTCACGCATGGCGACGGCGCGGATAACGGTGTTGTGCGCAATGGATATCGGTCCTTCATAGCGGGAGGAGCTTGCAGTAGGAGTGGTGCAGTCCGTCGTATAATAAATTGTTTCGCTCTCGTCGGCTGCTAATTCTATACTGACCGCGGCGTCGAATACGCCGGGCTTTGTGGAAAACGACGGCATACGCGTGATACCCAGGGCGCCTTCGCCGTTCTTTGCGCCGGGGGTTGGTGTGGCGTAATACAGTAGCTTGCCATCGGTACGGCCATAGCTGATATCCGGAGCGCTGTGCGGCAGCAGCAGTTTATCCAGCAATTCCCCGTCAGGAGAAAACAGCAGAACCGGTTCCCCCGCGCCGGAAAGAGCGAAGTTGGTTTCCAGTGTTTTTTTTTGCGTATCGCGCACGTCGTTTCCGGTAGCGAGCACCGTCAGGTATTCGCCCGGGTTGATGGTGATATCCGGGAACTTCCACAACGCAGGGTTGTTGGGGTTATCCGAAAGCGCATAGTCCTTCAGGCTGACGGGGGAGGATGAACTGTTGTACAGCTCTATCCAATCCGGCGTTGTATTGTTGACAGTATAGGAACCCGCATTGCTTGTAAGCGCCTCAGAAAGCATCACAGCGCCCTTTGGGAGGGCGCTGGTGTTGGAAAAGGCCGCGAACCCATCATCCGTATTGGGGTAACCCGGCGTGGGCTGCGCTGTGGATTTCCATTCCCCGGTTCCGTCCGGTTCCCTCGCCATTGCTTGATCCGCTTGCATTTCAGCGTAAGTATAGCTGTCAATAATGCCGCCGCTGTTGGAGGAAAAAACAACGCTTTCGCCGTAAGCGCGCAGTTTAAACGGTGAGTTGAGTTCATCCTCCTGCCATCCGTCGCGGCCGGAGCAGTATACAAGCAAAAGCCCTTTAGGTGATATGACGGTTCCAGCCGGAAATACCCACTTCATTGGCTGGTTTTCATCGTCGGATAACCCGCAGCCGGAAATATCCACCTGCTTGTCCGTTGTGTTGATAAGTTCAATATAGTCGGGATAATCGCCCAGTTTGCCTGGCAGCGTAGTGGCGTTGCTCGCCATGAATTCGTTGACGCGCACGCCGTTATCGACCGTTGTGGTTTGCAGGGAGTCGCGGTATTGCTTGGCGCCTTCTTCCGTGTTGGGAAAACCGGGCGACGGATAAGCAAATTCCTTCCATGCGTTGTCCGTATCGTCAAACGCGAGCACACTGCCCGCAGCGACACTCTTCAACTGCATGCTGTCCACGACATGGCCGGAGGTGTTGCTCAGTATGAGCGCATCCTGCGCAGAAAGCTTGAAGGGGGCGTGCATGGCGCCATCCTGTGCGTCGCCGGAACAGAACACTACAATATATCCTTTTGCAGGAACGATAGTGCCCGAAGGGAATGCCCATTTGGCAGCCGTCAGTTTATCGTCCGAAAGACCATAACCGGAGATATTCACATCCGCGTCGGAGGAGTTATACAATTCGATCCAATCCGGGAATTTGCCGTTGCCATCTGAAATCATACCCTTATTGGAGGTCATAACTTCGTTGATGCGTATACCGGTTTTACCCGCATTGCCCGTGCCAGCAGAGCCGTCATGCAGTGTAAATACCAGAAAAAGCCCTGCTGCGCACAGCACGGTAACGAATATCAGCAACAACAGGCTGCGAATGCGCAAATCGAGCGCTCCTTCCCTGTCGCGCGGAAGGCGCGAAAAATATTGCCGCCGGGCATGCGCCAAACGGCTTTCCTAAGTGTATCATAAAGAATTATATATGGAAACGAGGAGGATAAAAATTCATAAAATGTTTAGAACGCCCTCGTTAAGGCTCAGGCGGGCCAACCATATCCTCCCGTTCGCCTACCCAAATGCGAATAAGACGATAGCACAGCGCAGCAACGGGGGTGCCCAACAGCATGCCCCACAGGCCGAACAGGCCGCCGCCTATAATGATGCTCAAAAGCACCCACAGGCCGGGCAGGCCGATTGCGCCGCCCACGACATGCGGATAGATAAAGTTGTTTTCAATCTGCTGCAGTATGATGATGAACAGCAAAAACCACAGCGCCTGCACCGGGTCGATGACCATCAGTATGACTGCGCAGGGGATGGTTCCGATCCATGCGCCAAGTATGGGTATGAGCGCTGTTACGGCTATGATGGTGCTGACCAGCAGTGCGTAATGCAGCCTCAGCAGGCTCATGCCAACAAAACAAAGCGTGCCAAGTATGAGCGCTTCCGTGGTCTGCCCAACAATAAACTGGCTGAACGACTGATTTGCCATGCGCAGTATCTCGCCGATGCGCCGCGTATTCTTGGCGCCGAGCACCACGGTGGAAACCCTCCGGAATTGGGAAAACAGCTTTTTGCGATTATACAGAATGAACCCTGATATCATCAGAGAAAGCAGCAGATTGTATATGACTCCTGTGAGGCCTACTGTAAAATTGACCGCTCCGCTGACAGCCTTGCTCAGTATATCCTGCAGCATCGTAATACCTTGCTGCCACAGATTGCTCACCGGCTCGCTGATGTCAGGGTTGACGGAAACCGAAGAAAGCATGCCGTCCGCCCATACCTGAAATCGGTTGAGATATGTGGAGAAATTCGCGGCGAGAGCCGTGATGCTGTCTATCACACGCGGAAGAATGAGCGCGACCAATCCACCCAGCAGCAGGAATATACACAGATAGGCGAGGAACATACTGATACCTCGCCACATTTTGCGCACCAGCCTGTTGGGGTGGTGTTCCCAGCTGCGCAGCAGCCTATACTGAAAGAAATCCATCGGCAGATGGAATACGAACGCCAGCACAATGCCCACAAATATGGGCGAGAGCACCCCCAGAAACCAGGTGAGCGCTTTCCAGGCATCGTCAATGCGGTACAGCAGCAGGAACAGCAGTATCGCGTATGTGATGAGCCACATATATTTCCGCATGCGCGGCCAGCGGGTCCGCGAAGCACCGCGTTTATCCATACTGCCTCCTTTCTGCCGCACGGCGGCAAATTTCTAACACTTGATCAGAAGCCATATGATATCCTGCCTAAATTCCAAAGGCGCGAAAACGCATCTCGGCCGTCCGCTCGCTTAACCCCTCAATGGGCAGCGATTGCAGATGCACCACGAATGCCGCGCTGTCTCCGGGCTGCAGCACCGCGTTTTGCGTAAAGTGCCATGACCCAAGAAACGCTCCGTCTTTGTCATAAAAGCCGACATATACCAAATTCAGATCACAGACTTGTGTGCCGGGGTTGGAAAGTTCCCCCGACAATGTGGCGAAGCCGGGATAATTGTGTATCAACCGTGCCTGTGATACGACAAGCGTCTGCTGCTGCACATCCGTGCGCGATGCGGAAAGCTGGGCTTCAAGCTTGATATTCTGGGGTGTGCCTGCCGTGTCATCTATGGGCAGCCACAGCGTGCACCAGGCCGTCTCTCCGGGCTGTATGGCTTCATAATCGGCAGTAACCGGACGGAATGTGCTTTGCTGCGAGCCGCCATCGTAAGTAAACGTGAAAGAAGCTTCCGTCAGCATGATAGCCGCGTCGTCGGTATTGGTATACGCCACAGCGCCGTAAAGCATTCCGGGAAATGTGTAACTTACGCTGTCCGTCAGTTTCAGTTTGCCCGTTCCGGGCGTAACAGGCCGCGCTGAAGAATCGGCAGGCGGCTGCCCTTCCTGCGCGGGCGTGGCCTGCGCAGCAGTTGCCGCATTGAAATCCAGCGCCTTCTCGGCTTCCTCCTGTTTTGCACAGCCGCCCAGCAGCAGGGCCAGCAGCAGGCTGATACAGGCAATCCATTTTCGGGCCATGTTTCTTACCTTTCCAGTTTGCGTACTACGCCAGTAAATTGGATAGTGTTTGATCGGCCGCCTGCAGAAGAGTTTCAAGCAGAACGTCGACTTCCTTCTCGGTGTCTGCGTTTGCGCCGATATACAGCTTGAGTTTGGGTTCCGTTCCGGAAGGGCGCACCACGATCCAAGCCCCGCGTTTGAACAGTATGCGTATCATATCCGAAGAAGGCAGCAGGAGCGGTGAAGCCATTGAGCCGTCAGGCAGCGAGCGCCTGCGTGTGCGGTAATCTTCTATATATTCCACTTCTATGCCGCCGAGCGTTTGTATGGGGTGCTCACGCAGCGCGCGCATGGCAGCCGCGATTTTTTCCATGCCTTCCTTACCCAGCAGCGTATAGGACTTTGCGCGTTCATTATAAAAGCCGTAAGTACGATAAAGCTCCTGCAGCGCGTCGCACAGCGTTAAGCCGCGTTGCGCGCAGCTTGCGCAAAGCTCAGCGGCGAGCATGGCCGAACAGATCGCGTCCTTATCGCGGGAAAAGCCGCCCGCAAGGAACCCGTAGCTTTCTTCAAAGCCAAATAAAAACGTATGCTCGCCGGTACGCTGACATTCATCGATGATTTCCGAAATAAACCGGAAGCCGGTCAGTACGTTTTCAAGTCGCACGCCGTATCTGTCGCAGATGGCGTCGCACAGACGCGTGCTGACGAGGGATTTCACCGCAAGCGCGTTCTTGGGCAGCCGTCCCTGCGCGTGCAGGGAAGAAAGTATGTGCTCGAGCAGCAGGCAGCCGATCTGGTTGCCGGTCAGTACGGAAAACCTGCCGTCTTTGTCCCGTACGGCGATGCCCAGCCTGTCTGCGTCCGGGTCGGTGGCCAGTATCACGTTGGCGCCGACTTGATCAGCAAGTGCCGCGCCTAGCGTAAACGCGTTCGGGTCTTCCGGATTGGGGGCCTGTACGGTGGGGAATTTGGGGTCGGGATCAGCCTGTTCTTTTACGATATGCACGTTGGTCACGCCCACGCGCGAAAGAAGCTCCCGCACGGGTATGCTGCCCGTTCCGTGCAGCGGCGTATACACGATATTCAATAAATGGCCGCGTTCCTTGAGCAGCGAGGGGTTAAGAAGCAGAGTCTGCGTTGCGGCATAATATGCCTCATCCTCTTCGCGGCCGATCATGGTCAGCAGTCCTTTTGCAAGCGCTTCCTCTTTGGACATGGGTGACGCGTCGAAATATCCTACGCGCGCCATGGCGGCGAGAACGGCGTCCGCCTGCGCGGGGGCAAGCTGTCCGCCATGCTCCCAGTATACCTTGTATCCGTTGTAAGCGGGGGGATTGTGGCTGGCGGTGATGACAATGCCCGCGATGCAGCCGATATGCCGGATGGCGAAGGAAAGCTGCGGCACTGCGCGCAGCCCTTCAAACAGGTATGCGCGTATGCCGTTTTTTGCGAGTATCAGCGCGGCTTCGAGCGCAAAAGTATCGGAATACAAACGAGAATCATATGCGATGGCGACGCCCCTCTGCGCTGCGCCGGGTATGGTACCAAGATAATCGGCAAGCCCCTGCGTTGCGCGCCGCACGACATAAATATTCATGCGGTTTGTGCCGGCGCCTATGATGCCGCGAAGCCCTGCCGTACCGAATTCCAGCTCGGTATAAAAGCGCTCCTCCAGATCCTTGTCTGCAAGTGAGGACAGCTCCTGACCCGCAGCGGAGTCAGCCAGCTTCATCCATTCCGATGCCCTGATACGATAGTCCATCCCCTGTCCCCCTTTTATTCCTTTTCCGCGGCAAGCAGCGTGTTGTTGTTTTCAGACTGCGCATTATCTACCAAGCTAAGAGCCTGTGCGTCCTCTCTTGCAATCCGTATGCCGCGTGAAAAGCTGTATGCCTCGTTTTTGCCGACCACGATGTGGTCAAACAACCGGATATCGATGCTGTTGAGCGCTGTTTTCACGGCCTCTGTTGCCTGTGCGTCGCTCTGTGAGGGCGAAGCGTCGCCGCTGGGGTGGTTGTGCAGCAGAAGAACCGAATGTGCGCGGTGCATGAGCGCGGATTCCACTACCCGCCTTGGGTAGAGCGGCGCTTCTGTGAGCGTGCCGGTCAGCAAACGTTCTGCGTGCAGCAACCGCATATTCTTATCGAGGCTCACGACATATACGCTTTCGTATCGCTCTGTGCGCAGCAAATCCATTGCAAACGCGGCGGCAGCCGCGGGCGTATTCAGCCTTGGCGTCTGCCGGGGGCCTGCTTTTGCGGCTTTGCGGGCGGTGTCGCCTATAAGCCGCAGAAAAACGGCAGCATATTCACCAACGCCGCTGACAGAGGCAAGCTCCGCGGCATCCGCTTCCAACACTGACGAAAGCGAACCAAAGCGTGCGATCAGGCTGTGCGCGATATCGTTGGTGTTGCGCCGCGGAATGGCATACGTCAGCAGCAGTTCCAGCAGCTCATGCTCCTGAAAACCGTCGAGACCCGTATTGACATACCGTTCCCGCAGGCGCTGTCTGTGCCCTTCATGCATAAGGCCGCTCCTTGGTTATTGCCCTTCCATTTGCTTTTCAAGCTTATGCTTCACTCGCTGCAGCGCGTTGTCTATTGTTTTTGTGGGTCGTTTCAAAATACCGGCAATTTCCACATACGACCGACCTTCCAGGTACAGCGCAAGGCAGTCCCTTTCCAGAGGGGAAAGGGATGACCTCAGCTTTTGCTCCATATCGGCGTATGCTTCCTGACTGATGAAGTTTTCTTCGGGGTCGCTCACGCGCGCAACGCTGATCACATCGATCAGCGTGCGTTCGGGGCCCTCAGAATACAACGGTTTGTTTAAAGATACATAGGAATTGAGCGGGATATGTTTTTGCCGGGTTGCGGTTTTGATGGCGGTGATCATTTGCCGCGTCACGCAAAGCTCGGCAAAGCTCCGAAAAGATCCGGTCTTTTCAGCGTTGAAATCGCGGATTGCCTTGTATAGGCCGATCATGCCCTCTTGTATGATATCCTCGCGGTCCGCTCCCACGAGAAAATACGAACGCGCCCGGCCGCGGATGAAATGCTTGTATTTTTCATACAGCATATCCTCCGCGGTACGGTCGCCGCCGCGCGCGGCAGCGATGAGCGCTTCGTCCGTCATATCCAGATAGGGCAGGAATTCCTGATCAAGTTCCATAGGATATCCCTTTCAGGCTGGCACCTGCACAAAAAACTGTTATTTCGCACCGTCCTGGCGGTTTTTCTCAAACAGCAGCACGGCGGCCGCAACGGATGCGTTGAGAGAGTCCATGGGCCCGTGCATGGGGATGGATACCAGATGGTCGCATCCTTCGCGCACCAGACGGGATAATCCGTCCGCCTCGCCGCCGATCACAAGAGCAAGCGGACCTTTTAAGTCGACTTGCGTCATGGGTGTGCCATCCATGACGGCGCCGGCGATCCATACCCCCGCGTCCTTGAGCTGCTGCATGGCTACGGAAAGATTAACAACCTTCGCAACCTTGACGTATTCCACAGCGCCCGCGCTCGCCTTTGCTACTGCGGCCGTTACGGATGCGGCGCGCCTCTTGGGCAATACAACGCCGTGTACGCCCGCGCAGGCTGCGCTGCGCAGCATGGAACCAAGGTTATACGGGTCGTTGATTTCATCGAGCAGCAGCAGGAAGGGTGGTTCGTTCCGTTCCTTGGCGAGCTCGAGTATTTCTTCGATGGTTGCGTATTCGATATCCGGCACCATGGCGAGTATGCCCTGATGATTGCCCGGTTTGCCTCCGTGTCCGTACGGCATGCACAGCTCGTCCAGACGTTTGCGGTCAGTCGGCCGGATCACAAGATTGCGATCCCGCGCCATCGCCACGATTTCGCGCAAGGAACCGTCCTGTTCCTCTACGACGAGTATGCGGTCGATACTGCGCCCGCTCTTGATGGCTTCGCGCACCGCGTTGCGTCCCATCAGGAAATAGGGCATGGTCTGCTCATCTGCTGCCTGCGCGGGGGCTTGTACGGTCTCTTCATCAGAAAGCGCATCCGCATAAGGCTTGCGGTTCTCTTCTTCGTACGGCCGCTTTCTTTCATAGGGCTTTGCATCGCCGTAAGACCTATTCCCGTAAGGCTTTCTGTCGCCGTAGGGCTTATCGCCGGACGGTCTGTCGCCATAGGGTTTATTCCCGTAGGGCTTCTTTTCGTAAGGCTTGTCGCCGGACGGCCTGTCGCCATAGGGCTTATTGCCGTAGGGCTTGTCGCCGGACGGCCTGTCGCCATAGGGCTTATTGCCGTAGGGCTTGTCGCCGGACGGCCTGTCGCCATAAGGCTTTCTATCGCCGTAAGGCTTGTCGCCGGACGGTCTGTCGCCGTAGGGCTTATTGCCGTAGGGCTTTCTATCGCCGTAAGGCTTGTCACCGGACGGCCTGTCGCCATAAGGCTTTCTATCGCCGTAAGGCTTGTCGCCGGACG